>JANQQV010000022.1 GCA_028284865.1 Rhodothermales bacterium | reverse complement strand
CGCGGGAAGTTACCCGAGCTGCCCGTGGTGAACGGCGTGGTGATATCCCAGATGTCCACTGGCGTACCTGCGGGCAAGTGCTCGCGCAGAAGATCCAAGTGATACGAAGTCACCGTCGGATGGGTGGCCCGGCGGAAATCATTGACATACAGGATGTTGCTCGTCTTGCCTTTGACGAACCAGGAATACTCGACGCGGACAGACGTCGTGTCCGTCTGGTCGGCCGCGCGCACGTACAGCGTGTTCATGTCGCCGACGCGAACACCAGGCACCGTTATACCCGTGGACTCGAATCCACGGCCAGCGAAGACCTCGGCGTCCACCACCTGACCGGTAGCGCCTGGCTCGGTCTCAGGAAGCACGAAGGTTGCCAGACTGACTTCTGGTGGCAAGGCCACGAAGTTGAGCGAATCGTTGAAGCTGACGTCGATACGCGCCAGGTTCGTGTTGCCATCGGGGTCTTCGGCGACCCAGCCGATGGTCATGACATTGAATGTGGTATCCGGCGGTAGATCAAACGGACTGATCCGGATATCCGGGGGAGAATTTTGAATGGGGTAGACGGTGCGTGCCGGAGTGGGATCGGCCAGATCCTGTTCATCGATGGCGCGCACTTCGAATACGACGTCAGAGATACGTTCGCCCTGACGAATGGGAAGGAGGAAGAGCGAATCGGTGGTCGTGGTGAAGGACCAGTCCTGACCACCCTCTCCCAGGGTCTGGTCAAAGAATCGGACTTCGTATCCCTTGACGAAGCCATCCGGATCGTCACCACTCCAGGTGATGCGCACGGTACTGACCAGTCGCTCGTCGTCGCCGAGGTTGTCCAGCAGCGACTCGTCCCGGACACTCAATTGCGTGTCGGGCGGCTGATTGGCATTCGGATTCCCTGAGATACTCGAATCGCAGGATGCGAGAACGAGGACCATCAGGATCCAGCCAGCTATGAGGCGCACCGGTTTCAAGTCAGTACAGTTATAAGTCAGTGCTGTTATAAGTCAGAACAGCGAAATCAGGTATTCAGCAGGGTTGGTTTGCGAACCGGTTGTGCGGGCGGGCGCGGCTGGCCGCGCCCGCCCGCCTTCCGGCAAGCGTGGTTCTCCGTTAGGAGGACTACTTCATGAGCAGCATCGTACGGGTCTGCGTATCGACACCGTTCGAGAGGCGATACATGTAGACACCGCTGGTCAGCTGCGAAGCGTCGAAGGAAACCGCGTGGCTTCCAGCTGGCATCTGACCATTGACGAGCGTGGTGACCTGACGGCCCAGCATGTCGTAGACAGCGAGGGAAACGTTGGCCGTACCCGCGAGATCAAAGCGGATCTCTGTGCTCGGGTTGAACGGGTTCGGGTAGTTCTGGTGCAGTTCAAATGCGCCAGGCAGCTCCGTGAACTCGGTATCCGTATTCGTCACCGAACCGATATCATCAGCCGACTGCGGCACGAGCTTGAAGTTGCTGAACGTGTACCAGAGGATGCCCTGTACGAATGCGAGGCGCTCGCCAACGCTGTAGACCGTACCCGGATCGTTGCTGGTGTATGACAGGAGGCCGGAAGCATCGTCCACACGAAGGCCGTTTCCGGAATCGCCATCGCTGTTCAGCGCAAACTCACCAAACGGGCCGCTTGGGGCATCGGCGTTCGTTGCCGTGACAACTCCGTTCTCGACACGCAGGAACATACCTTCGTGCGCTTCAGCAATGGCGCGGTCAGCCAGGACGTCAGTCGAGACCACAATTGGATCGAGTGGCGTACCACCGGTCGAAACCACGGTGAATGCCATGTTGTCTTCGTCCAACTTGGTCAGACCGAAGTCTTCTTCGATGCGGGCGCTCGTCACATTGATGACGTCGCCAGGACGAAGATCGGTCAGACCTGCAGGCTCATTGCTGCCACCACTTACACTTTCGAGAACGATACCCGACCATGGAGTCGATGCATCCTGCAGGGCAAGGAGACCCGTTTCAGCACTCAGAGTAACAGTAGCCGTGATGTTCATATCGATCGTCTGGCCGACGAATGGTGAGTCACCAGGCTGACCGTCAGCGGTCTGCTGAATGTGAGCAATCGTCGTAACGCCGTTGTCCAGGACGCGGAACGAACCCGTGTTGGACACCGTCGTGGCTCCCGTGTCATCCGTCGCTTCAATGCGGTAGGACGCGAAATCGCCATCAGCAAGACCCGAAGCGATCTCAAACGAGTACACATTGTCAGCACCAGCTGAGCCTGCAACCGTCGTTTCCGTTGCGTTGGAGGTCGTGGTGAAGATCAGGTTTGCACCGGTGAGGGTACGTGCCGGATCGGCTTCGATCGTTGCCGTGATGACAACCGGAGTCTGCGAAGAAGGAATGCCGCCCGTAACAGTGATGTTGTTCACTGCCGGCGGAGAAGCTGTTACGGCTACGTCAGCGTCTTCCATCGGGTTGACGGCCAGAACCGCACCATTAGGTACACCCAGACCGAAAGGATCAGAAGATCCGCCACCGTTGAAGGTCACAAAACCCTGTACGTTGACCGTAGCGCCAGGTGTTGGCGGCGTGTAGTCATCCGTACGAGCGTTGAAGTTCGATGGGTAGTCGTTGCGGTCGTTGCGGTAGCGCAGGGAGGTGTCGTACATGGATACCGAAGTGGCGCCATTGTCCGAGGACCAGTTCCAGTCAACGCGCGCGCCAAGCGTACGCGTGACTGCAGAAGCACCTTCGAAGCGAACGTACTGGTTACGCAGCGAGCTGAGGTTATCCCAGTTGACGCGAATGGCGCCATCAGCGCCAGCGTCAGCGTTCAGGTCGGCTGTGTTTACAACAACCGGATTGAAGATCGCGTCCGTGGCAGGATCGCGAGAGCCGATTACAACCGGAGCTTCCGTTGGTGAGACCTGCATGGTCGAGTTGAACGGAGCGACGTTTCCAGTGATTTCCACAACGTCTCCAACAACGAGACCGTCGTAACCAAGGTTACCACCATCAACGATTTGAAGGCCCATACCTTCAGCACCTTCCGTGTCAGCTGCAACGTCACGAACGAAGAGGTGGACGCGGCTCGGACGACCTTCCGAGTTGACGCTGGAAAGACCTGAGTTCAGCGGGTCGGACATGACCACAACGGTGATCTTGACCAGTTCGCCACAAAGGGCGTTGTAGATCAGGCTTCCACAGCTCTGATAGTCGCCGGCGGATACGTTGTCGCCTAGCGTATTCAATTGATCAATCTGGGCCTGCGGAATCTCGTTGATCTGCTTGACGGTCACGGTCTGCTGAGCAGTAGCCGTTCCTGCAAACACGAAAACGAGCGCAAGCAATGCGGTAACAGTGCGTAGCATGTTGTCCTCGGTGGGTTGGTGGTGATGGTGATTATTTGATGATGACGAATTTGCCTCGCTGAACGCGACCGGAATCCTTGTCCCGGACAGTGAACAGATACAGTCCACCGGCCAGGCTCAAGCCGTTCTCCGACAGCAGATCCCAGGAGTGTTCTCCTCCTGACTGGATGCGGTTGTCGGCACTGAAGTCGTCGTACCAGCGGGTATCGCCGCGATAGCTTTCTGACTCGTGGTCGAGTTCTTTTACGATCTCTCCCGCAAGCGTGTAAACCCGGATTTCAGCACGATTCGGGAGGTTGTAGAAATTCAATTTGCGTGTCCGGGAGGTCCCTCCATCCCACGCCGCGTTAACGCGATACGGGTTGGGGTAGACGCCCACTTCAAGGCTGCCTTCTTCGACTGCCGGCGTTCCTGGGAAAACCCGGACGGCATTCTGCACGCGCGACGACTCGAATGACTCGAGACCAGCATCGGGATCCCCTTCGTCAATGGCCGTGACCGTAAAGAGATACTGCCATCCGCGCTTCAAATCGGGCGCCTCAAAACGGTACCAGTAGGCCGTTGTGTCCGCGTCGAAGAAACGGGCCTGGTTCAGCTCCACCTCTGCAAACCCGTTGTTGAAACCGGTGCGGTTGCCGACCCGGTCGTATTGAGCGATGAGGGTGGCTGCGTCAAGAATGTTGCCCGATCGATCGTCACCCGGATTGCTCCGGTAAACGCGGTACCCTTCGAAATCCTGCTCTCCGGTCACGGGATCGCGTGAGCGTTCTGAAGCCCGGTCCCAATAGAGCGCCACTACAGATTCCCCGTCAGAGTCCCGCTCGAACTCCACGCGCACGCCAGGTGCAGCTGGCGGCTCAGGAATGAGATAGCGATCCATGACGCCATTTCCGTTGACATCCTCGCCCGGGTCGAGTTGACCATTGAAGTTGTTGTCCTCTCCGGCGTAGGTCCGACGTGCCCATCCAATGTTGTTTGCCAGGAGAGACTGCGCTTCTGCCGTATCAACCGGCTTGCCTGCCTGACCCTGGAATTCTTCGGGCTTCTGGGCAGCAACCAGTGCAAACGTGACTTGCAGCGTGTCTCCGGGGGCTACGGAGGGGAACGGACCCATCGGGGTCAGGCCGATCCAGTTACCCACGGAGCGGGTACCATCCGTGCGAAGGCGCTCATACCAGGCATCGCGCTCAGTCTGGTACTCGGCATCTGTCGCGAATTGGGCCGGGTTGGGAAACGGCGTTGCCATGCGACGATACCGCTCTTCATCCGTTGCCGGCCGGCTGAAATCATCCGTTCCGCCACCAAATAGCCACCAGCGCGGGTTGATCGTCGGCGGAGTCAGCCCATCGGCTATGTAGTCGTCAGCGACGGCCGGGTGAAAGAATCGCTTCTGGCCTGTCGACGGATCCCGCCATTCCGCACCGAGGATGGCGATGGAGCCATAAGTATTGAGGGTCTCTTCCGTACCGCCCGCATTGAAGGCGTAGGACGTGGTCAGGCTGTCGATGTAGCCGAGCCCACCTTTGTTGAAGAAGTTGCCGCCCGTATCGGTCGTCGTATTGATGTTGCGAACAACCAGGTCGTGGAACATGCCCACATACACGCTATCCCAGGCCGCCGGCGAGATGTTCACGATGTCGAAGTTTAGGATGACAAACGACTCGGTGAACGGGAAATTCCACGCGTAGGAAGAGACATCGACTGTCATGCCAAGGCGTCCACCCGGATCGGGCATCTGCAAGGACGTGCCCGGCAACACCGCAGAGGTGTCTTCGAATGCTGATACCAAGTCCAGGTGACTTACTGCCTGTCGAGTGAAAGCGTCCGAAGTCGGTAATGACGAGCGACTGAAGATCGAAGAGGCCTGTGCGGTTTCGTACCCCGCTGATCCAGGCGAATACCCACCCCCTGCCGTAATGGCTGTTGTGCGAACCGTAACAACTCCGTCGGAGCGGATGGCACCAATCCACAATCCCGACTCAAAAAGGTGCTCGATACCGGAGTTGAGTGGAAACTCGAATGAAGGCGGACCGGTCGGGTTGTTGCGGACATTCGCCTTCCCGAAGAACCCGGCATTCGTAACCGTCACACCCACATTTCCGATATCCACGACCGCCTCTTCATACAGGGCTTGGGCCCGCACGTCGGCGCGCTGACTACTCAGAGCGAGCGCCAGAATCAGCAGAAGACCAATACGTGACAGTAGCCGTGCGAAAACGCGACTCGGGTTTGAGCGAAGAAAGACGTTCTTAGACCACCACGCGAGAGGAGGACGTGGCTTCGGTGGGGTACGGAGAATACGTGTTGGCGAGCGGGTAGAAAAGGCTCTTCGTCCGGCTTCACAGAACAGTTATGCACAATCGCTCCGCGATCGGATTACACTCTGCTTTTGATCAGCGCTGGACCGCCAGTTTCGATCCGTCGCCACACCACCTGTGTTTCGCTGCCGAAACACTTTTCGTGTTGGCATGGATGCGTGATCGTTGATTGCGGGCCGTTTGGAGGGTTTTGGGGGGCGTGCCAACGTTTTGGCGCGTGGCTTGCAAGAGAGTGGGCAACCAACAAACGACGGGATGCCCGTCACGACAAACCAACCTCTACCCTACTCGATACCATGAAACGCTT
>JANQQV010000021.1 GCA_028284865.1 Rhodothermales bacterium | reverse complement strand
TCCGCGGGAGGCGCCGACCCAATTCGAATGCAGCTGCCAGCCGGGATGCTTTGCCAGGACCAACACCTTCGGCGCGCAAAAAATCGCGAACACCTTGTGCAGCCAGATCACGCAATGAGGGCACGCCTGCCATCAGCCGATCCGCGATATCCAGACTGCTGCGCTCTCTCGCTCCTGTACCCAGAATCAGCGCCAATAATTCGGCGTTGCTGAGCACTTCCGGCCCATGTTGGAACAGCCTCTCCCTCGGCCATCCCTCCTTCTCTCGCTGCATGTCCTCTCCGCGCTGATTCCCTGTTGGTCACTATATGGACCCAGGAAAACCGAACGCGCAACCGGGAATCTATCGGCTCGGGACCAGGTCGTTGAGCAATTGATCGTTCGAAGGGCTCTGCTGCATGTGTCGAAGGAGCGCGGTCATGGCATCCAAGGGCGAACGGCTATTGAGTGCCCGGAAGAGTCGATGGTGCTGATCGATCAGGTCGCGATCAATCAGCAATTCTTCGTTTCGGGTACCACTTTTCCTGATGTTGATCGCTGGATAGATGCGCTTGTCGGCCAATTCGCGATCCAGCACGATTTCGGCATTGCCCGTGCCCTTAAATTCCTCAAAGATGACCTCGTCCATGCGGCTGCCCGTATCAACCAGTGCGGTAGCAATCAGCGTCAGCGATCCTCCACCTTCAATATTGCGCGCAGCACCGAAGATCTTGCGTGGGATGTTCATAGCGCGGGCGTCCAGACCACCTGATAGCGTGCGACCACTTCCCTGCTGATACAGGTTGAAGTTGCGTCCCAGGCGCGTCAAGGAGTCGAGCAGCATGACTACGTCCTTGCCCATTTCAACCAATCGCTTGGCATACTCAAGTGAAAGCTGGGAAACGCGTACGTGATTGTCTTCTCCCCGATCATTCGATGAGGCGAAAAGGGTGGCGCTTGTTGTTCGCTTGAAATCGGTGACCTCTTCCGGCCGCTCATCCACAAGCAAAGCAACCAGAGCCACTTCCGGGTGATTCTCGGTGATGGCCGCAGCAATCTCTTTGAGCAGATAGGTTTTTCCCGTGCGGGGAGGCGCGACGATCAGCGCGCGCTGGCCTTTTCCGATGGGCGCTGCCAGGTCCACGATGCGCGTCGTGAAATTCGACGGCGACGTGACCATGTTCAGCTTCTCATCGGGATAGACGATATGTCCTTTGTCGAAGTCCTTGGTCTTGCCCCATTGCTCGGGTTCGAGACCCATGATGGTGTTGACCTTGCTGACCTGCCAGTCGCCTTTACGGCCCTGCTTCAGTTCACCATCGAACACTACGCCGTCACGCAGCTTATGCCTCTTGATCAGCGCTGGCGACACGAAAGGGTCTGCCTCGCCTTTGGGCAGATCATGCCGCAACTCCCGAACGAACCCGAACTTCTTGTCCCCGATCATCTCCAGGATGCCCTCAAACGGCTTCGTAGCGCCGCCTCCGCCTCCCCGATTCTGGCGTGAACGATTGCGGGATCGATTCCGTGATCGGTTCTGAGAACGACTCTGGGAGCGCTCACCACCTTTCCCGCCCCGGGAGCGATTTCCGGAACTCCGGTTGGAATTGTTCTGGGAGCGGTTGCCCCCCTGTCCGCGCGAACGGTTGTTGGATCCGCGGTTGGAGGAATTGTTCGAGTCCTGATTGGACATACTCTATCCGGTATTTCGAGGTAACGCAGGTGATGAGCCTGCAATCGGGTCAGGGGGATAAGACGGCCACGATCACTATCTTTCCCGCCAGTTCACCCGGCGGTGGAACGATGCGCAGCCCACCATCCGGCTGCTCGGTGCGCCCGGCTCTGGTTTTTCACCCGAGTCCTGCGGTCGCTTCCGTTTGCATGAGGTGTCTCTGCACGTGAACGCCTTTATGAAGGCTCCAATGCATAATGACGCACGAGAAATCAGCGTCTGCGCGACACCTGACCCCCTAATATAGCCGCAATCGGCGCTGTCGACAACGAATACCCCATGAGGCTCCAGCAAAATCCGGATTCTGATGCAGGGGAAATGGTCGAACTGGAGATCGAGGGATCTGTGATGCGCGTGCACATGGAGGTGGCAGGCCCACCTGAAGGACCCCGACTTCTGGTCCTTCACGGATGGGGGGCTTCGACTGAACTCATGCGACCTATCCTGACCGGTCTTTCAGACACGTTCCGGATGGCCGCCATCGATTTCCCAGGCCATGGGGCCTCTCCTGTACCATCAACCGGATACGGAATGCCAGGTCACCTCGATGTCATTCGTGGTGTGCTGAATCTCCTGGGATGGAAGACATACGGAATCGTGGGCCATTCCAACGGCGGCCGGGCCGCTCTGACATGGGCAGCTGACAATCCGGAAGGATTGCAATACCTGGCTCTGATTGCGCCTTCAGGGATCCGGCGCAAGCGCAGTCTGAAGTATCACCTCAAGTCATGGACAGCGCGCATTCTCAAAGCTCCTTTTCTGGTGCTTCCAACGCGCATGCGAGACTTCGGTCTGGACTGGGTGCGTCATTCATTGGTGTGGCGCCTTCTCGGTTCTTCCGATTACCGAGCGCTTGAAGGATCCATGCGAGAGACGTTCGTCCAGACGGTTAATCACTATGTCGAACCACTCTTGGCCGACATCCATGTCCCGGTACTCGTCATAAGGGGCGAGAATGATGTCGCGATCACCCACGACCAGGTTACCCGCTTGGTGGATGGTTTGAAGGATGGCGGCCTGCATACCATTCCGGATGCCGGACACTATGCGCAGCTGGATCAAGCGGGCACCGTGACCAACGCTATCCGAAGCCTGGCAAGCGCATGAGCTCGTTTGCCATCATAGCATCCGTCTTGGCTACAGGATTCGCCGCTTGGCGCGCCGGACGACGCATGCGATTCTTCCTGCACCGCATGCAGCTCTCGGGATACAAACGCGCTGCCTTCGGCGCTTCGCTCAGGGGCCCCGTTTTCGACCTGAAGATGCGGGCGTCCCATGTGATAGGCCTCGCGCTTTTAGCGTTATTCGCCTTCGTTGGAAGCGCACTCCCCCATGCGATCGTCTGGCTCTCCCTCTCGTGGGCTGTGGCCTTTGCCTCCTCCAGGCGCTATCGCCGGGATCGCACGAAAAAGCCGCCGGTCTGGACCCCGCGCATGAAGCGACTGACCGTCGTGGCAACTTTGTTCGGTGTGGTCATCCTGGTTGTTGCCGCTATTGTCGGTCTCCAGGCCAGTACCCTCCAAGGCATTTTGGTCTGGCTTGCTGCCTGGTGGTTGGTTGATTTCGGGGCCTTCATCTGGGTCAGCGTGGCATCGCGCATCATGAAGCCCTTTGAAGCCCGCATCCACGAAGGGTTCAAGCGACAAGCCCGTGCACACCTGGCTCTGCGGCCAGACTTGACCTGCGTGGCCATCACCGGCTCCTACGGCAAGACCTCCGTCAAATTCGCGGTTCGCGACGTGTTGACCCAGCGATTCCCGGTGTTGGCGACTCCAGGTTCGTTCAATACCCCAATGGGCGTCAGCAAGGTCATCAACCAGGACCTGACCGATGATCACCGTTTTCTGGTGCTCGAGATGGGCATCCGCCATCGCGGGGACATTGCCGAGCTCGTCGATATCGCTCGCCCTGATATCGCCGTCATTACCTCGATTGGTGTTGCGCACCTCGAATCGATGGGATCCATCGAGGCAATCGCCGCCGAAAAGCTGTCATTGATGGATGGTCTGCCTGGTGGTGGAACGGCCGTAGTGAACGGTGACGACGATCGGGTATTGGACGGTGCTCGAGCAAAGGTCGAGGCGCACTCTGCGTCCGAAGGCCTGAAGCTGATCGTAGTGAGCACGACGGCTGGCAAGGGCGATTGCTGGGCGGAGAACATCCGGTATGGCCCCGGCGGAGCCCGTTTTGACGTAGTCCTGGTCAGTGGAGAATGCGCGTCAGTCGAAACAGCGTTGTTGGGCCGTCACAACGTGCTCAACATTTTGCTGGCCATCGGTGTGGGTCTGGCCGCCGGCATGAAGCTGCGTCAGGCGGTTCGCGGCGCCGACCGGATGAAACCGGTCCCCCATCGGCTCTCAATGCGCACAGAACGAGGCCTCACCATCATAGACGATGCATTCAACTCGAATCCGGTCGGCGCCGCCAACGCTGTAGAAGTGCTGGCCGCCATGAATGGCCGCCGTGTCATCGTCACGCCCGGGATGATTGAGCTGGGCGAACAGGAGGCGGCCCTGAACACGGCGTTCGGCGCCCAGATTGCCGCCGGAGCCGATGATGTCCTGCTCGTTGGACCAAAGCGAACAACACCGATTCGTGAAGGATTGATCGAAGCGGGATTTCCCGACGACCGTATCCATCCCGTCTACACGTTGTTTGAAGCGCGAGAGTGGATTGCGCAGCATTGCGAGCTCGGGGACACGGTGCTCTACGAGAACGACCTGCCGGATCAGTTCACGGAAACCCGCCCCTGATTGGGATTGACCATGTCTGTGAACCACGTTACCAATCAGCCCGATCTGTTCGGATCGCCGTCTTCAACCGCCGGCGATCTGGCGTTCGAAAATTCGTTCTGGGAACGTGGCATTGAGCGGATTTCGGGCACGGACGAAGCTGGTAGAGGCTGCCTGGCAGGCCCCGTGGTAGCTGCAGCGGTCATCCTCAAGCCAGGAATCCGCATCGAAGGCGTGACCGACAGCAAGGCATTGAGCGCTGCCAAGCGAAATGAATTGGCCGAGCAAATCCGGGCAGAATCCCTGGCATGGTGCGTTGCGGAGTGTTCTCCAGCAGAGATCGATCAAATGAACATCCTCTGGGCAGCTATGGAAGCCATGCGTCGGGCCGTCGCTGGGCTGACACCCCAGCCGGAGCAGGTCCTGATCGATGGCAACACGGAAATTCCGGGGCTGGATGTACCGTCCCGCACGATCATCAAAGGCGACGCTCGATCCCACTCGATAGCAGCGGCATCGATCCTGGCAAAGACCCATCGGGATGCGCTCATGCTGCGGCTTCACGATGATCACCCCGGATTCGGATGGGACACCAACATGGGCTATCCGACAGCGGCACACTATCAGGGCCTGGCCACGCACGGCCCCACTTCCTGGCACCGGACCAGCTTCAATCTGCAGCGATGAGTCCGATCCGCGTATCCATCATCATCGTTTCCTGGAATGCGTTGGAGCTGCTCCAGCGCTGCCTCCCCAGCGTGGTCGCAACCGATTTCGACGGTTTCGAGATCATTCTGGCCGACAACGCTTCCGCCGACGGAAGTGCTGAATGGGTCAAGAAGACGTTTCCTGACATTCGCATCGTCAAGCACCCTGAAAACTGGGGATTTGCACGGGGAAACAATGTCGCCGTACCACATGCGCGGGGTGAACTGATCGTGCTCCTGAACAATGACGTCGAGGTACCAACGGGTTGGCTATCTCCCATCGTCGAGCGATTCGACCGTGTGGCTGAACTTGCCGCCGCCCAACCGAAACTGCGTCAGTTTGATCAGCGCGATCACTTTGAATATTCGGGGGCAGCTGGAGGCTTCATGGATCGCTGGGGATACCCCTTCGCACGCGGGCGCGTGTTCGACACCCTGGAGAAAGACACAGGGCAATACGACTCCGAACGGGACATTTTCTGGGCGTCCGGGACCTGCCTCGCGGTCCGGAAGTCAGTTTGGGAAGACCTGAGCGGACTCGAGGAGCACTTTTTCATGCACATGGAAGAGATCGACCTGTGCTGGCGCATTCGCCGGGCTGGTCATCGAATCGAATGCGTGACCGCATCGGTCGTCTTTCACATCGGAGGAGGTAGCCTGCCTGCAGCCAATCCGCGCAAGACGTATCTGAACTTCCGCAACAATCTGCTGATGCTCTATCGCAATCTGCCTCGCAGGACCTGGTGGAAGGTGCTCATTGTCCGCTCGCTCCTGGATGGCGTAGCGGCCCTGCGATCATTGCTGACGGGCAAACCTGGCGATGCCTGGGCCATCATTCGGGCCTACGCCGCAGCACACCGCATGAAAGGCTTGATGGACGATCATCAAGATCGGCGCATCGCACTGCCCTATCGAGGTACCGTCGTCGCTGACTATTTCTTGCGAGGACGCAAGCGATTCACCGAGTTGCCGAAAGAGGCTTTCGGAAACGAGAACTTGATCTGATTTGATCAGCCGGCCCGCTTCGAATGGATGAACAGGGCCAATGCCAACAGGATCACGGCCATTGCACCCAGGGCGGGCAATGTCGGAATCTCGCCGAAGGCCAGTGCGCCCCAGAAGGCCGAGATTACAGGTACGCCCAATGAGGCCAGTCCAACGGACGCGGCGGAAAGGTATTTGAGCGACCAGTTCACCGAGCCGTGTCCAATCAGATGCGGGACGATGGCCATCCCCAGACACAACGCGTAAATCTCCCAACCCCATCCCAGCAAGGATGAGCCCGTAACAACCGAAACCAGCAGGGTAGTCAGCGCGGTGACCACATAGACGGGTGCGACGTAGGCCAACCACGACCGTCGCTGGCGCACGAATCGGCCGACCAGCAGATACACGGACACAAATCCTGCCGCGCTGAGGGCCAGACCGTTGCCCAACACCGGATTCGAAGCTGCCGCACTGGAAGGCGTTCGATCTACCCAACCCAACGCTGCCGCTCCAAGGATGGCGACGACCAGCGCAATGGATTCACGAGTTGTCAGGCGCTCTTGAAGCAGGAAAAACCCGAGGATGGCCAGGAAGAGGGGGCTCAAGGCAACGAGCGCAGACGCCGACGCCACGGTGGTGAAGTAGAGTGCATTGATCCACGTCACGAAGTGGAGCCCCAGGAAAACGCCCGAAATCGTAATCAACAGCCATTCACTGGAAGTCAGGTCCTTGATTTCGGGACGCGCCTTGGACCAGGCGGCCGGAAGCAGGAGCATGGCGCCGAAGACAGTGCGCCAAACGGCCACGGTTTCTCCCGGGGCGTCAGACGCCCAGCGGATGAACAGAACACTGGTAGAAATGGCGCTCAGACCGAGCGCGAGAACCAGCCATGCTTTGAACGAACCTTTCTCAGAAGCTCTGTCAGCGGCAGACATTACCGCAGTCGATCCATCGACTTGATCAAATTGATGTCCTTGTCAATGCCGCGACGCGCCATCAAGAACATCAAATAGGCCATAACGGGCGCAGCAAAGCCGACCCAGTATTCAAACGATGCATTCGATGAGATCGAGGCAAACCCATCAGACAGGGATGTCACAACGACCTTGAGCAGGAGCCCGCCAAGAATGACCAGCTGCATGAGCACGACCAGACCGCGCTGACGATCCCGATCCTTGTAAAGGAAGATGGACGTCACGCCGCCAGCGGCTGCCAGTCCGAACAGCCCCATGGAAACGGGGACATACCAGGAATAGGATGCTGAGGCATTACCGGTCCAGGCGCCTTCGGCCAGGAACAGGATGGCCAGGCATGTGACCGCCAGCAGCAGGTAAACCGTTTGAAGTCTTTGGATCATGATCGTTCTTGGAAGCGCGAAGGCTGTCAAATCAGGAACTCGATGGGGAAATACCCCAAAACAAGGGTCAGAGCGCCTGTCGCGAATTTCAGAACGCCAAACCTACGGGCGGTCTACAAAAAAAGGGCCCCGCGGATGCGGGGCCCTTTCGATTTCGGGATTGATTCACGCAGTTGCCTACCGCTGCGTGACCCGGATCAGGAGGGTATTTCGCGGCGTGACGAGTAGTTGATACGCAACGTCCCTGCTTCTCGCAGTTCCTGCTGCACATCAAGCACGATTCCCATTTCAGACGTCTCATCCACCTTCAGCGAGACGATCAACTTGGGCTGCTCAACCAGCTTGCGGTACATAATCGTGCGGACATTGACCAGGTCCTCGACGAGGGCATCGTCGATCTGGACGCTCGTATCGCCAAGGCGGTTGCCATCGAGCTTGCGAGGGCCCATGTAGATGTAAGAGACCAGTCGTTTCTGATCAATCTTCGTCAGTGCTTCAGCCTGTGGAAGCGTGGTACGAACCTGAACTGTCGTCTCGCGGAGCACCGTACTGACCATGAAGAAGATCAGCAGCATGAAGATGATGTCCGGAAGCGAAGCGGTAGGGATATCCTGCTTCGTGACGGCTTTCTTTTGAAAGTGACCCATTGGATTCTGCGTCGATTACAGAGAAGGATCGGCGTTACGCCGCATCCGGTTCTGCGATGGAAATAGCGGCTTTGATCTTGTCGCGGATGGCGTTTTCAGCATCCTGCTCGTCGATGGCGGTTACGTACGAGTCGTAATCCGGGTATCCGAGCGCGCGCGCTTCGGCATCCCACATTTCGAAGTACGCCATCCAGACTTCATCCAGAACGCCCACATAGGCGTCATACGGAGTCTGACGGGCCGTCTTGATCGATACCAGCGCCTTACCTGTCTCTTCAGCGTAGCGGGGATCCGCTCCGTTGTTGAGCACGTGCTTCTTCACTTCGTCCCGAATGAGCTGAACGGCTGACGGCTGATCTTCGACCAGCACGAGGCCCTGCTCGTTCACCAGGATCTTGAGCACATTGCGCTCCTTGATCGGTGGTGGCTCAACGTCCTCCTCCAGTTTGGGAGGAAGCACCATACCGATACCGGTATCGACGTCAATCGTCGTGGTAACGAGGAAGAAAATCAGCAGCAGGAAGGCGATGTCGGCCATCGACGAAGTCGGGATTTCCGCTTCTCTGCGCTTTTTCTTTTTCAACAAAGACATAGTCGTTTCCCTCTATGGGATGTCTTCTGGAATGAAGAGTGATGGTCTGATCAGATTCAGCCTGAGGCTAGAATCCGATGAGACCTTTCAGTCCGGAGAGCAACAGAACCGCGGAGGTCATTGCCAGGGAAATCAGGAAGGCAAGCACTGCGGCGTGTGCCCAGTCGCCCATGACGAGCCCAAGCACGCCAAGGAGTGCGATCGGGATCATGGTCAGCACGATGGTCAGCGGATTCACTTTTCCCTGCACGAGGGAGCGGATTCCGAACAGACCGATGGCAAGCAGGCTCAGTCCTGAGACAATGATTACGGCCCAAACGAGATAGGGTACGAGTCCAGCCATTTCTATTCAGCAATTGGTTGGTTTGTTGGCCGGCCGCGTGCGGCCGGCCAACAAAAGGTCAATCAGACGGTCGGAGCTTAGTTGCTCGATCCGGCATTCAGCAGTACGAGCGAGTCGATCAGTTCTATCGATGCTTCTTCCATGTCGATCACGATCCGGTCAATCTTGGATGTGATGTAGTTGTAGAAGAACTGCAGGATGATGGCCGTGATCAGACCGAAAACCGTGGTAAGGAGAGCAACCTTGATACCACCGGCAACGAGAGACGGGGAGATATCACCGGCGGACTCGATGGCGTCAAAGGCCTCGACCATCCCTACAACCGTTCCGAGGAAGCCGAACATCGGTGCCAGGGAGATGAAGAGGGAAAGCCATACGAGACCGCGCTCGAGGAAGCTCATTTCAATGGAGCCGTAGGAGACAACAGCCTTTTCGACAGCCTCGATTCCTTCGTCGTGACGAAGAAGACCAGCCTGAAAGACGGAAGCAACAGGACCACGCGTGTTGGCGCAGACTTCCTCAGCAGCGGCAACACCACCTTCCTCGAGGGAGCCTTTCACCTGAACGATGAACTTACGGGTGTTGATGTCTGCGCGGTTGAGCGTAATGATGCGCTCAAAAGCAATGGCCAGACCAATGATGAGCGAAATGAGCACCGGCCACATGAAGTCGCCACCCTCATTGAAGCGCTGGACGAGAACGTTGACAAGACCTTCGTCGCCGGCCGCTTCTTGCGGCAACATCAGAAGCAGGTTGTAAAGCGTCATGGAAGTCATCCCTCCTATTCAGAACAGTTGTTTGTCGATGGAATTGATATGCTGGTGGGAGCCCGTCAAAAGGACGAATCAAATTCCCAATCAGTCAAACGGCCGCTCATCCGTTGGTAGGAAAAGATGACCGGCCGCAAAGCAGGCCGAATAATATCCAATCCGTCAACGTTTGTCAATGCGAATGACCAGACGACCTACATGGTAGATCGGGAATCTCCCGCAAGAGCCGCGTCCAAACTCAAGACACAACCGATCGGGACAAGTTGCCATCCTTCGTTAGCGAGAGCCGGCAGCTGAGTAGAGGTCTGCCAATTCTCCCGCCGAGGACCACAACTTTTGCGATTCGACCAGGGAATGATCGACGTGCCGCCAAACAGGATACCAAGCGCTCCGATCGTACAAACGGGTCGCCAGACGGCCTTTCAGAAGCGTAGACAGCATTTCGCGATCGGCGGCAAGATCCTCATCCGAGAATGATTCTGAAGGGTCGTCGACAGTCAAACCACTGCCGATAAGAACATTCTTGTCAGCGGCAAATGAGCGGAACGCATCCAGCATGGCGCCTTCCACTTGGTAGCCATTGATGAACGCATCCTGATTTTCACCCCAGCGCTCTTTGATCGAAGCACCATACAGATCGACCCACGAGCGGATGAACTGATTCTCCAGATTCCGGCCAAGCACGGTCCGCATCAAAGGAGACAAGCTGTCAGCGGGCACGATGTAGTCAGGGATGATGCCGCCACCTGCGATGACCACCCTGCCGGAAGCCGTTTCGAATCGCAAGGAGTCCGGCACATCGGAGAGCAACTCTCGAGCCGTTTGCGTGCCATCCGTTTTCTTCAGCGCAGCCTTGCTGGCGTAGTAGTCCACGCGATCGCCGCTCTCATAGTCTGTCTGGATGAGACGACCAGATGGCGTGAAGTAACGGGCCACGGTCAGCCGCAGCGCACTTCCGTCCCGAAGCACGTACTGCTTCTGGACCAGTCCTTTTCCAAAAGTGCGTTGGCCCACGACCAGGCCTCGGTCGTGATCCTGCAAGGCTCCGGCGACGATTTCACTCGCAGATGCCGACGCTCCGTCAACGAGCACCATGACCGGGCCTTCTTCCCACAGACCATTGCCCGTCGCGTAGAAGGTTTCCTTGCTGTCTTCCGTATGCCCATCCTGAGAGACGACCAGTTCGCCTTCATTCAGGAATTCGCCTGCGATGCGAACGGCCATCTGCATATAGCCACCGCGATTGCCCCGCAGATCAAGCACCAGGCGCTCCATGCCCTGCGCCTTGAGGGTGCGCAAGCTCGCCATGAATTCGTTGTACGTCGTCCTGGCAAAGCGATTCAGACGGATGTATCCGGTGTTGTCCTCCATCATGTAGGCCGCATCCAGGGTGTAGAGCGGAATCTTGTCTCTAACGATGTCGAACTCCAGCATCGCATCCACGCCCGGACGCTGGACGGAGATGGCAACCTCGGAACCACGAGGTCCTTTCAGGTGGCGCCGGACGTCCTCTTCGTCGAAACCGATGGTGGATTTGCCATCAACAACCAGGATCCGGTCTCCGGACTGGAGTCCAACTTCCTCGCTCGGACCTCCGGGAATCACGCTCAGTACAGCGAGCGTGTCTGAGCCAGCTTCGCCTGGAAGCAGCTCGAAGGAAATGCCAATTCCCTCAAAGGACGCATCGAACGATTCATTCTCACCCTTGAGCGTCTCTGCGTCGAAGAACACACTGTGGGGATCGAGTTCGCCCAGCATGCCGTCAATCGCATATTGCGCGATCTCGTTGGGATCTGTCTCCTCGACATAGCGTCGATCGATCAACATGAAAACGTCTTCGATCCGCTGCAAAGCGGTAGCCGTTTCGCGGTCACTTAGCATGCTCTCGACACGCAATCCCGTGATGACCAGAATGGCTGCGAGCAATCCGAGAATCAGGCCACGAGGTGAAGTCAGTCGTTTCGACAACAAGGTTCGCCGTTGGTTGATCATGCTTCTGGAGCTGGTTTGGGCAATTTCAAGGCGTTCCTTACGGGAGCTTTGACAGGATTGATCCCCCGGGATTCGGTCAATCTTTATGACCGGTCGACATCTCCTGTTCATTAGATTCCGGGACGCATCCAACGGAAGAGCTGATCGTCATTCTCCTGACGATCAAACCTGAAGATTCGAGACGCCGGACACGGCCACCTGAGAAATGACGAACCTGTGAAATGACGAACAAAGCCATCGCCAAACCACTGAAGGAAACCTCCGCCTTGATCGAACTCACGGGTGGCAACCCGTTTCGATCCCGAGCTTTCGCGTCGGCGGCGAGGACCATCGAGCGGCTCGAGGAACCGGTGACTGACCTGATAGAGCGTGACGAGTTGACCTCCATCAAAGGCATCGGAAAGGGCCTCGAGAGCCAGATCCGGGAGATTCTGACGTATGGCTCATTCGAAGTCCGCGACGATCTGCTTGGCGCCCTCCCACCCGGCTTGCTGGATGTCCTCAGTGTGAAAGGACTCGGAGCCAAGAAGGCCCGCGTGTTGTGGCAAACGCTCAATATCCAATCACTGGATGACCTCGAAACGGCCGCCCGCACGGGTCGGATCGCCGAACTGGATGGGTTCGGTGAGAAGAGCCAGTCTTCCATTATCGAGAACGTCGCCCTGCTGCGCTCCTTTGAAGGTCGCCGTCGTGGGGCTGATGCCCGGCTCGAGGCAGAGCGAGTGGCAGCACAACTGCAGAGTCAAGGATTCAATCCGATTGAAATCACGGGAGAAGTTGCCCGGGGCATGAATGAGACGGGCGAAATTGTGCTCGTCGCGGCCAGCGAAAATGACCAACACCCCCTGATCGAAGGCGTTGATTTGGAGGTGTCCGACGATCCGCTGGGGCGCGCTTGGACGGGCGCGTTTCCCGACGGGTTGGCCGTGCGCATTCTGGTCTGTGCCCCAGATCGTGTAGGCTCGGCGATCCTGATCACCACGGGCCCGTCTTCGTTTGTGGAAGGATTGCCGGCTCAGAGCGATCAAGCGGCTTCCTCGCCGACCGAATCGGCGCTGTTCGAATCGATGGGACTGCCCTGGGTGGCCCCGGAACTTCGCGATCTTCCAGACGCCGCCTCGCGTCTCGGCGAATTGTCGAGCTGGAATCTGATCACGGATGCGGATCTGAAAGGCGTCCTGCACAACCACTCCACTTATTCTGACGGCGCCCACACCCTCCGAGAAATGAGCGAGGCGGTTCGCGCCCGAGGGTTCGAGTACTTCGGGATCTGCGACCACAGCCAGTCCCTGAAAGTCGCCAGCGGGATGAGTGCTGAAGAAGTTGCCCGGCAACAACAGGAAATCCGGGCTCTGAATGCCGAGTTCGCGTCGGACGGCGGTCCTGCGTTCCGGGTGTTTTCCGGAGTGGAAAGCGACATCCTGCAGGACGGGTCATTGGACTATCCGGACGACGTCCTGGCTACGTTCGATTTCCTTGTGGCCAGCGTGCACGTCGGATTCAATATGACGGAAGCCGAAGCGACGGATCGGATCATCAAGGCCATCTCCCACCCGGCTACCAGCATTCTGGGTCATCCGACCGGACGACTGATCCTCAAGCGAAACGGTTACCCCGTCGATCATCGTGCCATCCTCGAGGCCTGCGCTTCGTACAATGTCGCCGTAGAGCTGAACGCCAATCCGTATCGCTTGGACCTGGATTGGCGTTGGATCGAGTTGGCCCGCGAACTGGGAGTTCTGGTATCCATCAATCCCGATGCCCATTCCATCGAGCAACTGGATCTGATGAAATGGGGTACAGTGGCGGCAAGGAAAGGCGGGCTTGCATCAGCGGAATGCCTGAATGCCATGAGTTGCGACGCGTTTGCGAACTGGCTCGATAGCCGCAAGAATCGCTGAGGGCACGATGCCGAAAAGGTTCGGATGGACATTGTTGATCGTTCTTTGCGGACTTCTGGTCAGCATTGCACTCATCATGTATCTGGCCTTCTCGGCAGGTCCCGATGCTCCCTCTCGTTTGGTGTCGGACCGGATCTCGAACGAAGGGACCGTCTCCTGGTCAGAATCGGGTGGCACGACCGTTCAAGCAGGCTCCTTGAATGATGGCCTGCTGATGCTTGGCTACGGACATGCTCGCAGTCGGTCCTGGCAAATGGCCTTGTGGAGACAAGCGGCGCTGGGACAACTATCGGAGTGGTTCGGACCCGACGCTCTTGAAGCCGACAAGTTGATCCGGAGGCTCGACATTCCCGGAGACGCCCGAGAGGCGTGGGATGCCCTCGATACCGACACACGCAATGCCGTCTCTGCCTACGCTGCCGGCGTGGATCTGGCGCTGTTGGCAAGGGATGTGAATCGGGCGGCGCCCTTCCTCATTTTGGGCATCGAGTCTGAATCATGGGAGCCTTGGCATTCGCTCGCGGTCGAGCGGTTGTTCGCCTGGATATCGTCAGCTCCCCTTCCGTCAGAAGAGGCCATCTTGCCTGAAGACTGGAGCCGTGCCGACCGGCAACTTCAACAGCTGCTTGGCTTCCATGGATCTGCTGTCAACTGGGTTGCCGGCGTCAATCATGTCACTTCGCCGTATCTCTCGGCCCGACTGGCCACCGGGACCACAGGGGTGCCGCTCTTCTCCGAATCGGAAATGAACTTCGGAGTCGGCAGATTCACCGGCCTGATGATGCCTGGCACCGTGGTCGCTCCCTTGGGGCGCACCGATGTCGATGCCTGGGGCATTCTGGCGCGGTCAGATCGGACCTCGGAAGTGATCACGGTCGACGGCGATGATGTTGAAACCACCCATCACCGCATCAATCTTCGCGGAACGGAAATCATCGAAGCCGCCCATCGGCTGGGCGATCGATTGATCCTTGAGCCCCCACCTCGCGCCGGCGAATCGCGAGCCGTACGCGTGCTGACATGGTCCGGGCAATCCACCCAAACCGACGCTTCCACCTGGGTATCGAGTTTTTCGGGGGCAACGCCCCGAACCACCCTTCTTGCGCCAGACGGTATCCATTGGGGTGGCGTGGGCTTCACGACCAGCGGAAGTCCATCCACCACAGTCCAGCCTCAGTCGAATATCCTGTTCGTTACCTCGGCGCCGGCGGCCATGAATCCCTCGGCAACGGTTGAAGGAATGAGCAGTGCCCCAGCATTGGGTGCATGGATGGGGTCCACGCTTTCCCGCGCAGCCAGCGAGCGGCTCGATGCGCTTGTCCAGCACCTCCCCGACTCAATACTTGCCAGCAGGCAGGAACGGGAAGCGGTGCGCTATCTGACCAATTGGAATCTGGAATACGGCGCGGCCGAGCCGGGCGCATCGATTCTGGAATCGCTCACAACGCTGCTAGCCCCTTCGGATTCGAGCGATGCTGATCATCAAACGGCCCTTCAACAGACCATCGAGAATTTGACCCGTCTGTACGGGCCTGACATGAGCTCGTGGAGGTGGGAGACCGTCCAGGAACGACGTGTATCCTTTCCAGGCGCTACAACGGGCGCGGCGGACGGAGGTCGAACCGAAGAGCGTTTTGTCGACAAGTACCAACCCGTACAGATCCGGGCACCGGGGCACCCCCAGTCTCTGGTCTGGGGTTCGCCACCATCTCAGGATTCACTGCGTATCACGTCCGCTTGGGAAGGAGCGCTGTCGTTGCGAGACGGCGCATTGTTCTATCGTCGACCGTTTGTCGACTTCAATCGATTCCTGGGCACCTTCCTGACAGGCGATCGTCCCCCGGCGCTGAATGAATTCAGACGGGGAGCATCTGATGAATCAACGACGTTCATCCCCCGACGCTGATCTGATCGCTTGCCACCCGAATCGAGACCCATGTCCTCAGCTTCTTCTCCCGTCGCGCGCAGCACCTGCAAAGCCATCGGCATCGATGCCGGTGGTACGCGGCTGTCGTTGGCCTGGAGTGATGGGGAGCACACGACGATTCAGCAGGCACCCAGCGTCAATCTTCGCAAGTCCTCGCCTGCGGCGTTTGCACAGCGCATTGCGGAGGATATCGGAGCGGTCCTGGGCGATGTGGATCTGCATGACGACGTTCAACTCTGCGTGGGTGCTGCTGGTGCCGGGACGGATTCGATTGCTTCAGACTGTCAGCAGGCGCTTGCATCAGCGCTCGACCTCGCGCCAGAGCAGATTATCGTCACTTCGGATGCACGCATCGCGCTGCGAGCAGCTTTCGGCGAAGACGAAGGCATCTTGGTCATCGCAGGAACGGGCTCCGGTTGCTACGGTCTGGACGCAGAAGGCAAGCTGGTCCGCGCAGGAGGATGGGGACCTGGACTGGAAGATCCCGGAAGTGGCAGCGAACTGGGCAGGGCGGCCATCAAGCATGTCCTTTCAGAACTGGAAGGACAGACCCTGGGTAGTTTTTCCCGAGTGATTGCTGCCCAGATGGGCATCCATCGGCCTTCGATTGCCGACGTCCTGGATACGTATTACCGACCAGGATTCAATGCGGCCGCCCTCGCTCCAGCCATTCTGGATCTGTTCGATGAGGATGACGAGGTTGCCAGCACTCTGATTCATCGCCAGTGTACATCCCTGGCGATTCAGGTCGCGCGGCTGTCGGAAAACCTGGCGCACAAGCAGCGCCGAATCGCTGTTTGGGGAGGCTTGACCAACCGGGCCAGTTACGTACAGGCGCTCAAAGCCGCGATCCACGAACGCGTGTCGGAAACGCAGGTCTTTCGCCTCACCAATCCTCCTGTGAACGGCGCTCTTTCCTGGGCCCTGGAAGGTTGATCCCCGTCCTAGATGCGGGGGCCAGCACCAGCAATGGCATCCGAGGAGCCTTCCCGATACTGCTCGAAGTTGTCCTGGAAAAGTCCGGCCAGCTTCTTTGCCATGGCGTCGAAGGCTGCCTGATCTGACCAGGTATCCCGAGGAATGAGCACGTCAGAAGGCACGCCGGGGACAGCATTCGGAATGGCTACCCCGAATACCGGGTCTTCGGACGTGGCTACATCATCCAAATCGCCGTTGTGGATGGCATCGATGATGGCGCGCGTGTGCTTCAGGCTCATGCGCTTACCCGTCCCGTAGGCGCCTCCGGTCATCCCGGTGTTGATCAACCATGCCTTCGCGCCGTGCTGCTGCATCTTTTCCGCCAGCATTTCGGCGTACCGAGCCGGATGCAGGACGAGGAATGCATCTCCGAAGCAGGCGGAAAACGTTGCCTGCGGCTCATCCACGCCCATTTCCGTACCGGCAACCTTGGCCGTGTACCCCGAAATGAAGTGGTACATCGCCTGGTCGGACGTCAGCTTCGAGATCGGAGGCAGCACGCCGAATGCATCGTAGGTCAGGAAGATGATGTTCTTCGGATGACCACCGACGCACGGAATCTTGGCGTTGTCGATGAAGTCGATCGGGTAAGCGACACGCGTGTTCTGCGTGATGCTGGTGTCATCGAAATCAACGACGTGGGTCTTGGGATCGTAGACCACGTTTTCGAGGACGGATCCGAAACGAATCGCATTGAAGATTTCCGGCTCGCTTTCCGCAGAAAGGCCGATCGCCTTGGCATAGCAGCCGCCTTCGATGTTGAAGACACCGTTGTCGGACCAGCAGTGCTCATCATCCCCAATGAGGTGACGATGCGGGTCAGCCGACAGCGTCGTTTTACCCGTGCCTGACAGACCGAAGAACAAGGAGACATCTCCGTCATCGCCTTCATTGGCCGAGCAATGCATGGATAGAACGCCCTGCTTCGGCATGAGGTAGTGCATGACCGAGAAGACACCCTTTTTCATTTCGCCCGCGTACTCGGTACCGAGAATACACAGTTCGTTCGCCTCGAAATTGAGCGCGATTGATGTCTTGGACGACATCTGCTCCGTGTGCCGATTGGCCGGGAATTTTCCAGCGTTCATGATGGTGAAATCCGGTTTCCCGAAGTCCCCCAGCTCCTGGTCCGTCGGACGGATCAGCATGTTCTGCATGAACAGGGCGTGATAGGGCCGCGTGCAGATGACACGCACCTTGATTCGGTACTCCGGCGCCCAGCCTGCAAACCCATCAAACACATACAAGCGCTGAACAGCGTTGAAGTAGTCGATGGCACGCTCGCGATTGATCTCGTAGTTCTTTGGATCGAAGCGCTTGTTGACCTTTCCCCACCAGACATCTTCCGTGAGGCCCTCCACTTCAACGACACGCTTGTCCTTCGGGCTTCTTCCCGTCTTTTCTCCACTGCGGAGCATCAAGCCCCCGACGTTGGAGATCGCAGCTCCATCTTCATGAAGAATGGCTTCCTGGTAAAGCTTGGCGCGGGACAGGTTGCGGGAAATATTCCGGTTCTCGATTCCGAGATACTCTAGCGAGAAATCGGCACTCATGGGGGCGGTTGGGTGGCCTTCGAAAAATGAAGTCCCAAAAATAGCAAAAGCGCTTCCACGGAAGGGTGAAGATCACCCCAAGAGGATGAGTGCCCTTTAACGAAGTCGGGGCGCGCAGTCCCTGCGCGACCCGACCCGTGTCATTCAGAGCCGTTTCGCTGGTATCAGCGGTTCTGGCGGTTCTCGATCAGCTCGTCCACGACCGACGCATCGGCCAATGTGGACGTATCGCCCAAGCTGCCGTAATCGTTCGCCGCGATCTTGCGCAGGATGCGGCGCATGATCTTGCCGGAACGGGTTTTCGGCAGTCCCGGTGTGAACTGAATGAAGTCCGGCTTGGCAATCGGTCCAATAGTCGCGCGAACGTGTTTCACCAGCTCGGCTCGGAGTTCGTTCGTGGCATCGATACCAGCGTTGAGTGTGACATAGCAGTAGATGCCCTGTCCCTTCACGTCGTGCGGGAATCCCACGACAGCCGATTCAGCGACTGTTTCGTGGGCCACGAGGGCACTCTCCACTTCAGCCGTTCCCATGCGGTGACCGGACACGTTGATCACGTCATCGACGCGACCCGTGATCCAGTAGTACCCGTCCTCGTCACGACGAGCGCCATCACCCGTGAAATACAGGTTGTCGAACGTCGAGAGATAGGTCTGGAAAAAGCGATCGTGATCCCCGTAGATCGTTCGGGCCTGCCCAGGCCAGGAGTCCTTGATGACCATCACGCCTTCTACGGCTCCATCGAGCTCAGCGCCTTCATTGGTCAGAATGGCGGGTTGAATGCCGAAGAACGGTACGGTTGCAGATCCGGGCTTGGTAGCGATGGCACCTGGAATCGGGGTGATCATGATGCCACCTGTTTCCGTTTGCCACCAGGTGTCAACAATCGGGCAACGACCTTCACCGATGACTTCGTGATACCAGCGCCACGCTTCGGGGTTGATCGGTTCGCCGACCGTTCCGAGCAGCTTCAGGGAAGAACGCGACGAGCTCTTCACGAAGTCGTCGCCTTTTTGCATAAGGGCGCGGATGGCGGTTGGAGCCGTGTAGAACTGATTGACCTGGTGCTTGTCCACGACCTGCCAGAAGCGGGAGGCATCCGGATAGGTCGGCACGCCTTCAAAGAAGACCTGCGTAGCGCCGTTGATCAGGGGTCCGTAAACAATGTAGCTGTGTCCGGTAATCCAGCCGACATCGGCCGTACACCAGAACACGTCGCCATCCTGATAATCGAATACGTACTGGTGGGTCATGGACGCCCAGACCTGGTATCCGCCTGTGGTGTGCAGCAATCCCTTCGGTTTTCCGGTGGAGCCGCTGGTGTACAGAATGAAGAGTGGATCTTCCGCGTTCAGTTCTTCCACCGGGCAATCGGCGGACGCTGCAGCCATCGCGTCATCCATCCAGATATCGCGACCGTCGGCCATGGGCACATCGCGTCCACTACGACGGGCCACCAACGTGCACGTGACATCCGGGCACTGCTCGAGTGCCTTGTCGGCATTCACTTTCAGCGGGACGAACTTACCGCCTCGCTTGGACTCATCGGCGGTAATCAGGACAGTCGATTCGAAGTCCAGGATGCGACTGGCCAATGAGTCGGGGCTGAATCCCCCGAAAACGACCGAATGAATGGCTCCAATGCGTGCGCAGGCCAGCATGGAGTAGGCAGCCTCCGGAATCATCGGCAGGTAGATCGTGACCCGATCGCCCTTCTTCACGCCGTTGGCCTTGAGCACATTCGCCAGACGACTGACCCGCTCATGGAGTTGACGGTACGTGATGTGCTGGGCTTCCTCCTGCGGATCGTCAGGCTCGAAGATCAGCGCTGTTTGATCACCTCGAGTTGCAAGGTGCCGATCGAGCGCGTTGTAAGCAGCATTCGTGGTACCATCCTCGTACCATTTGATGCTCACATTGTCGCGACCCCAAGAGGTGTTCTTGACCTTCGTGTAGGGGGTGAACCAATCAATGCGTTGCCCCATTTCACGCCAAAAAGCGTCGGGGTCTTCAATGGACCGGCGGTACATCTCATCGTAGGCCGCACGTGAACCAATAAGTGCGTTTGCGGCGAAATCTGCGGGGGCCGGGTAGCGATCGTCCATGACGAACAGGGGTGTGGTGATGGATCAGTGATGCGGTCACGAATTTAGCGTCCCTGTCAGGGAGACCTGTAGGGGAATCCCTCGACGGAAAGAAGGTCCCTCCTGCTGCGATCCGGACGTGCATTTGGGGTCTGATTCTGCCCCCGAGCAGGCCCCATCGTTATCTTGCCCTGCAATCCATCCTTTAGGCCCCGTTCGAATGCCAGATCAACAGAATCGACTCATCGTGATTACCGGAGCCGCCAGCGGCATTGGCCGGCTGCTGGCTGGTCATTTCATTCGGAATGGCGACTGCGTGGTGGGTATGGATATTGATGAATCCGGCCTTGCCGCCGCCTCGGACGCTTTCGGCGATCGGTTCATCCCGACACGCATCGACCTGGCCGATCCTGATGACATTGACCACGTGTTTGCGCAGGTGATCGACGAGCACGGCACCGTGGACATCCTGGTGAACAATGCGGGGATCGTAGCCGGAAAATGGTTGCAGGAGCACACCCAAGCAGACGTTCGGCGCACGTTCGCCATCAACGTGGAGTCGCATCTGTACACCACGCAGGCCGTGCTTCCTGCGATGATCGCGAAGGAATCGGGACACATCGTGACCGTGGCC
This sequence comes from Rhodothermales bacterium, assembly GCA_028284865.1. Classification (GTDB taxonomy): domain Bacteria; phylum Bacteroidota; class Rhodothermia; order Rhodothermales; family UBA10348; genus JAAZVD01. The sequence goes on along the minus strand of JANQQV010000021.1, from coordinate 18,545 downwards.
TCGGCGGGTGGGTTTGCGGCTACTGCTCGCATGGCTGCGTACGGCGCTTCAAAGTTTGCCGCCGTCGGGTTCGACGATGCGCTCCGCGTCGAAATGAAGCGTCTGGGCCATCCCATCCACACGACGCTCATCGCCCCGTTCTACATCAATACCGGAATGTTCGACGGCGTGAAGACGCGTTTTTCTTGGCTGCTGCCCATTCTCGACCCGGAAAAAGTGGCCGCAAAGAGCTTCAAGGCCATCCAGAAACGCAAACGAAGGCTCATCATGCCGCGTTTCGTGTATACCACATTCCTGGTTCGCCTCCTCCCCGTAGATCTGTACGACTGGGTTGCCGACTTCTTTGGTGTGACCAGGACCATGGACGACTTCCGGGGTCGTGGCTGAACACGTGTTCGTCGGCTAGTCGCGCTCTTGAAGAACGGCCACACGCTCCCCGATGACGGCATTGGTGATTCTGATCTCGTCTGCCTCTCGAATGTCTCGCGGTGTGAGCACGCGTTCTTTCGCTGCATGCTCGAGCAAGAAGACGCGTCGGCCAACACCGGCCAATAGTCCGCTGGGAAGTGGCGGCGTGAACCAATCCGCGCCTTTGCGCACAAAGATGTTGGTGATTGCGCCTTCCGTGACCTCTCCCCGCTCGTTGATGAGCAGCCCGTCGTAGCAGCCGGCTTCTTGAGCCTGAGATCTGGCCTCATCGTACGGTCCGCGATCGGTGGTTTTGTGCCGATATCTCGGATGTGTCGAAGCAATACGGACGTCGGTCATGCAAACTGGAAGCGGTCCTTTGCCTGGATCCTGGAGCGGCGCCAGCTCAATCGAATGATTGCCTTCCTGATCCAGCAACAACCGCACACGAAAGCCTCCGTCCGTGCCCGTTTCAGAAGGATCCGCTGACCCCGAATCGGCCGCTGGCATCCCTTCTGCCGCTGCTTCCACCAGCTTCTCGTTGACGGACTGCTCGATGGTCACGCGATCGAAGACAAATCCCAATTCGGTCGCCGAGCCATGCATCCGATCCATGTGCCAGGAGAGCCAGGAAATCTGGCCGTCCGGCGTGGCGCGCATCGTTTCGATCAGCTGGAGACGGTCTGTGGTGGGTTGGGAGGAGAAAAAGCGCGTTTTGAGCAGCATTTCACGGTATTCCTCATCCGGATCGGAATCCCAGACAATACCGCCACCGGCGCCGAGCGTCAGGTCCGTGCCGTCGAGCACAGCCGTCCGGATGGCCACCGAAAACACGGACCGACGCTCGGCGCCGACTCCGGTCACATATCCAATCGCTCCGCAATACACACCGCGTGGCCCGGATTCCAGCTCGGCAATCCGGCGCATCGCTCTGACTTTCGGAGCACCCGTGATCGAGCCACACGGAAAAAGAGCACGAATGATGGCCGGAAATCCAGTTCCAGGCTGCAACTCGGCCCGAACGCGCGACGTCATTTGATGAACGCTGGGCAGCTGCTGCACGCAAAACTGCTCGGGCACAACCACACTGCCCGGTTCACTGATCATCGAAAGATCATTCCGCAGCAGATCAACAATCATCAGATTTTCCGCCCGATTCTTTTCATCCGTCTGCAGCCAAGACTGCAGGTGTTGGTCCTGTTCGGGCGTACCGCCCCTGGGCGCCGTTCCCTTCATCGGCTCGGCCTCAATCACCCGCCCCGATTGTTCGAAGAACAGCTCAGGAGAAAACGAGAGCACGGTCGCTGATCCCGTTCGAAGGATCCCGCCATATCCAACAGGCTGCCGCGCCCGAACCGCTCGGTACAAAGCGATGGGATCACCAGAAAACGGCGCGGTGAATCGGGTGGTATGATTGACCTGGTAGACATCGCCTTCGTGGATCAGGTCCCGGATGTCCACGACCCGTTGTTTGAATGCATCCGGCGATTCACTTGGACCGATATCTGGAATTGTCGAAGCCGCCCCAGACGACGCCCACTGTGCCAACGCATCACTGGGAACGGGCATCATGTCCGCGTATACCCCGAACCAAGCCAACGGCACCCCGGCGGGAAGTGCCTGATCGGTACGCAATTCCGGAAAACGCTCTTCCCAGAAGGCGTGGCCTGCTTCATAAGACAGGAAACCCGCTACATGCAGACGGTCGGCAGTCGCTTTTTCGACGAGTTCGAGGACCGATGCCAGCTCGCCGGCCGTTCTCGCTTGCAGGATCCGAATGGGATCGTGAAACAGCAGTGATCGCGATCCTGGTCGCCCCCCGGCTCCATCCAGCAACACAGCACCCGGCTGATTCAGAATCCGATCCAGGTCGGCCGAAATGTGGGTCCGATCAATAGTCGTCGCCAAGCGCAAATACCGGTTTGCGTTTCATCCACTGGCCGCGCGTGAAATCCGGGAAGGCTTGTGGAGCGCTTCCTGCGGCGATTGAGGCTTCGGACAGCGGAGTGATGGCGCTCCAGGCTGCCGCGTCGTAGGCATCCAGTGGCGTATCCACTCCTCGTTTGATCGACTCGACGAATGCGTGGTCCACGAAGAAGTCCATGCCGCCGTGTCCCGATCCCGTTGCCCTTTCGGCGTATTTCTTCCAAAGCGGGTGATCAAACTGCTCGAGAAACTCCGCTGCCGGTGTCCACTGGTGATCGGGAGTCACCCCTTGAATCATCAGCGACCGGTTGACATCCATCCAGATGCCCTTCTCCCCTTGCACCCTGAATCCGAGCGAATACGGGCGAGGGAGATTCGTATCGTGGCTGACAATGATGGACTCCCCGTTCTGGGTTCGAATGACGGTTGTGATCACATCGCCGAGCTTGAATTCGACGTCCGCGTTCGGATGATCTTCGCCGGCCTGATCCACGATGTAGTTGTGCAGTCCCCGCGCTTTGGAAGCAGTTGATGTCAGCGACACAAAGCGATTACCCCGGTTGATGTCCGTGTAGACGGCGACGGGACCAATTCCGTGCGTCGGATACAGATCGCCGTTGCGATGGACAGAGTGGTGGGTGCGCCATTTGGCCTCGGAGAACGCATTCTCTCCAAACTCAACGCCCCCGCCGTATGGCTGCTTTCCGTTGTTGAACTTGACGGCGCGGAGATCATGCTGATAACCACATTCGAGATGGATCATCTCGCCGAACAGGCCTTCGCGGACCATGTTCAGGATGGCCATCACGTCCCGCCGATAGTTCACGTTCTCCAGGATCATGCACGGCTTGCCGGTCTCCTCATACGTGTTCACCAGATCCCAGCACTCTTCGATCGTATTGGCCGCCGATACTTCCACGCCCGCGTATTTGCCCGCCTTCATCGTGTCCACGGCCATGCGCGTGTGCCACAGCCACGGCGTCGAAATGAACACGCCGTCGATGTCATCCCGCTCGAGCATTTGCTGATAGGCGGTCTCGCTGCCAGTGTACTCTGCGGCAGCCGGCTTCCCGAAATCGCTGATCATCTTCTGGGACTGCGCCAAGGCATCCGGGTCGATGTCACAGATTGCCGTGACCTGGCAGTCATCGCGACGCAGGATGATGTTCAGGTGATTGCGCCCCCGAAGACCCACACCGATGAAGCCGATCCGCGCGGTCTGATCGTCCTTGCCGGTCAAAATGGCCGCGGCTTTGGACTCGACATTCTTGGCGAGGGCCTCTCCTTTGCCGACGGTGGCACCAACGCCTGCCAGGGCGCCTGCGCGAAGGAAGTTGCGTCGTTTCATGATCTCCGATGCTGTGGTCGTGGTTGGGGCGTGCGCAAGTTAGGGGGACGCCTTGTTGTTCTCAATGCCTACATTGCCGCCGCCTTCAACCCAACCCGCACCCATGCAGCTCTCCACTCTCGACTGGCTCATCATGGGCGGCTTCTTTGCCGTTTCCCTGATTATCGGGCTGTCCGTTTCCCGTCGTTCCGGCACCAGTTTCCGCTCCTTCTTCCTGGCCGGCCAATCCATGCCCTGGTGGTTTCTGGGGATTTCGATGGTGGCGACCACCTTCTCGACCGACACGCCAAACCTGGTCACGGACATCGTGCGCGGCGGCGGCGTGGATGGAAACTGGACCTGGTGGGCCTTCTTGCTGACCGGGATGCTGACCGTCTTCCTGTATGCACGTCTGTGGCGTCGCTCGGGAGTGCTCACGGACGTCGAGTTTTACGAAATCCGCTACTCCGGGCCGGTGGCCGCCTTCCTGCGTGGCTTCCGTGCCGTGTATCTGGGGATCGTGTTCAACATCATCATCATGGCCTCCGTGACGCTGGCCGCCATCAAGATTGGCAGCGTGATGATGGGCTGGAGTCCTCTGGAAACCGTGGTCATCGCGGCCACGATCACGATGGTCTATTCGGCGCTCGGAGGACTACGCGGAGTCGTCCTGACGGACATGATCCAATTCGCGATGGCCATGATCGGCAGTATCTGGGCGACCATCTACGTGCTCAACCTGCCGGAAGTCGGCGGTCTGGGACAGATGCTGAGCCACGAGAACGTCCAGGGCTCGTTGAACCTGCTGCCGTCGTTCACCGAGGACATCTGGGAGACACTCGTTCCGGTTTTCCTGATTCCGATCGCCGTCCAGTGGTGGGCGGCCTATTACCCCGGATCCGAGCCAGGCGGTGGCGGCTATCTGGCCCAGCGTATGCTGTCGGCCCGCAACGAACGGGAAGCGGCCAGCGCCACGCTACTCTTCAATGTCCTGCACTATGCCCTGCGGCCCTGGCCCTGGATTCTGGTCGCACTGGCTTCGCTTGTGGTCTTTCCGGACCTGGCGTCCATTGCCGAGCGATTCCCGCATGTCCCCGAGCAAGTCGTACGCAATGACCTCGCCTACCCAGCCATGCTGACCTATCTCCCTGCAGGATTGCTGGGCCTCGTGGTTACTTCATTGGCGGCCGCGTACATGTCCACGATGTCGTCCCAGGTGAACTGGGGATCGTCGATCATCGTGAATGATCTCTATCACCGGTTTGTTAACCCGCAAGCCACCGAGGGCGAACAGGTCTGGGCCGGCCGCGTCGCCACGGTGGTTTTGATGATCATCGCCTGTACCCTCGCGCTCTTCCTGGAGAATGCGCTGCAGGTGTTCAACATCATTCTACAAATCGGTGCGGGCACGGGTCTCATCTTCATTCTTCGCTGGTTCTGGTGGCGCATTAATGCCGAAGCCGAGCTCACGGCGATGATTGTTTCTTTTGCCATCGCCCTGATCTTCACGTTCACCGGAGGCATGGGACTCGAAGGCTGGCAGCAGCTGCTTGTCGGCGTCGTTGTGACAACGATTGCCTGGGTCAGCGCCGCCTTCCTATTCCCGTCAACCGACGAGGAAACCCTGAAGTCTTTCTACACGAAGATTCGCCCTGGAGGCAAAGGATGGACGAAAGTAGCCACGGCTGTTGGAGCTGATGCTGGCGAAGATGGGTCTGACTTCCCGCTGGCCGTGCTCGGCATGGTTCTGGGGGCGGGTCTGATCTACGGGGCCCTGTTTGCGACCGGGTACACGCTGTATGGAAAGATGGCGCCGGCTCTGATCGTCGGCACGCTGGCCATCGCTTGTGGATTCGGACTGGCCCGCATCTGGCCGCGCCTGCGATTCGATTGATCCGAAGACCGAGCTGCGCTTTGCGCGCTTCCGCTCTACCGCCTAGCTGCCTGGCTGTCTAGCCGTGAGAGGAGTCCAGGTGTCGATGTCCATGCGGGGATTCCCGGTTCATCGTCCAGGATCACCATATCGCGCGCGAGATCCGGATAAGAGGCTGCGTATCCTGTTTGCCAATCGCGCTTGAATCGATCCTGCGCGTCACGCGTGACGAGGGCCCAGACAGCTCCTCCGAATCCGGCGCCGAAGCTGCTTGCAGCGATGGCGCCGGCATTCTTCGCTGCAGCGACCAAGGCCTTTGTTTCAGGAATCTGATTTCGAAGCCAGTCCTGAGCCATCTGCTGGGATTCGGCGACCACCGGTCCCAATTCGGTCCAATCGCTGGAAGCGAACGCTCGCACGGCCGTCGGGAGAACGTGATCCACTTCCCGTTCAAACTGGCGAAAACGATCCCACAGGTCATCGTCGGTTATCGCCCAACGAAGACTCTCCAGATCAAAATGCGGTGCCGCCATCATGGCGCCCATGTTCGGATAGTGCTCGTCCAGATCCTCGGAATACAGCCGAGCGACCTCGCGGGCGCGCTTGCTTGCCCTGTTGTAGAGGTCCTTCGCTTCACCCGTTTTGCGCGCTTTCACACCGCTTCCCGCAATCACGAACCCGACCGAATCACTTAGTGCTACTCGCTCGTGGCAGGTGATCGGGTGATAGCCAAACAAGCTCAGCATGCCCTTTTTCGCGCATAAGATCGCCGTATGGTCCTGCGATCCGCCGCGTGTCCCCACGCCATCATCGCCCGGCAGGTCGTTCCAGTCAGCTCCAGACTCGATGGCGCCTGCAAATCCGGCCAGATCGGCCCGTGTGGCGAACGGCAGCTCCTCGTACTCCCCTTCTCCAAGTACGGCCAGTAAAACCGTCGCCACGAGCGCACTCGACGAACTCATCCCTGAGGCGCTCGGCAGATCAGACTGGATGGCCAATCGGATTCCGGCCGACGGCTTGCCGAAGTGCCGCATGACTCGCTGGAGCACTGCGGCGGGGTATCGGGTCCACGATGCTTTCGGCGAGGGTGCCGCATAGGGAAGCTCAACGCGTTGATTACGCGAGACATCCTCGATGATCAAGCTCGCGCCTCCATGCGACTCAACCAGTGCCGCGATGCCGTGCGTCGACGCGCAGGTAAGACTTTCGCCTCCGGCGTAGTCCGTGTGTTTGCCGAGTACTTCGATGCGTCCCGGCACCCAGATCGCGTGATCCCGGGAGATGCCGGTTACACTGGAAACGTGATCAAACCGGGCAAACAGAGAATCAGGAATCGAGACGTTCACGGACGCGATGGTAAGGGGACTTCGACTACGATGTCACCCTCAACGAATCGGCGTCCGACCTGATCCGCCCTTCCGATCAACCAATCGGCCCAAATTCTGCGTCAGATTCCGCTGCAGGTTCCGTGTTCACTGGCCGAGGCAGGGGAATCGTCTGCGGTATCCGTGATTCGGGTATTCATGCAATACGATCCCTGTCCATTGACGGTGACGATGACGCGACCATCGTACTCCTCATTGTCGCCTTGCACAATGACCACGCCGTCAACCGCATAGGCTGTGAAGGTGCCGTTGGCCGTGATGTATTCGTTGTCGCCGTTGGTTTCGTATTTGATGGACGAAAGGCTGAATCCATCCAGACTCACTCCCATGCCACCGCCAAGAGCTTCAGGATGAATGCGCCAGGCCTGGATATCGCCTGTGATGATGATGGCATCATCCATCATGGCATCAATGTTGGCTTTACGCTGACCTTCCTGGAATGCCTGCAATCCCATGGCCACGGCGGCCATGGACACTGCAGTGGCCATGACAATGACCATCAATTGCTGCTGTCCCATGGTTCTGAGGGGGAAGAATGATTGGAATGGGTGCTTCCAATCATCATATCGGACGAGATCAGACTCCTTTAAGTCGTTGTTCTGGAGTCGCTTGAGCTTCCTTTCCCACGCTCAGAGGAGTTAAGGCGGCGAGGGCGTTCGCCCTCGCCGCCGCACCGCTAGACGGAGATCGTCTTCCAGGTCCCTTTCCGGAAGAGCCAAGCTGAAATGAAGGCAGCAATCACCTGCGCCAGCGCAATAGCCCAGAACACGCCGGATGTACCCCACTCGAGAGGGTAAGCCAGCGCCCAAGCCAGCGGCAGCTGAAGAATCCAGAAGCAGAAGAAGTGGATCCAGGTCGGCGTCGTGGTATCGCCGGCACCGTTGAAGGACTGCACGGTGACCATCCCGATCGCCCAGATCGGATAGATCAGTGTCAGGATCCGCATAGATTCCACCCCGACTGCTCGCGCACCCGGCGCGTCGACGAACAGGGCCACCGTCACAGGCGCCCATATCCAGAAGACCAGCCCCATCGCCGCCAGGAATCCCATGTCCAGAAGCGTGCAATACCAGACCGAGCGCTCGGCCCGATCCGGCTGGGAGGCACCCAGGTTTTGCCCCACCAGCGTGGCGGCGGCGTTCGAGATCCCCCATGACGGGAGCAGCGCAAAAATGATGATGCGGATCGCGACGGTATACCCGGCAAGCGCGTCGCTCCCGAAACCGGCCATCAATCGCATGACGGCCAGCCAGGAAGCTGTACCCACGAGGTACTGAAGCATCCCCGGCCCGGCGATCTTGATCATCGTGCGCTGCACGGAGATGTCGATCTTGCAGTGTCTGCGTTCGAGCTTGACGCGCGAACCGCCACTGACCAGCAGCCAGACCTGGTAGGCAACACCGATGCCACGGCCGATGGCCGTCGCGACGGCCGCACCCGTCACACCCATCTCGGGAACAGGGCCCCATCCGAAGATGAAAATCGGGTCCAGGATGATGTTCAGGATGTTGGCCAGCCACAACGCCTTCATGGCCGCGCTGGCATCGCCTGCGCCACGGAATATGGCGTTGAACAGGAAAAGCAGCAGGATCACCAGGTTGCTGCCCAGCATCACGGCGGCATAACCCGATCCGATTTCGCGGACCGAGTCCGTGGCGCCCATGAGACCCAGCAAGTCCGGGGCAAAGAAGGCTCCGAGCGCACCTGCCGGAATGGCAAACGCGACCGTGAGCACGATGGCCTGCCAGGCCGAGCGGGCAGCGCCGTCCGGATCTTTCTCACCGATGCGCCGCGCCACCATGGCCGTCGCGGCCATCGAAAGGCCCAGGCCAATGGCAAACACAATGATGATAAGAGCAGCGGTAAGTCCTACGGCGGCTACGGCTTCCGAGCCGAGCCGTCCAACGAAGAAGATGTCAGCAATCTCGAAGACGGACTGCATCAACATCTCCAGTACCATCGGTACGGAGAGGACGATGATGGCTCGCCAGAGACTTCCGCTGGTATAGTCCCGACTACGCCCTCGGAGCGCGTCGGTGATGTCCTTCCACAGCGATTGCTGTTCAGGCAGTATTGATTGGGTATTCGTCATCTAGAGGTCGGGTGGCGAGAGGCGACCAGTGCATGACGTCCTGTGTCCGATGAAATGGAGTTCCGGCGAATGCGGGGTCTCCTACAACATGCATCAAAATCACCTGCCCTGCTTGAAAAAGAAGAGCGTGCGCCGGCAGGTGATCGGGGCGCCATCAAGACTGAGGCGCAGGAACCATCCTACCGGGTCTGTGCGTCCGCGAATCGCGGTCGCACGAGCGTGAGGGATGTGATGATGCGGTTGTACATGATTCCTGGTCTTGCGGGGATGACTGAACTGTCGGGGCGATCCCGGATTCAGGGATCCCGCAGCGTGGGAACGCATGGAGTACACGCGGCTCGCTACGGTTACCCAACAGCATGTGCAATTGAAGCCCTCCCTCCCATCGGGTCGTCTTGCTTGACCCTACGTCGATGGCTAGATTGCTCGCCGGATTATGCGGGCGGATGACTGCCTGCAACAGGCTGTCCACCAGCGGCTTTTCCGAACAAGGTTTCCCCACGCCTCCCCGCAATGCCCTGCTCATCTCCCGTACTTCCAGCTGGCTCCCGCGTGCTTCGCATGCTGGGAATTCTGCTGAGCGTCCTGCTCCTGACGGGAATCGCGCACACTCAGTCGGTCTTGGCTCAGGATACAGGAGAACATGCGGAGCAGATCGATGATGGCCACCTGAATGACCTCGAAGATGCGCACGAGGTGGGGCAAGATGGCGAGCACGCAGACGATCACTCAGACGATCATGACACAGGTGCTCACGACGAAGGCGCCCACGGACACGACGATCATGGACCTCTGCCCCCGGTGTGGCTGGTCATCCCGTTCGCCCTCATCCTGATTCTGATCGCGACGGGCCCCCTGTTCTTTGCCCACCACTGGCACCATCACTACCCCAAATATGCCATCGGCCTGGGCCTGGTAGTGGCATCCTACTACATCTTCGTCATGGACTCCATCCTTCCGATGGAGCATGCGGCTGCTGAATACCTCTCGTTCATTGCGCTCGTTGCGTCATTGTTCATTGCGGCCTCCGGCGTCTTCGTGAATGTGAACGTCAAGGGCACGCCCAAGAACAATGTCATCCTGCTGTTCCTGGCGTCGGTAATCGCCAACTTCATCGCGACCACCGGATCTGCCATGTTGTTCATCCGCTCCTACATGCGCTTGAACAAGGGTAGACTGCGGGCCTATCACATCGTCTTCTTCATTTTCCTCGTGGCCAATGTTGGAGGTGCGCTGACTCCGATCGGCGATCCCCCGCTGTTCCTTGGCTTCCTGCGAGGCGTGCCTTTCTTCTGGACGTTCACGCACGTCTGGTACATCTGGCTACCGGCAACGGCTCTGATCTTGATGATCTTCTACGTCATCGATTCCCGCAACAAGGATGAGAGTCCGGACCCGATCCCAGGCGAAAAAACCGTCTCGCTGATGGGAGTGAAGAGCTTCATCTGGGTCGCCATCATCATCGTTTCCGTATTCATCGATCCGAACGTGTTCGATTGGGTGCCCGACCTGAATGAGCTTTGGCACGTGCCGTTCGGCATTCGGGAGATCATCATGTTCACCGTCGCCTTCCTGGCCTATGTGACGGCAGACAAGGAGTCGATGGAGAAGAACGAATTCAACTTCGAGCCCATCCGGGAAGTGGGATGGCTGTTCCTGGGCATTTTTGCCACGATGCAGCCCGCCCTGCAGCTCATTTCAAACTTCGCTTCCCAGAATGCAGACTCGCTGTCCGTGGGCACGTTCTACTGGGGCACGGGTGTGCTCTCTGGAATCCTGGACAACGCTCCCACCTATCTGAATTTCCTTGCCGCAGCCATGGGCAAATTCGGCATGGACGTCAACAGCCCGGAGGCTGTGGTTGCGTTCGCGAACAGCGCTGAATCGGTGATTTTCCTGCAGGCCATTTCTGTTGCAGCCGTCTTCTTCGGCGCGATGTCCTACATCGGCAACGCTCCCAACTTCATGGTCAAAGCGATTGCCGAAGCCAACGGAGTCGAAACGCCGTCATTCATGGGGTACATCGTGAAGTACTCCATTCCGATCCTTCTTCCTGTCTATGTAGTCATCTACCTCATTTTCTACAGCGGCTGGATCCTCTAATCAATCAGTAATCATGGGCACGTACGGCAGAGAACCCCTTTCGCAACAAGATGTGGACGCTGGCCTTCAGGCATTGGATGGCTGGACGTTCGAGAATGACGCCATCAGCCGCACATTCGTCTTTTCGACGTTCCGGGAGGCAATGAGCTTCATGGTCCGCATCGCTTTCGAAGCCGAAGCGCTCGATCATCATCCGGAATTGAACAATGTTTACAATCGGGTACGCGTCTCCATCAACACGCACGATGCCGGCAACAAGGTGACGGAGCTGGACATGGAATTGGCCCGTCGCATCAATCATTTTTCGTGGATCTAGCTGCTGACCCCGTTCCGGGAAACAGCTGGTCTTCTCGGCTATACCATGTATTTACCAACGTGTAACCCCTGCGTGCCGGGCGTTACTCAATGTCTCATCGGGTGACCGGGCTCAGGTTACCGACCTGGCTTACCTGAGCAGCGCTCTGATCTCACATCCACTGAACTGTATCGTTTGAAACCTCATGGCTCATACGCTTCCTGATCTTCCTTACGCACACGACGCTCTCGAACCCCACATCGACACCCGCACGATGGAAATCCATCACGGGAAGCATCATGCAGGGTACGTAGCCAAACTCAACGCAGCCATCGAAGGCCACGACGACCTGGCCGGCAAGTCCGTTGAAGAATTGCTCCGAGGGTTCGACAGCCTCCCGGAATCCGTTAAGGGCGGCGTCCGCAACAACGGCGGTGGCCATGCCAACCACAGTCTGTTCTGGTCGGTGATGTCGCCCAATGGCGGCGGCGCACCTTCCGGTGATCTTGGTGCAGCCATCGACAGCGCATTCGGTTCGTTTGACGAATTCAAAAGCGCCTTCTCTGCTGCTGCAGGCACTCGCTTCGGCTCCGGTTGGGGCTGGCTCGTGGTTAAAGGCGATGGCTCGCTCGCGGTGTACTCCACTGCCAACCAGGATAGCCCGTTCATGCAGGGCGACACGCCTATTCTCGGCCTGGACGTCTGGGAGCATGCCTACTACCTGAATTACCAGAACCGCCGTCCTGACTACGTCTCGGCCTTCTGGAACGTGGTTGACTGGAATGCAGTCGCCGCGAACTACGCTGCTGCCAAGTAAGGCTGGCGCGCTTTTCAAGCGTTTCGAGGCGCGGGCGATCGGAGATCGCCCGCGCCTTGTTCGTTTTGTAGATTCCTGCGGTCGGGATTTCACGCTTCCTCCCGGCTCTGACCCATAATGCTGCCCGACCTCTGCATACCCGACGATGTTCTTTTCCGCTCGCTGGAGTTTTCAGCCGAGAGTACCCGTGACTGGATGCGAATCCTGTCCAACAGGGAAATCAATCGTCGAGCCGGAATGAGCAACGAGCAGCGTCGACGCAGTTTTACGGCAGGCCGTATCGCACTGCGGACAATGCTTGGTGAGGCGCTGGATCTTGCGCCCATCGATGTCCCGCTGACGGTCCTCCCTTCGGGAAGACTGGCCTGCAAGGGAACGGACCTCTTCCTCTCCCTTGCCCACTCCGGAGACCTGGCCGTGGCGGTGGCCAGCCACCGAAACGTCGGGTTCGATCTGGAGATCATTCGTGAGAAACCTTCCAGCTTGCTGGACTACATCCTGGCTGACGAAGAGCGCGAGCACGTCCATCAACTGGACCTCGACACCGATCGCTCGCTGTTCCTCTGTTGGACCGTGAAGGAAGCCGTTCTCAAGGCCAATGGCACGGGCCTTCGGCGTTCGCCTCGATCCGTTCGCGTTCACATCGATTTGGCGGCCTCGACAGCCCGGGTAAAGGATCCGACCGATCACGAATGGGACGTCCACTTCGGCCTTTCTGACGGATACGTGGCCGCTCTGGCAGTTGAACCAACCCCCTGAAATCGCCCACCGCGACCATTCGGCTTGACCGGACCGGGGTTAACACCGTTATTTTTCGTCCGGGGTTCTTAAACCTCGATCTACGGCCTGCGTAACTACAGGATCTGCCAAACGCTCGTCGGCTCTCTCGGAGCCTTGCGCTTGTTTGGCCAACCATCCCGGATCATTCTCTGGTTCACCCCGCGACTCCATGCAGACGCCTTCTGCCCAGCCCACCTCTCCGTCCGCTCCCGAAAGCGCTTCCGCTGACGCAGCGCCAACGTGGCACGAACCGGTGCACCCGGTTCGATTCGTCACCGCGGCTTCCCTGTTCGATGGTCACGATGCAGCCATCAACATCATGCGTCGCGTCCTGCAATCGGCCGGTGCCGAGGTCATCCATCTGGGACACAATCGGTCCGTGAAGGAGATTGTCGATACGGCCATCCATGAAGATGCCCAAGGAATCGCGGTCTCCTCATATCAGGGCGGTCACAACGAGTATTTCCGCTACATGGTCGACTTGCTGCGTGAGCGCGGAGCTGGCCATATTCGCGTGTATGGCGGTGGTGGCGGCGTTATCGTCCCCGAGGAAATCCAGGAGCTCCACGAGTACGGCGTAGCGCGCATTTTTTCGCCCGAAGACGGACTCGAACTCGGACTTCGCGGCATGATTGATCTCATGATGCGCGAATGCGATTTCGACGTCAACACGCTTGACTTGAATGACGGCGCCGAGAAAGCACAGATCGTTGCACGCGGGATCTCGCAAGTGGAAACGATGTCTGCCGGCGGCGATGGTGCCCCGGAGATGGACTACAGCATCCCGACCATCGGTATCACCGGAACGGGCGGTGCGGGCAAGTCGACCCTGACCGACGAACTGGTCCGACGATTCATCACCGACTTCCAGGATCTGGACATCGCGGTCCTCTCGGTCGACCCCACTCGCCGCTCCACGGGTGGCGCTTTGCTGGGTGATCGCATCCGGATGAACAGCATCTACGACACGGCTGGCGAACGCGTCTACATGCGCTCCCTGGCCACGCGACAGGCCAACCGTGCGACCAGTCAGGCGCTCCGTGACGCCATCACGGTGTGCAAAGCGGCCGGATTCGACCTGATCATTCTCGAAACGGCAGGAATCGGCCAGAGCGACACCGAGATCGCGGACATGACCGACCTGACGTTGTATGTCATGACGCAGGAATTCGGTGCTCCAACGCAGCTCGAGAAAATCGGCATGCTCGATGCGGCTGATTTCGTGGCGCTCAACAAGTTCGAAAAGCGCGGTAGCGAAGATGCGCTTCGGGACGTGCGCAAGACGATGCAGCGCAACCGAGGTGCCTGGGATACGGCTCCGGATCAGATGCCGGTCTTCCCTACCATGGCCTCGCACTTCAACGATCAGGGCGTGACCAATCTGTACTTGGCCATGCTGGGCGAGCTGAATGAACGATTTGCATTCGATCGCGCCTCGGCAACGTTTGAATCGCAGCCGGTCGAAGACTTCAAATCGGATGCAGAAGCCTTGATTCCGCCCAAGCGCCAGCGCTATCTGGGCGACATCTCCGACACATGCCGGGACTACCGGTTCCGTGCCGAGGAGCAAATCGTGTTCGCCCGCAAATGGGGTGAAGCGCGCGGTGCTCTGTCCCAGGTGTCCGAGTGGAATCCCGAAGATCGGGAACTGCTGGAGGATCGCCTGACGAAAATGGCAGCCCGCTGGTGGGACCGACTGGATCATCGCTCCAAAGCCATTCTGGAAGGCTGGGACGCGCTGGCCGAGCAGTATCGTTCCAAGGAATACACGTATACAGTCCGCGGCCGCGAATTCACCGTGCCGCTTTACACAGAGTCGCTGTCAGGATTGAACATCCCGAAGATCGCCCTTCCTCGCACGGAAGATCCAGGTGAGCGCCTCAGGTACGCGCTGCTGGAGAATCTGCCTGGCTTCTTCCCGTTCACCTCAGGCGTCTTTCCGTTCAAACGGACGGGCGAAGATCCGACTCGCATGTTTGCCGGTGAAGGGAGCCCTGAGCGGACGAACCGCCGCTTCCATCTGGTTTCCGAGGGCATGCCGGGCAAGCGCTTGTCCACGGCCTTCGACTCCGTCACGCTGTACGGCTTCGATCCGCACGAGCGGCCGGATATCTACGGCAAGGTCGGCAACGCGGGCGTCTCGATCTGCACGCTGGACGATATGAAGAAGCTGTATTCCGGCTTCGACCTCTGCGATCCTTCGACATCCGTCTCTATGACCATCAATGGTCCGGCCCCGATGCTGCTGGCCATGTTCTTGAATACGGCCGTCGATCAGCAGATCGAGCGACACTTCCGTTCTGAAGGCTCATGGGACGATGTGTACGCAAAAATCCAGGCCAAGCTTGGCCCCGATGCGCCCGTCTACTCCCCTACCGGACCCACCGGCCCTGAAACCGGCCTCCCTAAAACCCACGACGGAACCGGCTTGGGCCTCTTGGGGACGTATGGCGCTCAACTGGTCGAGTGGGGGCTTCTGGATGACGGCACGTACCGCTCGATCCGGGAAGCCACGCTCAAGAAGGTGCGCGGCACGGTCCAGGCTGACATCCTGAAAGAAGACCAGGCGCAGAACACGTGCATCTTCTCCACCGAATTCGCCCTTCGCATGATGGGCGACGTGCAGCAGTACTTTATTGACAACGGTGTCCGCAACTTCTACTCGGTTTCCATTTCCGGATACCACATTGCAGAGGCCGGCGCCAACCCGATCAGCCAGCTGGCCTTCACGCTCTCGAATGGCTTCACGTTCGTGGAGTACTACCTGGCGCGCGGGATGAACATCGATGACTTTGCGCCGAACCTGTCCTTCTTCTTCTCGAATGGGATGGATCCCGAGTACTCGGTCATCGGCCGTGTGGCTCGACGCATCTGGTCTGTGGCCATGAAAAACCGCTATGGCGGCAATGAACGGTCGCAAAAGCTGAAATACCACATTCAGACTTCAGGCCGTAGCCTCCACGCGCAGGAAATCCAGTTCAACGACATCCGCACCACACTGCAGGCGTTGATGGCTATCTACGACAACTGCAATTCGTTGCACACCAACGCGTACGACGAGGCCATCACGACCCCGACCGAGGAAAGCGTGCGACGCGCCATCGCCATCCAGCTCATCATCAACCGCGAGTTGGGCCTGGCGAAGAACGAGAACCCGCTTCAGGGCGCGTACATCATCGACGAATTGACTGACCTCGTTGAAGAAGCCGTCCTGATGGAGTTCGAACGCATCAATGATCGCGGTGGTGTGCTAGGCGCGATGGAGACCATGTACCAGCGCTCCAAGATTCAGGAAGAAAGCCTCTACTATGAAGGCAAAAAGCACACGGGTGAGCTGCCCGTGATCGGCGTCAACACGTTCCGCTCGGAAGGCGAAGATGCTGAAGAAGGCGAACCGGTCGCCTTGATGCGCTCAACCACAGAAGAGAAGGATCGTCAGATCCGGAATCTGCGGGCGTTCCAGGGACAGAATCCGGATGAAGGCAATGCTGCGCTCGCTCGTCTGCAAGACGTCGCTCGCGCCGGCGAGAACACGTTCGACGCCCTCATGGATGCCGTGCCCGTGTGCTCCCTCGGCGACATCACGCATGCCCTGTTCGAGGTTGGCGGGCAGTATCGTCGCAGCATGTAGATCGCTCCACGAACTGGAGTGGAGTGTTGATTGGAGTTGTGTGAATCTTCAGGACGGTTGTCACCTTTCCGGAATCCTCCCGTACAGGTCCGCTTCGGGACCTGACCACGGAATCTTCCAATCCTCCATATGCGCACTTTCTTCGTCATGCTGGCCGTCGGCGTACTCTTCTTCGGCATCTACGGATGCGAAGAAGAACAGCAACGTCGTGAAGGAGGCATCGTCTCTGAGGATGTCGCCCGTGAGATCGAGCGCGATCTCGATAGAGAGTTGGAACGTGCCGAACAGGAGATTGACCGAGTCCGCGATCGTCTGGAAGAGCGTTTCAACGAAGAGGATCTGACTGACGAACAACTCGAGTCCATCCGCAAGGAAGTGGAAGAGTCTGTCTCTACTGGCATTGCCCGGGTAGGTCGGGTGCTTGAGGAAATCGGTGCACGGATCCAAGAAGATGCGGAAGTCAATGTGACCGACTACCGCGATTTTCAGGAGCTTCTTCCGGATGAGCTCATGGACATGGATCGTCGCAACTGGGATGGCTCCAACAAGAGTGCTCTCGGCATGCGCTTCTCGAAGCTGGAAGCCGTCTACGAAGGGCGTCGATCCAACATGGAAATCGCCATTCTCGATCTTGGAACCATGAAAGGCCTCGCCGCCATGGGCTTCGATTTCATCGACAAGAACATCGACGAAGAGGACCGGAACGGATACAAGCGCACGCGTGAATTTCGTGGCTGGCCGGGACTCGAGACGGTCGAATACCGCGAGGACTCAACCGAGATGCAAGGTGTCCTGATCGTGGATCAGCGTTTTGTCATCGCTGTCAACGCTGAGGGCGAGCGTATGGACAAGGACTTCATCGAGGACCTGTTCGACGAGCTGGATATCCGCGACCTGGAGCGAATGGCTCGGTAGCACCGTTCGGGCATTGGGAATCCCCCGGCCCAGTTGTGATATCACTTTGCATGCGATGGATCCAGTCCAGCCCCGACTCGTTTAGCGGGTGACGCTGCTCATTCCCCATCTCGAGAACGTATTGCGACTTTTTCTCGCTGGCATCCTCGCTTCATTTCTGCTTTTTGGCGCTTCGCCAGGCCACGCCCAGTCCCTTGAATCCATGCCGGACGTCGGCTCCATAGAGCGTTCTGCAGGCAAGGCATTCGGTCTATCCGTGTTGCTCCCGGGAATGGGACATCGATATGTCAATCAGAATCAATGGACCGGATGGGCTAAGACGTATGCTGCCGCTGACATCGGCCTCTGGTTGAGCCTGTTTGGTGGCGAATGGAGACGGGATCATTTGATTCAGTCGTACACGACGCTAGCACGAGGCTCCGCGAACGCGCAGGTTGACGGCAAGGACCGAACATTCTTCCTGAATCTGGCCTCATTCGAGTCGTCTGACATCTATCGAGAGACGATGCTTCGAAATCGGGCCTGGGACCGGATCGATTATGTCGATGACCCTGCCTTTCAGTGGGAATGGCAGTCAGAGGATGATTACATCCGGTATCGGGACTTGCGTGACGATGCGGAGACCTTGCGCCGACGTCGCTCGATCCTGATCGCATCGCTCGTGGCCAACCGATTGATTTCCGGCGCGATCGCGGCGCGCAGCGCCGGACGATCGCGCCGTGCCCAGGTAACGGCTTCCCTGGCTCCGCCTGTTGAAGCAGCTCCGGTTCTCTCGCTGAACATCCGGTTCTAGCCCCCACCCTATTCTTCCTCGCTTCGCAATGGCTTTCTTGACTCGCGTTTGCGGATCGGACTATATTTGCGGCCCTTGAATCGATGCGCCGCATCGCTGATGGGTCCGTAGCTCAGTTGGTTAGAGCGCTACGTTGACATCGTAGAGGTCGGTAGTTCGAATCTACTCGGACCCACACTGGCTAGTCCAGCAAAAGCCCC
>JANQQV010000009.1 GCA_028284865.1 Rhodothermales bacterium | reverse complement strand
TCGTCTTGCCGTGGTCAACGTGACCGATCGTACCGACGTTCACGTGAGGCTTGTTACGCTGGAAAGTTTCCTTTGCCATGTTGGAATACCTATTGGAGTCTTACCTGGACAGGTGTGCGTTTCTGAAAGGGGTGTTTAGTCTTCGTCTGCTGTGCCCGATGCCGCGGCGATGATCTCGTCGGCAACGCTCTTCGGCACTTCAGCGAAGTGATCAAATTGCATGGAGTAAATGGCGCGACCCTGCGTGATCGAACGCATGTCGGTAGAGTAACCGAACATGTTCGACAGCGGGACAAATGCCTTGATGACCTGGGCGTCGGCACGAGGCGTCATCGAGTCGATGCGGCCACGGCGGCTGTTGAGGTCACCGATGACTTCTCCCATGTACTCTTCCGGCGTAACGACTTCAACCGCCATGATGGGCTCCATGAGCGCCGGGCTGGCGGCACGGGCTGCTTCGCGGAAGGCCATGCGACCAGCGATCTCGAAGGACAGCTGATCCGAGTCAACGTTGTGGAATTTCCCATCGTAGAGACGAGCCTTGATGCCTTCGATCGGGTAACCCGCAAGCGGACCCTGCAGCATGGAGCTTGCAATCCCCTTTTCAACAGAGGGAATGAACTCACGCGGGATGGAGCCACCTTTGATGTCGTCGATGAACTCGAGACCCTCTTCCACTTCCTCGGAGGGACCGATCTCGACCCAGACTTCGGCGAACTGACCACGACCACCAGACTGCTTCTTGTGGGTGTAGCGCTTGTCGACGGTCTTGCTGATGGATTCGCGGTAGGAAACCTGTGGCTTACCAACGTTGGCTTCCACCTTGAATTCGCGCTTCAGGCGATCAACGATGATCTCGAGGTGCAACTCGCCCATTCCGGCGATGATGGTCTGACCCGTTTCGTGGTCGACTTTCACCTTGAACGTCGGATCCTCTTCGGCCAGCTTCTGAAGACCGTTTCCGAGCTTGTCGGAGTCGGCTTTCGTCTTGGGCTCGATGGCAATGCGAATTACCGGCTCCGGGAATTCCATCTTCTCGAGGATGACCGGATGATCCGGATCGCAGAACGTGTCACCGGTGTGAACCTGCTTGACACCAACACCAGCGGCAATGTCCCCAGCGCGAACGCTTTCGACATCTTCGCGAGAATCAGCGTGCATGAACAGGATGCGACCGATGCGCTCCTTCTTGCCTGAAGTGGCATTCAGGATGGCTGATCCTTTGTCCAGTCTACCGGAGTAGACGCGGAAGAAGGTCAGCTTACCGACATAAGGGTCGGTCATCACCTTGAAGGCGATGGCACTGAAAGGACCTTCTGGATCGGAAGGACGCGTCAGCTCTTCGTCCGTACGCGGGTGGACACCCGTGATGGCCGGAACGTCGAGTGGAGACGGCAGGAAGTCCAGAACAGCGTCGAGCAGGCGCTGGACTCCTTTGTTCTTGAAGGCCGACCCACAGAATACTGGAGTAATGTCAAGACTGAGGGCCGCTTCGCGAACCACGTCTTTCATTTCCTGCTCTGTGATCTCCTCACCTTCGAGGTATTTCATCAGGAGCTCGTCATTGTGCTCAGCAACTGCTTCAAGCAGGTTGATGCGCCAGTGACGGGCGTCTTTCTCCAGGTCGTGTGGAATATCAATTTCGTCCCACGTCATGCCCTGGGTTTCATCGTGCCAAATAATGGCCTTATTAGTGATCAAATCGATCACACCCTTGAACATCTCGCCTTCGCCGATCGGAATTTGAACCGGAACGGCATTGGCTTTCAGGCGCTCCTTCATCTGCGTAACCGCATTGACGAAGTCGGCTCCAGTGCGGTCCATCTTGTTGACGAACGCAATACGAGGCACGTTGTACTTGTTGGCCTGGCGCCAGACCGTCTCGGACTGAGGCTCAACACCACCTACGGCGCAGAACAGGGCAACAGCACCATCGAGAACACGGAGGGAACGCTCAACTTCTACCGTGAAGTCAACGTGACCAGGGGTATCGATGATGTTGATACGGTGATCTTTCCACTCACAGGTCGTGGCAGCGGACGTAATCGTGATACCGCGCTCTTTCTCCTGCTCCATCCAGTCCATGGTGGCACCACCTTCGTGTACCTCACCCATGCGGTGCAGCTTGCCCGTGTAATACAGGACACGCTCAGTCGTCGTCGTCTTACCAGCATCAATGTGCGCCATGATGCCGATGTTGCGCGTCTTTTCAAGTGAGAAAACTTTGGACATTGACCTATTAAATCAATTTTCCGGGACAGCCCGGCTGGGAGTGATTAGAAGCGGAAGTGGGCGAATGCCTTGTTGGCCTCGGCCATGCGGTGCGTGTCATCCTTCTTCTTGATGGCACCGCCCTCGCCTTTCGCCGCACTGATGAGCTCACTGGCCAGGCGGTTGGCCATGCTCTTGTCATTTCGGCTCGTGGCGTACTGGATGAGCCAGCGGAACGCCAGCGCCGTGCGGCGCTCTGGACGAACTTCGATCGGCACCTGGTATGTGGCACCACCGACGCGACGGCTGCGGACCTCAACAAGAGGAGCCACATTGTTCACAGCCTGACGAAAGACCTCGATACCGTCTTCGCTCGTGCGCTCGGAGATGACGTCAAAAGCATTGTAGACCAGTTTCCGGGCCACATTCTTCTTACCGCTCTTCATCACCGCGTTCACGAATTTGGAGACGAGCACATCTTTGTAGATGGGATCCTCAATCGGATGACGCTTTTCTGCTGTTTTTCTACGCATGGTGTTCTAGCGCTTCCCTGCCTGAGCAGGACCTTGTCTGGAAAACAAGACGGGCAATCCGCTCAAGCAGAGAGCCCGGTCATTCTGAATTGGGTTGGGCCGATTACTTCTTCGGGCGCTTCGCGCCGTACTTCGATCGGCTCTGACGGCGATCTTCGACACCGGAGGTGTCAAGGGCACCACGAACAATGTGGTACTTAACGCCTGGAAGGTCTTTTACACGACCGCCGCGGACGAGCACGATGGAGTGCTCCTGGAGGTTGTGTCCTTCGCCAGGGATGTAGGCGATGACTTCGATTCCGTTCGTGAGGCGAACCTTGGCCACTTTACGGAGAGCCGAGTTCGGCTTCTTCGGTGTGGTCGTGTATACACGGGTGCAAACACCGCGTCGCTGCGGGCTGGCCGCCAGCGCGCGAGACTTGGTCTGCTTGACCTGCGGCTTGCGTCCTTTGCGAACCAATTGCTGGATCGTTGGCACGTGGATTACCGTCTGTTTTCGATCAGTTTCTAAGGCTTCGTTCTGCGCCGGAAATGGGCGCTTCCCGAATTGTTTCAGCCTCGC
Organism: Rhodothermales bacterium; assembly: GCA_028284865.1. Lineage (GTDB taxonomy): Bacteria > Bacteroidota > Rhodothermia > Rhodothermales > UBA10348 > JAAZVD01. The sequence goes on along the minus strand of JANQQV010000009.1, from coordinate 157,938 downwards.
AATATACGGACTCTATCCACATGCACACGCACCTTTCTGTGAAGATGCGTTGAGATGACCACTATTTGAGGAGAAAAACCGCCACAGATCTCTGAAAGGCCGCACATGTTACACTATTGGTATATATCAATATATCTTTTCGGTCATGCGCTTAAGAGGCCGTTTCATACCCGATCGGTGGCCGGAAAAACAGCGGGGCTATCCGTCAGCAGGCAGCCTGCACAAGTCGGGGCTCAGCGGTGTTCTCAACCGGACTGTTCGCCTCCGGTTTTTTCTTCCTCTTCTGCCCCTTCTGATTGCGCTCCTTTCGTCGCTTCGTCGGCGGAGACGGAATCATCACCTTCTTTCGGCGCCACCTCGTCGTCCGCACCCATTTCTGGTTCCACGACTGGGGCTGCCTGTGCAACAGCACCATCTCCAGAAGCGTCCTCGGAGACGGCTGATTCATCAGGCGATGTCGTATGGTGGAAGTCGATGTATTCGCCGTGCGGGCGCTCACCGAGTAACTCCACGAGGTCCTTGGGACCAAGCACCTCTTTCTTCAGTAGCGCCTGAGCCATGTCCTCAAGCTTGTCCGCGTGCTTCTCGAGGAGAATGCGGGCTTCGCGACGGACTTCGTCGATGATGGCTTTGACCTCTTCGTCAATCATCCGCGCCGTTTCGTCCGAGTAGGGCTTGGAGAACATGGGCCCCTGGTCTCCCCTGCCAGACAGATTGAAGGAGATGTAGCCGATCTTCTCGCTCATCCCGTAGTCGACAACCATTGCGTAGGCCATGGCCGTAATACGCTCGAGGTCATTTTGCGCACCGGTAGAAATGCGCCCGAAAATGATCTCCTCGGCTACTCGTCCACCCATCGCCATGATCATGCGATCAATCAGGGCTTCCCGGGTGTAGAGATAGCGCTCCTCGGGCAGGTACTGGGCATATCCCAGCGCAGCAAGACCACGTGGAATGATGGACACCTTGACCACCGGATCGGTGTATTTGAGATACCAACCCGTGATGGCGTGCCCAGCCTCGTGGTAGGCAACGATCTTCTTCTCGTCAGGCGAAATGAGCTTGTTCTTCTTCTCCAGACCCGCAATGACACGGTCAATGGAGCGCTCGAAGTCCTGCATGTCGATCGCATCCTTGTCCTCGCGGGCTGCAAGGAGCGCTGCCTCATTACATACGTTGGCGATCTCGGCACCGGCAAAACCTGGCGTCTGGGACGCAAGCACCTCGGCATTCACTTCTTCGGCCAGGATGAGGTTGCGCGTGTGGACCTTGAAAATCTGAGCCCGTTCGCGACGATCGGGTTTGTCGATAAGGATCTGGCGATCGAAACGTCCCGGGCGCATGAGCGCCGAGTCAAGGACGTCCGGGCGGTTCGTGGCCGCCATGATGATCACACCGCTATCGGTGTTGAATCCGTCCATCTCGACAAGCAGCTGATTGAGCGTGTTCTCGCGCTCATCATTGGCTCCCATCATCATGCCCTTGCCACGTGAACGGCCAATGGCATCGATCTCGTCAATGAAGATGATACATGGGGCCTTTTCTTTGGCCTGTCGGAAGAGGTCACGCACGCGGGCGGCGCCCACTCCAACAAACATCTCGACAAAGTCCGAGCCGGACAACGAGAAGAATGGCGTTCCGGCTTCACCCGCCACAGCTTTGGCAAGAAGCGTCTTACCGGTACCTGGAGGGCCCACAAGGAGGACGCCTTTCGGAAGCTTTCCACCCAAACGCGTGAATCGCTTCGGATTCTTGAGGAACTCGACGACCTCGACGACCTCTTCTTTTGCTTCTTCAAGGCCCGCCACGTCTTTGAACGTAAGCTTCTGGTCTCCCATCGCGTCGAAGAGCACGGCCTTGTTCTTGCCGATGTTCAACACCTGGGACCCGGGGTTCATTCTGCGAATCAGGAATACCCACAGGGCGATGATGATGGCCAGAGGGAAAATCCAGGTCAGCAGTCCGCCAAACCAATTCTCTTCCTGACGGGCGTCGAATCCAACTTCTGTGCCGTCAGCTTCCGCTTGGGCCAGGTTGTAGTCGATCAGAAACTGGATCAGTTCATGATCGGCCGGCTTCGTCGACACGAAGGAGCGCGCAGCATCCGGCTGAGGGCCTGTGAGGATGTTGGGCTGGACCGGCTTTACTTCAACACGCCCTTCCTGAATGGCCTGCTGTGTGTAAAGACCTTCAACGCGAAGGTTGTTGACCACGACGACTTCTTCGACCCAACCAGCTTCCACCTGCTGGAGGAATTCGGAGTACTCGACCTCCTGGGGCTCGATATCGCCCATGCGAATGAAAATGTGGACGAGCAACGCCATGAAGGCGAAGAGATAGATCCACAACATGAATCGGGGGCGACGATCCGGAAGTCTTGGCCCGGAGCCATCCTGTCCGCGATTCAAATTCAGCTTGTCTTTTTCGTTCTGGGCCATGAAGTCATGCGCGCTTCCCACCGGGTGGGCCAGTCGAAAGCGTTGGTATCAGGAAGGTGCCGGAACGGCCGCTTCCAAAGGGATCGACCGTACCTGAGCTTGACGTTTTGGTTCCATCCTGACCGACCAGGGAGAGCTCGAAGAGCCCCTGAAGCCGGATGGAAATAATGCTTACGTCAATCAGCCGACAAGAGGTGCAGAATGTTACGCGATTCAGGCAATATCGCAGAAAATTCAGCCTCGGCTTCATCACGTTCTTCGGCGGTCTCGAACAGACCCCACCCTACCAGGAATTCGGGTTCTTCCGGATCCGTGTCGGTGATCAGGTAGAGTTCAATTCCCGTCTCCTCCAGCAACAGCCTCAATTCACGATACTGCTCCTGGGCAGCAATCATGTCGGGGTGACTGCCGAACGTGAAAGTGTATCCAGATGCTTCCTCGTCCAGCTGTCCATTGGGCAGCATGGTCTTCAGCGTCCTGCTGGTGCGGTCTACTCGGTCGTCATTGACTGGACCACCGGCACGCGGCACATTGCGAGCACGAGCGGCCGCAAGCGAATCCCGCCGCGCTGCGGCCTGCGCAACCAGAGCAAGGACGTCGCTGTCGGACATGGCCGCCTGCGGAGGCTCCGCCTCAACTGCTGGAGCCTGCGCAGCGTCCAGACCGGGAATGTTCTTCAGGCTGTCGACAGGAACACCAAGAGAATCACTCATTGCTGCCAACCTGAGCGAGTCAGCTGTCACCAATTCAAGCGAATCCGGCAGTTTCGGCTCAGGAGGCGTTCGAAGTGCGACAATAGCGTCCAGCGTCGATGTGGCGCGAAGACCCAACTCTGACCGTGATTCCAGGGATTTGATCTTGGAAAGAACGTCCTCGATCGTCAAAACGGGATTGAGCACCTCATCCGGAACAGGCAAGACGACTGGAACGGATGCCTCTGTTGGGGTCGAAGTCGAATCTGCCGGTTGTGATGCAGGATCTTCGATAGCGTTCAAGGAATCAGCCTCAACCAATTCTGCTGCAACGTCCGCCCCTGAGGAATCGGCTTCAGCTATGTCCATCCCCGAGGAGTCGGCCGCAGCAATGTTCACCCCCGAGGAGTCGGCCGCAGCAACGTTCACCCCCGAGGAGTCAGCTTCGGTTTCCGATTCTTCACCACCAGCCGGCATCTCACCGGTCGGTCCTGCGGTACCCGTAGAGTCGGACACGACAGAATCCGATGCGGCCATGGTCGAATCGGACGATGCGGAGGTCAATTCGCCGGAGTGCTCCGTTCCGGAGACGGCGTCCTCCATCGCGTTGTTCATGGCTACGGCTGCCGAGTCTGCAGCCAGCTGCGCAGCTGTCACTGCAGCCTGAAGCGAATCAACCTCTGCCTGGGTCTTGAAAAGGTTCGGCCATATGGGCGCCATTCGATCCCGGTGCAGCGTGAACGGAATCGGCATGAATATCGACGCAGAGTCGCCATCAGCCGCTTCCAGATGGATATCGCTGATGGCAAAAAGGGCGCGCGAGGCTTCGGGATAGTCAATCCAGTCGGATGCAACGGCCAGCAATGAGTCCACTGCCACATTGGTATCCTCGTCCCTTAATACAATAGCCTTCTCGAAAGCGGCATTGGCCATGGCTGTTGAATCCGTGATAGCCACTGCAGTCACCTCCATGCCGAGACGATCCTGGACACTTGGAATGAAATCCGACTCCGGAAAACGATCCAGCAAATCGCGGTACAGCCGGACGGCCGACAACGAATCCCCAAGAGCCCGCTGGACTTCGGCGAGGGCAAACTGTGCGCGGGAAGCCACAGTCTGCTCTGTATCCTCTTCGATGACCGTTCGATACCAGACCGCTGCCGAGTCAGGCAACGCCATTCCGAGAAAGAGGATGTTTCCGAGTTCATAGCGCGCGATAGCACGGTCCGATCGCATCGTGGCCTGCTTGGTACTGTCCCGCGGAACAGCGGAATCATCGATCTCAGGCAGTTCATTCTGCTCCAACTGCTGCAGAATGGCTTCCTGTTCGGCAATCTCTTCGTCAGAGAGCTCGACGTCCGCGGCGTTCAGCGCAGCTGAACGCCGCCAATTTGGAACAAGAGGGCGATTCCCCCAGACATTCTGAAACTGGACGCGCCCTTCCTGAACCCTGATGGGGTCCTCATGGAAAAGGAAACCACCTGCCATCCCGGTCGGATCATCGGGCGTGGGAATCACTTTGCCTTCTGGCAACCCACGGTTTGCAACCGCCGAATTCTGGCTTGCGGACTCCCGGAAGGCCTGCTCACGCTGCCGTTGCTCGAGCAGTCGACGTTGTTCTTCCAGTTCCTCTGCACGTTGACGTCGCATTTCCAGAATGCGGGCCTCGTACTCATCTTCCGGAAGTTCTCCGAGGTATAACAGAGAGTCATACCGGGCGACATCACCATAAACGGAGGCGTACCGACTGAAACTGTCCTTCAGAAGGGCAGCATCTTCGATGGCTTCAGGCGCTTTGACTTCATCCTGACTGGCCGCGGACCGGGAATTCGCACGGGTTGCGCCGGCACCACCCAGTGCTGCTGCGGCCGTATCAAAGTGTGCCGCTGCCATAACGAAATTGCGATCGACGTCGCGATAGAGCTCACCCAAAGCATAATGGATGCGACCACGCAGGTCCCCAAGGCTTGCGCCCGGAGGCAATGCCAGCGGGTCATATAGAAGCTCATCGTAAGTCAGGATGGCCTCATCGGCTCCACCGATATCCTGAAGAATGCGCGCACGCAGGAATCTGAGCTCGGCCGTCTTGTCCAGGTTTTTGTCATCCCGCTCCAATCGACGCACTTCTGAAAGCGCGCGATCGGCGTCCAGGTACAGTCCGTCTATGCGCACGGCAGAATACCGGGCGGCATAGTCGAGCTCGTAAGGCGCGGAGTATTCCCGCACCTCGCGGAAGGCACGATAAGCTTCCGGGTAGTTGCCCAGTGTTTCCTGCACCTGGCCCAGAAGGAATGAAGAGCGTGCAGCCAATTCCTTGTCCTTCACGGAATCTAGCCCAGCCTCCAGATGACCGGCGGCCTCCTCCCACAGCTCCTGCTGGATGGCTAACTCGGCGAGCAGCAACCGATCCTGGGCAACCCACTGGTCATCAGCGTCCTCCTGAGCCATCGCCAGGGTCAACACTTCCAGCGCTTCGTCATAGGCTCCGCTGGTCATAAGGGATCTAGCCAGCCAGAATTGGGCTTCATCCCGGAGTCCTGTCCCCTGCTCGATCACCTCAGTGAATTTCTGGATGGCGCCAACGTAGTTCTCCTGGTAGAAATACGATTTGCCAATGAGCATCAGCGCATCGTCCACCCACTTGGATTCAGGGTGCTCTCGCAAAATGTCAGCACTCTTGAGAACCGTCTGCTCGAACTCCCGCGATGCCGATGTCCCCGTTGTCTTGACGAAGAGGGGCAGGTATTGCTTCCGATCGACCTGCTCGCTGAAGCGGTCCAGATTCTCGTACCCGGACTTGAACTGCCGTTCTGCGTTGTAGAACGTGTTGTAGTACGCCGTAAAGTTGTTGTAGCGATTCCCGATGAAGTCGGGGGTCTTGCACCCCGGCAACGAAACAACAGCAATCAGCGCCACGACAAACACGCGGAGCGGAGACGCAAGGGAGAAGGGTCGCGAACGATTGGAACGCATGGATGACATGTCAGCTTGGGCGCTCAGAGGAGAGCAGTGTGATCCCTGATGGGAGTTCGTAGCAGGTGGGCTGACTGGCAATCAGATTGCGTTCGACAATACGAGGATGAGAGTGGAGCACTTTACGCGCTACCGGGAGCGGATTCAGGGAATTTCGCTGACGTTGACCATGTTGGTTCGGCCATGCGCTGGAAGCGGCATGCCGGCCGTGATCACCACGAAGTCCCCTGTCTGGGCGAGGCCCTCTTTCTTGAGGCGTTCGTGGACGAGCTCAATGCCCCGGTCCGTGTCGGTCTGGAAAGGCAAGAAAAATCCTTTTGTTCCCCAGGAGAGCGCCAATTGCCCCAGGATGCGACGGTCTCCGGTAAAGGCGTACAGGGGCACATTCGGGCGATGCCGCGCAATCCAACGGGCCGTCGTTCCAGACGCGGTCAGACAGGCGATGGCTTTGCAATTCAGCTTGTGGGCGAGGAAGAATGCCGTGCGGGAAATGGCCTCTGTCGTCGTTGGCGACTCCAGCACCGGCGTCGGATCGATTACGTTGTCCGTGAACTGCTTTTCCGCCTCCCGAATGATGTTGGACATCACTTCAACCACGCGCACCGGATGCGCACCGATGGCCGTTTCGCCCGACAGCATCACGGCATCGCTACCATCCAGAACGGCATTGGCTACATCACTGACCTCCGCACGTGTCGGACGAGCATTGTCGATCATGCTCTCCAACATCTGCGTGGCTGTAATCACTGGCTTGGCTGATTCGAGGCACGCCTGAATGATGCGCTTTTGCGCACCGGGCACTTTTGACAGCCGCATTTCAATCCCGAGATCGCCACGGGCCACCATGACGCCGTCCGCCAGGTCGATGATTTCGTCCATCATCTCGAGCGCTTCCGGCTTTTCGATCTTGGCCACAACCATGGCTTTCGACTTTTCGGCCTTCAGCTTGTCCACCAGCTGCTTGACATCCGATGCCTGACGGACAAAGGAGAGCGCGATGATGTCGACCTTGTTCTCGATGCCGAATGCCAGATCCTTCAGGTCCTTGTTGGTCAGCGCTGGCGTTGAGGTATGGATGTGGGGCAGGTTTACTCCTTTTCTGGAGCGCAGGGGTCCGCCAACGCGCACTTCGGTGATGACATCCTTGCCTTCAAATCCCTTCACCTCCAGCTCCAGGTGACCATCGTCCAGCAGTATCTCTCCTCCCACCTCAACGTCTTCGGCGAGCGTAGGGTAGTTGACCCAAATGCGTTCGCTGGTACTGAGCTTCTGCCGTGTGGGGGTGATGATCAGCTTCTGCCCCGCTACCAACGCCACTTCACCATCCTCGACATCGCCGACACGCAATTTGGGCCCCTGCAGGTCCTGGAGGATGGCAATGCGCTTACCCTCCTTCTTCCCAGCCTCTCGCACGAGCTCAATCAGGGATTTGTGCCAGGCGTGGGTTCCGTGGGAGAAATTCAAACGGGCGACATCCATGCCAGCGCGGATGAGCTGGCGGATGGTTTCGAGGTCATCTGAAGCAGGTCCGAGCGTGCAAACGATCTTCGTGCGACGATCCATGCAGAATAGAGTGATGATGGAAGGGTCTATCCGGGTACCTCAAAATACCACACGAATGCCCGGGAAAGGAAAAGCGTTTGTTATTGATTCCTTCGCAGAATCTTCGCAGTTGACGCATCCTTTCTGTTCGGGGTCTCGTAGCGGGGGTTGAAGTGCATCGGAAGTCGCCTTATCGGAATTCGCGATCTCGGAATTCGCGAACCATCGGAATTCGCTCACATGCATCTTCACGTTTTCAGACTTGGGAGGGTCAGACTATGAAAACGATCAAACACCTCGCGGTGCGAGCGACCGCATTCCTCTGCCTGTTCGCCCTGTTGTTCGTGCCTGCTGTGTCCGCACAGCTCAGTCTCGCGGACGCTGATCAGGACGCGTTTCAACAGGCTGTCCAGACGCTGAGCCAGGACGATTCGGATGTCCTTTCCGACATTCACGCCGAAGTCGATGAGGCGCGCAAAAACGCTCCCGTCATGAGCCAGCTGGACTGGCAGAACTATGGCGAACATCTGCACAATGCGCTCAGCGAATCGCACACCGGAATTCGCCACTCAGCTCTCCGACTGATCATAGCCTATTCGGAAAACCTCGACCTAGGCAACGATGCCGTCGTGGACCTGATGAGAATCTATCGCGACGACGATTCCGAGCAAGCGCGGAGAATGGCGGTCGTTGCGCTGGCAGAGCTCAATTCTGAGCTGGCAGTCGACTATCTCGAACGTGCCCATGAATTCGAGAAATCAGAGACGGTGAAGCGCACCATCGCCGCCGTCGTGACCAAACACCGCACGGATCAGAAAGCAAGCTGATGTCGACTATTTCATCCGTGTGAGCAGGTAGCTTGCCGGACCAATTCAACAAACGGCACGGGCGGGTCCGCGAATGCGGAGCCGCCCGTTCTGTATGGACCCGTCAAAAAGGGTCAAATTGCCTTAAACGACAACAGCCCGCGTGGTGCACTACTTCCACACGGGCTGTTCTTCAGATGTCTCCCAACTCGGGAAAGCTGTAGCCACACATCAATTCACCAGAGCAGACATCCAGTCGTTGTTATCGACCGAGGATTCCAATACGGAAGCCTTGCACATCAGTTACACCCATAACCGGGTCATTACCCGGTTTATTGTGTGCTTTTGGTGCAGAATCTGCCCCCTATCGAGGACGGTGCTGCGGAATTAACATTAGGGAAACATGGGGCGCACATTCGCTTCACATCCGGCCCTACTAGGCGCTTTGTGAACCGCTCGACGCGTGTAGTGCCAAGTCATTCGTCCAATTGGTCGAGGTAGCTCTGCGCCTGGCGATAGTCGGGATTTGACGGGAAGCGCTCAATCAGTCGCTCCACAATCGGACGCGCCTCAGCAAGACGACCAGTGTTGATCAGGATGGAAGCCAGATTGGCCTGCGCTTGCTCTTGATCCGGGCTCAGGTCCAGTGCCGCTCTGAAATCGGATTCCGCTGCTTCGATATCACCCAGCAATAGGTGCATGAAACCACGATTGTTCAGCCCTGCCTCGTATTTCGGGTTGGCGGCAACCAGCCGATCAAACACATCAGAGGCCTGCTGCAACTGGCCCGCCTGGGTCAAGGCCACACCCAACTTGTCCATGAATCGAAGGTGATCGGGACCTTGGTCAACCGCCTGCTGATACCATCGCACGGCGCGAGCATGGTCGTTGATGGCGGCATAGGCCTCTCCCACACGGTATGATGTCCATGCATCCCCGGGCAAGTCAGCGCCGGATTGCTGACTGAAACGGCGAATGGCCGCGTGATCCTCGGACAAGTGCCATAGCCGGATCCAGGAGGAGGTTAACCGCTCCCGTTCCATCGCATCAACAACGTCGGGATCCGCATCCACCGCGTCTTGTGCTTCCTGCAAGTAAACGGCTGCAGAATCAAGCATCCCCGGTCGATCAGTGAACTGCTCGAAATAGGTCAGGAAACCGTCCGCACGTTGGCGAGGGTGCGGATTGGGGTCCATGAATGCCGCCATACGAATGAATCGGGTCTGATCTTCGGCCTCATCGACCGTCAAGCGCCCGGGCACGCGAATGAAGTGATCCGTGATGCGGATATACGGGATATCCGTTGATGGCGCTTCAGGCATGTGACAGGACGCGCAGTAGGCCGTATTCGTCCCGTCGACAACCGAGGGCTCGGTACACATCAACGCCGATACCGTCTCCGCCTGTCCGCTGTGGCAATTCTGACATGTCGCGTTGACGGCGTCGCGGGTCTCCTCAATGGGTTTGTGAGGATCATGACACGTCAGACAGGTCATGGGCTCGGCCGAGCTGTCCTCTTCCCAGGAATCCTTGAAGCACGCGGACTGAGCCAGCCGGTCCGGGTGCGAGGCCATGATGAAATGGGTCAGCGAGTCGGGCTGGCGTGGCCAGAACACGTTTTGGTGAGCGACCAGTGGTTGACCCGGTCGCCAGTCGAGCGGCGTATCCCCACCCTCGAATACCGATGCGCCTTGCATGTGGCAGCGCTGGCAAACGTCCATTTCCCGTTCTGCGGACAATTTGGCCGGATTTACGATCGAGTAGTCGATCTCCTTCGTGATATCAACGATGATTCCCGCCTGCTTCTCCTCGACATGAACGGACCCAGGGCCATGACACTTTTCGCAGTTGATCCCCAGGGGGACCTCCTCGAACCGATTCTCTGAGCCTGGAACGAACGTGGGCTGACCATTATGACACGCCATGCACTCGTCCGTGATGACGCGTCCGAACCGATAGTTGTTGCCTGACTTCTGGAATTTGGGGGCGAGGCCCCACTTGGCATCCTGGGCGTACCAAGTCACCGGGATCTGATAGAAGTATCCGTTCTCGGCGTAGATGTGGGAGTTCGTGTGATGGCCTGACCCTACGATGAAATCAATCTGTTCGACCCGCAAGTGCGTGGTATCACCGCGTTCGATCCGATACTCCTTGACGAACAGGTCTTCACCCCGGGCATACGGCTCGTAATACATGTCATCGTACTCCGAGTAGAGCGGCACGATGTTGTCCCAGTCCGCATTGGATTCGCTGCGAGCGGCATGACGCCAGGAGCGTCCCATCTGCGAACGAATAAAATCGTTGTACTGCGGCTCGTGGCAGGATTGACAGGCTGCAATACCCACGTACTGCGCATCCGGGCTCCAACCTGCATACTCCGGTCCGAAGCTGGCCGGTTCGTTCGACGCGGCGTCCTCTCCTGAGCACCCGGAAAGCCAGAATGCGGGAATGGCAAACGCCACAATGAGAGACAGAATCAGTCCGGAGCGACGCAAAAGAGAAATCTGGATAACGTGGGTAATCAGGCTACTGCGTGGGTCCGACCGGTGCTATGGGCTCGCTTGCGCGGTAACGCGGGAATGGCGTGCTGTACACCTGCCTTCGTCGTTTGTTCACACCGTCCACCGCAAGGCCACGCGTTCAATCGGAGTCCTGTTGCGGGACACTTCCAGTCGAGCGCAGCTGACTGTCAATGTAGGCCTGCCGCTCCAACCACTGCGTCTGATACTGGGCTCGATAGCCCGGCTGCAAGTTCAGGGCTTCTCGAAGCTCCTGATTCAAGCGCGATGCTTCCTCCCATCGTTCGCGCTGCATCATCAACGTGACCAAGGCGTCCATCAGCTCGAGGAATGTCGGATGGCGCTCGATGCCGTCCCGATAGCGCTCTTCTGCTTGTTCGACATCACCCATCTGGTGCCAGGACACGGCGGCATTGAATATGGCTTGCCGATTTGCCCGATCCAGTCGCCAGGCTTCGTCCAGAGCTGCCGCTGCGGCGGGCAGTCGGGGCCGCTCCTCGCCCAGGTAGAGTCCAAGGACCAACCACGCCTGCGAGATGGTCGGGTTGGGAGAGCCGAGTTCGTCATGCAGCCCGACTGCCCGCCGCAACTCCGCTTCCCCCCGCTCGCGCAAACGTCGGTACGACGGCGAATCGTCCGCACTCTGACCAGCTCGAGTCGAGCTCGCCACTCTGTTCGCCCATCTCCCCAGCATGAGCCCGTGTCCGGTTGCTACATCCGGATTTTCAGGCGCCAGTCGGGTAGCGCGGGCAAATGACTGATCGGCCTGCTCCCACTCTCCCGTCACTTCATGCATGGAGGCCAAGTTCAGGTGCGCCTCGGGCTGCTCGGCTACCGCCCACTGCGCGGTTTGGTAATCGTTCAGCGCCTGCTCAGCAGATGGGCTGTCGAAGTTGCCGTTGCCATGTGCCAGCGATGTGGCCACGGCCTCCACCCTAACCCAACGCAGCGAATCGGCAAACAGCCGGTCCAGATTTGGTAATGGCGCTCTAAACGCTGGATCCGCAATGGCGCGCAATGCGCCGACACGTTCGAATGGATCGCCGGATTGCAACGCCGTCATGACGACTCGAAGCGCATCCGTGGTGGGCTCCTGGCCCAATCGCGCAATCAGGCTGCCCTTCTCGAAGCGACTGACGGTCGAGTCCACAAGAACATCCTGGACGACGGCCATTCGATCCGTCGTGCCCGCCCGGAGGGCCGCAATCGCAAGGCCGGGGCGACTTTCGGCACCCGCTAGCAGACGCTCAATTCGCGAATCCTCACCATGACAGTCCGCGCACACGTTGGGCGAGCCGACCTCGCGCGCCGTCATCGGATCTGGAATGCCGAAGCGGTGATCGCCACGTGCATCTACGCCCATATACGTGCGATCCGGCATGTGACAGGTCTCGCAAGACACCGGCATTTCTTCGTTTACGTGCGCCAAGTGGATCGGTACTTCCTCATTGGTACCGGCGTGACAGGAAAGGCACAGCAGATCACCCGGCAAACGGCGTTGACCCGTATGCGGATCGTGACAATCGGAACACGTCACGCCCGCCTGTGCCATCCCGCTTTGGAGGAAGGAGCCGTAGACGTATACCTCGTCACGGATCTGTCCGTCATCGAAATACAGCCCGTCCGTGATCAATGCGGGAGCGTATTGGTCCAGATAGGCATTGCCGTGCACGGTCGGCTCAATGAGAGGGGTACGACGCGAATGACAGGCCGCGCACATGGTCAGTTCGTTTTCCAGGACCGCGTTGGAAGGCCGACCATCGACGGGTGTCGGAGATTCCGAGGCCCCTGTCATGCCGTACGGTCCTTCAAGTGCTTCCGCGTGGGCTGATCCCGGACCATGGCATGCCTCACAACCCACCGTGTGCTCCGCCCAGGTCGTTTCATAGCTGTCCGTTTGGACATCGTAACCCCTTTCCAGGCCCGTGGTGTGGCACGCTGCGCACATGTAGTTCCAGCTCAGCCGATCACTCTGCCAATCCAGCGCATCACCTGGCGGTGTGGCCTCATCTGGATAAAGTGAATACCAACGCTCCCCCTCTACATCCCAAGCCACTGTCAGGGCTTGAAGTCGCCCGCGATCTCCAGCCACAAGTACCTGTTGGAGAGGGTCGTAACCGAATGCCCACTCCACATCCAGCGTATCCCCTCTTGCAATAACGGACATCTTTTTCGCCGGTCCGGTGTGGGACGACGAACGTTCGGCATCCGACTGGTCGGTCGACACCGCTCGATGAGCCTCTCGATGAACGAACGCATACTCCTCCCCGAAATGCTCAAATCTCGCATCGCCGAAGTCGCCCAGAACGGTAGAAGAATCCGGCAACTGCATGGCGCGCATGTGATCCGAGGTCTGCCACGCTTGAGCTTCGGTTGCATGACAACTGGCGCAGGTGGCCGATCCGACGTAGCGAGGAGCTTCGGGCGGACGGCATGCCGCAAGGAGACTTGCAGTCGCAAAAGCCAGAAGCGTCAGCGCACTTCGGCGGGAACGCAGCCTTAGACTCGTCAAAGATTCCAGGCGCTCGCTCGCCGGCTCAACTTCAGTCATCAATCGGCCCGTACTTCTTCTGGTAGCGATTGGCATGGATGAAGCTGGTCAGTCCAATGGACGCGTAAACAAATCCGGGGAGGCCGAAATAGATGCCGACTTGCGTCCAGGCCAGCAGGATCGAAATGACTCCGACGACACAGAACAGAGCGTAGTGCCTGCACCAGAATCGGGCCCGGCTGGCATGCTTGTCATCCCACTCATACACGTCGCGCTTGGCGAACGCGTATCCATACATGGCCGAAATACAGGCGAAAATGGCTACAAATCCCAGTCCGTACAGGATGAACAGTTCGCCGAGTTCGGCAGGCCCTTGAATGGCTACGTAGGACGTCCCACTAGTCCCGAAGATCATCTGGGCAATGCTGATGGTCACATACTTGAGCGGGTAGACGTAGAAAAGCACCACAAACAGAAGAATGCTGTTCAGCAGCACGATGATCTTGTCATCGAGGGGGAATCGCTTGAAAAAGGCCCGGTGGACCAGCCAGATCATGACGAGCGCCAAGAAGCTCAGCCCGAACGCCCCGAACCCTTTGAGCTCAGCAATCAGCTGATCAAACCGCGTTGGGACCTCGAGGGAGACGACCAACAGCGTCGCCGAAAACCCGAAAATGGCATCGGAGAAGGACTCGATCCGGGAAATTTCCCGGCCACGGGAGAACAGACTCATGACATGGTTGGAATCACTACATGGTGCGGCTGGAGAGCGGGCCCGGAACGGGCCCGCGATCACACGGAATGGAGAAAGAGGACGATCAGGCTACAGATCCACTTCCCGCTTCTTCAACATAAAAAGGCCTTCCCTGCTCGAGGTCACAATGATGGTGCGGCTCTCGAAGTACGGATAGTTGCTCCAGGAGCCGCCACCCGTGCGATCATTCGAGACAGTGTCGAAGAAGGCCACTTCCACGGGCGCTTCAGGGTTCGAAACATCCAGGATGCGCAATCCAGCCACGTAGTTGGACTGATACATCAGGTTGTCCCGGATGTACAGGTTGTGGTCGGTGCTGGTCTCGGTTGAAATGTGCTCGCCGACCAGAATCGGATCATCGAGATCGATCAGGTCGAAGATCAGCGTCCGCGTGCCATCCACCAGACCCTGAGGCTCATCACCCTCATCATTGATGTAGAAGTAGCGCATGTCCTCGGTCAGCCATCCCTGGTGCGTGTAGGCGATGGCTGGATAGGTGGCGCGCGAGATGGCGAACGGGGCATCCTTGTCAGTCACGTCCGCGATCGACAGCGCCGTCTCATTTGAACCCAGACAGATTTCCCGACCATTGTGCTCGGTATCGGGACCACGGTAGATGACGCACTGTGCGTCGTGCGTGTTGCCCGTATTGTTGCGGCCCGTTCCTTCATGCGAGAAGCAGCCAACAAACGTAGGATTCTTCGGCTCGCGCAGATCAATCATGTGCAGGCCGCCACCGCACGTGATGCCACCCATTCGTGAGGCAACCGAGTACCCGTAGCCCGTCTCTTCATTGATGACAATGTTGTGGGCACTGGCAATCTGGTCGTAGAGGAAGTCCTCATCGAACTCAACTGGGGCGCCTGGGACATCGAGGAGTCGCTCCAGATCAAACACCTGCATGCCGTGCTGGCCTGCGCCGTCCGCCACGATATAGGCGTGATCCATGTAGACCTTGATGTCGCGCCAGACGGAGTTCACCGCGCCTTCCGTTTTCGCCAGATTGCCCAGATAGACGGGATTGTATGGATCGGTGGTTTCAACGAAAGCCGTTCCATCGGTCCGACCGACGAGCGCGAACTCGCGACCGCTGTCGGAATGCGTCCAGCCCCAGATATCGTTCATCCGCGTGCCACGCACACCACCGATATCGCGCAGGCTCAAGAATGACTGCACATCCACGTCCTGGCACCGGAATCCGGCGGCGTCGCCGTCCTCACACTCCACCATTTCGCCCATGAACGAAGCCATCGCCCCTTTGTCGTGGAAAAGGATAGCGCTCTGCGTCAGGCCTTCATCCGTCTGATCGTACACAAACACGCCCCCTTCTCCATTGTCGTAGCCCGGTGCGCCGACGGCCATGAAGTCCTCACCCGCAGCAAATGATGCTCCAAATGACGTGCGGATCTGCAGTCCCTCGACCGCAACCGCGCCCATCGGGACGAATGCCCGCATCATGTTGGACGGATCGAAAGCATGAACCGAGCCATTTCGACCATCGGCTCCCGGAGCACCTACCCATACGTTGTGATCCGGATCATGCGCAAACGCCGAACCAAAGCTCTCATTTCCTGATGCCGTAGGAGGCGACATACGGAGCGTAAAGTCGAAGGAATCGGATTCCTCATCGTAGTGATACACACCCACAGCGCCGATCCGTGATTCATAACCAGGAGCACCGATCATCGCGTGGCCGTGATGGAGATACAGGGCCGCACCAAACATCTGGTTGGGTGCCGAAACCGGCATATCCAGCACCTGGTGCTGATCCCAAAGCTCAGCGTCCGGGTTGTCCTTGAAAACGACCACGGATCCAGCCCGCTCATTGGCCATCGGTGCTGAAACCAGGAGCCACCCTTCATCGAGCGCGACCTGAACGCCACCCATCTGCGTGTCGATGTCTGCGCTGCGTGCATGCCCCGTCATCGGCCAAGATCCGTCATCCTGACGCGTGTAGATGTGGGCCATACCTGGAGAATCATCCCCGCCTCCTGGAGCCGCTACTACCACGCGCGATCCGTCCGTCGTCACGGCACTACCAAATCCTTCTCCAAATCCAGCGAGGCGAGCAACCTCGCTCCAGGATCCATTTGCCGCTTTCTCAAACACGTAGGCTGCTTCCTCAACGGGTGCGCCAACTACCAACACATCTCCTTTGGCGGCCATGGCCCGTCCAAAACCATCTTCCTCCCCGGACGTCGCCGAGGATGTGATCATGTCAGTCTCCATCCAGGACCCATCTGCCCCGCGATTGAAGACGAATACCATCCCGGCTTCAACCCGATTGCCGGATTCTCCTACAAAAAGGGCATCTCCCGCGCTGGCGATGGCCGCTCCCTGACCTTGGCCAAACGATGGAAGGGCAAACAGAGCGATGACAACGAACGAAAGAAAGGCACGCATGAGACCGGGAGGATGGTTGAGCAGAAGCGTCGATTGCTCAATGTATCATCCTCCCCCCGTTCTCGCCACCTGCCCCTATTCGGTCCGCAGTGAATCTGCAGGGTTGGCTACCGCGGCCCGGAAAGACTGCCAGCCAACGGTGGCATAGGTGATGATGACCAATCCCAGCGCAGCTGCACCAAAGATGCTGACACCCAGCTCGATGTGGTATTCAAAGTTCGCCAGCCAGTCTTTCATCACGAACCAGGCGATGGGGGACGCGACGATAAACGCCACACCCACCAGGATGGCGAACTCGCGCGTCAGCAGCATGATGACGGACGGAACGGAGGCTCCCAGCACCTTCCGGACGCCAATTTCCTTCGTTCGGCGCGCTGTGGTAAAGGCGGCCAGTCCGTAGAGACCGAGACAGGCAATCACGATGGCCAGGATGGCAAACCAGTTGGCCAACGTACCAATGATCGCCTCGCTTCGATACATGGCGTCGTAGTCATCGTCCAGGAATCGACCCTGATACGCGAATTCAGGACTCATCTCCCGATACGTCGCTTCAATGGTCTCAATGGCGGACGCGATCTGTGACGGTGCCAACAGGAAGAAGGCATTCCCGCCGTCAGCGTCATTGAGCTGCATGACAAGCGGGCCAATTTCAGCATACATGCTCTGGGTGTGGAAGTCCTTGACGATCCCCAGCACGACACCCTCCCGACCCCACATACTGAATCGTTCACCCAGCGGGTCTGCCATGGGCATGGTTGCAGCGGCAGCTTCATTGATGATCACGTGTGCCGAATCCAGTGGCTGGCTCTCGTCCCACGTGCGGCCGGCCAGCAATTCGATTCCGAGGGTCTCTACGAAATCGTAGCCCACGCCGCTCACGGCATAGGAGGTATTGTCATCCGGATCTTTTCCGTCGAAATCAGGATCGCTGGTCCCGGTATTGATATCGAACGGGTTTTCCCATCCTGTCGAAATCGACAGAATTCCCGGATGCTGCAAAAGGCGGGACTTGAACGCGGTGTACTGGTCCTGAGCCCCTCCCTCGAGCTCAATCACGTACACGTTTTCGCGGTCAAGTCCCAGATTCTTGGTCTGGATGTAGTTGAGCTGGCTGTACACTGTCATTGTCCCGACGATGAGCAGGACTGAAATGGCGAACTGGAATACGACCAGTGCCCGGCGCAGCATGCCACCACCCCCGGTGGATCGCGAACTGCCTCGAAGCACCCGGATGATTCCCAGATTGCTCAAGTAGGCCGCTGGATAGGCACCGGCCAACAGTCCTGTCAGGAGTGTCAAACCAATGAAGGCTCCCCAGACCGACCAACCCAAACCAGCCAGAGCGATTTCCTTGTCTGTCAGGGTGTTGAATCCAGGCAGCAATAGCGCGACGGCGGCTACAGCAACCATCAGCGCCAGGACCGCGGTCATCATCGCTTCTCCGACGAACTGACCAGCCAGACTCGATCGCGATCCGCCGAATGACTTCCGGATCCCGATTTCCATGGCGCGCTGAGCGCTGCGGGCCGTGGTCAGATTGGTGAAGTTGATGGCCGCAATCACCAGGATCAGCAGGGCGACCACACCCATGATGCGAACATATTCGATGCGGCCTCCCGTCAAAACACCGTTTTCATATCGCGACCAGAGGTGGCGATCCTTGAGCGGCTGCAAGAACAGCACCGACGTGCTGGATTCCTGATTGTCCTGAACAATGGTCCGGATCTTCTCCGACACCACTTCGTGATCGGCGCCGGGTGCGAGCTTCAGAAGCATCCGGAAGCCGTTGTTTCCCCAGCCATCAACCCAGTTGTTGCGCCGACGGTACTCCTCAAATGGGACCAATGCCTCGAAACCGTAGGTCACGTTCGCCGGTGGGTCCTCCACGATTCCCGTCACCGTGACGTCCAGACGGTTCTCCAATCGAACAAACTGCCCCAGAACTTCCTGGGCGGCCGCCCTCCGGTCCAGTGCGGATGCGTAAATGCCCGGGAAATACTGTTCTGCGGTGGACTCGGTGAACACGACTGACTCTGGCACCTGAAGCGCCGTCAAGGGATCTCCCGCGACAAAAGGATAGTCGACCACCTGGAAGAACTCGGGTCCTGCCCATCGCGTGTCGTTGCGGAACGAGAGATCCCCGTTCACAAACGTGATATCCCAGTTCCACCCCACCAAAGACGCGATTTCGATTTCGGGGTACTCCTCATCAAGCACGGCATCGAGATTAGCCGTGACTGAATTCGTCGTACTAACGATTCCTCCATTCGTGGATGTCCGCATCACTTCCATGATCCGATCGGCATCCGAGAACATGGTGTTGTAAGACATCTCATCGCGCACCCAGAGCAGGATCATGAATGCGACGAACAGACCGAGCGCCAGCCCCATCACATTGATGGCGGCGAAAAGCGGGTGACGACGCATACTGCGGATGGCCGTCTTGAGGTAATTGCGAAGCATGGAGTCGGGAGTCTGGGTAGGATGGGGCGCGAATCTATTCCGATCGCAAGGAATCAGCCGGGTTGGCAATCGCCGCTCGAACAGATTGCCAACCGACTGTGGCATAGGTGATGACGATCACGCTGAGCATGGCGACGGCAAAGACGGTCCAAGAAAGCTCAACGTGGTAGGCGAAAGAGGACAGCCATTGATTCATGAGCCAAGCAGCCAATGGCGTGGCCAACGCAAAGGCCAACAGCGTCAACGCAATGAACTCTTTGCTCAGAAGGCCAACCACGCCGGCCACAGAGGCGCCAAGTACTTTCCGTATCCCAATCTCGCGAGTTCGTCTTTCGGCCGTGAACGACGCCAGACCGAACAGGCCGAGGCAGGCTATGAAGATGGCCAGAGCCGTGAAAACCCTGCTTAACCTTCCAACTACAATTTCACTGTTGTATTGCCGCTCGAAGTAGCTGTCAACGAAGTCGTACTCGAATGGAAATTCCGGATTGAATTCGCGGAAGACCTCTTCAAAAGCAGCCAGCGCCGCCTCCGTTTGCCCCGGCGCAGGACGGACGTAGGTAAGCCAAGCGTCATCTGGATTCAGCCGGATAACGGCCGGATCGATCTCCTGATACAGACTGCTGATGTGGAAATTGCGGACTACCCCGATGATGGTGCCTTCATGGCCCCAATGCGTGATGGCCTGGCCTACCGGATCATCCCACGGCAGTGCGGCCGCCGCAGCCTCATTGATAATCAGGTTCAGGGAGTCGGCCCCGTATTCCCTGGAGAAGTTTCGGCCCGACAGGATTTCCATTCGCATCAGCGGAATGAAGTCGTAGTCGGCCTGAATGATGCTGAAAAGTGTGTCATCCTCCTCGTCTCGCCCTTCCCAGCGCACTCCCCAGGCCGTAGAGCTACCCACGCTCAGCGGGTGGGTCGATGTCGCAGTGACGCTTTCGATTGCCGGATTGGCCAATAGCCGAGCCCGGTAGCTGTCATACTGGGCGTGCATGGGCCCCTCAAGCCTCGCGTAAAACACGTCTTGTCGGTCCAGGCCCAGATTCTTGGTGCGGATGTAGTCGATCTGGTTGTAGACCGTGAAAGAGCCGACAATCAGGATGATGGACAGCGTGAATTGGAGCACCACCAGCCCTCGTCGCAGATTGGTCCCCTTTCCGGTGTTGCGTTCCCCCCTGCGCAAAACGCCAATAACGCTGAATGCCGAGAGGTAAAAAGCCGGATACAAACCAGCCACCACACCACAAGCGAGCGCAATACCGCCGAACTGCAACCAGGTCTGCGTGGTCAAGTCAGCGAGCTGTAGCTCCTTCTGCGTGAGTGCATTGAATCCCGGTAGCAATGCCAATGTCGCAATGACGGCAACCAGCAGTGCGAATAGCGAAGTGAGAACCGACTCTCCGAGGAATTGCCCGGCCAGGTGCGACCGTTGACTTCCAAAGGTTTTTCGGATCCCCACTTCCAGGGCGCGCTGCGAAGAGCGGGCCGTGGCCAGATTCATAAAGTTGATGGCCGCAATCAGCAGAATGAACAACCCGACAATCCCGAGCATGCGTAGGATGTCAATACGACCTCCGGTCTGGACGCCTGCGTCATAGGTTGAGCGCAGGTGGATGTCGGTGAAGGGCTGGAGGAAGAGGACATCGTTTTCGGAATCCGTCGCCTCCTGGATGATGTTGCGAATCTTTGCGGAGGTCGCATTCAGATCTGCGCCGGGAACGAGTCGCACCAGCATCCGCAAACCGTTGTTGCCCCAGTCATCCACCCAATCGTTGCGATTGAGGTACTCCTGCATGGCAATGGCATAATCCATCTGGAAGGTCGCCTGCGGAGGGATATCCCTGAAAATTCCGGTAATGGACAACTCCATTCGGTTCTCGAGGGTGATGGTCTGCCCGACCACGTCCATTGCCCCTACCTCATCCGAAACGTCGCCTTCGTACACTTCCGGGAAGTATTTGCGGGCCATGGTATTGGACAGAACCACATCGCTTGGCGCCTGAAGAACCGTCGTCGGATCACCGGCGAGGAAGTCATGCTGCAGAATGCGGAAGAAGTCCGGACCCACGTGGTAGCCGGATTCACGAAACGTGATCTCGCCGCGCAGGAAAGACATGTTCTGTGGCCACGTGTGTAGGGCCGCAAACTCGATTTCGGGATACTCCTCATCCAAGACATCATCCAACTTGGCCGTGATGGCGGGCCAGGTGAAAATCTGGTCGGGTCCGTAGGTCGAGGTTCGCATGACCCGGTGGACCTGATCGACTTCCGAGTAGTGGCGATCGAAGCGCAGTTCGTCCTGGATCCAGAGGAGAATGAAGAAGCCAGCTACAAAGCCGACGGCCAGCCCCAACACGTTGATGATGGACTGCTTCGAATGACGGCGCATCCCGCGAAGGGCCGTCTTCAGATAGTTGCGGAACATGAAATTGGGGGTGTTCTGGGCCGGTGATGATCGGCTGCGTCTTCCGTCATCACCTCATGGACACCCCTTGCGCCAGAATGGTTGGCAGAGCCGACGAAAATGCCTGGGAAATACCACCCGAGGCCGGCCGCTCGTCACGTCTACATGGTCAGGCCTCTGCGCTTGTCCCGCACCTACTGGTTAGCGTACGTGAACGAGCGCCCCAGACGAATCGCCTCTTCCTTGTCGACGATTGCGATAGGCTTGATCACCTCGGTCTCGTGCTCGGCCATGAATCGCTGACCGCCGCCTCCTGAAATATTGAGCAGGATCGTGTCGTCCCGGTGGACTTCGCCACGATAGATGGCCTGTTTCAGCGAGGCCAGTGCTACAGCGCCTGCCGAAAACGGATCAATGCCTTCGCTGCGTTTGAACAGCTCGAATGCTTCTTCAGCGTCTTTGTAGTCGACGGCATACGTGGCGCCGTCAGACTCCACCAGCATGTCGAACAGACCGCCGCGAACGGAATAGGCCGGTGCACGATTCAAGAGGACGTCCGAGAATACATGCGGGTGAATGGCTTCAGCAGCCGGCGTGAGTTCAAACGTGCGCTTTTGCCAGGCATCGTGAACGAGACAGAACTCGGCATTCTGGGACAGATGTTGTCTGGGGACCGGGCCCTCTGCGAATCCAGCTGCGATGGCGCGTTGAGCCATCTCATGCACACCAATCGGGCCAGGTCCGCCGCCAACCCCCTGGAAATAGTGCTTGGGCATCTCACCCATCGCTTCAATGGCCGTCAAGATCAGCGAACCGATGCCATCGCGCCGAGCCACGTTGTGCACGCCTCCCTCGCGACGCCATCCGCCTACTTCCAAGATCTTGGACGTGACTTCGTTGGCATCCCCGTAGTCGCCGCCTTTGATGCCGATCACTTTGACGCTGTCTACTGGGTGTCCCTTGGGGACCCAGATCCGCTCGAGGTGCTTCTCGGCAACGACAAGCAGGATCGGATAGCCAGCCAGCCCACCAAAATGAGCGAAAGCCCTGGCCGTATTCCCTGCCGATGAGCAGATCAGACCGGGGACATTGTGATCCTCAAGGCGCTGCAGTGTCGTCACTGCTTCCATGTCCTTGAAGGTGGTGGTTGGGCACATTGCTCCCATCTCCGGCCAATATCCGTGGAAGGAAATCCACAGATTGGACAGCATCAGCTCCTTGGCCAGCCCCTCGCTTTTGAAACAGATCGTTCCAGCGTCGAGCCTTCCCTGCTTCGATACCGGCAACCAATCCAGCCATCTCCAAAGACCGGGAAGGTCACGAGGAGTGATTTCGTTCGCATACTCTGCGCGAAGCAGGGCTTTGTCGTGATAGCGGACGGTGTATTCGTCCTCGATACGGTCCTGGGTTCCGAGGCAGCGTAGCTGGTATTTGGACATGCCGAATGGCGGATGTGAGCAAAGATCCGAGAGGTGAAGCACGTGCAAGTGTCGTGCTCCTGCGAAAGATACGGCACGCGAGAAACGGGTTGATCACGTTTTCTGGTTTCGCACTTCTGGTTTCGTTTTTCTGGTTTCAAACTGCAACCTTCATTTCTCATATTGAGTAGTATGTGTTACTTTATGACACCTTAACGACTCAACACCATGTCCAATACTCAGCTTTCGCCCATTGAACAGCGCGTGGACGCCAATCAACGACTGGTCGCGTTCAGCGCTGCAACTGGATCTATCCTCCTTGCCATTCAGCACATCGTCATCGAAGCGCACGGCCCCGAGTGGTTGAGCGTTTCGTCTTCCATGGCTTCCGCAGCGGCATGGCTTCTGTTTTTGGTCGCCATGTTCAAGAACCAGCGGATCTTCAAGACAGAAGACGGTAAGGCGTACCGGGCTCAGCTCGAAGGCGATGAAATCTTGCAGCGAATCCAGAAAGAGGCATTCACTTGGGGATTCGCTGTGATGCTCATGATCCAGGTTGTGATGATCCTGACGTTCTCCTTCTTTGATCCGCACTTCCTTTCGATCCCAGTCGCCGCTACCTCGACCATGGCAGGCGGCATCGGAATCGCCGTCCTCCGTTACCAGATCCTGTGGAGCCGATGAGCACGAATGACGATCCCCGCCTGCTCAACAAACTCAAGGTTCGTCGGGCGATGAAGGACATGACACAAGACGCCTTGGCCAAGCAGATTGGTGTCACTCGCAAGAGCGTGAACAGCATCGAAAACGGTCACTTCGTTCCATCCACGGAGTTGGCCCTAAAGATGGCCCAAGTGCTGGAGTGCACAGTTGAAGAGCTGTTTCAACTGCCGGACTGAGGGCTGATCAACCTCTGTGATGCCTTGCCGGTGAGCCTTGCCGACTCAAGCTGATCTCGCAAATGCCAGCAAGGGCCCGATATCCCCAGAGTCGGCAGAACGGAGCGCCATGATGTACGTGCGCCGCAGATCTGGATTCCGTCCGAGGATATCTCCGCCCCAGGAAAACATGGGGAGATCGAACGCCTTTGAGATCAGCAAATCGGCCATATACCGAGCGTGCCGACCGTTTCCGTTGGGGAAGCAGTGAATGAACACCAATCGGTGTTTGAAGCGCACACAGATTTCTTCGGGCGGAAACGTCTCGTTGGCCAGCCAGAATCGTGCATCTTCGAGCAACGTCTCGAGGTCTACCTGGAT
Organism: Rhodothermales bacterium; assembly: GCA_028284865.1. Classification (GTDB taxonomy): domain Bacteria; phylum Bacteroidota; class Rhodothermia; order Rhodothermales; family UBA10348; genus JAAZVD01. The sequence continues at coordinate 133,773 of JANQQV010000009.1, read as the reverse complement.
GCGCTCAGGCTCGACACCGATGTTCTTTCCCGTCTTCCGGTAAGTCCCAGCCCACGTCCAGACTTGATTGAACATCCGTTGATGAACCGTGCGCACTCCCTCTCGTGATAGCAACCAGTCCACGCTTCGGTTGTGGTTGGCATAGAAGAGCCGCGCTTCCTGGATGTTGGCTTGCTCGAAGCGATCCAAGTCGCGACGGAGAATGACGGTCGGGATCAGCAAACCTTCCTTCTCCTCTTCGGAAAGGATGGTGGCCCCGAATGGACGCTCCGGGCGGGTACCGTCACCGTTTGAAGATGGACGACTCATGATGAATGCTGAGGTTCGGCGTTTCCAGACGTCCGTGGATCAGGCACGATCTTCATCGCGCTGATTCCAGAACGTGCGCGTGTTCTTTCGCATGAGTTCTTCGACGAGGTAGTCCACTTCGCGCAGCAGCTCCTCTCTCGGTACAGATTGTTCTTCAAGCGACATGGAAATCGAGGTCCGCGCAACCGCATCTTCAGCCAGTTTCCGAGCCTGGCGACGGACCATGTCTTTCATCGTTCCATGCTTGGGAACGATGGCGTACACGAGGCGCATGTCAAGTGCTTCCGCTGCGTCACGAAGCGTGGCCAACGTCACCTTGGACTCAGCTTCCCGATTCTCAATATCGGACACGGATTGTGCTGTGATCCCCATGCGCTCGCCCAGCTGTCTGAGCGACATGCCGATGGACTTGCGCACAAACCGGATCCAGCCCGTGGTGGGCATGGATTCTTCCTGCAACGGCAAGAAAGCTTCCAGCTTCTGGTCAAGGAGTTCTACCTGGAGACGTCTCATTACTCAGCCCGTGTACTGATAGTGATGAGCTCAATATAAGTCCCTAGACTGAATATTATTGCGTATCCTTCACCTTTCGCACGTAAATTATTCACCAATGGTGTGAAAAAGCCCCTCCCGGTTCCATGTGGTTCCCGAAGGGGCTCGTTCAAGTCTTGGCGCTCGCTCCCGAGGATCCAGCAAGCTTGTCGAAGGCCGCTGTTACGACCCCGCGCGCGGAGAAACGATAGCTCGACCAACAGTATTGGTGTCGGCGCCAAACCAAATGAAGCCGGTATTCTCATCGAAATACATGTGCCGGATCGTACCTCCTCCGGAGGGCACGTCAGCCGAACGCGTGAACGTCTCTGTTTTCGTGTCGAACCCGACGAATCGGTTTGGCTCAACGCCCGTCTCCACAAACCAAATCGTGTCAGAATCATCCTTGGCCATTCCGTACACACGCGAGTTGCCAGCGGACGGCATTTGCCACTCCGTGAACTCTGCTGTTTCAGGGTCGAACACACCCATGTAACCGCCAGCGTAATCGCCATACCAGATTCTACCGTCTGAGGTGATCTCCATACGGCGCGGCCTCGCTTCTTCACGGGGGAGTTCGAATTCGTGCAGCTCTACTGTCTCCATATCGAAGTGAGCCAGTCGATTCGTGCCGAACAACACGACCCATACTTCCCCATCCGGAGCGACCTTGATGCCATAAGGCCGTGATCCCCGTTCAGCGGCTTTGGCCAGCTTTACTTCGCCAGTGGTGATATCAAGGTGACCCACCATGTTGCCACCCTGAACGGTGAAGGCAATGTTTCCATCAGGTAGCCAGACTAACGTGTGCGGGTCGCGAGCGGCTGGATCCGGCATGTCGTATTTGGTGATCTCACCCGTTTTGGGATTGAGCATGCCGATATGGGCGCGACGGTTTCCGGCATACCACACCATACCGTCAGGCGCGACAATCAGATTGTGTGGACCGGCTCCCTCTCCCAGGTCATACTGCTTCATCTCTCCCGTCTCAGGATTCAGCGAGGCCAAATAGCCTCCCGACTGACCACAGAACCAGACCGTTCCATTCGGCGCGACCATGGGGTCACGAGGACGAGTCCGCTCCCAGGGCACATCCCATTCGGCGATGTTGATCTGGGATGAGAATGGCGTCTGGTGATCTTGAGCGCGTGTGTCCGATGCAGGAAGCAAGATCAGGGCCAGCAAGACGGCCGACAGCGTTGAAAGTGTAGGTTTCATGGCGGAATGGAGCGGGAAGTGATTCCAGTTGGTCGTTGGACGCCAAGGGTAGCGACGTCATTTCACGAGTCAGCTTTGAATCGGTTACGCCAGGAGTCCAGGAGACTACCAAAACAGCATCCATGTGAACTTCATTTGCCCGAGGTCGACAGAGCGTGGTATATTTGGCGCTCGCCGAAAAACGGGGCCACCCGGATTTCATGCGGCAAGACCGCAGTGAGCGAAACGTGCCCGTAGCTCAGCTGGATAGAGCGTCTGACTACGGATCAGAAGGTCGGGAGTTCGAATCTTCCCGGGCACGCACCTCAAAAAGCCCTGAATTGACCCCTTAAAGGTCTTTTCGGGGCTTTTGTTGTTTGAGGCGGTTTGGCACAATTGGGCACCGGTGAGTACTATGTGAGTAGAAACTACTCACCTATTACTCACAGGAAAGGGTTGTGGCCAGCCTGTTTGAAGACAAGAAGAGGGGGAAATGGTATCTGCAATTCTATGATGCCAGCAAGCGACCGAAGATGAAAAAGGTCCCTCTGAAGGTGGATTCTCGTAAGCATGCTGAGTCGCTGGCTGCGAAGCTCAGGTTTGAATACGAGATGGGGAAATTCGACCCATGGAATCTTCCGAAGTACGATCGAGCCTTGACGATCTCGGAAGTCGCTGCAGCTTACATAGGGGAACGTGAGGGCCTACGTGAGAAGACCGTGACGGCGTACCTGAGTGAGGCTAAGCTCCTCGCTGAATCGATGGGTGTTGAGGTTTCGATTCATCAAATCAGTGCCGAGGCGCTGAAGAAGCGCATCTTTGACCCGGATGCTTCTTCGGCAACCAAGGTCCATAGATACAAGCACCTTAACGTTCTATTTCGGTGGGCTCACAAGAACAGACTTCTGGAGACCAACCCACTGGACGACATCAATCCGCCTAAACTTGAAAAGCGCCTCCCAAGGTATCTGTCAGGCGGACAGCTAGAGTCCTTCATTCAGTTCGTCGAGGATGATGTGAAGGAGAAGTACGCTCTTCGCAAGGCCCGTGGTGGCGATCTTCTGTGGCTTTCCCCACTGATTCAGCTAGCCGTTTATTCCGGGATGCGGCGGGGGGAACTGATCTCCCTAGACTGGGAGGACGTCGACTTTGAGCGCGGATATATCAACGTCAAAAACAATACCGCCTTCAAGACGAAATCGGGACACGAAAGAGCGATCCCAATGATCGAACAAGCTAAGCAGGTGCTGACGGCATGGGGATCAGTACAAAACAAGGATATGATCGGACCTGTGTTCACCGGCAAGCAAGGCCGACGCTTGAATCAAGAAATGGCTTCAAAGCGCTTTCGAGACGTTGCTGATCGCGCTGGTCTTAAAAAGGGCTTTCGATTCCATGACCTAAGGCATACCTGCGCCAGCTTTCTCGTTGCTGCTGGTGTGAGCGACAGGATAGCATCTACGATCCTCGGTCATAGCGATAAACGTATGATGGATGTCTATGCTCACCTGCGTGGCGATACTCTGGTGCATGCGATGAACTCGGCCTTTAATACCTAGCATCGCATGTTCGCAGGACTGGTTTCTTGGCAGTACACCTAATGGTGCCCGATCAGTTCTAAGACCTTCTAGAAGCTATGGCGTGCAGCAACTTGGAGGCCTATGTCAACAGAGAACGCCGGTGGTTTAGACTAGTGCTCGATTGCGCAACCGCAGAGTGATCCTCGGACGGCATTCCTGTTTCCCGTTGCCTGCCCACCACATCAACGTGTCCTTGCCGCTCCAAGCATCGAGCCCATTGAACCGGGTCTTGTACCTGCACAGACCTTGGCATACCCCTCCAGGGCCTGCCTCTGTTTTGTGCTTTGATGTACCTGCGGAAAAGCCTTTCGACCTGAGCTTCGTGACCCGGCTTTACCTGAAACAGTTCCCGAGGACTGTCCGGAATGTTGCTCTGTCCCTTGACGCCCCAGAGCCGTCCTACCTCCAAACCCTCCTTTAAGTAGCTCTCAGGGACTCCATAGGGCGAAGATAAGTAGTTGGCGATCGCCTTTAAGCTGCGACCTTGTTCGACTCTTGCTCCGCAGGAGTCGACAAAACTCCAGTCATCTGTTGCAACAGAGTGCCAGGCCTCCTTTATCCAGCTCCTGAGGGCACGAGCGCTTACGCCCCAAACGACTAAGTGGAAATGGGGTGCACCCCTCTGCTGAAACTGCATCGCCCATATCGCACCTACCTCTGCGAATCGAGCGTGCAAGAGCCTCCAGAGTCTTGAAAGGTGTTTCTTGGCTTGGTCGACGCGGTGTGGATAGATCGCTCCATATGTAAGGACCACGTGCAAGAATGGCTCGTCTCTGTTTACGCGAAGCACCCTTTCCCTTAGCCGCTTCCCTGCCTTTCGACTAAACTTGGTGATAGGTCCTCTCTTGGACTGCAGTTTCCCCTGAGAGGCGCTCACTCGACCAGCCAGAATGCGCCGGATGAGATGGCCTGAGGGGTAGAACTCCAGAATCTCCCTCGTTCTGGTATGGCTTAAGGTCAAGAGGAAGGACGGCTTTGTTGTCATCTTCTCACCCTCCGCATCGGTATCCCCGCGGGCGCGCTTTCATATTTCGTTCGCCCACGGATGATTTGGTCGAGTGCTCGCCGATCGAAGGCCCGCCTTGTAGTGAGATGAGTAACAGGTATCTCTCCTTCCGAGACGAGCTTGTCTAGGGTTCGAGGAGCAATCCCCAGGTAGTCAGCCGCCTCGCTCTTGGAAAGGATCCGTTTGCGGCTTACTTCCGCTTGGCGGGTAGTTTGATCTAAGAGAGACTCGAGCAGCGACTCAATGGAGTTCGATTCGCTCGAGCGGGATTCCGGGTGTGACATGAATGCCTCCTTGTCGCTGTGAAACATGGAGGCAACATCCGGTCCCTAGAAGCCAGACTCGATTTGCGCGCGTCCCTTCCGAAAGTCATCCAATCCGTTCACCTATCGCCCTCCTTAGGACACTCAGGGGCTGTTTTTGACAATCGCTTTCCGATAACTCAGGACGCAGATAAAACGAGAACGAGACTACCTCTTCGGGATCACTTTGCTACCCAATCTGTCTAACACACAGCGCCGATTTGTCGACCTGATTGCGGGCGCTCAACAAACACAGCTAAAGGGACCATGAAAAGATTATTGCTACATCGAAACCGAACTGCGCTGCGGCGGCTGTTCGGTTTTTTTATGTCCATGATGGGTCGACCTCAACAAGAAAGGAGGATCCGTCATGAATACTCATCTCCCCCAGCTCACCTTCGACGTCGGTGGGCCGGCGCCTAGCAGGCTGCTTCTTGAATCGCAGCCATTTCTGCTAAGCGCTAATAGTGAGCGGGCGTACAGGTCCGACTTCGCGCATTACGAGACTTGGTGTAGTGAACACCAGGCTGATCCGTTCTCGGATGAACCGGACGTTCTGTTGCGCTATCTCTCAGACCACGCCGGAGAGCTTAGCAATGCGACGTTGCGCCGAAGAATCGCAGCCATTCGGTTTCACTATGAGTACGCGATGGGCATTCAGTGTCCGGTTTCCCTCTCTGATCCAAGGATTGCGAAACAGTGGAAGGCCATCTGCCGCTTGCCTAAGAATCGCCCGAAGCGACGGGCACGCCCCCTAAGCTCTGCCCTGCTACGCCGCGTTATACGAGCTATGTACGCAGATCCCTTGCCGTCAAAGGTATCTGGGTGGCGCCGGGCGAGGGATCGCGCCATTTTGTGCGTCGGGTTCGCGGGTGGTCTAAGGCGATCTGAAATTGTGGCGCTGCAAGAGAAGGACCTGTCCTTCGAGAGAGAAGGGCTTCTTTTGCGAGTGGGCAGCTCAAAAACTGACCAGATGGCAGAAGGGATTGAAGTAGGCTTGCGGCGCGGTCAGGGCCTGACGTGTCCAGTGGGTGCTGTTAAGGACTGGCTCGCGATAAAGAGCCACTACGTCAATCATGTCTTCCCCTCTTCTCGATTTCCAGAAAGTGCGCCTCTTACCCCTCGCAGCGTCGGCAACATCTTGCTTCGCCGCATGGAGGAGGCAGGGCTTTCGACAAAGGGTTTCTCCGCACATAGCCTCCGGGCGGGCATGATCACGGAAGCCAAACGTGCAGGGGCGAGCGAATACGATATAGCTCGCGTTTCGAGACACAAGTCGCTCGATGTCCTTCGAAGCTACATCCGCGAGCTAGATCCCTGGGTGAACAATCCCACCGACAAACTTGGACTCTGATCTGATATGCGAGACAACTCTACACCACAAATCGAATGGAACTCTCATCAGCAGGAGTTCCCCACACCACCCGGTCTCGATGTCTGCGGCAGCTGTGGTGGATACAATGGTTCAACAAAGCTGAAATACATCCTGACCCTCTTTCCTCATGACCCAGAACGGGTTGTGACGGTGAGCTGCTACTGCAACTGCACATATTGCAACGGATGTTCTCAGTACATCCCTTCTCCTGGAAGCAATCGCTACGATCCCGAATCGAACCAGATTTATCACTATCCCGAGGCCGTTTTCTCGCCGGGCTGCCCTGTTTGCCGCTCCCAAACAGACCCCGACAGACCATGACAACCCTCGAAGCCGAACAGCTTATTGCCACGCTCCCAGGAGAATGCTCAATGCGCCTCCTTGCCTGCAGAATTGCTGAGTTAACAGAACCGGTCGATCGAATACAGTGCATGATTGACCTAACGCGTCGAATCTCGCAGGGACTCGAGAAGGAGTCTTGGCTGGAGAAACAACGAAGAGCGTTTTTTGGCATCTACCTAGATGCGAGAAGCAATGGGATTCACGCCCTTGAGCCATCAGCTGCCTCGTTTCTTGCCGTCTATGCCACACTCTACGAAGACGAGCGCTGGGCCCTCATATCGGCTATCGACGCTGCTTGCGTGTGGGCAGAGCTACGAGAAGGAAAACGTGGCGACCCAAACCATGGTAGATCCACCATGGCTGTAGAGATACGAAAGGTCTTTCGATCACATACGCAGGGCCGCGTCTAGGTGAACGCCCAGGTATTGGGTTGACAGTACTGTGCGATTTAGGGGGGTGGGGGGTCTGGAGGGGTACACTACCGGGGGGGGGTATCCTGCCATAGAGTGATCGGCTCAGGTTGATATTCCGGGGTGCCGGAATTTTCAGCACTCATACCTCGAATGGAGTGAATCTGCCCATATGCGGCTTCGATGCTTGTCGCATAGATTCCCTTTCCATCAAACGCCGATCTCATGAGCGCCTTTCTCCTCACTTGGAATCCAAAGAAATCACCGTGGCCCGAAATCACGAGCAAAGCCGACGCGGTACGTAGAGGTGAGAAGGTTACTCAAGACTGGAGCCTGGGATCGCGCAAGTATGTCGAGGCGGGAGACACGGTCTACTGGGCGCGCGTGGGTGATGAACCCAAAGGCATTTTTGCGCGGGGAGTCATCCTTCGCGAAGCGCTCGAGGCAGCGCACTGGGATGAGGAGCGGGCAGCGAAGGGTGACAAAACCACGTATGCCTTTGTTCAAATCACTGATCTGCGCGTGCCCGGTCAAGAGCGGATTATCGACAGTCAGGTGATCGAGCAATACGAGGCGCTTGCACAACAAAACTGGACCCCCGAGTCTTCCGGCACGCGCATAGACGATCAAGCCACGGCGCTCCTCGATAGCTCCTTTGACGCGCTGGTCGAAGAAGGCACGCGCCCCTCCTACCACCAATTTTCGTTGCTATCCCGGTATTCCCGCAAAGACGTGGCGGGCGTCTTCGATCCCGACTACAAGTTCAATCCCAATTTCGGAAAATGGAGCCCATCGGGCATTGTGAGTCCTGAAGGAAGCGCCGATACGGTCTTCTTTGTCACTCTCGGCCAAAGCCAAGGAGAGCATACCTTCGTCGAAGGGATTTCGAAGGAGGGAATCCTCGTCTGGCAGTCGCAGCCCAATCAAAAGCTCGCTCATCCCGCCATCAGGCGACTCATTGATCACGACGAGAAGGCCTACAGCATTTTTCTCTTCTTGAGGGCTAGCGGCAAAGACAACTACACGTATTGTGGCCGGCTGGCATACGAAGATCACATAAGCGACCAGGAGCAGCCCGTTCATTTCACATGGCGACTCTTGGATTGGGTTGATGTCAAGAGCCAGATCTTTGACGCCATCGGCATGCGTCCCCTGACTGTTAACGATCCAAGCGGAGAACGCGAGGCGGACAGCGATCAGGACACGAGCTCTGAGGCTAGAGCTAATGTCACGGTCCGTTCTGGTTTGCAAAGGACTGATCCCCCCGACTCATCCGCCCGTTCAGGCACCTCGAAGCGTTCATTCGTGCCGCGATCTTCTGCTGGGCGGGCCGCTCAAGATGCATCTAACAAGAAGTTGGGCCTCGCGGGAGAGAAGGCGGTGCTTGAACTGGAGAAAAGTCGACTAACAGAGGCCGGACGGGAAGATCTCGCTCTGCGCGTCCGGCACGTCTCCGTTGAAGACGGAGACGGAGCCGGCTACGACATCCTCTCCTTTGACGAAGAGGGCCATGAGCGACACATCGAGGTGAAAACCACCAAAGGCGGGCTCTCGACCAAGTTTTATATCAGCCCCAATGAGCTAGACTACTCACGGGAGCACACAGGCACGTTTGTGCTCGTGCGCGTCTACGATTTCGAACCAAGGAGCGAATCAGGATCCCTGTATGAGTTGCGTGGAGACATGTACAAGGCGCTCAGCCTTGAGCCCTCGGCCTACCGCGCCTGGCCCTCCTGACAGCCTGGCAGCAGAGCGTTTCCGATAAGAGGCAATTATCGGTGACTAGTATGAGATGTAAGCATCTTGGTCAAAATCTACCTCGTGTTGACATTTGTGGGGTCGATGAGCACATTCGTCTCGAGTCTCCCTCGGTATCAAAAAAACGGAAGTAGCATGAGTGGCCTTAGGTACCCGATAGCCCTAGCACTAGTATTCCTCTTGACCGGACATTCCACTCGTGCGCAAACTTCTGTTTCCGGCACAATAGATTCAAACACATCATGGAGCCTCTCAGGAAGCCCATATCAATTGACTTCTGATTTACGCCTCTCAGACAATTCGACCTTGACAATTGAGCCTGGTGTTGTCGTCGATATTGGTCGAGATGAAGAGATCTACATCCTGGATTCCAGCAAACTCGTTGCGAATGGAGTCACTTTTGAAGGCTACCGGTATTCTAACAGCTCCATCAGGGTCCACGACCCATCAAACGATGACCGCAGCAGAGGCCAAATCCAAATTGACAACTCCTCATTCGAAGACGTCTACGTCTACATGACGGAGGACGCCCAGGATAGCTTCATTACAAATAGCAACATCATTTCAGGATCTAGAATATCAAACTCATCATCCAAATCGCTTCAGGCACAAAACAACTTCTGGGGAGACTCCAGTGGACCCACGCATTCTTCAAACCCTGGTGGTTCGGGTTCGGTGGTTTCGGACAATGTCATTTTCTCTCCTTGGGCAACGACCGCAATCCAAATTGATCAAGGGGGAGACGGAGGTGGCACTAACCCGCAATACTCAGTAGACATTGCTATCGACTCCTCTGATTCATGGAGTATCGATGACAACTTCTCTAAGGATTTTGATCAGGATCGGGTGGTTGCCGTATTCCGGGTTAACAACACCGGAAGTGAAGCAATAAGAAATGTCCAAGTTGGGGCTACACTAAGTGGTTCCTCCATCACAGCAGATCTCAACCTCTACACCTTTGATCAACTTGACTCAGACTCAGATGGACTAATAGACAGTATTCCCGCAGGAGGATCTGTAGAGGTTGCAGTTTACTCCGACCGGCTCTCCGGGAGTATCAGCAATCAACCCCTTGTCTTTTCAGTAGATGCAATAGATGGGACAAGTACATCATATTCGCAGTCAGAAAAGGTTTCTCATTTTTTTGCGAGACGAAGTTCTGATGGTAGCTCATTCACCTACGGAAGGGATCAATATCAATTTTCGAATCTTGACGCTCCATCCTTGGCTGAGTGGAAGTCAGGTGCGCTAAGCGGTGTTCCTGTCTCGATGATCATGGACTGGGTCGTGACGCAAAACGGTCGGTGCTACGGAATGTCGGGATCGGTTGGGCGATATTTCCTTAGTCCAGAACTAAAGCCGCTTTCTGGTGAACCAAATTCTTGGTCGAGCACAAGTGCTGATGTAACCGAACCGGTGACGAACTTCCACGTGATTCAATTCCGGGAAGGTTTCACAGAAAACCTGGGGATAACCAGTCGGCCAGCTCATGCAGACGAGTATTCTGAACTTACCGGCCTGCTCCGCAACGGCGAGCCTGCTATCGTGGCCATGTACATATCGGACAAACAAGTTCATGCCGTGTTGGCCACGAAAGCCACTGTATTACATGATTCCGGGGTCACACTACTGGGAATTTATGACAGTAACGCGTCGACTTACCGAAGGAATCAACGCGCGAAGTACATGCATGGTAGTGCTTCGTTCAGCTATCAAGCTGGCGGCTCCATCTACGATGGGTTCAGAGTGGACACGGTCCCAGAAGGGTCGCGTGCTTCACAACCCAAAAAGCATGTTCTCGCCACAGCTGCAGATGTTTTGGGCGGATGGGGAAGAAAACTTATCGGGGCAGCCTGCCCCGTGAACGCGTATGTGGAGAATGGACAAGGACATCGTTCAGGATTCTTAGCCGATGGTAGCTATGTCAATGAAATTGCCGATGTTCTAGTCAAGAGAGTAGCCACTGGAGACTTCGAGGGTGACAGCCTGACGGTCTTCTATGCTCCAGTGCAAGAGAGCTTAACATTGCATTCAGCTGCTTACGCAGACGGTGCAATGAACCTAGAGCAAATGACCCCGTCTGCGAATGGCGGCCTCGAGCTAGGGATCGCCCCAGAGATTTCTCTAACCTCTTCCACCATTGTCACTTTCACCCCTGCAACCACGGGCCCTTCTGTCGTTGAGGTCGACACTAATGGCGACGGTATCCCCGATGAGTCCATGGTCATTTCGGAGACAGCAGTTGATTCCGACGGTGTCGTCGAAAATGAGTCTGGCGCAATTCTATCGAGCGAATCATTGAGCCTAGACGGAGGCTCAATCCCAAACCACTGGATTCTCGAGATAATCCGGAACGGACCTGGACTAGCGAACGATCGCTTAGAAGGGAGAGCCACCGACTCGGGAGCAGATCTATGGAGAGAGGTTTCGTTTGGGTCAAATGTGCAAGAGCTAATTCTCTCGTATCAAGGTGGACTTTCCACATCTTTCTGGGGAATGCAAGCCATGGCCTTTTTCGAATTGGCTGACGGTGTTCGTGTCGAACTGAATAACATTAAGGCGACCGCAAACTTCGGAAATAGTAACGTGATCGCCGTTACATGGGGTGGCAATGAAAGAGATGCACGAACTTGGGCGAATACTACCGGTACATTTCAATTCAGCTGGACAATAAACGAAAGCGCGATGACCGGAAGAGTCTTTGACGAGAGTGGATCGACGCTGTTGGTCGAAGAATCTTTTGCAGTTCCCCCGACATTTAGCCTGGATCTAGTCCAGAAAGTTGGCTTCAGAGCGTATCAAACTACGGGCTCAGAACCCGCTTGGATTGACAACCTATTAGTTGAAGTCTCCGGGGTTGCTTCAGGCGTTTTCGTAGAGCAGGTGCCAGATGGCCACGCCGTCGCCGAACTTGAAGCGGTTGTACCCTATCCAAATCCTTCATCCGATTCTATCACGATTCCTTTTTCGGTCGAAAGAACGGGCGCCGTGCAAATTATCATCCTCGACGTACTGGGTAGACGTACTGCCGAGTTCAAGGCCGATTCTATTGCACCTGGGCTATATGAACAGCGGGTTCCGGTTAGTCGCCTGTCGCCGGGTGTTTACAAGGTGATGATAGTTTCCGGGTCATCGACCAAGACCGGCTCTTTCGTGGTCATGCGTTGACAATTCTCGATACGCGGCACTTACGGGAAATACTCATTGTACCTACTACATGAACGTGTCATTTCTCTTGGGAGCGGGTGCTTCTCGTGAATCAGGTTTTCCGCTCGCCCTTGAATTGACTGATACCATTCGGGAAGCGGACTATTGCTTTGATTCAGAACAGTTTACTCCCGGCCTATCCGACGAATGCAGCCCATTTGGTCCGGGAATCGGTTTTTTAACCAAGCAGCTATTTGACCAGCTCCTAAAGATCTGTGACACAGAGTCGGTTGCGGCAACGGGAGGGCAGGATGCTCCGAGAAAGGCGAACTACGAGGATGTATACGTCTTCGCCCATCACTTATCGACTCGAGTTAAAGGGTCTTTTATCAGTCCCCCGGTCGGACTTTATTTAAATCAACTGAACGATGTAGTGGAAGGGCTTTGCGCCCAAAATGAACGATTCAATCCAGAACAGGCATATTCTCGGGTCTGCAAGTTGATTTCTGACGCGGTCTATCACTTCCTCGGACGAATTGAGATTGCTCCAAGGGGATTTCAGTTGTTGGAATCTGCCATCGATTCAGAGCGGGTCAAGCGACTTACGATCGCAACTCTCAATCACGACCAGGTCCTCGAAAACCTACTTGACAGCAAACTCAGAGATCACAATAGACGGATACCAAAGTGGAGCCGAAAGCCTTACACAGATGGCTTTAATTTCAGGCTTCCTGATGGACAAGTGTTGTGGTATGATCGCATCGCGCTAGTTAAAGGACTGGAGGAAAACCCCCATCACAATGAGGAGATCGTCCTTCTGAAGCTCCATGGGTCGATTGATTGGTGGAGAACCCGGGTCTCCAGAGGGGGCAATTTTTACGACGACCTTTGCCGGCCACTCTCAAAGGACATAAACCACTTAGTAGACAGCAGAGGAAACTCCATTGGGATTCCTCATGGGCCGTCCTTCCTCACCGGTGGCACAAAGGAGGCGGCATATCAATCGGGAGTTTACGCTGACCACTGGTCGGCTTTTCTGGCTAGACTCGACATGAGTATTGCCTTGATAGTGACGGGATTTTCCTGGAACGATCGTGGAGTAGTCAATAGAGTTCAAACCTGGCTAAACGAAGATGCAGATCGAAAACTATACATATATGACGAGGACTGTACCTCCGCACAGCTTGCCCTCTTGAATCTCGACCATAACGGACAGGTCTTTTGCTTGGAAAGATTCATGTGTGACGAACATCGGCCTATCGAGGATTTACTACTCTGATATCCGATAACGATGAAATGCAGAAGCTAAACGTCGAGTGAAATACTCTTAAGACCTTGGTCTATCGCCGCAACACTGGCGAATGGCATCTCCTTGTAGTTCGAGGCAATACACTCTACAACTTCGGCAATGGAAAGTGAATCTATATCATTGGACTCCCACGACCATTGCTGATCGCCAATAGTCTCAGTCCAGGCTTCCTCATCTGACACAACAAGTGCGCTGGTAATATTAAACTCACCATTGAGTGCATCGAACCCAAAACCAGTCTGAAAAAACGACGCTCCTCCTTTCTCTAACGTCTCAACTAGGTTCTTTATTTCTGGCTGGTGGTAAAACCAATCGTATTCAATCCTAGTATCTCTTCCACGAAGCTCCTCAAAATCGAATAACTCCTCTCCGTATTCCCTAAGAAAGTTGTGTTGAAGATCGAATTCCTCCTCCCGACCAAACATTGCTTGGAAAGCAAAGTTGGGTACGGTGCTGAAAGCGTTTGGCCAGGATATCGTCTCTTCTGACCGTGTTTGGCGCAACATCCTCCATTCTCCTTTTCTTCTAAAGAACACTGCTGTGTGAACCCCCATACCAACAGTTGATCTTGGGTTTTCTAGCAAAGTACCCAGGTCCTTAGCAAGATTGTCTCGAATAGCATATCCATGGTGAGGATCTGAAACATTTGCTGTCAGCTCGTCCTCAATTAGTCCACACTCCGAAACGAAGTCAAAGTAGTTGCAATCTGAGCAAAATATGGTGAGGGAATCTGTCTCCTCCTGCAAAGCCGTGAAGGTGAATAGTGGGTCATTGGTCAACCTAACTCCCATCCTTTCTCTAATATCCAATACAGACTGATGGTGGCGACTCCGCGCTACACTGCTTTTGGTGTGCTTTAGTAGGTACTTATCCTTTCCGAACCACTCTGGGCGAGACAAAAACGGCACTTTCCCTTCCACTGCACCAATCTTGAAATGGTACCACGATGAGCTATCATTCTCTGAGTAGTAGCTCCGAAGCAGTTTCAATCTGCGTGGATTCGCAATATCTGATCTCCAATCATCTGTCTTCCTTTCGCGCACCTTTTTGGCCAATGCAACCCCGCCATTGTATATGAGATTGAGAACATCTTTAGACAATGAATAAAAGCTTAGTGGTTCCACTGGCGTTTCCGATCTACTGAAATCAAGACGATAATAGTTGTGACGCGAATGTCACACAACGATTGGACCACATACTGCTCACGATATACTCACGTAACATTTTTTACTTTTCTATCTCATTGCAGTGCTTGGCTTTACCAGTACTCATCGTCTGACTACGGATCAGAAGGTCGGGAGTTCGAATCTTCCCGGGCACGCAAAAGCCCTCTTCCGGTATCTGCCGGGAGAGGGCTTTTTCATTTCGGGCAAGATGTGAGAACTCGCGAAGGGAGTTCAAACGAGGCGATCGAAGCGGCGAGAAACGCTCCTTTGGGCGCCAACTAACGGAGGCTGCGAAGCAGCCGGAGCAAATCGACCGGGCACACCACAACAGGCCGATTCACCCCGAGGGAGGATCGGCTCTATGTGATTCATGTGCGGCCTAACACTCCCCCCTCCTGAACGCGCTCGGCTCACAGTCAAACCCGTCCACAGCCCATAGACCGACTCCTCCCGCCCGGGCATCCTGCTGCGCCTGAAGGAAATACTCCGTGTAGCGCACGTTGGGTGGATACGTGGCAATCAGCGCCCATCCTTTCCGAACCAGTCGCCAGTTGACCAATTCGCCGTCGGCCCACAAATAGCCGAGGATTCGATCGTATCGATCCGTTCGTTCCACATCGAATTCCACTTCAATCAGACCGCCGACGGGTGTCATCTCCGTCAAGGCAGCCGTTGCCGCAGGTCCGAAAGGCTTCTGACCGCGTTCTGGGGTATCCATCCCGATCAGACGGATCCTGCCGACGGGCTCGCAGTGAATCGTATCCTCATCAATGATGCGCTCCACTACGCATTCAACAACCGGACCGCTTGGTGAAAGGCCACTGTTGTTTGCGGCACCCGGACTTAAGGAAAGCGGATTCCATCCCGTCGTTGATTCTTCCTCATCGGCAGGCGAGTCAACAAACCCCGGCTCCACCATCTCACCTTCAGCCTGCTCATGAGCACCTCGAGTCCGAGAAAGCACCTCGTCTTCGATGAAGGTCATGGTTTCATCCTGCCTGTATTCCAAGAAATAAAACCCTGCAATGACAAGCAAAACCAGTATGCGGAATGCGATCTTCATGCCCCAGATGGTTTGTCTCCTGAATAATACAGCCCGTCCTCGAACCCGCCCCGCTCTTTCCGTTTCCTGGTGCGCAAGGCTTCCAATTCCGCTGCGGTCAATCCATGTGATTCAGCCAGTGCAATGAGCACTTCGGCAACATCCGCCAACTCCTCCACATCACCCGAATCCAGGTATTCTTCCACCTCCTCGATGAGCTTCTCGCGTAGTGCTTTCCTCAGCTTCCTTCCTGTGAGTTGCACGACGTACGGCGACTTCCCTTCTGCCACCATCAGCGCTGGAATCCGATCACGCACCAGCTTACGCCGCACCCGCCAATCCGTGTTATCGCCTGCACTCTTTCCGCGATTACATGTCATGCACAAAGCCTGCAGATTCTCCATGCTGTGGACGTCCACCGGCCTGCCGCCAATGATGACCTTGCCATACCGGTTGGCTTTCGATTGCGGCACGATGTGGTCTACGTCGATCGGGCGAAGTGACGAAGGAATACCGCACAACTCGCATTTGCCACCCGACGCCTTCAGAACCTGGTAGCGCCTTGATGACGAAACGTTATTCGACCTGCTTGATCGTCTTTCCAGCCAATCGTCAATCTTGTCCTCACAGATCCGGATCAACCCTCTGGCATTGCGAACGGACTCATCCACATTCAGGGAGAACGTTCTTGATCGACGATCATACTCGACCACTCCATGGCTTGTCAGCGTCTGTTTCGGGTATCGCATCAAGACCTTCCGGTAATAGTCCTGAACGGCCTCATCATGGTCAGCCAAGCGCGCTGCCAGGTGCTCCTTCGAGCACGTCCCACCATTCTCCAGCAATTCCTTGATGATGACCGGCTGATACACCTCCGACATGGACATGGTGTCGGTCAGGAAGGCGCGCAGTTCCGAAAGGGTCATCTATCCAGGGGTGCAGATTCAACTTCAGATTCGAAAGCTAAGCATTGGCCCGCCGCCTCCAATACTCCCAAATCATCACCATCGCGGCGGTATCCAGCTGACAGTAGCGCAGCAAGGCTTCTTTCCACTGCTCCTTGACCACGGGGTTGTCCCTCTCTTCCCCGTACTGCAGGGTTACGTAGGCTAGGACGGTACCAGTCCCTTCGGCCACGTCTACAACCGTATGTCCGACGACCACTATGGGAAGGCTCGCGTACAGACCAAGGTTGTCACCGTCCTGCTCCAGTAGTACTCACCCCACTTGTCGCGCAGCCAGGCCTCGTTTAAACGCTAGGTTCCGTCACCCAAGCAACCGTTCAACAAGCAGCGGAACCCCTACTGCCGCTTTTTCCCTGATGTGCTCGAACCCCTGGCTCTCCATGGTACCGGGACCCGCCGGGTCGACAAAGTACTTGAGTACACCTGGGCGGACGTGGTAAATCAGATCAGCTGCTGGATAAACTTGCAGCGAGCTGCCCACGACCACAAACACATCGGCCGACGCCACAATTCGGCTCGCTTCTGACATCAAAGGAACGCTTTCTCCGAACCAAACGACATCGGGTCGAAGCTGAGAGCCCTTCTCGCACAACTCGCCCATGGAAAGCTCCCACCCATCGATGGGATAGGTCAGAGAAGAATCCACACTGCTCCGCGATCGAACAATCTGTCCATGGATGTGCAGGACATCTGAAGACCCGGCCCTTTCATGCAGATCATCTATGTTCTGGGTGACGACGGCGACGTCAAACACATCTTCCAATCGCGCGATAGCCTCATGCGCAGCGTTTGGACTCGCATCCCTGACTTGACGTCTTCGCTCGTTGTAGAAACGCTGTACGAGGGCCGGGTTGGCGCGCCACGCCCCCATCGTTGCAACCTCATGGACGTCGTGGTTCTCCCAAAGGCCGTCGTTGTCCCTGAACGTAGCCAGTCCGCTCTCGGCGCTGATTCCAGCCCCGGAAAACACTACGAGTTTTTGGCGCATGCTCAGACTATCGAAGTTCAAACAACCGAGACGATGTCATGACGATCGCGCAACCCGGGCCCCGACTCATGCCCTAAAACCCGAATTGCCAACCCAGTCGAATCTGTGGGTAAACTGGAATCTCTGAGAGGTCATCATTGATGCTGGCGAGCTCAATCTCGAGATCCCGCTGGAATTCGGGCAAGTTGGCGATCGGGCCAGAGGTATCAATGGTTATTTCCGGTGAGCCAATGGAAACACCGAAGGAGAAGTTGAATCCTTTTCCCATCCAGCCCATCATGACGGCCGGTTTCATGTTGCCGTACTCGAATTCAGCAACGAAGGACTCCAACTGGTCGACCGGATAATCCACCCCGTCCAGTTCAATGACATCCCCGGCACCGAATTCCAGTTCACCTGTTGCTGATGCGCCACCGATCTGGATGCCACCGCCAAGGGCGAACTTGCCGCCGAACGGGTGGAGCGTCACCATGATCAAGCCGCCCTGGATATCGGGATCATACGTAATGGTGCTTCCCAGATCATCGGACTCTTCCAGGTCCGCAAGCGGGTAGAAGTTGTATTCAGCAGAAACCCCGATACGATCACTTGGGCGGACCGAAAGGCCCAGACCGAATCCCATGGTAGAAAGCTGTGGCCCGAGCGAGACAGTTGTCTGAGCAGTGGCAGGAATGGACGTTGCCGTCAGCAATACGCCGATGAGCAACGCGAATCTGGAGGTCAAGAAGTTGGACATGGCAGCAGTCAGTAGATTTGTAGCCTATCTGATGTCCTCATGATACGCCTGACGAAGGGCAAATCCGACGACAGGCGGACACTTGTCAGTGACAGGAATCAACCTTGATCTCATCATCCACATCGGCCTCAAATCCCGCAAGGTGTCCGCTTTGCGCTGCCCAAGGCAAACCCTTCTATGAGGCAATCTGGTTGATCTGTCCAGAATGCGGA
Organism: Rhodothermales bacterium; assembly: GCA_028284865.1. Lineage (GTDB taxonomy): Bacteria > Bacteroidota > Rhodothermia > Rhodothermales > UBA10348 > JAAZVD01. The sequence continues at coordinate 115,398 of JANQQV010000009.1, read as the reverse complement.
GGCCTCTTCAGGCCGCGAGAGTACTTTCCTTCCCCAGAGGAGGAGCGACTTCGCTACGAAGAGCATTTGAACGACGTGCACGACCCGCGTTTTCAGGCCTTCGTCGCTCCGATCGCCGATCGGGTGCTTGCGGACTTTTCGCCAGAAGACCTTGGACTGGATTTCGGTTCGGGCGTGGCACCAATCGTCTGGCATGTCTTGAATGAAGCCGGATACACGATCTCGACCTACGACCCGTTCTTCGCTCCCTATCCGGAGCGACTGGAGAAAGAGTACGCCTACATCACCTGTTGTGAGGTGATCGAACACTTCCATCGCCCCGCTGAAGAATTCGAGCGAATGAAATCATTGCTTCGCCCGGGTGGTCGTCTGTATTGCATGACCATGCTTTATCACGAAGGCATCGACTTCCTGAACTGGCACTACCGACGCGATGACACCCATGTGTTCATCTATCAGCGCAAGACAATCGAATGGATTGCCGAGCGATTCGAATTCTCGGATTTCGAGATTGCTGGGCGCCTGATCGTGTTTACGAAGTAGGCTACAAAGTCCAAGAGGCTCGCAACGGACCGCTCGACTCACAAGCAGGTACCTCAGCATTCTGTACCTTGGCCGGTGCCATGACCCCTGCGACGTCCATCATTCTGCTTGCTGCTGGCCTTTCCCGCCGTTTTGGACCGGAGAACAAGCTCCTACAGCCTTTTCTGGGGCATGAAACGCTTCTCGAAGCCACCCTCACCACTGCCTTGTCTGTCGCCACAGACGACGTCGTAATGGTAACGGGGCACGATCATGAGATCATTGCGCCATTGGTGGACAGCTACCCGGTTCGGGTCGTTTACAACGGAAATTTCGCCTCCGGAATGGGATCCTCGATCAAAACGGGCGTGCAAACCACCCATCCCGGGCACTCCATGATGATCTGGCCTGCTGACATGCCTTCCATTCAGTCGGACACGATTGCGAGTCTGATGTCGCACGCTTCCCCGACCGTGATCGTGCGCCCTACGTATCGAGCAGTCCCTGGCCATCCGGTCGTTTTCGGTGTGCTCCATCGCGGAGCGATTCTGGAGATTGACGACTCGTCGGGTGCGCAATCCGTGCTCGAAGAGCATCACGACCAGGTTGTTCGCGTTGCGGTGTCCGATCCGGGCGTCACGCGCGATTTTGATACGCCGGAAGACTTTTTACGCGCCTCATCACCTTCGTCGCCCTCCGATCCGTGAAAGACCTCGTCCCTACCATCCGGCGCTGGCAATCAAGCGGCCGCGAGGTCGCATTGGCTCGCGTACTGTCGACCTGGGGTTCTGCACCGCGTAGGCCTGGGGCGTGGATGGGTATCAGCGACCACGGAGATATCGTGGGATCCGTGAGCGGTGGATGTGTTGAGGGAGCCGTGCGCGAAACAGCCCTCGAAATCCTGGACGGAGCCAGCGCCCGAATCGTTGAATTCGGAATTGACAATGCTGCCGCGTGGACAGTCGGGCTCAGCTGCGGCGGTAAGTTGGAAGTGGTCATCCAACGCTTTCCGGATTCGATCAGCAATGAATTGATGGCTGGACTCGAATCGGGTACCCCAATGACGTGGATCTTCGATCTGGCCTCGGGTGAGAATGAACTGGGGCTTGAGGTGGATACCGGTGCTCCCGCCATGGAGCAGGTGGATACGCGTATCATTCAACGCATTCCTCGACCTCCGACGATCATCATCGTCGGCGGAGCAGACATCGCGGTTCATCTGGTCCAGTTGGGGCATCAAGCGGGATTCGAAACCGTCCTGATCGACCCCCGATCCGTGTTCACTGATCCCGATCGCTTTCCGATCCGGCCAACCAGGCTGCACACCAAGTGGCCCCAGGAAGTACTTCCTGAGCTTTCTCTGGATCACAACAGCTTTGCCGTCTTGCTAACCCATGACCCGAAGATTGACGATCCAGCACTGGCGTTGCTCTTCGAGTCAGACATCCGCTACATCGGCGCGCTGGGCGGTCGAAAGACGCAGAAAGCGAGGCGCGAACGGCTGGCCTCGCAGGGACACACTGAAACAGACATCGCCCGGATCCACGGACCAGTAGGTCTGAAGATTGGCGCGGCGACACCTACCGAAATCGCCATCAGCATTCTGGCGGAGATCATCGAGGTCAAGAACAGCCGCGGTTGAGGCGCGAAAACCGATTAAATTGGGCGCCAAAATACCTTCTACTCCGTCGTCGCGGCCGTCTCCCCATTCAGCGCGGCGGCGGCTGCCTGCCACGGAAGCAACACGCACTTGATGCGCGATGGGTGCTCCCGGACTCCCAACAATGCCTGGACGTCAAATGGCAGACCATCCGGAGGTTCGCCTTCCAGGACGGCGCGGCGAAGCGATTCGATACGTTCGAACGCGTGAGATCGCGAGCGACCTTCCAACGTCATCGCCATGATGGAGGCAGAGGCCCTGGAAATCACGCATCCGAACCCGTGAAACCGGACTTCCTCGATCCGGTCGCCTTCCATCACCAGAAACACGTCGTAGCGGTCCCCGCAAACAGGATTGTACCCTCGCGCTTGAAGGTCGGCCTCGGGATTCCGGGCGAAATGATCCTCGCGCTTACTGTGATCCTCGAGGATATCCATGGCCTCATCGCGAGACAACTTCGTTGCCTCGGCCGCGGATACGCGATCGATGGTAGCAGCACGGTGCACGATTAAGGACCCCAAATTTGGCAACGAGATCAGCTCACCCGAATCGGCACTTCCCTGACCGGTGTCCCGGTGATCTGGATCAGCGCGTTGGCGATGGCAGGCATGACGGGTGGAAGCCCAGGCTCACCCACCCCTCCCGGAATCAGATCTGAATCCACGATGTGGGCGTGGATCTCGGGGATATCGCTCATGCGTGCCAGGGGGTAATCCGTGAAGTTCGACTGGTCCACAACGCCGTTGGTAGCGGTCAACTGACCGTAGTGGGCCATGGTCACGCCGAAGACCAGATTGCCTTCGATCTGCGAAAGTACCCGGTCCCGATTCACGATGGTACCGGCATCCAGCACCCCGTCGGCGCGGACGACGGACCATTGATTCCCTTCGACACGCACGCGAATGGCCCAGGCCATGTAAGCGGCAAACGAGTACTGGACAGCGAGTCCGATTGCCTCATTGTCGGGAAGTGAATGGCCATAGCCCGCCGAGTCGGCGGCCACTTGAAGGACATGCTTCATGCGTTGGCTCGTCCACGGCGCGCGCACCAGGTCCTCGCCATAGCGGCCCCGTTCACCGAATCGAGGGCTCATGTCCCGGTCGGACCCTAGAAGCGCCATGAAGTACTCGAGCTGATCCCGCCCGGCACGGTGTGCCAGTTCGCCCGCCATGGCATTGACGGCAAACGAGTGATGGATGTTCGACACCGAACGGACCCAGCCGATACGAACATGGGCAGGTGCCTCGCACGCTTCGACTTTGATATTTGGAATTTCGAAGGCGTTGGTGGTCGCGCCCAGGCCGAGTTCACCAGCATTGGCAAACGTCACTCCAGGTACAAATGTGGAGGTAATGGACGGAAAGGCCGACCGATGACGCCATGCCGTGGGCAATCCGTTCGCACCCACTGCAGCCGTGATGGTCTGGGCGGAAGGAGCGTGGAAGTAGTCGTACCGGATGCAATCTTCTCGCTTCCAGGTATTCTTTACCGGGCGTCCAACCGCCTGGGAAATCAGAACCGCTTCAACCAGGAAATCAGCCTTCCCCTTCCTGCCAAACGCGCCACCCAGCAGGGTGACGTGAACGGTGACATCCTCTTCGTCAAAGTCCGTGTATTGAGCTACGGCCGAGCGTGCTGACCGCGCATTCTGGCTCGGAGCCCAACACTCTACGGTTCCATCTCCTTTTGCCCAGGCCGTTGCACACGGCACCTCCATCGAGGCATGAGCCTGCATTGGAACCCAGTAGGAAGCTTCAAACACGTCTTCAGCGGCATCGATGACACCATCTGCGTCACCTTCATCTAGCGCCGCCTGACCCGGTGCCGAAGCACTAGCCGTAAGCTGCTCGCGATAGGTGGCCGTGGTGTAGCTGGCATTCGGTCCCAGGTCCCATTCGCACTGCAAGGCTTCTCGACCCTTGAACGCCGCCCAGGTATTTGTCGCGACAACCGCTACGCCGCCGAGTGCTTTGAAATGGGCAGGCTCAGAGATATTGGGCAGCTCCACGACGTCTACGACTCCGGGCACCGCTTTCGCTGCGCTCGCATCGCATGAGATCAATTGTCCCAGCACGGTTGGGGGTCGCTCTACGGATGCGTGAAGCATGTCGGGAAGTGTCACATCCAGCCCGAAGATGGCCTTCCCCGTCACGATGTCATGATTGTCGTATCCCGAGATTTCTGTCCCGATGTACTTCCACTCCGATCGCGGACGAAACGCCGGAGACTGCGGCACGTCGAGCGCCGCAGCTGCCGCTGCCAGTTCGCCGAACGAGAGGGACTTGTCACCGTGATGAACTGCATGATCATGGGCCGTGCATTCTTCTGCGGGCACTCCCCATTCCGCTGCCGCTGCTGCGATGAGCATCTCCCGGGCTGTGGCCCCGGCTGTTCGCCACTGGTCGAAGAGATTCCGGATGGACGTCGATCCATCCGTATTCATGTCGCCGTACTTGGCGTCGCCATCCGCCTGTTCCTGATACACCCGATCAAGGTCGGCTCCCAACTCGTCGGCAATCACAACATGGACCGATGAGCGGATGCCCTGGCCCATTTCCGCACGCGAGTTGACCACGAACACATCGCCCTCTTCGTTCAGCCCCACGAATACACTGGGTTGAAACGAGGCATTGGAGAACGTGCCGCTGGCTTCAGCTCGCGCCATGATTTCCGGTAGCTCCTCAGATGAGCACCCTGGAAACACACCCAACACCAGAATTCCGGTGCCCGCAAAAGCACTTGTCTTCAGAAATCCGCGACGAGACAGATTCGCAATGCCGCTTTTTGTCTTGGGCTCAAGACCAACCCGCTGGGTAGCCGCATCGGATCGAAGGACCGTAGGAAGGAAGTGATCATGATTCATGGCTCAACCCTCCACGTGAGGGGCCGCCTTGCGGATGGCCTCCTTGATGCGTGGATACGTACCGCAGCGACACAGATTCGGACTCTGCATCCGTTCGATGTCCTCGTCGCTTGGATTTGGATTCGACTTCAGCCATCCGGCCGCATGCATGATCTGACCTGCCTGGCAAAATCCACATTGCGGGACGTTCAGTTCCTGCCAGAAGACCTGTAGCGGGTGATCGCCCGAATCAGATAATCCTTCGATAGTCAGAACTGCACTCTCCCCTATCGACGCGACCGTGCGCACGCAAGAAGCAATCGCTTCTCCGTCAATCAAGACCGCGCAGGCGCGACACGTCCCCACGCCACAGGCATACTTGGTCCCGGTCAATCCCAAAACGTCCCTCAGGACCCAAAGGAGGGGCATGTCCGGTTCGGCCTCGACAGTTTGTCGAATGCCGTTAACTGTCAGGGAATAGGTAGCCATGCGTTCGATGGGAAAGATTGGATCCTGCGGAGGTCCCAATAACGTCTTTCCTCTTACCGAGGGCAACCGTGCTGCCTGGTTAATCCTTCGGACGCAGTCAGATTGCTCGCCAAACCTCCTTCAGCTTCCTGTCTCGCGTCCACAATTCTCCCGCAGGTAGTAGTTGGACGGAAGCGATCAGCTGCATGTCAACCCATCCGAGTCCACTGCCAAAAAGACCGCGTTCCTCAATCAGGTGACGAACTTCGGAATCGGATGCCACTGGACTACGCGGTAGCTGATCCAACAGCCTCAACGTTTCGACACGATCGGGCAGATTTCCACATGCCAGTTCGCCATCAACGCTGGGGTGCACCACGATCAGATTTGACTCGAGTGCTGCCACCAGGTCCGGAATGCCGAATCGAAAATGATCGATCCAAATACTGGTGTCTGCTAGAATCATGACTGACTTCGACGACGAGGAATAGCCTTCAGCTCCGGGGCTGTACCACCCAAAGTGGCCAGTCGGCGAGCGCTTTCGCGTTCAATCAAAGCTCGAAGCCCCTCTCGAACGAGAGCAGTCTTTTCTTCTTCTCCGGTCAAACGCTGGGCTTCAGCCAGCAAAGCGTCGTCCAGGTTTATGGTCGTCCGCATGGTGACACTCCTATGCATATGTTTTGTCACCATATGATGCCCTATTTCGTGCTTAGTTCCACGCCACAGAGCAATGACCCGTCTGGCCCTTCGCCGCAACCCGTCTTCGCCTAGATATTGATCTCCCGATACGCCCGGATCTCATCCACTTCCAATTCGAACGGGCCATCGATCCCATCCAGGATGTAGAGGCCAACGCTGCGGATGCGTGAGGGCTCGAGTGGACCGGCATTCACGCGCTGACCGAAAATGGACGAGCGAAATGCCGTGAATGGCACGCGGACGGTGGTCCATTCGTCGTTGGTCTCGAAAGATGCTCGGCGCGACACGTTTCGCCCGCGGAATCGGGTGCCGTCATTGAGTTCAATGGCAAACGTTCGACCATTCCCACGAACGCGAAGCTCTACGCCGTCGTAGCCCGAGAGATTAAGAGAGGCACGCGTACGCATCGAAGTGAATCCTCCACCTCGTGTCACCAATTCGCCGAAGAACCGCACTTTCCCTTCGTCGATTTCGCCATAACCACGTGATCTCCCGCCCATGACACCATCATTGACGATCCCCCAGCGAGCATCGTCCGTGGTGTCAAACGTATACAGGACGTAGTTGTCTGGATACGGTAAGGAACTCTGCGCTGCCGACGGTAGAACGGCAAGAGCAGCCAAGGCGAGAATAAGGATGGAGATTCGCATTGCGGCTGTCGAAGAAGGGAAACAGTGCCTTCTGTGTCCGAATGCGGGCCCGGCGTTTCGCCGCTTGACGCAATCAGGAGCTGCTCCGCGCCTGCTACAGCCGATAGCCCGGCATCTGCCACCCATTTGCATATTGGGCCCACTTCAGCGAATTGGCCTTGTCGTCGTCGATGAAGGATCGTGATTCCTGATCCCAGTTCACCTTCCGGCCGGTTTTGAAGGCGACATTCCCCATGTGACAGACGACGGCCGCTTTGTGTCCAACGCCCACGTCTGCATTCAATGCCTCGCCGTTTCTCAAGGCATTCGAGTAATTCTGCGTGTGTCTGTGGACGTCGCTGCCCTCGTATTCAGCGATGGCAGGAATCTGGACGAGCGCTTCGCCGCCCTCTTCTTCAGGGAGGACTTCCCATCCCTGGCGATTCACAACCAGCGTCCCATTGTTGCCGATGAAGGCAACGCCATGTGTGCGTTGATAGGGTCCGAGATCGATGCCTGTAGCATGCTCCCAGAGCATCGTGAACTCGCCGAAGTCGAAGACGGCCTGCAGTGTGTCCGGCGTCTCGGAGGCATCGTCCGGGTAGGCCATTTTCCCACCGATGGCCATGACGGATTTGGGATAGGGCGCGTTCATTCCGTAGAGCGCGTAGTCCACGATGTGCACGCCCCAGTCGGTCATCAGGCCGCCGGCGTAGTCCCAGAACCATCGGAAGTTGAAGTGATAGCGGTTTCGGTTGAATGGGCGACGTGTCATGGGGCCGAGCCACATGTCGTAATCCACCCCCGCAGGAACGGCCTCATCTTCCAGGATCGGCACCGGCTTCATCCAGCCCTGATAGGCCCAGGCTTTCACCGTCCGGATGTTGCCGAGCGCGCCTGAGTGCACGAAGTCCACGGCATCACGCCAATGCGGCCCGCTTCGCTGCCACTGTCCCATCTGCACCTTGCGACCCGTCTCGGCCGCAGCAGCCATGATGACATCGCATTCGCCGATCGAATTGGCCAGGGGCTTTTCCAGGTACACATCCAGTCCAGCTTCCATCGCGTGAACAGCCTGGAGACAGTGCCAGTGGTCGGGTGTCCCGATGATCACGAAATCCAGATCGTCGCGCTCCAGCAGCCGACGGTAATCCTTGTAGGTCTCGGGCGCGGCCCCTTGCCGCTCCGCCGTGTCATTCGAGCGCCGAGCCAGCACCTCATCGTCAACATCACATATCGCCACGCAGCGGATATCGTCCTGCTGCAGGAAGGAATTGATGTTGGTGAACCCCATGCCCCGGACACCGATGGCACCGAATCGCAGCTCATTGGAAGGCGTGTTTACCCGGGCGAATCCTGGCCGTGTCCAGATGGCAGGTGATACCGCCAGACCAGCCGCCCCAAGTGCAGCTTTCTTTACGAATGAGCGGCGAGACGGGCGGGAAGGGTCAGACATGATGGTGCTCCGATGTAGAAATGCGGCGCACCAAGAAAGCCTGACCCGTTTGCAATGGCAAGCGATCGCAATCTTGGTACACTTGCCTCACCGTTGCCAGGGCGTGTATTACCGGAGCAATGTCACAGGCAAAACGTCTGTGTGGACCCCAGCCTGCAGCCTCACGATGTAGGTACCCGAAGGCAATGCCGAGGCGTCAAAACGAACCGTATGCGCTCCAGCAGCCAATTGCTCTGACCGTACCAGTACTGAGAGTTCACGTCCCAACGTGTCATACACTCGGATTGAAACTGGATGCGCCCCTGCGGTCTCAAAGGTGATGCTTGTTTGGGGGTTGAATGGGTTGGGATATGCAGAGAGGAGCTGGTATGACCCCGGAATCCCGGATTCCTCGGTATTGACTCCGGTACCCTGTGTAATCTCAAGTTGGAGACTGAGGTTGTAGTACCAACCAGCTGCATCGTCGTAGAGTAGCACGCCGTACGTTCCTGGAGGTGGAGCAGGATTCAGGGGTGTTCCAACGATGTCATAGTACTGAGGCGACTCCGTCAGAGCTACCGTTCGACGCCCCACGAAATAGGTATCAAGCCCCGATCCCGTGATGTAGATAGAAAAAGATGGATCCCCAGAACAATTGGTAGCCAACGAGTTCTGGGCCATGGCGACGGCAAATTGAAGCTCCTCACCCTGCGCGGCGGACGAAGGCCCTGTTTCTCCGGAATACACGTCAGCGACGCACGAATCGACGATATCCGAGAAAGACGCCCTGTTCTCGGCCGTCTCCATCAACACGCGGAAGTTGTTTGCTGCCTTGTTGGGTGGAGCATCGGCAACGCCCAAAGGAACGCCACTGGCACTCGCATCCGGATCAGAAAAGTACGGGAGTACCGAGCAGTTGACGCCATTGTCAAAACACTCGTTGTCGTAGGCCATGATTGTGTGCACAGCGTTGTTCAGGTCTACGTATCCGTAGCTCCACAACTGAAAAGCGTCTTGTGGCTCAGGGCTGACGTATACATCGTGTCCCATCCCCATGTTGTGACCGACCTCATGGGCAAACGTCTCCATGCCGCACCCATCCACTCCGGTCACTCCAAATCCGAGGTTGGCCCCCGTAAACGACTGGTAGGCGATCCCGCAGGTATCTCCTTTGAAACTGGGTAGTAGCAGGTGTACCAGATCAGCACCATGCTGCTCTCGAAGTGTATGGGCTTCGTCAAGAACACCGTCACTGCCATCCGCCATCGATGTCAGATCATCGCCCATGTCAGCAAACTGCGACTCGTTGTAGGTAATGACTTCACTGTGGATCACATTGAAAACGACGTCCTGGCTTCCTCCATTCGATACAGCCTGATTCAGGTAGTCGACAAAGCTGGCTTCTAGGGCGGCAAGTCCTGCCGCCCCATTCGCCGCCAAAACACCGTCGTCCCAGAGCAAAAGCATGTCGATCTGTGCGGATACGCCTCCTTTGCGTGCTCCTCGCTGTTCGGGCAGACGAGGCATGAATTCTGGGATCAGGGCGTCGTGTACAGAAACACGGCGTGCCGCCTTGTCTACACGCAATAGGACAGCCTGCCCCGCTTTGGTCGGTCGCACTTCAAAAAGCTGGCCATCTTGGGTAAACGAACCCGCGGCAGCTCCATCGACGATCGAAATCAAAAACGTTGCAAACCGCTCTCCTTCCAGTCGGCCCGTCACTGTTGAATTACCGTCGTCTCGGATACTGGCCACGGCATCAACCACATTCACGGGAGTACCATCGAGGTCAATGGAAACGGTGTCCCCGCCTTTCGCCAGATATTCGACAGCTTCCCGATTCATGAGAAGGCAGGAAATCGCCTCTTCACCTCGTGAGGGCACATAGTCGCATTCAGCCTTGCTTGGGTCCGAAGTCGACCATAGAGACTGACCGGCTACGCTTTCAGGCAGTACGAAGGCAATCAAGAAGAGCGCAGTAGCGAATCGAGGCATGGAGACTGGGCGTTGATGAATGATGCGCCAATCTACGTTTCGCATCCTGACAGTCAAACGTCATTCACGCATTGGTCTGAACACGATGCGTTGGCGATTGTCTCGTGCATCAGCTGATCAGAGCTGCGGCTTCACCCCTTCGCCCATCAACCTGACAGCCGCCGAAAGCTGGTCGTGACTCAGATGCGCGACGTTCATGTGCAGCGCCGCGCGGTCCAGGCCACCCAGCGATTCTGCATGACGTTGCAGCTTCTCGGCCACATGGTCCGGACTACCTACCATGAGGGCACCAGTTGGACCGGAGACGGCATCGTACTGCGCCCGAGTGGTAGGTCCCCATCCGCGTTCCATCCCGATCTTGGAGAATGTGCGCTGATAGCCCGGAAAAAACTCCTGGTGGGCTTTCTCATTGGTCTCAGCTACGTATCCAATGAAGTGGACACCCACCTTGAGCTTGGACGCGTCGTGACCGCCTTCCTCGACAGCGCGCCAGTAGAGGTCCACCAGCGGACGGAAGCGATGCGTCTCCCCGCCGATGATGGCAATCATGAGGGGCAGGCCGAGCAGACCGGCCCGCGCGAACGATTCAGGCGTCCCGCCGACGCCTACCCACACATTCAGTTTGTCCTGGAACGGTCTGGGGTATACACCCTGGCCCGTGAGCGCGGGCCGGAATTTCCCGTTCCAATGAACGTGTTCGTGTTCGCGAACCGTGAGCAGCAGCTCCAGCTTCTCCTGGAACAGCTCGTTGTAGTCCTTGAAGTCCAGTCCATAGAGCGGAAAGGCTTCCGAAAACGAGCCTCTTCCGACTACAACGCCCCCTCTACCCCGTGAAATCAGATCGAGCGTAGAGATCTGCTGGAATACCCGGACTGGATCAGCGGCACTGAGCACGGTGACCGCGCTCATCAATTCGATCTGCTTGGTCCTGGCCGCGGCTGCAGCGAGAATCATGTGAGAAGCCGAGTCCAGATACTCCGGACGATGATGTTCGCCGATACCGAACGTGTCCAGCCCGACTTGATCGGCCAGCTCCACCCGTTCGAGGAGCTGCTCGATGGCATCCGCTCGCATTTCTGGTGTGCTCGTGTGACCGTCCTTCACTTCGACGGCGGCAAAACTGTCTACTCCGAGTTTCATGGTCTTTGCTTCGGTGCTCGCACCTGTTATTTGACTGGTCAACTTTTGTGATATCGGGAGGGGATTGTTACGCGACGTCCATCTTGATCCAGCGTCTGGATCAACCATTCACTAGATTTCGTGCCCCCGTTCATCACAGCTGTTTGACGTGCTTCCTCAAGTGTATCACGACGAAGGATACATCAAGTTCAATGCCCTCTGGGAGAAAGGACCATCGCCCAGTTGGCACAAGATCCGGGCCCTGAACGACTACAGGCAGGTCCTGTATGATCATGGCTTGATCGGAGCCCTCCCAGACGGAATTGGATTCGGAAATATCAGTGTGCGGGATGAGCCGACGTCCCGATTCCTGATAACGGGGTCAACAACAGGCAATCATCGAGAGCTGGGTCCCGAGCATTTCACGACGGTCACCGGGTATGACTTCGATGCGAACTCCCTTCAGTGTCGCGGACCGATCACGGCTTCTTCCGAATCCCTCACCCATGCAGCCTTTTACACCGCGTCCCGCTCGATCGGCGCGGTCATCCACGTACATCATGCCGGATTGTGGAATACCTGGATCGACCGCCTGCCGACGACCAGCATCCATGTGACATATGGAACGCCTGAAATGGCGTACGAGGTGATTCGACTGGTTCGGGAGGCCTTGAGCTCGACGCGACCCGGCAAACCGTTGGTCATCATGGGCGGCCACCAGGATGGCATCCTTGCCTATGGGCCGACGCTGGGTCAGGCAACCTCCACGCTGCTCAATTGCTGCGATCGATTATTCCGACCGGGAAGCTGAACGAACGTCGGAGTCATCGCCGGTGCCAGTCTCCCTGCCCCTCCACCGATTGGCAGAGTCGTCTTGCAGAATTGCCCTGCGTTGTGGGTCCCAGCTAGGTAGATTCATTCTTCCCGCCACTTATCTGGATCTGACATGTCCCGTACAGGACTGACAGCACTCGCTGTCCTGCTGACCGGCTCTGCCGTGATAGGCTGTGCCTCCGTTGATTCTGACGATGCCGTCCCTTCGCCACGCAGCGGCTTTGCGCTCGCCTTCGACCAGGTCCGATCCGAACTGGTTTTGTTCGGCGGCTCGGATTCGTCCAACGTGCGCCTCAATGATACGTGGATCTGGGACGGGACGACGTGGAATACCGAGGCTGCGGAAGGGCCTCCGGCTCGGAGCGATGCGTTTGTCGCTTATGATGCCGCACGAGGGGAAACGGTCGTTTTCGGCGGCCTGACGGACGATGGACTCAGCGGGGATACGTGGACATGGAACGGGAATCGCTGGCGACTCGCCGATACACTTGGGCCTTCTCCCAGGCAGCTTGGCATGATGGCATTCGATGCAGCGACCCAATCGGTTGTACTGTTTGGCGGAAGCGGGCCAGGACGTGAGCGACTTGGAGACACCTGGACCTGGGACGGATCCAGCTGGACAGAAATCGAAACCTTGGAAGCCCCCACCCCGCGCGGCGCCCACCAGATGAGCTACGACCCGGTTCTTGAAGGTGTCCTCATGACGGGTGGATGGGATGGCACCTCCGCACGAGACACGTGGCTCTGGAAGGCCGACACCTGGTCGCTGATCGACAGCACGGGGACACCACCCCGCCTTCACGGCTCCATGGTCTACGATACCGAGCGCCAGGAAACGGTCTTGTTTGGTGGCTTTGGAGAGTCGGGCCGGGAGAATTCGGTCTGGACGGCGCGCGCAGGGACCTGGTCGCCCCTGGACCTTCGTGGCGTGTTGCCCGACATTCGCGCCGAGCACGACATCGTGTATCATCCGGAATTCGGCGTCCTGATGTTCGGCGGTATCGTGGGCGATGGAATGGCTCTGGAGGACCGCATCAAGTCAAATGAGCTCTGGTCGCTGCGGGGTTCCGTTTGGACCAGGCACTGATTGCTGGCCGCACTGACTATTGCCTCGATTGCGCCCGGATCACAGCTTCGTCACGGCACGGGTTTCAAGGCGCTCACCGTCATCGATCAGAATGAAATAGACGCCGGAAGCCAGGCCTGAAAAATCCACTTCCAATGAGCCTCGTGGAGATCCGTCGCTTAGTCCGCCGGCATCCCTCACGATCCTTCCAGAGGTATCCACAATTCTGACCCGCTCTGGCGGTCTGTCAGGGAATGCATAGTCCATACGGACACGATCAGCAGTTGGATTGGGATAAACCTGAAGATCAATGTCCGTGGCCACGGGGGTGGTTTCGACGTCGACACCTTGTGGATACGTGGTTTCCAGGCTGAAAATGGTATTCCATCGGTCGTTCCGGAAAAGGGATGACGCCCTGAATGTCTCCCTCCCTTGCGCATCGAAGAACGATTCAAATCGGGATCGGGGGGAAAGAGTGATGCCGTCCCAATTGTAGCTGGTGCTGGTTTTCTGTTCCGGTCCGGACAGCAGGTTGGTCGTCCATGTTTGCGGGACCCACAATGAATCATTCCATGACCATGTCAAAAAGATGTCATTTCCTGGCGAGCTGTTGGACACGGTTCGCACCCGGGACAGATCCTGCCACACGTTATTGAGCAGCTGCTGTCTGGTGCGTTCCTCCACAAAATTTCCGGCATCTTCTGATTCAACGGTAATCCATCTCAGCTGATGGAAGATCTCCCAACCAGATCCATTCCACCTCTCGAATACGTGCGTTTCGATCAATCCATTGGATTCCGTGGTCGTGTCCGTTCTTCTGTATTGGGGCTCAAAATCCTGCGCGTTGATGCTCCACAAGCTGAACGTCAACGTGGTCGCCCCAGCGGAATACTGCAATTCAGTCAGTTCGCTGAGCAACAATCGATTGTGATCGATCTCAAACCCTGCGGTCCACTTCCCATCTTGCCAGAATTCAATGATGCGAAACACAGATCGCCCTTGATCGTCCTCGACACTGCGAGTTCGGGTATGATTCTGCATTTCCCCGTTCTCATCCCGTTTCATGTCGATCACATCCTTGATGCGCCCCTCTTCCAGGAACGTTGTCGTCTGAACTTCAATCAGCTCGTAGATCGATTTGGTCTCGCGGTCCAAACGGTAAGTCTCGGTCCGGATAAGATTTCCGTCTTCGTCGTATTCCCACACCAGCCGATTTCCTTGCCAGAACGGAAGGCCCAATCCGTCTTGGAATTCGGAACGCTTTTCGACATCATTCCCGTTGTCATTCACCCAGAACGAATCACGCCAGGCCGCAACGAATCGACCTTCTTCATCCCAGTTCTCACCGTATTCGATGCGATCTTGCGCACTGGAGTCGAAAGGCACTGCCAGAATTACCAGAAACAGAACCAGCGACTTGAGGGGCGTTGCCAGAGATGAAATGCGCGCCATCGTATGCGGGACTTATAGGGAGAGCATGATCAAATGTATTGCCGAGGTATTCTTCCAATTCCGAATTCGGCCTCAATCGTAGGCAGGAGACTCCCAGTCGCCTGTTTCACTCCTCCATCATGGCCACAAGCGTCTCCACAGCGTGCTCGACAAACGCAGGATCTTCAGCGGTCAGATTGAGAGACTGGATCTCAACAGTCGCAGGTAGACGCTGCTGAAGCGATGTCCAGTAGGCGGCGTCCAGCTCTGGGTTGAAGAGCTCTCCACCTTCCGCCGAGTAGGCGCTGACGCCTTTGAGCGGCATGAGGAAGGTGCAATCCCCGGCAGTGTACTGGAGCCGCTTTCCGATCTCTGCAGCGACGCGATCCTGTTCCTCAGCGTTCAGTCGGGGCACGAATACATACGGTGAGTGCCATGTGACCTGGTGGTCCTTCCATCCGGACGGCACCTGATTGGGGACTTCCACCAGAATGCCCAGGTGTTCGCTGCCGCCAGGGCAGATGACCTGTGGCAGGCCGAGCTTCCCGGCAACCGTCAGTCGCTCAGGGCCGGACGCTCGGAGCGTTTCAAAGACTCCGTCGGCGATCTCTCCCATCGCATAGTCGAATACGCCGGTGATGATGCCTTCTTTCATCATCTGCTCCATGGCTTCGCCACCCGCGCCGATGGCGTGGAACGTGATGACCTCGTAGCCGCGCGCCTCGAACAGCTTGATCGCGTGCATGGCACCCTGGGTCAGGACGCCCAGATTGGTCATGCCGATGACGCCTTTAGCCGTGGAGCGTGTGATGCTCTGCTCCACCTGGGCCATGCCCCATGCTGCGGCGGCGGCATTCGCCAGGATCTTCCGTGAAAACACGTTCAAACCAAGGATATCTGACACGGCGAACATCATGGTCACGTCCTTGATGCCTACAAAAGGAGCCGTATTACCCGATGCGGCGGTGGAAAGCATGACTTTCGGAAATCCGTACGGCAGCGCTTGAAGAATAGGCGCGCATGTAGACGTCCCCTGCGTGCCTCCCAAGGCCACGACGCCATCGACTCGCCCGGACTCCTGTAGTTCGAGCATGATCTTCGTGGCACCCGCCGTGATGACCGGATTGGATTTCGCGCGACTCGGCTCGTCCAGCTGCTCATCGAGTGTGCTTCCACCTGCCTCGATCACTTCGTTGCGCGGGATATCTGCCGGGACTCCTGGATTTCCTACCACCCCGAGGTCGATCAACAAGGCCTGCCCGCCCAGACGTTCAATTTCTTGACGCATGAAGTCGGCTTCAGCAGCTTTTGTATCCAGTGTGGCCAGAATGGCGATCGTTTTCATGGGCTGTGGCGCTCAAATGGAGGCGGTGTTCATGTGGCGGCGGTTTGACGTGCCAGACTACGGTGATCGACAACGGCGATCATCCAGAAAAGCGAAGTCCGGCGAACTCGGCTGCTGCCGCCGAAACAGCGCGTTCGATCGGAATCCGTTCTGTCGACGAACCCGTCCAGAATCCGTGGCCGCTCGTGTTGTCGATCATGTACTGCGCATCATCGGGATTGGACATCGCCGCCCCATGGGCGACAAGAATGACGTCAGAATGCACGCGACGGACGGCTTCATAGGCTTCTTCCGTCTGCTCCGCCGTTTGCTCGATGGTCAACCCGCTGTCGTAGCCCTTCAGTCCCCCTTTGGTTGTACCCGCGTGGTAGCAGAAGATGTGCGGCTTCGCCTGTTCGCAGACGGCAATCGAGTCTTCCAGCGTGAAGGCCAGCCCGATGGTCACCATGTCCATTTCGAAACGGGCCAGATGGAGCATCTCGATTTCGTTTTGCAGGGTGATACCAGCCGAGGTCATGACTTTGTAGATCTCCGAGTCATGGTCCACGTAGGAAATCGAGGGGCCGATATTGGAGACGGACATCACCCCCATATCCTTACACTCCTGCAACACCATCCGCATGTCCTTGAGCGGGTCATTGGCGTTGAGACACGCGCATACGAATGCATCTCCCTTCATCGCCGGCATGATGTCTTCTCGAGTGTAGTCCAGTGTCTGGCGATTCGAATCCAGGATCGGCCACATCATGGCCATCGTACCCATCCCGTTGGCCCGGAGTCGAGCGCCGGAAAACGTATTGACGCAATCGGCTCCAGCTTTTTCGAGCAGCTGGGCGACAAGTCCGCTTCCGGCAGAGGCAATCATGATTGGATCGCGCTGCTCGACCTTGGCTTGCAGGCGGGCGAGAATCTCTTCGGTTGTAAGCCGTTTTGTAATCACGGATGACAGGGTTGGATGAGAGGCAGGAAGAGTGGGAATATAGCCGATCCGGTATTGCGTGCCGCTCCGTATACTTTGCCCGACATCCCAGCCCTATCCCCACCCCACCCACACGTTCGATGATTCGTCATCCCCTGATTGCCAGCGTCATTCTGCTGGCAATGTTGTCCGTTTCAAGCGCCCATGCGCAGGATGCTGATTCGCTGATTACACGCTCGCTCGATCCGATAACGGTGACCGCCGAACGCACCGAATCGGCGCTCAGACTCTCTACGGGTAGTGTCAGCGTTCTGGAGGCCAGGCAGATCGAACAACTGCCCGCCCGAAGCATGGTTGAAGCCCTTTCGGTTGTGCCCGGCATCCTGTTTCTGGACAACGACGGGATGGGCTGGAATCCGCAGCTGGTCACCCGGGGCTTTTATGGTGGCGGTGAAGCCGAATACGCGGTCGTCCTGGTCGATGGCATCCCGGTCAACAATCTCGAAAATGGACTGGTGAACTGGGAGCAGCTGATCCGCGAGCCGGGTGCGACGGTCGAGGTACTTCGAGGCGGGGCATCCTCCCTGTATGGCGATGCTGCCATCGGTGCCGTGATCAACATTCGGACACCGGCCAATCGCGAACCGCGCAGTCGACTCCTGTTTGAAAGCGGAACGCACGGCCGTAGAAGCACCCAGGCATTCATTGAAGACGATGCGTGGCATGCGGTGGCGGATTTTGGAACCAGTGAAGGCTATCGCGACCACAGTCGACGCTCCAGTGCATCCCTATCCGGTCAGCGCAAAGCGAAATGGGGTTCGAACGGCCACATCACCCTTTCGGGCATCATCAATGAACGAAAAGCCGACCTTCCCGGACCCATCCGCTCCACGGATGAAGGCGAACGGACACAGAGCCTGGGATTCTTCCGCTTCGACAATTTGGAAGAGCAGACGCGAAGGGCCACCATCCGGGCCGAGCGTCCGCTCGGCCCGGCAAGGCTTCGGTCATCGCTCGCGTTCGAATCCCGGGATCTGAACCAGGTACGCACGATCCCATTGGCGGCTGAATTTGCTGACACGCAAGAGCGCTTTGTGGACGCCTCTGGATGGCGCGCCATGTTCCAGTGGGCTGACTGGTCATTGCCGATGGGCCTCGCAAACACATTGACCATTGGCGTCGATGGGTACCGCGGCTCACTCGACTCCCGCTATTTCCAGATTGCAACCGGAGGCCTGAACGATGCCTATGCCGCATCGAATGGAGGTCGCCAGCAACTGAATGCGGACGGGGGCGTGAATCGAACGGCGTTGGCCGGATACGTTCATTGGGACATCCGCCCTGTTGACCGCGTCAAGCTATCCGTGGGTGCGCGCTACGATCGCATTTCTGATTCGTTTGACGCTGTGGAAGGGTTGTCAGAAGACGCTGACGACGCGACCAACACTGCGTTCAGCCCGAAAGCCGGGGTCAACGTCAACTACCTGTCGAGCAGCACGCAGGTGGGAAACGTGTACGCGAGCGTTTCCCGCTCCTTCAAAGCAGCTACGCTTGACCAGCTCTATGACCTGCGCGCGCTACCGGTGCCATTTCCACCCTTTACCGTTCGCATCGCCAGCGCCGAGCTTGAGCCCCAAGAAGGAACAGCATTTGAGGCCGGATTCTACCACATGATGATGCTCGACTCAGGATGGCAGGGACGCATCAGCACCTCGGTCTACACGATGGACATGGAGAACGAGATCGATTTCTCCTTCGAGACCTTTTCCAACGTGAATATCGGCAAGAGCCAGCACCGTGGCGTCGAAGCTGGTCTGTCTGTTGAGCGCCCGGGGTGGTTCGGCGTCTTCGCCAACTACACCCTCCAGGATGTCACGCAGCAGAGTGGCGACAATATTGGCAAGGCCGTCAAGGCTATCCCGAAAACGGCACTCTCTGCAGGAGTATCGAGCGAGCAAGGCCCGTTTGGGGCGGCCATTGTGATGAAGTCCGTGTCCGACATATGGATCGACGATGCCAATACCGTTGCGCTTCCGGATTACTCGACGTTGGACGTTCGACTGTCACTGGAGCTGGCCGATTGGCGGCTCTCGGTTGATATCCACAATGCGCTCGACGAGGAATACGACACCACAGCCTATCCGGACCCCTCTGGCTCAGATGTTCTTTTCCTGTTTCCCTCAGCAATGCGTACCGTGACCCTGGGCGCCCGTTATCGTTTTTGATTCCCGATCACCGAATCGAACCCTCCCATGATCCGATATCTCTACGTTATAGTGGCCCTGGCACTTGCCGTGGTCTTCTATGTCACCAGCACGGATTCCGAGAACGCAGCCGAGAATGATGCCGCGACGCTGAATCTGCCGGATGTACCCCACCGGGTCACCTGGGACGGCTCAGACGGGCCCAATGCTGAAGGCCCCGGATCTGGCAAGCACATTGTTTTTCTAGCCGGGGATCACGAGTACCGCTCAGAAGAGATCCTTCCTGCCATGGCCCGGATGATGGCCTGGCATCACGGATTCACATCGTCCGTCCTGTTTACCCTCAATGACGAGGGCTTCATTGAGCCAGGCAGCTCCAACATGCAAGGTCTCGAGATCCTTCAGGATGCTGACTTGTTGGTTGTGGGACTTCGATTCCAGGACTTCCCGGAAGCAGAAATGCAGCATTTCGTGGACTACATCGATCGCGGAGGACCCGTATTCGGCATCCGGACATCGACACACGCATTCCGTGGCATTGAGGGGCAGTTCGAACGCTACAACTGGAACTACGAGGGCGAAGACTACATGCTTGGCTTCGGTCGGCAGGTACTCGGAGAGACGTGGGCCGGTCACTACGGCACCAATCACCAGCAGTCCTCTGTTCTGGTCATGGAAGAAGGACAGGAATCCCACCCCATCATGGCCGGTGTCCGCGGATTCGAAGCTGCAGGCTTGCCGGGTGAACGGCCCTTTGCACATGCCGTGTCCGGCGGTTATTGGGCCGATCCATTGGCGCCCTACGACGTCCTGGCGCGAGGCGTGGTCCTGAATGGCATGGACCCGAATGCCGAGCCCGACCCTGAAAAGGAAAGAGCCCCGGTCGTGTGGACACGTTCCTACACGGGTGCGGACGGCACGGTTGGGCGCGTGTTCACCTCGACCCACGGAGCTTCCGAAGATTTCCTGGACGACGGCTTCCGTCGCATGTTCATCAATGCGGCCTTCTGGACCGCTGGAATGGAAGCGGCGATCCAGGCCGATTCCGACATCTCCCTTGTAGGGCCCTACCACCCAGCGCGCTACGCCTTCGACGGCTTCCGGATTGGCGTCAAGCCAGCCGACATGGCTGGTTGGGAAACGCCCATCATGGACCCGAGCAAGCCCGTAACCGAGGAGTGAATCATGTCCTCAGCCTCAGTCCCAATTGACCAGCTATCGCCCGAGCTGAAGCGGCGATTTGACCGGACACTGGCGTTCATGCGCCAGTCCGATGTGGCGCCCTCCAAAATCCTCGATTTGGGTCCGGACAACACGTTTGCAGAGATTCTGAGGCTTGAGGGTTATGAAGTCCTGAACACAGGGATGGTCGATCTCGACCTTGAACCAGAAATGGTGTCGTCTTTCGATGTCGACTGCATCACATCCTTCGAAATCTTCGAGCACTTGCTGGCACCATTCAGTGTTCTCCGTGCGCTTCCACGCGTACCCATGTTCAGTACCGTACCGCTGGCATTGTGGTTTGCGTCGGCGTACCGTCATCCCAGTGACGAATGGGATCGTCATTATCACGAGTTCGAGGACTGGCAATTTGACTGGCTTCTCGAAAAATCCGGTTGGTCCATCATTCGTTCCGAGCAATGGACAGCCCCGATCTCCAAGCTCGGTGTACGTCCTGTATTGCGTCGGTTTTGGCCTCGATATTACGCCGTCGAAGCCGTACCCGCCTCCAACTGATATTGCTTGCCATGAACCGTCGACTGCAACGACTCGCTTTCCTGTTCATTGCCCTCCCGTTGGTACTCAGCGGATGTTCGCGAACAGGCGTATTCACTCCAGAGCCGGGTGATCATATTGTGTTGATCGGCAACTCGCTTGCCGATCGCATGCAACACGATGGATGGCTCGAATCCTATTTACAGGTGGCATGGCCGGATCATCAGCTGGTGGTTCGCAATCAGGGCTTCACCGGGGATCGGATCGATGACCGACCGCGCAGCAATGGCTTCCCCACGGCTGGCGACTACCTTCTGCACTCTGAAGCGGATGTGATTTTCGCCATGTTCGGGATGAATGAGGCCTGGGACAATGAACCTGACTCGTTCCGTGTCTCCCTGACTGCCTGGCTGGACAGCACGCTGGTCAAGCAATACTCCGAAAAGGGATCGCCGGAGGTCGTTCTCTTCACGCCCATCGCGCATGAGGATCTCGGAATCGACAATCTCCCATCGGGCGAATCCCAGAATGAACGATTGGCTGCCTATTCGGATGTCATTCGCGACGTGGCTGAAGCCAATCAGGTCCCATTCGTCGACCTTTTTTCAGAGTCCAAGCGCCTGTATGCCCGTGCCGACGAGCCGCTGACGATCAACGGCATTCATTTGACGAGCGACGGCAACAGGCAGATCGCGGAAGTCATCGTCCGTGAGCTGTACGGGCGGGTGCCTTCGGTCGAAGAGGAAACGCTTGGCGCCGTGCGCCTGGCTGTGCAGGACAAGAATTGGCACTGGTTCAACCGCTACCGGGCCACCGACGGCAATGATGTCTGGGGAAGCCGGTCATTGCTCACGTTCAACGATCAGACAAACTTCGAGGTGCTCCAGCACGAGCTGGTGCAGCTAGACATCATGACGGCAAATCGGGACCCGGTCATTTGGGCCGCCGTCCAGGGTGAAATGCTGGTTGCCGATGATTCCAATGTGCCGCCGCCTGTGCCGGTGGAGACCAACCTGGACGAAGAGCAGCTCCAGAATGGCGTCAGCAAGGTGGGTCAACCGGAATACCTGACCTCGGAAGAGGCGATGGACCGGATGAATCTTCAGGACGGCCTGGAGATCAATCTTTTTGCCTCGGAAGAGATGTTTCCGGAGTTGGTGAACCCCGTGCAGCTGGGCGTCGACACCAAGGGCCGCATGTGGGCTGCGACGTGGGCGACGTATCCGAAGTGGGAGCCCACAAAAGAAATGGACGATCGCCTGGTCATTCTACCTGATGAGGACCGCGACGGTGTGGCCGACACGCTTATCACGTTTGCCAAAGTGCACAATCCCACCGGGTTCGAGTTCTGGAATGGCGGTGTGTTGGTGGCCTCGGCTCCCGAGATCCTTTTCCTGAAGGACACCGATGGCGACGATGTGGCCGATGTGCGGATTCCGGTGATGGGGGCGCTCGGGTCGGCGGACACCCACCATTCGGCGAACAACTTCATGTACGGTCCAGACGGATTTCTGTACTACCAGCGTGGCGTGTTCAATGTGTCAAATGTCGAAACGCCCTGGGGGCCTCCGCAGCATTCGGATGCTTCGGCCATGTATCGGTGGAATCCGCGAACGCATGCTTTCAGCTTCCATGCTCCCAATCCACCGAACGCCCACGGCAGTGACTTCGATTATTGGGGGTATCACTACGCGACGGATGCCACCGGTGGACGGGCCTACCAGGTCAAGACCGATCCGGACGGGACCTTTCACATGCGGAAACTGCTTGATCACACCGTACGACCGGTGCCTTCGAGCGGGATCATCTCCAGCGAGCACCTCGGACCGGCCTTCGAGGGCAATTTCATCATCATGAACGTGATCGCATTCCTGGGTATCAAGCAGTACACCCTCGATTACGACACGGATACGGGCAATGTGACCGGAACGGAAACAATCGACCTGCTGCAGACGGATGACCTGAACTTCCGGCCCTCCGACTTCGAAATCGGTGATGATGGTGCCCTTTACGTTGCCGATTGGGCGAATGCGATCATCGGTCACATGCAACACAACATTCGGGATCCCAATCGCGACCATGAACACGGTCGCATCTATCGCCTCACCCGATCCGGAGCACCCCTTTCGCAGCATGTCCCCATCGATGGGCTGCCCGTGGAGGATCTGCTTGAAGCCCTTGAGCATCCGATCAACGGTATCCGAAGACGCGCCCGTGTCGAGCTGTCCGAGCGGAATCCGGCTGAAGTCATCGAAGCCGCGGATGACTGGATTCTGAAGATGGATCCAAGTGATGAAGCCGATGCCCACCACCTGCTCGAAGCTCTCTGGGTCCATCAGCAATTCAACGACGAGAATCGCGACCTGCTAGCGCTGGTGATGAGCTCGCCCAACCCACACGCCCGCATTGCCGGACGCAATGTCCAGATCATGTGGGATGCGGATCTCTACACACCGGAGACGGTCGTTGCGGCCGATGCCTCATCGGCCACCGCTGCAGAGGAAGCTGGTCCGACGCCGCCAGAAGGGGCCATTGTCATCCGTACGGTCACCGAGGAGATGCGGTATGACACGCCATCCTTCGAGGTAAAGCCCGGTCAGGAAGTCACCATCTGGTTCGAGAACCCGGACTACATGCCGCACAACTTGGTGATTGGTGAACCGGGATCGTTCGAGGAGATCGGTTCGGCTGCTGATGCCCTTGGCGCTGATGGGTTCGAGGTGCAGTTCATCCCTGAGTCGGGCGAAATCCTGGCCTATTCAGACCTGATTGAGCACCAGGGATGGCAAGTGATGACGTTTACAGCACCGCTGGAATTAGGCGTTTACGATGTGTTGTGCACCTTCCCAGGACACCGGCACACCATGAACGCCAAGATGTGGGTCATCGAGTAGGGGTCCGATCGATGGCCTGTACGCAACGCGGCGGTCGCGCATTCGCGCAACCGCCGCGTGTGGTTTCGGGATTTCCTTGACCCGTAGACCCGGGCATCCCTGAAGCGACAATTCCTTGGCGTCAGTTCCTAGGCATCAGTTTCTAGGCGACGTGCCCTCCACCCAGGGACCACCCATCCCAACTATCTGCTGAGCCAGGCGATCAAGTCGTGCCCGAATACCGGACAACCGATCAGTCAACGCACCCGTTTGCGATTCGACCAACTCCAGTTGCTCGCGATGCGTGGTGGTTGGGCCGTAGGTTGAGCGCTCGATGCCTCGTTGAACCGCAAAGAGACGACTTCCGATCGTTGGGTCGGTCTTTTCGCCGACTTCCCGCTTGGCAGGTGAGCCGTTGACGGCCATTTCCATCTGCTGCAGCGCCAGGTCAAGGCGTGTCAGCATACCAGCCATCTCCGGCGTTGCACCTGGGGTGCGCGCCATGGCCGTCTCGAGGGCAGTCGCCTTCTGCATAGCGTTTGCAAGCTCCATGTTCAACGCAGACACATCACGCGTCGCGTTTTCAAAGCGACGCCAGAAAGCGGCCACCTGGCTGTGCGGAGCACCGTCAAGAGCACCTTCGTGGAGAGCTTTGACCGTGAATGCCTTCGGTTCACTAGCAGGGACCCATGCACCGCCGGAGCGCTGCATGAGCATGACCATGTATGTCCCCGGCGCAGCCATCATTCCCGATGCGGACCAGTCATCTTCGCCTGCACTCACCGCATTAGACGACGGGTAGCGCAGATCCCAGGCAACCCGATGGAAACCAGCCTCGTGCGAACCTTCAACGAGTCGGATCATGTTGCCGTCCGTGTCCGTGACGGCAAGGGCAATCATTGAAGGGATGTCGATCGACTCGGCGTCGAGCGTCTCCCACCCCGGGAATCCTACCGCTTCGCCTCGCCCAGCAGCGGCCTTCTCAGCAGCTTGACGAGCTTCTTCCGCCGTCATCAGGTCCGCTTTAACGTAGTAGGTGAAAACGGCGCCGAAGGGCGGGTTGGGCGCCACGTAATGCGCATCGCCTTGTGATCCCTTGAGTTCGTCGAACGAGAGCTGCGGGCGAGGTACGTACCACCAGGCATCGCGCACGTCGAAAAGGGCCATGTCTTGCTCGAGCACGTCGTTGGTAACCGAGCGCAGCGGCGCATAGTCGTCGAGCACGTAGAATCCTCGGCCGAATGAAGCGCCAACCAGATCATTCTCCCGACGCTGGATAGCCAGATCGCGGAATGATATCGTGGGCACGCCACCTTTCAGCTCGGTCCAGTGATTGCCGCCATCCACCGTGAAGTAGATCCCGAACTCCGTTCCAGCGAACAGGAGCATCGGATTGACGTGATCCTGAACGACGCGCCAAACCAGGGTCCGTTCTGGAAGGTTGCCCGTAATCGAAGTCCAGGTCTGTCCCAGGTCGGTGCTCTTCATCACATACGGATTGAAGTCGCCGTATTTGTGATTGTCCAATGCGACATAAACCGTATTCGCATCGTGCAGGTCGGCCTTGATGTCATTCACAAATGCAGTCGCCGGCACACCACGCATGGTTCCGACTTCGATGGAACGCCAATTCGCGCCGCCATCTTCTGTGACCTGCACCAGACCGTCGTCTGTGCCCGCATAGAGGATATTCTCGTTCAGCGGGCTCTCACCAAGCGAGGTGATCGTGTTGTAGTTGGACATCGCCGCCACATCCCACGCATTGTCCCAACGCTGCGGGCCACCCATGATGTCCAGTGTAAACCGGTCCTGGTTGCGGGTCAGATCGCCTGAAATGGCCGTCCACTCATCGCCCCGGTTGTCGGAACGCCAGACACGCTGGGAAGCGAAGTAAATCCGGCTAGGTTGGTGCTGGCTGACCAGAATCGGTGCGTCCCAGTTATAGCGCTCCCACCCTTCGTCTTCGCCGGGCTGAGGCTGGATGTCGACCACTTCACCGGACGTCAGGTCTACGCGGGATATCGCCCCTTCCTGACGCTCAGCGTACATGATATCGGGATTCCCCGGCTCCGTCGCCGGCTGATGACCGTCCCAGTTCAGCACAATTTTCCAATCCGAGTTCTGGATGCCGTGCACATTGTCCGTGCGTGACGGACCGCCCTGCGTGCTGTTGTCCTGCGTGCCGCCATAGATATTGTAAAACGGTTCGGCATCGTCCACGGCGACTTTGTAGTACTGTGTGACGGGAAGATTCTCGACAAACTTCCAGCTCTTTTCCAGATCGAAGCTCTCGTACAATCCGCCATCCGTCCCGAACAGGACGTAATCGGGATCACTGGGCTTGAAGGCGATGGCGTGGTTGTCCCCGTGCTTGTACCGCTCATTCATGCGGTAAAACGTCTTTCCGTGGTCTTCGGAGACCTGCATGGAGGCGTCCATCAGGTAGAGACGTCCCTCGTGGTGGGGCGACGCGAACAATTCCTGATAGTAGTGGGGCCCAGTGGCGCCGGCAACGGCGTCTGATTGTTTGACCCAGGATGCGCCCCGGTCCGTTGACATGAACACACCGCCCGTCTTGCGATCCATTTCGATGGCGGCGTACACACGATCCGGATTCTGAGGAGACACGGCCAGACCGATCTTACCCATGTGGCCTTCTGGAAGACCGTTGGTCAACTCCGTCCACGTACGCCCGCCATCCGTGCTTTTGTGCAGACCGCTGCCCGGGCCACCACCCAGGTATTTGGCAACGGTGCGATGGCGCTGCCATGTGGCGGCGTACATCACATCGGGATCGCGGGGATCCATTTCGATGTCCGTCACGCTGACCCACTCGTCGTCACCCAGCGTTTTGGTCCAGGTCATCCCGCCATCTTCCGTCATGTAGAGCCCACGATCACCGCCGGCATTCCAGAGCGGTCCTTGCGCGGCTGCCCAGACGACGTTCGAATCCTCTGGGTGAACGAGAATGGTGGCAATATGCTGCGAGTCATGCAGCCCCATGTTTGTCCAGGTCTGGCCACCGTCGGTCGACTTGTAGATGCCATCGCCGTAGCCGACGTGGCGACCGCCAACGTCTTCACCCGTGCCAACCCAGATCACATTCGGGTTGGAAGGATCGATTTCGATATTGCCAATGGAATAGGAGCCTTGGTCGTCGAATATGGGCGTCCAGGTGGTCCCGTTGTTCACTGTCTTCCAGACGTTGCCCGAGCCAACGGCAACGTACCAGACCGATTCATCGTCCGGGTGGATGGCAATGTCTGCGATACGGCCCGACATGAATCCAGGGCCGATGCTACGAAGTGCCATGCCTTCAAACGTATCGGCGGTCATGCGATCCTGTGCGTGGACGCTGACCGTCGTGAGGACGGCCACGAGGAGGGTGAGCAATTTTTTCATGGGAGAATTGCTGGTGGGTGCAAGTGCTTCGACGATAGGGTAATCCTCAGTATAATCCCCGCATGCTTTGCTGTCGACCACATATCGCCGTTTTGGTGATCCTCGCCGTCGTCGGATTAGGGTGCGAGTCCCTTCCCGAGGCCAACCTGCGTCAGATGGAAGTCGAATTCGACCGCACGTTCAGGGATGATTCCATGATTGTTGACCTCGGCAACCCTTCGGATATCCCGTTGCGGATCGTGATTTCATCATCCGATCCTGCAGTCCCGCCGTTTTCACCCAATGCCTTCGTGCTGCAGCCAAAGTCCGATTCATCCATTGCCATCGCCATGAATGGAGTGGATTCTACTGCTGTGATCGAGAACGTCCGATTCTCCATGACGATGGGCGATCCCTCGCTCGCGATCACCGACGTTCCCCTGGCGTGGCCGTTTCCGGAAGGCCGAACGTATCGCATCATTCAGGGATACAACGGATCGTTTTCGCACAACTCACCCTACAGTCGATACGCCATCGACTTCGACCTGGCCGTTGGCGACACGGTAACGGCAGCTGATAACGGTTTCGTCGTGGGTGTCATTGATGGCTATGACATCGGAGGTAGCGATCGTAAGTATCGCCCGTTTGCCAACTTCATCACAGTGTATCATCCCCATTCCCGCCTGATAACCCAGTATGTTCATCTGGAGTCAGGCAGTAGTACTGTAGCCGTTGGTGACTCGGTTTCCAGGGGGCAACCACTCGGGACGGTCGGGATCACCGGATTTACGACCGTGCCCCATTTGCACTTCAATGTGCTGATGGCTGATTCATCGGGCGGCATGGTTGGGCGACGAGCCGCCTTCCTGAACGGTGCGTTAGGCGCCGATCTGAACCGGGATGACGTGGTTTCTCATTGACCTTTTTCCATTGATATCAGTCACACTGATGCGTTCGGCCCGCTGACCGTGCTCTCGTTGGCTCCTTCTTCCCATTCAATACCCCACCCAAACCTACTCATCATGCGATTCCCTACCGTTCTGACCTGCGTGCTGGCCATCTCCCTTTCTGCGTGCAACCCTGCCTCCGACGAGCCTTTGGTTGAATCGGATCCACGCGTTGCGTTCGCACCAACATCTGACTCTGAAATGCCCCCTGCCATCCTCGGCAATGGAGGCGAGCTAGAAGGCGTCGACGTCAACTACTATGATGCCGACGCAGCGACCACGGGCTATCTGGCCGTACCAGAGGGAGATGGTCCGTTCCCGGCTCTGATCATCATTCACGAATGGAACGGTCTGGTGGATCGGGTTCGCCAGGTTGCGGATGACTTTGCAGCGGAGGGCTACGTCACGCTGGCGGCTGATTTGTACTCCGGGCAGACCGGCAGCAACCGGGACGAGAATATCGAGCTGATGTCTGCGGCTTCGGGAGATATGGACACGGTCGTGGCCAACCTAAATGCTGCAGTCGCCTTTCTGAAGGGTCGAGATGACGTGTCGGGTCGCGTAGGCGCGATGGGCTGGTGTTTCGGCGGAGGCATTGCGCTCTCTTTCGGCCTGGATGGTGACCAGCACGAGGCCACAGCCATTTTCTACGGACGTCTGATCGACGACCCTGAGCGCCTGCAGCACATCGACCACGAGGTATATGGCACGTTCGCACGTCTGGACCAGGGTCCTGCGCCAGAGCAAGTCGAAGCCTTCGAGGCCGCGCTCAACGAAATCGGCATCGAGAACGACCTGCACATCTACGATGAGGTTGGGCACGGCTTCTGGCTGCGCATCGACCAGGACATGGAAACGCGTGCAGAGCCCGGCCAGGACGCATGGAATCGGTTGAAAGCCTACCTCGATAGGACGCTTGGGTCGGAAGAGAACAATTCGGAGGAATCCTCGGCTGAAGCCACCACCGACTGACCTTCTTGGAGTGACATTTGGAGTGCGGCGCGGACCTCGGGTCCGCGCCGCACTTTTTTATGCACGCAGGTATTCACCCACAGCAGCTCCCCTACACTGCTGGTAGCGCTTTTCTGGTGTTGGCGCGCACATTCAGGCATTCCAGACGCTGCCGCCTCACGAGCGATGTGGTAGTCTCCCCTACACCCGGGTCGGTCACCCACCGACACCCTAATCGCCCGACTCCATCTATCCTGCATTCGAGTTAATCCCGGATGCCATGGAATTACGACCTCGCTCATTCGCTGGCCAGCTGAAAGCTGACCAACTGAATTCACTGATCGATGCCCTGCTGGATCAGGGATACCGTGTCATTGCGCCAGTCAAACGCGACGCAGCCATTACCCTTGCCGAGATCCGGACATCGGAATCACTTCCACAAGGATGGGGAGACGAGCAGCAGCCCGGATCATTCCGACTGACCGATCGCGGCGACACCGAGTATTTCGGATTTGCCGTCGGCGCTGGATCATTCAAACAATACCTGTTTCCGTCTCGACGAAAACTGCTGGACATCGATCGCCATGATATGTCCATGACGAAAGTCGAGGACACAGAGAAACCGCTCGCCTTCCTGGGCGCGCGTGCGTGCGATCTGGACGCGATTGCCATTCAAGACCGCGTATTCATGGGAAGTGATTTCGTCGATCCTTTCTATGCAAAGCGCCGGAACGAGTGCATCATCATAGCGGTGAACTGCCATCGTCCATCATCCACGTGCTTCTGCACCGATGCCGGTAAGGGTCCCGAGTGCCGTAGCGGATTCGACGTCGCACTGACTGAAGTCGGGGTCGACGACGACCACCGCTTCCTCGTCGAGACCGGATCCGAAAAAGGAACCGCGCTGGTCAATAACCTTGACCTCGAAGCCACAACCGAAGCCGACGACGCTGCCAGACAAGAGATCATTGATCGCGCTGTTGCAGCCATGCAGCCGGCTCTTCCAGACACCGACATCCCGGCCCTGCTGAAGGCGGCGACGGAAAGCCCGCGATGGGAATCGATCGCCGAGCGCTGCCTGAATTGTGCCAATTGCACACTGTCCTGCCCAACCTGCTTCTGCTCGGGTATTGAGGATGTGACTGATCTGGACGGCACTCATGCCGAGCGGTGGCAGACCTGGTCCTCCTGCTTCACGATGGATCACTCCTACATCCACGGAGGATCAATCCGAAGAATCGGTGCCTCACGCTACCGTCAGTGGTTGACTCACAAGATGTCGTTCTGGGTCGATCAGTTTGGCATGAGCGGTTGCACGGGATGCGGACGATGTGTCACCTGGTGTCCCGTCGGAATCGACATCCGGGAAGAATTGCGTGGCTTTGCAGGGGACGCCCTCGAAGCAACTACCAATGAAGAGGCAACAGCATGAAAAACAAACCTTTATCCGATCTGATGGTCGTTCATCCCTTCTTTGAGGGCATGGATCGCGATCACGTCGACTTCATCGCTGGCTGTGCGCAAAACAAACGATACAAGGCTGGCGAATTCATGATGCTCATGGGAAAGGAAGCCGATGAGTTTTACCTGATCCGCTCCGGCCGCGTGGCCGTCGAAATGGATGCCGGAAACAGAACCTACGTAGTGCAAACCGTGGGCGAAGGAGGCATTATTGGCTGGAGCTGGCTCAATCCTCCACTCAGCGTCCGCTACGACGTCCGGGTAATGGATGACGTCTCAGTATTTGCTTTCAATGCGCAATGCGTCCGAGATAAGTGTGACGCGGATCCGGATTTCGGATTCAACATCACCCGCCGGTTCATGAAACTGGTCGTCGAGCGCCTCATGGCAACCCGTCTCCAACTGGCCGAGCTCTATGCTTGATACCTCCCTATCTCCGCTCCCTCCCGTTGTCCACGGCGCCGGCGACCCCATGTTGCCTGTAAAAACCCGCATCGTGGACCGCAAGCAGGAAACAGCCGATACGTTCACGATCGAACTGGAATTCGAGAACGGATCCGAATTCACCTTCGCTCCGGGCCAATTCAACATGCTGTACACGTTCGGAACGGGCGAAGTCCCGATCTCCATCAGCGGTACGCCCGGCACGAGCAAGAACATCGTTCATACCATCCGGGATGTCGGTGTCGTTACGTCCGCCTTGAGCGGTCTCAACGTTGGCGACAAGGTCGGACTTCGCGGCCCGTTCGGGACGTACTGGCCGATCGAATCTTGCAAGGGTAAGGATATCGTCATCGCAGCTGGAGGAATCGGGCTGGCACCGATTCGTCCTGTCATCCGCCACGTCATGGAGAATCGCGATGACTATGGCCGGTTCATCATCCTCTATGGCGCCCGTACCCCCGAAGACATCCTCTACCCCGAAGAACTGGGCCAATACAAGTCCAATCTGGATGTGGAAGTCTGGGTCACGGTTGACCGGGCTGACCGGTCCTGGCGCGGTCATGTTGGCGTCATCACCACGATGATCACCGGAGCTGGTTTCGAGCCCGAAAAAGTAGCCGCATTCGTTTGTGGTCCGGAGATCATGATGCACTTCGTGATCATGAATATGAACCGCCTGGGCGTCACGAACGATCAGATCTACGTCTCGATGGAGCGCAACATGCAATGTGCCATCGGCCGATGCGGTCACTGTCAGTGGGGAACGGAATTCGTCTGCAAAGATGGGCCCGTTTATCGGTTCGACAAGGTCGAGCACCTCTTCAACATCCGACAACTGTGAGGGGCACCATGGAAGTTCGAACGAACAATGCGCCCGTCCGCGCCCGGCCAAAAGTGGCTGTCTTCAAGTTCGCCTCGTGTGACGGCTGCCAACTGAGCCTGCTCGATTGCGAAGATGAACTATTGGCCGTGGCCGAAGCCATCCAGATTGCCTACTTCCCAGAGGCGACGCGAGCTGTGATCGATGGCCCGTATGACATTTCGCTCATTGAGGGTTCCATTACTACTCTGCACGATGCAGAGCGAATCCACGAGATCCGAAAGCAGACCAAAACGCTCATCACGATCGGGGCATGCGCAACAGCAGGTGGGATCCAGGCGCTGCGCAACTACAGCAACGTCAACGAATTCGTGAACGTGGTCTATGCGCATCCGGAGTACATCAGCACGCTTCGGACGTCGACACCGATCTCTGACCACGTCAAGGTCGATTTTGAATTGAATGGGTGCCCCATCAATAAGGCGCAGCTCATCGAACTGATCAGCGCTACGCTGAACAATCGGCGCCCGTTGATCAAGGCCCACTCCGTCTGCATTGAATGCAAGAGCCGGGGAACGACATGCGTCATGGTCTCGAAGGGCGAAGCCTGCCTGGGACCGGTAACACACGCCGGCTGCAACGCGCTGTGTCCTTCGTATCACCGGGGATGCTTCGGCTGCTACGGGCCCAATGAAACGCCCAACACTGCGTCGATTGCAGAGCGATTCTCGATTCTGGGACTGACATCTGCCGAAATCACCCGCCTCTTCCGCCTCTTCACCACCGAATCGGAAGCCTTCCGAGACGAAAGCCGCAAGCATGCCAATGGAAGCTAAGGACTCACGCACCATCCAGGTCGATTACCTTGCCCGAGTCGAAGGCGAAGGCGCTCTCTACATCAAGGTCAAGGACGGACAGGTCGAGGATGCCAAACTCAACATCTTTGAGCCTCCGCGATTCTTCGAAGCCTTCCTGCGAGGTCGCTCCTTCCGGGAAGTACCCGATATCACAGCCCGGATCTGCGGTATCTGCCCGATTGCGTACCAGATGGGATCCGCCCAGGCCATGGAGACGGCTTGTGGCGTGGCGGTCAATGGCCAGCTGCGAGACCTCCGCCATCTGATTTACTGCGGTGAGTGGATCGAAAGCCATGCGCTTCATGTGTTCATGCTGCATGCGCCTGACTTCATGGGCTATCAGGATGCCATTACCATGGCTAAAGACCACCCCGAAGTGGTCAACATGGGCTTGCGTCTGAAGAAAGCCGGCAATGAGATCATGAATCTGCTTGGCGGCCGGGAAATTCACCCGATCAACGTCAAGGTTGGAGGATTCTATCGACTACCGGAGATCAGCGAAATGGAAGCGCTGAAAGCAGAGCTGGAGTGGGCGAAAGAGGCATCCATCAAGACGCTGCAGTTCTGCGCCGGTCTCGATATTCCTGACTTCCAGCGGGACTACGAGCTAGTCGCCATGCGGCATCCAGAGGAGTATGCCATCCTCAGTGGTCGCATCGTGTCCAACAAGGGCATTGATATCGCGATCGAGGACTTCCTTGAGCACTTCGAGGAATTCCACGTACCGCAGTCGACCTCGCTGCACGCTGGCGTGAAGGAGCGCGGACCGTACCTGGTCGGCCCCATGGCCCGCTACAATTTGAACTTCGATCGCCTTTCCGGCGAAATCCAGGAGCTGGCGCTGGCCAACGGACTCGAAGAAACCTGCTTCAACCCGTTCAAGAGCATCCTCATCCGCAGCGTGGAGCTGATCCATGCGTGTGACACAGCCATCGCCGTCTGCGACCGCTATCTGGGCCCAGGCAACGCGTATGTCGACGTTGAGCCGGTTGATGGCGAAGGCGCTGGATGTACCGAGGCGCCACGCGGAATCTGCTGGCATCACTATGCCATCGGCTCAGACGGCCTGGTGAAATCAGCCCGCATCATTCCCCCAACTTCGCAAAACCAGCCTTCGATGGAGCTGGATATGCGCCACTTCGTCCAGGAGAATCTCCATCTGCCTGACGACGAGCTGCAGTGGCAGTGCGAACAGGGCATCCGCAACTACGACCCGTGTATTTCGTGCTCCTGCCATTTTCTGAAACTGAATATCGAACGCTCCTGACACCACTAGCCTGAAACGTACGTTCTTTCACCCCGGAACTGACTTATTGAGACCATGCTTGCCATTCTGACCGTTGCCGTCGGCAGCGGATTCGTACTCGGACTTCGCCACGCCCTGGACGCCGACCACATCGTTGCGGTCTCCTCCATGGTCCGCCGGAAGGAATCCTGGTGGAAAACGGCCGGAATAGGCCTCTATTGGGGCATTGGCCATGCTGCCACGCTACTCATTGTGGGAATGGGGCTGCTCCTCCTGAACATGACAATTTCCACGGGTCTGGAAGCGGGCTTCGAAGGAATTGTCGGTGTACTGCTGATCGTGCTGGGTGTACGAGCGCTTCGCAGTCCGGTCCAGGACGAAACCGAGCATCAGGCGATGGCAAGCGTCGGTGTTGGCGCCATCCATGGCCTGGCAGGCAGCGCAGCGCTTCTTCTTCTCGTTCTGGCCACGGTGGACTCCTCAGCCGGTGCCTTGATCTACATCGGAGCCTTTTCCATCGGCAATGTCTTTGGCATGTGGCTGTTTACCCTGGTATTGAGCCTGCCCTTCCAGTTTTCTGGCGAACGCTGGATACGCCTCATCCAGCGGCTAGCTGGGTGGCTCTCCATCCTCCTGGGCGTATTGCTGCTGATCGAGATGTCGGAGGTGATCCTTGGCTGACATCCTGCTCATCGGTGTAGGCAACCCATATCGACGGGATGACGCCGTAGGCTTGCTGGCTGCGCGAGAGATGTCTCGTCGAACCACCGACGAAATGCACGTCGTTGAGTGCAGTGGCGAAGGGACGGCCATGATGTCATTACTTGAAGGACGCCTCGCTGCCGTGGTTGTGGATGCCGTCAATTCCGGTCAGCCTGCGGGAACGATCCACAGACTCGACGCGAGCGATCAGTCCATCCCGTCTGATTTCTTCAACTACTCGACTCACGCGTTCTCGGTGGCTGAGGCCATTGAGATGATGCGCGTCCTCGGTTCGCTTCCCCCTCATGTCATCCTGATTGGGGTCGAAGGGGCTGATTTTTCGGCTGGAGAGGGTCTTTCGGACGTGGTTCAGGACCAATTCGATGCGCTGGTCGAAGCCGTTGAGGATGCCTGTGCCTCGCTCATCGATGCTCCAACGACACCGAGTTGACCCGAGGGAACTGACCATGCACGAACTCAGCATTGCACAAAGCATCCTCGAATCGGTCCAGCGGGAGCAGGATCGGCAGGGATGGGGAGCTATCTCCTCGATTTCCCTGCAGATCGGTGCGCTCGCAGGAATCCATAATGACTCACTCGTATTCGGGTTTGAGGCCCTTCGGAGCGAGTTTGGTATGGATGCGTGTACCCTTGAGATCGAATCACTTCCGATCACACTGGCCTGCGCCACGTGTGGTACCACCGCCCCAACCGAGGAGCTGGCATTCATTTGCTCTGTATGTGGCTCGAGCGATGTTTCGGTGACATCCGGCTACGAGCTCGATATCGTTTCCGTAGATGTAGCCGAGCAGCCTGTCCAATCCTGATTCCCGCCCTGGATACCCTGCATCTGAATACCTGACACCCCGAGTCCCAGACACCCCAACACCCGGTCTACACCATGCCAACCCTGAATCTGAAGAAGTTCGAATTCCGACAGAAAGTTCTGGCCGAGAACGACCGCGTGGCTGCGGCCTTGCGCGAGACCTTCGAGGAGAGAGGCGTGGCCTCATTCAATCTCGTGTCCTCACCAGGATCGGGAAAAACCAGTTTGCTGGAGCACACGCTTCGCGAGCTGGGCGATGAGCTCAACATGGCCCTCGTCGCCGGGGATGTGCAGACCGATAACGACGCGAACCGACTGATAGCTGCGGGTGGCAAACGCGTGCGGCCCATCGTGACCGGCGGAGCATGTCACCTCGAGGCGCACATGGTGGGTACCGCCATGGAAGAGATCGATCTGGATGGGGTCGACATCATGTTCATCGAAAACGTCGGCAACCTGGTTTGTCCCTCCTCCTACGACCTGGGCGAACACCTGAAAATTGCGTTGATCTCGACCACGGAGGGTGATGACAAGCCCTTGAAGTATCCCGGAATCTTCCGGCGATCCTCCGTCATGGTCATCAACAAGACTGACCTCGCCCAGTACTCAAACTTCTCGATCGAACGGGTTCGCGAAAACGCGCTTTCGATCAATCCCGGGCTCCGCATATTTGAGGTCTCGTGCCAGACCGGTGAAGGGCTCGATGCGTGGTATGATTGGCTGCGCGGAGTCGTTGCTGGCAGCGAGTCGCTTGCGTCCATGGCGGTCGAGGAAGCACGCTGACTCGATGTGAGCTTCAGACGTTTCGATGCCTCGCGTTTCCACCATATCAGACCCGATCGTCCGCCGACGCATTGTCGTTACGGGCATCGTGCAGGGCGTCGGTTTCCGACCGACGGTCTACCGGATCGCGCGGTCGTTGGATCTGACTGGATGGGTGCGCAACGATGGACACGGCGTGACGGTCGAGATCCAGGGTCCTGAATCTGCTGTCGATGCGTTTCCCGACCGTCTTAGAGCAGGCGCACCGGGCCCGTCTTCGATCCATGATATCGAGGTTCGTGAGATTGACGTTCTTGAGGTTGGTGCTCCTGTGATTGGTACTCCCGTGAGGGTTGCTCTTGACCCCGAGGTCCGTCACCATCTCGGCTCTCGAGAACCGCAGGTCGATACGGACGAAGGGTTCTCGATTGATCTCAGCGATTCGGACTTGCCCGCAGACACGATGATTGCGCCCGATATCGCTACGTGCCCGGACTGTCTGGCTGAATTGATGGATTCTGGTGACCGGCGGAACGGATATGCCTTCCTGAATTGCACCAATTGTGGTCCGCGCTATACGATCGTTCGCCACCTCCCATACGATCGGCCATCCACTTCCATGTCCGAATTCGAGCAATGCCCGAAATGCCAGAACGAATACGATGACCCGCTGGATCGCCGATTCCACGCACAGCCAAATGCATGTCCGGTGTGCGGCCCGCGGCTTGCGATCATCGAGGATCGTCGTGAGGTAGACGTGGTGGATCCCGTGGCCCACGCTCAGGCTGCACTTGCCGCGGGCCGCATCGTAGCCATTCGCGGCATTGGGGGCTTCCACTTGGCCGTCGACCCAACCAACACGGAGGCTGTAGCGGAATTGCGTCGACGAAAACGCCGTACAGACAAGCCATTCGCTCTAATGGCCCGCGATTTGGAGGAAGTGAAGCAATTTGCCCACGTCTCTGCCGCTGAAGCCAAGCTGCTCACGGAGCCTGCTCGCCCCATCGTGCTACTGGAACCGCTGTCACAGGCCGGTCCATTTGCTTCGGGAATCGCCCCGGGGCAAAGCACGCTCGGCGTGATGCTGCCGTATGCGCCACTTCATCACCTGCTGCTGCGTGGCCCTCGGGCGACCCTCGTCATGACCAGTGCGAATCTGGCGGAGGAACCCATCATCACGGAAGCTGATGGCTTCGATCCTGAGTCCGCGATCAGGCTGGCGGATGTAGTACTGACCCACAATCGGGATATTGTTCAACGCTGCGACGATTCCGTGACTCGTGTGGGGCCGAAGGGCCCCTTCCCCATTCGCCGCTCGCGAGGATACGTTCCAACACCGATTCGACTGGCGGAACCGGTACCCGTCCCCATTCTGGCGGTGGGCGGTCAGCTCAAGAACACGATAGCTGTCGCGCGTGGTCGCGAGGTCGTGATGAGTCAGCACATCGGCGATCTGGACAACCCGCTGGCGCTGGGGTTCTTTGAAGATACCGTCGCGCATTTGTGTGCCATCCTGCAGGTAGAGCCTGAACTGGTCGTGTGCGACAGGCATCCAGACTATCTGTCTACCAAATGGGCCAAGTCCTCGGGACTACCTGTTGAGCAAGTTCAGCACCATCACGCACACTTTGCTGGCGTTCTGGCTGAACATGACCATCGCGATCCTGCCATTGGGTTAATCCTTGATGGGACCGGATTCGGCAGTGATGGCACCATCTGGGGTGGTGAACTACTGGTCGGCACGGCTGGCGAGAGCGAGCGCCTTGGACACCTGCAGCACATGCAAATCCCCGGTGGCGAACGTGCCATTCAAGAACCTTGGCGCCTTGGTGCCGCCCTCCTCTTCAGGCTACTGGGTGAGGATTGGATTCAACATCCGGCGACCAAAGTGCTGGATAGAAGCGCAGAAGAGCTGAGACTGCTGGACCGAGTCATGTCACGAGGAGTCAATGCGCCGCTGACATCGAGTGCAGGTCGCCTTTTCGACGGCGTCTCTGTGCTGCTTGGCGTTCGAAACGCCATCTCGTACGAGGGACAGGCGGCTATCGAGTTAGAGAGCCTCGCACGGTGCGGATCGCCAGAAGTCTGGGAAAACGTTCGCTCGAATGCGTCCATGTTCGAATCCGCGATACAGACTGATGAACTGGTCAAGGCGGTGCTAAAGGACTTGGAGCGTTCAGTCCCGGCTAAGGACATCGCCGCGCGTTTCCATGCATCATTGGCTCATCGACTGTCCGCAATAGTGGTTCACGGCGCTGCCGAATCAGACATCGATACGTGTGTTCTGTCCGGAGGTGTTTTCCAGAACATGACGCTGCTCACACAAGTCGTCCGTAATCTGGAGGCGGCTGGGTTGGACGTGCTCCTTCCCACTCGTCTTCCAGCCAACGATGGCGGCCTTGCGTTTGGCCAGGTTGCCGCGGCAGCAGCGCGCCTGCACGAATCGAATAGGACCTTGAATCAATCCAGACAGGATATACCATGTGTCTAGCCATTCCCGGCAAAGTTGTTGAGCTGTACGAGGAAAACGGACTGTCCATGGGACGGATCAACTATGCAGGCACGACCAATACGGCCTGTCTGGCCTATATCGAAGAGCCCCAGATTGGTGAATTCGTCCTGGTACATGCCGGCTTCGCCATCAATCGCGTGAACGAAGAGGAAGCGCGGAAAACGCTTGAACACTGGGACGAGATCGTGGCGCGAGCGGCCGAAGACGGCGAGGACATCTTCGGCATGCCCTTGAAGGCTGATTCCGATGCCGATGCCAAGGCCAAGGACCAAGGCACCGGGGAGGGCTTGTCATGAAGTACCTCGACGAATTCCGCGACCCGGTCATTGCGAAAGCCATCCTGGACGAAATCCACGCGATCACTACGCGCGAATGGACGCTCATGGAGATCTGTGGCGGTCAGACCCACAGCATCATCCGCAATGGCATCAATCAACTGCTGCCTAGCCATATCGAGCTGGTGCATGGTCCAGGGTGTCCGGTCTGCGTCACACCGCTGGAGTTGATCGACCGTGCCATCGCCATCGCGTCCCGCCCGGAGGTGATATTCACTTCCTTCGGCGATATGCTTCGCGTCCCGGGCTCGGAAAAAGACCTCTTCATGGTCAAATCGGAAGGCGGCGACGTGCGTGTCGTCTACTCCCCGCTCGACGCGGTGAGGCTGGCGCGAGAGAACCCCGAAAAGGAAGTTGTTTTCTTCGCTGTCGGATTCGAAACCACGGCACCCAATAACGCCATGGCAGCCTGGCAGGCTCGGCAACTGGGGCTTTCAAACTTCTCAATGCTCGTTTCGCACGTCCTGGTCCCCCCTGCGATGAAGGCGCTCCTTTCTTCCGAACAGAACCGGGTTCAAGGATACCTGGCAGCCGGACATGTCTGCACAATCATGGGCTGGGAAGAATACGAGCCGATCTGCCGCGAATTTGATGTCCCTATCGTCGTAACCGGCTTCGAGCCAGTCGACATCCTTGAAGGCGTCCTGATGACGGTGCGGCAATTGGAAGAAGGTCGCAACGAAGTCGAGAACCAGTATGCCCGCGCGGTTGCCCGCGAGGGCAACCGCGCCGCACGAGACCTGATCGCCCAGGTATTCACGGTATCGGATCGCAAGTGGCGCGGTATCGGCGAGATTCCCTTGTCCGGCTTCCGCCTCTCGGATACCTTTTCCGCATTTGACGCTGAGAAGCGCTTCGCGATCGGGGAAATCGACGTGGATGAGCCGGAAGCGTGCATCAGTGGCATCATCCTGCAGGGCCTCAAGAAGCCCTACGAGTGCCCCGCCTTTGGCAAGGAGTGCACGCCCAGAACGCCGCTGGGGGCAACGATGGTCTCTTCGGAGGGTGCATGTGCCGCCTACTACGCCTATCACCGTCATCATCCAGAATCCGCAACACCAAGCCCGTCCGAATAACACTATGGCCAACTTCCCATCAGACGGAATGGATGTAAACACCGAAATCAACACGTCCGGGTTTGGTACCTGCCCCCTGCCCATCTCGGACCACGATACGGTGCAGCTTGGGCACGGCAGCGGTGGTCAGATGTCTCGCGAGCTCATCCAAGATCTGTTTGTTTGGGCCTTTGGCAATCCGCTTTTGGACGACCTGCAAGACAGCGTTGTTCTTCCCGCTGTTGCCTCGGACCTGGCCTTCTCGACGGACTCATTCGTAGTCGATCCCATCTTTTTTCCAGGAGGCAACATTGGAAATCTGGCCGTGAATGGCACCGTCAACGATGTGGCCATGAGTGGCGCGACGCCCCGCTACCTCAGCATCGGGATGATTCTGGAAGAGGGATTCTCACTTGTCGACCTCAAGCGCATCGTCGAATCGATTCGCGATGCTGCAGCCATTGCAAGCGTTCAGATTGTCACCGGAGACACCAAAGTGGTCGACAAAGGCAAAGGCGACAAGGTGTTTATCAACACCACAGGCATTGGAGTGTTTGAACAGCCTGTTCGCCCGCGTCCGGATCGGATACGAGTCGGCGATCACGTCCTGATCAGTGGGACGTTAGCCGATCACGGGATGACGATCCTCTCCAAACGCGAAGGCCTTCAATTCGAAATGCCCATCGCATCCGATTCAGCCGCGCTCAATCATCTGATTGCTCGCATGCTTGATGTTGGCGGAGAGGGCGTCCGCGCATTACGAGACCCAACGCGCGGCGGCGTGGCAGCGGCGCTGAACGAGTTCGCGGAAACGGCAGGCGTCGGCATCGAACTGGAAGAAGGATCGATTCCCATCCTGCCAGCGGTCCGGGGTGCATGCGAATTCCTGGGCATCGACCCTCTGCACGTAGCCAACGAGGGCAAGCTCATTGCCGTGGTGGCTCCTGAAGTGAGCGAGGCCGTCCTTTCTGCCATGAAATCCGATACGCTGGGCGCTCACGCCGTCCGTATCGGAACAGTGACAAGCCAGACCGCGGGCATGGTGACCATGCGCACGGGCATTGGAGGTCAGCGTATCGTCGACATGCTGGTCGGCGAACAACTCCCTCGCATCTGCTGAGCAGCTGCCAGGCCGTCTGCCGGAGGTTCCCTACTGCACCGTGATGGTGATCTTCTCGCTCACGACCGGAGGATCGTGCGGGATGTGCAGGTGATTGCCGAGAATAATCTGGAGCGTGTGCTCACCGGCTGGCAGGTCCAATTCGGTACTGGTCTGACCCAGGCCGTAGTGGATGTGTGTGCTGTCTGCCGGAATAGGCATGTTCATCGGCGGCAGCATGTCCTCGT
The DNA here is from genome assembly GCA_028284865.1 of Rhodothermales bacterium. Taxonomy (GTDB): domain Bacteria; phylum Bacteroidota; class Rhodothermia; order Rhodothermales; family UBA10348; genus JAAZVD01. The sequence goes on along the minus strand of JANQQV010000009.1, from coordinate 73,995 downwards.
TGATCAGGAGATGGTGGTGGCCCGAGTACTCCTCATCGGTACCTGCGGGTACGACGGACATTCCTTCCAGACCGAATTCAACCGTGAACGGGCTCTCCACCGTCTGTCCGTCTTCCAGATTGACGAAGAAAATGCTCGCACCTTCAGGTGAAGCAGAACGAAGGTCCGCCATGCCTTGTGTTTCAGCTGCTTCGGATTCGGCTGAAGCGGTTTCGGCTGTGCCCTCGGTTGCACAGGCACTTGTGAACAGAATCAGAGCGAGGAGCAGAAAAAGTCGGGACATGACGAGAAGTGGGGTGGTGAATCGAACCGTTCGAAAGATAGGTCGAACGGAACGATCGCGCGTTACGCAGAAAAAGCGAAAGATGAGAAGGCGAACAATCCAGCCATCCTGATGGGAGAAACGACTCCAAACAGAAACGGGGCGGCGCCTGTCGGCGCCGCCCCGTGCGCATCAACCGAGGTCAATGCGAAACCTTGCCGCTTTGCAGCTTTTGCCGCATCGCAGCCGCTGATTACATGGCGGCTTCAACCGTCATGACACCGCGCATCGTGCCGAAGTGGCCCGGGAACGAGCATACGAACTCGTAGGTGCCAGCTGCAGGAGCCGTGAACGTCAGCGTGTATTCTTCGCCTGGGCCGAGAAGAGCCGTTGCAGCGAATACCTGGTCAGCCAGGTCTGCAGGAATGTACTCGGTGTCAGCAGCGCCTGCTGCAGCGATACCGAATGCCTGGAGGTCAGAACCTTCGGTCAGGATGACCAGGTTGTGGCCGCCCATTTCCTTGGCCATCTGGCCGACATTCTGGAGAACGATGGTGACTTCTTCGCCTTCCGTGACGGAGAATTCCGTAACGGAGAACTGAAGCATGTCGTTGGCTTCGATGACGATGGCATCGGTAGCCGCTTCTTCGGTGACATCAGCAGCCGCATCAGCAGTGTCTGCGGACTCGCCGCCACAACCGACCATGAGAAGGCTGGCGAAAAGCAGCGCGAAGAAAGAGTTGGAGAGTGTACGCATGGGTGCAATCTGAATGTGTTGGAACTCGACGCTTAGATGGCTCCGCCTATCGGAGCAGTACCGGAGTTCCGGGGTCGAACTACAGGCCGTGGAACCGGGGCCCAACACGGCTGATCCACCGCTGAACAATGTTCATTGGATATTCCAACACCATTTTTCTGACAGATCGTGGTCTTCGTTTCTGCATTTCAGGAATTCCCCCACAGAAATGAACCCGGCACGGCTTGGCATTCTCAGGCATACGATTGAACTTGTAATTACAAGTGAACGGAATACCTCATGCGTACACCAACCATCCTCCTTTTGCTCGGCTTGTGTTTAGCCGGCACTCAATCCGCAGCAGCCCAGTCCGATGCCCTGGAGCCCATTCCGGCTCATATCACCGTTGCCTCACATTCTTCGGAAGTCCAGTCGGCCCACAGCGCCGGGGCCGAAGACGGCGCCGAACTCTATCGACAGGCTTGCGCCACGTGCCACGTGCCACGGGGCGGACGGAACGGGCACCGATGCGTCCTTGCTGGGCTTCGACGTACCGATACCAGATTTTTCTGAGTGCGCGTTTGCTTCCCGCGAACCGGACGGCGACTGGATCGGTGTGGCTCACGAGGGAGGTCCGGTACGAGGGTTTTCCGAACGTATGCCGGCCTTTGGAGATGCACTGACAGAGGCTCAGCTGCAACTGATCATGGATCACATCCGGACATTCTGTACGGATGACCGATGGCCTCGAGGAGAGCTCAATCTGCCTCGCGCCCTGTTCACGGAGAAAGCCTACCCGGAAGACGAAGCGGTCCTGACGACAACGGGTGAAGACGATGCCATCATGACCAAATTCGTCTACGAGACCCGATTCGGACCACGCAACCAGATCGAATTCGTTGTCCCTTTCGGGCATTAGCAAGTCGGGGACTCGTGGCGGGGAATGGCGATGGGTGATATCGCCATCGGTCTCAAGCGCGCACTCTATCACGATCTACGCAGAGGTACCATTTTCAGCGCCGTAGCCGAAGTGAAGCTTCCTACGGGCGATGAGGAACTCGGATTTGGCAAAGGCACGGCCATTCTTGAGCCTTTTGTCTCCTATGGCCAGCTCCTTCCTGCCGACGCGTTCATTCAGGCGCAGGCCGGTTTGGAATTCCCCGTCATTCAGGACAAGGCTGAAAACGAAGCATTCTGGAGAGGCGTGATTGGAAAGAGCATTGCGCGCCCGAATTGGGGTCGCACCTTCTCGCCCATGATGGAAGTCCTGGCCAAGCGCGAAATGGAAACCGGCGTGGATATTCACTGGGATCTTGTCCCCCAGGTCCAGATCACGCTGAATACGAGGCAGCACATCATGTTGAACGTTGGCTATGCATTTCCTCTAGGAGAGGATGACCGCAACCAGCGCTGGGCGGTCTATCTCCTTTGGGACTGGTTTGATGGCGGATTCGCGGAGGGCTGGTAGTATGAAAACCTGGATTCCTGCAATTGTCAGTGCCATTACGTTGTTCGCTTTTGCCATCCTCATGCCTCCGGCCAGGCCCCTGGTCGCCCTCGGCCCGCTCGAAGGTGAAATTGCTGAGCTCCATGCGTTGTTCGAAACATCGGATGCCTGCATGAGCTGCCACAATCAACTCCAGGACAGTGATGGAAACGACATCTCCATCGGACTCGACTGGCAAACTTCGATGATGGCCAACTCGGCTCGCGACCCATACTGGCAAGCAGCCGTGATTCGCGAGATTACGGACCACCCCTGGGCCAGCGAAACCATTCAGAATGAGTGCTCCCGCTGTCACATGCCCATGTCGTCCTATCAGGAGCGTTTGGCTGGTCAGCCTGATCAATTCCTGGCCCACATCCCTGTAATGGACGCTGAGTCCCATCTTGATCAGCTGGCTGCTGACGGTGTCTCCTGCACCACCTGCCATTCCATCACCGCTGAAGGTCAAGGCTTGGAAGACAGCTTCGTCGGGCACTTCAAAGTGGATGAATCATCTCCGATGGGAGAGCGGCCGATTTATGGTCCTTTCGACGTCGACGCCGGCCAAACGCGCATCATGCACTCGGCATCAGGCTTCGTCCCCGAACAATCCTCCCACATCCAGGAATCAGCGTTCTGTGCATCCTGTCACACGCTCATCACCCACACCCTGGGTGATGAAGGGGAAGTGCTGGGTGAACTCCCCGAACAGGTACCGTATCTGGAGTGGCTCTACAGCGACTACGCAGACAACACCAGCTGTCAGGATTGCCATATGCCAGAGGTTAAAGGCGAAGCGGCCGTCTCCTCTGTGATGGGTTCGCCACGCGAAAACATATCCCGGCATGTCTTCAAGGGCGGCAACTTCTTCATGCAGAAGATCCTTGGCAAATACCGCGATGAACTCGGCGTGCCAGCAACCACTCAGGCCATGAACCTGGGAGCAATGCGGACCATCGAAAACCTGCAGGAGAACTCGGCCGCGCTCGCGCTGAGCCAACCCGTGCTCGATGAAGGGACGCTCACCTTTGACGTCTCTGTGACCAACAAGACTGGCCATAAACTCCCCACCGCTTACCCTTCGCGTCGAGTCTGGCTGCACGTGACGGTGAGAGACAGCCGGGGTGAGGTGGTATTCGAATCGGGCCGACTGAATCCCGACGGATCCATTGAAGGCAATGACAACGATCTTGAGAATGGCGGTTTCGAACCGCATTACGCTGAAATCACGTCTTCCGATCAGGTCCAGATCTATGAGCCCATTTTGGTGGATGTTGATAGAAACGTCACCACGGGGCTGCTCACTGCGCTGAATTATGTGAAGGACAATCGGATTCCTCCCTTGGGATTTGAGGTTTCCACGGTGGAAGAGCGAGTCGCTGTCCACGGAGATGCTTTGGCCGACGCCGATTTCCGTGGCGGTTCGGATCAGATACGCTATCGGATCCCGACAACGGGACACGGCGGACCATTTGCGGTCGATGTCGAGCTATGGTACCAGCCGATTGGGTTCCGTTGGGCGCAAAACCTGGGTGAGTACGAGCATTTCGAAGCCAAGCGATTTGATCGGTACTACTCCGAGATGGCCGACCAATCCGGGACCGTCCTGACCAGCGTATCCGCACGATCCCGATAGGGTTGATCGAATGGACCTCTGGTCGTGATCGCCTATCTTCGGGACTCACTTCGCACCCCGAATCATGGTAGGTACAACCCTCGGACATTATCGGATCACCGGCGAGCTCGGACGCGGTGGCATGGGAATCGTGTACCAGGCAGAAGACGCGAAGCTCGAGCGCACGGTGGCCATCAAGGTGTTGCCACCCGGTGCGCTGACCAACGAGGATGATCGGACTCGTTTCTATCGGGAAGCCAAGGCTGCAGCGCAGCTCAATCATCCGAACATCGCAGCGATTCACCAGATCGACGAGGCCATCCCCGAAGGTAGTCCGCCCGGAACGGCTCCCAGCCCGTTCATCGCCATGGAATTTATCGATGGTGACTCGCTAGCTGACCGGATCCGCGACAAGCCGATGCCGATCAGTGATGTCGTCCGGATCGGGAAAGCAATTGCTTCGGCCCTCCAACTGGCTCACGAGAAGGACATCGTCCACCGCGACATCAAGTCTGCCAACGTCATGATGACGGGCAAGGGTGAACCCAAGGTGCTGGACTTCGGCCTGGCAAAAACCGCGCATTCGACGATGCTCACGCGCATGGGCAGCACGCTGGGAACGGTCGCTTACATGAGTCCGGAGCAAGCCCGCGGTGAGGAAGTCGACGGCCGATCCGACCTGTGGTCGCTGGGTGTGGTCCTCTACGAAATGGTGAGTGGTCGCGTCCCGTTTTCGACCGACTACGAACAAGCAGCAGTGTACAGCATCCTCAATGAGGATCCAGCCCCCTTGACCGGACTGCGCACGGGCGTCCCGATGGAACTGGAGCGCATCGTACTGAAAGCCCTGGCCAAGGATGCCAAGCATCGATACCAAACGGCCGCAGGATTGATTGCCGATCTGGATGCGCTCGGCGTCAAGCAGTCGACGACCCAGCTTTCGGCAGCAGGCGGGACGACTCCGTACCCGCCTTCCGCCCCTCCAACCCCTCACAAAAGTCAGCAAGGTCGCTACCTGGTTATCGCATTGGCGCTGGTTGCGATGCTTGCAGTGGGCTGGTGGATCGGACGCACCAGTACCTCGACCGGTGCGTTGAATTCTGATTCAACGCGTTATACATCGGTGATTCTACCGGATCTGGAGGGAATCAGTCATCCGAATGTGTCTCCCGATGGTCGTTACATGGCGTTTACTACACGGGAAAACCGGCTGTGGCTGTACGATTTCTCAACGGGCACACGCCGTGTCCTTGACGAATCTGGTGGTATACGTCTCAGCGCGTTTTCGCCTGACGGTCGGTGGCTGGCATACGAGACCATTGGTCGCGCGATTTCCATTGTCCAGGTTCCAGATGGAACCCCAGCTTTGCTCACTCAGGATGCCGTCTTGCCCTCCTGGATCGACAATGAGTGGCTGTTGATCAGCGACGGCTCGGAGACGGGACTTGACCGCATCAGCCGAGTGACCTCCAACAGAGAGCCAATCACGTTCAGCGGTATGGCGGAAGGAGCGCAGTTGACTCATCCGCACCCGCTTCCCGGAGGGAATCGTGCGCTCGTCACCATCTCATCGGGAACGGAAAGACAAGTAGGACTGCTCAATCTGGATTCGGGTGATCTGACGCCACTGATTGAAGACGGCTTTGCCGCATCCTTCATCGATTCCGGGCATATCCTGTTTTCTCGAGGCAGTCAGGGAGACACGGGATTCGAGGGTGATGTTTATGCGCAGCCATTCGACCTTGGAAAGAGCCAATTACTCGGCCAACCCATCCGCGTACTCGACTTCCGAGGATTCTGGGAGTACGGCGTGAATCGCGCGGGCGACCTGGTCACATCCTCCGGACTCGACGCAGGCGGAGAGGAATCCGATCGAAGCATGTTCATTTACCGGCGGGATGACAATGCCATCGACGCCAAAGAAGTCGAATTGCCGCCGGCTGCAGAGTTCATGCAATTGACCATTGACCGAGAGTGGATGCTTTTCGTTGACCAGGACAACGAAACCATCATGTTCGGTCCTATCGAAGGGAGTCGGTTTGCTCCCATACCGAACACCGCCTCCCCGATCATCAATGCGTTTCTTTCGCCAGACGATCAGTTCGTGTTCTATACGCATGGACAGATGGGACGACAAATAGCCATTTCCCGCCAACCGATTGATGGCAGCTCTCCACCGGAGCCCCTCAACTTTGACCTGGGACGCCACCAATGGTTGACTGATGTTCGCAGCGAGAATGAGTTCCTGGTTTCGCACTTTGATGACATCGGAGCCACAGCCACGTTGACCTACGTCAATACGGAATCAGGGGAGCAATTCGATATCACCTCGGATCCTGGACTCTACTTCGCTTCGATCTCACCCAATGGCCGGTGGATTGCGTGGGCCGCAGGCGACCCCACATCCACGCGCGTGTTCGTTTCCGACATCCAAGGCGACGCGTCATGGCTGATTGCTGAAGGATTCGGATTACCCTTCTGGTCAAGTGATGGGTCAGGCCTCTACTTGCGGCAAGGCCAGAATCTTGTCTGGACGGCTATTTCGTCGAGCCGTGGCATACGCGCAGAAGGAGAATTCGAGAGTGTATTCTCTTTCGATGGCGACGGTTTCTACAGCAAACGCAAAGAGCACGAGGTTCTCTTGTTGCTGGATAGCAAAATCAGCTCGAGTCGCCCGGTCCAGTCAGTGGATGTCGTACTGTCGTGGGGAGAGCGATTGAAGCAGCTTGCACCGGTCGATTGAGCCAACGGGGTTCCGTCGAATCCTCAGCGATCGTCTTGCTGCATAGCGCACTTGCCCGATTTACTTATTCCGACCATATTGCCGTGAATCTTACCCAAGAGCAACGCACGCTCATCGCTACCGAACTCAGACAATTTCTTGAGGACGAGTTGGATGTCCATGTCGGCACGTTTGAGTCAGCCGACCTGGCCGACTTTGTGGTGGACAAGATTGGTCCCTGGATCTACAATCAGGGTGTGCTGGACACGCGCGCTAAATTGAGCGGCATGCTGGAAGGGATTCAAGACGAGCTCTCCTTGCTGGAAAAGTCGTCACCGCTGGATCGATGAGCGCGGCCGCTCTGGATGCACTTCTGCCCGAGATCCTCTCTTGCAAGATCTGTAAGAAGCACCTTCCCTTGGGACCCCGGCCTGTGTTGCAAGTCCACGAAAATGCACGAGTGCTGATTGTCGGTCAAGCTCCCGGGACGCGCGTACACGAGAGCGGAACACCCTTCGACGATCCCAGCGGAGTTCGCTTGCGCCAATGGCTCGGCGTTACGCCTGAGGAATTCTACGATCCCTCGCTATTTGCCATCGTCCCCATGGGCTTCTGCTACCCGGGAACGGGAAAGTCTGGTGATCTTCCACCTCGGCCGGAATGCGCTGACACCTGGAGGAAGCCCGTCCTCGCGGCCCTTCCAAACATTGAATTGACGATTGTCCTCGGGATGTATGCTCGGCGTTGGCACCTGGACTCCGACCACAAACGTCTGTCTGATGTGGTCGCGGATTGGGAATCATTCTGGCCTTCGCAATTGCCTCTTCCTCACCCCTCACCACGCAATATCAGATGGTTCAAACAACACGCGTGGTTTGAACGCGACATTATTCCAGTTCTACAGAGAAGAGTACGGCAACTGATCGACCAATAAGACCACCCGAGAAGGACTCTTCGAATCAGACTGTCGAAGTCGTCAATCGTGGCTGGACCCCTGTGTCTGCAAAGAGGCTACGTTCGATTGAGTCAAACTCCTCAAGACAACCACGGCCGAATTCCATCGCCTCAAACCCAAGGTCCAGGACCGGTATTCCAAGGGCGAACTCGAGTCTGGTGGTCAACAGTCGCGAGTATCCTACGAAATCAACAACGACGCCATCGGCATTGTGGGCAGTAACGCAGCGCGAAACCCACTCCTCAACGGAAATACCGTTCGGCTTTTCCTCGACACACAGGATGTTGGCTGAAAACCCAGCTGCCGCCCATTTCTGGTGGGCGTGGAATACCTGCTCTGTATAGGGCACGAGTACGCATATCTCGTGGATATGACGGGTCGCCAGTGTGCGACAACCATGCTCAAATGGCCTGATCAAAATCCCTTCGGCGTGCAGATTTCGGAACGGAGCCACGCTGAGCACAATGTGCATGACCACATCATCGTCATGTGCCTCGATCAAGTCCTGCAACTTCGGCTGAAGGAACTTGCAGTCAGTCCGAATTTCTCGGCCATCGGATAGCCTCGTCTTGAGCGGGTAATTGCCCGTTAGCGGTTCGCGAATGTCGGATTCGGGGACGTCGTCCAGTACACCGATCACCTTGACGTCGGATGCGCCCAAGGTTGCGATCATTTGCGGGACGAGGTCGGGTCTTGGCGTCTGGCCAAGTGTGTAAATAGCGACGGGGGCTGACATGACTTCGGGGGGCAAGTGGGACGGGTGATCCTGCCCATCGGATCACTATCACAATAGTCGCCGACCGTGCCTCTGTCAAAGGGTGTTCGATCAACCCGGTGTGAGCGTTTTCCCCACGCACGGATTGAATGAGTCACAGGTGATGTCATGGACACACGATATATTGACCCCACGTCTGGCGTCATTATTAGCGTTTCAGTCCGATCATCTCATTCCGCATGCGTCCGTTCCTGTCCCTTCTGTTTCTCGGACTTCTCGTCGCGCCGGTTTCTCAGGCTCAAAGCTCCCTTGGGACGGATCCCGTATGCGCTGACTTGATTGCAGATGTTGAGCGATTGGGACCTACTTCGATTCAAAGCCGAGGACCGGAGTCATGGGTCGTATTCGAGGATCGCGTATCTCGTCAGCCTTTGCGAAGCGCCCTCGAATGGGTCGAGGAAAATCGTGCGGCGATGTCTCAGTGTCGACTGGCCGGAATCGCGCCTCAGCGATTCGGTTTGCGGGCACCTGCACTTCGAGCAGATGGTCAACCGCTATCGATGCGCGAGCAAGCTTCGTTTGGGCGAGCCGCTAGCGGGGTTCAGATTGATTTGGAGGTGGAGTTGCTCTACAACTTCGCGATCGACTATCCAGTCGATTGGTTTCGCGACCGCATCGCGATTGGTCCGAAGGTCAGAGTCTGGTGGCCGAGCGGTCTGGTTCTGGCCGCCCAATATGCGTTTCCGATTCGGAATCAGTTGCCCGAACAACATGCAGACTATTGGGAAAAGCCGTACCCCAACGTGTTGATGGCGGGGTTTCGACGGCAGATTGCACCCAACTGGATAGGAGCCATCTCAGGAGGGTTTTTTGAGCGAAATCGATACGGCGGCGACCTTCAACTGTACTGGATCAGCGAACGATGGCCCGTCGTGATCGGCGGTCGCGCCGGTATGAGCGGATACTGGGCATTCGATGACGGTGAATTGATCACCGGACCGGTCAACTTCTTCAATGGCTACCTGGACGGAACCGTATACCTGCCGTGGCACAATCTGCGTTTGCGCGGTCGTACCGGACAGTTCATCCGGGAGATCAATCAATTCCGGCGTCCGGGAGAGGACGTGAAGCGCAATCCAGGTACCTCAGGAGAATTGACCCGTATATTCGGTGAGATCGAATTTGGCCTGCATCTCTTCTACGACGGCCACTACGTCTTTCCTGGGTTCAGATTTGCGGCACCATTGTCTCCTCGAAAGGGTCTCAAACGAGGTCGTATCGCCGCGTATCCAACACGACAGCACTACGTTCCGTACGATCTGGGGAGAGCCATCCGTGGTGAAATCACAGGGTTCATCCGACCCAATCGGGGAGAGATTCATGACACCGGCGTCGACATCTGGAATGATTTGAGGATGCTTGCACCCCACATGCTGCCCGTATTGGAATGAATGACCTTCGCCTGAACCAAAACCCCGATTATGTCTTGCTAGTTGGAGCCACCACGAAGCGAGTGTGATATTCCGAATGCGAACCCTGGATGCTTCCCTTCCGCGGCAAAGCCCGTCAACCAAAGCCACTTGATTGGCCAAATTCTGGACCCTGCGTAGAAAAAACGTGTGTCGTGTTCAGCCAGCAACTCGATGCGATCCCGAAATCGTAGTGATAAGCCCCAGAATGGGCCATCTTTCATCTCGAGGAATGTAGCATCCAGAAAAGCTCTGGAAACCCCAACCGTGGCCCCCAACTGGGCACTCTTGAAATCGTAGGTCCGGGTCATGACGGCATACGTTGCGTGATGCTTCCGCGTCCCTGCGGTGTCCCTTATGCCAAAGGCCAATCCTGGTCGGATGCGCCCCTGCTTGATGACCTTGAATTGAGCTCCAAGTACGCGGTCACCGGTAGCTTGAATGAAGTCTGCCCTCTTGAACGACTGTCGATAATGAAGGGAAAGACGCGGAATGAACTGAATCGTGATCACGTAGAGTTCGTCCCTGGCCGATCGGCTCAACGGATCACGGGCACTGGGCGGACTGGATACGTCAGCAGGCAATTGCCCATAGCCGATTGAGAGGCGGGCATCCTGACGTGCGTCAGCTGTGGGAATCACGATCTGGGATTCGCCGGGTGACAATTTCTGCCCGGCTGAGGGCCCTGCTGAGAGCAAAGCCGTGATGACCACCAATAGGCCCGTACGCATCTTGTAGTCGTCAAGCACCGATCAAGACTCCTGCATTCAAAAAGTGACGCTTGGCAAAAGCTACCATTCAAATCGGAGACATAAAAAAAGCGGCGCGCCATTCGGCGCGCCGCTCTTGAATCCTGATAGGATAGAAAGGATCAGTCAGGCAGAACATTCTGGAATTGACTGATGCTCTGGTAGTTGACACAAGCGTATGCGACGGTGGTGCCAGCGTTAGTAATTCTCACGGTTTCGGTCGCGCTGTTGTTCTGGGAACACGCACCAGCTACGGCTCGGCCCGTGACGAGCAGACGTTGAAGAACCGCAGTGTTATAAGCAGTCAGTTCGACCTGAACATTCCGGCGCTTGCCCGCTGCAATAGCGGCCTGGATTCGCTGCGCCCACGTCTGTCCGTTTGCCGTAACAGTACCTGCAAACGTTCCACCTCCAGCGACGATATCCTGGCGAACCTGGCGGCGGCTGGACTGGAAGCTCGCATTCGATGACGCGATTGTCGTCGGGTTGAATGCCTGGTTCAGATTCACGTTGGCCGTGGAGCCGGTGCTAGTCCGTGTGGCGACGCTGACACTTGCCGTATTCGACACGTTGGGCGTAGCAATGGCTGTTTGCGTCGTACCGCCACTCTGAACAGCAACGGCTACCTGACCTGTAGGCTGACCGGTGGTGGTGTTCACCAGCGGTGCAACCGTTGTCGTGACAGAAGAGGTACCTGAAGCACCGCTGGTCGTTGACGTTGTCTGGATGATGGCTCCAGGAGAGTTGTCTACGATGATGTTGTCACCGACGATACCTCCGAGCGACCCCGGCTGAGCAAGCGCCGCGGTAATCTGCTGGACGGTTGCGTCAGAAGTCGTAACCGTCGTTTCCGTCTCGGTGACCTCTTCCTCAATCACGACTTCAGTGTCGTCGGCGTCATTAGAGTCGCAAGCGGTCAACGTGACAGATGCTGCGAGAAGAAAGATGAAAAGTGCGAAATAGTTGCGCTTTATCACGGTGTTCAAGCTCCCCCTGCGGGTATCGAATGGTCAGTTTTGGATATCCAACTTTGGATTAAACCACAAAATGTGGCTTTAGCCCTTGCGTGTCAAGAGCGTGGCCAACAAAATAGGGCACATTGCCCTTCCCAAAATCATTTTTTTGTTGCCGATCGCGACTTTTTCATCGCGAGCCGTGCCCTCTGCGGAAAAAGAACGGGGAAAAAGGCTCAATTCAGGATTCTCTCGATGGATTGGAGCTCGGATTCGCTGAATTCCGGCGCCTCCAGAATCCCCAGCGCATCGTCAATGTGATCCACCCGGCTGGCGCCGATCAACACAGATGTGACAGCAGGAATGCGAGCCACCCACTGCAAGGCCATCTGTGCCAGCGTCTGGCCACGTTCTGCAGCCATGTCATTCAGAAGCCGGATCTGATCGACCCGTTCCATCGTGAGCGCGTCCGGCCTCAAGAATCCATGCTCCTTCGCAGCGCGCGATTCAGCAGGAATGCCGTTCAGGTATTTGTTGGTCAGCATGCCCTGCGCCAGTGGCGAAAACGGTATGCACCCCATCTCCTCCTCTTCCAACACGTCCGTCAGCCCATGCTCGATCCACCGATCGAACATGGAGTACTTCGGCTGGTGAATAAGGCATGGCGTTCCCATCTCCTTCAGAATCCGCGCCGCTTCGCGAGTATGCTTTGGTCCATAGCTCGAAATCCCGACGTAAAGCGCGCGTCCACTTCTCACAATCGTGTCCAACGCACCCATCGTTTCCTCAAGCGGCGTCTCCGGATCGTATCGATGCGAATAGAAGATGTCGACATAGTCCAGACCCATCCGCTTCAATGACTGATCGCAGCTGGCAATCAGATACTTGCGCGAGCCGCCATCACCATACGGGCCATCCCACATGTGATAACCGGCCTTGGTGGAGATCACCAGTTCGTCGCGATGCGCCGCCAGATCACTTGCCAGGACCTTTCCGAAATTCGATTCCGCTGAGCCGGCAGGCGGTCCATAATTGTTCGCCAAATCGAAATGCGTGATCCCTGCGTCGAAGGCGTGCAGGATCATGTCCCGCGCGACGCTCTGATCATCCACGTCGCCGAAGTTGTGCCACAGACCCAGCGAAATCAGCGGAAGTTGAAGACCACTTCGACCGCAGCGGCGGTACGTCATGTCATTATATCGAGGCATGAATCAATTGGGATCGATGAAAGGCAGCGTCAAGGTAACCCGCTTCCGATTTGCAATCCCGCTCCTCATCGACAAGATTGTCGCGCTCCATCACTCACTCTCCGGACTTCATCATGAACAACATCTCCTGGAATCTCAAACTCTCGATCAACGAAGGCAAGCTCGACGACTTCAAAGCCCTCATGACAGAGATGGTGGCTTCCACAACGGCTGAGGAAGGCTGCATGACCTACGACTGGTACATCATGCCCGACGGTTCGGAAGTGCACATCCAGGAGCGCTACGCAGACAACGGCGCCGCGTTGGTGCACCTGGGCAACTTCGGAGAGCATTTCGCAGAGAGGTTCATGGCCTGTGTCACGCCTCGCTCATTCGTTGTATACGGACCTGCTGGCGATGATATTCGTGGCGCCCTGACACCGATGGGCGCTGTTTTTCTGGATCACTTCGGTGGATTCCGTCGCTAGACTTACCCCTCGCTCGAATTTCTACGCATGCGTTATCTCCTGATCGCGTTCATTCTGCTGGCAGGTTGCACAACCAACGAGGCGCCTCAAGCAAACTCGTCAGGCGATGCTCCCATGGACGTGGACATCGTCGACCCGGCAGAAATTCCTGAGGCCCCGGTTCGTGCCGCCGAGGAAGCTCTACTGGATTTCGAAGTCGAGAAAGGCTTCACGGTCGAACTGGTGGCCAGCGAACCTGACGTGGTCGACCCCGTGGCATTGTCCTTTGATGAGGATGGCGCCATGTGGGTGGTCGAGATGCGCGACTACATGTGGACCACCGAAGGCGACAAAACGGGTGATCCTGCCGGGCGTGTCGTCACGCTCCGGGACATCGATGGTGATGGTTCCTATGAGACTTCGTCCGTATTCATGGACGGTCTTTTTCTCCCGCGGGCCATCGCGGTGTACAATGGCGGAATCCTCCTGGCCGTCCCTCCCAGTCTGTACTTCGTTGAGCGAAAAGGTGACGGCTACGAAGCGGGCGAATTGACGGTCGTCGATTCGACCTACGCCGTCGGGGGCAACCCGGAGCATCAACCCAACGGACTGATGTTGGGCGTCGACAATTGGATCTACAATGCCAAGTCGGATGTGCGATATCGCCTTCGAAACGGTGTCTGGGAAAAAGAGAAAACCCAGTATCGTGGCCAGTGGGGCATTACGCAGGATGACTGGGGCCGGCTGTTCTACAACCACAACAGCACGGTCCTCCAGGTCGACGACATGGTCCCCAACGCCGTGGAGTCGAATCCGCATCGTCAAACAGGTGATCGTCGCATGTATGGCGAGGCCAGGGTTCCGACTCGCGTATGGCCGCGTCGTGTGACTCCAGGGGTGAATCGAGGCTATCGGCCCGAGACGTTGGATGACACAGGGCGGTTGGTGAATGTCACTTCGGCTGCGGGGCCAGTCATTTATCGAGGCGATCAATTTCCGCCTGAGTACCAAGGCAATGCGTTCGTCCAGGAGACAGCGGCCAATCTGGTGAAGCGCGTTGTGCTCTCAGAAGAAAACGGCCGCATTGAAGGCGAAAATGGACCCGGCGAAGGTCGCGAATTCCTCACAGCCACAGATGAGCGGTTCCGCCCCGTCAACGGATTCACCGCGCCGGATGGAAGCCTGTTCATCCTGGACATGTACCGGGGGGTGATCCAGCACAGCACCTACCTGACGGCGTACCTCCAGCGACAGATCGACATGCGCGACCTGGACACACCGCTGGGCTTGGGCCGCATTTATCGTGTACGATGGGCTGATGCGCCCCTTGGACCGATGCCTCGTATGTCGGAGGACTCCAACCAGGATCTCCTCATGCGGTTGATGCACGACAATGGATGGTGGCGCGATACGGCGCAGCGCCTGCTGATTGAGCGCAACGCCACCGAGATGCAGATGACCTTGGAAGTCTGGGCGACCAGTGCAGATGATCCGCGTGTGCGCATTCATGCTCTGTGGACGCTGGAGGGGTTGGGTTTGGTCTCGCCGTATGTCTTGCGTGATGCATCTGGCGCGCGCGATCCGCGCGTCCGCTCCGCGGCCGCGCGGGTAGCCGTTGCTGTGGGCGAACGCTGGGCCTTCGAGATTCTTGCTGGGATGTCGAGTGAACGAGACCCTGTTGTCGCGCGCTACGTCGCTGGAGCGCTGGGCCAGATGGCCGACTATCCGGCATTTCGCGATGAAGCATGGAATGCTCAGCTGGCACTCGCCGCTCAGCACGATGACGATCTGTATATCGTCGACGCTGTCATTGGTGCTCTTGAGGATCAGGAGCAAGAGTTTCTGGATGTGACTGGAGGTGGAGTGATCGCTCAGGCCGTCAAGCACGCTGCAGGGATGGCGCTGGTGCAAGACCTGGCTGATGTGCGCCTCTTGCCTGCCTCATTCGAGGTCAGCTTCGAGCGCGGTCGGGAGACCTACGATCTGTATTGCGGCAACTGCCACGGCCAGGATGGCGCGGGGCTCCCTTCGGTCGGCCCGCCTTTGCTGAGATCCCAATGGGTC
This sequence comes from Rhodothermales bacterium, assembly GCA_028284865.1. GTDB lineage: Bacteria > Bacteroidota > Rhodothermia > Rhodothermales > UBA10348 > JAAZVD01. Next base: position 58,615 of record JANQQV010000009.1, on the reverse strand, counting down.
CTCCAGGACGAAAAACGACTGGCCAGATTGGTTTTGGATGGCATTGAAGGACCGTTCAGCGTGGATGGCAAGGAGTACACCTCGCCCGATGTGGTCGACCACATGCCCGGTGTTCGCCAACTTGGATACACGGACGCGGAGATCGCCGACGTGTTGACCTACGTGCGCAACGCATGGAGCAACCAAAGCGGGGGTGTCACCCCGGCCCAGGTGGCTGAAGTCAGGGCAGAATCGACCCAGGACGCTTGGACCGCTGAGACACTTGCTGCCAGCGAAACCGACTGGACGCCGTTGTTCGACGGAGAGGACCTGACCGGCTGGACCCAGCTGGGAGGAGAAGCTTCATTCGAAGCCCGTGATGGGGTGATCGTCGGTACATCGACACCCAACACACCAAACTCATTCCTGACCACCGATCAGCGATATGCCGACTTCATCCTTGAACTGGAATTCCGGGTCGATCCTCAGCTGAACTCAGGCATCCAGATCCGATCAAACAGTCTGCCGGACTACAACAACGGACGAGTACACGGCTACCAGGTCGAAATCGACCCCTCCAATCGCGCGTGGAGCGGTGGGATCTATGATGAAGGACGTCGCGGATGGCTGTTCAATCTTCAGAACCGCGAATCAGCTCAGCAAGCCTTCCGGCAGAACGGGTGGAATCACTATCGCATCGAAGCCCGCGGCGATCACATCCGGACCTGGGTGAACGGCGTGTTGGCGGCTGACCTGATCGACTCCATGACAGCAGAGGGCTTCATTGGCCTGCAGGTGCATTCCATTGGTGATCCGGAACTCTCCGGCAAGACGGTGGAGTGGCGGAATATTCGGATTCGGGAGTTGAATTAACGCCGCCTGATTTGAGGCGCTACTCTAATGCTCCAACCGAATAGTCCACGAAATCCCAGTGCCGGGTAACCAGTTGGTCGCGTACTTCCACCACGAACACCGCTGGCTGCCGATAGTCGCTCCCTCCTGCTGAATACTCGACGTGTCCGATGTACACGGCGTGGTGGTTGGCGTAGAAACTTGAGGCCACGTCCATGCTGAAAGCGCCAACATTTTCATAGATCTGAGCCCGGCGGGCCAGCAACGAGTCTTTGCCTTCGAACAGCTGACCTGACGGCGGCCCGAAAACTTGCGCCGTCGGATCCTGAAAGACGACATCATCAGCCATCAACACATTCTGGGTGTCCAGATCAGCCCCGGTATAGGCTGAGAGGTATTGATCTGCCACAATCTCCGTCCACGTGGTGCTGTCGTCGAAGCCATCGCCCAGCCCGAAGGACTGGATGTATTCGCCAAAATCCAGGCGCTCGGTCAGTAGTCCATTCCGCACCCGATGAATCGTGATGAACGGGATATCTGTCCAGTTCTCGCCTCCTGCGAAGCGCGCGCGATACGTCCCGCGGTGCAAGGCATATTCCCCAACGTAAAACGACTCCTCTGGGTCGAACTCCACTTCGGCCAATCCCCAACCAGCCTGAAGCGCCAGGAAGGCCTCAGCACCCGTCACGGCCATCCCCGACGAACCCGTCTGAAAGACTTCGCCTGTCGGATCATGAAACGAAAAGTCATCTGCCAGCAGGGTCCGTGCGGAATCGGCCATCAATGCCGCATCCCACTCGAGATACTGCATCGATACCTGCTTGGTTGATTGCGCGTGCGCAACGAGCGGCAACAACATCAGAACGATAGAACATAGACGAGACATGACAGGACGGGTTGATTCGCCGGCAAGTTCACTCTCGTGATGCGGCATCCAGGCAGGCAATTGCCTGAGCCGTCGGTCGAGGCCGCCGAATGGAGGCTCAGCCGCCCAATTCAAGCTTCAGTTCTTCTTCGACGTCCTTGATCACATCCTGAGTGCCCATGTGCACCCCTTTGAGGTCATCGGCCCAGGTCAGGCGCAATACGAGCCAATTGCGGAATTCCCGAGTTCCCAGCACCGAAAAGACTGAGTCCTCGAATGGCGCATCGGGATACTCAATGTCCTCTCCTGCAAATAATGCCACTGCCGCATAGTCCAGATTCTCCAGGATGTATGGGACGAACAACTCCACCAATTGCCGCTCCTGGGTTTGCTCTACAATCTCGACCAGGTGCATCGCGCTCTCGAATTCAGCCAAGAGCATGCGAATCTCCGGATTTGAGAGTGTTTGCAGCTCCCCGGCACCCAGGATATCATCCCACGTCCGGGTAACAGGCTGATACGTGGGCATTATGGACAGTCCTTGCAGCAGATAGTTCAAGGAGTCCAATCCGATCGCCCGTCCCTCGGCAGCGCTGTTCACGTCCAAGAGAATCTGGGCAGCCTCGATCACCTCATCTGCATCATTCAGCGTCTCCCCGATTCGCCAAGCATTCTCCTCAAAATCGAGCACGAGGTCAGCCAGATAGTCGTGCTCCCGCTGCGCGGTTTCGAGACCCTGCCACCAGGTATTGATGGCCAACGCAACCAGGATACCGGTCACGATCATGACCAACTCGGTAGCGAACCATTTCAGCTTGCTGGAGATACTTCGAGAAGGAGTAGGCATGGCGGGATGGAGAATTGAGATTTGCCAAGATAGGCGATCTCCAAATCAGGCCGGAGTCACCCCAGGAAGGACTGAACTTTGCAGGCGAACCTGCCGCGCCGCATATTGGCCGATCACTTTCTCTCGCATCGCCTTGCTCGCGGTCGCCAAGCAGTATGATCGGCACCACCCTCTCCCATTATCGAATCGTCGAAGAGCTCGGCCGCGGCGGCATGGGCATCGTCTACAAGGCCGAGGACACCAAGCTCGACCGTACGGTCGCAATCAAGATTCTTCCGGCCAGTGCCCTCTCCAGCGAAGATGACAAGGCGCGCTTCTATCGCGAGGCCAAGTCGGCGGCGGCCCTGAACCATCCCCACATCGCCCAGATCTACCAGATCGATGAGGCGGTACCGGAAGGTGGATCCTCGGAAGAGCCCCGTCCATTCATCGCGATGGAATTCATCGATGGACAAGCGCTGGACGAAACGGTCAAGCAAGGCCCGCTGTCGCTTGAAGAGGCCGTCCGGATCGTGACCCAGATTGCCCAGGCCCTCGAAGTCGCCCACGAAAAGAACATCGTGCATCGCGATATCAAGGCAGCAAACGTCATGCTGACCGGCAAAGGCGATGCGAAGGTGCTGGATTTCGGACTCGCCAAAACAGCCCACTCCACGATGCTGACCCGCATGGGTAGCACGCTGGGCACGGTGGCTTACATGAGCCCGGAGCAGGCTCGCGGCGAAAACGTCGACCACCGCACCGATCTGTGGGCCCTTGGCGTCCTGATGTATGAGCTGATTGCCGGACGCTTGCCCTTCGGTGGAGATTACGAGCAGGCCGTCACCTACTCCATCTTGAACGAGGACCCACAACCTCTGACAGCGATCCGGACAGGCGTGCCGATGGGCTTGGAGTGGATCGTGTCCAAACTACTCGCCAAAAACGCCGATGACCGGTACCAGAGTGCGAAAGACCTGATCGTGGATCTGAGAACTGTCGACCTGACTCAAGAAGGGATGGCACGGGCAAGCACGGTCAAGAGCATGCCCGCGGCTCCGCCGGCTAAACAAAAGGCCAATCCGCTGGACTTGTCGGGCCGGCTGCACCCAGCCGCCATGGTCCTGATCATTCTATTGGCCGCCTTGGCCGGTTGGTGGATAGGTGGCGATTCTGAGCCCGACGAAGCTCCTGGAACCCTCAAGCGATTCACCCAGACGCTTCCAATCCAGGGACCAATCGCGGTTTCCGACATGTCCAATGATGGCCGGTTTCTGGCCGTCGCAAGCGATGACGTGTACATCGTGGATTTGTCGACCGGCGGGGTCGGATCGTTCGATTTGGGAGGCGTCTTCGTCCACCTGGACTTTTCACCTTCTAGTGATCGGCTACTTATCACGACCGCAACCGGAATCGACATCCTCAACATCGAGACCGGCTCGAAGATAAACGTGTTGCAATCCAGCGAGGGCGGTCCCCGAGCGGAATGGGCAGATGAAGAGTCGATCGTCTATGAAGACACGGGCACCGTGCACTATCGATCCCTTTCGACAGGAGCCTCACGCATGGTGGTCGTCCGGGATAGCCTCGGAGGCCAGGATGACCTCGATTTCCCGTACATGCTTCCCGGCACCGACATCCTGGTTGCCTCTGTTCAGTATCGCGACGGAAACGACAAAATTGGGTTCTGGGACCTCGAATCGGGTGAACTTCTGAACTACTTGGACCTGGCTGGAAGACGCGTTCAATATGCTGCGCCTGGCAAACTGGTGTTCACCCTCGGCGCCGACCTGGTGACCATGTCCTTCGACGAGAAATCGCTTACCCAATCTGGCGCCATCACGCCGCTCGATTCCCAAATTCTCCCCGAAGGTTTTGCCGCCTCTCGAGAAAATACTTTGGTCCATTTCGGCTCAGATATTGGCCTGATTGCAAACACCCGGCCACGCAAGCCGCTTATCGTGGATCAAGCGGAAGGGACGTTTCTGACCAGGTCAGAGGATGTCTTCCCGGCGGCCATATATCGGAGTGCAGCTGTGAGTCCAGACGGGCAACGTGTGGCGGTGGTCATTGAGGAACCGGTAGAGGACAAGATTCTCCCGAATACCGATATCTGGGTTCTGGACTTCGAGACGGGATCGCGAAGAAGAATCACCTCAGGAGGGATAAGTGACTATCCCGCTTGGAATCCGGCTGGTGATTCGTTGTATCACATCGAAGTCAGGGCAACATCGTCTGATGTGGTTGTCCGGGCGGCCTCCGGACAAGGAAATTCAAGGGTTTTGCTGCCTTCCACCGCTCCTTATCTGGGTGATCTCGACGTTAGCCCGGATGGACGCTGGCTCGTTGTGTCTGGCGGCCTGCCGACTTCATGGGATTCCTGGAGTCGCATGGTCGTAATGGATCTGAGTACCCAGCCGAGTCAAATTCCCGCAGATGTCGGTGAACCTGCTGTCAATGGCAACCCTCGTCACTACCAAATTTCACCGGATAGCCGATATGTAGCCTTCGAAGATGAGGGCGGGATTTACGTTCAGTCGCTGGAAGATGCGCAGTCTCCAGCGGTCGAAATCTGGCCCAACGGGAAAACGGCACCTCGATGGGCGCCGGATGGAAGCCGCTTGTACGCGCTGGATGTAAACGGGGGTGGCTTTGGAATGGATGTTCGCCTGGACCCGGTATTCACCACATTGGGTAATGAACGAGACTACAATGATTCCTGGTGGGCATTTTCCCTGGATTTCTTTGATACAATGCCGGGAGAGAACAACTTTCTATTCGCCCTGCCTGACGCGGATTCAGAAGAGGACACGGAAATCGACCTGGATGAGGCAGGAATAGAAGCTTCCATCATTTCGAACTTTACCAGCGCCGTGGGAGGCTCCCGATGATCGGTACCACGCTCTCCCATTACCGGATCATTGACGAGCTCGGCCGTGGTGGCATGGGCATTGTCTACAAGGCCGAGGACACCAAGCTCGACCGGACGGTCGCCATAAAGGTGCTACCAGCGAGTGCATTGACAAGTGAGGACGATCGTGCGCGGTTTTATCGAGAAGCCAAGTCAGCGGCAGCTCTCAATCACCCGCACATCGCTCAGATCTATCAGATTGACGAGGCGATTCCTGAGGGAGGCTCGGTCGAAGAACCGCGGCCGTTCATCGCCATGGAGTATATCGATGGCATGTCACTCGACGCCCACGTCAGCGAGAGGCCGTTGCCGCTAGACGAAGCGGTCCGATTGACGACCCAGATAGCTCAAGCCCTGGAAGTCGCCCACGAGAAAAATATCGTTCATCGTGACATCAAGGCAGCTAATGTGATGCTGACAGCCAAGGGCGATGCCAAGGTGCTCGACTTCGGCCTCGCCAAAACGGCACAGTCCACCATGCTGACCCGCATGGGCTCCACGCTGGGTACGGTCGCCTATATGAGCCCTGAGCAGGCGCGTGGCGAAGACGTTGATGGTCGGACAGACCTGTGGGCGCTGGGCATCCTGCTCTACCAGCTTGTCGCCGGACGCCTCCCTTTTGGAGGCGATTACGAGCAGGCTGTCACCTACTCGATTCTGAATGAAGACCCTCAACCACTGACGGCGGTGCGAACGGGCGTCCCGATGGGGCTTGAGTGGATCGTGTCCAAGTTACTGGCCAAGAAAGCCGATGACCGGTACCAACATGCAAAGGACCTGATTGTCGACCTCCGCACGGTGGACCTGACCAAAGAAGGTCTCTCCCGCACGACAACCTTGAAGAGTATGCCAGCTGCTCCTGCGGCGCAGACAATAAAGCGCAATCCGCTGGATCTGACCGGTCGTCTGCACCCCGCAGCCATTGTGCTCTTCATCGCGATGGGAGCCGTAGCGGGCTGGTGGTTCTCACGCCCGCCAGAAGCGCTCCCGGGTACCCCACAGATCTTCGAAATATCCCTGGATGAAATCCGGAATCCGGTGTACGTAGAACCGAGTCAGGATGGCCGCCTGCTTGTGATCATGGGGCAGGATTCGACGCTGACTTCGTTTTACACCTACATCTACGACACGGTGGAGCGCGAATTGCGTGTTCTCAATCAGAACACGGGCGATCGCTATTTCTTTTCTCCGGACCAGACTGAGCTTGCGTATCGCCAGGGAATCAACATCTACAAAGTCAGTGTTCTTGGTGGAACCCCCATCGAAGTAGGGCGCTATGGCTCCGGATGGCCGGAGTGGACGCTCGATGGTGACTTGATCTTTGACTGGAATGAAAGTTTGTGGCTGCATCCAGCCGACGGCTCAGACCCCTATCAGGTCTCCCAGGTCGACTCCCTCAATGGCGAAGGCGGACATTACAATGCCACCATGTTACCTGATGGCAAACACGCGATCATCCACATCACGCGGACAACGGGTGAAGTCCGGCAATTGGCGATTTTGAATCTGTCCACGAGCGAACACCGGGTGATTGGCAACGGTGCGTCAGCGACGTTCCTCGACAGCGGCCACATCCTGTACGTCGACGGATCGCTGTCCGCCTCAGGTCAGATGCTCCTTCGTCCCTTCGATGTGGATCGGCTTGAGTGGGCTGGTCCACCAGCCATTCTCGAGGAAGCCGGGAACGTAGGGGAATGGGGTTTCGATGGGTACAACACGGCCTACTTTCTCGATCGACCGGAAAACGTCGCGCCACTCGCCGGACAGCGATTTCGCTTCGTTGAGGTGGACCCTGAAAGTCGAGGAGAAGCGCCATTCGCCGCACCCGAGAATACGCGCCAATTCGCTGTCTCTCCCGACGGTCGCTCCATCATAGCAGGCATTGACACGAACGGTGACCTTATGCTGGACTACACAACGTTGGTTGATCGCGGCAGCGATATCAGCCAGAGAGTCCCTTTCCCGTCACCTCCCGTCGACGTGAGATGGACGCCCGATGGGAACGCGCTTTATGTGGGTACCGGAAACGAGATTCAGAAGTGGTCGATGACCTCACTCCAGGTGGAGAAATCTTGGGGGGCAACGGGGTTTCCTTCGACGTTCGACATCACGACGGATGAATCGAAGGTGTATTACATCAATCATCCGAACGCTGACTGGGGACGCATCCGGGAGCTCGACTTGGAAACAGGAGAAGACCGGATACTCGCAGAAGGACAGTTCTTCACCCCCCGACTGTCTCCGGACGGGCGCTACCTGATTGCCGCAGATATGAGACTGAATCTGCAGGTCATATCCACAGAAACGGGTGCTATTCGCCCATTGTCCACTGCTGGAGAACCGGCTTTCGGTTGGGAGTGGGCTTCGAACGGATACATCTATCTGAATGTGAATGGCGACCTTCGAAGGGTCAACGTCACCACGGAGCCAACCTTCCGAATTGTCGGTCAGACGGAAACGTTTGGTACCTTTGTCGGCTTGGGAGGATTCTCTGTCGATGAGGCAGGACGCGTAATTGGGCTGATTGACAACTCCTTGGTGGGGGAAGAAAGCATCGACGTCCCAGCCAAAATCACGGTGTATACCGAGTGGGATCAGCGAGCCCACTCAATAGCCCCTTGGCAAAAGAATTAGGCTGGTGAGACCTCCGCAGCGTTGACGGGTGCTCTCCACACTGCCTTTCTGAACCAGATCCTTTCCTTGCTCTTGTACGTGACGCGCTAACTATCAATCGGAGTTACCCCATCATGCTGCGAATCGCTACTGCCTCCCTCCTTTTTCTTGCGCTGCTTGTTGTGCCTGTCCAAGCCCAACAAGTCGTTGAAATCACCGCGTCGAAAGACAACACGCTCTACCAGGATCCGGACGGCAACTTCAGCAATGGCGCTGGACAGAACCTGTTTGCCGGTAAAACCTCGCGCGATGAACTACGTCGAGCGCTGGTAGCGTTTGACCTGGTTGGCATGATACCTGACGGGGCCGTAGTTGACTCCGTTCAGGTTCAACTGACGATGAACAAGAGCCAGGGGTCACAGCATCACGTCCACCTTCACCGTGTGACGAAAGATTGGGGTGAAGGGACATCAGACTCTGGTGGTCAAGAAGGCGGCGGCACGCTTGCCGTGGATGGGGACGCAACCTGGTTGCATGCCGTGCGACCGGGAACGACTTGGACGAACGCAGGTGGGGACTTCGTTGGGCAAGAAAGCGCCTCCATACCGATTCAGTCCCAGGGGTCTGTCATCTGGTATTCCACACCAGAATTGGTGGCAGACGTGAATCATTGGCTCGCAGCCCCGGGCGAGAGCTTTGGCTGGCTGGTCATGGGTGATGAAGTTGCGAGTCGTTCATCCCAGCGTTTCGCAAGTCGAGAAAACTCTGACGCATCATCACGCCCCGTCCTTCGGGTTTTCTATACCGTCACGGCTACGTTCGTCGAAGATGTCGATCAGCCAGTCCAGACAACGCTGGAATCGGCGTGGCCCAATCCGTTTTCGTCGTCCCTTTCCGTGCAGATTGAATCTTCCTCAGCGGAGACCATCCTGATTGATGTGTTTGACATCCAGGGCCGTCGCGTGCTGGGTACCCAGCAGACCCTCCTTCCTGGGACGAACTTGGTGACGCTGGACGGCGCCGGATGGGCTACTGGGCCGTACTTGATCAAGATGACAGGCATGCACGCCGTTCAGACACGTACCGTGTTCAAAACTCGGTAGGCATTGCTCGGCCTTCAAGCTAGGGAGGTCACTTCCTCCCGTTTCCGTAGACGTCCTCGACTTTCAGCATATTGACCGAGGTCCCTGTCTCGACCAGGTCCTTGACGTTCTGCAACGTGGTTTCAGCAATATTCTGAACAGCTTCCTGGGTGAAGAACGCCTGGTGACTGGTGATCAGCACGTTGGGGAACGTCTGCAGGCGGACGAACTGATCGTCCTGAATGACCTGATCCGAAAGGTCTTCGAAGAATAGATCAGCCTCCTCCTCGTACACATCGAGACCGAGGTACCCGATTTGCCCGGTCTTGAGTCCTTCAATGACGGCCCCTGTATTGATCAGCGGACCGCGGCTCGTATTGATGATCATCACGCCTGGCTTCATGGCCTGGATGGCGTAGTCATTGATCATGTGGTACGTCTCGTGCGTGAGCGGGCAGTGCAATGAGATGATGTCACTGCTTGCATAAAGCTCCTCGAGTCCCACGTACTCGGCGCCGGCTTCTAGCGCTTCGGGGTTTTCAAACTTGTCGTAGGCCAAAACGCGGCAGTCAAACCCGCGCATGACGCGAATGAGATTCAAGCCGATCTTTCCCGTTCCGATGACACCGACCGTCTTCTTGTGGATGTCGAATCCAAGCAGACCGTCGAGGGAGAAATTGCCATCCCTGACGCGGTTGTAGGCGCGGTAGAACTTGCGGTTCAGGGCTAGCATCAAGCCCAGGGCGTGCTCGGCTACTGCATACGGCGAATACGCGGGCACGCGAACCACATCCAGGCCCAGCTCTTCAGCCCTGCGAAGTGCGACGTTGTTGAATCCAGAGCATCGCAGCGCCAACGTGTTCACACCACCCTTAACCAGGCGATCAATGACGCTTTCGTTCACGATATCGTTCACGAAAACACAGACGACATCATAGCCGTCCGCCAACGATGCGGTGTCTCTGGTCAGTCGCGCTTCAAGGTGATTGAATTCGTATCCGTGGGTGGCGTTGGCAGCCTGGAAGGCATCCACGACCCATTTCTTGGAGCTGAAGAAGACGATTCGCATGATGGCACCCGAGAAGTAAACGGTTCCATGAGTCTACCGGGCCCATCGGGACGGGTTCTACCCACCTTGTTAAGGAGCGGTGAGCAAAAGCGCTTCCATTCACCGGAGGGAGTGAACCTTCCGTTTTTGTGCGATCAATTCTGCCGCAACACCTCTGCCGGATTGGTCTTCGCGGCCCTGATGGATTGCCAGGCAATGGTTGACCACGCCACCAGCAATGTCACGACAGCTGCCGGGACCAGCACCTGCCAATCGACATCAATTCGATAGGCAAAGTCTTCCAACCAGCGGTTCATGAGTATCCAGCCAACGGGGACTGCCAGCACAAGCGCCACGACGATTAGGCGCAGGAATTCGGATGACAGTTCGCGGACGATGTTGGAGGTACTCGCGCCCAACGCTTTTCGTACACCGATCTCGTTGCGTCGCTGGTCAGCCATGAATGCGCTGAGTGCGAACAAACCCAGGCATGCAATCAAAATGGCCAGCAGTGCAAATCCCTGAAAGATCTGGCCGAATCGCACTTCCGTCCGATACATGTTGTTGTAGGCATCGTCCAGAAACGTGTATTCAAACGGGTAGTCCGGGGAGAATTGATCCATGATGGCGTTCACGCGCGAGACCGTACCCGGCACGTCATCTGCTGCGAATCGGACGAGCAGATAGCTGACCTGCTTGGGTGCCAGATACAGGACCAACGGTTCGATTTCTCGTTTCAGGGAATGGAAATGGAAGTCGCTGACCACTCCGATCACGTGATCACCACGCCCTCCGTATTCCATGGTTTTCCCAACGGCTGTATCCCATCCGGCTGCCTCCTTGAATCGCTCGTTCACGATCAGCCCGCTCCATTCATCTCCCGGCTGGTCCGGGGTGAATGTGCGGCCTTCGACCATCTCGAGATTCAGCAGCTCCGTCCAACCATAGCCCACCGCAGTATTGTAGGCGTAAATCCGATTTTCATCGTCATTGCCTTCGTACTGAACGACTGAAGACTGAGGCTGAATATTGGTGGGCATGCTCCACGAGGACGCCGCATGCGTCACCTCTGGAATCGCCCGCATCTGATCCAGGATCGTTCCGGCCTGGTCTTCAAGGGACTCGTCAAGAAGCGTGACCACGAGGGTTTGCTCGCGAGACAGTCCGGTGTCCGTTGTCGCCATGAATCCGACCTGTCGCTCCACAACCAGGGTACCAATGATCAGGATGATGCCCACGGCATATTGGAGGACGACCAGCGTACTGCGCAAGCGCGAGCGGTTGCGCTGCTGTCGGTGGCCGCCCAACGCATGCGCCGGCTGCAAACGAGATAGCATGAACGACGGGTAGCTTCCTGACACGAGCGCGACGACAATCAGCGCGACCACAAGGATTGCGATCGCTCCGGGATCGAGTAGTTGAGCAGCAACCAGCTCGCGGTCGACCAGGCTCTTGAAAGCGGGCAAAAGCATCAGCCCGAGGCCCACGGCAAATAGGGCTGCAATCCCGGTCAATACGAAGGACTCGCCCAGGAATTGCTGGATGAGTTGGCCTTGACGCGCGCCGGAGACCTGCCGAATTCCGATCTCTCGTGCTCGGGTGGCCGAGCGTGCGGTGGCCAGATTCATGTAGTTGATGCACGCGATCAGCAGAATGAAAATGGCCACCAGTCCCAACGTAATCGTCGTGCGATAACTGCCCGTTGCCTGGATTTCGAAGTTGACATCCGAGTGGAGATGAATGGAGGTCACCGGCTGGATATCGTATCGGGAAACGCGATCGGGATTGGCCTGATACCAGGATAGCGGACTCAGCTTCGCGATTCCCAGGGCTTCAATGGAAGCCACCAGAATCTGGGGATCCGCTGAAGCGTGCGCCTTGAAATACGTGTACCTGTCACTGTTGTCCCATTCATCCTGACCACGTTGCCACCACCTGTCTGACTCCATCGAAACCAGGTAGGAGAAGGAAAAGTGGGTATTGGGCGATGGATCCGCCACGACCCCGGTCACTTCCAGCACCTTCTCGCGATTGTTGGAAACGAACGTGATGGCCTGACCCAGCGGATCGGCGTTTCCGAACAGTTGACGGGCCAAGGTGGAGGTCAGAACGACCCTGTCCGGACCCAGAAGAGCATTGGCCGCTTCTCCAGCAACGAGATCGAAGGAGAACACATCGAAAAAGGACGAACGGGCGTGTAAGCCGCTTTCAACGAACGACCCTCCACCAACTTTCATCAGACCGGAGACTCTGGAAATCTGGGTCGCGACTTCTACTCCGGGCACCTCGGCTTCCAAGGCGTCAGGCAAGGGGACGGGCGTGAATGCAAACCGGTCATTGCCCATGAAAAAGCTACCAGGATCCTGCTTGATCACCCGATAGAGACGATCGGCGTCCGCAAAGTGCCGGTCGTAGCTCAATTCCTGTCTGATGAACAGGCTGATCAACAGAAATGCAGCAAGGCCGATGGCCAGTCCTGCGATGGTGACGCCCGAGTACACTTTGCTTCGTGAGAGACTGCGCAGAGTCAGTCGAACATGATGGGCCATCAGAGAGAAGCGCCAGCGAAGTTCGTCCGAGATGGACTTCCGATGTCGCACTTTCTTCCAGAAGACATCCTTGTATGCTTGCTGCACGCTACCCTGGTCGCCCATCTCGCGCATGGCTTTGCGAAAGGCTTCCTCCTCGGTCATCCCCTCGGCCATGAGCCAGGCCGTCTGGTCGCGTACATGCTGTTCGAGTTCATCCAGGTCCTCGGCCATCATGGCCCGTTCATTCTTCATGATGTGACGCCACGTGCCAATGGCCGTCTCCAGATCGAAGCGAGATTCTGAGCGATTCATGCGCGCTGGCCCTCCACGGTTACAGATCCCCACAGTGCCGAGAGGATGGCGTTTGCATCAAGCCACTGCTGCTTCTCTGCAGCCAGCGCTTCCTGACCCGTTGCCGTCAATTGATAGTACTTGCGACGAGGCGCGTCGGAGACCTCTTTCCAGTACGACTCGACCAGACCATCGGCCTCCATGCGATGAAGGTGGGGGTACAGTGTACCTGTGGTCAATTCGATCTGTCCGTTTGAGAGGCGCTGGACTCGTTGGATGATCTGGTACCCGTAGGCTTCGCCATCCGCGAGGATGGCCAGCATCAAGGGTTTGATCGTCGCAGCGACGAGGGGTCTGGAAAACATGAATGGAGCGGTCGTTTGAGGATGGACGAGACCTATGTTGTGAATCAACATAGGCTATGTAGACCTACGACACAAGGTGGGGCTTGTTACGGGTAGCAGGCAAAAAACTCGAAATCGCCCCGAACGACCCCATACCTCCTATCTTGCCCTCAACAAATGCGAGGATCCGATGTCCAAACTGCTGCTGTCTGCTTCCGCACTCTTCCTGGCGTTGATGGGCCTGGTGGGTACGTTCATCCCCGCTGAGGTCCTTGTTCTGGCTGAGATCGATCCGTTCAAGGAAACGGTCGTCATGTTCCAGATCATGGGTGGGCTCTACCTTGGGTTCGCTGTCCTCAACTGGATGAGTCGTAATGCTCCTATTGGCGGCATCTATGGAAAGCCGCTGGCCACCGCCAATCTGCTCCACTTCGTGGTCGTCGGTTTGATGCTCCTGAAAGAGGTGTTTCAGGGACATCTGGGAGGCCTGTTCATCGTGCTGGCCATTCTGTACACCGTTTTTGCCGTGGGATTCGCCTCTACCCTCTTCAGGGATCCGCTTTCCGGGGCTTCCAGGTAGAGGATCACCCTGACGAGCAGCATGGTTATCCGGCCCAGAGGAGGAATATCCGACTGGAAGGTCCTGTATTATATTGGTCGTTTCCTCCACCCGTTTTCCGACTTGTACCACCAACGGTTTTATCCCATGTTTGCCCGCCGATTCATTTTGTCCCTTTCGCTGGTTGTCGCTTTTGCGACCATCGGCTGCAATGCCCCCGCAGAAACGGAGGAAGAGCTGATCGAGCGCGCTCGTGGCATCCACGAGCGCGTCATCACGCTGGACACGCACGATGACATCAACGTGTCCAACTTTACCGAGGAACGCAACTACACCATGGACCTGCCGACCCAGGTCACCCTTCCGAAAATGCGTGAAGGAGGCCTGGATGTCGCCTGGCTGATCGTTTACACCGGACAAGGTGACCTGGACGATGCTGGGTTCGATGCGGCCTATGAGAATGCGATTTCGAAGTTTGATGCCATCCACTGGCTGACAACCGAAAAAGCTCCAGATGAAATCGAACTGGCCCTGACGTCGGACGATGTTCGCCGCATCGTCGCTGACGGAAAATTGGTTGCCATGATCGGGATCGAGAATGGATACCCGATGGGCACGGATCTCGGCCGCATTCAGGAGTTTGCTGAGCGCGGAGCTCGCTACATGTCGCTCGCCCACAATGGCCACAGCCAGCTGGCCGACTCGAATACGGGCGAAGGCGATGGTGTCTGGTTGCACGACGGACTCAGCGACCTCGGTCGCGAGGCGATTGCCGAAATGAACAAGTGGGGCATCATGATTGATGTCTCCCACCCGTCCAAAGTTGCCAACATGCAGACCTTCGAGCTCTCGCGAGCACCTGTGATCGCGTCGCACTCGTCTGCAAGAGCATTGAACTCGCACAGTCGCAACATGGACGATGAGCAGTTGACTGCCCTCAAAGAGAATGGCGGCGTAATCCAGACGGTGGCATTCCGCAGCTACGTCGACCAGGAAAAGGATCGTGCCTATCGCGAGGCGACCAACGTGTTGAGACAGGAGATCTCGGAAGAGATGGGAATTCCCGTCATCACCGACCGTCGGCAGTTCTTTGCGCTGTCTGCGGAAGAGCGCGAAGCCTACGCTGAGGCCATTGCTCCCCTTGAAGCAGAGCTGGCCGTCCGGGCTGCTGACCTGGAGCAGAAGCCGGTTGACGTTGCTGACTTCGTGGATCACATTGACTACCTGGTGGAGACGATCGGCGTAGATCACGTCGGCATCTCTTCTGATTTCGATGGTGGTGGCGGCGTTCAGGGCTGGAATGATGCTTCCGAAACCTTCAACGTGACCCTGGAAATGGTTCGTCGCGGATACTCCGAAGAAGAGATCGGCAAAATCTGGAGCGGCAACCTCCTTCGGGTCCTCGACGAGGTGCAAGCCGTGGCTGCCCAGATCCAGGATGAGGGATGATGACGGACCTGAGTCAGGTATTCAATCATCACCGACTCGATAGATAGCGACTGAATGATCAGTCAGAATGTGAGCGCGCCGCGGCGGACCTGCATGCAGGTCCGCCGCGGCGCGTCTCGTTGAGGCCCATTTCAGGAATTCCCCACGGTCTCCTGTCGGGCGATCGATTCAAGCGTTGTAGTGGCGGCAACTTCGTCCATGCAGAACGGTCTTGAATGGGGCTGGGAAACGGATTCAATCCATTGTCGGACAATATGTAAGCCTCTTGGACGTTATCCGTGTCCAACCCTTACCCGCGATGCTTCCGGAAGACGCGTCGCCTATTTGTCGCGGGGTGCACTCAACCTGACCCGCCATGCACCCTTTTCAAACCCGCTTGCTGGGCTTGCTCGTAGCCCTTCTGTTTGTCGCGCCCTCAGTTCACGCACAGCAGCAATCTTCCGAATCCTCCCTGCGCGTCTTTCTGGATTGTCAGTTTTTCTGTGACAACCAATTCATCAAGGAGTCCCTCCCCATCGTGGATTGGCTCAACGAGCGAACACAAGCTGACGTTCACATCCTGCACGCGCAGCAGAACACAGGATCAGGTGGCGATCTGATCACCCTTACGTTTCTGGGGCAGCGATCGTACGAGGCGTTGTCCGATACACTCACTTTTGCCACGGGAGCCGATGCCACTCGTGACGAAAGCCGGGAGGCGTTGGTCCATCACCTGAGCATTGGCCTCGCTCGGTATCTGGCCCGTGCGGGGCTCTCCGAAAAGCTCGTCATTCGGGCCGTCATGCCCACCGTCGA
Organism: Rhodothermales bacterium; assembly: GCA_028284865.1. GTDB lineage: Bacteria > Bacteroidota > Rhodothermia > Rhodothermales > UBA10348 > JAAZVD01. The sequence continues at coordinate 42,470 of JANQQV010000009.1, read as the reverse complement.
CGCACCCGTTGAGGCCAGCATCGAGGATGACCCCTGGAACTACTGGGTCTTTTCGATTCGGGGAAGCGGCAATCTCCGAGGTCAGGAGACGACGAAGTCGACTCGGAGGAATATGAGCTTCAGTGCGAATCGCACAACCGAAGCATTGAAAGTCAGTTTCTCCGGCAACACGAGCAAGAATGTCAGCGAATTCGACATCGGCGACGAAACCATTCGCAACGAGCGAGACTCGGAGTCCCTGCGCTCCAACATCGTAAAATCGATCGGAGGACAATGGGCAGTTGGTGGCTCAGGATTCATCTCCGGCTCCAGCTTCTCGAATTCCAAGCGCATCATTGAAGCCGGACCGGCCATCGAGTACAACATCTTTCCGTACACCGAGTCCACGCGGAAGTACTTCACCGTGCAGTACGGCGTCAAGCTGAGTCACCGCCGATACGACGAACTGACCATATTCGCGCTGGACGAAGAAAAGGTGCTGCGGCATTCGCTGGACATTACCCTCAGTCTGAATCAGAAGTGGGGGTCTGTATCGGTTTCGAGCGATGTCAGTCACATGCTGACCAACTTTGAGCGCAGCCTTACCGACTCGTACAACCTCGGTCTCTTCGGCAGCATGAATGTTCGCCTGTTCAGGGGATTCTCACTGAACGCGTTCGCCTCCTACAATCGCATTCGTGACCAGATCGACCTGCCCGGTCAGGCCGCCACCCGCGAGGAAATCTTGCTTCAGTCACAGCGACTGCCCACCGGATACTCGTATCAGATCAATCTGGGTATCACCTATCGCTTCGGATCGCTCTTCAACAATGTCGTGAATCCGCGCATGGGCGGAGGTGGCGGCGGCAACATCATATTCTTCTGAGGCCGCGCCTGAAGAATGCGGCATTGGATCGGAGACGGGTGCCGGGCGTGTAAGCCCGGCACCACACCCTTGACCTATGTCCGATTCCGAGAAAAAAGACCTCCAAGCACCAAAGGATCCAAAGAAAAACAAGGACCTGAAGCCCAAGAAGAAAGGGGCCACCTTCCAGGAAGTGCGCTCCCTCATGTGGCAGCACCGCGGCAAGCTGGCGTTCGGGTTCGTGCTCATGCTGATCAATCGCTTGAGCGGCTTCGTGCTTCCATGGGCTTCGAAGTATCTGGTGGATACGATCCTGGCCGAGGGCAAGATGGAAATGCTGTTTCCGATCGCCCTGGCCGTGGGCGGTGCGACCATCCTGGGGGCAATTACGACGTTCGCCCTTTCACAGGTCATCTCGGTGACTGCTCAAGCCGCCATCATGGACATGCGCCGACGCGTTCAGGCGCACGTGACGCGGCTACCGATCCGCTACTTCGACGGTACCAAGACGGGCGTACTCATCTCTCGCATCATGACGGACGCAGAAGGTATTCGCAATCTGGTGGGTACGGGTATCGTCCAGATGGTTGGAGGCGTGTTGACGGCCATCATCGCACTTTCCTGGCTGTTCGTCATCAACTGGCAGTTGACGGCGTCCACGATGGGCTTCCTGCTGGCCTTTGGGGCAGCAATGGCATTCGCCTTTGCCAAACTGCGTCCCCTCTTCCGCGAGCGAGGTGAGATCAACTCGCAGGTCACGGGGCGTCTGAATGAGACCTTGAACGGCATCCGCATTGTGAAAGCCTACGGCGTTGAATCGCGCGAGCAAAGTGTGTTTGCTGACGGAGTGGATGAGCTGTTCCAGAACGTCAAAAAAGCCATCACAGGCCGAGCCGCGATATCCACGTTTGCCGGAATCGTCATTGGCGGCGTGGGAATTCTGATGATCACCGTGGGTGGCAATGCCATCGCGTCCGGCAGCATGACCCTCGGGGATTTCGTGATGTACATCTTCCTGATCGGTCTGCTTGCTGCGCCCATCATTCAGTTGGCGGCCATCGGTACGCAGGTCTCCGAAGCGTTCGCTGGTCTGGACCGCATCCGCGAGTTGCTCGAGCACCCTACCGAGGACGAGGAGGACGAAGCCCGCGAGCCGCTTTCCGAGGTTGAAGGCACGATCGAACTCGAAGATGTCCACTTTGCATACGAAGAAGATGTCCCGGTTCTGAATGGCGTCTCCCTCAAAGCTCCTGCCGGTACTACCACGGCCCTCGTGGGCTCGAGCGGCTCTGGAAAGAGCACGCTCGTCAGCCTCGTCATGGCATTCAACCGACCCGACAGCGGAAAGGTGAAAATCGACGGCAAGGATCTGATGGGAGTGCGCTTGCACGACTATCGGAGCCAGCTCGGTGTGGTTTTGCAGGAGAACTTCCTCTTCGATGGCACCGTCGGCGACAACATCCGCTTCGCGAAACCGGACGCGACCCAGGACGAGGTTCAGCGCGCCGCCGAACTCGCCAATTGCCACCAGTTCGTGTCGGACTTCCCGGACGGCTATGACACGGTCGTTGGGGAACGCGGTATCAAGCTTTCAGGTGGTCAGCGCCAGCGTATCGCCATCGCACGCGCCATCCTGGCCAATCCTCGTATTCTGGTCCTTGATGAGGCTACTTCGTCCCTGGATTCAGAGAGCGAAGCACTTATCCAGGCCGGATTCGCGTCCCTGAGGGAGGGCCGGACGACCTTTGTCATCGCTCACCGCTTGTCCACCATTCGGAGTGCGGATCAGATCGTCGTGCTCGAAGAAGGACACATTGAAGAGTGCGGCACCCACGCCGAGCTCATGGAACGAGGCGGTCGATACAAGGAGCTCCACGACCAGCAGTACGCCTGGGAGGAAAACCTCTTCGTCAATCCGGGTGAGGACTACCTGCCCGAAACCGCGGAGTAGGCCATGTCCCGAGCGTTCGTCAATGAAGACGCGCCGAGTGGCGACGTCTATATCCCGCCTCGTGCGCCGCTGCCGACAGGTGCCGTGAACTTTGTCACGCAGCGTGGCCTCGAGCTCTTGAAGGAAGAGCTTCAGGAACTGGAAGCAGAGCGGGAGCGACTGAAGAAAGGCGATCCACATAGCGAAGACCGGAATCGCGCGTTGACCGTCGTTCGCGGGCAAATCAAAGACCTTGAGGCACGCCTGACTGGGGCCAAATTGGTGCGACCGTCCGAACAGCCGAAAGACGAAGTTCGATTTGGTGCCAAGGTGACCACAAAGACGGTGAAAGGCCGCAAACCTGGGCTCGAGCGAACCTTTCAGATTGTGGGCGTGGACGAATCAGATATCGCAACGATGCGGGTGGGTTGGATCGCTCCACTGGCACGGGCACTCACCGGATGCAAGCTCGGAGACACGGCCACGCTGATGATGGGCGGTGTCGAGGAAACGCTCGAAGTGATTGCCATAGAGTACCCGGCGTTCCCAGCGTCGGCGGACTCCCAGTAGCGATGAGCAGCCTGGAATCACAATCCACGCGGTGGGCCAACCGGTTCACCGATGCGCTTCCCGGGGATCCTTCTTCCGAGAATCGGCCTCGCCAGGTCGAAGGTGCCGTTTGGTCTCCAGTCTCGCCGGAACCGGTATCCCGGCCCTTGATGCTGGCCACCTCGCCGGAGCTGGCCGATGAACTGGGCCTGCCGGCTGAATGGTCTTCATCAGACCAGTGGCTGTCATGGCTGAGCGGCAACGCTGTTCCTGAAGGGCAACAGCCGTATGCGATGAATTACGGCGGGCATCAGTTCGGAAACTGGGCCGGTCAATTGGGCGATGGTCGCGCCATCAATCTGGGTGAGTTCCAGGACGCATCAGGCCATTGGCAGACCATGCAATTGAAAGGCGCGGGGCCTACTCCCTATTCCCGGACGGCAGACGGCAGAGCCGTGCTTCGATCCTCGATCCGGGAATTCCTGTGTTCGGAAGCAATGTACCACCTTGGCATCCCTACCACTCGGGCACTGAGTCTCGTGGGAACGGGAGATCAGGTAGTTCGCGACATGTTTTACGACGGTCGACCGGCTCCAGAACCAGGAGCGATCGTTTGTCGCGTCGCACCCTCCTTCCTGCGGTTCGGAAATTACCAGATCCACGCGGCGCGTCAGGAGCGCGATCTCCTGGCGCAGCTCGTGCACTGGACCATCGACCAACATTTCCCGGAGCTTGACGCCGACGCTCCTGACGCGCCGCTGCACCTGCTCGAAACAGTGATCCAGCGAACGGCCCACTTGGTGGCCGATTGGATGCGGGTTGGCTTCGTACACGGGGTCATGAACACCGACAACATGTCCATCCTGGGATTGACGATCGATTATGGTCCGTACGGATGGTTGGACGACTTCAATCCGGACTTCACCCCCAACACAACGGACGCCCATTCGCGACGCTACGTGTATGCCAACCAGCCCAGGGTCGCACACTGGAATCTGGCGCAGCTGGGACGCGCCTTGCTTCCCTTGATCGAGGACATCGAGCCCGTTCAATCCGTAATCGATACGTATCCGGAGCGTTTCGGCGTAGCGTACCGATCTGCGATGGCCAGCAAGTTGGGCCTCTCTGAGCTTCCCAACGAAGAGCTGCTTGGCGATCTGTTTGCCTGGATGCAGGCATTTGAAACAGACTGGACCCTCTTTTTCCGCTGTCTGATGGAGATCGATCCAGAGGATCCAGACGTATCTCGCCTGGAAAACGCCTTCTACACCCCTCCTTTCGTTTCTGACCTTGAGGGTATCTCGAAGTGGGTGACCGATTGGGCAGAAGCATGCCTTGAAGATGACGGCTACGACGAGGATCGTCTGGGTCGCATGTCGTCAGCGAATCCATGGTTCATCCCCCGTAATTATCAGGTCTTCCAGGCCATCGAGGCAGCCGAAAAGGGAGATCTATTCCTGGTGGAGGATTTACTCGACGCTTCCCGAGCACCGTATGAGGCGCAGGAAGATCGAGAGCACCTCGCCGCCCGCAGACCAGAGTGGGCGCGTGAACAAGCGGGAGCTTCCATGCTCTCGTGCAGTTCCTAGCGCAGTCCCGCTGCACGCTGTTGATTCCACATTCTTAGCCTACAGTCTACCATGCAAACTCTTCGTGGCTTTGGCGTCTTCGTAGTTCTTCTCGTCACCGGGCTGGTCCCGATGACTGGACAGGCCCAGGAGCAGATTCCATTGGACCCTGCAATCACCACCGGTACGCTTGACAATGGGCTGGCCTACATGATCCGCGAGAATGGCCGTCCCGACAATCGGGCCGAGTTGCGGTTGATCGTGAATGCTGGTTCGATGCAGGAGGACGACGATCAAGTGGGTCTCGCCCATTTCGTTGAGCACATGGCATTCAACGGAACAGCCAGCTTCGAAAAGCAGGCGTTGGTCGAGTACCTCGAATCCATCGGGATGCAGTTTGGCCCCGATGTGAATGCTTACACCAGTTTCGACGAGACGGTGTACATGCTTCAATTACCCACCGATGACGGTGAAGCCCTCGACACGGGCCTCCGTATTCTGCGCGAATGGGCTGGCAGCGTGTCATTCGACCCGGAGGAGATTGACAAGGAGCGCGGCGTGGTCATCGAAGAATGGCGCCTTCGTCAGGGCGGCGCAAATCGCATCATCGAACGCCAGTATCCGATCCTGTTGAGCGGTTCACGTTATCCGGAGCGCTTTCCCATTGGAACGGAAGAAAACCTTCGCGCCTTCACCCACGATCGCCTGATCCAGTACTACCGGGATTGGTATCGCCCGGACCTGATGACGGTTGTTGCGGTGGGTGATTTTGACGCCCAATCCATTGAAGCCCGGATCACCGAGCTGTTCGCAGATCTGGAGAACCCGGTCGATCCCCGACCTCGCGAGTCCTACCCCGTCCCGGATCACCCTGAGCCCCTCATCAGCATCGAGTCCGATCCTGAGGCCGGATTTGCGAGCGTGGAGTTGGTCTACAAGCATGAAAACGGCGATCCGGGTACGCGTGAGCAGTATCGCGAGGACCTGAAGCGGAGCTTGTTCGCCAGTATGCTGAACCGACGTCTGGGTGAACTGACGCAGGATGCAGACCCGCCGTTCATCGGAGCCGGTGGCGGAGATGGGTCTCTGGTGCGGACCAAGTCCGCTTTCTCGCTCAGTGCGAGTGTGCGCGATGGCGCGTACCTGCGCGCACTCCAGTCCGTGCTGGAAGAGGCAGAGCGCGTGCGCCAACACGGGTTTACCGATTCAGAGTTCGCACGAGCGCGTCAAGCCCGGCTGCGTCGGATGGAAGTGGCTTGGAATGAGCGCGACAACCAGCGCTCCTCCGCATTGGCCGACGAATACCGGCGCCATGTGCTCTCCGGCGAGGCTATTCCGGGGATCGACGCCGAGTTCAGACTGCTTCAGCGTGAGTTGCCTGCCGTATCCCTGGGCGATGTAAATGCACTCGTGCCCACATTGATGACCCGAGAAAATCAGGTCATCATGGTGTCAGGGCCAGGCGGAGATGATGAACCCATGCCTACCATTTCCGAAGTGCAGGCTGTATTCGACCAGGTCGCCCAATCTGAGCTGGAGCCGTATGACGATGGCGATCAGGACGCGCCCCTCCTTGCGGAGCTCCCCGCCCCTGGTCAGGTGGTGAACGAGTCGTACCGGGAAGACCTGGATCTGACCACGTGGACACTTTCAAACGGCGCAACGGTCATCCTCAAGCCGACTGACTTCAAGGCGGATGAAATCTTGCTATCGGCCTGGAGCCCGGGCGGCGCTTCGCTCGTGGCCGATTCGATGTACATGTCCGCATCCCTGACTACCAACATCGTTGGCGGCAGTGGCGTGGGCACGTTCAACGCAGTGGATCTGTCCAAAAAGCTGTCAGGCAAGGTGGCTCGTATTCGTCCGTATATCGCCAATTTGGATGAAGGCTTCAGCGGATCGGCCAGCCCGCAGGATCTGGAGACGCTTTTCCAGCTGGCTTACCTGTATGGAACACAGCCGCGAGCCGATTCCACCGTGTATGCGTCATTCATGACCCGCATGAACAGCATGCTGGGGACGCTGCAGACCAACCCACAGTCCGCATTTGGTGATACGCTCAATGTCACATTGAACGACTATCATTTCCGGGCACGCCCCATGTCGGAGGATGTCTTGTCAGAGGCTGACCTGAACCACATGGAGGCCATCTACGCAGATCGCTTTGCCGATTTCTCCGACTTCACGTTCCTGCTGGTGGGTACGTTCCAGCCTGAGGACATGAAGCCATACGTGGAGCAGTACTTGGCCTCCCTCCCGTCGATTCATCGGGAAGAGTCGGGTCGGGATGTGGGCATGCGTGCACCCGAGGGAGCCATCGAGAAGGCCGTCTATCGTGGCGTCGAGCCACGTTCCCAGGTCGGAATTGTGTTTACAGGAGAAATGCCCTGGTCGATGGAGTCCCGTCGTGCACTGAACATGCTGCGCGAAACGTTGGATACGCGTCTTCGAGAAGTCCTTCGCGAAGACCTTGGAGGTACCTACGGAGTCTCTGTTCAAGGATCGCTTCGGGATCAGCCCTATGAGCACTACCAATTCGTCATCGTTTTTGGTTGTGACCCTGAGCGCGTGGACGAACTTGTTGCCAAGGTCTGGGAGACCATTCGGGAGATGCAGGAGATAGGGCCAGAGGCCGAGGACTTGGCCAATGCCCGCGAACAAGCCTTCAGGTCGTGGGAAACGGGTCTTGAGGAAAACAGCTATTGGTTGAACACCATCGAGTTCTACGTCACGCGCGGAATGGATCCGGTCCGGATCCTCACCAATCCGACGGAAGTGCTGGAATCAGTCACTCCTAAGGATGTCTCTGAGATGGCGAAGCGTGTATTGAGGGATGATCAGTTCGTCCGAGTGACCCTGTATCCAGAATCATCTGACCTCTAAGTGATCCACTTATGGCCCTCCCCGATACTCCGCTTGAGCTGTTCGAAGGCCGCATCATCAGAATGTTGCCTGACGACAACAAGGGCGATCGGCATCAGCGATTCGTGATAGAAGAAGAATCTGGTCGCTCGCTGCTGGTCGCGCACAACATCGACGTCGCTCCGCGCGTGGAGCGATTGTACGTGGGCGGCCAAATCAAGGTATTCGGCGAATACGAGTGGAATGACCTCGGAGGAATCATCCACTGGACCCATCACGATCCGGAAGGCCGTATAGAAGGCGGGTGGATCGAATTCCGCGGTGAGCGCTACGAATAAGGGCGGGCGACTCCTGTCGCCCGCCCTATCCGTCGAGATTCCAACAGTGCCAGGTACTGCCCTATCGCGCGTCGGCTTCGGCTTCCGTCGGGATTAGCACGTGATCGGTCAGCTCGAGTACGACGCGATCCATGTCATAGACATGATCCAGTGACTCCAGCATGCCGCGAGCGTCGACAGAGACGGTACGGGCCACTTCCGTCTGATAGATGAAGGCCGAAGGCAGCGACTCGATGTTGCCGTCGAAGACCAAGCCAACCACCTGCAGGTCCTTGTTCAGCACAGGTGACCCCGAGTTGCCTCCAATGATGTCATTCGTCGAAACAAAGTTGATCGGCGTCGAGCGATCAAACGATGCAGGGGCATTCAGCCAGCGATCCGGCAGCTGGAATTCTCCCGTTGGATCCGAAGACCGCGCATGGCTGACATGCCGGTTGTATAAGCCGTAAAACGACGTGAAGGGCGGTGCTTTGGACCCGTTGTACTCGTATGAGGCGACGACTCCGTCGGCGATGCGCAAGGAGAACGTGGCGTCGGGCGGACGCGTGGTTCCGTAGACTTCGAATCGGGCCCGGCCGTGCTGAGCGTTCAGCTCTTGCTCCTGACCAGCGAGGCCCGCGAAGGCGCTCTGGAAATCAGCGTAGGAAGCCATGTACGGTGCAAGAGCCGCAATTGCGGGGTCGTCCATGGTCAATTCGGCTACGTCCAGATTCTCCAGATCCATCAAGGCCGATCCTGTCCAAACCGCTTCTGTGACGGCAGATGCATCCATCTCGGCCAACATGCCCTGTTCACCCATGTACATCACGAAATCGCGAAGGCGGGCTTCGAAGAAGCGCCGGTCAATGCCTTCGTCCTTGGCGGGCACGCTGCGCAGCGCGTTTTCATAGGTGGCCACATTCCCGCCACTTTCCCGGGCATTGATTAGCTGCAAAGCGGCTGCAGCGCGTTGCATCGTCGGCGATGCGAGACTGGAGTTCGGGAAGAACGACAGGAAGGCGCCATACTCGGCGGCATACTCTCGCTTCTGCGACTGAATGTCAGCCAGATCAGAAATGATGGTCGAATACGGCTGCGGCACGTCTGTCGTCAGCTGTCCTCCATACTTGGCCTCCAGATCGGCCAGGAAGGTCTGCTCCGTGTCATTCCGCTTGGCCATGATCATGGGATCATTGAGACCCTTGACGCGGCCGCCGTACAGCTTCTGGGCATTCTTCAGACCGAAGATCTGATTGCGCAGTCCATCGGATGGATTCTCGTCGTAGTAGGCTTCCAGCGCGGCAATACGGGAATTCAGAATCTCCAGAAGGAATTTCTCCTGGATGTCCCGACGGAATTCAAGCTGAGCGACCGTTTCCAGACGGAGCGTCGAACCAGGGTTTCCCACGACGAAAACAGCATCGCCTTCTTCCAGACCAGTCGGACTCCACTCGAAATAGTGGTCCGGCTCGTATGGCGCATCATCGACGTAGACACGAAGGAATGTCATGTCGAGCGCGTAGCGGGGGTAGGTGAAGTTGTCCGTGTCGCCACCGAAGTAACCCAGCTGCAGCTCAGGCGCCATGACCAGACGCATGTCGTCAAAGCGACGGAACGTGTACGCCGAATAGCGACCACCGTTATACAGATTGATGATCTGAACGACATGGCCGTCGCCAAGACCTTCCTCAATCCGGGCTTGAGCCCCGGCAATCGCTTCCTGTCGGGCCGCGGCTTTTTCAGCGTCCGTTTCGGCGCCGTCCAACGCGGCAAAAACCTCGTCCGTGACGTCTTCGATGGCGATCAATTGATCGACGTACAGTCCCGGAATGGGTCGTTCATCCGCCAGATCGGCCGCCATGAATCCATCATCGAGCAGCGTTTCCCCTTCCATGGCGACTTGAGCGACTGATCCGCGAGCGCAGTGATGATTCGTCATCACCAGACCGTACGGAGAAACAAAGCTGGCCGTACAGTTTGGCAGTCGAAGCGCGCCCAGGCGTGCTTTCTCGAACCACGCAGCATCGGGCGTGAAGCCATACGTGGAGGTAATGTGCTCAGTGGGCGGATAGTCGAAGGTCCACATCTTGCCGTTGTCAAACTTGCCAGCCTGTCCAAAGGCGGGGAGCGTGATCAGGGCGAACAGGAGGGTCAGGGACCAGAAGCGTTTTCCGTTCATGACGGGCTGGGGTTTGATGAGAATGGAATGCGCCGAATAGTCCAATCAGCGCAGAACATGACCTGCAATGGACGGAATCCTGGTACGCAACACGGACAGCCATCCCTGCCGCGGCGTGTACAGCGCCTTCCCACAGCCGTGTCGGGGAGAATCCTACCCGGATCCAACGAAAAGGGCGCGGGCGACTTTCGTCGCCCGCGCCCCGAATACGCTTGCAATCAGAAAGATGCAGTCAGACTCGGCGCCTGACAGCGGAACGACCCTACATCTCCGGATCCTTCTTGCGGACCATGAAGAGTCCGGCACCCATATCCGTCACAGCAATCACGCCGCTCTTGAAGTAAGGGTAGTTGCTCCAGGAGCCTCCACCACCCTGGTGAGTGACGAGGAATCCGACTTCAACCGGGTTTGCACGATCGGTGATGTCGATGATGCGCAGGCCCGAGCCGTAGTTCGACTGGTACATCAGATTGTCCTTGATGTACAGGTTGTGGTCGGTCGTCGTGGTCTGCTGGATGAACTCGGTGACCAGCACAGGCTCGTCCAGATCACGGACATCCCAGACGAGGGTGCGCGTCCCGTCGACGAGACCCTGCGGCTCATCGCCTTCATCGTTCATGTAGAAGTACTCGTGGTCTTCTGAGAGCCATCCCTGGTGGGCGTAAGCCACGTTCGGGTATACGACCATCGAGATGGCAACCGGATCATCCTTGTCCGTGACATCGGCAATCGAAAGCGCCGTCTCATTCGAACCGAGGCAGATTTCCTTACCAGCGTGCTCGGTATCCGGACCCGCGTAGGTCACGCACTGGGCGTCGTGCGAGTACCCTGTACCGCGACGACCCGTTGCCGGATCGGCAAAGCAACCGACGAACTCAGGCTTCTTCGGATCCTTGTTCAGATCCAGCATGTGCAGACCACCACCGCAGGTGATTCCGCCTGAGCTGCCACCCACCGAGTAAGCAATGCCTGTTTCCTCGTTGATGACAATGTTGTGGGCGGAAGCGATATCCGTATAGAGGTAGTCAGGCTCCATGACTGGTGGATTGCTGCCATCCAGCTCGCGCAGACGCGTCAGGTCGAATACCTGCAAGCCATGCTGTCCTGAGCCATCAGCGACGATATAGGTGTGATTGTTGTACACCTTCATGTCGCGCCAGGCCGCAGCCCGTGCGCCCTCGGTCATCGGCAGCGTGCCGAGGAGGACCGGCATGTTCGGGTTGGTGACGTCGACAAACGACGTTCCATCCGAGCGACCTACGATGGCATATTCCTTGTCCGTGTCCGGATCGGTCCATCCCCAGATGTCGTTGACCATGGTACCGCGATTGGCACCCAGGTCTTTCATGTTCATGTAGGATGTGATCTCGATGTTGCCGCACTCGAATCCGGCAGCCATTCCATCTTCGCACTCGACCGTTTCGCCAGAGAATGACGGCAGCCCTTTCATGTCATTGATGATCATGTTGGACTCGACCCATCCACCTTCCGCGGCCATTTCCCAGACGACAGCGGCTCCCGCGCGACCATCCTGTCCAGGTGCACCGATGACGGCAACCTGACCGCCAGCGGCCAGACCGGAACCATATGAAGCGCGTCCGGACGTGCTTTCAGCGCCAGAAACCATGGCGTCAACAAATCCACCATCAGGTGAAGCCGTGAAGTAGTAGGTCGCACCCTGTCCACGCTCGTGGCCGGGCGCACCGACAAACACGCCGTACTCATCAACGGTTACGAATGAACCAAACTGGGTACCCGGGGTGGACATGAATGGAGCCAGCTTGGTAACCGGTTGATAAGCGTCCGAATCCGCGTCCCACTCGTACAGCGAAACGCTGCCAACGGAACCGTTGTCATAGGGTGCGCCAACGGCCAGGTGAGCACCGTTCAATGCCAGGGAAGCGCCATATCCGCCGCCTTCAGACACGGCCATCGGGCTCACCTGAGAAATTTCTGCCCACTCACCATCGTGTCCACGGCGGTAGACGTAGGCAGAACCAACCTGTGTGAACTCCTGTCCTCTTCGAGCGAATGCGCTCATCCGGGCTGGAGCGCCCACTACCAGTCGATCGCCCTCGACAGCCATGGCTGCGCCGAAGTAGGCGCCAGCTGCAAGGCCTTCAGGTGCCAACTTGGCCGCCATCGTCCAACCATCGTCAGACATCGTAAAGACGTACACCGCTCCGGCGTTCTCGCCTTGGCCGGTCGCAGCTACAGCCACGAAGCCATCTCCGACCGCAACACGCGAACCAAACGCATCCTCGTCGCCAAGGTCGTCAGCGGTCAGAAGTATTCCAGCATCCCAGCTACCGTCGTCCTGGCGCGCAAACACGTAGGTTTCGTTGCTGCGAGCTGCACCGACAACGAGATGCCAGCCATTCGAAGCAAGAGCGTTTCCAAACCCGTCGCCGGTTTCACCTCCATCAGGCGCTGCAATCTGCGCGGTCTCTGTCCAGGTGCCGTCTGCCGATTTATTGAAGACATAAACGGCACCGGGATACTGACTATTGCCGGTTTCACCGACGAGGATATCTGAACCGGATACGGCAAGAGCGCCACCAAAACCCTGAGCCAGCACGGCGGGGGCGGTGAACACCATGAATGCCATCACGGCCAGGTATAAGGCTGTTTTTCTCATGACAAAAGGTGGGTTGGGTTTGCGGGATCATTGCTGGCAATCAGCAAAAGCACGCCAATGTAGCAGAATGAAACCGAACGTGCGAGGCAGTTCGGGCTATTGCCGAACAATTATCCGCTGCGATCGCCCTTCTTGTGTCAGGATCTGGACAACATAAACGCCTGATGCCCACGACGATGCATCCATCCGCTTCTGGCCTTCCGGCAACCAGGACTCCGTACTCCACGTCGCTACCTCCCGTCCCAGAAGGTCGAATACTCGAAACTCAGCACCGTTGGAAGAATGGCCGGATGGTAGCCGCCATTGGACGGTCACGTGATCAATCGCCGGATTGGGATAAACATCGAGGCGCACATCACGAACGTTTGGCATATCGTCCACGTCGGCACCTGATACCACCTGAATGACGACAGACACTTCGTTTGATACCTCGGCGGCCTGGAATGGTCCACTCGCTTGCAACGCCCCTTCGAGAGCCAGCTCCACCGCATTACCCTCGAGATCGAAGGTGTATGACGAATTCACGTTGAGCAGCAACAGCACGTTTCCACCAGAAACGATGGCCGACCCGCCGATCGACTCCGTGGTCTGCGTCTCCAACCTTTCCGTTCCCGACGGCACCTGCGAGCTGAGAATGCCCGTCCCTTCCAACGACGCCGAGACCGTGATATTGATGTCATTACCGGGCTGCTCGAAGCTGTTGAGCAATCCAGAAGTGGGGACCGTCTCCCCAGCTCGCAGCATGGCCAACGAGATGGAATCTGCCGGTGCCTCGATTCGGATGGACCCCAGGAGCAGCCCATAGTCGAATCGAAGGCTGTGATCGCCCTCATTCCTGAGTTGCAGATCCGTGACGTGCACCGAGTCGATTCGCACAGCATCCGCTCCCAAATCAACCACAATCTCCCCCACGACGGGAATGGTCTCCTGGTCTGAAGCCGGCCCCAAATCCGTCGTCAATGTGGCGTCAAAGGAAAGCGATGAGGTACTCGGGGCGACAGTCAACCGCTGAAGAGGAATGGTCTGAAGGCGATACGTGAACCCATCCTCTCCCGCGAAGCCATTGTTCGGCACATACATGAAGTTTCCATCTGCGGTCTGCTGGAGCGTCCCGTTTGAAGGACCGCTCACCAGGATCACCTGAATGGAATCGGGGCCAACCAGGTCATTCGCCAGCAAGGCGCTGGAAGCGATGACCGAGGATGCGGAAGACGAAACAACAACCGTGTCAGCAGCTGCCTGAAGGCTTTGGGCCCTCAACGACGGAGCCAAAGCGCCCGCGAGCAGTGCGATCAGAAATACAGCGGGGATCTGCGCGAATCTGACAGGAAACGAGGAAAAAGAGGGACGATTCAAAAGGGGATCCGACAAGGATGGGCAATCAGCTCATTCAATCAAGAATGCGGTAACCGGATAGCCGCGTCTCCTCCTGGAAAAGGTCACTCAGGCGTCGGGTCATGGGACCCGGTTGGCCATCGCCGATCACGCGTCCGTCCAGCTTGGTAACGGGCGCTAATTCGCCCATGGTCCCCGAGCAGAACATCTCGTCAGCGCGGTACGCATCCGTCGTGGATATACGCCCCACGTGCGCCGGGATCCCGTTTCGCTCGCACAATTCCAGGACGGTTTCTCGCGTGATGCCCTCAGGGCAGGCATCGGCAGCAGATGTGAACACACAACCGTGTTTGACGATGAACACATGCGTTCCATGCGCTTCCGCAATGAACCCTTCGCGATCCAACATGAGGGCCTGATCAGCACCAGCAGCATTCGCCTCAATCTTGGCCAGGATGGACTGAATCAGATTGTTGTGGTGGATCTTGGGATCCAGACAATCCGGAGGAAAGCGCCGAACGGACGCCGTAATGAACGTCAATCCGTCTTTCCGATAGACAGGCGGCTTGTATTCCGGAAGGACGATCAAGGTGGACCCGGATTGATTAAGACGGGGATCCATCCCGGATGTGATTTTAACTCCGCGCGTCAGCGTCAGCCGGATGTGAACGCCATCGCGCATGTCATTGGCGCGTAGCGTTTGGCGGATGGCGTCAATGAGCGCATCCAAATCAGGAATGTCCGTGAATGCCAGTGCCTTGGCCGACCCTTCAAGCCGCTGCAAGTGCTCGATGAGCTTGAAGATCTTACCGTCGTAGAGGCGCAGGCCTTCCCACACGGCGTCGCCACCCTGGACCGCCGAATCAAACGGACTGATGCCTGCCTGGTCGCGGTGAACCAGATCGCCGTTGATCCAGATTTTCAGGTCCCGATTGCGCTCGTCAAACGTCTGCAGCATGGCGTCAGTCGGTTGCGGTGGAAGCGTTCTTCCGCTTTCGAAGCCAGATGAATGAAACGGGCAGGCCGGTCAGCAGGAAGGCAAGGTCAATCAGGGAATTCTGCCACTCGAAAATCGCTCGGAAGACCAGCAGACCGAATACACCGACCAGATACAGACCTGGTAGCCAGGGATAGAACGGGACGCGATAAATGCCTCCTTCGTGTTGCGCTTGCACCTCAGGCTCTTCGCCCACTCCATCCCGCCTGAACTTGAATAGCGCCAGCGTGGTCATGGTGTAGAAAATCAGGATGGCGAACACCATTCCTGCTGCGATATCCTCGAAAGAACCGCGCACGATCAGGATCACACCTCCCCAGACACAGTGGGCCAGGATGGCACGTGTGGGCGTGCGAAAGCGCTCGTGGACATAGTCGAGCGACTTGAAAAAGAGCCCGTCCCGTGCCATCGCGTAATACACGCGTGATGACGAGAGCATGGTGCCATTGATACTCGACACCGCCGATACAATGGCCAATACGGCGACGACTGCAGCACCTGCCGAGCCAATCATCATGCCGGCGACGTCTGCCGCAGGCGTAGTGGTTGCTCGCAGCCCTTCGACCCCCATCACGAAATAGTAGATGGTGATCATCGCCACGTAGATGAAGATGATGATGCTCAGGCCAATGACCATGCTGCGCGGAATGATCTTGCGCGGATTGGTCATCTCCCCGGCCACATAGCCCACGCGATCGAATCCGGTGTGGGTGAACACGATCAGCATGAGCGCCGGGATCAGGTTACCAAAGAACCCGATCTCCTGTAGCGGAGGTGCAGACGAACCCAGCTGGCTTTCCGACCCGCCCAGCAGGAAAAGAAAGAGTGCAACAAAGGCCAGCAATCCGAACACTTTGGCCGCCGAAGTGACCCGATTGAATAGTGCCGACCATCGGAGCCCTGCATAATTGAACAGGCCCAACAGTGCGATGATGGAGAGGGCAACCAGTGTGTGGTTCCAGCCATCAAGTGGCGTGAAGTACCCGATATAGTCCGTGGCGATGATCGCCAACCCGGCGGCCGGACTGGTCCGGATGATGAACAGCTGTGCCCAACCGAACATGAATCCGGCAAAAGGACCATAGGCGCGGGTCATGTAGCTGTACTCGCCACCCGTGTCGGGCAGGCGTGTACCGAGCTCGGCATATATCAGCCCCCCCATCATGACAAACGCCGCGACGATCATCCATGTGATGATCGTCGCGGCGAAGTCGGGGAAGTACCCTGCAATGAGGTACGGCGTGGAATAGATGCCCGAACCGATCGTGATCCCGATCAGCAGGGCGATCCCATCAAAAGTCGTCAGTTCCCTTCGTAGCGTGGCCATGCCGCGCAAGATGCAAAGGGACAGGCTGAGATGCCATCCTGAATGCAGAACCTGCGATCAGGACTGCCCGTCGATAGCCGAAGACAAGCCAGGTCGGACCTGTTTAGATCAATTCAGGCCGGTCACGTCAATTCAGTTCGAAACGGACCGGAATCGACATGTAGACCGGTACGGCACGCGAACGCTGCATACCAGGCTTGAAGGACAGCTTCATGACGCCCTGGACAGCCTCTTTGTCGAGTAGTTCATGCACGCCGCGAATGACAGTAGGCTCAGCAGCCGTTCCGTCCGGCATGACGATGATTTGCACGACGACCACCCCTTCGATACCTGCCTTGCGGGCCACTTCAGGGTAGGAAACGTACTTGTACAGCTCGCTGAGACCACCCACGATTTCCGGGGCTTTCTCCACGATCAGGAAGATTTCTTCTTCCTCTTCTTCCGCGGGCTCAGCCGGCGGTGGGGGCAGATCCACGATGACCTCGTCGAGATCGAGCGATACATCCAGGTCCAGGTCGATGTCTTCCAGGATCTCATCGTTCGGCACTTCCACCGGGATCGGCGGACGCGGTGGTGGTGGTGGCTTCTCGATCTGAGCCGTCTGCATGATCTCTTCCATCTGGACGATCTCCTGGTCGGGCATGACAAACTCCAGCTTCTCTCCGCCCGTCAAGCTGACGCGGAATGCTCCGGTCGTCATCAGCAATGCGATCACCATGCCGATCTGACCCATGACGAGATACTCGCGGCTGCGACGAACGTACTTCGTGCCGCGTTCGGTAAAACGCTGTTTGAGGGCCTCATCGGAAAGACCTTCAGCCGACATTTCCCGCTTGGGCATGCGACCGAATTTGCCACCGTAGGCCGGAAGGAATTTTCCTACGAGAAAAGAGCGTGACATGATTGTTCTGGTTTGAATCGATCGATTCGGAATGTGGATGATTGGTGGCCGGGTGAAGCCGCCGTTTTGAAAGCAGTACGGGGTCTGTTCGAGAAAGTTGGACCGGGTTACAGCCGTAACACTTTCGTCACATCTGGTTCAGTGAACCTTCACGCCGGTTGCGTCAAGCGTTCACATTTCCAGTGCAACCATTAAAAAAAGGCCCCTCAGCGCTGCTGAGGAGCCTTTTTGGACACGTAAAGCCAAGAGACGCCAGCTGGATATTTTTGATCGGGGCTGACTATCCGCGAAGGAAATAGAAATGATCTGTCGGGCCGTGTCCATTGCCAATGGGCAGTCCGGCCTTGATGGCTTCGTGGACGTAGTCATGAGCGGTCCTGACGGCACCTGCCACCCCATCTCCCAGAGCCAACCGGGCAGCAATTGCCGCTGCATAGGTACAGCCCGTTCCGTGCGTATGCGGCGTATCAATACGAGGAGATCGCATGACGTGTACTTCGCTCCCATCAAACAGGATATCTACCGCATCCGGCTCGTCATCCAGATGACCGCCTTTCACCAGAACCGCGGACGGGCCCAAGGCATGGATGGCTCGTGCCGCTTCGACGGCGTCCGACTCCGTCAGAATCGTGCCGCCGACCAATCGCGCCGCCTCGTGCGCGTTCGGCGTACAGATCGTGGCTCGAGGAAGCATCTCCGCAACAAGTGCTTCCACGGCATCTTCCTTCAACAGGGAGAATCCGCTTTTGGAGATCATGACCGGGTCCACCACGAGTGTATCGATTCCGAAGTCAGTAACGGCTGCTGCGACCGTCTCAATGATACCGATAGACGAGAGCATCCCGGTTTTGGTCGCCGCCACGGGCAGATCAGTCATGACCGCTTCGATCTGACTCCGGATCAAGGAGAGTGGCAGTTCAAAAGCGTCCGTGACGGCCACTGTGTTCTGAGCGGTGATGGCCGTGATGACAGACGCTGCAAATGTACCCTGCGCCTGCATCGCCTTGATATCAGCCTGGATGCCGGCTCCTCCCCCTGAATCGCTGCCGGCGATGGTCAATGAGACGGGTATGGACATGCTATTCGCTGGGAGGTGGTTGGATGAGCGGTTTGGTGTACGCATCAACGGCCTGGAACAGGTTAGGTGCCTGCATCAACCCGGACAGCACCGCCACTCCTCGCGCACCGGCTTCCAAGCACCCGTTGACCAACGCTGGTGTAATGCCGCCTAATGCAATAACGGGCATCGTTCCAGCTGCTTCCACGGCTTCTCTCAATGCAGAAAGTCCTCGCGGTGGTTCGCCCCGATGGGATGCGGTCGCATGGACGTGCCCGAATAAGACGTAGTCCATCCCTTCGTCTACGGCTCGGCGAACCTCTTCCGGGTTATGCGTGCTGCGACCTTCAAGCATCCGTTGACCTCGTCTCCCCTGATTCGTCCCTCCCGATGCCTCTCCCGCAAACGGAACGTGCGACGTGCGGTGCCACCCGACTTCAAGTCGCCTGGCGATGGGCTCAGGCCCGTTCAGACCAATGATGACTTCTGGCATCACCTTGCGCATGCGCTGCACCAACAGCCCGGCACTCAGCTCAATGATGTCTGGACGGGCCCCTTGATCTCTCAGAATCACCCAGGACACTCCGTAGCGTACGGCCTGCACAATGCGCTGATCGATACCCGGACGGGTGAACCCATCAGCAATCAATACCAGCGAAGGCAAACTTCGATCCGCTCCCATTTCGACCGACCTACTGACCTACGCGTCCTTGCATTGGCGACGAGGCCTGTGCATAGAACCGACGCGGAATACGTCCCGCTTGATGGGCCAGTCGTCCACCCATTACGGCATGACGCATGGCCGCTGCCATCTGAACCGGATGCTCGGCTTTCGAGACCGCAGTATTCAGCAGGATTCCGTCATAGCCCAGCTCCATCGCCAGCGCAGCATCGCTTGCCGTTCCGATTCCGGCATCGACCAGCAACGGGATATCGGGCAAGAGTTCCCGGATAAGCTGCAAGTTGTAGGGATTGACCAAACCCATCCCGCTACCGATCGGGGAAGCCAGCGGCATGACCGCAGCACAGCCGATATCTGCCAATTTTCGGCACGTGATCGGATCATCGTTGGCGTAGGCCATGACCGTGAACCCTTCCATCACGAGCTCTGAGGCCGCTTTGAGAAGCTGCTCGGCGTCCGGCATCAAGGTTTCATCATCTCCGATGACTTCAAGCTTGATGAGGTTGGTCTCAAGAGCTTCGCGGGCCAATTCAGCCACCAGGACAGCTTCTTTTGCCGTGTAGCAACCTGCTGTGTTTGGAAGCAAGGATACCGGCAAAGATCGGATGGTAGACAGGAATCCAGCTTCCTGGTCATCCGCCAAGTTGATGCGGCGGATGGCAACCGTGATCAACTCCGTCCCCGAAGCCGCGATCGACTCCAGAAGCACCTGCATATTGGGATAACCCGATGTGCCCAACAGCAGCCGGGATTGCAACGTCAGATCGCCGATCACCAGCGGATCGCCGCACGGTTGCTCATTGCCGTTTTGTGCTGTCGTCGATTTCGATGCCTGCATTTCCTGCTCTCAGCATATCCTGGTCAAATCACCCGCCCTGGCGAGCGGTGACAATTTCGATGGCGTCTCCCGTATCAATGCGTTTCTCGGCCCAGTCATGACGCCGCACGATGCGCTCGTTCACTGCCACGGCGACCCCCCGAGCCTCCTCTGGATCAATGCCTTCCTTGCGAAGGACGTCTGCGAGGGACGCCGGCAAGGGCAGCGTCGCCTCCATTCCGTTGATCTGGATGATGGATTCGCTCATGGAGAAGCGTATGAAGGACGCACAAGTCGAAGGCGCCGATAAAGGTGGTTGTCAATCCCGACAGGATCCCGCTTCAGAATCGATCGGGGGCAAACGCGGCAACGCGTGGCTCGATCTCCTCATCGACGAGCATCCGTTCGGCCGCCAGCGCCGTGATTACGGATAATACGATACCATGTCGGTAATGCCCCGTGGCGATAAAGATCCGCGGATTGGACGTGAATCCAATGATCGGTTGATGATCAACGCTGGCCGGACGGAAGCCCACGTCGATGGAGAGCA
Organism: Rhodothermales bacterium; assembly: GCA_028284865.1. GTDB lineage: Bacteria > Bacteroidota > Rhodothermia > Rhodothermales > UBA10348 > JAAZVD01. The sequence continues at coordinate 21,917 of JANQQV010000009.1, read as the reverse complement.
GGTCCTGATCGAGGATGCCCGGCACGATTTCCCACGCGCCATCCATGACGGCGTAAACCCCGCCAACCGTCATGCGTCCGTCAAATCCCATCTCTTCGCTGGTCGCTCCTACGATCAGGCGACCATCTGACCTCGGCACGAGGTACGCGTGCGGACCGCGAACCACGTGACGCAAATCGAACGGTGCACGGGTCTTGAGCTCCAGGATCTGTCCTTTGACCGGACGAATGGAGGGACCATTACCTGAAGGCCAGCCCGACAGCGCTGATGTCCACGCCCCCGCCGCCACCACGATGCGCGAGGCCTCAATCTGTTCGGTCTCTCCCGTTGCCGGGTTGACGAACTGAACAATTGGTGTAGGCGGATCGGCGTCCATGCCGATTACATTCACGCCTTCACGGATGACGCCTCCTCCTTGTCGAACCGCTGTGGCCAGCGCTTGCGTCAATGCCCGGTTGTCGACCGCGTGATCTTCAGGGACGCTTACCGCTGCCACAATTCGCGGCGAAAGCATCGGCTCCACCTCCAGCGCCTCAGCCCCATCCAGCCAGGTGACCGGATAACCCTGCTCTTTCTGGAACCGGTAACCTCGACGTAGCGCTTCCGCAGCGTCCCGATCGTCGGCCACTACCAGGGTGCCAAAACTGCGATAGTCCAGGGCCGCGCCTGACTCGGATTCCAGTTCGGCAGCGAATCCTGGCCACTCTTGCAAGGATGCCCGGCAAAGGTCGTACAGCTCAGGCTCCTCGAAGCCAACTTCCGCAGCGGCAGCCAGCATGCCGGCGGCCGCACGGCTGGCTGATTGTCCAACCGTGTCCCGTTCCAGTATGACAACGGATTCGCCACGGCGAACCAATCTCCAGGCGATGGAAAGCCCTATGACTCCCCCGCCCACCACAACGATCGGATGTGAGGCCGAAGAGGGGTAGGATTGCGACATGCTGCTTCGGACGGGATGGACCCCGAGTAGCCGAAATGACTTCTGCGGTTGTCACGACCCGACTTGGTTTCAGATGCCAGTCAGGATAGCTTTCGCCGTCCCGACTGCAGGACCTTCGAAAGATAGCTTCCCGTATGGTTGCCAACCGCCTGGAGTGCGCCTCGCGACACGGATACCTTTCTAATTCATGGACCCCACCTCACCTGATACCGTCACGTTCTTGAATAAGGAATTCGACACCATCATTGTTGGAGCCGGCCTGGCGGGTGCTGCATCGGCGTGGCACCTGCGACGTGCCGGTCAGAGCGTCCTGATTCTAGATATCGGCCCGAAGGCCTCTGGGGCCTCGGGAATCGGCGGTGGATTGGCCAACCCCATGATGGCCCGTAAAGGGCGTCCCGTCTGGGAGTGCCGTGCGGCACTCGACGCCTTGACGTCCATGGGGATCGAAACATCACCCGATGCAGAAGAAGGAGGGTTCGCGCTGGTCAGACCGGCCAGAGATGGTGAACAGGCTGCCTCATTCAAACGACAAGCATCCGATCACCCCGACCTCGGCCTGTTCATCGAATCGGATCACGTTGACCCGTCTCTTGCCTGGTTGAACACGGAATTCGGGCTTTTGAAGGTGAAACGTGGTGCATCCGCGAATCTCGGTGATACCGTCGCACGGTGGCTATCGGATGTACCCACCCTCGAAATCGCACCCGACTGGACCGTAGTCGAGAACGAGCGAGGCGTGACGTTGGGGACCAGTCTCGGCTCTTTCGTGGCCGCGCGCATGCTGCTTTGCATGGGTCGTGGAATGCTCGATCATCCACTCACACGAACGCTGAGGATCGAGGGCATCAAGGGACAGATCATCCGCGTTCGTAGGCCGGATGGTTTACCTGATCCGTTGCCAGCCATATCCTCGTGGGCCTACATCATCGACGATGGGAATGACGGTCTCTGGGTGGGATCCACGTTCGAACGCGATTACGATTCTCTCGCCCCCACTCAAGAAGCTGAGCAGTCGCTGTTGGAGAGGGCTTCAAAGACGATCCCGTCCCTCCAGGGGGCTGAAGTGCTCGAGTCGCGCGTGGGCGTCCGGGTCAATGTCCCCGGAGTGCGGCTGCCGATGGTTGGTCCACTGCAGCCCGGATCCAATATCTGGGTCCTGACTGGATTGGGGGCACGGGGCTTGATGTATTCGGCTTGGTTTGGCTCCCGGATTCCCGCCTTCTTCAAGGATCCGGAAGCGATTCCAGCCCGATGCAGGGTTGTCCATCGTGGCGCTGAGTCCTAACATCCACTTGTTCGCCCCGGTCCTGAACCTTTATCCGATCTGATCCAATGGCCGACACTTCCAATACGAACGTCGCTGACATCCTGGCCGACGAAGCGTCCTTCCTGCTTGATCACAAAAGCACGACAATCGACAAGTCCCATCTCCATCTGCCGGGACCCGATTTCGTGGATCGCATCTGGATGCACTCGGACCGCAACATCCCGACGCTGAACAACCTGCAGCGCCTCTACGGAACGGGCCGACTGGGCGGCACTGGATATGTATCCATCCTGCCGGTTGACCAGGGAATTGAGCACTCCGGTGGTGCCTCGTTCGCCAAGAACCCGGCCTACTTTGATCCGGCCAACATCGTTGAGTTGGCCATTGAAGGCGGTTGTAACGGCGTTGCTTCAACGTATGGCGTGCTCGGTGCAGTGGCTCGCAAGTATGCCCACAAGATCCCGATGATCTTGAAGTTCAACCACAACGAGCTTCTGACCTATCCGAACACCTTTGACCAAATCATCTTCTCTCGCATCGAGGAGGCCTGGAATATGGGTTGTGTCGGTGTCGGCGCTACCATTTACTTTGGCTCGGACGAATCCAATCGCCAGCTCGAGGAAGTCAGCGAGATGTTCGCCATGGCCCACGAAATGGGCATGTTCACCATCCTGTGGTGCTACATGCGAAACTCAGGCTTCAAGGTCGACGGCGTCAACCACGAAGCCAGTGCGGACCTTACGGGTCAGGCCAACCACATCGGTGCCACGATCGAGGCCGACATCCTCAAGCAGAAACAGCCAACCTCAAACGGTGGCTACAAGGCCCTCAACTCGGGCGATTCCTCGTACGGCAAGCTGGACGAGCGGATCTACACGGAATTGGCCACCGATCACCCGATCGATCTGACCCGCTACCAGGTAGCCAACGGCTACATGGGTCGTGCCGGCCTGATCAACTCTGGTGGTGCCTCGGGCAGCAATGATCTGCAGCAGGCGGTCAAGACGGCCGTCATCAACAAACGTGCTGGCGGTATGGGACTTATTTCGGGTCGCAAAGCCTTCCAGCGCCCAATGGGCGAAGGCGTGGGTATCCTGAACGCGATTCAGGATGTCTACCTCGATGACTCAGTCACGATCGCCTAACGATTGACGAACGACTGATGCTGGGCGATCGTCTGTCATACGGCAACACCTGACGTCCGACGATCGCCCGACGTTCAACCATATCTGAACGATCAGCGATTTGATGCGGCGGGCCGCCCGATGGGCGGCCCGCCGTTTTTTGTACCCACTCTTTATTGTATCAATCGTGGGACGCAATGCTTTGAGGCAATCCAAACCTGAAAACGTGAGCGTCTGGAGCGCTTGATCAATCGCAACCGGGCTGGACCCGGACCGTAGGAAAGTCGTTTCTTGTGGCGCGGGCGCATCGCACGGCCCGCTCCCCCCCACCCGGCTCCCCAACTCAACGGAACGACGATGGCGAAGAAGCCCGAAAGCGAAGAGACGCAGGTAGAAGAAACCAGCGTCGACGAGACCTCTGAGCAGGACACGACCAGCGCCTCTGCCGCCGAAACGCCGACCGTGGACGAAGACCAGGCTGCGGAACAAGCCACCGATGCGGATGGCGACGATCACGCAGAAGACGAAATCGTACCAGACGAGTCGGGAGACAGCGTTCCTGAGTCAGTCTCAATCGATGTGCCCTCACCGGCTGGCCCCAGCCTGCTGGAGAAGTACACCTCGCACTATCCGGAGTGGGCCAAGGAATACGCCCGGAAGTATTTCACCAAGACGCTGACGCAGTTCATCCTGTATGGAAATGTCCGCGATCTGGTGCCCACTGAAGACGTTGATGGCAATCGAATCTACATCTCCCTGCATGACTTCTTGCTGCAGGAGCTGTTCGCCGCACGGGACATCGTACTCTTTTACGATCGCTCGTCCGGCATTCATTTTGCCGATAAGGCATCGCAAAAAGACTTCAACCGCGCGCTGTCTGGATACGACACCATTTTCGGAACGGACTACGCCAAGAAGCTTCCGAAAGACCCGGTCCGCGTCCTCTCCGTTCTGGAGAACTATTTCCGTCTCCGCCTCGGAGAGGGAAAACGGATCGCGTGCATCATCGACTATGCTGAAACCGTCATTCCGATGGCGGAAGCCTCGATGTATTCCGCCGAGGACCGCAACACGCTGGTCTTCCTGCAGAAGTGGGCACACGACCCGCTGTTCCTGGACAGCGACTTCACCGTAACGCTCGTCGCGCAGAATCTGAGCGAGCTGAATCAGCAGGTCGTCCAAAGCCCGTACACCGCGGAAATCCAGATCCCGATTCCCGACGAAACGGCTCGCCATGAATTCGTTTCCTACTCCCTCGACGGTCTGGAGGGCGAATGGAAGCAACATTCCACGGTCGAAGCAGACCAGCTGGCCTCGAATACGGCCGGACTGGGCTTCATCCAGCTCCGCTCGATCATTGCCGACGTGCTTGAGAACCATACGGACTTCACGTTCGATGCCCTCTCGGCCATGAAAAAGGACTTCATCGAGGCCGAAGCGTTCGGCATGCTGGAGTTCATGGAGACGGACCTCAACCTGGACATGGTCGCCGGCCACGCACAGGCCAAGGCCCACCTTCGAGACGCCGCCAAAGCTCTGAAAGCAGGGCGACAGGATGTCATGCCGATGGGATATCTCGTTTCCGGACCCGTCGGAACGGGAAAGACCTTCACCATCATGTGCTTCGCCGGCGACATCGGTGTGCCGATGGTCAAGCTGAAGAACTTCCGGAGCCAGTGGCAGGGGCAGACCGAAGCCAATCTGGAGAAGATTCTCACATTGCTTCAGGCCATGACGCCCGTTGCCGTGATGATTGACGAAGCTGACGCGGCCCTGGGCAACCGTGATGCCGGTGGCGACTCCGGGGTTTCGAAGCGCGTATTCGGACAGATCGCGCAGTTCATGTCGAACTCGAAGAATCGCGGCAAGGTCATCTGGTTCTTGCTGACGGCCCGCCCGGATTACATGCCGGTTGACTTGAAGCGACAGGGTCGTGCTGAAGAGCACATCGCCCTCTTCTACCCGTCCACGCGCGAAGAGCGCGAGGAGCTGCTCGAGGTCATGCTCAAGAAGACGGGCGTCGAGATCGACATGAAGGACGTCCCGGATGCTTTGCTCAACGGTGAGCGAACGTTCTCAGGCGCCGACATGGAAGCACTTCTCACGCGAGCCAAGTTTCGTGCGGCTTCCGATGGACGAACGAAAGGCAAAGTGACACAGCGGGTTCTTCAGGATGTCGTCGACGACTTCATGCCGCCAACCTATCCGTTGGAAGTGGAGCTTCAGACGCTCGTCGCCGTGCTCGAATGCACTTCGCGTGCGCTGCTACCAGAGAAGTATCGCACCATGGATCGGGAAACGATCGTCCGTCGCGTGGACGAACTATCCCATCTCGTCAAGTAGGTCGCCTACTTCTTCTTTTTCTTCATCCAGGGTTTCTCGTCAGGCTGATTGCCTTCCGAGGCCAGGAGTTTGTCGTACAGCTCCCAGCTGATCAGCACCGCGTAGGGCTGATTGTTCTTCTGGATCAGGATGCCTCGCTCAATCTCTTTGGCGTACTCCAGCAGCTCGGATGTATTGGACCGCAGTTCGGTAATCGTCGCAATGGCGTCGATGCCTTTCGTCAGATACATGCCTTATCGGGAGTCAGTGATCGGGGGCTAAACGCGAAATGCAGGCCATGGAGGCCGTTTCTGCGAGAGAGTGCCTTTCGCGGGGCCAAATAATAAAGAATGTGTCCCGAAATTCAACTACGTATTTATCCACAAATTGGAGTGCCTCCTTACGGTCCAATTCCGAGCCTACATCTGTGCCTACCTCGGGCAGAAGGGTTCTCCGTTCGTGCACCCTCACGTGGATTTTCTGATGCATGCACGGAGCAGCACCCGGTCACAAATTTCCCCTGTGTGGTGATGCGTCGTGCACTACCTTTGCGCATCGGATGAATCGGACGCACCTTACAGGACTTCAGCTTGATGGAATCACCCACCACCAAGCGCCGACCGCGGATTCCGCTATCGATCCCCCTCACCCACGGGACCGCGAGGTCTGATTCCTTCCCAACGGCATGCAACTTTGCAAAGTGACCGGCACCATCGTGTCCTCACGAAAAGCCCCTTCCTTCAAGGACGGCAAACTGCTGATTGTCCACCCCATCGACACCCTTGGAGATCTCGAAGGCGAGATGGACATGTTGGCCATTGACCCAGGGTACGGGGCGGGCATGGACGACGTGGTAATTGTCGCACGCGAGGGATCCGTTGTTCGCCAGTTGATGAACAAGGACGACGTTCCGGCCAATGTCATCATTCTGGGAGTGGTGGACGACTGGTCAGCAGAGGCCTAGTCGTTCCGCCGGGACGAACGTCGGTCCATAGCGAACGCAGGGACGCGTTGACAGCCGCCGTGCATCGGGCGAGATGCCTTGTTCGGATCGGCCGGTGACGCTATGTTGGGCACCCTGTTGACGTGCTCACCAGTCCTGAAATCCCATGCCCTCTCCCCGAGGACGCCGTTTGATCGCCGCCGCTCTGGCGGCCTTCATCTGGCTCTGGAGTGTGCCCGATGAGGCATTCGCCCAGAAAAACAGCCCTGACATCCCTGTGGTGTCAAACGTCGTTGCCATCCAGAACGCCCGCATCGTGCAATCACCTGGTCAGGTGATCGAGTCCGGGACGATTGTCTTCCGGGATGGAGTCATCACCGACGTTGGTCGACGAGTAGACATTCCGTACGACGCGCACGTCATTGATGGCGACAGCCTCACGGTGTATGCCGGATTCATTGATGCCCTGTCTCACGTCGGCATCCCGGAGCCTCGCAATCAGGGACAACCTGAATCCGTGCCTGATCGCAGCAACCCACCGTACGAGCGGGCAGGCATTACACCCGAGCAATCAGCGCGTACGGCACTGGACCCGGACGACGATGCGATTGAAGCCATGCGCAACGCTGGATTCACGGCCGCACTCGTAGCTCCACGGGGGCGTATGCTCCCCGGACAAGCCACCTTGGCATTGCTGGGCGGGACTGAAGCCGCCGAGATGATCCTTCAAGGGATGCAGCCCATGTTCTTTCAGTTCCGTGGCGCCCAGGGGGTTTACCCGGGAACGCCGATGGCCATTATGTCCCGATTCCGTCAGCTCTATCGGGAAGCCGATCGCCGGATGAAACTGGAAGCCATGTACGCCGAAGATCCGAGTGGATTGCCCAAGCCTCCGTTTGACCAGGTGCATGAAGCTTTCTTCCCGGTCATCGCGGGCGAGCGACCAGTGGTCGTGTGGACCGACGAGGTGCTGGAAGTCCATCGGGCCATGACCCTCCAGGAAGAGCTGGGCTTCGACATGATCCTGACTGGTCTCCAGGGAGGATTTGATACGGTCGAAAAAGTGGCGGCGAGTGGTGGCCGAACCGTCCTGACTCTGGATTTGCCGGAGAAGCCACAATGGACGGCCAAGATTCAGGCTGACTCGCTGCAGCAAATCCTTGATTCGTACAACGATGACACCAGAACAGCCACCTACCGTGATGTAGAGGCCGAGCGGAGCAACCTGGAAGCCCGTCAGCTCTGGTCCCGCGCCCGCTATTTAAGCATGGCGGCCATGTATGAGGCCGCTGGTGTCGACTTCGCATTCGCCTCCATGGGCGTCAGTGCCAAGAACATCCACGCCAATCTCAGGGAAATGATTGAGAATGGATTGTCCAGCGATGCCGCGCTGGCAGCCCTGACGACCCATGCTGCCAGTATCCTTGGCATCGATGGTCTGGTGGGTTCGCTGGACACAGGCAAGATGGCCAACCTGGTAGTGACGACCGGAGATGTGTTTGACGAAGACACCTCAGTCACAATGGTGTTCGTGAATGGTCACGTCTATGAACCTGCTGCCTCGAATGAGCGAGGTGGAGATGACAACGGGGCAAATCGATGAGAAACGCAATCATGAAAACAACGCTGCTCACGATCCTGGCGGTCTTGGTTGGTTCTGCGCTGGTTGCGCAGGATTCCCACGCCCAGGATGTCCTGATTCGCAACGCCACCGTCCTGACCGTCACGAACGGTACGCTTGAGGACACGGACATCCTGATTTCCGACGGAATCATTGCGGAAATCGGTACCAACCTGCGGGCCCCGAGAGGAGTCGAAGAGGTTGACGCCACCGGAAAGTTCGTGATGCCCGGCATCATCGATGCTCACGCGCATATTGCGCTTTCGTCAGTCAACGAAGGGACCAGCCCTGTGACGGCTGAAGTGTCGATGGAAGACGTCACCAACCCTTACAGCCTGGGCATCTATCGTGCCTCTGCAGGCGGTGTGACCGTCTCCCACATCATGCACGGTTCAGCCAACGTGATTGGCGGTCAGAACGAGACCATCAAACACCTCTGGGGAGCCACCAACCCGGATGACATCCGATTCGAAGGCGCTCCTCGCACGATCAAGTTCGCACTCGGAGAGAATCCGACACGTGTCCATGGGCGACGCGCATCGGGCGGCACGGGCGCTATCGTTCCGGCCACGCGCATGGGCGTCGAACAGGTCCTGCGTGGCGCATTCGAGAATGGAAAACGGTACATGGAAGCCTGGGATGCGTACGAAGCAGACCTCCAGAACAACCCTCGGGCCGTCCCTCCTGTCTGGAATGAGCGGCTTGAAGTAATGGCAGACATCCTTCGAGGCGAAATCCTGGTACACTGCCACAGCTACCGCGCCGATGAGATCGTGATGCTTCTTCGCGTCCTGGACGACTATGGTGTGACAAACATCACCTTCCAGCATGCCAACGAAGCGTTCAAAGTGGCCCCCGAGCTCGCCGAATATGGTGCGTTTGCCAGCGTGTTTTCGGACTGGTGGTCCTACAAGTTCGAAGTCTACTACTCGACGGCCTACAATGCGGCCATTCTCGCCCGAAACGGTGTCCTGACTTCCGTCAACTCGGATAGCGCCGAGCTGAACCGTCACCTGTATCACGAAGCGGCCAAGTCGCAGCGGTACGGTGGATTGACCGACGATGAGGCCCTCGCGATGATCACCATCAACCCAGCCATCCAGTTGGGTATCCAGGATCGTGTCGGTTCCATCGAAATCGGGAAAGACGGTGACGTCGCTGTTTTCGAGGGACACCCGCTATCGGTGTATACGATCCCAGTGCTCACCTATGTGGACGGAGAGAAGGTGTTCGACCGCCAAAACGATCCGGATGACATGCGTGTCGATATCAACCCGTCAACCGGCGTTGGTCAGTACGAGGGGCAGATCACCGGCCATGACCATGCACACGTTCACGACGAAGCAACGGACATGATGAGCTTCTTCCGCTCGGCAGCCGACATCGATCTGCATACGCTCTACTACCACACCCCGAACAACTGATAGACCCCAACGCACCATGAATCTGTTTATGACATTTGTTCTGGCGATGGGTCTGTTCCTGCAGCAACAGGATGACCGGGCACGTCAGGGCACGTATGCCATCACCAACGCGAAGATCGAAACCGTTGCCAACGGAACGATTGAGCAAGGCACCGTCGTCATTGAAGGCGATCGAATCATTGCCGTTGGCGCGGATGTGGCCATTCCACAGGGCGCTCAAGTAATCGATGGCTCCGGACTGCATGTTTATCCGGGTATGATCGACTCAGGAACGTCGCTGGGACTCGTAGAGATCGGCAGCGTGGCCGAAACCAACGACACCAATGAGATCGGGGATGTAACCCCTCACATGTCCGCTTTGACGGCCGTCAATCCAAACGCGGTGGCGATCCCCGTCACGAGAGTGAGTGGGGTCACAACCGTTGTCTCTGAGCCTTCTGGCGGACTGCTTCCTGGGACCGCTGCGGTCATCAACCTGCATGGCTACACGGCCGAGCAGATGTCTGCTGGCGCCCAGATGGTGATTGTCCAGTTCCCTCAAGCCCCTCGCGGGGCACGTCCATCCTGGATGCAGGGAGTGGATCGTCGCGCGCTGATGTATCGCAATGGCATGGCAAAGCTGAATGAGGTCTTCGATCGTGCCGTGCTCTACGATCGCATCGTGAGCGCCTATGAAGCCGACCCCACCGGCAAGGAAATGCCCGTCTATGCCCCGGAAATGGATGCGCTTCGACCCGTCCTCAGTGGCGATGTCGCGCTGATGATCAAGGTCAATGCAGCCGACGATATCCTAAAGGCGATCGACTGGGTGGCCGAACGGGAATTGCCGAATGTCATCTTCAGCGGTGTCAACGAGGGCTGGCGGGTGGCTGACAAACTGGCCGCTGCCGGCATTCCTGCTCTGGTCGGTCCGGTACTGGCTACGCCAACCCGCTCCTCAGACCGGTATGACCGAGCCTATGCCAACGTGGGCTTGATGGCCGAGGCGGGCGTGAAAGTGGCCATTCGCTCTGGCGAATCGGAAAACGTCCGCAACCTGCCATTCAACGCCGGCTTTGCGGCCGCCTACGGATTGGGTAAGGAAGAAGCCCTTCGTGCCGTCACCCTGGGACCTGCAGAAGTATTCGGTATTTCCGATGACTACGGATCCATCGAAGTCGGCAAGAAAGCCAACTTGTTCGTGTCAGATGGCGATCCGTTCGAAACGAGCACCAATATCTTGGCGCTGTTCATAGACGGGTTCAATGTGCCCATCGACAATCGCCACATCGACCTCTATGAGGAATTCCTGAACCGCGATGAGGGTCGCCTCCAGCCGGTCGAGATCCTTCCTGCGGACAACTAGGCGATTACGAACGCGAGGACATTTTCAGGGGAGCAGGTCTGGATTCAGGCCTGCTCCTCTTTTTTAATGCGATTCCAATGGGCATCCATCTCTTCGAGGGTCGCATCGACGAGTGACGATCCCTCCTCTTCAAGTGCCTGCTCCACACCCTGGAATCGCCGGATGAACTTGGCATTCGTCCGTGCGAGCGCGTTCTCGGGATTGATGCCGCTCAGCCGCGCGTGATTGACGATGGCGAACAGCAGGTCACCCAGCTCTTCCTCCTGCCGCTCAGCCGAAGCATCGCTGGCAACCAGTTCACGAAATTCGTCCAGCTCTTCGGAGACCTTCTCCCACGCATCGTCTGGCGACGGGAAATCGAACCCGACCCCGGCTGCTTTTTCCTGAATACGATAGGCTCTCAGCAGTGTCGGTAGATGCCGCGGCACGCCTTCCATGGCTGATTTCTTCTCACCTTCCCGCAGTTTGATCGTTTCCCAGTTGGTGAGCACGTCATCGACGCTGCCCACTTTGGTATCGCCGAAGACGTGTGGATGACGACGAACAAGCTTCTCCGTCTCAGCCTCGATCACATCCTGCAGCGTAAACGAACCGGTTTCTGCGGCCATGACCGAATGAAAAACGACGTGCAAGAGGATGTCACCCAACTCCTTGCGCAAGTGACCCATGTCGCCATCATCAATGGCCTCGACCGTTTCGTAGGCCTCCTCAATCAGCAGGTGCTTGACGCTGTCATGGGTCTGCTCGCGATCCCAGGGGCAGTCGCGACGAAGCTGGCGCACGATGGCCACGAAATCCGCCCATTTCTCGACAGGCTCACCGGACTCGGTAAAAACGGGATCGTAGATCTTTTCTGACATGGGATTCGGGCGGGGACGATGGGAGTTGTGGAAAACTTCCGATGAACGTTCAACAGCCGAAGCGTAGAATCGGTGTCGAGTTCCTCGAGCAGCTCGGGATGCCCTGAATCGTCATGCATCGTCCTTCGTGCACAGAGTGACAACACACAGAGTGACAATGGACAGAGTGACAAAGGGGTGTCATTCCCGGGCCGTTTCTTGGACGACGAAGTTACAAACCGGACTTCCCGGGCTCTATGAAAAGGGAGCGCGGACGAAGTCCTTCATTCACTCCCCAATTCATTTGCATCTCCTGGTGGTTTCGAAGTGAGAGAGGGTGTGGGGTCGTCAATCGATCGCCACACCAAAGGTCGGTGCACGCCTGAAAGGACTCATCGACGGACACGTATAGAATCGCCAGGGGCTCATGAACACAACGTATTGACAATTCAGGAGGTGTACTGATGGCACGTGGGATCAACAAAGTCATTCTCGTAGGTAATCTTGGACAGGACCCGGAGCTCCGCTACACGGGATCCGGCACGGCGGTTTGCAATATCCGTCTGGCAACCAATGAGTCTTACAAGGATTCATCGGGCGAGTGGGTCGAGCGGACCGAGTGGCACAGTGTAGTGGCTTGGGCTCGCCTGGCAGAGATTTGCAATGAGTACCTCAAAAAGGGCTCTCAAGTGTATTTCGAAGGCTCCCTTCAGACCCGCCAGTGGGAAGACAAGGACGGCAACACGCGCTATACGACGGAAATCAAGGCGCGTGAGATGATGATGCTCAGCGGACGTGGCATGGACGGAGGCGGCTCGTTCGGCTCCTCGGCACCGTCGAATTCGATGTCTTCACCGGCACCGGCGGCAGCTGACTCTGGAAAGCGGGACGACTACACGTTCCAGCCTGACGACGACCTTCCATTCTGATCCAGATTACGGTCGACCACCCCGGCGATCCAATGAGCTGCAGGGTGGTCGCGACATCCGAACAGGATAACGTCATATTCCATGATGTGCGGGGCGCCGGCGATCGAAGATCGCTCCGGCGCCCCGCACGTCGTTTATGGATGCACTCCACGGCCGGATTCGGCTTGCTTTTATCTGCGGCGAAGGGGTTATTGCGTTCGCCGAAGGCCGGGACGATGCCTCCAGCATGAGCGAACCCGAGCGGTGAAGAATCCGCTCATCATTCGCTTGATGATCTGGGTGGCTCATCAAGAGTCCGTTCGCCCTGTTCCTTTGGCTTTTCTGTACCCCGAACTCAATCGTACTGAACCCCATGGCTTCTGCAGGACGCGGTCAATGGAGTGGTAAGACAGGATTCATCCTGGCAGCTGCCGGCTCCGCTATCGGACTCGGCAACATTTGGCGCTTCCCCTACACGGCTGGTGAGAATGGCGGCGGCGCCTTCGTGCTGGTCTACCTGTTCTTCGTCCTGCTTATCGGGGTGCCGGTTGTGCTTTCCGAGCTTTCCATTGGACGTTTCACCAAGCTGAATCCGGTCGGAGCATTCAAGAAGCTTGCTCCGGGTACGAACTGGAAATGGCTCGGCGGACTCGGAGTCCTGACCGGCTTCGGTATCCTGGCGTTCTACTCCGTCATTGCAGGCTGGACGCTTTCCTACTTCTGGGGTGCCGTGACCGGACAGGTTGGCGGCGTAACCACCGCAGAACAAAGCAATGCCGTCTTTGAGGCGTTGATCGGCGGCTCCATCATGCCTTTGGTGCTGACAGCCATCTTCATGGCTTTGACGATCCTGGTTGTTCGCGGCGGGGTTTCAGATGGTATTGAGCGTGCCACAAAGATCCTCATGCCGACCCTGTTGGTCATGCTGGTCGTCATGGCCATCCGCGCCATGACGCTCGATGGCGGTAGCGCGGGAATCGCATACCTGTTCCAGCCCGACTTCTCCAAGCTGTCTGTAGGTGTAATCATGGCCGCGCTGGGTCAGGCTCTGTTCAGCCTCTCGCTCGGCATGGGCGCCATGATCACGTACGGGTCCTATTTCCCGGATCGTGAAAACCTGCCGCAAGCTGGGATCACGGTTGCCTTCTTTGACACGGGTATCGCATTCCTTGCAGGACTCATCATCTTCCCGGCATTGTTCAGTGTTGGCGTCGATCCAAGCGCAGGCCCCGGCCTCGTTTTTGTCGTCCTGCCGTCCATTTTCGCTCAGCTTCCGGCAGGCGGATTGTTCGCCATCGCCTTCTACTTCCTGCTGACCATTGCCGCGCTTACGTCGACGATTTCCCTCCTGGAGGTCGTTGTGGCCTACTTCGTGGATGAAAAGCAGTGGGATCGCAAGAAAGCATCGCTTTGGATCGGTCTGGCCTGTCTCGTGTTCGCTGTTCCATCAGCACTCTCGCAGGGTGCCGTAGGTGGCCTGACAGACTTCCTCGGCACGGGTACCACGTACCTGGATATCCAGAACATCATCTGGGGTAACTATTCCCTGTCCATTGGTGCGTTGGGACTGTGCATCTTTGTGGGCTGGAAGTGGGGTGTACCTGCTGCCATTGCTTCGTTGGAAGCCAGTGGACACAAGCTCCAGGGCCACCAGCTCTGGTCGGTGCTCGTGCGGTTTGTATGCCCGGTCGCTGTTGGCGCGATCCTGGTTTACATCATCATCACGCAACAGTACTTCTAGTTCTGAGGTATCTTCCCTGCACCCGTCCCTGCCACTTGCCTGAGGATCGACCTCTCCCCCTGTGGAGCCTCCCCCCGCGCCGGATTTATCCATGCTCCTGATGCTCCAGGAAGCCCCGCTTGATGCTGGGGCCCTGATTGCGGGCGTCATCACGCTATTGATCCTGCTGGTGCTGTCGTCCCTGTTCTCGGGGTCTGAGGTGGCGTTGTTCACGCTTGAATCGGGCCAGAAAGAGGATCTTCAGAAAGCCGACGACCCGGCCTCCCAGCGGGTTGTGCGCCTGCTCAACCATCCTCGTACGGTTCTGGTCACGATCCTGATCATGAACACGGTGGTGAACGTCGGGGCAGCCATCATTGCTGCGGTGATGACGCACGAAATTGCGCGCGCCAACGGATGGTCTCAGGTGGTCACATTGCTGATCGAAATCGTCGTTCTGACGTTCGTCATCCTCGTGGTGAGTGAGATCACGCCCAAGCTGATTGCCTCAAAGCAGCCTATTGCGTTCTCACGGCGCATGAGCGGCATTCTATCTCTGCTGCACCGCCTCCTGATGCCCATCTCAGCGCTCCTCGCGCGATCCATGTCTGCGTTCCATGGGCGCTTCGCTGGCATGAACGAAAAGATCTCGGCCGAGGACCTCAAAACCATTGCAGAAATCGGCGAGGCCAGCGGAACGCTTGAGCAGGAAGAAAAAGCACTCATCCACTCGATAGTGGACTTCGGGGAAACGAGCGTTCGGGAAATCATGAACAGCCGCCTCGACATGGTCGCGCTGAATGTGAATGCGACCATCGATGAGGCGATTGACATCATCCGGGAAAGCAGTCATTCACGCCTGCCGCTCTATGTCGAACACCTGGACAACATTCTGGGGATCGTTTACGCGAAAGACCTCCTCCGCTTCCAGACCGAACAACCCAAGGAAAAGACACTTGACTGGACCCGTCTGGCAAGACCAGCCATCTTCGTGCCGCTGGGCAAGATGCTGGACGACCTGCTGAAGGACTTCCAGGCCAAACGGACACACATTGCCATCGTTGTCGACGAATATGGTGGCACGGCAGGGCTGGTCACGATGGAGGATGTGCTCGAAGAGGTAGTTGGCGAAATCAGGGACGAGCACGACGAAGCTGAGGAAGAGCTTATCGAAGAGATGGGCGAACACGAGTACATGGTTGATGCCAAGATCGACCTGGATGACCTGTTCGAGGCCATCGATGTGGATGTGGATACGGAGCAGTATGACTTCGAAACGCTGGGCGGACTGATTTTCCACCTCGCGCGTGAGATTCCTCAGGAAGGGGACTCTTTCGAAGATGGGCCCTTGAAGCTGACAGTGGACGAGGTCGAGAACAACCGGATTCTGCAGGTCCGTTTGGAGGTCGATCCAGAGTCTGATCCGAAAGAAGATTGAGCGCCTGTGGAAGGATTACTTCTGTGGAAAACCCATAATTCGTCGATCGCCTTCTCAGCCTCCGACGAGGTATATTGACGAGGCGAGTCCACGCGGTAGGTTGACACACTTGGTCACGCTCGCGTCGGAGAGTCCATTCCAGGCACGCACAGATTCTCCACGAAACTCCTTCCCATGGGCGGCTATTGAAGTCGCTCCTCCGCACGAATTCCTTTCCGATGCGCCAAATTCGCGAGTACTGCGGCATCTTCGGCATTTACAACGCCCGCGATGCAGCCCATAAAATCTACATGGGGCTGCACGCCCTGCAGCACCGCGGCCAAGAGTCGGCCGGTATCGTCACATCCGTCTTCGATGAGACACGTGGCAAGAAAGTGATGCCGGTTCACAAGGGGCCTGGCCTCGTGCTGGATGTATTCAAGGACCCCACTGTCTTTGATACCAAACTCCTCGGATCGTCAGGGATCGGACACAACCGGTACTCCACCTCCGGAGCTGCCGACAATCTGGCCAATATCCAGCCGTTCCTTGTTCACTACCGCGACGGAAATCTGGCGCTGGCGCACAACGGCAATATTTCGAATGCCCGGGAGATCCGTCACAGCTTCATCGAGCGCGGAACGCTGTTTCAAAGCACAGCCGACTCCGAGTTGATCCTCCACCTGATCGCACAGAGCACGCGGCGCAAGCAGATCGACAAGATTACGGATGCAGTCTCCCAACTTGAAGGTGCGTTCTCCTTGGCCATCCTCACGGATGATTCCCTCATCGCGCTGCGAGATCCCAATGGATTCCGGCCGCTGGCGCTGGGCAGGATTCCATCGGCGAACGGCAATCCGTCGGAAGACGCCTGGTGCGTCGGCAGCGAGACCTGTGCGTTCGACCTGGTGGGCGCCGAGTACGTCCGCGACGTGGAACCGGGTGAGCTGATCGTCATCAACCAGGAAGGCATCGACCGAGGCTCGTTCGAGTCCTACCAGCTGGCCCAGAACAACGGTGTCAGCCAGTGCATCTTCGAGTACATCTACTTCTCCCGCCCTGATTCAAAGATCTTTGGCGAGATGGTGGACAAGGTCCGTCGCAAGATGGGCAAGCAACTGGCTCACGACGCGCCGGTACCTGAAGTCCCTGAAGGCGATCCGGCTCCGGTCGTCATCGCCGTACCTGACTCGTCCAATACCGCTACGCTCGGATACGTCTCTGAGTGCAAGAAATTGGACCGACCTGCCAAATATGAAATCGGTCTCATCCGAAATCATTACGTGGGACGGACCTTCATCTCACCTGGACAGCAGTCCCGGGAGCAGCGCGTACGCTCCAAGTTCAACACGGTCGAAGGGGTCTTGAAAGATCGCGTGGTCGTCATGGTCGACGACTCCATCGTGCGTGGCACGACGGCTCGACAGCTGATCAAGATGGTCCGACAAGCCGGAGCCAAAGAAGTCCACTTCCGCGTGGCTTCTCCCCCGGTCGTGAGCCCGTGTTTCTACGGGATGGATTTCCCCAGTCACGAAGAGCTGTTGGCCAATCAGCACAATGGCGATGTGGATGCCATGGCCAAATGGCTGGGAGTCGATTCGCTGGGATATCTGAAGGTGGATGGCATGACAAAGGCAGTCAAATCCGCCAATGACAGTGAGCACGGATACTGCGATGCCTGCTTCTCTCGTTCCTACCCCGTCCCAGTCGACATGGGCGTTTCCAAGGACGAAAATGAGTGGTAGTTGAGGCCGGTTTTCTACCAGCTTTCTCTGAGTGTTTGTGATCAGCCGCGAGAGACAAGATGTCTCTCGCGGCTTTTTTCTGACCCCTATCGATGCCTCTGACGAGGTCATTATCGGCCATTATCGCGCTCTGAGGAGCGTTTTCACACAGAAGACCATAAATATGTAGACAAGTTGTGCTGTTATATATGTGTATGTATATTGCTTGAAGTTCGAAACGTCCGTAGAACGACGTGTCTGGACCGTTGGACCCGGAATCTGCTCTCTCCGAGTCTGCTCCATACCGAACCCCACACAGCCACCCATGCGAAATCCGG
Organism: Rhodothermales bacterium; assembly: GCA_028284865.1. Taxonomy (GTDB): domain Bacteria; phylum Bacteroidota; class Rhodothermia; order Rhodothermales; family UBA10348; genus JAAZVD01. The sequence goes on along the minus strand of JANQQV010000009.1, from coordinate 3,982 downwards.
TCGATCGGGCGATCAAAGCCATGACCTTTGGAGCGGGAGCCGTAGGATTGCTCATCCTGACGGTCTTCCAGCTTCTCTGAGTCCACTGCGGCGCGTCGTCCCGACTCCTTCAGACCATCCTCTCTCCCGCTTTCGCGGATGAAAAGGATTCCATCCCGAATCTGCACAGTCACCTTGTCGGCTGTGCTATTTTTGTATGCTCCCGTTCCATAAGCACTGAATGGGCCATCTTGGTCACTCGTGAGCAGGATCCAATCCGAACCATTCGCAATCAGAAGCGCACGTGACTGAACAGTCCGCATCCCCTGCCTCGGTGTCCAGAAAGCGCGTCCTGGTCGTTGTCAACGTGTTCCGCCCTGACCTGGGTGGCGGCGTGCTGTTCGCTGATCTGTGTGATGGTCTGGCTGAGCGGGGATTCGATGTGACGGTGCGATGTGCCTACCCGTACTATCCACAATGGAAGGATATGAGCGGGGACAACGGTTGGCGGATTCGCACCGGGTCTGAGGGATCGTTGCGCGTGGAACGCTTTGGTCTCTACATCCCCAGCAATCCAAACAGCTTCATCCAGCGTCTCGTCTATGAAGCCTCGTTCTTCTTGTCACTGAGCCGGCGACCGATTCGCAAGAACGAGTTCGACGCCATCTTGGTCTTCTGCCCCCTCGTCGGTGCCGTTGCCTACGCGGGATTCAATGCGCGCCGATCGAAAACGCCATTGTGGCTCAACGTACAGGATCTCTCCGCCCAAGCAGCTGCTGCCGGCGGCATCGCCTCGAATACCTCTTTTTTGGAGCGGATCCAGAACGCGCTCTTCAGACTGGCCGACCACTGGACGACGATCTCGCAACCCATGCTTGATGCACTAGGGAGAATTGACGGTCATCCAGACAAGCTTTCGCTCGTTCCGAATTGGATGCACTCCTCGCTGGCCCAGCACCTGAAGGGCGCCGAGGTGAGACATCCGGTCTCTGAAGATCGCCCGGTTCGTCTTCTTTACTCGGGCAACATTGGAGGCAAACAGCACTTGCTGGCGTTTTGCAAACGACTGTCTGAGACGCGGCATGATTTCGAAATGCGGATCCAGGGTGCTGGAGGACGAGCCGAAGAGATCCGAAGCTGGATTGAGGAAAGCGGCGACCACCGATTTTCCATGGGTGACCTCACCGACGAGGCAGGACTGGCAACAAAGCTTGCCTGGGCCGATGCGTACGTCATCACCGAGAAGCCCGGAGCAGGAAGCTCGTTTGTCCCTTCCAAGCTCATTCCAGGAATGACGTCCGGCGCCCCGATTCTGGCCGTCTGTGATCCGGAAGGCCCGCTGGGACTGGAAGTCAGCCAATATGAAGTGGGCTTTCTTGCGCAATGGGAGGACGAGACTGCATTGGATCGGTTCTTTGACGAGATCCGCTCAAGACCCGACCGAGTCACAGAATGGAGTCGCAAAGCACTCGTCAGAGGGGCTTTCTATGACCGGGACCGTGGTATCGATCGGTGCGTAGCAGTCCTCGAAAGCCTGATGGCCAAGAACACATAGTTCGATCAGGCATTTCGATCATGCAGTTCAATCGGCGAATTTCTCATCCCTACACTTCAGAGTTCGACGCATCACTTCAGCGCGGGACGGCAGCATATGGGCGAATTGATCATGGTGGGAGACCGGGTGCTGATTGCACCGGACGGCGGCGAACGGAAAACCAGTTCAGGACTCGTACTGCCGGCCTCCGTTGCCGAGCAGGAGCGCGTCCACAGCGGGCGGGTAGTCAGCTCCGGACCGGGATATGTCACGCCGAACCCCGAATTCTCAGAAGGCGAACCGTGGTCCCAGAATCGGGAGGCCGTCCGATATCTGCCCCTTCAGGCCCAAGCAGGTGATCACGCCTTCTTCCTGCGCAAGGAAGCCATCGAGATCGAGTTCGAAGGGGACACTTTCGTCATCGTGCCCCACGGAGCCATTCTCGCATTGCATCGCAGCGATGCTGACGACATTCTGGATAGCATCGGGCCCATCGAGGATCTCGACGAGTTGGAAGATGACGACTGAGGGCCTTGTGCGTGACCTGCGGGTGCACGTCCGGAAGTCAGGAGCGTGTCAGCCTGCAACCAAGTCGGTGGACATTGCAGCATCAGGTGCACCGTGCATACCCATTTGCAGGGACCGCGACAGGGTGGTCAATGCCAGCCGGACATTAACATTGCGCTCCACGAGGCGCGTGGTCTTTTCAACCGACTGGATCATGAGATCGAGCCTCGCATCGGGAAGCTTGTTGGTGAATTTCATCAGCGATACGATCTGATCAATATTTACGACCAGGTCGCGATCACCGGATTGCTGTAGCAACAGCATGTCCCTCAGAATTCCCAACAGTACGTCCAGCTGGAACTTGACTGCTTCCCTGCCGGGTCGTGCCATCTGATCGACTTGCGCTACGACCGCGTCGCCCTTGCCCTGATAACTCTTGCGCAGATACTGCAGTACATCGTCGCGAATGGCCAGCATGTCTGCATCTTCCGACAGAGCAATGGCCTGACGAAGCGAACCACCTGACATCCGCGCAAGCGTGGCCGCTTGCGCGGGAGCCATCCCACGCTGCTGCATCGCCAGCTCCACTTCTTCGCGGGCCAGAGGGTCGAACCGAATCTGCTGACATCGCGACAGAATGGTCGGCAACAGGTGATCAACACGATCGGTCAGGAGCAAGAAGACAGACTGGCTACCAGGCTCCTCGAGTAGCTTCAGGAAAGCGTTGGCCGCTTCCTCCCGCATCTTGTCAGCTCGGAGCAAGATGGCCACTCGATACCGTCCTTCCACGCGGTGGAAACTCATGGGGCGCTGGAGCCAGGCAACGACGTTCTCTCGGGAGTAGATGATCTGCTTGTTTGAGGCGGCCCCTTTGCCGTCCAGGGACGGAAGGGATTGCAGATCCGCTGGCTGGTAGGGGTCCTCCCAGAGAAGCTGAATGCGTCGTCCGCGTTCTTCTTCATCCGTGTCTTTCGTGACCGGCATCAAGACGTGGACATCCGGATGAACGCCTCTTTCCGTTTTCTGACACGCCATGCATTCCCCACAAGCATCACCATTCACTGGTCGCATGCACTGGAGGGCGCGAGCGAATGCGAGCGCCGCAGCAGCCTTTCCCGAACCGTCTGGTCCATGGAAGAGATACGCGTGCGCCACTCTTCCCGACGAGAGCGCCCGTTGGAGGGAAGCGCGAACCCGCGCCTGACCGATGATGCTGTCCAATGCCATGCAGGTGAGACGGCAAGTTCAGCAGGGGGATCCCGAGACCGGGCCCGGATTCCCGTGAACAGGCACGTGAAATTGGCGCGGATCAGGTAGGCTTCCAGGGCATCCCGTTGTTGAAGGCCATTGCGCGCCGTATTTTCGCTCCGCTTCTGCAAAAATCGTAGCTCCCCGAGCTTAGAGCAGAACATGGCGAGGTAGCTCAGCTGGTTAGAGCGTCGGATTCATAACCCGGAGGTCGAGAGTCCAAGTCTCTCTCTCGCCACACCCTTCAAGCCGCCCGGTGTACCACCGGGCGGCTTTTTTTATGGTTTTCCCGCTGCGTGCAGGCGTGACGAAGCGCTTTGGATAGAAAAGCGAACCCACCCTTCATTCAAAGAGTACACCGCGCTCACCCTTCGAAATCGTGTACCTCACGAGCTGTCATGGCTGCCGGCCCCTCCCCTTCTGACTCTTCAAAAAAAGGAAAGCCTCGTTCCGGGCAAGCCGCAAGGTCGCGCACGTCGACGGATTCGTCCGTGGAAGAGCAAGGCCTGTCGAAAGGCCGTAGGATTGGATTCACGCTGGCGGCTATCCTGTTGCCGTTCGCCCTTCTCATCCTTCTGGAAGGCGGACTACGCCTCGTAGGGTATGGATCGCATCCGTCATTGATCATTCCAGTTGATGGGTATGAGGGATACGTTCAAGCGCGAGAAGACGTATCGGCTCGCTACTTCTCCTCCATCGCCAATCTGCCGAGCG
>JANQQV010000005.1 GCA_028284865.1 Rhodothermales bacterium | reverse complement strand
TAATCATCGCTCACGCAATCATGGACCTGATCTTAATGGTCCAAATGTACCTGGCGTGACCACCAATCCGCAGAACGGCTGGCGGATTTGCGGCGAGCTTCGCACACCTATCAGAAATGTAGGAGATCTGGCCCTCTCCAGCTCAAGACGCGGCCATGAGTAGTAGAACTACGTAGGCTTATCCTCCCCTGCTCAGGACTCGAAAGCGATGGTCCATCAGCCAGATCTCCGGCTCCCTTCTCCTGAAAGCACAACTTGGCGCGAGTCCGCAAAATGCGCTTGTTATGCAGCAGGTTGTGTCTGCTCTGATTCTCCATTAATCGCTGGGTGGCTCCAGTCCCCATCCATCACCCGGGAAACACTCGTGCTCTTCTGTCACAAGTTGTTCAACTCCAATACCGTTTTCAAACGTTAACTGGCTGATCGACAATGCGTATCGCAATTCAAAGATGTACCTCGGATTGGTAATCGGATCGCTCAGGCGATAAGAGAGAACACGGGTCGGCGAATCAACAGCGGCAGCAACTGCAAAAACGGTATCTGCCTTAATCGATGTGTACTCGTTCCCAAAATCTGCATTCTTGTATCTCATCCATTGGTCAACGTCAACGGAATCCGGGACCTCTAGTAGAAACAGACTCTTCAGGTTGAGGAACGGCAATTCTGAGCAGTCAATAGACACCTCAACGATTGATCGCTCTCCTTCAAACCGAAGCCACCTGCCTTGATTGAACGGCCATGGGACGCGTTCGGCATTCTGATAAACATCAAAGTCTGCGTACGGCCCAGCAACAAGAGAATCCGGAGTGAACGTGTTGGAATGACCGACCGAACTGAGATTTCTGAATTCAACGGCAGGCAATGGGTACGCTGGATATACAAGCGTGTCGATAGGGCTTTCCACAAGCGTAGAATCTTCAGAACTGCCACTTCCATCCACATTGAGATCTTGGAACGGCTCATTCGCGGAGCAAGAGGAAAGCAAAAACCCTGCTATCAAAAATGTGGTTCGCATACCGAAGTCTACTTCGGCATTGAATAACCGGCAATGCCTTTTGCCATGAACTGAACCTGCTGCATAACGGCTGGCGGATTTGCGGCGAGCTACGCCCACCTAACAGAAATGTAGGAGATCTGGCCCTCTCCAGCTCAAGACGAGGCCATGAGTAGTAGAACTACGTAGGCTTGTTCTCCCCTACTCAGGACTCTACGGCGATGATGCATCAGCCAGATCTCCGGCTCCGTTCCCCTGAAAGCACGACTTGGCGCGAGCCCGCAAAATGCGCTTGTTATGTGGCAAAAGATTGGTTAGGTATTGACCTTAGTGTAGGAATGTGGATATACTTAGACCACAGCCTAACTATAGTCCCATGATTCAGGTATTCAACGCTCTCTCGGATCCCACGCGCTTCGCTGTTGTCGAGAAGCTCACGCACGGAGAACAGTCAGTCAGCGAGCTGGCCAAGCCATTTGACATGGCGCTGCCCTCTTTCATGCAACACCTTCGAGTGCTTGAAGAGTGTGGTTTGGTTTCAACGGCGAAGAAAGGACGAGTGCGATACTGCCGAATTCAAAGCTCAAGACTCAAGGATGCTGAATCCTGGCTCTCGGTGCAGCGAAGACGCTGGGAAACCCGCCTGAATCAATTGGACGACTATCTCTCTACTATGGAGGAGGAGAAGCAATGAGCAATCTGTTTGAAGAGGACTTCAATCCCGAACTGGACCTGAAGCTGGAGCGAGTTGTCTCGGTACCCCCCGAGTTGGTATGGAAGGCATGGACAGAGTCAGAGCACGTGGTGCATTGGTTCACTCCTGCGCCGTGGAAAACAGTTGACTGCGATATCGACTTGCGACCAGGCGGAGTCTTTCGGACAGTGATGCAGTCTCCCGAAGGTGACCAAGTCGACAGTTCGGGATGCTACCTCGAAGTCGAGGAAGGGCGAAGAATCATCTTCACTGACGCGCTTCTCCCTGGGTATCGTCCTGTCGGCTCAGCATTCATGACATCGATGATTCTCATCGAGCCGCATGGGGACGGTACCAAGTACACCGCTATTGCTAAACACAAGAATGTCGAGGATCGGACGGCCCACGAAGAAATGGGCTTTCTAGACGGCTGGTCAACCGCTTTGGATCAGTTGGTTGCCTACGTAAAGGGTTGGTAGCAGCCACTCCCCTTTTGCCACATAACGGCTGGCGGATTTGCGGCGAGCTAATGCCCACCTTCCAGAAAGTAACTGGTCCCAGACCGGCACGCCAAAAATGCGAGCCCGCAAAATGCGCTTGTTATGTGGACAGGCCAGTGACCTTTACAATCAATCCCCTTTGGAATCCAATTGTCTTTCAGCCCGCAAAAAGAATGTCAGAAGCGATTCCAAGTTGACATCATCGAGAGTCTTATATCCAAGCGATTGACCATCGAAACCAAGCAAAGTCAAAGATGGGTACACCTCCATCACATCAAATTTCTTTCGCCATTCCTCATACTGTCCTGAATCGGCATCAATGGCGATGATCTGGTACTTGTAGAGGTACTCTTTTACCACGGGGGCATCAGGAAGCACTTCGAACAAGTTTGGGGGAGCATCCCAAGCTTCAGAATGCATGAAAAGGGCGACCTGCTTATTGTTGCTGCTGGCCCGCTGGACGAAGTCCTGCAAATCCGAGGGAAGGTCAGAAATCTGCCCCGATGCAGGCAAAACCATTAAAACCGAGAAAAGAGTCAAGACTGAGAGGAGGCGGGAAAAGACATTCATCGCGTGTACCGTTTAGTTGAAGTGCTCCGCAAAGCGGAATCGGTATCAAGTCTTTGCGATGATCCTCCTGAAGTTGAATGGCTTGGTTCTGATACACAATTCGCGGCGCTGACACCTATTGCCAATGCCGAATCGAAAGAGCCTGTCCACATAACGGCTCGCGGATTTGCGGCGAGCTAACGCCATCTTCAGAGTAGGTAACCGTCCCGACGACTACAAGCCCATGGCGAGCCCGCAAAATGCGCTTGTTATGTAGAAATGCTCTTCCCTGACTCTCTAATCACGGCAAGGGAACTGGCTCTTGTCCGTCACTCTTGTGGCTTCCGATTCGTGTCGCACCCAAGTCACAACGTGGTAGTTTTGAGATCGAAGAATCAAGAAAGCAGGAAGTGCTACAGGAAGGAAACCAAAAGCGAAACTGCCTGCAATCGAGGCAGCGCCCTCCAATCGAGCCATGGCTCCCAACAATACTCCTGTCGGTAAGCCTGCGAATGTGCCGATTGTCAGTGGCCGCTTCAACTTTGATCTAGTACGAACCAGCTCTAGTTCCTCAAGAGGAATGGAACGACCATCGAACGAGGCACCTTCCTCTGAAAGAGACCACGTGTCACCTGAATACTCGGTGCAAGAGGAATCCACGACTTGAAATACTTCGACGTCGTTCGAGGAGAGATACGCCTCAAGGTCGCTCGTCAGCACCGTGTTGTATGAATGACATCCTGATACCAGCAGAAACGCCAAACACACAATGCTGAGCCGGATTCTGTTCGGCACGGATTCAGAATACTCTTCCATTTCTACATAACGGCTGGCGGATTTGCGGCGAGCTAACGCCAGCCCCAGAGTAGGTAACTGTCCCGACGACTACAAGCCCACCGCGAGGCCGCAAAATGCGCTTGTTATACCGCCCCATCAAGATCTTCTGGATTGGCAGAGCGCATTCCGTAAAGTCCCTGTTCTACATCAGCAAGTAGAACAACCTGAGTTGCCGGTCCTTCCTGTCCTTCAAATTGTGCCTCAACAACCCGGTCGGAATCGTATTCAGAACGATAGATCCGTATCAATCCAATGATCACTAAGGCAATATTTATGGCACTTTGAATCTTTGGCTCCAACCAAGTCAACGGAACAGCTTTTTCCATAACTCCATCTATCTGCGGACCCGGACCATTCTTAATATTGAAAGACTCCCCAGATAGCACATAATCAGAATGAAAGAACGCGTTTCTTACTTCAGGGACTAGAGCTTCTGAAAAGAGAGCGCCAACTTCCTGGATACCTACTTCTTCTGACCACCTTTGTATTCTCTCGATTTTTCTCACAGGGCTTTTCGCTGGCAGATTCGACTCCGACCAGTCTCCATCAAATGGAGCCATTGAATACCGCCTTCCTGAAGAGATTCGGAGCAAGTTTCCTACTGAGCTATACACATCATCGATTTCCGTAACGTGGCAATAGAGGAACAGCTGTAGGCGCCAAGCAAAAGACCAGACAATTGGAGACTCAAGCTCCTTGATAGTTTGGTTGATGAGTTGTTCGGACTCCACCAACGGATCCCACCAGGGTCCTTCCATTCCCCTAATCCTGAGGAGGGTCGAACAGAATTCAAATTCGCTCGCCTCCCGAGCCTGCTCGAACAAGGGCCGTATAACTGCTTCGGGTCTATTGAAATCTTGAGCTTCCAAAACGATGGGCGGTATAACGGCTGGCGGATTTGCGGCGAGCTGCGCTCACCTATCAGAAATGTAGGAGATCTGGCCCTCTCCAGCTCAAGACGCGGCCATGAGTAATATTACTACGTAGTCTCGCTCTCCCCTCTTTGGACTCGAAGGCACTCACCTCTCAGCCAGATCTCCGGCTTCGTACTCCTGAAAGCACAACTAGGCGTGAGCCCGCAAAATGCGCTTGTTATGCGGAATCCCAAGGGTCATAGCTGCCGAAACTCCATAGGTTGCCTTCTGGATCACGGCAGATATACAATCGGCCTCCATAGTCCTGATCCTCGGGAGGCATCACAATCTCCGCACCACTCGCCGCAGCGTGTCTGTGATGTTTGTCAACTTCGCTGACAATGATGTACGGACTCTGTGCCACCGTTGCATCTCGTGCCCCTAGAGGTGCTTGGAGTTCGCCAAATGAATCATCGCGTGCCGAGCCAACCATGACCATGCCGTTTCCGAAAACAAGCTGGGCATGCGCAATGCCGCCGATATCGCTTGGTACTACAAGGTGCTTTTCGAAGCCAAAGGCATTGCACAGCCAATCAATGGCTTCTACCGCGTCTTTATAACGCAGAGTCGGAATGATGGTCGCTGTCGTCTTCTTCGCAAGACTACTCATTTTGGATTTCCCTGATTAAAGCCAAATACTTTGCAGGCGCATATTCCGCATAACGGCTGGCGGATTTGCGGCGAGCGACTCCAAGGTGGGGAGGGTATCAGGCCAAAGTCAAATCACAGTTGCGGGCGCGAGTCCGCAAAATGCGCTTGTTATGCAGAAGAGGAAATCGGAAAAAGAAGAAGGACGAAGTTGTGTGAAGCAACAATCAGTTGCTGGATCAGCCCGAAAATGAGAACGAATCCGAGCCAATCAAGAAGTCCAAACGCTGCCATGAAATGGGCAAGGATGGTGAGGATTCCGACAACGCCCAAGATTCTCTGGCTCCTGGTTGGTGTGGCCGACCGTGTTCGGAGACTGAATGCCACGAAGTTTGACGCGTGGAGAGCTCCTAGCAGGCCATTGGAGGCCATCAGCACATTGATTTCGGCATCAAACAGTTCTGCGAACAAGAAGGGAGAGAGGCTTCCAAATAGTGCTGTTAAGCTTACTTCAACCAACACTCTCAGTTGAAGGCGTTCCTCTGGAGTCCAAGTGCCTTGGTTGCGACGACCCAAGACCGAGACTACTCCCGTGAAACCAATAAAGGCGACAGCAACCTGGCTAATCGCTATAAGAATTGCTTCGTGTTCCAAAATCAACTCTTCTGCATAACGGCTGGCGGATTTGCGGCGAGCTGACGCCCACCTCCCAGAAAGTAACTGGCCTCAGACCGGCACGCCAGAAATGCGAGCCCGCAAAATGCGCTTGTTATGCCGATCACAACTGGATCGTCATCTCGTTCGGACCAGGAAACACTTCAACGTTCGGGACAAGAATAGCATTTCGCCCCCGACCGATTTTTAGAGTATATGTGCCCGGTTCAACACCCATAATGCTATACGTCCCATCGGCTTTCGTTTGGCTGGTCAAGAACCGATTCAGCGATCCACCTAAAGAGTCGACTAACTCAAGACGTTGATTTCCAACGGGCAGTCCACTTGAAATGACAACACCGGAAAGCACGCCTGCATCTACTCGCTTGGCATTGCTGAATACCTTTCCAATCGGCTCACCATTGCCATCGAAGACGTGACCAACCTTGGGCCTTCTTTCTATTACTGCGGAGCGCCTAGCATTCTGGTCCTGGAGATACACTTTCCAGATGGTAGGCTGAGAGTGATTGATGCGGAGGTTTTTGACTGAGTCGAACCCTTCTCGCATGATCGAAACGTAGTACAATCCGGATGCTAAGGACTCAATTGTAAAGCGGCCGTTGGCATCCGAGACAACTGATACAATGCCAACCTTTTCTCCGTCTACTACATCAAGAAACAGCTCAATTTGAGCTCCTTCGATTGCTGCATAGGTTTGAGTATCCAGGACAACTCCTTCGAACTCCGCCGTTTGCTCATTTGAAATGACAGAAGCTGGAATGAAACGCATCCCTTGAGAAATCCTCAGCGTGTGTGCTTCAACTACCGGGAAGCTGAACGTAAGACTCTTCGAGCCGCCGCTAAATAGAATGGGCTCGGTCATGAGGAATGCGCCATCCTGAACGCCCCACTTGGAGGCCCTAACTCTCCATTCCCCTTCGGGTATGTCCTTCAGACTAAAGCTCCCATCCGAACCGGAAATCGCTTCAACCCGGGGAGACAAGTCTGTACCATACGTGGTTTGCAGTTCGATTAAGTATCCTTGGAGAGCTTCACCCGTTTCGTCAACCACCTTCCCTTCCAACTGCGAGGGCAGCATTCCTGTCAGGAATAATATTGCCGGTATTAACAGCATCGTGATCGGCATAACGGCTGGCGGATTTGCGGCGAGTATCTCACCCACCTGCCGGGAATGTAGGCGATCTGGCCGGCACCAGTACAAACCCGCTAGGCAGAGTAGTAGAACTACGTAGTTCTTGCTTTCCCACTTGAGGACTTCACGGCAAACGGTCTCACGGCCAGGTTGCCGGAGATTCCGGCACACTCACAGTGCAATCGGCTCCGCGAGCCCGCAAAATGCGCTTGTTATACCGAACAGGATCAGATATCCAATTCTCGAACGGACGCCGAAACGATCAACCCGGTAAGGGCGTCCTCCGGACCTGCACCCCTGAATTCCTCCAAACTTGCTCTCGTGTTCCAAAGCTCGAAAATATTGACCCGGTTCTCGTCTAACGGGTCAGCCGATACCGAAAAGTCTGAGCAGTCCGGGTGAGATCGAGCTTGGCGTATTGCGGAAAGAGAGCCTTCCAAGAAGGTGTCACGGCTACCTGGCGTTAGGACTAGAAATCCCGCAACGACAATCATGCTGGTGTTCGGTATAACATTTCTTCTACGGCGAGCAGCCCTGGATGCCCGCTAAACGCGGCAAATCGGCCCCGAATGTAACTGATTGGGTTACATTCGTTTAGCCAGAACGGGGGTTTCGGCATATCGCCACAAGCGGCATATCAACAAAGTGATTATCGCCCGCAAATTCAATGCGGGATATGCCCCATTCGGGATATCACCATCAGGGATTTCCTGGAATCCAGACGTTGCGAAAGGCCGGGTACGGGGTCCATCTCCCAAAAAGATGGATCGCAATTCAAACGCAGACCAACACCCCCGAACTCCCGGCTCATTGCGGCGACAGATGCACGACGCGTGCCGCCGAAAGTCCATGGCGGCGTCTACTGAGAAGATCTACTGGGGTTGGATCAAGCGCTACATCCGCTTTCATGACCTGGCACATCCTGAGGATCTCGACGCTGAGGCCATTCGCGAATTCCTGAACTTCATGGCCTCGGATCGAAGCGTCGCCGCCTCGACACAAAACCAGGCGCTCAATGCTCTCGTCTTCCTGTACAAACACGTTTTGGGCCTGGACTTAGAAGACTTCAGCGCGTTCGTGCGAGCCAGAAAGCCGAAGCGGCTACCCGTTGTTCTAACCCCGAATGAAGCACGATGCCTGCTGAATCTGATGGAGGGTGTTTCGGGAATCATTGCTCGGCTGCTCTACGGTACGGGTCTTCGCCTGGGAGAGGCCCTCAAGCTTCGAGTCAAGGACCTGGACTTCGAATACGGGCTGGTGCATGTTTGCGCGGGGAAAGGCGAGAAGGACCGCAAGACCATGATGCCCGACCAACTGTCCCCCCTGCTCAAGCACCATTTGAAGCACGTGAAACGGATGCACGAACAGGATCTCGACGACGGTGCCGGGCAAGCACCTCTACCCTACGCATTCGATCGCAAGTCTTCGCACGCCGCAACGGAATGGGGATGGCAGTGGGTCTTCCCTTCCGCGCGCCTAACCGTCGTCCCGGAGACCGGACAGATCACCCGATTCCACATTTCACCAAGCACCGTGCAAAAGGCAGTCAAGGCCGCTTCACAGCAGTGCGGCATCACCAAGCGCGTCACTTGCCATACCCTTCGGCACAGTTTCGCCACGCATCTGATTGAAGGCGGCTACGACATCAGAACAGTCCAGGAGCTACTGGGCCACAAGGATTTGCGCACGACCATGATCTACACGCACGTCCTTGGACGCGGCCTGCATGTCAGAAGTCCGCTGGATCGGTGATTGGTCTGAGATAATACAGGTGTAGGGTACTAGCCGCGCCTACGCCTCCACAGCCTCCAATCGCGGCAACGCAGCCACGAGATCTTGCCATTCGGGCAGCTCCGGAATACCGGGTTTGCGCTTGCCGAAGAACTGGACGATAATCTCCCCGTCGTCGCCCAGTACCTCGATAGCGGTGACCACACCATCTTCAGTGGGCTTGCGAACGACCCATGAGTGGCAAATCGCGCCTTCATTCAGGTGCAGGTTGAAGCCCGGATCCAGCACGTTGTACCAGGGGCCGTACTCCTTCACCTTCTTGATTGCGCCAGTGTGGATCTGGATGCAGCCGTCGTTTCCCACGAAAGCCATGATCGGAACGCCAGATTCCGCGGCCGCGTCAAGCATGAGCCGGGCTGACTGATTATCGAGTCGCTCAGTGTGACGTCCTTCGGCCATTTCCAGGGCGTGGGCACGGGACACCTTGTGCTTGCGCAGCATCGGAAAGAAATCGTGCGTGTCCTGCAGCGCATCCCAATCGCTCAGGAAAGCAAGGTGCTCAGGCGAGCCCGGTGAAAACGGCCATGCCTCGCTGCCAAAATCGAATGGCTCTACAGCGGGCTTCTCTGCGACCTCGACCATCACCTGCTTCTCGTGCGTGAAGGTCTCGACCAGCTCCGCGTACACATCCAGATCGCTCGGACGAGTCATGTACACCTTGTGCACCGCCTCGCCGTATTTATCGAAGAACTGGAAGCTGCGTCGCAGTCCTCCGATGCCGCCATCAAACGGCACTTCCACCACATACCCGTGCGCCCAGGCGTTCATGAACAGGCGCAGGTCGATGGCTTCGTCCAACACGAGACCCATGCCGTGCATTTTCATGAACTCGACGTTGTTGTAAACGCCCTTCTTCTCGTGCACGCAGGCTTCGTTGCGGGTCAGCGCCATCACTTCGCCGATACGATGCAGCTCGAGCAGAATCGCTCGAAAATCGTCTTTCAAGCGAACGACTCCGTCGCCGAGGTCCGTCTGCAGCAGTTCGAGTTCGGACACGCCAAGACGCTGTGCGGCATTGCGAATGCGAAGTTTGGGCTCTCCCTCGAGCAGGGCGTTCCAACGATCTTTCATAGTGGACATCATGCGGGTACGTCTAGATGACGGGTAGTGGATATTCGGGTTCAGAAGGAGCGAGGCCTCGAGCTTGACCGGCGCCATCGCCGCGGACAGAGGCGGCAGCTGACACAGCCACCTCCTCGCCAGATCGATTCCGACCTGGAATCGGCACGACCATCGGACACGATGCGCACGGGTGCGGGGTGACCATGACGGGCATGTCGTAGGCCTTCAGGATGATCTCGGGAGTCAGGACATCGGCCGGCGAGCCGTCCGCAATCATGTGCCCCTGATGCAGGACGATGATGCGATCGGCATACTGGGCGGCCAAATTCAAATCGTGGAGGATGGTGAATACGCCGACGCCTGCATCGGCACAATCACGAGCGGTTTCGAGGACGGCATGTTGATGGGCCAGATCCAGGCTCGCCGTGGGCTCATCGAGCAGCAGATAGCGCTCGCCCTTGCTGGGCTGCTCCCAAATCTGTGCCAGCGCCCGAGCCAGATGTACCCGCTGCTGCTCCCCTCCTGACAGCGTGGGGTAAAAACGGTCCTTCAGGTGCGAGACCCCTGCAATCTCCATCGCGCGCGAGGCAATTTCAGCATCGAAAGCGGCGGACGAGCCATGCGGCGTCCTCCCCAGCTGAACGACCTCATCTACCTTGAAACCGAATGTCAGGGCTGACTGCTGGGACAGCACCGATCGACGAAGCGCCAGCTCATCAACAGGAATCTCGCCTACGGGCTGGCCATCGATTCGCACATCGCCCTTGGAAGGGGTCCATTGCCCGCTCATCAGTTTGAGCGAAGTGGACTTGCCCGCTCCGTTCGCGCCGACCAGGGCCGTCACAGCTCCAGGCATCACTTCGAACGACACATCGCTGACCAGTGCCTTCGCCCCAATCAAATAAGCCACGTTGTGCAAGCTGATCATATCAGTCCCTCGCGATGCTTGCTCCGCACGAGCAGGTACAGGAAGAATGGCGCGCCTGCAATCGCTGTCAGGATCCCGATCGGAATCTCGGAGGGCTGCATGACCACGCGGGCCAGCAGATCGGCCACCACGAGCAGCGTGGCTCCAAGGAGCGCCGAGGCCGGAATTACCGTCCGATGATCCGGACCGACCATGAGCCGAACCAGATGCGGCACGACCAGACCGACAAAGCCGATCAGGCCGGCCACTGCCGTTGCGGCCCCGGCCGTCATCGCTGCCAGCACAATCACGAATCGCTTGACCTGCTGGGTCCGGATGCCCAGGTGACGGGCTTCAGATTCGCTGAGCAGCATGGCATTGAGCGCTCTAGCCAGCATCGGCCCGCCGATGAGGGCGATCAGAACGAAAGGCAGGATGACCAGAATCGTCGTCCAGGTCGCTCCGCCGAGGCTTCCCAGGGTCCAGAAGGTCAGATCGCGCAATTGATTGTCGTCGCTCAAGACGATCAGTGCGCCCGTTCCAGCCGCGCACAAGGCGTTCAAGGCGATACCTGCCAGAAGCATGGTCGCCACCGATGTCATGGAGCCGCGAGTGGCAATCCGGTAGACGATGAACGTGACGATCAAGCCGCCAACAAACGCCGCGAAACCTACGCTGAACACCCCAAGCGCGCTCAACGCAAACCCAGGCAACGAGCTGCTGAGAACGATCATGATCGCCGCGCCAAGCGCAGATCCGCTGGACACGCCCACCAGACTGGGATCTGCCAGCGGGTTGCGGAAAAGACCTTGCAGCAAGGCGCCGCTCAAGGACAATCCGGCCCCGACCAGCAACCCGAGAATCACGCGCGGGAGCCGAATCCCCAGCAAAACCAGCTCTTGCTGCGTTTCGAAAGCCACGCCGGTGTCTATTCCGATGCGAGAAAGCAGAATCGACAGCACCTGGATGGGCGAAATGGTCACCGCCCCGAATCCCAGCGACAGCACCATGCTGACCAAAAGCAATACAGCACAGCCCATCAAGAACAGCGTCCTGCGGGAAATGGACGATCGGGTGACCGTCGACGGCGCGTTCACCGGCAAACTGAACAGGGTCTGAGCGTCGCCAGTGGTCGCCATACTACCTCCCTGCCTCTGCTTTCAGCAGCTCAGCGCCGAACAGTCCTTTGGCCAGCTCCGCGACCGCATCTGCAAAACGGGGACCAAAGCCCAAAAGCTTGCTGTCATCCACCGTGATGATGCGTCCGTTTTGGGCAGCGGGTGTGAGCGCAATGCCCGGAAGCGCCATCAATCCTTCAATGCCTCCAATGCTCTCCAATCCCCGTTCGGGCATCAGGATCACGTCAGGGGCTGCCGTAACGACGGCTTCAGCCGTCAACGGGCGATACTCATTGAATCCGGTGATCGCATTGGTGGCACCAGCCAGCTCGATGGTCGTCTCAGCGGCGGTGTTTGCGCCTGCCACCTGCACGCTGCCTGCTCCTCGTGCGTAGATGAAGAGAACCCGTGGGGCCTGAAGGTCTTCGGTTGCAGCACGTGTCTGCTCCAGAGAGGCTCGAATCGCATCAATCATCTCAAGGGCGCCGGCCGATCGACTCACTGCGTCTCCAACCAAGAGGATACGCTCGAAAGCCTGTTCAATGGTCTTCGCTTCTTCAGACAGCAACAGCGGAACGCCTGCGGAGCGGAGCTGCTGCGGGACGCCCGGTGGACCGAGTCCGACAGAGCCGATCACGACCGAGGGATTCAACGACAGGATGCCTTCGGACGAAGCGGTTCGGAAAAAGCCCAGTCTCGGCTTGGTCTTGATCTCGGGTGGGTGATTGCTGGAAATGTCTGCGCCAACAATCGCGTTGCCGACACCCAGCGCGTACAGGATCTCGGTGATGGACCCTCCCATCGCCACGATGCGGGATGCATCATGAATGGTCGTCTCTACGCCATCGGCGCCTACCAATACGACGGGGCCGGACAACGCAGCAGCCGGACCAGACAGGTCAGCCTGCGCCATGCTGGGAAGAGCGAATCCAATCAGAAATGCAGCCAGAGCTAGGCTTCGCATGGAATCAGTGCTGAAGAAACGGACTTGAAGGGTACCTAGGGCGCCTGATCGAGCGCACCGTTCCGGGTGGAATCAGACGGCCGTCCGGGGCGCTTCACGAATCACATCCTTGTTGCGGACATCCTTATTTAGAATCGGTCTAAATTAAAAGACCAATCAACACCCAGCAAGTCATTCTTCCACGATTCACGCGATGTCGGGAGCGTCGCCAGCAGCCGCCAGCATCGCCACGAACTCAGAGCGCCCTATTCGTACCGCAATGCCCGCACCGGATTGGCCATTGCCGCCCGCATGGTCTTCCCGCCAATCGTGACGAAGGCGAGCAGAATGCCCACTACCAGCGATACCGGGAAGTACCACAGTGCGATGTCTGTCCGATAGACAAACTGCGCCAGCCAGTCGCTCATCATCCACCAGGCAACAGGCCAGGCGATGAGATTCGCGACCACGACCCATTTTCCGAAGTCCTTGAACAGCATCATGACGATGCCCGAGGCCGACGCGCCCAAAGACTTACGAATGCCGATCTCTTTGGTGCGCTGCGTCGTGACAAATGCGGCCAGGCCAAACAGTCCAAGACAGGCAATCAGGATGGCAAGTACGGAGAAGACGATAAGGATCTGTCCAACCTGCTTCTCCTGCATGTATCGCTCTTCGAAAACGTCGTCAAAGAAATCATACTGAAGCGCCTGACCGCCAGAAACGGCCAACCATGCAGCCTCGATCTCTGCCATGACGGTCGCCATGTCTGACGATGCCAGCTTGACGGAGACTGTGCCGTTTTCGAACCTCCCCCCTTCCAGATTGGAAGCCAGCAGATACGGCTTGATGGGCTGATCGAACGACTCCACGTGGTAGTCTTTCACTACACCGACCACCGTGAACGACCCAACACCAAAGTTGCCGTTCAGACGCGTTCCGATGGGATTCTCAAGCTCTAGAAGCCGTGCGGCGGTTTCGTTGATGACCACGGCGCGTTCATCACCGGGGGCTTCCACGTCGATGAACCGACCATCGGCCATTTCAAGGTCGTAGACGTCGTCGAAGGAGCCGTCCACGAAATTCGTCCAGATTAATTTTCCTTCCGAGTCGGCCCGGCCTTCAGGGGTGTACAAGTTGTCATTGCTCGGGCGACCGAACGTCTGGGAGCTCGATGAGACGTTGACGACCGAGGCCAGGGTCTCGAGCTGATTCTTGAATGCAGGCAGGTCATCAAAGATGTCATCCGTGTTCTGGATGAGCACGACTTGATCACCGGAAAAGCCCAGATTCTTGTTCTGGATGTAATTGAGCTGTCCGTACACAACCAAGGCAGCCAGTACGAGAGCAGACGAAACTGAATACTGGAAGACGATGAGACCATTCCGGAATCCGGAACGCTTGGCCCCACTGCGGGCCCCTTTCAGAACCAGTGCCGGACGATAAGAGGACAGAACCAGCGCGGGGTACGAACCCGCGAGCAACGTCACGACGATCCCCAGGATGACGATCGTCGCCAGCACGACCGGATCCACCAGAACGCCCATGGACAGGCTCTTGCGGGCAAACGTGTTCAGGATGGGAAGCGTGAGCCAGGTCACCAAGCCTGCCACGCCGAGCGCCAGCACCGTAGTAACGAGGCTGTCGGAAAGGAATTGCATGACCAGTTGACGGCGCGAAGAGCCGACGGCCTTGCGTACGCCCACTTCGCGGGCTTTCCGTTCCGATACGGCCGTGGAAAGATTGATGTAGTTGATACAGGCGATCAAGAGGATGGCGATGGCAATCCCGGCGAACAGCCAGACATAGGTCATGCTCCCTCCCACTTCGAACTGCGCCGCGAGATCGGACTTGAGATGGATATCCTTCAGCGGCTCCACGATCCAACTGAATTCCACTCCGGATGCGAAGATTTGCTCAGCCGGCTGACCAAAAATCTGCTCCGCTTCGGGCCAGGCGCGCTCCTTGATGATGGCAGGAAGCTTTTCTTGGAACGCCGGAATGGCCGAAGCATCGGTCAGGCGGAAGTAGGTCGCAAAGTTGTTCTGCGTCAGCCAGGAGGTGCGCTCCGCCCACTCCAATCCGACGAACGAGGCCATGAAATTGGGCTTCATGTGCGAGGTCTCCGGGATGTCCTCGAACACACCCGTCACTGTCCACGTCGACGAGTTGTTGCGCAGGAACGTCTTCCCGACGGCATCTGCTACCGATCCGAAATACTTGATAGCCGTCGATTCGCTGACGACTACAGACCCCGGCTCCAACAACGCTGTCGATGGGTCTCCCGTGATCATCGGAATGGTGAACACATTGAAGACGGTCGGATCGGCGTAGTAGAAATAGTCTTCCTCGAGAACCTGATCCTCGTACCAGATCTGCGTGGACCCGTCCTGCATTCGTGTCGATTCGACGACCTCAGGGACCAACTCCTTAAGTCCAGCCGCTACTGGCGCGGAAACGGTCGCATAGTTCGATTCCGTCCCGTCCATGAAAATGTGCACGCCCAGGCGCACAATGGAGTCAGCATGCTCATGATGCCGATCGTAGCTGAGTTCGTCACGAACAAACAGCCCAATGAGCAGAAAGCAGGCAATGCCGAGCCCGAGACCAAAGATGTTGATGAACGACGTGCTGCGCTGTTTGGCCAGGGCGCGGAAGGACATCCGCAGATGATGCGAAAACATGATGCAGAGAGGCAGACGGGTAGGTTGGCGATCGCGCTTCCGACGGGATCACCATTGCTACACGGTGGAAAGCAGCGAATGGTTACACGCACCTCCCGCATGCCCTTCCGAGCCGCTATCTTAATCCACTACCTCGTTCTGTCGACCCGCCAACGGCCCATCCTTCAACGACCATGTCCCGTCTGCTCTGCTTCCTGCTTTTGTTCGCCTCCACATCACTCGCTTTTGCCCAGGTGGAAGGCTACTACCGTCACCCGGATATCCATGGTGACCTGATCACATTCTCTGCGGAGGGCGATATCTGGACCGTGTCTTCTCATGGGGGTACGGCTCTTCGCCTGACATCAAATGTGGCTGAGGAGTCGTTTCCAGTATTCTCGCCAGACGGCACCCACATTGCTTTCTTAGGGGCCTATGAAGGTAGCCCGGACGTATATGTCATTCCGACGCAGGGCGGTACGCCGAAGCGTATCACATGGCTGGCTCGCGGCAATGCCCGCCCGGTGGGTTGGTCCGCAGATGGGCGCGTCCTTGTGCGAGCCTCCTGGTCGGCGGGACTTCCGGATTTCCGGTTGGCGCTCGTCCATCCTGACACCGGCGACGTTGAGGAGGTCCCCCTCTCCCAGGCATCCGAGGGTGACTTCACGGCAGACGGTGCGCTCGTGTTTGCCCGTATGCCTCGCCAGGGAAGCAATAGCCGGTTTTACAAAGGCGGCACGGCCCAACAGCTCTGGCGTTTCGACGGAGAAGGCAACGAAGCGGTCGCCCTGACACGGGATTATCCGGGGTCATCGCGTCAGCCGAACGTGCTCAATAACGGTCGCGTGTATTTCCTGACCGACAGGCAGGATGGGATGAACGTGTGGTCGATGATGGCGGACGGCTCCGACCTGGTGCAGCACACGACATATTCCGATTTCGACATCCAGGAGCTGGCAACAGACGGCGACAATCTGGTTTTTCGCCTGGGCGCTGACATCTACACAATGTCGCCCGACAGCGAGCCTTCCAAAGTGGCGATTCGCCTCATGTCCGATATCGAACAGTCGCTCACGGACTGGGAGACGGCACCGTTCAATTGGATTTCAGATGCGGCGATTTCGCATGACGGCCAAACGGCAGCGCTGGTCTCTCGTGGCGAGCTGTTCACCGCGCCTGTCGGCACGGGCCGTTGGGTGCACGTTTCGCGCGACTCGGGCATCCGCTATCGGAACGTTGTATTCACTACGGACAGCCTGAATGTGTTCGCACTCTCCGATCGGAATGGTGAGCTTGAGTGGTGGAAGGTTCGCGTTGACGGCACCGCTGCTCCCGAGCAGATCACGGATGGACCTGCCATGCTCCGACTGGATGCGGCCCCCTCCCCCGACGGTCGCTACCTGACGCATCTCGACTATGATGATGCCCTTTGGATTGTCGACCTGGAGAACGGGGATTCGCGTGTCTTGGCAGAAGCGCCCGCCTCGAGCGCCGTTGCGTGGTCGCCCGACAGCAAGCATCCGGTCTACGGGCGCAGCGATGCCAACATGATGGGCGTGTTGTGGGCGTATGACGTCGAGGAGGATGAACACACGCCGATCACGTCGAATCGCTTCAACGATTACAACCCGCACATATCGCCCGACGGCAACTGGTTGTATTTCGTATCGACGCGCACCTGGAATTCCTCGGTGGGCAGCCCGTGGGGCGAACGCGCACCCATGCCGCACTTCGAGAACCGCGCCAAGATCTACGCCATTCCGCTGAAGGATGGTGCCACGTTCCCGTTTGCCGAGCCCAATGAGCTCGATGCCGACGACGCCGATGGCGATATGCAGTGGGATCTGGCCTCCGGACTGCGCGAGATTCCGGTTCCAGCCGGTTCCATGAGCTTGCTGGGTGTGACCAAGGACAGGATTCTCTACCGCGAGGATGGTGACCTCAAGGGTATTGCGCTCAAGCATGGAGCGAAGCCGGTGACCATCGTCGAAGGAGCTTCTGGAGAATTGTCCGGCAACGACGAGAAGATCATGGTCCGGAAAGGCTCTGCCTTTCACGTCATAGCTGCGTCGTCGGGTGCAGGCACCAAGCTGAATGATGACAACCAGGTGCATCTCGACGGATGGGAGTTTGCCGTCAACAAACGCGATGAATGGAATCAGATCTACATGGACATGTGGCGCCTGCACCGTGACTACTTCTGGGATCCGAACATGGGTGGCGTGGATTGGGAAGCCATGCGGGAGAAATACGCTGCCTTCCTGCCGCGTGTCGGCTCGCGCCAGGCGCTCGCCGACCTGCAAGGCATGCTCGTTTCAGAATTGAGCCTCCTGCACTCGAATGCCGGTGGCGGCGATGTCCGTCCGCTCGACAATCGTGCAGCACCTGCAGATCTCGGCGGTCGCTTTGTCAGGGATGAGGTGACCGGTGGTTTCCGACTGGTCCATCGCCTGAAATATGACCCGGACCTGATTGACTATCGTGGCCCCCTCGCCCATCCGGATGCGGATGTCCAGGAAGGCAGTGTGATTCTGGCGGTCAATGGGCAATCCACAGCCAATGTGCCGGCTTTGGGATCGTTGCTCATGAACCAGGCGGGCAAGCAGGTCCGACTGCGCGTGCAGGATCCGGACGGGTCAGAGCGCGACGCCATTGTCACACCACTTACCGGAGGACAGACCTACAACCTGCGCTACCACGAATGGGAATACACGCGTCGGCTCGAAGCCGACCGGCTGTCAGATGGTGAGGTTGGATACCTGCACCTTCGGGCCATGGGTCGAAGCGATGCCGGGCAGTTCACCCGGGAATTCTATTCCCAACTGGACAAGCAGGCCATCATCATCGATGTGCGCCACAACAACGGCGGTAATATCGATTCGTGGGTGTTGACACAGCTTCTCCGTCGCCCGTGGGCCTGGTTCAAGCCGCGCGCCGATTACATCTACCCGAACATGCAGTACAGTTTCGGAGGCCACTTGGTCATCCTGGTTGATGAGCGATCGGCTTCAGATGGTGAAGCTGTTGCCGATGGCTTCCGTCGCCTGGGTCTGGGCGCTTCTATCGGGGTCCGCACGTGGGGCGGTGAGGTATGGCTGTCCAGCTCCAATCGTCAGGTCGATGGCGGGATTACGCGGGCTTCGGAGACCGGCGTTTTCGCCGACGGCGAGTGGCTGATCGAAGGATGGGGATTCGTGCCCGATATGGAAGTCGACAATCCACCGCATGCCACCTACAACGGAGATGATGCGCAATTGGAAGCGGCGGTGCAGCACCTGATGAGCCTGATTGAACGGGATCCACGCACGTGGCCTGAGCCGCCGGCCTATCCCGAACTGATTCCAGGGTATGGCTTCCCGACCCCGTGGAATCGGTAGTCTGATCTTTCGGCCGCCCGGCGGGCTGCGATAGACTTCACGACGTCCTGGACCGGATCAGATCCGGTCCAGGACGTCGTGCGTTCGGTCGCTGGTGATGTTGCCTGTATTGCGCGTGGAAGCCGGTTCGAAAAGCAGGATATGGCACTCTTCCTCGGCGACCGGACGATGTTCGACGCCTCGAGGCACGATGCAGAATTCGCCTTCTTCCAGCGTTTCCACCCGATCCCGGAATTCGAGATTCATCCGGCCCTTGATGACCAGAAAGAGCTCGTCTTCGTTCTCGTGGTGATGCCAGTCGAACGTACCCTGAATCTTGGCCAGCTTCACGTGCTGCCCGTTGAGTTCGCCGACGATACGCGGATGCCAGAGATCATCGAACTGGCTGAGCTTGTCGGCGAGATTGACTTTGCTGAGCGACTTCATGGGGTCCTCTGGGTGGGCATCACTCATAGCGGCGGAACTCGACCCCGATCGTTCGTCCATTGTCCCACACGAATCCGGAAGGTTGACCGCTCGCGTCGCGCTCGAATCGCAGTTCGCGCCCACCACCCAGGCTGAAGGTGTCGTTTCCGACCCAGGTCATGGGGTATGTGGAAAGCCAGCGATGCGCCAGTACCAGCCCATCATCTTCCAGGCGGATGTCATAGAACACTTGCAGCTCATCGCTTAGCCAAAGCCCTGTAAACGCATCCGGATCGGACAGCACAGGTAGCTCCATCTGGGCATCTTCCTCGACCGCTTCGACATCAGGAATGGCTCCTTCGGGCTCGAGCAGATCTCCCATGAACGCGTCGAGCAGTTCGTCAATCGGAATGCGAATGGACGACGTGGCTGCCAGCACGACCAGTCCACGACGGGAATCAGGCAAGTAGATCAGCTGCGAACGGAAGCCAGCGCTGGCGCCGTTGTGCGACCAGACCCGCTGTCCGCGGATGTCGTTTACGATGATGCCGCGCGCATAGTCGATTGGCGATCCGTCATTCAGCGACCCGTTCGTGGTCAAGACATCCACCGTGGCAGGTGTGCCGACCGTGTGTTTCGCGAAATTGTCCATCCATCTGGCCAGGTCCTCCACTGAGGAGTAGATCCCGCCAGCCCCCTGCACCGTGCTGTTGTCGTAGATCTGATTCCAGTACCCATCGCCATCTCGACCGTATGAGGCCGCCGCACCAGGAATGACCTGACCGGGACGAACCATGATGGTCGTATCGTCCATCCCAAGGGGCGCGAAGATGCGGGCGTCCATCCAATCGTGGAATTCCATGCCGGTCACGACCTCGATGATGTCAGCCATCAGCATGTATTCCGTGTTGTTGTAGAGGTAGGCCGACCCCGGCTCGAATTGCAGCCTGGCCTGATGCTCGACCAGGGTCTGGGCGTGCTCCTGATACAGACCATCCCCACCGCGCCAGTTGATCATGGCCAACGTTTCGTACACCTCGCGCAGCCCGGAGCGATGGTAGATCAAGTCGTCTATGGTGATGGTCGCCCCGAAATCCGGCAAATGTGGAAGATGGGTACGGACATCGTCATCAAGTGAAAGAGCGCCTTCTTCGGCCAGGAGCGCCATCGCAAACCCGATGAACTGCTTGGACACACTGCCCAGGTCGGAGACGGTCGTGGTCTTCCATGCCACACTCTGTTGAAGATCAGCGATGCCCCATGCGCCTTTGTGGACGATTTCTCCGTCCTCAACGTAGGCCAGCGCCACGCCCGGTCGATCCGTGCCCGACCATGCGGCCATGATGGAATCGACCTTGGCCGATTGGTCCGCGGTCTGGGACTGCGCGGTGGTGGCAGCTATCGAAATGAGCAGAATGACGCTTGAGACGATGCTGAACGTGGGGCGGTACAGAGTCATGGCTGCGCTATTCTGCTTCCCGGTTGCGATCAGCTGCGTGGAACGGGTCATCGGAAGCGAATTCATCTGAGGGAATTGTGATCGAGGGTTTTTCCGGGGTGGCGTCTGACTGTATGGCTTCCTCTGCGGCCGATTCTGGGGTAGTCGCGTCTCGCGCTGTGGCTTCGCGCGATGTTGCTTCGCGCGTCACATACAACATCGCCGCCTGCATGAGCGCCTCGTCCAGATGACGAGACTCGTCCTCGGCCCGCTCGTGCTTGGTCTTCCGGAATCGGGCGACCGACAGCACGACGGCGGTGCAGAACAGAGCGGCAACCAGACCAATGGTCCACTCCAGACTGACGATCGCCAGTCCGGTCGTCGTCAGAGCTGCGATGGCGGAAACGATGGCAAAGGCCATGGGCATCTCGAAATCCGATTCCCAACCCGCTTCGGCCTGCATGTGGATCTGATCGCCCTGCTGCTGCACGAAGATGCGCACATGCCCGTTGTCCCACGTTCCTTCGTCCACGTCGAACGCTGCCGTACCGACCCCGAAATGCCGGGAGAAGCGCTTCTTCATCTGGTCCCAGGTAGCTTTGTCGAGGGTGCCGTCGACCCACCGCTCGCGACTGACCCGCGCGGGCATGCCCCAATGCGACTTTGTACGTAGCTGCCCCTCGGTGGAAGCGAGTTCGATGTAGTTGGGATCGATCCCGCTCTCGCGAGCCACCTCTTTAAGCTCATCCAGGGTCAGCCCTTCCCCATCCGGGGTCTTTTCGGCAGCCTGCAGGCGGGAAGCGCGTGCCAGCAGGTCGCGGATCTGGTCGGAATCGTAGGTGGACACGGATGATCAGGTTGGTGAGGTCTCTGCGGAACGGGTCTTGCCACACCGTGATGGCTGCAAAAAGGTAGCGGTTACCCCCCGGATAGTCAGCAAGCAGGAGTTTTTCGCCAGACGGGGTTGACACACATATTTTACATATGCTATGATGGCTCCCCGCTGCCAGATTTGCGCGGCCATCCCATTTCCGGCCCCGTTTCGTCCCGTTTTGCCCTGTTTGCCCCATTCGCCTGTTTTGCCGTTTCCCCGATTTCTCATGGAAGCTCGATCCTTTCCCCTCCCCGAACCCGAAGATTCCAACCGGAAGTCGGCTGACGATAGCGCTGCAGGCGAACACCCTGCCGATGGCCATCCAGCGAACGGTCACCTGATCGGCTGCCTGACCATCAAGCACTTTCCGGCATGGGCCATCGCCATGGCCCGTCGGCACGATGGCACCCAGCCTCTCATCGTGCAGGAAGAGCGGCACATCGTGGCCCTCAACCGGGCAGCGGCCATGCAGGGCCTCGAGCGGGGCATGACGGCAGCCCGAGCGCGGTCCCTCTGTCCGGACGCAGCCTGCTATCTGCGCGATCCCGTGGCCGAGTTCAGCGCCTGGGAATATGTGCTGGAGCGCATGAACCGGATCACGCCGTTCATGGAGAGCACGCTGGACGGTCATCCGGGAGCGAGCTCAACAGGACGATCGAGTTCAGGGCGATCGGCATCAGGGGCGGATCTGACGACCTCGGACCAGCCGCAGCTCTGGTTTGCAGCCAGCGAGCCCGAGATCCGGATGGTGGTGCGCGCCCTCGGGGCTTCGGTTGGATTCGCGCCGCAGCGGTCCACCGCGTGGCTGGCCTCCATCCGCGCCGGCGCCGGGCAGGTCCTCTCCGTATCGGAGGACGATGTGGAGGCGTTCCAGGGTGCCTTCCCCATTGCGTGGCTGGAGGAGGCCGGGTTCTCCTGGGAGTGTGTTGACGGGCTGCAGATGCTTGGGTGCAATACGCTTGGATCGGCGCGAGCGATGAGCGAGCGCCATCTGAAGCTGGCGTGGGGGCCGGAAGGCGTCCGGATCCATCGCCTGCTCCACCCCGAGGACACGATGTCCGTTTCGGTTTTCCGCCCAGCACCGGCCATCCGCAAGCACTTCACCCTCTTCACCCCCTGCTACGATGCACCCTACGTCATTCCGATCGTGCATCGCCTCGTCCAGAAGGCCCACGACAAGCTGAAGAACAACGTCGTGGGGCAGGTCCGGCTGATCCTGCATCTGGAAGGGCATCCACCCGAGCATGCGGCCCGGCTGCTGACCCATCCGACGGCCCGGCTCGATGCACTCGTGCGCTTCGCCGAGCGGCTGACGGACGATCTGTTCGGCCGGATGCACAAGGACAAAGGCCGTGTGGGCGTCGAGAAGGTCGAAATCGTGCTCGGTGGTCTCCTCACGGGCGACATGATCCAGATGTCCCTGTTTGATCGGCGACTGCGTGAGGTCAAGGAAGCCGTTTCAAAGGTGCATCGCCGCTATCCGCGCGCGCTCAAGAAATCTGTCGTACGCGAAGGGGCGCACTTCCACGAGGACCGCTACAGCTACGTCGTCTGGGACTGAGTCTGGGACTAGTTGCGGGCGAAGGCCTTGATGCCGCGCATCCGGCCTACGATGTGTACGAGCACCGTGATCAGGCACAGCACTGAACACACGAGCGCAGCAACCTGAATGAGGGTACCGTCCGGTTGATTGGCCTGGATACCGAACGCGGCCCAGGCGACTACCACGACGAACGCCACATTCCGGAATCGCAGGTAAACGAGGGCCGCCACAGAAACGGCGATCACCAGCTTGATGAGCGTCCAGATGGGCTCAGACAGCAGCGCATCGTTCAATTCCCAGGCGCTTTGCAGGATGCTGATGTTCGCCAGTGTCGCCATGCAGATCCAGGCGAAATAGACGCTGATCGGGTAAAGAACGGCGAGTCGCCAGAGCAGTCCATCCTGTGCATGCGCCTCGCGATGCATCACGATCAGAGTCACCAACAGACCGAGCATGATCACCATGCTCAACAGCAGCCACTCGTAGTGCCACGCCACAATCCAGCTGGCATTAAGCAAGGCGTTGAGCGCGAACCAGCCATCCATCCGTCGCAGCACCGCATCCCTACGGAATCGGGGAAGCACGCGGAATACGCCAAAAGCCAGCAGTCCGAGGTAGATCACGCTCCAAATGGAGAACGTGAATCCTGCCGGCGTGAAGAGCGAGGCATACTGATCGGAAATGGCGCCCGTGGTGCGTCCACCGATCGGCAGGATGTTGGCCAGCGCATTGATGGTAACCATGAACGCCCATGCCAGCAGAACGCCATATGGTCGGATGCGACTCATTCCATGGCCTCCTGAAGCAGACGTTCGATTTGCTGATGACTGACCAGCATGCCCTGCCTCAGGCCTACCATGTTGCGCTGGGCAGTATGCATGGAAGAGAGGACGCCATAAAGAGCAGCGCTTTGGAGCGGATCACCCCCCTCTCCCACGATCAATCGCTGAACCCCGTTGGGTGGCAGGGCAAACATGTCATTCGCCTGAGCAACCGAGTCCACGAACGAAGGCGGCAACGTGCGTTGCACCAATCCGAGGTAGTCGATGTAGTCCAGCATGTCCCGACTCTCCTCGAGAAACTGGTTGCCGAACTGCCTCATCGCTTCCGCGAGCTGGGATTGCGATTCGACATAGGTAGGTAGCGCCAAACGGAGCGTGTCACTCCGGATCAACTGTAAATCGCCCGAGGTGACCAGGGTGCGAGCCGTACCTAAAACCGGCGTCGGCATGCGCATGTTGGGCGCTGTCAAGCTCCAAACGAGCAGCGAGTCCTGCGAAGGGCGGGGTTGCATCCGGAAAGCACGGACCAGCATGGTCAGTGCGCGATCGGATGGGCGTTCAACTCTGGATACGGTCTCGATATCGGATATGGAGCGAGTAACGTCCTGACTGAGCTGCTCCAGATACAAACGCTCGTGGGAGCGGTCCTCCTGAGCCTGCCACCAGGCATTCAGCGCCAGCGCCACCAATACACCCGAAACAACGATGGCGAACTCTGCCAGAAACCATCCAAACCGCGACGAGAACATGGCATCACCGGTCGAGATGGATGCCTGCTCTTCGCTACCGGTTGAACCGGACGCTTCCGGGACCGATGACGCTGAAGGCTGATCCTCCAGCGGCGACGATTCGGGCTGCGGCTTGTCCATATTCGGCGACTGCTCGCTCATGGCATCCGGGGGCGGGTTGGAGGATCCAGGTCACTGGCGAACCGCAATGTAGTCGCCAGATCCGAACCCTACAAAGACGAGCGGGTCGCCTGTCGGCGACCCGCCCGCTCCCGCTCAGGCCATGCTGTCGGGCATGACCAAGCGACTTTGTTGGCTCTAAAGCCAGAGTCTTGTCAGATCTTACTTCTCGAGTGCTGTGAGCATCGACGTGTCGTTGTCCAGGATCCGCACGCGAACGAGGAACGACTCGCCTTCTTCGATCGCACCGACAACTTCCTCGAAGTCCTCGACCGAATCCACTTTCTTTCGATCTGCTTCGATGATCAGCATGCCAGCGCGCAGGTTTGCCTCACGAAACGCAAAGCTGCCCTGATCCACGTTGGTCAGGAATACACCGCGCGTGTCTTCATCCAGATCAAAGCGCCGCGCGATTTCAGGGGTGATGTTGCTGTAGGTCATCCCCAACGACTCGGACACCGACTCTTCTACAACTTCGGCTGCGTCTTCCGACACCGCTTCTTCAGCGGCTTCGCCGAGCTTCACGCGCAGTGTCTTTTCATCGCCCTCGCGATTGATCAGGATATCGACTTCCTCGCCTGGCTTGAGGCTTCCGATGATGGTGGACAGCGCCAGCGCATTGCTCAACTCCTTGCCGTCCACGCCCAAGATGACATCACCCTCGCGAATACCGGCCTTGTCAGCCGCACTGCCTTCGAGAACATTGCCTACCTGAGCCGCACCGACCGGTAGATCAAGCGCCTGACGGAGCGCCGGGGCAGCTGCTCCATACTGGACGCCCAGCTGTGCGCGCTGCACCGAACCGCTGTCAATCAGCTGGTCCGAGATGCGCTCAACCGTCTGGACGGGAATGGCAAAGCCGATACCCTGGTAGCCTCCCGTTCGGGTGAAAATCGCCGTGTTGATGCCGACGAGTTCGCCGTTCAGGTTCACCAGCGGTCCGCCGGAGTTACCTGGGTTGATGGCGGCGTCAGTCTGGATGTAGTTCTGAACGGTCGTTCCCGTGCTGGAATAGCGACCGATTGCGCTCACAATACCCGTGGTCACCGTGTTGTTGAGCTCCGCAGACAGCGGAGAACCAAACGCCATCACCCACTGCCCGACGCGAAGCCGATCGGAGTTGCCGAACCGGATGATGGGCAGATTGTCGGCATCGATTTTCAGGACGGCCAGATCGGTGACCGCATCCGAGCCCACGACCTCGGCATCATATTCATTGCCGTCGAACAACAGAACGGACAGGTTCTCGGCACCCTCGATGACGTGATTATTGGTCACCAGGTATCCATCATCACGCAGAATCACGCCTGAACCCAGACCCTGGCTGCGGAATTCGCGCTGCTGAGGCTCCCGGTTCTGAGGCTGGCCGTTCTGGGGAGAGTTGAACTCCCGGAAAAAGTTCTCGAAAGGACTTCCCTGGAACGGGTTGGTCTGCTGCATCTGCTGGCGAACCACGCGCTCAGCACGGATCTGGACAACCGCTGGGTTGATCCGATCAGCTACGTTGACGAATGCAGCTTCGAATTCGAAGGCTGACGGAGCTACTCCCGGCTCGGTCCAATCGATCTGCGGCTCATCCTCCACCCAATCGGCGATCGGTTGGTCGGCCGCCATACTGGTCACAGCCACTTTGTCTTCCGAGCCAATCATGTTGGCGCCGCTCGTGGCAAAGAGGATGCCGCCGACAAACATGGCCGCGGCCACAACGGGAATGGAAAGTCGATTCCAGTTACTCATTTCGAATCACCTGTTCGGTCAATACTGATTGGGTTTGTTCAATGCTGGTTGATGGGCGGCTGGTTGTTCGCCCGTCATTCTGGATGGTGACAGAGAGCAAACAAGTGGCGTGCCAATCCTCCTCATCGACGCTCCAAGCCCTCTGTTCTGACCCTAACGAGTCAGAATGACACATTATTGTGGCGATTCATGGAAAAACGGGCCGCATTCGACGATTTGCTGTAGTCATTTTGACACACTGGGCATTGCCTCGTCTGACAATTTTTCACCCTTTGGATTCCTGATGACCTCCGTCGGTTTGCCCATGCATTTTCATGGACGGCAAACTTGACGCACATATAAAACACATACTATCATCAAAACCCTGTCACGCTCCTCTTGATACACCCCCGTCACCAACCGCATCGCCATGCTCAAACGTGTCCGCCGCCCCCGCGAAGTCCGCTTCGCCAAAGAAGTCCAGTTCAGTGGAGACAGGCCGGTGGTCCTCATCCGGGACGGCCAGCGACTTCCCATCCGGGAGGTCATCGAACAGTGGGATGTGCGAGGGACCTGGTGGGCTACCGAGCGGCACCGACGCTACGTCACCCTGCGCACGGATCAGGGCACGGTCGACGTAGCTCGCGACATGAAGACAGGCCGCTGGACCCTTGTCGGTGTGCATGACTGATGTGGATTTGGCATCTTCCAAGCTCTACCCCGCACCATTCCGACTATCCCGCCATGCCTGACGCCGCCCATCCCCACGCTGAACACCGCGAACTCTACGTCGGCCACGTCGAAGCGCACCCGAGCATTCCACTGAAGGGCAAGGCCAACAAGTACACCTCGCACAACGGCCACATGTTTTCCTGCATCAACAAGGACAGCGACGTAGGCGTGCGGTTAGGCAAGGACGAACGCGAAGCCTTCCTGGCCGAACACGGCACAGAACTGCTGGTCAGCTACAACACTGTGATGAAGGAATACGTCGTGGTGCCCGAAAGCATCCTGAACGATCGCGCCGCCTTCCACGCCCTCCTCGATCAGGGCTTTGCATACGTCGACGGATTGAAGCCGAAGTAGACCCAGAGAGCCGATCCAGTGGGTTTCGATGGCGGGCATCCATAGCCGCCATCAATGGGCGAACATCTCCCCCAACACGGACACCACGCGATCCTGCGTCGACGCGTGGATGGTACCGAGTTGCTTGACCAGTCGGGTCTTGTCGATGGTCCGGATCTGATCGAGTACAATCTGTCCCCGGACTTTCTTGAACGTGCAATTGACACGCGACGGATAGGAGCGTCGAACGCTTGTCATCGGTGCCACGATGACGGTACGCAGGTGACGATTCATCTCATCGGGTGAAATGACCAGGCACGGCCGCGTCTTTCGGATTTCGCTTCCTTGTGCGGGGTCCAGCTCTACGAGATGAACGTCGAATCGGTTGATCATCATTCCGATGCCCACTCCCATTCCTGGTCATCCCAGTCATTCCTGGTCCCAGGAAGCAAGAGTCCATCGTGCCCGAACTCTGATTCCTCACGAAACTGCTTTTCCCAGCCTGCTCTTGGCTGATCCGCCGCTTCGATGACGACCCGCCCGTCTTCCATGGTCAGGTCCACATCATCTTCGATTCCGGCATGCTCGATGACGGGTTTTGGCAGGCGAATACCCCGCGAGTTGCCGATCCGGATCAGCTTCGTTCGGATTTTCATGGGCTCAGCTGGCTCTATGCTGTGTGATACAATGCCGCGGGCCGTAATTACATAGTAATCACATTCTGAATGCCGTTTGGTGAGCTTTGATCCCATACCCTCACAGACCCATTGCTTCCCGCTCTGCAACCCGCCCAGTCTGAAGCTGAATTCATCGAACGAGAGTCATTTTCAGAACGCACATGTCTTGACGCACATATAATACACATGTTATCGTAACAGCCCTGTTTCTGTTCACCGGCCTTCCCGCCCGGCCCGCGTCCTCACGAGATTATGTTCGTGCATCTGCACGCCCGTTCCTGGTATTCCTTTCGCGCCGGTGGCTCTCCGCCGGAAGCCCTTGCCGCCGAAGCCGCACGGCTCGGCATGTCGACCATGGCCGTCACCGACCGGCACGGGACCTATGGTGTCGTCCGCTTCCAGCAGGCCTGCAAGGAGCGTGGCATCCGCCACGTCTTCGGCGCTGAAGTACCCCTGCGTTGGGAGCCGCCCGGACATGCGAAGGCAAAAGGGCAGACAGCGAAAGGACAGGCAGCAAAAGGCCGCTCGGATCGCCAGCCCAACCGCTTCAACGAGCCCCCCTTCGCTCCTACCGGAGATCTGGTCCTGCTTGCCAAGAGTCGCGAGGGCTACGCCAACCTCTGCCGTCTCCTCACAGACGCACACCTCACCGCCGGTACGCGCGACGACCGTGACAACCCCTGGACCACGCTCGACGTCCTGGCCGAGCACGCGGGCGATCTGATCTGCCTCACCGGATCGGATGAGGGTCTCCTCTACCCACTCATCGATTCGGGGATGAACACCCTGGCCGGGCAGTTGACCGGCGCGCTCAAGGAGATCTTCGACGATCGCCTCTTCATCGAACTGACCCATCAGCGTCGCAAGGGCGATGATCGGCGGCTCGGCCGCCTGATCCGGCATGCGGCGCAAGCGGGCATTCCAACGGTTGCCACGGGCGATGTGCGCTACGCCGTCCCGCGCGACTACTGGCGATACGATCTGATGACCTGTATCCGTCACGGCATCACCGTCTTCGATGATCATCCCCATCGCCCATCGAATGCGATGGCGTACGTGCAGCCCGAGGCGGAGCTTGCCCGCCGAGGGCTGCCCCACGACGCGCTGCATCGCAGCGGTGAGATTGCGGGCGCCTGCGAGGTCGATCTCATTCCCGGTCACATCATTCCGCCCGGCGCCCGCCTGCCCGAAGGCGTGACCTCGGACGAACTCTTCCTCCAGAAGGTGCAGGCCGGCTTCGAGCACAGGTACCCGGAAGGGTCCACCCATCGCGAGGCCGCCCGCCAGCGACTCGACAAGGAAGTCGCCATCATCATGCACCTCGACATCCAGGATTTCTTCCTGGTCGTGGCCGAAGTCGTCGAGGAAGCCATTCGGCGGGGCATCCGCTGCCTCGGTCGCGGATCGGCGGCCAACTCCATCGTCACCTACCTGCTGAACATCACCCGGGTCTGCCCCATCGAACACAACCTCCTGTTCGAACGCTTCCTGCACCGCGGGCGCAAGGGTACACCGGACATCGACCTGGATTTTGACTCGAGTCGTCGCCTCGAGATCGTCGAGTGGATGGAAGAGCGATTCGGCGCGGGACACACGGGCATGGCGGCGACCATCGATCGCTATCTGACCAAGTCGGCCGTGCAGGACACGGCCAAGGCGCTGGGCTGGCCTGCCGAGATGGCCATCCAGATGTCGAAGCGATGCAGTCACGAGCTGCCCACCAGCGACTACAACGCCGCCCACATCGAAAGCGTGGCCGGTGGCAAGAGCCCGCTCCTGCGCATCCTGCTCTCGGCATCGACTGCGCTCCTGAAAGCGCCCCGTCACCTCGGACAGCACTCGGGCGGCATGGTGCTCACGCGCGATCCGATGCCCTACTTCTCCCCCCTGCAGCAAAGTGCCAATGGCGTGCGCGTCGTGCAATTCGACAAGAACGACCTGGAATGGCTGGGACTGGTGAAGCTCGACGTACTCGGCCTGCGCATGCTGGGCGCCGTGTCCGAGGCTACACAGATCATGGCCGATCGCCAGGGCGAAGTCATCGACCTGGATGCCATTCCGTTCGATGACGAGACCGTCTACGACCGTATTTGCGAGGGCGATGTACTCGGCCTCTTCCAGATCGAATCACCTGCCCAGATGAGCGCGGGGGCCCGCATCCAGGCCCGGTCCATGCAGGACCTCATCAAGCAGATCTCGCTTGTTCGCCCGGGCCCCATCCTCGGTGGCCTCATGCACCCGTTCATCCGGCGGCACCAGGGCATCGAAACGGTCCGCTACGAACACCCGATCCTCGAGGAGATCCTCGAGGACACGTACGGGGTGATCGTCTTCCAGGAGCAGGTCCTCGAAGTCGCCCACCGCTTTGCAGGCTGGAGCCTGGACGAGGCCGACCAGTTCCGCCGCCTGATGTCCCGCTTCCGCGACCCGACCGAGATGGAAGGCATGCGGGACAGCTTCGTGGAGTCGGCCCTGAAGGTGGACACCCAGCCTGCCATCTCCCGTGTCGTCGCCAACCGGGTGTTCGATCAGGTCTCGAAATTCGTGGGGTACGGTTTCTGCCGCTCCCATGCCGCTTCGTTCGCCCTGACGGTGTATCACAGCGCGTATCTGAAGGCCTACTACCCGGCGGCCTTCCACGCGGCCGTCATGCAGCATCGCCCGGGCATGTATGCCCAGATGACACTCGAACAGGAAGCTCGCCGTCATGGTGTCCGCGTGCTCGTCCCGGATGTGAATGCGTCTGGCCTGCGCTTCGATCTGGAAAACGTGCGCTATGCCTGGGCTATCCGTAAGCCGCTGACCTCCGTCAAAGGCGTCTCCGAGTCCCTGGCTCGCGATATCCTGCTGGAACGGCAGTTGGGGGCGTTCACCAGCTTTGAGGACTTCTTCCATCGCGTACCCGCCGATGAGAAAGAGCTGCGCGCACTGGCCAAGGCCGGTGCATTCGATCAACTGGAGGGGGCGAACCGGACGGTGCTGTACAAGATGCAGGTCCTGCTGCGCCGCCGTGCCGGCGGCGCCCAGCTTGATTTCGAGGCGCAAAAGATGGCGCATACCCTGCTCGATGTCCGCTCACTGGATGAGAAAGACATCCCAGCCCTGCCGGGCATCACGCTGCGCACGCGTCTCGAGTGGGATCTGCGCACGCACAGCGGCCCGCGTGTTCACCCGATGATTGTCCTGCGACAGCATCTGGCCGACTGGGAGATCCGGCCGATTGCCACGGCCAAGGAGTTTGGAACGTCCATACCCTGGAACGAGCGAAAGCAGCCCTCTTTCACGGCCGCCGGGCTGGTCATGTTCAGACAGCGACCGGGCACGGCCAACGGCACTATGTTCATCTTCCTCGAAGACGAGTCGGGCTACATCCAGTGCATCTGCAAACCGAAGATCCGCGAAAAGCTGGGCGAAGTGCTGCACGAGAGCGCGCTCATCGTGAAAGGGCGTCTGCAGGCTGTCGGGCCCTGGCGAGGCATCATGGTCGAGGAGGCCTGGGCGCTGGCCGGCGTCATCGGTGGGTACAAGGGGCGCCCTGGTTCACAGTACTACGGCCGGGACGAACGCGAAACGGCGTTCGACCGGACTCCGAAACGTCGGAAGGAACATGCATGAACCGGATCAAGCCAGCCTCGTAGCCGTGTCAGAAGTATACCTCACCGTACCCCGATGCTGAATCATGTGTGGACGCATTGTCAACAGAATGCAACCAGGCTACCTGCGCGAGCAATTTGACGAAGCCGCTGGAGCCGATATTCTAGAAGAACCGGGGTTGGTCCCGCGCTACAATCTACCTCCAACGGGTTTTCTTCCCGGAATCCGCCTGAATGACGAAGGGGGACAGGAATGGGACATCATGCGATGGGGCCTGATCCCAAGATGGGCGAAACCCGATCGCATTCCAGACCGGACCTTCAATGCACGCAGCGAAACGGTCGCAGAGAAACCCACATTCCGGGATGCCTGGAAGAAGCGCCGATGCGTCATTCCTGTCAGCGGGTATTATGAATGGACAGGGCCGAAAGGAGCAAAACAGCCCTTCTATTTCCATCCGGAAGACGATTCACCACTGCTGTTGGCCGGACTGTGGGAAACGTGGCGTCATGAAGATGATGTGGTTGATTCATGCACCATCATCACGAGAGCTTCGACGGGAGCACCGGCAGAATATCATCATCGCATGCCCGTATTCCTGGATCGGTCCACCATGCAGTCCTGGATGATGGGGCCTCCCGAACTGGCCGCATCCCTCGTCCAGAATACCCGGACAGACATGCTGGCCATTCATCCCGTCAGTCGTGAAGTCAACAACAGCCGGCATGATCATCCAAGCCTGATCGAGCCTATTGCAGCAGAGTAGTCTGCCATGATGGCTATCAGCCCGGAAAGGGACTACGTAGTTCTACGTAGTCCCCTGCAACACATGGACTTATCAGAAATACCCTGCGGAGATTACCGCGTAAAACCCACTCTTTTTAACAGACAGGCCACAAAAAAAGGGCGCCATTTTCATGGCGCCCTTTTAACGTCTCAGTGGTGAGATCAAATGGCAAAATCTTCCTTCTTTTTGCCCTTATCAATCTGGGCGACCATCCATTTTGGCATCCGGCCACGACCGGTCCAGGTGTTCTTGGCATCTTTCGGGTCGCGGAATTTCACCTTGGCTTTAGCCCGTTTGCGCGTTGCTGGCTTTCTCGCAGGTTTTGCTTTGTCGGATTCAAACAGCTCCTTTACCGAGAATCCGGCTTGAGCGGCAATAGCCTGTATTTTCTTCTTGGCATCCGCCTTTTCCCGTCGTTCGCGCTTCTTGAGTTCGCGCTCGATATCCGACTTCATTTTCGTCAGGTCTTGGCGCGACAGTTTTGTGAGATCCATGAAATAACTGGATTACTATGAAATGACAACGCACGAAAATAGAGTATTAAACTGGTGATGCCAATTGATTGCGATTTTAACCGGATGCATTTGTTATTAATACACGTCGACCGAGCGAATCGCGTTTAATACCCGGACTGCACACACGTTGGGAATCGCGAAACATGTTCGACTACCAACAATGTCCGCTCATCACTTGCCCGCCACGCTGAACCCCACCCAACGGGTCTACACGCGTCGTTCTCCCACGGACTCAACAATGCCAGAATTCACATGATCCATCATTGGGTGTTGCCGTAATTTTCGGTGTTCGTACTCTCGAACCACCGGCCGGCGGCTTTGACCCAGTAAGTCACTAGCGCCCTCCTGTCCAGGGCCGGGCTCCGCACCGCTTTTGTGACACATGCAGAAGCGGCACCACGCTTTCACCCTCGTACACTATTCTTTCAGAGGTGAATCCATGATGTTTGATACGGACCTGACTCTGACCCCCGAAGAGCTCGCCCTTGAGGAGCTTAATTTGGACTCGATGTCACTTACGTTTGCCGAGCGCGTCCTGGAGACCGTTGCCCTTTCATTCGATGACGATGACTGGGATGATGACGACTTCGACGACGATGACGATGACGACGATGAATACCTTCTCGATGAAGATGAAGACGAGGAGGATGATTGGGATGATGATGATGACGACGGCGACTTCGGCGACGATGACGACGGCGACTTCGGCGACGATGACGACGAGTGGTAGGATCATACAGGACTGAACGCGACCATGGAAGCTCTCATCGCATTCTTCGAGGATATCCCGTCCTCCTATAGAACCGCCATTCTGGCTGGAGGCATCCTGGTATTCTGGATCCTTGAAGGCGTTGTCCCTCTTTTCTCAATGGAGTATCGCAGGTATCGCCACGCTTTTCTGAATGGCGTGTTCACGCTCACTACGATGATCGTAAACTTCTCCCTGGCGTTCCTGATCGTGATGTCGGCTGACCTGGCCACCTCAATGGAGATCGGAGTCATGCACTGGGTCCCCGGGCCGTTGTGGCTGTCCGTTCTGCTTGGGGTCATGGTGCTCGACCTGATCTCGGCGTGGCTGATTCACCTGATTGAGCACAAAGTGGCCTGGATGTGGAAATTCCACCTTATACACCATTCCGACATGCACGTCGACGTGACGACGGCTCTGCGTCATCACCCGGGTGAGAGTGTTTTCCGGGCAGTGTTCACCATTCTGGCGGTCTTTGCGGCCGGCGCACCTATCGCGGTCGTTTTCATCTACCAGACGCTGTCAGCCCTCTTTTCCCAGTTCAACCACGCCAACTTCCGGATTCCGCGAGGACTGGATCGGGCGCTTTCCTGGGTCATTGTCACTCCGGACATGCACAAGGTGCACCATCACTACCAGCAGCCCCTCACCGACACGAACTACGGCAACATCTTCTCGCTGTGGGATCGCATCTTCAGGACATTTGCTGAGGTCAAGGACCCCACAAAGATCGTCTACGGCGTCGATACCCACATGGACGAGTCAGAGAACGACGACGTACGGAATCTCATGGCGATTCCATTCCAGCCGTACCGCCGTCGTCCGGATCCCCCTCCTGTTGAGGAGCAAGAGATCCTGCGCTAGCGGACGAGAACAAGCTCAATAGGCGCCAGCCGGTGCTGCTGGCGCCTCCAACCTGAGCCGGCGCCCCCGACTGGGGATCAGTTGCTGGTATTCCGGAAGAACATGATGCCTCCGGAAATGCCGCCGATGAACAGGTCGAGATCCCCATCCCCATCGATGTCGGCGAACTCAGGTGAGGCAATGGCCTGCGTGTCCACGTCCAGCGTGCCGCGCTCGGCAAACTCGAAGGCCTCCGGCGTACCTACATTCTCCCAGAAGTACAGCCCGTCCAGCTCGCTGCCTACGACCATGTCCTGATCGCCATCGCCATCCAGGTCAGCAAAGGTCGGGAAACTGCGACGACCGATGTCGATGTCGAGCCACGTGTCGGAAACCAGCAGATAGTCTGGATCCTGTGCCGTGCCCTGATTCACCCAATAGTTCAGGCTGCCAGAGGCTTCCCCGGCAACGAGATCGAGATCGCCGTCGTTGTCCAGGTCCACAAGAGCCGGAGCGGCGTTCTGCCCACGAGTGAGGGCCTGATATACATCTTCAACTTCAGTGAAGGCATACTCGGAAGCGGACCCTTCATTGCGCCACAGGGCCATTTCCTTGTTCCACTTCCCGATCAGGAAGTCCAGATCGCCATCCGCGTCGATGTCGGCAATGGCCGGATTCTGGTGATAGGTCTTGATGAGATCAATCGTCTCGTGATACACGAATTCGGGCGCAGTCGCTGAACCAATGTTCTCGAACGCAAACATGAGCGATGTCCGCTGATTGGACGGCTCGATCTTGTTGCCCAGGATCATGTCCAGATCGCCATCATCATCCATATCCCAGAACTTGATCACGCTTTCGCTACCGACATCCAGGTCGTAGATGTAGCGCATTGTCTCGGCGTGGAAATCGCCTTCATCGTCCTGACGCATGAGATAGAAGTTGTCACGCGTCGTGGAGTTGGCGTTGAACGCACCGCCCAGCACACCAAACACCATGTCCAGATCGTCATCGGCATCGACATCCAGCAGCACGGGAGCGTTGTACCCACTCGTCGCTACTGGGTCGTTCATCGGCCAGCTGACGGGCTCGCTGCGAAGCGAAGGAGATGCGCACGATCCGAGATTGCGAATCAGCAAGATGCCCGCCTCAAAGAAGTCGCCCCAGAACAAGTCCAGATCACCATCCTGATCGACATCGGCGAAGTTCATGGTGTTCGCGCCGTGAAGCGAGACATTCTCACCGACAATCTCGATGTCTTCCCAGCGATCGGTCACAAAGCGGAATCGCGGTACGCCATTCTCGTCGTCGCCGACGGACTCATAGCGCGTGATCGTTCCTGTCACCCGGCCAATGAACAGATCCAACAGACCATCGCAGTCGATATCCACGATGTGCGGGATATTCTGGCGATCAGCGAAAATCGGCGTGCCCGTAGCGTCCAGAAGCGTATCCACTGCCGCGACAAAGTTGGGCTCCTCCAGAGTACCGTCGTTGCGATAGAACCGGATGTAGGAGAAACGCTCCTCGGTGAGGACGTCCATGTCGCCGTCCTGATCGAAGTCGACGATGCGGTACCATTCGCCCGTATCCAGTCCCTTCCATGCGCTAGAGCGCCAGGTGTAGCGGGCTTCGGCGGCCGTCCCGGTGTTCTCGAGGTGAATCACCCGTCCGGATTCTTCCTGCACGAACATGTCCTGGTCGCCATCATTGTCCAGGTCCGCAAACTGCGGACGAGGCACATTGAAGCCCCCCTGGAACGGCAATCGGTAGGCCTCGCCAAGGCTGTCGGTTATCGTGAACGGCTCAATCTCGCGCTCGAAAACCAGCCCGGAGGACGAACCTTCGTCGTTCATGGTCGACGTGGATGCACAGCCGGTGATCAGCAGTGCGCCGCCCCAGAACAGGATGGCGATCAGGGATGCTTTACGCATGGGACAACAGGAGATGACAACAATCAGGTGGGGAAACGACCACGGCAGGGCACATGATCGTCAGCATGTTGGGCCGAAGTCTACCAGGTAGGACGACCTGCAGCTCCGGATGGCAGAACACCGACTTCGATGACTTTGACGATCTCAGCAGCTTCCGTGTCAATGACGACTACGGTGCCGGGATTGCTTCCGTCCTCGGCCTGATAGGCCATGTTCATGTTCTGGTTGCTCACGTAGAGAAAACGACCATCCGAAGACAGTGCCGTTCCGTGTGGCTGAGCCAGTCCGTTGCCTTCGATGACGGCTTCCACTTCGCGCGTTTCCATGTTCAGAATGGTGACCTTGTCGGCCATCTTGTTGGCGAAGTAGGCCCGCGTGCCTTCGCGGTTGAAGACTGGGTGCCATGGAGCAGCGTCCACGTCAAGAATCGTCTCGATCGGCACACCACTCTGGTCCTCTGCATCGAAGAAGAAGAACTTCCCGGTCATCTGAGCACCCGCGACCATCGTCTTCCCGTCTGGGGCAATTTGTAGGTCCACCAGTGTGTGGATCGGCCCGTCCAGGATCTGGAACTCACTGTCGCCCGTCTCCAGATCGACAGCAATCATGCGGTTTTCGGCGAGGCTGGCCGAATAGACGAAGCGACCATTGGGCGAGACGGCAAGCGCGTGTGGCCTAGGAAGGAACACTTCGATTTCTTCGACCTCAAACGTGTCCGTATCGATCATCCCGATGCGCTGTGGCGGATTCACGGCGGCCATGGAACGGCCCACGAACAACTTGTTCGAGGAAGGATCTAGCTCTAGGAGGCCCGGTACCTCGAATTCTGCGTAGCCAACCAGTTCGTTGTCACGGGTGAATTTGAGTACATGACCTGCGGAAATCAGGGACACATACCAGTGAGCCCCATCGGGCTCCACGGCGATGTGGTGAGGCTTGGCGCCTTCATCGTAACCGAATTCCTTCAAGTCCACGACGGTTGCGATGGTGTTGGTCGCAACATCAATCACGTTGACGGATGCTTCGCCCTGGTTCGTGATGTAAACGAACTCCCGATCATCGGAAGACGACTGCATGGTTGAGCCGGAGTTGGCGCATGCCGAAAAAAGCAGAGCGGAGACGAGCAACATCCCCATCGGTACTAGACGATTCACGGGCTTGAGTACGTTTGGTTGGAATGAACGGAATTCTCTTTTGGGGCCGCATTGACTCCGTCCCAAAAGGCCGGAAAAGCGGCAATAGAACGCTCGTTGACGAATATTCTTTGGAAAGGTTCGCCCGGTTCAAAGCATTCTGATCGAAAACTTAGCACTTCTGCGGACTCCCTGAATGGACAGCCCGTGAAAGTCGCGTCAATCCCCGGAGTCTCTAGTCCCGGAAGCGCTTCCCCGGTTATCTTGATCGATCACCAACTCACTCCCGAGCCATGATCCTCATTACTGGCGCTTCAGGTCAGATCGGCGTCGACCTTGCTGACTATCTCGTCGAGAAACACGGACCCGACACGGTGCTCGTGACGGACCTCCGCATGCCCGAGAAGCAGCGCCCCAACCGGATCTACGATGTGCTCGACGTGACCTACATGGAATCGGTCGAGAAGATCATCCAGCACCGGAATGTGACTGAGATCTATCACCTTGCCGGCATCTTGTCGGCTACGGGCGAACGTCACCCTGAGTTGGCCTGGAATGTCAACGTGAACGGCGTTCGAAACGTGTTGGAGGCAGCGCGACGGTTTGATTGCCGGGTGTTCTGGCCCAGTTCCATAGCGGTTTTTGGACCAACGACGCCCAAGGTGAATACCCCGCAGGCGACGGTAACCGAGCCCGGAACGATGTACGGGGCCACAAAAGTCACCGGCGAACTGCTCTGCAAATTCCACGCGACCCACCACGGTCTGGATGTTCGTTCTGTCCGCTTTCCAGGCATCATCTCCCACGCCGCCCCTCCTGGTGGCGGGACCACGGACTGGGCGGTCGACATGTTCTTTCAAGCTGTTCGACATGGCCACTACACGTGCTTTGTCACGGAAGAGACGCGGCTCCCGATGATGTATATGCCTGACGCGGTCAAGTCCGTGATTGACCTGATGGCTGCCGATCCGGACCGCATCACCGTGCGAACCAGTTACAACCTGACGGCCTTCTCGTTTTCCGCTGGCGAACTGGCGGCCGCCATTCGGAAGCACATTCCGGATTTCACCTGCGACTATGCACCAGACTTCCGGCAGGACATCGCAGACTCGTGGCCGCAGTCCATTGACGACCATTGCGCCCAAGACGACTGGGACTGGCAACCGGACTACAATCTGGATGCCATGGTCACCGACATGCTGCATCACGTCCGAATCCGCATCGAAAAGGAAGAGGCGGAAGCAGCCGTAAATGAAAAAAGCGAATCCGGCTGATTCATCTCTGAACCCTATTCAACTCCACCCCACTTCACATCCAACCCCTCTTTACATCCAATATTGCCATGTTTGACGCAGCCAGAGCCCAACTTCAAGACACGTTGGACGAAATCCGGGAAGCCGGTTTGTATAAAGAGGAGCGCGTCATCACCTCACAGCAGGCGGCCGAGATCTCGGTCTCCACGGGCGATGAGGTGGTCAATTTCTGTGCGAACAACTACCTCGGCTTGGCCAACAATGCCGAGTTGATCGAGGCCGCAAAGGACGGCGTAGACAAATACGGCTTCGGATTGGCCTCGGTACGCTTTATCTGCGGCACCCAGGACGTCCACAAGGAGCTTGAGCGCCGAATCGCTGACTTCCTGGGGACGGAAGACACGATCCTCTACGCCGCGTGCTTTGACGCTAACGGTGGGCTGTTCGAGACCCTGCTGGACAAAGAATGTGCAGTCATCTCGGATGAACTCAACCACGCATCCATCATCGACGGCATTCGCCTCTCCAAAGCTGCGCGCTTCCGATTCAAGCACGGTGATATGGAGGATCTCGAGCGTTGTCTGCAGGAGTCGCAGGATGCCAAGCGGCGGGTGATTGCCACGGACGGTGTGTTCTCGATGGACGGCGCCATCGCCAAGCTGGATCAGATCTGTGACCTGGCAGACAAATACGATGCGATGGTGATGGTGGATGAATGCCACGCCACCGGCTTCTTTGGCGAATCGGGCCGCGGATCGATCGAGTACTGCAATGTGATGGGCCGCGTGGACATCATCACGAGCACGCTGGGCAAGGCACTCGGTGGTGCGATGGGAGGATTCACGACGGGACGCAAGGAAATCATCGAGCTGCTGCGTCAGCGCTCTCGTCCGTACCTGTTCTCCAATTCCTTGGCCCCTGTGATTGCGCACACCTCGCTGAAGGTACTGGACATGCTGGAAGGCTCGACTGCGCTTCGCGACACGCTCGAAGCCAACACGGTTCGCTTCCGGACGAAGATGACCGAGGCTGGATTCGACATCAAGCCGGGCGTTCACCCGATCGTACCCATCATGCTGTACGAGGCGCGCCTGGCCCAGGACATGGCCGCTGATCTGCTGGCCGAAGGCATTTACGTGATCGGCTTCTCCTACCCTGTCGTCCCGAAGGGCCAGGCGCGCATTCGCGTCCAGCTCTCCGCAGCGCACACGACCGAGCAGATCGATCGCTGCGTCGACGCCTTCGTCCGCGTGGGCAAGAAGCACGGCGTGATCAGCTAGCACCGACCGATCACCCGTCGATTTCCCTACAATACAGCAAGGGCGGGGCGATCTTCGATCGCCCCGCCCTGCTTGTTTCTGGCTCCCTCTGTCGATTCGCAACCTGGGAGGATTGTTACTTCATCAACACCAGAGTC
This sequence comes from Rhodothermales bacterium, assembly GCA_028284865.1. GTDB lineage: Bacteria > Bacteroidota > Rhodothermia > Rhodothermales > UBA10348 > JAAZVD01. The sequence continues at coordinate 11,024 of JANQQV010000005.1, read as the reverse complement.
TTGGTGGCCTGGAAGGCCTCTGTTTCCATGCGATAGATGTACAGCCCGCTCGAAACCGAGGCACCGGATTGATCCGTCGCATCCCACTGTACGCGGTGCACACCTGCGGGCAGCGTGCCGTTGACGAGCGTCTTCACGACCTGGCCAAGGACATTGTAGACCCGGACCGAGACGCCTGCTGTGTTCGGCATGCTGAATTCAATCGTCGTCGTCGGATTGAACGGGTTCGGGTAGTTCTGACCCAGGGCCCACTCGTTCGGTAACACACGCTCGGTTGGATCTTCGATCGATTGATCGCCTTCCGCATCGCTGTCGACGTCCCGAGAATCGTCAGACGTATCAACGCCCGAGTCGGAATCCATGGTATCGTTCGGATCTGTTGGATCTGTCGGATCTACCGGGTCGACAGGATCCACAGAATCGCCACCCGATCCTGACGTGTCATCTTCAGTTTCCACACCCGTAGACATCGCACCCAGCGGATTGAAGACGGCGATCGAAGACAACGCCGAGGTCGTTCCGTCTGCTGAGTGTGAAAGCACCGCCCAATAAACCGGGCCATGAGGCACTTCCGTCAGCTGGAAACTCGATTCAGTCAGTCCCTCGTACACCGTGGCTCCTGCCAAATCGGCATTCTGGCTCACGTACAGATCGTACGTAATGCTCGACGTCGACGGCTCAATCACGAACCAGGATAGCGTTGGTGTTGCCACGGGTACGGACACTGAGCGGATCGGACTTCCGAGTCGCGGCATCGGAGCAGACGCGCCTGGTGTGATCTCAAATGATCCGACGGGCGACGACCAACCACCGTACGTCGATCCGCCATCCAGCGAGATCCGGACGCGCCACCAATAGGTGTGACCTGGAATCAGGTTGTCCGCATCATAGAACGGATCCGTCGTGGTAGCCGTCCGTGTGATCGTACCGATCGTCGGGAAGGCTTCGGCGTAGCTCCACTGCACTTCGAAGGTCAGCTGACCATCGGGCAGCGTCGCACCATTCACGTACCAGTTGAACTGAACCTGATCGTCGTAGAGGATCAATCCACCGACGGGGTAGGTCAGGACTGCCGATAGCGTGTTCAATGCGCCTGTAACAGTAAAGCCGCCGTCCGACCATGCTGAGTCCGCCGCACCATTGTCGTAACTGGCCTTGACGCGCCAAAGCACCACATCCCCATAGTCAAGACCAGTGATCTCGTACTGACGCTCCGTGATGCCGGAGACCGTCGTACAGGCGGGACCGCCGGATCCGAATGCGGCATTCACGCAGTACTCGACTGTGAATCCAGATATAGCCAGTTCAGAGCCTTCCACCGACCAATGCAGTTCCTGGTCAAGCGTATAGGTCGTTGGGTTGCCAATCGGCCAGGTAGCTGTCGGCGCTCCGTCAATCGTTCCGCCCGCGACCGAGAAGGACACAACGGCAGACTCGATTTCCGGCGGGGTATTGCTTCCAAATGTGGATACGCACCAGTCATATATGGCACCCGGCTTCAGTCCGCTGACATCGACATGCGTCACCGAGACCGTTCCTGACGATGGCGCATTGACGACGGCACCATTCGCTTTCAGAGCCGCACATGAGGCCGGCGCTCCTGCAGTGCGCTCCAGGTAGTGTGCTACCCACGTGAGGCCCGTCGCGTCCTTACCCATGTACCAATGGAATTCCGGAGACGTGGTGTAGATCTCGAGATCGTCGATCGGATAGGATGGGAATGCTTCGGAGGCCACGCCATTGCCCTGTACTTCGAACGTCTCCCAATCGGAGAACGCCGAAATCGAAACGCCATCACTGCTACGCACGCGCCACTCGTACTTCTGGCCCGGCGTCAGTTGAGGCGCACAATTGGCCGTGTCATATTCGAGACCAGAAACCCCAGCGATTGGACTTGAGCAAACGGCCGCTCCAACAGGAGCGCCTGCAGCCCATTCGTGGATCTCGATTTCGAATGTCAGTCCGGCAAACGGGGCCGCGACATTCCACGACAGAACAGGCGTATTGTCATAAATGACCAGTTCATCGACCGGATACGTCAATACTGGCACGAGCGCCTTGGTGACGGTCTGGAATTGACTGACATCAGACACGCCCACCAATCGATCCGTCTCATTCTTGTTGTGGATCTCCTGAGGCACCCAGCCAGTCGGTGGGACGGGCCACATGGTCTCGACGCGCCATGAATAGGTCGTCCCCCAAGCCAGCGGCGTCGGAAGGTCCGTTGAGTTGAAGAACGTTTCGGCCGCGAAGCCGTCGGTGACCAACAGGTCATCGTCATTCTTGTCTTCGCCCATCAACAAACTCTGCGCGACCAGCGGATCATCGCCCACGAAGGCGCCTTTGGCCACGTTGTCCAGTTCCATGCGCCAGTAAACGGCATCAGCTGCCGGCGAAGCCACATTCCAGTCGAACTCGAAGTCGAGGTCGTAAATCGTCAGCTCGTCATCGGGATAGTCCAGGGCAGGCTGCAGATCGTCGATGGTCGTGAAGTACTGGACCTGACAGAAAATCTGACCACCGGTCATCGTGCCCGTCAATCCCCAGTAGTACTTGGTGAAGTTCCCCAGCAGGATGCCTGCATCCCGATCCAGATCCGTGATATAGTGATCCTCATCGGCCAGTGAGTTGATCAGCAACGTAACACCATCTTCTTTGGTGTTTGTCGAGAAAACGGGGCTGGAGAGGTCGGAAAGCAGGGATACGTCGAGTCGCAAGTCCGTGTACTTGGACGGGTGACCCGGCACAAGCGCCTGGTTGATCTCGATATCCCAGTTGAAATAAGGCTCAACGGAGATGCCTGATTCTCCAACGATCGGGTACACCCAATCGCCCGGGTAATCATCAGCCAGGAACACGTTCGGATCCGAGAAGCGCAGCGTCACTCGCTCCATATTCGTGTAGGACACGTCGTTGTAGATGGACGGTCCACCGGCCTGCTTGGCGAAGGAATACGTACCTGCCGTATTGGATGACTCTGCCAGTGTAATCTTCTCATCACCGGGTAGTGCTGCCACGTTCAGCGTGATTTGATCGCCCGGGGTCAGCGTCGTGGGAGCCTCTCCGTCCGTCAAAATCGTGTACTCATCGCTTGGCTCGATATCGAAGACATCGCTTCCCGCACCGCCGTTGATGAAAACGGAGGTCGTACCCGTGTCATTGAACGTGGTCACTTCACTGGTGATAACGTCGCTGTTCTGACCGGGCAGATTCGGGCTTGGCGTGACGATCTGGCTCGTTCCCACTCCGAAATCGGAATCCAGGAAGATCTCGTCGTCCACACCGCTGAAATTGAACGTTCGAGTTGTAGCAACCAGACCGTCGAAGATGGGCTCGATGTCAGCATACGTCATCTGATCCGATGCTGCCGCTACTTCAACGGTACCCGAGTTGGCATCGGCGTACGTGTGCGTGACATAGCTGACGGTGCCGTTCAGCAGATTCAAATCATCTCCGCCCGTTTCAGGGCCGCCATCGTAGGTAAAGGTGCCAATTCCTCCCAGCGGACTGTTGGCGTTTCCTTCCCAGTCGACGTTGAGCGTATCATCGCCGTCATCACCATTGACTGTGATGCTACCCGTGAACTGGTTGTCCAGGTCGTTGACGGTGATATCATCGTCGCCCGTTCCAGCGTTGATGGTCAACGTACCACCCCCACCGGTTGCAGGACGGAATGTCACGGTCTGACTGAGCGTGGACGTGATGATGTCCCGATTGTTGTTGACACCACCCGTGTCATCGACCTCAATCGTTTCGGCGCCCAGCGTGTAGGTGAACACGCGATTGGTCGTCAGCAGGTCATCGGTGATGCCGGATTCCACACCGGCGTAGGTCAGGACCCCATTAGTTGCGGAAGTGATGGTCCCGGAATCGAGGGGCATATCGGAGTAGGTTACGGTGCCCTGATTCCCCCCGTCATCCAGCTCCAAGGTGTCCGAACCTCCGGTTCCTCCTAGGTATGTGAATCCACCAACTGGTAGCGGATCACCTGACCCAAAGTGTACTTCCAGGTGATCATCGTCGTCTTCGCCATTGATGGAAAGAAAACCGGTGTAATTGCTGTCGATCTGGAAGGCATCAATGTCATCATTGCCTGCTCCAGCATAAACATAAACTCTGATCGTGCCAGACACGTCGAACTCGACCTCAGGGCTGTTATCGGAGTCGAACGATCCAATATCGTTGCCAGCCGTACCGTCATCATCCAGATCGATGTTGTCGACACCTGCCGTACCGTAGAAAAATCGATTCACCGCAGTCCGATTGTCTTCGGTCGCATTCTCGACGTCGAGATAGGTGATCGTGCCTTCGGGGGTCGTAATCGTGCCGGCTGAATTCGACGTTCCGGTATGCGTGATGGCTGCCGCACCGGCTCCACCAAAGATCTCGATGTTGTCCGATTCCGTCCCGCCGTCGAAGGTGTAGGTGCCCGGAATCGGGTCATTGGTGAAGTCGACACGATTCTCATCGTTGCCACCTTCTCCATTCACATTGACCGCACCGCCATACAGAGAATCAACCTGACGCGAAATGATGGTGTCGGCTCCACCACCTGCATTGACGTTGATCGTCGTTGTGGCGCTGACCGCGAACAGAATCTGAGGGCTCGTGTCAGCATCGTAGGACCCGACATTGTTGCCAACAAGGCCGTCATCCTCCAACGTGATGGAATCCGCCCCGCCGGTACCAGTGAAATTCCGAGTTGTCGCCGTCCGATTATCCTGAGTAGCTCCTTCAACCTGGCTGTACGCAATCAGTCCTTCCGGCGTCGTGATGGTTCCGGAGGAGGCTGTCATGCCAGTATGGGTGAGGCTCGCGGCCAGCGCACCATTGAAGATCTCGATGCTGTCGCTTTCTGATCCGCCTGCATAAGTAAGACTTCCAGGTATGGGGTCATTGGTAAAGTCGACTCGCAATTGATCCACACCGGCGTCGCCGTTGACCACAATGGCGTTGGCGTAGGCCGAATCAATCTGTTGCAGCAAGATTGTGTCGTTTCCGCCACCCGCATTCAACGTGATCGTCGAGGACGGCGTATTGAACACGACGTCGACGCCTCCCTGGGTCAACTGTCCCTGGGAGTTACCCCCAACCCCGTCGTCACCCAGGGTCGGCGTATCCACGGCTCCGGTCAGCGTGAACACCATGTTTGTCAAGACCAGATCGATGTCGATGTCTTCAGCGCTGGTGAAGGTCAAATCATTAGCAGCGCCTACGCCGATCGTGGTTGTGGCGAAGTTGACCGTTGCCGTTCCGTAGGTATTGCTGTCCAGAATCAGGTCATCGACTCCCAGACCGCCATCGAAGGCGACGGATGCGTGACCCAATGGGCCATCAGATGCCAAGTCCAGGGTCAGGGCGTCCGTTCCGGCTTCACCGTTCACGCTGATGGCAGCGCCCGTAAATGCGGTGTCGAGATCATCGATCGTGATCGTGTCGTTGTCGCCGCCCGCATTGATCGTGATGCTGGTCGTTGCGGAAACGTCGAACGTAACGATCTCGCTGTTGTCAGAATCGATGGAAATGACGTCGTCGCCAGCTGCGCCGGCCTCCGTCATGACGATGGCATCGGCGCCAGCCGTGAACGTGAACACGCGGCTGACGGCAGGAATGTTGTCGACGACGGGTTCCAATCCGATGTAATTGATCGTCTGGCCATTCGCCAGGACCGATCCCGAGCTGGGATCTACTCCGGTGTGGGTCACCGAAGCGAGACTCCCAGCACCACCGTAATCGACCTGAAGCGCGTCGCTGACTGCCTGGCCGTTGCCGTCCACGGTGACGCCACCCGACGTGGCTGTGAAGGCGTTGAAGTCGACTACAAACAGGTCGTCCGCTACGTTGTCCCCTTCGATCGTGACTTCGTCAATGTTGGCCGCGAGCGAGGCGAAAATCTCGTTACCGCCACGGGTCACCTGGAAGATGCCACCGCTCGTGGAAACCGTGGTCGTACCACCGCCCGGGGTGTTGATGACCACGTCACTGCTGGCAGCCAGGATTTCCAATTCCCAATCCTCAATCTCCCCGTTGACCGTGGCCGAATAGTCTGTATTCGGATCGCTGACCAGATCCGTACCGTCCTCGTAAATGAATCGGACGAAAGTCTCAGCGGTCGCTGCAGCGGTTCCGATCAGCACTTCAATGTGATTGGCCCCCGCCGAAACCGCAAAGCTCTGCTCAGTTTCATCCTCAAAATCTCCATCGTCGTCAGAATCCAGCCAGACGCTCAGATTCCCCACAGCGGATACGGTAACGGTATAGGAAACGTATCCCCCAGCCCCGGTCACGACCGGAGCCAGCTGCACAACACCGTTATCGGTATTGTTGGATCCGCCCATGAATCCAGCGCCTGTTGCCACCTCAGCGGTGACATCAAAGCCGGCATCTCCGAAATCCTGCGCGTTTGCAGGAGCGGAGAAGGCCAACAAGAGACCAGATAGCGCCAGAATGAGCGCAAATCGACAAAAAACGGTCATGACCAATCCATCATGTAGGTTCCAGGTAGAGGGAGACCATCCTACTCACAATACGATCAAAACACGGGGATTAGTGACTGGCCCCGCATACGGCCAGCAGGCAGCGGTTTTGGAGCAAACCAAAAGCCATGAAACAAGAAAGGGCGGGGCGCCCCAGCGCCCCGCCCTTCAACCGACGATTGTCGGATTTCTGGTCCCTCTACTGAGGAAATGTCCCGAAGGATTACTTCATCAGCACCAGAGTTCTTGCAGCAGCACCGCTGCTGGTTTCCATGCGATACATGTACACACCCGTTGAAACGGCGGTACCAGCATCATCCGTTGCATCCCACTCGACGCGGTGCGTGCCCGCTGGCATGACACCGTCGACGAGGGTCTTGACGACCTGACCGAGCATGTTGTAGACGCGCATGGTGACATGTGCAGACTCCGACATGCGGTATTCGATCGTGGTAGTCGGATTGAACGGGTTCGGGTAGTTCTGACCCAATTCAAACGTGGACGGCAGTTCAGCATCAGCGGCCTGCTCGGTATCAACGCTCAGGCTGGCTGTCGTCGTGAATCGACCCATCTCAGAGAAGGGCGACACGGACGTTCCATCCACGGTGCGCGAGCGAACCTGCCAGTAGTAGCTGCCTGCTTCCAGATCCTGGAGCTGAACGAACGGTGTCGTCAGGCCAGCCATCTCCTGGTAGCTTCCTTCAGTGAAGTTCTCATCCGTGGAATACCGCAGGTCGTACACGATCTCAGACGTGGACGGCGCAGGAATGAGCCACGAAAGTGTCGGTGAAGGCGTTGCCACACCAACCAGGTTCGTCGGTCCACCAATACGCGGCATCGGAGCCGTAGCACCCGGTTCGATGGAGAACGAAGCCACTGTGGACCATGCACCATAGGTAGCGCCACCGTCATTGGAGACTGCAACGCGCCACCAGTACGTGTGACCTGGAATCAGATCCGTCACGTTCAGGAACTCGTCCGTCGTTGTGGTCTCGATCGTGATGTTGCCGATAGTCGGGAACGACTCAGCATAGCTGTACTGGATCTTGAACGCGTTCGCCACATTGGTCGCACCAGCCACATACCAGCTGAACGTTGCTTCCGTGCTGGAAATCACCAGACCACCCACCGGATAGGTCGGAACGGCCGAGAGTGTGCTCAGCAAACCAACTACCGTGAAGGAGCCCTGTGAGGCCGTATTGGACCAGTCAGAAACCGGACCTGACGTGTAGTAGGCTCTCACGCGCCAGGTGACGACATCACCATAGTCGAGACCCGTTACGTCGTAGTTCATTTCCGTGATACCGGCAACCGTGGTACAGCCTGGGTCCCCGAAGGTATCGGGAGCCACACAGTACTCGACCTCAAAGCTGGTCCAGTCAAAGGACGAGCCTTCCATGTACCAGTTGAGCTGCTGATCCAGTTCGTAAACGGTCGGGTTGCCAACAGGCCAGGATGCTACCGGGAAGTTGTTGGTCAAGCCGCCTGCTACCTGGAAGGTTGCAACAGCGGACTCGAACGACCCATTCAATCCGGTCGTCGTGACACACCAATCGTAGGTCGCGCCCGGCTTCAGATTGGTGATATCCACCTGAGTCACTCCAAGGGCTGGAGAAGCGTTGACAACACCACCGTCTGCCTTGATGACCGCACAGCTGGCTGGTGCACCACCGGTGCGCTCCAGGTAGTGAGCCGTAAATGCGAGGCCTGTATCAAACTTCTGCGTCGTGAACCAGTGCAGCGTCGGATTGATCGTGTAGATCTCGAGGCTGTCGATCGGATAGGACGGGACGGCCGGAGCGGCAAATCCTTGACCATTCGACGTGAAGTTGACCCATGCGGAAAACGCCGAGGTCGTCGTTCCATCGTTGCTACGGACGCGCCACTCGTATTCCACACCAGGAATGATGGCAGGGTCGCAGGAATCCGTATCGAACTGGACGCCGGTGATACCCGTCGGCCAGGTCGGCACATTACATATGGCCGTCATGTCGCTCTTGCGGCGGATCTCCAAATCAAAGGTCAGGTTGTCGAACGGTCCGCCAACCCACCAGTTGAGTTCCGGCGTGTTCGTCGGCACAATCAATCCACCAACCGGATAGGAAGGCGTTGGGGTGATCGCCTTCGTCACCATGGAGAACTCGCTGATGTCGGAGAACGTGACCGCGCGGTCGGTTTCATCCCGATCATGCACCTCCTGCGGTACCCATCCCGTTGGAGGAACAGGCCACATGGTAGCTACGCGCCAGGAGTAGGTGTTACCCCAGACCAGAGGCGACGGGAGATCGTCGGCGTCGAAGTTCGTGTCAGCCGCAAAACCGTCACCAACGGCCGTGTCGTTGTCATTTTCCGCATCACCACCCATGACGGAAGGTGTCGCGCCATCGAAGCTGGCTTTGACGTTCTGGTCGAGATCCATTCGCCAGTAGACTTCCGGCTGGGTCGGTGATGCCACGTTCCAGTTGAACAGGATTTCCTGATCGTAGAGCGTCAGACCGTCATCTGGATAATCCAGAGTGGGCTCAAGCTCCTGGACCGTATCGAAGCGGGCAATCTGCTGGAAGGTGTCGCCACTCGTCAGACCAGCAACCAGTCCCCAGTAGTACCGCGTGTTGTTGGCCAGCGGGAAAACATCCGTCTCGTCCGGAGTACCGATACCTGTTCGGTCGATGTCCGTGACGAAGTGGTCAAGCTTGCCCGTTCCCGGAGGAATCGGTGCATCCGTACGGTCTTTCAGGGCCGTTACACCATCTTCCCACGTGGTCGTCGACCAGATCGGACTGGAGAGGTCAGAATTCTGGGAAACGATCAATGTCAGGGTCACCAAGGAAGACGGGCCAACTGTCGGCCAGTTATCGATGTCCCAGTTGAAGTAAGGCTCAACCGAAATGCCAGTCTCCGTGTTGATCGGATAGAAATAGTCTCCCGGGAAGAGCTCTCCCGTGAACGCATTCGGGTCAGAGAACCGCAAGTTCACCTGCTCCATCGACGTGTAGGTCACGGGCTGGAAGGCGCCAGCACCAGAGAAGGAGTACACGCCGTCAACGTCACTATTCTCTACGAGCGAGATGAGCACGCCACCAGGAAGTGAACCCGAATCCAGTTCGAACTCATCACCGGGGAAAGTGGTCGGCGCACCGCCATTCACCGTGATCGGATATTCGTCCGAAGGCTCAACCTCAAAGACGTCTGCGCCACCGTTGCCATTGATAACCACGTTTGCAGCGCCAATGGAAGGGCCGTTGAAATGGGTCTCCAGGCTTGTTGGCGTAGACGTGCTGATGATCGAAGGACCACCCGATACGAAGTCGAAGTCGACATCGTTGGCCGAACCGTTGAACGAGAAGATGCGGTTCGTGGCATCCAGGTTGTCGTCGATCGGCTCGTCAAAATTCAGGTACGAGATCGTCTCGAAGACCGGTCCCGGGCTGTCCGAGTACTCGATCGTTCCGTCCGTCGGATTGGTGTATGTGTGATGGATCGTGTCCTGATCACCATTATTGAGCACCAAGGTATCTCCAGGCGAAGCGCCAGGGAGTCCGGCGTCGATCGTAACCGTGTCGTTGGCCACCTTGCCGCGCACGTAGTCCACAACAAAGGTGTCCGCATCGTCGGTGCCGGTGACATTCAATTCATCGACAGAGGAAAGAGGCGCTTTGAAGAGCTCCGTCGGGTTGCCATCATAGATGCGCGTATTGCCGGCGGGATCCTGCTCGATGGTGATCGGCTGAACCAGACCCGTGACATCGCTGATGTCAAAGTCGATATCATTGGCTACGGCTCCGTCGAGGACCGTAATCTGATGGTCTTCCACTTCCCCATCGGCAGCAGCACCAAGAGGAATACCCACGCCACCGGTCGAGATACGGAAACGACCGAAGGTCGTACCCGGGGTTGCACCAGCTGGAATGGTGATGGGTATCAGGTGGGTACCTACGGCATAGGCCGTACCGGGAATGACGTATTCGCCACCACCCGCGTCAAACATGCCGTCCTGGTTCCAGTCGATCCACCCGTTGACCGTACCGCCCGCATTCTGGACATCGATCACGATGGAAGACGTGTTCGCCGTACCTGCGGAGGCCACGATAGAAATTGGAAAGAGTACCCCGTCTTCATCATCCGAAGTATCGAGATCGTCTCCGGTAGCTGTTGCGTTTGGAAAAGCCTCAACTTCCGTGTCGTTCAGGGCACCAAGACGCGGGGCGGCAGGGCTGAAGAAGTGCGATGCTCCAGCGTCCGTCGACAATGTGTTGTAGTTCCCTGCTCCCGTTCCAGCGCCGGTATCAGGCGCATCCCCGAAATCAAGACCGGCACCACCGGTAAAGACCGAGTAAACAACATTCCCGCCAACGTTGATGAAATCAATTTCGATGTTCGAGACACCACCTGTCGTTACAGGATAACCTGGGTCTCCGATACCACCGCGGTGCTGTTCTTCTGGCAACAGCGCAACTGAGGACTGGGTCGTCGCCAAGTCTGTTTGAACAAGGCTGAGGACACCACCATCGCCCCTGAAGTAGTGGAAGAACTCACTGTCGTCATGCG
>JANQQV010000002.1 GCA_028284865.1 Rhodothermales bacterium | reverse complement strand
TTCGGCGCCCAGGAATTGCCGCAGGTCGCGGAGGATGGCCGCGTGGATTCCTTCAGCATCGTCATGGCGGTACTCGTCCACGATGGCCTGCAGGCGCTCGTAGCCATACTCCTCTCCAGCTGCGTCGCGGCTTTCAACGACTCCATCCGTATACAGCACGAAAACGTCTCCGGGGGCGAGCGCGATATGCTCTTCGACGAGGCTTTTCCGGAAGAGATCGCCCCGATCGAGCCCCAGGCCGAGGCCCGGTGTCCGGATCAGTCGGCTTTCTCCGTCAAGCCGAACGGTTACGGCAGGGCAATGTCCAGCCCGGGCGATCGTGAAGGTCTCGTTCTTGAGATCCAGGATACCGTAGATGGCCGAAATGAACACATTGCGGTCCAGACTCTGCGCCAGCGCCAGATTGGCATGGTACAGAAAATCCGATGGCGATTCTGCCAGACGGCTGACAGATTGGAAGATGCCCTGCATCTCCGCCATGTAGAAGGCCGCCGATGTCCCTTTACCAGAGACATCGCCGATGATGACGCCGTAGCGCTCGTCGCCCAGCTTGACGAAGTCGTAATAGTCTCCACCCACTTCCTGGGCAGGGACGCTGGACGCCGCCATGCTCGTCCCTCGGAGATTCGGAGCCTCCTGCGGGAGGAGCTTCCGCTGAACTTCTCGGGCAATGGATAATTCTCGCGAAAGCCGCTCCTTCTCGACCTGCTGCTCAAATAGACGCGCATTATCGATGGCAACGGATGCCTGAGCAGCGAAAATGCTGATAGTCTCGATATCGTCCCGTTCGAATCCATTGACGACCGTTTTGGAGGCGAACAGCGCACCAATGCGCTCATCCCGAGCGATGAGTGGCACAACGAACAGGCTTCCCAGCTTGTCGCCCGACTTGATGTTCAGGCGATGGTCCGCGGCCGCTTCGCGTACGAGCATCCCGGTGTCGTCATCACCCAGGGAATTGACCAGTTCGGAGCAATCGAGGTACTGATCGATCAGGTCGGGCGAAATGTTGTGGGATGCCACGATATGCTGTTTGAGCGTACCGGAATCCGGGTCAGGCATCACCAGCCATGAGGCGTCCGCCGAGCCGGCTTCGACCGGAGAAGAAGCGATGGTGGCGAAGAGGCGATCGGCCTCGAATACCTGGCCAACCAAAGCAGCCAGTGAGTGCATGGTGGCACGTTCGCCAGCCCGCTGCTCATAGTCTCCCGACGTGGGCAGATGAAAGAGCAGGGACAGGAATGCTGTCACACAGTACATCATGCCGAACACCGCCACCTGCTGGGTGAACGTGGCCAGCGGCATGAAATAGTGCTCCAAGTAGAGGAAACCGTTGGGTACGATGGCTGCCGTGGCGTTGTATCCCGTACCCAAGGAAAAGAGCAGAAACAGCCCCAGAAGAAGGCAGAGGCCGAGTGCCGCCAGCTTCTCCTTGAACGAAAGGAAGACGATCCAGGAGAGGCGGAACGCATTGACGACCATGAACACGGCCACGATCACCATGGCAATGTTCTGCCACTCGGTCTGGCTCTGGTCGGGTCGCATGAATAGCGACATGGCTGACGCCGCAACCATCAATCCAAGCAGGATTTTCCAGTTCCTCTCGCTGGTGCGGGTTCGCTTGACCAGAATAAGAGACCGGATGCGTTGCAATACCAGGAAGCCGAACGTGACCATCGCAAGGGATACAATCCCCATTTTGATGACGGTCGGAAATGTGAGCGCTATTCCGGTTTCCAGGTCAAATCCCGGTCCGAGATCCAGTCCGGGTGCTGAAATCGTCCCGATTCGAGCTACGATTCCTGCCCCAACCATGAGGATGCCACCACCGACCAGCAGGGTCCACAGTTTTCGGGATGGAGACGTGTCCTTGTGCCCCTGGATCTTGCGCAGGAACGTCCACAATCCTGCATAGCCTGCCCCCGTCACCGCTGCATAGAGCAGGTACATGGTCATGCTGGACGGCGCCTGATTCGTCCACTGCTGAAAATGGAATCCCATTCCAAGCACAATGGCCGCGCCCACGAGCAGTCCCAACAGAATGGTGGAACTGCGTAGCGACAACGCCCGCTTGGGAGCTGGTAGGGAGGTGGATTCCGGTCGGTCTTCAGCCATGCGGGGGAGAAGCTCGTGGAGCGAATGGGCGATTCTACCGCGACGCGAGCCTCTTTGTTACAGTTGCGAAGCGAACCAGCTACTGCATGATCAAACGTTGGGACTCGGCGATGCTCTAAGGTAATCAGGAGGCGACAATATTGATTCCGTCGCAGCCATTCCTTCTGATCACCAGTTCTTCGTTGGGTAACTTCGCTGAGGTCGACGCGTATTCAACCCAGCACATTTCCGGTCTATCCGTCGGAAATCCTCCCAGTCAGAGCGCACAATCAACTATGCAGAACAAGGGTCTTCGGCGCTTTCAGCTTCTTTTGTTGCTGATCGTGGTTGTGTTGATCATTTGGCGAATGTCGGCATCCCCTTCGGGATCGGGATTCGTTTCGATCGAAAACGTCGAGAAACGGGATTTCGAAACGCGCCATTTCGAGGTGTACGAGCCTGTGATGGTTACCATCGACGGCGAAGTGTCATTCGAAGATGACCGCGCTCGGGCAGATCTCGCCGTCGTTTCCTGGATACTGAATGAGGAAGGGAATGTCGTTTGGCGCACGGATTCGGACAACGTCCACCGTGAAGGCGTTCGCGCGACGGTAGCGGATTCTGTCCGATTGGACCCCGGGGAGTACTCGCTCTACTATTCAGCGCTCGGTCCTGATCGTTACTCGTATCGCGGAGGGTCGGCATTTGGTCTGAAGCCCCACTGGACGAACTATGAGGAGTTCTGGTACCTCGACCTGATCGCTCCGGAAAAAACAGTTGGATTGTCCGGTCCGTTCCGGCAAGCGGCAGCGAGCAACGCCCTGTTTGAAATGGGTCTTTCGGAACGTCGTTCGTCAAAACGAATGATGATCCATGTATCCGGGTTGGCTTCGCTGAACGCTTCGGGTGGGTTCACCCGGTGCACCGTGGACTGCGATGAGATCACCATCAAGGAGATTCCCGATGGTATTGTCATCTGGTCGGTGGACAACGAAGAGGCGGAGCAAGGAGGCGGAAGCCAGGTCAACCACTGGTTGGACACCGAAATTGAGTTGACCGGGGGAGTTTACGAGATCGCCTTCCACCCGGGTCGACATGAAGGCCGTTGGAGTGAGAATCCGCCTTGGAGGCCGGAAGACTTTGTGTTCACCATGAATCCCTCGGGAACGGGATCCATCAGGCCCGTGGATCCGTGGGCATTTGGCCAGCCCCTTGTGGATCACCTGGGATTGGGTGACAGCGAACTGGCAGAGTCACGAATCGTGGTCGAAGACTCTTTGGATATCATCCTGTACGCCATGGGTGAGATGACCTCCTCCAATCAACGCTACGACTGGGGGTGGATTGAGCGGGAAGGCGGCGGAGAGCTGATCTGGGAGATGACCTACGACGAAAGCTCTCCGGCCGGGGGAGACTCCGATAATCGAGCAGCCAAAGCGATCCTGCGTCTGGGACCGGGCAGCTACGTGGCCAGCTTCAGGACGGATGGATCCCATTCGTATCAGAGCTTCAACCGGTCCAGGCCCAACAACCCCGAGCGATGGGGCATGGCCATTTTCCCGTTGGATCCTGATCAGGTGGAAGCGGCCGGTGTGAGTGTGGAACGCATCGAACGTGCCGAACCAGCGCCAGCACCAGAGCCTGATCAACTAGTCGGGAGCAGCCTTGAGGATATCGACGGCTCCAGATTCCTGGTGCGATCAACCAGGTTGGGCAACAATGCTGACGTCACTTCTGATTTCACCCTGACCGATTCAACGCGCGTCGTCATTGCGGCACTGGGCGAAATCACATCCACGACGCAGTATGACTATGGTTGGATTGAGAATGTGGCTACGGGCGAGCGTATCTGGGAGATGACCTGGGACCGTACTTCTCCAGCGGGTGGTGACGATTCGTACCGGTCTGTCCGGGAGGAAATCATGTTGGCACCCGGCTCGTATCGGAGCCGATTCCGGACCGATGGCAGTATCTCATTCGAGGGATACGGATCGGACTTTCCTGATCATCCCGAGGACTGGGGAATCGCTATATTCAGAGCCGATTCCTGATCATCCCCACGTTTTCGCTGAATGGCCACGACCGCATTCCAACTTAAAAGCCCACCAGATCGGCAGGAGGAGTTGGTTGCCTGGCTCGACGAGCCTGAAGTCGGGGGACTGTTGCAGGACGATGACCTGGTGACGGTGTACGCCTTTCCTGAGCAAGCGAACGCCGTGAGAACGCTGATTTCCAGAGCGCCGGCAGGTTTGGTCACGGAAGTGCTGTCTGAAGAGGAAATTGCCGATCGTAACTGGAACGAGGAATGGGAGCAGTCCATTGAGCCTGTCCTGGCTGGTCCCTTCCGTGTGCGTCCGACGTGGAATGCTGCTCCCCTGATTGACGGCGTTCAGGATATCCTCATCGATCCCAAGATGTCGTTCGGCACCGGGCATCACGAAAGTACGCGACTGATTCTCGGGGCGATGCCGGACAAGGTTGTCGCAGGAGGGTCGGTGCTTGACGCCGGCACAGGCACAGGTGTTCTTGCCTTCGGAGCGCTGCTTTTGGGGGCATCACAAGCAGAGGCGTTCGATCTCGACCCGATTTGTATCGAGAATGCTGGCGAAAATGCCGTTTTGAATGGATTGGAGGATCGATTCAGCGTATTCCTGGATGACGGATCCAATTTGAATCAGCATATCGGCGAGTCGACTTACGATCTGGTTCTCGCCAATATCAATCGAGAGGTATTACGCTCCCTCTTACCGACGTTGAAGCGGCGCATGGGCCCGCATGCCGTATTAGGGTTGGCCGGCCTGTTGAAATCGGACGCACCGATGATCAGGGATGATCTGGCAGCCCTGGGGATGGAGGTAGTGGATGAAGCAGAAGAGGGCGCCTGGTGGAGTGTCTGGGCGAAACAGAATCAGGCCGACGGAAGGGGCTGAGTGGACGATGCCCCAACCAACGAAACAAGCGATAATTCCGAAATGAGCGAACGACGCATTGCCACCATAGACATTGGGACGAACACGGCCCTGTTGTTTGTCGCGGGATGGAAGGACGGAGCGATGATGGATTTGCATGGCGCATCCGGATTCGTGCGACTCGGCGAGGGTGTCGACGCCTCGCGACGCATAGGTGATGCCGCACTTGGGAGACTTGAATCAGTCCTCACGTATCACATGAGCGAGATGGCACCGTGGGACGTCGATGAAGTCATCGTCACGGGCACAAGCGCGTCGCGGGATGCGGCCAATGCCGATGACATCAGGCGGATCGTTCGGAACATAACCGGATCGGAATTGATCATCCTGAGCGGAGAAGAGGAAGCGTTGACCACCTTCGAAGGTGCGATGGCGGGGCTCGATGGCTTTGATCGGGCGTGGGACGCATTGAACCCGGCCACGGGCATCACGGTGATTGACGTGGGGGGAGGTTCGACGGAGTTTGTACAGGGAGACAAGGCGACGCGGAAACTGTCATTCGCCCGTAGTCTGGATATGGGGAGCGTCCGCATGATGGAGCGCTACTTCACGGCCCAGCCTCCTCCACCAGGAGATATCGAAACGGCGCGCAACGCCTTTATTGCGATGATGGACGAGGCGCTCGCCGAAGCCGTGCAAACACCTGTTTGCGTCGGTGCTTCGGGCACGGCCGTGATCCTCTCCTTGATTCATCATGGGCGTGATGCCATGCAGGACATGCCGGAGGGGAGTCACTTGACCCGGCAGGAAGTACACGCTTGGCGCGACCGATTGCTTGCCATGTCACGCAAGGAGGTTCTTGCGCTGATTCCACGTCACGGGAAAGGCCGCGAGGACGTGTTTCCGGCCGGAGTCTTGGTGTTGAGTCTCGCCATGGACTGGCTCGGGAGCGACATGCTCTATGTCTCCCCGTATGGCGTTCGACAAGGCGTGGCCATTCGTCATTTCCGAAAATCCGGTTGATACGATCAGCTCGCGGAACACCTTCACGCGCTCATTTTAGTACGCCCGTACCGTGAGGCTTTCGGCCTCAGAGGCCCACGCATTTTTCTGACCCCACATCATGCCCACTCCCTCCATTTCTGCCGTTCTGGATGTTCTGAGAACCGTTGTCGATCCGGCAAGCGGAAAGGATCTCGTCCGTCTTGGCTGGATTCGTGAATTGGCCGTCGACGACTTCTCAATTCGCTTCACCCTCTGGATGGACGCCCCGACGCATGTCTTCGCTGGAGATGCCCAAGAGGCCTGTCGGCAGGCATTGTCGGAGGAGTTTGGCGATGCGGTGACCATCGAGGTTGGAATGGACAGCGAAATGATCGGCCTGGGCGAAGGTCTTTCCATTGATGGGCAGGACGCACATGCAGTCCCAGGCGACGGCATCACGAACATCATCGCTGTGGCATCGGGCAAGGGGGGAGTCGGAAAAAGCACCGTAGCTAGCAACCTCGCCGTTGCGCTGGCCCAGAATGGCTACGATGTCGGGCTCGTGGATGTGGATATTTATGGTCCCTCGATTCCAACCATGTTCGGATTGGAGTCGGCCAAGCCGCGAGTCAACGAAAAACGGCGGATCATTCCGGTTGAGCAGTTTGGCGTCAAACTGCTTTCGATGGGTTTCCTGGTTGATCAGGACAAGGCAGTGATTTGGCGTGGCCCCATGGTCACCAGTGCAGTACGCCAATTCCTGGGGGATACGGAATGGGGCGAATTGGATTTCCTGATCATGGATTTGCCACCCGGAACGGGTGATATCCAGTTGACCATTGTGCAGACCGTTCCGCTCAACGGAGCGGTGATTGTGTCGACTCCTCAGCGCGTTGCATTGGCAGATGCGCGCAAAGGGGTCGCGATGTTCGACCAGGTGAACGTGCCTGTGCTGGGAATCGTGGAAAACATGGCCTATTTCACGCCGCCGGAGCTACCTGACAATCGATACTACCTGTTCGGGGAAGGAGGAGCGAGGGCGCTGGCAAGCGATCTGGATGTTCCGTTCCTCGGAGAGCTTCCGCTTGTGCAAGCTATTCGGGAAAATGCCGACGAAGGGACGCCCGTCGTAACAGATCGCTCTGAAGCCGTCGGTGATGCCTTCAGGAGCCTCGCTTCAAATCTGGTCCAGGCCGTTGAGGTACGAAACGCCGCCCGTCCTGCCACCCAGAAAATTGATATTCTTCGCGGGTAAAACGCGCGAACCTGTGAAACGGGGCGGAGTACCAGTCCCGTCTTGAGACCAGACCAACCTTCATTCCATTACGATCATGGCCGTCCTGGAAGGACCAGAATTGCAGCGGGAAGTAGAGGCCGCGCTTGATACACTTCGCCCCTATTTGGAGGCGGATGGTGGGTCCGTACGTCTGGTCGATATCACATCAGAAGGCGTTGTTGAGCTGGAGTTGCTGGGAGCGTGCGAGACCTGTCCCATGTCTTCCATGACCCTGCGTGCTGGCATCGAGCAAGCCGTGAAGCGTAGCGTCCCTCAGATTACACGCGTCGAGGCTGTCAACGTCTGACCGCCATGGATCGGCTGCGGCGCTGAAGGGCTCAAAGCCAGCGTGATCTGCAGCCATGTTGAAACAGGACTGCAGGACGTACAGAAATGCAAAGCGGGGCGGCGCCAGAGGCGCCGCCCCGCTTTTTTTGGGTCAGCTTGAGGGGCTGGGTCGGAGGACATGGGTCCAGCTGAATCCATCGCTGGTGTCCAGCTCACTCCGGGGCCTAGTTGAATCCGGTGCCGGTGACTTCCGGACGCGTGTCCTGGTTGGCTACTTGCCAGGCCGTGGCAAAGATGATGTGGGAGATCTTCTCCATCCGCTCGTATTCAATCTTGTCGGGCTCATCGTCGACGCCGTGATAATCCTCGTGCGTCCCGGTAAAGAAGAAAATGAACGGGATGTTGTTCTTGCCGAAGTTCCAGTGGTCTGAGCGACGATAGAACTGATTCGGATCGTCCTTTGAATTGAACCGCTCGTGCAGCTGAATCTTGGAGCCGAACGTTTCATTCGCCTGGATATTGATGTCGTGCAGTTCCTGCGAGACCAGGTTTGATCCGATGATGTACACATAGTCTGTGTTCTCATCAGGGTGGGTCGGATCGATGCGGCCGATCATGTCAATGTTCAGGTTGGCGACCGTCTTCTCCAGCGGCACGATGGGCTCCATGTCCGTGTACCAGGCCGAACCCAGAAGTCCTTTTTCCTCTCCGGACACATTCATGAAGAGAATGCTGCGACGAGGGCCGTTGCCGTCAGCTTTGGCCTGTGCAAATGCTTCGGCGATTTCAAGCACGGCAACCGTGCCTGAGCCATCGTCATCCGCACCATTGAAGATGCCGTCATCTTCCGAAGGCTGCATGCCCACGTGGTCATAGTGCGAGGAAACAACCAGGTACTCATCCTTCAGTACCGGATCAGACCCTTCGATGAACGCCACAACGTTTTCAGTCGAGACTTCCCGAACCTGATTCGCTACTCGGGAACGCAACATCGTATCCGACTCAAACACCACGGGAGTCAACGACTCATCGATCTGACGTTTGACATCTGCCACATCCCGGCCAAGAAGGGTCGAAGCCAAGTCAGCCGAAATGTTGAGGATGGTGGGGAAGCGACTTCGGGCCTCGCCGGAAGGGGGACGGATTGAGAGGGATCCTACACCTTCATCCGAAAATGCGGCTTGCATCATCGCAGCCTGCTCGACTGTTCCACCACGAGGCGACAAATCGCCCACTATCAGGACGCCTGAGGGAGCAGTGTCTTCGCTTCCAAAGAATCGACGCAGCTTATTGAATCGGCCCGTCGTCCAGGTCGACAATTCATTGTTCTCAGTTGGAAACAAGCTCGTTTCCGCATCGGCCATGGGCTCGTCAGCCAGCATCATCACCCACTTGCCGGCATAATTGATACCGGCGTTGTTCAGCGCCGTGAAGTCATTGTAGCCGAGATCGTCATCACCAATGCCGTATCCAACAAACGCGATGGACCCGGTGCTCTCGCCCTCACCACCGAACATGGTCATGAAGGAGCCATCCGTGTCATCGCCACCAAATACGTGGGAAGGGACATCGGAAGTGCCGATGAACAATTCGGCCCGGTCGAATCGGGACTCATACAGCGGGAATGGCTGCATGTAAGCCATCGGGCTGCGTGGGTTGTCCGTCTCCATCGTCCCCTTTGGCATCACACCCATCCTGCGGTACTGTGCCGCCAGGTATTCAGCTGCCATTTTCTGCCCACGTGCCGTGGTTTCGCGTCCTTCGAAGTGATCGGAGGCGAAGAAATACAGATGGGAGGCCAGGTCATTGGCCGTGATCGTTTGGAGATACTTCGCAACGAGATCGGGATTCTCGAATGTCGTAGGAGTGTCGCCGGGCTCGGCAATGGCTTCAGCCGTGTCAGAGTCCTGCGCAGAGGCCGGCATTACCAGGAGAATGGCCAGCAGAAGCGCCGCTCCTTTCAGGAAAGTGTTCATGTTCGTAAGTCGAGATGCTTGAAGAGGATGACTCTCAACGATGGGTTCGGGTGGGATAGTCTATTCAGGCCAGTTTCTGGCGCTTGTTCAGGTAGGCGAGCAGGGCAGTGCTGTAGGGTTCAGCCGTGTCCAACTCGATAAAGTCGATGTTTCGCTCGCGGCATTTCTCGCGAAAACGGGTCGTGAATTCGGTGACGGCCTCTGCGTAGTTCGCCCGGATCTGGGAGGGCTGCAGCGTCATTTCTTCGCCCGTCTCCATGTCTACGAACTGCATGGGCACGTCAGGGAAACGGAACTGGCGCTCGGTTTCTGATTCGAGGACGTGAAATACAAGCACCTCGTGGCCACGGTAGCGCAAATGGCGCAACGCATTCAGAAGGGCCTCGTGTTCACCGATGTTCTCGAACAAATCCGTGATGATGACGACCAGGCTCCTTCGGCCGATACGCTCAGCAACTTCATCGAGCACGCTGGCCGCGCTCGTCTTCGAAGGCCGTTCCGCATCAGCCGACATGCGCTCCAGCGTGGCGAGGAGCTCGCGCACGTATCCCTGTGTACTTTTCGGGGGACGCAGCGTGTGGATCGTCTCGTCGAACGCAATCAGCCCCGTGGCATCCCGCTGGCGGGCCATCATGAAGTGCAGGGCACTGGCCAAGTAGGCGCCGTACTCGAGCTTGGACAACGTCGCGGAGTGCTTGTAGCGCATCGACGTGGACGTATCCAGTACTACATAATGCCGCAGGTTCGTCTCTTCCTCGTACTGTTTGACGTAGTGTCGGTCTGTTTTGCCGTAAACCTTCCAGTCCACGTGGCGCAGCTCATCTCCGGGGTTGTAGGGGCGATGCTCCGCGAATTCAACCGAAAAGCCGTGATAGGGACTTTTGTGGAGTCCGGTGATGAATCCCTCCACGATCAATCGTGCGCGCAGCTCCATGTTGGAAATCTGACTGACAAACGCCGGATCGAGGTATTTGAGGGGTTTGGAATCGATGCTCACGAGCCACCTGTTGATGTAGAGGCCAGCCTACGAGGTCTGTTTAAAAGGAGTTCCGGTGTCACGAGAAGGTAGCTGTTGTCGAGTTTGAATCATCGCAATTTCGCTGTGACATCGGTCGGACTGCGTCGGAAAAAGCCGTACTTTGTGAGTATGGACCCGAACGACCTCATCAAGGCCCAACTACTGGATCCCAGGGACATGGAGCGTATGCTCCAGCGAATGGCCCGTCAGTTGGTTGAGATGTTTGAGTTGGATGAGGATCGTGGCGAGACGTTTGGCCTCGTCGGCATGCAAACCCGAGGCGTGTATTTGGCCCGGCGACTGCAAGCCATCATCAAGCGAGTGGATGACATAGACGTTCCGCTTGGAGTGCTGGATGTCACGATGTACCGGGATGATTTCATGCTTCGAGCCAAGCAGCCGGTCGTCAAGGAGACTCGGATTGATTTCGACGTGGATGGACGACACCTGGTGTTGGTGGATGATGTCCTCTACACGGGTAGAACGGTTCGGTCCGGCTTGGATGCACTCATGGATCTGGGGCGACCTGCATCGATCCACTTCCTGACCGTGGTCGATCGTGGCCATCGCGAGTTGCCGATCAAGGCGGATTTCGTCGGGCGGACGGTACCCACACTTCCAGGTGAAGAGGTGCGTGTTCGATTGCAGGAGCTTGACAACGAAGAAGGTGTCTGGTTGGTGCAACCAGATGGTGCAGGACGCGCAGAAGTAGATGGAGCTAAACCGGAAGGCGATGACTGATTCATCATCCAGCGGCGCAGAAGACATGCCTCTTCAGGAGCTCAGGCATCGACACCTGCTCGGGTTGAAGACCTACGGAGCTGACGAGATTGCATTGATCCTGCATACGGCTCGCGAATTCCGGGAAGTCCTGGATCGCCCCATCCGTCGTGTGCCGACGCTTCGCGGCGTGACCGTGGTCAACCTGTTTTTCGAGCCGTCCACCCGGACGCGCATTTCCTTCGAGTTGGCTGAAAAACGGCTTTCGGCAGACACGGTAAACTTCTCGGCTTCTGGCTCTTCCGTTTCGAAGGGTGAGACCCTGAAGGACACGGCGCAGAACATCGAGGCCATGAAGATCGACATGGTCGTGGTCCGGCACAGTTCGCCGGGAGCCCCACATTTCCTGACCCAGTGCGTCGATGCCGCCATCATCAATGCGGGCGATGGCGCGCATGAGCACCCGACGCAGGCTCTGCTGGACATGCTGACCATAACAGATCACTGTGGGTCACTCGAAGGACTCAACGTGTCCATCATCGGAGATATTCTTCACAGTCGCGTGGTCCGGTCAAATATCCATGGTCTGCTGGCCATGGGAGCCAACGTGACCATTTGCGGCCCGAATCCGCTACTTCCCCTTCATTTGGATGGCATGTCTCCAAATGGTCAGGTTCGCGTGACGCATCGACTCGAGGAGGCTCTTGAAGGAGCTGACGTTGCCATGGCCCTCCGCATTCAGATGGAGCGGCAGGGACGAAATCTGTTCCCGAGCACGCGCGAGTACCATGAGCAGTACGGGATCAAGCTCGAGCACATGAACAGGTATCCCGATCTGAAGGTGATGCACCCAGGTCCGGTAAACCGAGGGGTTGAACTGGCTTCAGAGGTTGTGGATCATGAACGCGCCGTCATCCTGAATCAGGTGACGAATGGCGTAGCCGTGCGCATGGCTGTGCTGTACCTCCTCTCTGGCAGAGGGGGATCTGAGTAGCTCCCAGCCATGAAAGATCCTGTTCGAAGGAAGCACGTAGCTGACACACCCGAAGAACGTGTCCGCCAGGCAGTCATCAAGAAATTGACGGAGCAGATGGGTATCCCGGTAGCCCTGATGGCGGTCGAGAAGGCCATCGATATTCAGGGAGAGATCCGTCGACCAGACATCGTCATTCACGACCGGCAAGGAGTACCCTGGATGGTCGTCGAATGCAAAGCACCAGGCGTTGCAGTCTCGCAATCGACCCTGGACCAGGCCGCCAATTACAATCGCGTCCTTGGTGCGCCATTTCTGTTTGTGACCAACGGTGCTCAGAACTACTGCGCACGGGTCGAAAACGATGCCGTTGCATTCCTTGAAGCATTCCCCGAGTGGCCTACAACCTGACGCGCCAGAAGACAGCCCCGATTTCTGGTGGAATGCCAGTTCGACCCACGTAGTAGTCCGCCCTACGGATTCGAACGTAACGGCGTCGGTATCTTGCTGAACACCAAAAAACAGGAAAACGAAACGGACACTCAGTGAAGTACTCCGCGGAGAAATCAATCGCAATGGCCGCTGTGCGTGAGGCAGCAGAATTGTGCCAGTTGGTCCAGGAGACCTTGGCCAGCCAATCGCTCGAAAAGACTGATCGCAGTCCGGTAACAATCGCAGACTTCGGTAGTCAGGCGTTGATCTGTAGCCGATTGCGCCAGGCGCTTCCAGAAGACCCCATCATTGCCGAGGAGACTTCGGAGATCCTTCGGGAAGAAGAAGCTTCGGAAGCGCGAGAAGGGGTCCTTCGCTATGTCCGATTTCTCCGGCCTGACGCTTCGTCCAGCGATGTCTTGTCCTGGATTGACTATGGAAATCAACAGGAGCACACTCAACGTCACTGGACCCTGGATCCCATTGACGGAACTAAAGGTTTTTTGCGGGGCGATCAATATGCGATCGCTCTGGCCTTGATCGTCGAAGGTAAAGTCGTTGTCGCTGCCGTCGGGTGCCCCAACCTGTCATTGAGCGCCTTTGGTGATTCGAAAGGAGTAATCGCTGTGGCAGTCAAGGGTCAGGGAACTGAGTTCTATCGTTTGCGGGACATGGAGTTGCTTGGCGATGCGAGTGTTACGGAAATCGCCAATCCATCGGAAGCTCGATTCTCCGAGTCTGTGGAATCCGGCCATACATCGCACTCCCAGTCTGCTTTGATCTCGAAGTTGTTGGGCATTCAGAAACCAGCAACGCGACTGGACTCGCAGGCCAAATACGTGGTGGTGGCCGCCGGTGACGCAGAAATCTACATGCGGCTACCGACTTCGCGGCGCTACGTCGAAAACATCTGGGACCATGCGGCTGGCATGCTCATCGTCCAAGAGTCGGGTGGCCAAGTTACCGATACGCTTGGGGCCGAGTTGGATTTTGGCTTGGGATACCAGCTGGCCAGGAATCGCGGTATACTGGTTTCCAATGGCAAATTCCATGGCAAGCTGCTTCAGGCTATTGCCGATACGACTCCCGAAGACTGACTTCTCCAGAGCGGGCATCCGAACCCGGAGTAGCCGGGTCGAATGACACCAGGCCAAGCGGGTACGCCAATCAGGACGGTGGGAAGGCTTCTTTCAGCCGGCGACACGCTTCTTCCAGGACATCCATCTCCTTGGCAAAGCAGAATCGCAGGCACGAATCGCCGTCGGCATCGGCAGCAAAGAAGGATCGACCAGCCACGGTGCCGATGCCAGCCCGCTCGACGAGGGTTCGACTGGCTGTCATGTCGTCCTCAAATCCGTCATACCGTTCGCGTAGCGGTGAGAAGTCAGCCAGTACGTAGTAGGAGCCTTCTGGCCACGGCACCTTGAAGCCGATTTCTTCCAACGTGGTGCACATCAGAGTGCGTTTCTGATCGTAGGCTTCGGCCATTTCCGCGAAGTAGTCGTCGCTCATCTCGAAAGCCTCAGCGACTCCATACTGCAGGGGAGTCGGAGCGCAGATATAGATCAGGTCTGATAGCAGACCCATTTTCGAGATAATGGCCTCGGGTCCGACCGCATACCCCAGTCGCCAACCGGTCATGTTGTACGTCTTGGAAAACCCGGACAGGGTGATGGTCCGATCGTAAGCGCCTTCGATAGATGCAAGCGAAATGTGCTCGTGCCCGTCGTAGAGCATGTATTCGTAGATCTCGTCGGTGATGGCGTAGAGATCGTATTTGACCAAGAGGTCACGCATCCGCTCCAGTTCCTCGCGACTCCAGACCTTTCCAGTGGGGTTGTTGGGCGTCGTGACGATGATTGCTTTCGTTCGATCCGTTATCAGTGACTCGACGTACTCGAAATCGATTGACCAATCCGGGGCCTCCGTCCGAACGAACTTGAGGTTCGCCCCCATGACGGTCAGCAGATTGCAATGGTAGCCGTAATAGGGTTCGAACACGATCACTTCATCGCCGTGGTCGAGTAGCGTGAACATGGTTGCGACAAAGGCTCCCGTCGAACCGACAGTGACCATGATGTCGTCCACGCCCTTCGCCGGAATGCGATTGTAGGTGCGCGCCTTGTCAAGAAGCGCCGATCGAAGTTTGTGGATGCCGCCGTAGTACGAGTAGATCGACTTGTCCCCGTCGATGGCCTCGTGCGCACCCCGCTTGATCGGCTCTGGCGTCGGCATGTCACAGATACCTTGACCCAGGTTTATGCCGTTCACATCCTTCAGCATCAGGGTGATAGCCCGGATGTTGCTTTGTTTGAGCTCCTTGGTTCGGTCCGCAAGTGGTTTCATGGAGAGATCGGCTCGGGGTGGGTGATCACTGGTCTACGTCCGCGAAGATGATACTGCGCCAGGATTCGAATTCCGTCTGGTAGGACAGTCCCACGCCCGCTGTGTTGGTCAATTGAGTGGATTCGAGGATATCGCTTTCCCTCCGGAAGAACACTTCAACGGAGACTCGTGGTCCTACCCGGATTTCGACAACGAATTCTCCCTGCAGTCCATCCGACGTACGAATGTTCTCGGTTGAACGAGCACCCTGGTACACGCCCTCACCGCGGATAATCAATCGCTCGTTGAGCAAGCGAAGCGCGACGCCGTACGTCACGTCCAGGTCCTGGGCAGACTCTCCCTGGAGTCCCAGTGAGAAGTCAACGTTGGGTAGCGCAGATTCCAGGAATCGGTTCAGCTGGGCCGTGACCAACTGGGAAACGCTGTTGAAGGCCAACTGCCCTCCGGAATCGGTGGTGATGTTCTCGGTCGTCAGCTGAAACGAGTTCAGAATCAAAACGGACGTGGCATACTCGGTGGCCCGGTCAGGCTGATTGAGCAAGGCTTCCAGCGCCTGGTATTCACCCAATACGTTCTGATTGGACGCATCAATGGACAAGGAAAGCTCCACCTCTGGCGACTCCACTGTACCGCCAATCTGCAGGTCCACGATAAGGGGAATCACGCCGGGACGTTCACCTTCGGCTCCTGGCAGACCGGCTCGGGAAGCGCGAGTGCGGTACGATGCCGGGATGTTGAGCGTTGCGTTGATGGGATCGCCGCTCCACTCGATGAATCCACCCGGATTGACCAGGAAGGTCTTGATGAACAGCTCTCCCGCGGTGAACTGGTAATCGCCACTGGTCACATCCAGTCGTCCGAAGACCTGGAATTCGTCATTCTCGAGGATCAGTTGGACGTTTCCAGTTGAAACGGCATTGATCACATCACCAAGAAGCGGGTCGATGACCAGGTGAACAATGGAGCCAGGCGGGGCATCAATGTTAAGGTCCAGATTCAGCCCGTCGAGGAATTGGCGCTCCGAGGAGGGTCGCCTTTGTAGAATGGACGAGCGAGACTCCAATTGCCGGAAGTCAGGAATGACACCGGGTGTCTCTTCGAAAACAATGAAAGCGAGGTCCGTTTCCGTGGTTTCCTCGACAATCGGAATGAACAGCTCCGAGTTCGGCGTGGTCTCACCATTCGTTGAAACCAGACGGGCATTGAACAGGGGACCATCCAGTGTCAGATCGCCTGATGCCCAGATGAATCCGTAGAAGGGTAGCTCATCAGATTCAGCCACATTCATGATCTGGAACTCGTCCAGACGACCGTCCATGTCGAAGGTGAAACTGGTGTACTCATTGAATAGCAGGCTACCCGTGAGATTGGCCTGTCCGCCAGTGTCATCCGTCAGACGCAATGGCTCGAAATGGATGGCTTCTTCGTCCACCCGAAGCGTGCCACTGGCCGAGTAGCTGGCCTGTGTATAGGGGATGTCAAAGCGACCATCCACCACTCCCAAACGGGCGTTGAAAAGCGGGTAGGCAAATGTGCCCGTGATGGTCCCGCCGCCGCTAAGAAAGCCGTCGACGGATCCCAGGACTTCGGAGAAGATGTACTTCAGCCAGAACACGTTGGCCTGATCGATCGTGGCTTCCAAGTCGAGCATGCCATCTTCGTCATTGCCTGATCCTGGAAAACGGACGTTACCGGCAACCAGCAATTCATTCTGGACGATTTCAGCTGGGAAATCGGTACCGTAAAGGACGGCACGATCGTTCGGGGCGATTGGATCCAGTCGCAATTCGACAGCCACATCAGGCCGGGACGCCACGAAATCGCTTTCGAATATCACGTTACCCAGGATCCGGTGATCAAGAGACAATGTGTCCACGGCCATCGATCCCGTGATCCGTGGTTGGCTCAATCCACCGCGAAGAACCAGATCGGCATTGACCAACCCGCCCAGGATCCGCCGCCATTCCATGTATTCGGAAAGCGGCCGCATCTCGAGGTCATTGAATGAGACCATCAACGAGTCCTGGGCAAACGAGGAAAGGGTCCCTCCAGCAAATATCGATTGACCGGTCGGTTGACCGTTTCTCTGGAAGGCTATCCGCATGCCATCGAGCGATGTGGCGTCGCCGAAGAGGCCAAAAGTGGCCATCTGATCCAGAATCCAGGCGCCATTTCCCGTATCCACGGTGAAATCCGTGAAGCGAAGAGCGTTTCGACTGGCTTCGTGCGTCCACACCGCAGCCAAACTCAGCCCGTCCAATCGCTCGGTCCCGCTCGACACAACCGAAAAGGTCCCCATCCCGTCGGCGACGCGCCACTCCATCCGATTATCAGCGTACACCGATCCCAGAGCACGAATCG
This sequence comes from Rhodothermales bacterium, assembly GCA_028284865.1. Lineage (GTDB taxonomy): Bacteria > Bacteroidota > Rhodothermia > Rhodothermales > UBA10348 > JAAZVD01. The sequence continues at coordinate 7,113 of JANQQV010000002.1, read as the reverse complement.
AGTCGACCTGCGCATTCAGCTCGGACGACATCGTTTCCAGCAACCGCCCGCCACGAGACAAGGAAATCCCGGCTGCGATGCTGGGCGCGCTCATGTCAAATGCACCCACACGAATCGTTTCACTGTCCGCATCTACACGTGCCGACAGGGCATCCAGGGACCAGTCCAGGTGAACGGTGGCATCTGCGACGCCGTCCAGACGTGGAAAAGTGGGAGACAGTGCGGACACCAGGGCGCCATCAGTCAATGAAGCCGAGATCACTGTTTCCGCGCTTGTGACGCCGATCGGGAAGCGATTCGTGGCCGCGTCACCGGAAAGCAGCACATTCAGGGCGATTTCTGGATTGAGTTGCTCGCCTACGGAGCCGTTTACAAGCTTGCGACCTTCGGCGTCCAAAGCAGCCGTGATGGAAGCACTCCACGCCTGGGAAAGCGCCACGATGGTGGGCAAGGAAATATCGCTCTCGATCTGCACATCACCCATCGATGAGGTCAATTCCAGCACCGGACGATCCCCACCTGGAGGCATGACGGAGACGTTCATGAGATGGGGAGGAACGTCGGTGGACCGTTCGCCAATCTGGAGCCAGGAGGAGTCCACGTCGACCGAAAGATCGGCTTCAAATCCTCGATTCCACGCCAGGGACACATTGCCATTCAATGCCGCATTGATACGCGAGCGAATCCCGGGCCGTCCCATAAGCACGCCCACGTCCAACTGACGGGCAACAGATTCGGACGCGATGACGGGGTTTAAACCTGGTCGCTGCTCCAATTCGATTTGGTTGCGCAAAGACCCTTCGCCGGCGAACAGGTCGACGGTCCCCTGGACGCCACCCGGTCGAATCTCAACATCGACGGATACGCTATCCGCCTGACGGGCGCCCCAGGAGAGGTCACTGAATCGGCCCGTGACCTGAGTTTGTGCTTCAGAAAGACCAAAGAGCGATCCATTCACCGTGGCAATGCCGTTGACTGTAGAACGCCAGCGAGCCCGACTCGTCCATGGATACCCGTCGATGTCCTCAAGGCGCAAAGTCAGCGAATGGGCAAGTGAATCGGCAGGACTACCTGACAGCGATAGTGTACCGGAGAGCATACCTGCATTCGACTGCACATCGAATGTGCTTCTGGTATCCAGAATGGCTGTTCGCCATGACGACGCTTCCAGGCGATCGAGGCGGACCGTTCCACTGGTATAAAACTGAAGACCAGAAACAGTGGCTTGGAGATTGCGCAGCTGTCGATTGGAAGGGAGCATGGCCTGGAGATCGGCAGGATCCAACATTGCATCCGATATCGATAGCTCGACTTCAGCCTCGCCGGGGAGGCCGGTGATGGTGCCCTCTGCAGCAAATCTTGACGACCCTTTTTCCCATCGAATCCAGGGAATGGTCAAGGCAGACACGGGTCCCGATACATAGGCCCCGACTTGCGCCTGCGATCGCAAAGGCAAGTCCGGGAGCAGTCGACTCAACTCGTCGAAGTCCACGTCGGAGTCTTCCAGTTCGAGCTGAAACGGACGATCGGTCCAGGAGCCGTCATTGGCTGTTGAGCCAAGAGAACCCCGCATCCGGATACGCGACTCATCTGTTGAGAAGCTCAGCTGATTCAGAGACCAGTCACTCTCAGAAACGACGGCTTGGGCAATCGTGTCCGAAATGCGGATTCCCGACTCCGGAAGAACGGCTTCAAAGCTGATGAGATCGACCTGCCCCACGCCTTCTTCCCAGGAAAACAGAGAGCTCAAGGAGAGCGATTCGATCGATGTCATGGCGACCTGATCGATCGACGGCGTCTGAATACGGCCATCTTCTACGTGCAGCGTCGCGTTGCTGAAGGTCCACGGAGAGGAGGGACCCTGGAGAACGAGGGGATTTCCGAACTGAAGTGAGTCCTCCGAAGCGTCCAAGCCGTTTTCGTCGGAGCCAGATGCTGCGGCCGATTCAAGCGATGGGTTTCTCTCAAACACGGATGCCCACGTCTCGGGATTCCGCGCATCCACGATCGGTCGGAGCAGTCGGATTTCGTGAACCACAAACTCCCGCTGGATGAGGGAGGACCATTTGGGCCGAACAATGACCGAATCAATGGTCATGAGCAACGTGCCCGTGGAGTCCCGCAGCTGGACATCGGACGCAAACAGGTCTTGCGTCACGTTGCCGGTCAGCATCCCGATTGAAAGCGTTCCGTTGGTCTGCGTAGCGAATTGTGCCTCGATTTGACGGGCCAGAACCTCTCTGCCCACTTCTGTCCTCGTGGCCGCGAAAAAGAGGACGACCAGCGCGACAATCACACCCAGAATGGTATGCATCGTCCGCTTCGAGATATGTCCCAGGATGGAACCGCTCAAGACGAAATAGGATGGTTCGCGATGATCATCATACGGGGCGACCCAGCGCGTAGGCCAGCGCAGCGTCAACGTCCGCTTCGCTGACATCACTCGTTACGTACGCTTGGCCAATTCGTTTGAGCAGGATGAATCGCAATTGCGAGCGATTGCGCTTTTTGTCTGTGTTCATCGCTTCCCGAACCACTGGCAGGCCCAGTGAAGCAGGAATGGGCGGCAGAGGAATCTGTCCCAGCACCGCCTCGGCGCGTTTTTGGTCCAGTGCTCGATTGAACCGCCGGGACATGTGCAACGCAGCTCGCATGCCAACGATGATGGCCTCGCCATGCGTGAACACACCGTATCCCAGGGACTTTTCAAGCGCGTGGCCGAACGTGTGTCCGAAATTGAGCAACATGCGTTCGCCGTGCTCCTTTTCGTCCCGGGACACGATCTGGGTTTTTACCGAAGCGGCACGATACACGAGGTCAGGCACCACGTCAGGATGACGGGCGATCACATTTCCCAACGAGGCCTCCAGCCAGGCAAAGAACGCCTCGTCCCGAATGAGCGCATGCTTGAATACTTCCGCCAGTCCACCGTGCCACTCCCGCCGAGGAAGCGTGTACAACAGTTTTGGATCCACGAAGACCAACTCAGGCTGATGGAAAGCGCCAATCAGGTTCTTTCCCTCTTCGTGATTGATGCCGGTCTTCCCTCCGATGGCGCTGTCCACCTGGGCAATCAGGGACGTGGGCACTTGAACGAAAGGAACGCCGCGTAGCAGGGAGGAAGCGGCAAACCCCGAAAGATCGCCTATGACACCACCTCCGAAAGCCAGTACAGGCGTCTGGCGATCGATGTGCCATGCCAGTGCTGCGTCGTAGATGGCCTGCAGATGACGAGGGCTTTTGGTCGTTTCGCCTGCGGGAAGCGTGAGGATCAACGGGTCCCATCCGTCCGCCTTCAGAATTCCGTCCAGTCGGGAACGGTAGTGACCAGCGACGTTTGAATCGGTGATCACCAGAATTTTTCCCGGTCGCACCGACGCTGTGCGCATGGCCTGTGGCAGCTTCTCGAGATCGTCAAAGACGACGTCGTAGGAGCGTGGACCGCCCAGGTCGACGGTCAGCGGCTGACTGCGATCCTGTAGAAGCATTGTCGGGACAACAAAGGGTCTGGATGAAGGAGACGGTCTGAAAGCAGGCCATGCTGAACCCGCCAAAGATACGGTCTGAATCCCTGACTAGGCGCCGCCAGGCCCCAGATCTGATACTCGTTAAACCAAATCAACACCATGTTCTCCAAAGCGACATCCTTGGTCCACCTCTGGTTTCGTGAACACGTTTCGGTTGGCGATGTGGTTGTGGATGCGACGTGTGGAAATGGACTCGATACGCTCGCAATGGCCAGGTTGGTCGGTCCTGGGGGGCATGTCTACGCTGTCGATATTCAGAAGGCAGCCATCGACGCTACTCGGGAGCTGGTCTCGACCGAAGGGATGGAGAGTCGGGTGAGTTTGATCCACGGGTCACATGCTGAGCCGATTCCTGGTCTTTCCACCGATCCGATCGTGCGCTGCGTCTTGTTCAACCTTGGGTATCTGCCAGGAAGTGATAAGTCAGTTACGACAACTTCTGACTCAACGATCGAGGCCCATCGACGGTTGATCGAACTGCTGGCACCGGGAGGTGTGATCATGACGACGGTTTACGTAGGGCACCATGGCGGTCAAGAAGAGGGGAAGGCTTTGGAAGCGTGGTGCAAGGAACTGGACGGGAAACGCTATTCCGTGGCTCGACACGAATGGGTCAATCAGGAGGGAAGTCCTCCTTTCATCCTGATCATCCAACGTCGGTAGTTATTCCATACCGTAGTCCCGCTCTCACATGTGCCTGATCCTGTTTTCTTACGACCCCGATTCGCGCCATCCTTTGGTCGTCCTGGCCAATCGAGACGAATTCCATGCCCGTGAGACCTCTCAGGCCGGATTCTGGGATGACGCTCCCGACGTGTTAGCGGGACGAGATCTTGAAAAAGGCGGTACCTGGATGGGGGTGACCAAGGCAGGAAGATTCGCTGCGGTGACCAACTACCGAAGCCCCCGTGACATGACTTCCGGAGGGCTTTCTCGGGGTGAACTGACGGCGGACTTTTTGAAAGGAGATGCGGACACGATGTCCTACCTGGAAGCGGTCGCCGCCCGTGGTGATGCGTACACGGGTTTCAATCTGATCGTCTTTGATGGCGAGACCATGGGGTATCTGTCCAACCGGTCCGGGGAAGCCCCATCGCGCGTGTCGCCGGGAGTTCACGGATTGAGCAATGCGCTGTTGGATACGGAATGGCCCAAAGTCACGGGCGCGAAAGCGGATTTGACGGCCTTGATCTCTGCTGGATCGCCTTCGCCAGACTGGATGACGATCCTGTCAGCCACCTCAGAAGCACGGGACGAAGATCTTCCGGACACGGGAATCGGGTTGGACAAGGAACGCATGCTCTCGGCCCGGTGCATCGTATCGGATACGTACGGAACCCGCAGTTCGAGCTTCGTTCGCATTGACCAGGATGGAGGAGTCGCATTCGTTGAGCGGACCCTGATTCCTGCTGATCGGCACCCGGCTACCGTGTCGTTCGAATGGAAAGCCGACAGATAGGCAGGGATGCCTCAGCTTGGGCTCACGCCAAGACCAGGGCAATCGGATAGTGTGATGACGCCTTTATTGAAATGCAGACCTGTAAAGGGGTCGTTGGCCAAGTGCATCGGGCCGTCCAGATCGAGATAGTCGGCCAGCGGCCCAAGATGGGCAGCGGCGGTCATGGCGACAGAGCTTTCGATCATGCACCCGATCATTACGGTCATGTCCAACGCACGGGCCAGCGTGATCAGCTCCTGCATGGGAACGATGCCACCGCATTTGGCCAGCTTGATATTTATCCCATCGGCCGCACCCGACAACGCGATGACATCCTCGTGCTGCTGAACACTCTCATCGGCAATGAGAGGTGTCGTGTTGGACGGGGTCAATCGCTTCAGGAGATGCCAGTCATCGATATCGTTTGCTGGGATGGGCTGCTCGATGAATGCCAGGTTGGTCGGCGCCAAGCGCTTGAACATGTCGACAGCGATGTCGATCGACCAGCGCGCGTTGACGTCTACGCACAGCGTTCCGCTGAATTGTTCTCTGGTCAGCCGGACGATGGCTTCGTCCCAGTCCGCATTGCCACTTCCGATCTTCAGTTTGAGGAAGGGAAAGTCCGCGACCTGACCCACCATATCGTTCAGTTCAGCCTCGTCCTCTGGAATGGGCAAGGCGTAGGAAGAAATCGGCATGGCTGACGGGTCTAAACCAAGCTGGGCATAGAGCGGAATGCCAAAGCGGATGCCCATTTCGTCGTGAAGCGCCATGTCCACGGCAGCCAGCGCGGGGGTAGGTCCGGGTGGCAGTTCAGACAGGATCGAGCGAACGGGGATGTTGGCGTGCACCAGTGCATCTTCAAGGACAGGCCGGATAGCGTCCACCCACGTGGCGACATCATCAAACCGCGTGGGGTAATAGGGGGGAAGGGCAGCTTCGCCGACGCCGCGGCCCACTGTGACCAGTGCATTGGAACGTTCCGTGGATGACCCATGGGCAATCCGGAAGGCATGTCGGAGCGGAAGCGGGAGTGGCTGAACGGTGATCATTGGCGGGAAATGACGGTGGTCAGCACATCAGCAAGAGTTGTCGTCTGGCCCCCGAACTGGGGGCGCTCAGGAGCGTCCTGGCTATCGCATCAAAGATGTCGACTGGACTCGAGGAGCCGGCCAGATCCATGATGTGATCAGACATCCTAACAGGTGGTGCTCCAACGAACACTGGCAAGTCCGCAGCCATGACCTGATTCCACGTTTCAGGCAGGTGTGTTAGGCGATGACTGGATTCTGGAGCATCTGGAGGGACATGGCGATGCCACACGATGTTCTCAGAATGCACGCGATGCCCGAATGCACGCCGATCGCAGTCGTTGTCACTGATAATCAAAGGGTGTCCCTTGGCCCCGCCAGCCAATCGCGTGGCGATGGCATAGGAGAGGGCTTCCAGAGAAGCCTCCGGATGACCATTGTCCGTTGTGCCAATCTGGACAGTCGGACAGAGGAGGGCAGATACAGCCAGGATCTCTGGGAGGGCTTCGAGCAGGTACAGGTTTTCCGCAAGCGCCAGGTCGAGGAATGGTCCGTGGATGGCATGTATGCCCGTGTCGTTTGCGACTTCGGACAGGGTTTCGGCTACCACGACAGCCGAACTGGCATCGTGACCGGTCAGCAACGAGCTCGTATCCCGGACATGCAGCACTGCATGTGCGCGTTCCGTTTCAGGAATACTCAGCGCGACCTTTCGCAACCGATCGTAGAGATGAGCCCGCTGGGTATTCATGCGCCGACTTGCACACGGAGCGGCCGACACGGAAACGTGCACCTGGTGTCCTGCGAAGGCTTCGTCGCTCAGGAAGTGCGTTCGCGTTGCTCCTGAAGCAGGTCCGGCCGACACGGCATACCCTTCTGCAGCCAGGATACCCAGAGCCTCAACCTCGACGGATGCTGGAGTTGCGCTTGACCCAAGGCGTCGCGTTGCCACGCGGACGGCCTTTTCCATGGCATAGGCAGAGGGGGCGATATGGGTGTCGGAGTGGCTCATGGCGCTGATGCTGAAAGGTAGGTGTCAGATGCTTTTCACTCCACCGATTCCAGCAGCTTCTTCGGGTTGAAATAAAAAGGGCGCGCCGATGGGATCCTCCCATCG
>JANQQV010000020.1 GCA_028284865.1 Rhodothermales bacterium | reverse complement strand
AGTTCTACTACTCATGGCCGCGTCTTGAGCTGGAGATGGCCAGATCTCCTACATTTCTGATAGGTGGGCATAGCTCGCCGCAAATCCGCCAGCCGTTATCCGTACCAAAGTTCGGTAGAGATCGAGAAGTGCAATAATTCTGAGAGTGTGGTCATTCGAGCTTCTCCATTCTCCGTCGTATTTTGATTATCTCAACTCAAGCGAAGATTACGGCGAGTGTATTAGTTGTTGCTGCTCTAGTAATCAAGAATAGGAAGTCTGCGAGTTTATAGATTGGTGAATTAGAAGTGATACGTAAAGCGCATTGCGAGGGCGCTCACATTATCATCCCTAAACAAGCCTTCATCGGTTTTGTCAAGAATGGTCAAAGGCGTTCCGTTGACGACAATTGGTTCTCCAATGTGGTTTCGATAGTTACTTCTCAAAGCACGATTAAAGACACGTTCCAGTGTCAAGCCCACGGAAAAGTCGTCACTAATTTGAATGCCCATTCCAACTCCGCCCTCAATATTTTTGTTGAAAAAGCCTAGGCGCTCTTCACTAGAAAAATCAGCTAGGTTTATATTGGCAAGAAATACGATATTCTTAATTACGTTATAAAGCCCACTCTTGGTTTGGAAAAAAGATAATTTTTTGAATGGTGTAACCGAAACTACTCCCGAAAGTGTTATTGCCCTACTGTCCTTTGAGTCACTGTAAAGCAATGTGGAGTCTACTGAAATATAGTAGTCCTCATAATCTGACTCCCATATGTAACGATGCGCAATACTGAGCCCAAAGCGAATGGTTGACTTCTCGTTTTGTTCGATTGCGTTCCGAATTGACTCAATGTTATTGAGCATTTCTTCCATTCCCTGTTCAATAGACTCAATTTTGGTTGAGTCTGTAGCAGCATCTGTGGAATCGGAGGGGACTTGATTGCCATTTTGTGCAATTGCATCACCGGCCGACACTACTGAAAACAATAATAACAGAAAGTAAATGAGTGCGTTCTTGTTCATGGAAGTGTCGAGTATGGTGTGAGCTGAAGACGAATTATAGCAACATGTGTTTGTTATTTACAAGGAAGTAGGCAGTGATAAATGCCTGGTGTCCTTTATTACTTGAGAGGAGCTACATTTCAGGAACCAAAGGAGCATTTTCTGTTGATACTTGTTTGCATTCCAGATTTGGTACGGATAACAAGCGCATTTTGCGGGCTCGCGCCAAGTTGTGCTTTCAGGAAAACGGAGCCGGAGATCTGGCTGAAGGGTGCTTGCCAGCGAGTCCAGACTGGGGAGAACAAGCCTACGTAGTTCTACTACTCATGGCCGCGTCTTGAGCTGGAGATGGCCAGATCTCCTACATTTCTGAGAGGTGAGCGTAGCTCGCCGCAAATCCGCCAGCCGTTATGCAGTCGTGCCTTTTAGTCCGGCCGCATTGCAATGCCTAAACCTTGACCAACATGTCCATGTCCTCGAGGTCTCCAGTTGCGCTCATTCTGATCGCGTTTGCTCTCTTTTCAGCATCGACGGTCAAAGGGCAGCAGACGCCGGCAGAACTGGGAGTAGGAGCGGTTGGCTTGGTCGTTTCAGATATGGCAGCGTCAAAGCATTTCTACGTCGATGTCCTTGGGTTCAGTCGGACAGGGGGTTTTTCACTCGACAAGGAATGGAGTTCTGAAGCCGGTTTCACTGACGGCAAGCCATTCTCCGTAGAGGTTTTGAAGCTTGTTGACAGCCCCTCGGCAACAGTGCTGAAGCTTGCTGACTTTGCGAGTGCCCCTCGCGCTGAACTCAGGGACAACATCAGTGGGATCAGCGGCGCCAACTATCTCACCTTTATTTATCCGCATCTTGAAGACGTTCTTTCGCGCATCGAGAACGAAGGAATACAGATATGGGGACACGTCGAAAGACCTAACTATCAGGTCGTAATCGTTAGAGATCCCGATGGGGTCTTTATTGAATTGGTTGCGCCGACAGATTCTGATAGTTAGCACGACTGCATAACAAGCGCATTTTGCGGGCTCGCAATGGGCTTGTAGTCGGCGGGACAGTTGCCTACTCTGAGGTCGACGTCAGCTCGCCGCAAATCCGCCAGCCGTTATGCAGTGTGCAGGTTGTTGCAAAATGAAAGGCCTCTCTGTCGCTAGCATTCTGCTTGTCGCTTGTGTTTTGGCAATGGTTCCGCGTGTCAGCAATGGCCAACAAGGCTGCTCATTGCTTGAGGTTGACTCGCTCAACGTGAGGACCTGTATCACCGGGGAAGGTGATACGACATTGATCTTGGCAGCCGGTGCAGGTCAGACGTCTGCCACTTGGTCCTCTTTGATACCGTTGCTGAGCCCGTCTTTTCGAATCATGACGTTTGATAGAGCTGGGTTCGGCGGAAGTGAACCGGGGCCAACACCTAGATCTCCGACACGAATCGCCCAAGAGCTGCGTCGGACTCTTGACGTACTCCAGCTTGAGTCGCCTTTCGTTTTGGTCGGCCATTCGATGGGAGGAGTCCACATGCTCCATTTCGCTGAGCAGTTTCCCGAAGACGTGCAGGCAGTAGTGCTTCTGGATACCCCACCGCCAGGCTTTGAAGAAAAACGTCGAACCCTACTCAGTCTTGAGGAACGTGAAGCACGCAACAGGTTGCTTGAAAATGGGCTGACCCGATTGCCGGAAGCCGTTTCGCTGGAACGACAAGGAGCGCTACCCGCTACCGAGTGGCAATTCTCTGACTTTGATAGAGATATCCCTGTTTTCGTGATGGTGGCCGACTCGCAAAATTTTGGTCCGCACGGTAGCCAGGAGCAGCATCGGGAGTTGTGGCTGACTGAATCCAAACACTGGATGTCAATCTCAGACCGTGGACACTTCGAAGTAGCGCAAGGGAGTGGCCACATGGTTCATCATGACCGACCAGACCAAGTGGTAGAACTCATGCTTGAAGCGTCTTTAGGCTCAGCTGCAATTAGATAGCAAGAGCACACTGCATAACAAGCGCATTTTGCGGGCTCGCAGTTCTGGCGTGCCGGTCTAGGACCAGTTACTTTCTGGCAGGTGGGCGTCAGCTCGCCGCAAATCCGCCAGCCGTTATACTGCTTTTATGACTGCTCATTCTGACAAACTGAAACGCGACTCGATCGCATTCGCCGTGAGTCTTGGTGTCTCCATTGCGATCGTGTTGGTGCACAACTTTGCGAGAGGAATGGACGGGCCGGAGGCTACTGAATACGGGCTAAGTGTATTTTTTCGAAAGGGATATACTTGGATGTCGGCTCCTCTCTTCCTAGTCGCAGGGGGACTGATCAGGCATCTTACCAGAGCTCATCCTTTGGCGATAATTGTCGGCCTTGTTTTTGCTTTGCCTTTGATTGCCACCTATGAGGTTGCAATGGAGCCGACTAGCCACAATTTGCTTCCATTCGAGGTAATTCTCTGGGCAATCATGGCAGTCCCGGGAGCAATAGGAGTTTTGGGTGTTATTGGTGCTAAGCGATACCGAGAGTCTCAAGCGGCACGGCATAGACGCTAGTCAGTACGCAGTATAACAAGCGCATTTTGCGGACTCGCGCCAAGTTGTGCTTTCAGGAGAACGGAGCCGGAGATCTGGCTGATGCATTATCGCCATCGAGGCCTGAGCAGGGGAGTGTAGGTCTACGTAGTTCTACTCCATGCGGCCGAGTCTTGAGCTGGAGAGGGCCAGATCTCCTACATTTCTAAGAGGTGAGCGTAGCTCGCCGCAAATCCGCCAGCCGTTATGCGGTGAATACAAAGTGCAATTCTGATCTGTAAAAAGAGGTGTGGCTTTATGAGTTCTCAACTATTCATTCGAGTGCGACATGCTGGGAGCGCGAAAGAGTTGTCGCAATTTCTTCAGGCATTGGATGACGCATACACTGGTCTTTATCTGCTCGAGAAGATTTCAGAAGACATCGAGCCGTTCTTGGAATATTGGAGCTATTATCGATATGTGCACTGGTTCGATGTCGATCGCCATGATCCCTCGGACTTCGTTCTCGAAAAGGACATGCTTCATGTCGCAGCTGTTGAAATACATTCACCTGGTTATTGGAAGCTGCTTGGTTCCAAAGGACCGCTCGAGGTAATAAGAAAGTCCCTGAATGATCGTCATGAGCGCAAGAAGGATCGTGAGTATCGCAATGATCAAGAACGGCGGCGACTTGAACTTGAGAACGAACGACGCGACTTGGAAAACGAAGGTCTTGCGACTTCCCTTCTTCGCGAGAGGTTACAGCTGCTTCGAGATGCTGGTGTTCCGCAGGCGGAGATTGATCGCTTATTGGTTGTATATGCTGAGCGTCCGCTGAACATCCTTGGGCAGCATGTTGATTCAGGTATGATTCAAGAGTCGGACGTTGATCAATCTGATGATACCCAAGAGTAGTTCACCGCATAACAAGCGCATTTTGCGGGCTCGCATTCCTGGCGTGCTCGTGATCCGAAAATGTCGTCGATCTGGCCGATAGGAGAGAGGTGCTGAATAGTCCTGGCCTGATCTGTCAGGAGTACGTTGGTCTACTACTCCACGTGGGCTGGTCTTACTTGTGCCGGCCAGATCTCCTACATTTCCGGTAGGCTTGCATCAGCTCGCCGCAAATCCGCCAGCCGTTATGCACACTTCGCTTCTTCAAGTCGCGGCTGCGTAGTTATACGTATTGAAAGTGCCCACCGACTCATTCTATCGTCGGTAAGTCAAATCAACCTGCACAAGGACATGAAGTATCTCTACGGTCTGCTCGTATCAGCATTCGTCATTTTCTCAGTCACGGAAGATGCCTCCGCGCAATCCAGAAAAGGATTCGAAGTGGGGCTCGGGCCAAGCCTTTTGGTGGCTAGTGGTGATGGTGAATCTGACTCGGGATTTGGAGCTCACCTAACCTTGGCCTACGGCATTGGAGAACGGTTTACCATTGGACTCAACGGAGCAGCTGGCATAATTAGCGACGACGAAGCTGATGATGATGTTACCGCTTCCGTTGGTGGGCTTTTTGGCCGTTTGTATTTCGGTGCACCGGAAAACCTTGGTCGACCCTACTTCACATTTGGTGGAGGACAAGGAAGCCTCGAGGCGGAGTTTACAGGGATTAGTGTTGAGGTTAGTGGCCCAGCCGGGATGGTCGGTATCGGCTTCGACTATATGCGTCCAGACTCCAAACTCGGCTTCTTTGGAGAACTGAACTATAACATTGTCAACTTCGAAGAAGTATCGGTCGGCGGTATTACTGTTGACGGGTTTGATGTGGACGTCGACTACATCGTATTCGCTGCCGGAATACGACTACGTCTGCAGTAGTCCTGTCCAATTCCGTCATCAGGCCGGGTGGCACGCAGTGTCGTCCGGCCTGATTTTTTTCTCCGAAGTCTGCATAACAAGCGCATTTTGCGGGCTCGCGCCCGCAACTGGGGTTTGACTTAGCGGGTCATCTCCCCCACATTGGAATCGCTCGCCGCAAATCCGCCAGCCGTTATGCAGACTTGACATTCGACACTTGAGGACTACTCTGCGACAAATAGTGTCCATATGAGCTTGCCAACCCCATCCCATTCATTTCTGCTCTTCGTCTCTTTCGTCATAGGTAGACTGTTTTATGAATTAGTTCGGGTCCTGCCAGTGAAGGAACGTTCTTTGATTAGTAGATGGGTTTGGACCCAGCTCGCGTTAACATCCGTGCTTCTCATCTTTGGCACGGGAATTATCGTTTCTATTCAGCAACCTGTCGCAGCTTCGTTGCTGCTGGGTGCCCTGTTTTGGGCTGCTTCTCTTTTGGCTATTCAATTGAGCAAGATTGTTTCACCAGAGTCTGCTAGTGTCAACGCCCCCGACGAACAGGGGCATCAACGGAAGCCGCTTTATCTCGGAATAATCGACTTTGTATGGGTTCTGGCGATGGCGGCGGCCTTAGCAGCCTTGTCGTATGGGGTTCGAGTTGCTCCAATTGCGGATAAGCCACCGCTTGACAACGCTTTGGGGTATCAATTGGCAGAGTTTCTATTGGGATGGACATTGGATTCGATATTCTTGATTGGCGGTGCATTAGCTGCTTGCATGGCCATTCTTTGGGCAGGTGAAATTTGGCGTCAAAGAGGTACCAATGCTCAAAAACAGTACCGTGAAACGACCTTTGCTGCGATCAAAATGGTTGTTGCCTACGGAGTGATCGTTTTCGGTGCATTGGTTTGGTACGCGGTTCCGCTGCTGACCAAGATGACGGAGCTCAGCACGTCATTGGCTCAGTGAATTTTCTAGAGCCCAAGTCTGCATAACAAGCGCATTTTGCGGGCTCGCAGTGGGAGTATGCTGATTTAGAACTAGTTGCTTTCTGGGAGGTGGGCGTTAGCTCGCCGAAAATCAGCCAGCCGATATCCATCCACATGGAGAATGAGCCGAGGGTTACTCATCCTCAAAATGCTCTATTGGAAGAACTTCAAAACTCGCTTCTCCATCCGTGAAACTATCCTTGTACACAATTTTCCAGCCCACGGTTCGCCAGCATTTGCCGGAAGGTGCTTTTCTGTCTTGTAACCTAAAGGCTTTAACTTTGCCATTGTAGCGATGGTAAAGAAGCGCTGCCATTGTTTTGACACAAGTAGAAACAGCAACAGTTTTCTTGCTAGAGGTTCTGGGGCCGACCGAAATGCTAGTCAACACACCACCTCCAGATCCATATTCCGCTCCACCGACCCCGTCGTGAAAATCAACATCTGTCTCATTTACCAATACCCACTGGACGTCACCGGTAGATTCGCTTAGATCTTCCAGATCCTTGAGAATCCCTTGCAAATCCACTCCAGATGCAACCTTTATCATTGAATTAAAACCCTTTGTGTTGGCGATGGTAACTGAGAACAAACAAAGTCTATTCAGATCAGGAGTACCAACGCCATAGGTATTATTGCGTAGTTGTTGTTAACAGTCTGTTATTGGTAATGGATTGAAAACAAACGCAAATTGCAGGCTCGCGCCTAGTCGTGCTTTCAGAAGAACGGAGCCCGAGATCTGGCTGATTGGTGATTGCCTACGAGTCCAGAGGGGGTAGAGCAAGACTACGTAATTCTACTACTCTTGGCCGCGTCTTGAGCTGGAGATGGCCAAATCTCCTACATTTCCGACGGGTGAGTATTGCTCATTGCAAATCCGTCGGCCATTATGTCGAAAATAGTTCGGTACTTGTTTACCCATTTTCTAGGACAATCACAGTCTGAAATTATGAGGCGTTCACCTGCGATTCTAATCACATTCATTTTATGCACATGGTTGTTATTGCCGAACTCGGCCTATGCACAATTCAACATCGCCAACCTGTTTGGAAAAGTTTCAGAGGTGAGCTTCTCCTCGGGTTGTCTTTCAGATACGAAAAATCCCGCTTCTTGTACTCAGCAACGCCGGCCAGGCGTTTCACTAAGTCTTACGTACGGAATTAAAGCACTGCGATCTGACTCTAGTCTTGCTCTCGGAGCAGATCTCACATATAGCGAATATCGAGCCGCGGAATTCGACTCTGAGCTGGGTTTTCGAGGCTCGGTGAGAGAGTTGCCTGCATTGGGGGTTTTTGTCTCATTTCGAACTCAACAGTTTGAGGGCTTCAGACTAGTCGGCCGTGCAGGGTATCGAATGGGCTTGGTTTCTCTGCACAATGCTCAGATTGTATTGCCGCCAAATGAGGAGGGATTGCAAACCCAATACACTGGAAAGTCTGATACTTTCGAAACAGGATCATTCGCTTCCGCAGGCATTTCAAGAAACGACTTCTTCACGGTTTTCGTTGAAATATCCTTGTATTTGAGAGACTTTGAGTCGATTGTATGGTCAGGCACCTCGGTGAAGGAAATCCCGGAATCGTTCCCATTGACATTAGATTTGTCGGGTCGCCAGCTTCGTGTCGGCGTCGTGTTCCAAGTCAATTGATGTTGTTCAAGTCTCAATGAGAGTTTTGGACTAACAAACAATTTGTCCGCAAAACAAGCGCATTTAGCAGGCTTAAGTTGAGCAGTGCGGGTCGAAAACAACTACTTTCCGTTCGTTGAGCGCCAGTTCGCCGCGAACCCGCCAGCCATCAAGTGTCTCAATTGAATGAAGAGCACAACCAGCGTTTTTTTCATGGCACTGTTCGTGGGTGTCGTGGGGACAGCCGCAGTCCTGGGATTTTGGGACGGCATAATGCGTGGTACGAATACCTTCAAGGTTGTCAATGCCGCCAATGACACGCTCGACGTGAGGCTCCTCTTTCCATCTGGCCATACGGAAGAGTTCACCCTCATTTACAAATACCATTTCTTTGTCCCGGAGACAGGGGAAGGATATATCACGGCAGTTGTCAATGGAGTTGAGGTGGGCACAAGGGGCTACGTCACCTCTGTCAATTCCCCGATGCTCATCGTGTTGAGTGAGCAGTCCTATCGCATCTATCTGGATCGGTGACGATACGGAGTTTGAGAAACGCATTCGCTGACTCGCGATTCTGGCGGGTTGCCTGAAGACCCCCTACATTCCGGCAGGTGGGTTATGGCTCACCAATGAATCGACGGCGACCACGCTGATTTCGGTGGCGAACACAGCAGTCTGTACCGACCATGAACACCCTGGCCCGTGCCTTATGCGGTTGAATGGTCGCCCCTCAGTCCCTCCACGACAATTTCCAAGACAATTCCATGCGAAAGGTCTCTCTTTGGCCAACATTGATTGCGGCAGTCATTCTGATGACTACGCCCGAGACAGTCACCGCTCAGGAAAGCACGCTCACGCTCGATGACGTTTTCGCATCACCACGGATGACAGGATCGAGTCCGTCCGGTCCAGTGTGGGCGCCTGGAAGCGATTACTTTGCCTTTTCCTGGACGGAGCCCGGACAGAGAGGCCGAGGACTTTGGGTATCCACAAGTGATGGGCAGGAGGTGCGTCTCGTTTCGCAGGCAGACTCGCCGTCCGTGCGCAGTTATACGTGGACTGACGAAACCACGATCGTGAGTCTACGAGGCAACGACTTGTGGCAGACATCGCTGAGAAGCGGTGAAGAGGCCTCGTTCATGTCCATCGAAGGAGGGGCCTATGGTCTGGCGCTATCGCCTAGTGGCGAACAGGCAGCGTACCTGATTAATGGCGATTTGTGGCTGGCAGACTTCAAGTCCAAAGAGAATCGCCAGCTTACAGAGATTGGCATCCCCAGCCTGTCGAGCTTGCCGAAAGGGCGCTACAGCCGGGCAGAACGCGAGATCGGGCCCGGCATTTGGAGTGGGCCCACGTTCAAATGGTCGCCGGATGGAGAGACGATAGCCATTCATGTCGTTGATCGGCGTGAGATGCGCACCGTGCCGTTTCCCGACTACCTCGCACCCGAGACCAATCCCAATGAGGTTCGCCGAGGCTATCCGGGCGATCCCAATGAGATTAGAAGGGTCGGTCTGCTCAATGTCCAGAGCAGCGACGTGACGTACCTTGATTTGCCCGATCCGGAGTCAAATCAAATCGTCGACTTCAACTGGTCGCCGGGTGGAGACTTGCTGGTTGATGTCGCTTCCGACACAGCGGTGGATCGCAAGCTGTTTGTCGTGGCAGCGGGAGAGACCGAACCACGTCAGATCTGGCAGGGCGTGAGGGAAAGTCGCTCGTACACGTCTTTTGCATCCAACTGGCATCCGGATGGTGAGCACATCGTTTTCCTGAGCGACATGCGCGATCGCTATGGCCTTTACGTGATTGACGCCTCGCCATCCAAGGATCTTCCGCGGCTGCTGACCGATCCGACCTACGATGTCCTTTCAGCACCGACTGTTGTGGGCGACGCTCTGTTTTACATCGGTAATGGCGTCAATCCGCATGAACAGCACGTGTATCGAGTTTCTGTCTCCGGCAGCGACACGGAGCAGCTGACCCATCTCGCCGGCCGGAATTCCGGCTATCCCTCTCCGGATGGTCGGTACCTGGCGTTCATGCACAGCAACGACACATCGCCGACCGAACTGTATGTCGTGTCTGTTGACGGCGGTGAACCAACACGCATCACGGATTCACCCTTACCCGCTTTCCACGAGCGGACCTGGACGGCAGGGGAATACGTCAGCTTCCCGAGCCTGGTCGATGACTACACGCTTCATGCACGCATCCTGAAGCCTGCCAACATGCAGCCAGGCAAGAAGCATCCGGTATTGTTTGGACCCGTGTATTCGAACACGGCGAAGAATCGCTGGGCCGGCACATCAAGCATGATCCAGCAGATGCTGGTTGAGAAGGGATACATCGTCGTGCAGGTCGACTCACGTGGCAGCGACGGTTATGGCCGGGCCTTCCGTGAGGAGTTCGCGCTGGGCTTTGCAGACCAGGATATCGAGGACTATGCAAGCGCCGTCGCGTACATGGAATCATTGGACTACGTCGATCCTGATCGCATCGGCATTTTCGGTAGCAGTTACGGCGGCACCCTCTCGGTGTATTCGCTGTTGATGAAGCCGGGCCTATTCCAGGCAGGTGTGGCAGCTGCCGCGGCCGTCGATCCGATTTTCTTCGGTACCGACGACGTCGCGATCGTTCGTATCCCCCAGACGCATCCGGAAGTCTTCGAGCGCAAAGCAATCAAGTACGCGAAGAATCTGGAAGATCACCTGCTGTTTATCCACGGAATGCAGGACCATGTCGTGCCTTTCAAGACGACTGCTGTCCTGGCCGAGGAACTGATGAGGCAGGGCAAGAACTTCGATTTCGCCTTTGCTCCAGGAGCGACGCACGGCTGGACCCGTGAGCGGCATCACGGTCGCTACCTCTACGGCAAGCTGATCGAGTTTTTTGATCGACACCTCGCCGAGTCACCCGAATAGTCGTGCGCGGCACGTCGAAAACCTGCTGGACGCACCAATTACATCGAGATAGACACAGATGACCAACCCGCGAGAGAATCCGATCAAACTGGTGCCTATCGTTTTGGAGGCGTTTTTCGTCGTTCTGGGCGTCGTGCTTGCTCTAGGAGCAAATGAGGTGCGGGAATTCTACAACCGCAAAGAACACGGAGAGGTAGCACTCACTAGCATCACCAGAGAGATTGAGGAGAACCGATCGGCGGTGGCTGCTGCGCTCGATTATCACCTGTATCTGTCCGACACGCTTCGCACCATACAGCGATCGAATGAATCTTCGGTTCTCGAGCATGGATATCCTGATGCCAGGGTATTTTCAAAGGGGTTCATCTCTCCGGCAACTGTTCTGAACACTGCATGGGAGGCCGCGAACGCGACCGATGCTCTGGGTGTGATGGACTACGAAGATGTGCTCCTTCTGTCAAGGATATACGAATCCCAACGCGTGTACGCCTATCAGTCGCAAGTGAGCGGAGACCTGATTTATGCGAAGCTGTTCAGCGAGGGCTACATCGGAATGCTTGAGAATTATCAGAACCTATCGACCATGATCGGTTCGTTCTGGTACCAGGAATGCCGATTGCTGATGAGTTACGATGACTTGATCGCTGAACTGGATTCGACATTGACGACAGCAGCACTACCTGATATGTGCCGAGTCGTCAGCATGGATTAGCGAGCCTGGACCCAAGCCGAATCAGCATCTGAAAATCATGAATCCAGACATCACAGCATTCAACAAGGACCGGGAGACCCAGGAGGAGCGGGCGATCTGCGATGCGTTGGCTGAGATCATTTGTGATCAATTACCCGAAGCCGAGAACAAGATCTGGCATCGTAACCCGGTTTGGTTTCTGGACGGGAATCCCATTGTCGGGTACAGCAAACTCAAAGCTGGTATTCGATTGATGTTCTGGAGCGGAGCCAGCTTTGATGAGGACGGGCTGAGTCCTGGAACGGGCAAGTTCAAGGACGCTTCCGTGATCTTCACGCATCCCGATCAGATCGAAATGGATGCGGTCAAGCGATGGATCGCGAAGTCGAAAACCATCCAATGGGATTACAAGAATGTGGTCAAGCGGAAGGGGAAGTTGGTGCGCCTCACATAGGGTGCGACATCTTGAGATTATTCCGGCAAGCTGAATCGCCAGACCGCGCCGCTGAGTGACATGCCCGTGGAATAGCCGCCGACAATGATTGCATCGTGGTCGGAATTCAGAGTCGCCGTGGAGAATTGTCCGGCCAAGTCTCCTGTGGGGAGGAGGTGCGATTTTTGCGACCCGCTTGGAAAAACCTCCGCCTTTCCAGCTCCTCCCAGAATGGACACTTCGCCTCCAGGATGCTTGACGACTGTACCGCGCAGCTTGAAACGGTTGAGTCGCAAGGGAGGGCCCGCCGTCGAGACTCCCGTCGTCAGGTCAACATATTCAGTCGACGAATACATGCCCGCGGAATCCCTTTCATCCGAGCCTCCGATCACCCAGAGTCTGTCCTGCTCCATCAATACGGCGTCGTGTTTGTGGCGCTTCAGGACCAACTGACCAAGGGCCTCGAAGGTGCCGGATACGGGGCTGAATCGTTCGATGGAGTCCAAAACCTGCAGATTCCGGCGTGGGCCGGAGTGTCCGCCGACAACAATCACATCTCCGTTCGGGGTCAGCGTTGCCGTGTGACTCTCTCGGGGTGAAAGCATGTTACCCGCATCTGACCACGTTCCGGTTTCCGGATCGAAGATTTCAGCAGACGACAGGAATTGCCATCCCGCGCCGACACCTCCAATCACCAAAACCCGGCAGTCATTCAACCTGGTTGCGGTATGACCGGCCCGTTGAACCCGCAGCGCCCCGGCGTTGCTGAATGATCCTTGCCGGGGATCGAAAACCTCTGAGCCAGCCAGGTATCTGTTGTCTGCATCATATCCACCCACGATCAGCACTCGTCCGTCACAAAGCATTGTGCTGGAATGACTGTGTCGGGGGGTGGACATCGAGAGCGACGTCTCTGACACTCCGTTCGAGGTGTCAAGGATGACGGCGCCCAGGACTCGACCCCCCGTCGCCATCCCACCAACTACAAGAAACCGGTCTTGCGCAATCCTGTCGGTAGTGTGAGCAAAGCGTGGGGTCTCAAGCTCGCCGACCTGAACCAGATCGGGTCCTGAACCGAACAACAGGCCCACAATGATCCAAACGACAAGATTGCCAGATACCGTATTCATGGTGATCGCGAGGGATGGTTCAAACTCACCAAGAAGACACATCAACCGATCATAAGTCTCTGATCAGGAGACGTGGGGCCAGTAATCATTGTCTGAGTGCTCGTTCGCCAGCCGTTTGAGAATCCCGGATTCTGCCTTGCATGACATCGGTGGCCCAACTACCATCCGAATGCTGCTTCAATGGCAGCTCATCTCACCATTCGTCGAACCCCGCCGACGTCATGTTTACACTTGGACCGCTTGAGACATTATTGATCGTATTGGCATCGCTCGTGTTGTTTGCTCTGAATCGTCGCGGCAAACTGGATCCGAAAACACTGCTGGCCATCGTGGGCTCTCTCTCTGTCGCCTCGTTTTTCACACCCCCGGATCCTGCATCCACCATCCTTCTTTGCGGAGTCCTGATGGGCGTCTTTTTCATGACCAGATCGCGGTTTGAGGCGTCTGACGTGGACGTGCCAGAATTAGCTGCTGTTGGCAACGCGGAGGGACTTGACCTGGACGTGACTGAAAAAAGCGACGTAAAGGCCCATCGTTGAATGGCGCGGCGCGAGTAATTAGGAAGCACACAGTTGATGTGCAGGTTATTCTCGAGTTGATCAAATCATCTACATTCCAGGCAAGAAGGCCCGGTTCATCGTCAACCTGTCTGCCGTAACACTTCACCCATTGTCCAAAGGCGCATGGAAGCAGAGCCACGATCTGCCATTGCCGGAAAAGAGAAGTACGCCGATTACTACTCCGAGGGTGGTCGTCAGGAAGAGTGGCGTCGCATGTGTGCCGAGGCCAAGGCAGACAATATCATTCAACTGTGTTCAGACCTCCGGCGTGGTTCCGTTCTCGAAATAGGCTGTGGCACCGGCGACATCCTGCTTGCTCTGTCGGAACGAGGTTTCGGGAATGAGTTGTCAGGAATTGAAATCTCGTCTTCCGGTCTGGAAAAGGCTCGCCAGAAACCCATTCCCTCGCTGAAAGAGCTGCGCCTTTTTGATGGGGATACGGTACCCTTTGATGACCAGCAGTTTGACCTGGTTGTCCTGAGTCATGTTGTTGAGCACCTCGAGTATCCAAGAAAGATGCTCCACGAGGCGCGGCGGGTGGCCCGATTCGTGTTTGTGGAAGTGCCTCTGGAGCACACGGTTCGATTGAGTCGCGATTTCGACTTCAATGCCGTGGGCCATATCAATTATTACACCTCAAAAACCGTCCGAAGGCTGATTCAAACCAGTGGTCTGGTCGTTGAGAATCAGATCGTGACCGACACGACGAGGGACATGCTGACGTTTCAGAAGGGGAAACGAGGAGCTCTTCAGCACGCCATTCGAGCCATGTCACTGACCATGGCCCCCCGTCTGGCTCAGCAGGTGTTCGTTTATCACTCTGCGCTATTGGCCCGATCCACGTTTGATTAAATCCGTATCTCTAACGGTCGTAGCAAATTCTGTCCAGACCTGATCCCCATGTCTTCATCATTTTTGGCAGCCGTTCCGATGCTTCATGTCGATGACGCGGTGGAGGCCATCTCTTTCTATTGTGATCAGATGGGACTCGAGGAGATTTTTCGGTTTCAGCCGGCCGAAGAATCCGCAAACCCGTGCTACCTGGGTGTTCGAAAAGGAAATCTGGTCCTGCATCTTTCCTCATTTTCGGGTGATGGTGTTTCGGGGGGAGTGGCGGTCTTTTTTCTTGACGACCTTCGAGCGTATTGCAAAGAGATTGCGGACAGGGGAGTTGACCTGGGCGACGGAATCGTTGAGCAGTCGTGGGGTAATCTGGAATGCTACATCCGCGACCCATTTGGTAATCAGCTACGGCTTACCCAAGTATTGAGCTGAGTTCAGATGGGAGCCGCAAGCGAATGCTGCGCAAATGCCAAGAGTGAACCAAAACCTTCAAACCCCGACAACCGGAAGTGAAAATCCCCATTTTTCAGGTTGACGCCTTTGCCTCAGAGGTTTTCAAAGGCAATCCGGCGGCTGTTTGCGTCTTCGATGAGTGGCTTGACGATGCGCTCATGCAGTCGATTGCTGCCGAGAATAATCTGGCGGAGACGGCCTTTCTGGTGAACATCGATGGCCCGAAATTCGGTTTGCGATGGTTTACGCCCAGCTTCGAGATCCCGCTTTGCGGCCATGCCACCCTGGCCGCCAGCCATGTCATCTTCTCTCATCTTGGTTTGGGCGAAGAGCGACTCGAGTTTGACACGATGAGCGGAACGCTTCGGGTTGAGGAGAGGGACGGGTTGATCTTGATGGATTTTCCTGCCTACAACATGGAGCCCATCGAAACGTCGCCGCTCATGGTCCGCGGACTGGGGGGTGAACCCACTCAGGTCTTTCAGGCGGGGATCAACTACTACGCCACCTTCGAGTCAGAGGGTGATGTGAGATCATTGCAGCCCGATTTCGGAGCGGTGCTTGAATTGATTCGAGGGACTGACAAGATTGGCATCGTGCCGACGGCTCCGGGTACGACGCATGATTTCGTGTCCCGGTATTTCGCGCCCGAGGAGGGCACGAATATCACTGAAGACCCTGTAACGGGATCGATTCACTGTGCGCTGATTCCGTTCTGGTCCAAACGACTGGGTAAGACATCGATGAAGGCTTACCAAGCGTCGGCTCGAGGCGGAGAATTACATTGCGAGTTCGTCGAATCAGCAAAAGGAACGCGAACAATCATTGGCGGACAGGTGCAGCCGTATCTCGAGGGCTTCATCGAAGTTTAGTGGTTGGAGACCTACCTCAACAACAGCATCGTGCCCGTCCGAATCTGTCGTGGAGTTTCCAATCGGTACATGTAGGGTCCGGTCGCCAGTCCCGCGGCATTGAAAACGGTATGGTGATTCCCGGTATGCAGCGTTGCATCGATCAAACGGGCGACCTCCCGACCGAGCATGTCTGAGACTGTCAAGCGCACATATGCGGGTTCAGGCAGAGAAAACTGGATATTTGTCTTCGGATTGAAGGGGTTCGGCCAATTGGGGAAGAGGATAATCTCATTCGGAACTTGGATCGATTCCATATCAGTGTTTACAACACTTCCCAGGTCACCCATTGTCGCAGGTATCAATTCGTACTGGCTTCCATTGTACCAGAGTACTCCTCGAACACTGGATAGGCGCTCACCAACTGCGAGAATAGATGCAGGATCATCATTGGCGAAAAAAACGCCGCTGGACAAGTCGACGACATTCAGGACTGAATCAACTGCTTGAGGGGACGCCACACTGAAATCGCCGTATGGCCCACTCGGGGCATGAGGATTGGTCGATACAACCACTGCACCTACCAGATCGATGTAAGTGCCCTCGTACATCTCTGGGGATCCCATTGACAGCAGCTGACTGGTGGTGGTCGAGAGAGGCGATGGTGGGGTTGCGGACCCCAGGTGTTCAAATACCAGATCCTGAGCAGCAAGCTTCGTCATACCGTTGTCTTCGAGAATGGTCGCTCGGGTTATCCGGATGAGTTCTCCAGACTGTAGCGCCTCAATTTCTGCAGCCGCATCTGGCCCCTCTATAACGATGCCCGAATTTGCCTCTCCGTCACGGCCTTGTTCAACAACAACTAATTGACCAGTCTCAGAAAACGAATACAGGACCACCACGGTGATGTCCATATCTATGGTCATGCCTACGAAAGGAGACGGTCCTTCTTCATCCCTGGGTGTTTCCTGTATATGAACCAGAGAGGTTACTCCGTCCGGCGCATTGCGGGTCACCTGGAGATCGGAATAGTTGATACCTCCACTTCCGGTTTGCCTCGCGTAGACCCAGTATTCGACGATTTCGTCATTGGGCAGTGTGGGAAGTTCGAATGAGTAGACGTTGCCAGTGACGTCAACAGGAGGCGACTGGGCGTTCGGACCAGGACTCGCTGCGGTCCTGTATCGAAGCATGGCTTCTTGAATGGTCTCGCCAGTACTCGCCGTTATCTCGACCGACACGCTTGAAACCGCAGTCCCCATGATCGCTGACGGCCTGCTGAAGTTGTTGAAAAACGGCTGTGAAGAGGCTGGCAGCGCAATCAACGCGACAAACAGTGAGGCGAGGACATGGCAGATGATGGATCGGATCATGACAGAATGGGGCCGAGAATGGGCGAACGATGGACTGGCTGGCAGGCAAGTCAATTGCCCGTTGCGATGCCAAACCTATGCGGTGCAGCTAGTTGGATCAATCAGGGAATTCCCGGCAAGAGTTCCGATTTCTGAGCGAGCGTCCTGCGGTAAGACCAATTCCTTCAAGCCGAAGGAATTCTATCCGGGAGAGTTAATTCAAGCCTCCTCTTGAGCTTGTGGGTGTCGAGACAGCTACCTTGACTGCCAAAGAACGTTGCCGAACGGCATTCTGCATCGCAATCGATGTCATTTCGAGAATAGCCATATCGCCTACCCAGAATTGGAAATCTGATGAACCGACCATCTCTTTCATACATCTTGCCGGGCTGTCTACTAGTGTCAGCACTTATCGCGTTGACCGGGTGCTCCGAAGTGGAATCTGAATACTTCTGGCCGGGTGATGAATGGCCAATCTCCACGCCCGCAGAGCAGGGGATGAATTCAGGGCCCATTGATTCACTTGTGGCTGAAATCGAGGAGGGGATATTCGGTCAGGTCGACGCGATGATGATCATCCGGAACGGATATGTGGTCGCGAACGAACGCTTTGAACAGGACTACGATGCGCTGTCTGCCAACTACGACACCACCAATCACCAGTACAATTACTACCACCCTGATTGGCATCCGTATCTGAATGGCTCCGATTTGCACTCGCTTCAATCGGTAACCAAGAGCGTCATGTCAGCGGCACTGGGCATCGCCATCGACAAAGGCTACATCGAGAGCGCCAGTCAGTTCGTGTATCCGTTCTTCAAGAGCTTTGAGCCGTATCCCGAAGACGCTCGCCGTGACACCACGCGCCTCGAGGACTTCCTGACCATGAGGAGCGGTATCGAATGGAAAACGGACACCACCTACGAGTCTGGTGAGCACTCCACCAACCTGCTCGAAGCCAGCGACGCGTGGGTCCCGTTCGTGCTTTCGCAACCCATGGACACGATTCCAGGAGTGGCGTACGAATACAACGATGGTGTCAGCGTTCTCCTCGGTGAAGTCGTTCGACAAGCAACAGGGACGCGTCTGGACGAGTGGGCTGACGAGCACCTGTTCACCCCGATCGGGATAGACGATTTCCATTGGAAGATTACGCCCGCAGGCGAGGTGGATTCCGAAGGCGGCTTGTATCTGGCGACAGAAGACTTGGCCAGGATCGGCTATCTGTTCTTGCGCGACGGCATGTGGAATGGCGAGCAGATCATTTCAAGAAAGTGGGTGGAGGAGTCAACACAACGAATCGTCTCCGGGCCTCCGAATGCAACCGGATTTTCGACCGGTTATGGCTATCAATGGTGGACACCGTCTTGGGAGGAGTATCCCGTCCACGTCATCCAGGGCAACGGGTACGGCGGGCAGTTTCTGTATGTGGTGCCTGAGCTCGACCTCGTGGTCGTCTTCAACGGATGGAATCTCTACGGAAATGCTCAGAAGTCCACAGTGGCAGCGTTCGCAGACGTGATTCTGGCGGCGATTGAGTAGTCGCACAATCTCATCGCCATTCTCGATCAAAGCATGACAACTAAGTGATCCCGTGGCTGCGAAGACGTTCGAGCAATACATGGCCGATTGCCCCAAGGGGGCGTTGCCAAAGATGGCCGAAATGCGGGCGTTGATTCTGGAAGCGATGCCGGAGGCCGATGAAGTCATGAAATACGGCATTCCAACCATGATGCACGGAAAAGCAGCGGTTCACTACGCCGGCTACAAGACCCACATCGGATTCTATCCTACGCCGGAGGTCATCCAGCACTTCCAGAATGAGCTGAGCAGCTTCAAATGGGCCAAGGGCTCCATTCAGTTTCCGCTCGACACGCCTCTGCCGGCATCACTCATCAAGAGGATGGTCGAATATCGACTTGAGTTGTCGGCGAACGACTGAGTATCATCTGAAATACTTCAACAGATCCTTGAGTCCTAAACATGATCACCGTCAAGACATCAATTGATTCCACGACCGAGGAGGTATGGAGAGCCTACACGTCTCCCGAGGACATCAAGATGTGGAATTTCGCCTCGGATGAGTGGCATTGTCCTGCGGCCTCCAATGACCTGAGAGAGGGCGGAGCTTTCAACTACCGGATGGAGGCAAAGGATGGAAGCATGGGGTTTGACTTCTTCGGCGAATTCACCCGGATCGAGCCTCAGCGACTGCTGGAATACAAGATGGAGGAGCGCCGGGCACGCGTCGAGTTTGAAGAGACGGACGCCGGGGTTGATGTGACGGTCGCTTTTGATTCAGACAACTCCGTACCTGAGGACATGCAGAAGGCGGGTTGGCAGGCCATTCTGGATAATTTCAAGCGTCACGTCGAATCGCGATCCTGAACGCGCGCGTATGTCATCCTAGGCGCGCATACCGTCGCGTTCGCCAGTCAAGACCATGAAACCAGATTTCCGAATTCTAGGACCCGATGACATCCTGCTCGTCCGGGAGTTATTGAATCTGTTTTCGGATGCCTTCGAAGAACCGGAGTCGTATACCGCCAATCAACCCTCGGATGTGTACCTGGCATCGTCGCTGGCCGCCCGAGATTTTGTGCTGGTTGCAGCGCTGGCTGACGGAATGGTTGTCGGCGGCTTTGGGGGATACGAACTGGCGAAGTTTGAGCAGGAACGCCGAGAGCTGTTCATCTACGATCTGGCTGTCGAAGAAGCATATCGCCGACGCGGGATTGCCACTGCGATGCTGGAGTTTGCTCAGGAGATTGCCAGAGAACGGAATGCGTATCTGGTGTGGATTCAATCGGAAGCAGACGACGAGGCAGCGTCCGCTGTCTATTCCCAGTTCGCCAAGCCGCTGCTTGCGAACAGTTTCGAGTTCAGCCCGGATGCGAAAAGGGGACCCAAATGAGCCGAACGAACCACCGAATTCCAGCCACCTTCAAGCAGCGCATTGTCGCATTTCTCTTCGATTACCTGCTGATTTGCGCCTATCTCGTGGTCTTGGCGCTCATTTCAACGGCCTCCATGCAGCTGTCAGACTCAGATACATGTTCTCGACTATTCCTGAATCCACTCACGGCTGACCTAATCGCTTTTGCGACAACGGTACTTCCCGTTTCGCTGTACTTCGCCGTGTCCGAGAGCTCGCCGGCCATGGCCACTTGGGGTAAGAAACGCGTAGGAATTGTCGTTCGAAGTGCAGAGGGTCAGCAGCTCACGTTTCTCCGCGCCCTTGCCCGATCGTTCGCCAAGTTTCTTCCGTGGCAGATTGCGCACACATGTCTGTTCAACATCCCCGGATGGCCTATCGAGCCTGGGACTCCTGACAACTGGGTTTACGTGGGCTTCGGCGTGATGTGGCTGCTTGTGCTAGCTTATCTGGGTTCGATTGCCCTAGGGAAGGACAATCAAGCCATTTACGATAAACTCTTCGGAATCACCGTGGAATCCGCAGGTTGAGAGACCGCAGGGCCCCAAACTCGGTCAGGGCACACCTCAAAAACGCCAAACACTCCATTACCCATGAAAGTCAGATCGCTCCTGTGGTGTTCGAGTACCTTTGTCCTCTTGTTGGCAGGGTGCCAAGGCGTGCCGATTGAAAAGGACCTGACGTACGCTTCCCCCGATTCAACAATCGAGCGAACATTCAGGCAACCAGACTTGGCGAGAGTCATCCCGCGATACCTGAATGACCAGGGATTTCTGGATGCGGATTTTCCGCCGACCGTGGCCTATCCCAGCCCCTTCATGGGCGACATGTTTGGCGTGCAGGCTCTTGCTGATATACCTGCTGGGGAAATCAAAGCGGACTTGTTGGGGCACGGCGCAGAGCTCATGTCAGAGGACAGTGTTTCGCTGACCCTGTCGATTCACGACACGTTTCAGGTACAGGTATTCCCGCACAGCGGGATTGATTTCGTGGGCAATCTTGCCGGGTACAGTCACGCCTGGGTGGACGGGGCAACCTGGCAGCAGAATCGGGCGAATGTCCAATCGTTCATCACGTTGCTGGACAGCCTGGGGCTTGCGCAGAAGTACTTGCTTGCAAACGCCTGGTATGACAGGGAGATGATCACCGAGGCGCAGCGTGATTCCCGCCTGGCTGCTCGGGTCGACACGATCGCGATGGAGCAGGTGTCGGAGCTCGGAGAAAACGATGTGCTGCTCATTCCTGAGGCCGTACACGGTATATCGACGGACGCTGATGTGGCGACGGCCGCACTCGAAAGCGAAGCGTTCGAGTGGATCGGAATGGAAATGCTGAATCGATACCAACAGCCTTTGCTGGATCGATACAATCAGTCTGAGCCTGGATCGGAGGAATTCGAGTCGGCACGCGCGGAGCTAATTGCATACTTCGAGGAGGCATGGAATGGCCGCGCAGGGACGAAGACGAGTGGGGAGGAGAACTTCTATTTCCAACTTGTTGAGCACGCGAAGGCGCACGGCGTGGATGTGATTGCCATGGAGGATGCATCCATCGAGTTCCTGCTGTTCAGATTTGGGGAAACGGAATTTGGCGGAGCTGTTCGCAGTCTTGCTTGGGCGGAGGCCGTGCCTGAATCAGAGCGGGGGATCGTATTCGGGGGAAGTGCCCACTTCACACTCGACGCCACGTACAACGTCCAGGATTTCCTCGCCGCCATGTATCCCGACAGATCGTTTGCTGCATTTGAGCGGTAGTGCGACAAGCCGTTGCTGGTAGGAATGCCATATGACAGAACGCTACGATGATGACGCTGCGAGGCACTACGCGGCCTACCGACCCGCTTTGCACGAGCCCATTCTTAAGCGGGCATTGGGTGGACGATCGGATTTCGCGATCGGAGTGGATGTTGGTTGCGGCACCGGGCTGTCCGCGCTCGCATTAGCCACGCGTTGTCAGCAGGTCTTCGGGATTGATCCGAGCGATGCGATGCTTGCTCAAGCTGAGCCTCACGAGCGAATCACCTACCTGCACGGAACAGGCGAAGCGATCCCATTACCTGACCAGAAAGCCGATATAGTCACCTTCGCAGGTTCGCTCTTCTACACCGATTCAGCCGCTACGCGGGCCGAGGTGCTGCGGATTGCCCGACAAGAAGCTCTTGTTTTAGTCTACGACTTTGAGATGCTTCTGGAGCCCATTCTCCATGGGTTGAGTCTTGAAGGGACGCTGCCAGTGACGGACTACGATCACGCCATCAACTTCTCAGGTAATGACGGATTCATCGAGGAATCGGTCATCCAGGAGAAACTGGTCGTTGAAATGTCACCGTTTGAGTTTGCACACGTAGTCCTTTCTGATTCCAACCGACTCGACCATTTTGCTAGGGAGTTAGGGTCAGTTTCCGCATTTGATGCCCTGGTAGCGGCACTGGATGCGGCCACCGGGAATCACCCTGTCCCGGTGGAGACTGACGTGTATCATGCGCTCTACCGACTCTCGGAGTAAAAGCATTCCCGTTGTGTCCATGCGTCTTCTCATCCTGGCTCTGTTAATAGCCCTCTCGTCAGCAGGGAGCGCCCATGCGCAACCATCCAGGACATCCGCGACCCAGCTGATTCAGAGCGATACGTTGACCTACGAGCTGCAGTACTGGGTTTACACACCGGAGGGGTATGATGCGCTGGATGATCTCCCGGTCCTGTTTCTATCCGATGGA
Organism: Rhodothermales bacterium; assembly: GCA_028284865.1. Lineage (GTDB taxonomy): Bacteria > Bacteroidota > Rhodothermia > Rhodothermales > UBA10348 > JAAZVD01. Next base: position 435,165 of record JANQQV010000020.1, on the reverse strand, counting down.
GCCTGGTACATGGATCCCGAGATCGGCAACATGCCTGCAGTCCTGGATTCACTGATTTCTGCGGAGTTGATGGAGCCCATCATTGCCGTATTTCTGGATCCTCGAATTCCAGGGCATGAGCATCTGAGCAGGCGCAATGCCCAGTTTTTCTGCAATCAGCGCTTCATTTCTTTTTACGAACACGAGCTGATTCCGGCCATCGACAGCGCATACAAAACCCGAGCTGATCGGAGTGCTCGAACCATCGCCGGGCTTTCATTCGGAGGGCTGAACGCCGCTTGTTTTGGGTTGTATGGCCACGATTTCATGGAAGGCATCGCCATGCAATCGCCAGCGACGCACCCAGTCCGCTACATCCACCCGGCCTACGCTGATTCAGCCCAACTACCGCTTCGCATCTTTCTGTCGTCGGGTACGCACAGGGACAACGAACAGCGTACGCGCGCATTCCGTGACATTCTGGAAAGGAAGGGGTATCCCATGAAGTACATCGAAGTCCCGTTCGCCCACAATTGGGATAACTGGGGACCGCTTCTGGACGACCTTTTGCTCTTTTTCTACGGGAAGGAAGCCACAGACTGATTTCAGCGTGTCACTTCTCAGTTCTTCGAATGCGTGATGCAGTCGGGGCAACGCCTTAAAGCTGAATCGTCCCCGAACGTTCATCGGCAGATGCGGTCATGCCGGATGCATCTATGCAGTATCATGGGGCCACGCCGAACCCGTTTCCCAACTGATCAGTCATCATGGCCAAGCATCGCATCTACACCATGAGTTTTGCGGGCGTCTATCCGCATTACATCACGAAAGCCGAGAAGAAAGGACGCACCAAAGCCGACGTGGACCATATCATTGAGTGGCTTACGGGTTACGATGAGGCCGGACTCCAGCAGGTTCTCGATCAGAAAACGAACTTCGAGGACTTTTTTGCCGAGGCTCCAGCGCTCAATCCTGATCGTACACTGATCAAAGGGGTCGTTTGTGGCATCCGCGTCGAGGAAGTCGAAGAACCCTTGATGCGAGAGATTCGCTATCTGGACAAAATGGTCGACGAGTTGGCCAGAGGAAAAGCCATGGAGAAGATTCTCCGGACTCCATGAATCCGCCGTTTGAACGAACACCCATAGCCCTCTCCAATTTCATCCCTGACTCCCTGCATGTCTAGGCTCCGTTTCTTGTTCGCGCTGGCATTCCTGCCTCTGGCCTGTCAGCCTCAGACCGACTCTGACGTCACCGTCATTGAGTCCAGTCTGCTTCCTCGTGTCCAGATCGAAGGTGTCGAGGTAACCGCTGCTACGATTGAAGAGCGGATGGCCCACTTCAATGTCCCGGGCGTGAGCGTTGCGGTCTATCGCAATGGTGAATTGGCCTGGGCAAAGGGGTACGGGTATGCCGATGTGGAATCCGAGACTCCGGTGACGACCACCACGTTGTTCCAAGCCGCTTCCATCAGCAAGCCGATTGCAGCCATGGCGGCCCTGGATATGGCCGAAGATGGTTTGGTCGACATTGACGAGAACATCAACATGTACCTCACGTCATGGGCGCTCAGCGAAAACGCAGTCACGGAAGAAGAAAAGGTGACGATTCGTCGGCTCCTGAATCACACCGCGGGTACGACCGTGTGGGGATTCCCCGGTTACAAGCGTGATGCCGAGATACCTGATGCGGTCGGAGTGGTGAGCGGTCAAGGAAATACGGATTCGATCTACGTCTACAAGACTCCCGGTGAAAGCTGGCAGTACTCTGGAGGCGGTACGACAGTAATGCAGATTGCCTTGAGTGATGTTGCCGGGATGCCATTTGAACAAATCATGGAAGAGCGGGTGATTTCGCCTTTGCAGATGGGTGCATCGACGTATGAGCAACCTCTCCCGGAAAACCTGCATGATCTGGCTGCTACGGCCTATTCCTTCGACGGCTCGCCAGTGGAAGGAAAATGGCATGTGTACCCGGAGCAGGCGGCTGCTGGGCTCTGGACGACACCAACGGACATCGGCAAGTATGCCGTGGACATTCAGAATACCCTGGCAGGTCAGTCGGGTGTCCTCGAGCTGGAGACTGTCGAGGAGATGCTGACCCCGGGGCTGGAATCGCAGGGATTGGGGCCGGCTATCATCGAAGATGGGACCTTGTTTTCCCACGGCGGCTCGAACGAGGGTTTCCGTTGCTACTTCCTGGCTTCCAAGGACGGCGAGTTCGTGGTAGCCATAATGACTAACTCAGCCAATGGTGGCGAGCTGTATGGCGAGATCCTGCAGGCCATATTTGCGCACTACGAGTGGCCCGGTTTCGAGCCTACGCTCAAACCGACCATCGATCTGTCCGAAGAGGACATGGCCGCTTTCACCGGCTCCTACAACGTGGACCAGGTGGGACTCATCTCCATCGTTGTCCGTGACGGTAATCTGTACGTGGACGCAGGCGGGCCAGTGGATGAGGCATTTCTACTTCTGGCAGAAGACGAATCCACATTGTTCGATCCCGAAGACGGTCAGACGTTCACGTTTTCCGCCAATGGCGCGGGTGAGTTTGTCTCTTTCGAAGTGGAGGGGCTGACGGGACGACGCGTGCAAAACTGACCAACGAGAAACTACCGGTCATCTAAGGGGAGACAGATGGCAGAAGAGCGACATGATGTCGTGATTGTGGGGGCGGGTGCCGCCGGATTGATGACAGCGATCTGGGCGGGAAGGACGTATCCCGACAAATCGATCCTGCTGTTGGATGGGGCGAAGAAAATCGGCGCCAAGATTCTGGTAGCGGGAGGAGGGCGTTGCAACGTCACGCACTTTGAAGTGGACCCGAAGCGATATGCCGGATCCAGTACATCGGCCATCGCCAAGGTTCTTCGTCGATTCGACGTCCCTGAAACGGTGCAGTTTTTCCGCGAACTCGGCGTGGAGCTGAAGCGGGAAGAGACAGGAAAGCTCTTTCCCACGACCGACAGCGCTCGCGACGTGCTGGAAGCGCTGAAGGTCGCCGTGGCCCGTGCGGGCGTTCACCTGATGCATCCGCGGCGGGTCGAATCGATTGAATCGGTCAGTAGGTTGGATGGTGCTAGCGATGCCATCGACGGGGAAAGCACCGGCGGTGGATTCATGGTCAGCGGCGAGTGGGGGCGCATCGAGTGTGACAAACTCGTGCTGGCAACAGGAGGGAAGAGTCTTCCTCGTTCAGGTTCGGATGGGAAAGGGTTCGAGTTTGCAAAAGCGTTCGGTCACACGGTCACAAGGACGTTCCCTTCTCTCGTTCCGCTGACGCTGCCGCCCGAAGACCCTGTTTGCGGGCTGAGCGGGATCACCGTTCCCGCCACGATCCGACTGCACTCAGGGACGGGAAAGCACATCATCGCATTCACCGACTCGACCTTGTGTACCCATTTCGGCTTGTCAGGCCCTTCAGTCCTCGATATCAGCCGATACTATCTGGATCTGGTTCATTCTGATCCCGAGGCCTATCTGACGATGAACTGGTTGCCCGAACTGACTCGGCAAGACCTGGACGTCGCGCTACAATCGCTTGGTCACAGTTCTGTACGCCGATACCTGCGACAGCACATGCCTGATCGCATGGTCAGTATGCTGTTTGCCGTAGCGGATGTCGACGCCGCTGTCATGGGAGATCAACTGCCCAAAGCGGATCGCAAGCGCCTGACAGGAGCTGCGACCGAAATGCGACTGGACGTGACAGGGGATCGGGGCTATCGCTACGCTGAAGTGACAGCAGGTGGGGTCCCGCTCAGCGAAGTGAACCTCAAGGTCATGGAATCTCGAATTCATCCTGGCCTGTTCCTATGCGGCGAGATCTGCGATGTGGACGGCCCGATCGGCGGCCTGAATTTCCAATGGGCCTGGGCCAGCGGGTATGTAGCGGGTACTTCGTTGTACCCTGCAGCGAAGCCAGCCTGAGCACGCGCTGGCGGAAAGGAATCCCTCGCTTTCGCGTACATTGAGAAGCCCTGCCGAGGCTGGTTATTGCCCATCCAACCCAGCCTTTGATCCATTCTCACCCGAACCACAAGCAATCGTTCATGCATCGAGTTCATCCATGCTGGATCATCGGTTTCGTGCTGATCCTGGTAAGCGTCGCTTTTGTTCAACCAGCTGCCTCGCAGGAGACGGCGGCTGAAAACGCACGACTCGGACTGTTTCTGGACTGCAATCGATGTCCCGAGACGTTCATTCGGGAAGAGATGCCGTACGTCGATCACGTTCGGGACCGGGAGGTCGCCGACGTTCACGTTCTGGTGACTTGGGAGAACACAGGCTCAGGTGGTCAGGCACACACCTTTGATGTGTACGGTCTTCGCCGATTCGAAGGAATGGATTACTCGACGGTCTACACGTTCACGGCCGACGCGACCGAGGCTGAGCAGCGGGATGGGTTTCTCGAGACGCTGGAAGCCGTGCTCGTTCCCTATCTCCTCCAAACACCGGTCCGCGACAGGTTGAGCATTGACGTGACTCCCGTTGCCGAGGTGTCAGAAGAGATGGAGGTTGTGACGGAGGATCCTTGGGACTACTGGACCATCGAGATGTACTCGGACGGGAGTGCCGACTTCGAGTCCCAGCGCCGTTCGTTTGACACGCGCTACGGTGTGTATGTGAGCCGAGTCACCGAGGCGTGGAAGATCCAGTTGAGACCCTTCTTCAACTACAACTACGACCGGTTCGAGCGAAGCTCCGGGATCATCACCAGTACGGCTCGTCGTGACGGCTTTACCAGCTATGCGGTCAAGAGTATATCCCCGCATTGGTCGATTGGGGGCTACGGTGATGTGCTGACCTCCACGTTTTCAAATGTGGACTGGCGATACCGAGGCATGGCTGCCGTTGAGTGGAGTCTGTATCCCTACCGCGAAGCCAATCGTCGCCAGCTGACGGTGGCCTACCGACTTGGAGCGTCCCATGTGACATGGGCGGACACGACGATCTACAATGAAATCCAGGAGGTCTTGCCCCAGCACCTGATCAATGCCGGGTACGAAGTGGTCCAGCCCTGGGGTGAGATCGAAATCGGATTCATTGCCTCCCAGTACTTGCACGATCTATCGCGGCACAGCGTCGAATTCGATGCAGAATTCGAAGTGCGCATTACGCGCGGGCTGTCGGTGGAGGTCGGCGGGTCGCTTGAGCTCATCCATGACCAGATCAACCTGCCCAAAGGCGATGCGGACCTCGAGGAAGTCCTCTTGCGAAGGCGACAGCTTGAGACGAATTACGAAGCGGGCATCAGTTTTGGATTCCGCTACCGGTTCGGGTCCGTGCTCAACAATGTGGTGAATCCGCGCTTCGGCGGCATTGGAAATCGAGACCGATTCTGATGATCATCTCCGCTGAACCGGACAACCCCTTTTCCTGGGATTTCTTCCTGAAAGCGGGCGAGCACCAGGCATTCCTGGACAAGAAGTGGTCCAGCGAACAATGCGATTTGTTGATCGATGGTGAGCTTTACCGGATCAGAAAGCACGGTCCAGGAAGCGGGCAGTGGACCCTGGAGCGGGAAGGAGAGGTGATTGTGTCGGGCAGGAAGCCCAACGCGTTCCGGCGCAAGTTTGACGTGACGACGGCCTCTGGCACACTGGTGTTGACCAGCGAGTGGGCATTGAGTCGCAGCTTCATCGTGGCTCAAGATGGCGAACTGGCGGCAACGATCAGGCCCAACGGCCCAATGACACGGAAGGCGACCATGGAGGTGATGAGCACCGACGTGAAGTTTCCCGTCGCGGTGTTTCTCTTCTGGCTGGTGGTCCTGGTCTGGCGTCGTCAGTCGTCGTGACCGAGGCGGAGTGCGTTTTGGTCAGCGCTTCGTGACGAGTCGTGTTTCCACGGCCGGCACGCTGCCCTGACCGCCCAGGTGGCTTTCAATGCGGAGCACGTACATACCTGCCGAAAGGGAGCTCACGTGCAGCTGCATTGTTTGCTCGGGCGAAAAGGCCTCCCACGACTGAACGCGTTGTCCCGTCAGCGTGAACATGGTCACTCGCGAAATCGGCATGCTGCTTTCCGATTCAATGGTGAGTTGATCGACAAACGGGTTGGGATAGACCGATCCCAGCTCAAATCCTGAGCCCGGCAGGCCTTCCTCTGTGCGTGTTTCCACGGCACACGTCATGGAATCTTCGTCGCCATTCTGGATTCCATCATTGCAGGACCATCCATTGACCTGAACGTCGGCTTCGGCCACCAACTGGTCCAAGCGGGACTGCAGATCGGCCGAGAGTGTCATTGATGCGAGGTCTGTGCGCTCGAACGGATCATCGAGGAGGTCAAAGAAGGTTGTCTCGCCGGAGGATTGCCGGATCACTTTGTATTGATCGTCGCGAATGGCCACCTGGTAGTCGGCCCCATTTCCTGTCTCCGTGAGCAGATAGGGACGCGATCGTCCGGAGGCATCGAGAAGGCGCTCCTCCAGGCTGAAGCTGTTGTTCACCCCTCCATTCAGCTCCACACCGAGGAGATCAAGAACCGTTGCATGGATGTCCATGGTGTGGACAAGGGCCTGGTCGATTTCACCGGAGCGAGTCACCCCGAAACCAGAAACGATGAATGGCACATTCACTCCTCCCTGATACAAGGTGCCTTTTCCGCGTCGATTCGGATAGCCTTCCAGAACGCCAACAGGCGTCCCGTTGTCGCCGACGTAGAAGATGATCGTGTTTTCTCTTTCCGCGGGCGAAAGCGAATCAACCAGCCGGCCGGTCTCTGCGTCCAAGGCCTCGATCATGGCCAGATACTGATCCCGATCGCTTGCCAAGGATGTGCGCGTGTGGAGCGAATCAGGGGGCGCATGAAACGGCGTGTGCGCGGCCGCGTGCGCCATCCATATCATCCACGGACCGGTCTGCTGCTGTTTCCAGTCGATGGCCGCAGAGGTGATGTCGGTTGTGAGATAGGTCGTGGTCTCCGAAGAAGACCCATTGATGACCTGATCCCAATTCGAGTAGTCACTTGGCGCGCCACCCATGTATCCGTGAAAATGGTGCGCTCCCTGTTCGTTCGGATTGTCGAGGTCCCGGTTGGGACCGATGTGCCATTTCCCGAAGGCACCGATTGCGTATTCGCCTCCCGTGTGCCGGTCCACGGCCTCAAACAGGGTCTCGAAGGAAGGGTCCAGTTGGTCGCCTACCTCCAGTACGCCGTTCTTGCTGCCGATCAGGCCAGAAAGGAGGGCCGCTCGAGTCGGGGAGCAGGTCGGCGTCGTCCACGCATTGCGGAACGTGAGCCCTTGATCGGCCAGGGTGTCCAGGTTGGGTGTGCTGGCAAACGAATTGCCAATGCCTGCTCGCTCCCAGGAGTCCAGTCCAACGTCATCCGAAATGATGATCAGGACATTCGGTCGGTCATTGCGCACGGGATTCGACAACCCGCCGAAGAGCACAAAAGCGCATAGAAAAAAGATACGACGCATGGTTGAGGCAGGAAGGGACGGGGCTGGGTGATGGTTCGTGCTGACAACCTACTCCAGCTCTTCCATCCCGGATGTGCCGAAAGTGTCACATCTTCGTGACTACTCAGTCTTCTGGCGCCGCCTCGAATCGAACCCGGTTTTCCTTCATCCAGCGTTCGCCATCCTCTTTGGTCTTTGTCGGATCGTTCATGACGTCCGCGTGCGCTTCCTTGTAGTGCGGCATCAAGGCCTGCATCCATTGTTCGAAAGTGTCGGCTGATGCCGTCGCGTCACACAAGTCGCATTTGAGGGTTTTCATTTCTGGATACCGAATGACAGGATATTCTGCGGGTCGAAGGCTAATCTAAGACATCGATCTTCCCCGGCAACCTGTTCTCCAACTGACCCGCTCACAGCATCATGGATTCCATACGTCTCGGCCTTCTCAAGCGTCTACGCGCGTTCGCCATTTTGTTGATCATTCCCATCATGATGATCAGTGCGTGCACCGACCAGCCGGCTGGCCCGTCGTCGCAGGTGAATGGACCTGAAGATCTGGCGGACCATTCCACGGCCATTTGGGCAGTGGACTTCATCCGGCTGCTTCCCGACGGCGAGGAGCTGTATCTCCGGAATATTCGTGAGAACTGGGCGCAGGCGAGGGAAATCGCCTTGGCGAATGGCGATGTGCTGTCGTTCAATGCACTCATCGCTGAGCCGGACTCCGGTCTGGGCTGGGATATCATGCTCATGACCGAATACGCCGATTCAGCACGCTGGGCCGACAGGGAGGTCATCTTCCGAGCCATATTCGACTCTGATGCTTACACACGAGTTGATGTGGGACGCCCGTCATCAGAGCTGCGCGGATTTGTGAATGCCGGTGCGGTGCTGCATCCTGTTGTTTCGGATCGCGTCCGTTGATGGAAGCGGTCGATCATTGAAAACCGGGGAACGAACGCGGCAATGACAGCGCTACTGGTCATCGATATGCTGGAGGATTTCTTCCAGGACGATCCCTTGCGGAGCCAACGCAAGGAACTCGTTGCCGCAATTAATCAACTGGTGCGATGGTCCAGGGAACGAGGACATCCGGTCATCTGGGTTCGGCAGGAGTTTAAAGATGATCTGTCCGACGCCTTTCCCGTGATGAGGCAGAAACAGATCCGCATGACAATGGCGGGTACGCCGGGCGCTGAGATCCTGAGCGATTTGGATCGCTATCCAAGTGACGCTGAAGTCATCAAGAAGCGCTACAGCGCCTTCCATGGAACGGATCTGGAGAGCGAATTGGCAGATGCAGGCATTACGCATCTGGTCCTGGCTGGCATCAATACCCATGCATGCGTTCGCATGGCTGCCATCGACGCGTACCAGCGGGACCTGGAAGTGACCATCGTGGAGGATTGTGTCAGTTCGTGGGACCTCGAGCACCATGACGTGACGCTACGGTACCTGGGTCGCGAGATCGCGCAGATTGTTGATCTCGACGATTTGCTTCCGGATGCCCGAGCCGGCAGAGAGGTGGAGCAGGGTGGAGAAGGACTCACGCCATGAATGAGTCGCACGTCATGCTCGGGATGCGCAGCCGGGAAGAAGAGGCGCTTGTTCGCCTGGATCGATGGCTGAGCTACGAAGTGAAGTCGGGCTGGGGCATCGTGCTCATGTTCTTTGCACCCATCCAGTTGGTGATTACGGCGCTCTATCTGTTGATGATCGTGTTTGTGCCTTTGATCGTCGTCGAGCTCTTCAAGGCGCGCTGGTACAAAACGACGGCAGCATTGGTCGTTTTGGTTCTCGCCGGGTATCTGCTTCCAAGAAGCATCACAATGGATCCCCGCATGATCACCTGGATGTACGGACTCGGTGTATTCGTGCCCTTCTATTTCTTCTGCTGGGGCCTACGCTGGGTGGTGGCTGAAAAGGTCGCAGAAATCAAGGCTACGGAAGCCTTCGAGCGGATGGACAGGGCTCAAGCCGTCTTGGACTCCGAGAACACAGCGTGAGCGGACTGGACCGAGTCGACGGGGCCTACGAAAACAACGTAGTCGTTTCCCTTGACTTCCGTATCGCCTCTCGGGACGACAAACTCCTTGTCCCTGATCACGGCGGCAACGACGCACTGCGACGGAATGTTGATATCGCTGATGCGCTTCCCGACGACGCGTGCATTCTCTGGCACGCGCATGTCGATCAGACTGGCCACACCGGATTCAAATTCGAACAGATCGGCCACTCCCGGACGATCCAGGTGATTCTCGACCATTGCCGCCGTAGCGTACGGCGCGCTGATACACACGATGCCTCTGGACTTCAGTAACTCGACGTAGTCTGGATCCCGGGCGATGGCAATCACCCGTGGAATGCCCAACCGCTGTGCTTGCAACGCCATGATCGTGTTGCGATCGTCGTGATTGGTAGCAGCAATGGCCACATCCATTTTCTGGGGTTCCACCTGATCGAGAATCTCCAGCTTGGTCCCATCACCGTGGAAAATGGGCACGCTGTAGCGCCGCTCCAGCTCTTCGCATCGAGCCTCATCTTTCTCGACAAACGTCACTTTGTATTCGGCGGATCGGAAGATCATGCGGAACTCATCCTGCTTGATGAGTCGATCCGCAATGTTCATCCCCTGATTGCCGCCTCCAATGATGAGTACCTGCATGTTGGGTCTCCTCCAGATGCGAAGTCGTGTTTTGATGTGGTGAACAAGTTCCGGTAATCGTTTGACCAGGTCCCTGTTGGCAGGCATCACGAAGTAGAGGATGCCGCCTACACCGGCCAGCGCAGCGCCTAGAAGCAGGCTCTGGGGCTCCAGCATGGGTACGAAAAACCAACAAGAGATGATACCCAGCACCGGAACGACCGGGTACATGATCACTTTGAACGGCCGCCTGAGATTGGGCATCTTGTTGTGCAACGCGATGACCGCGTAGTTGACGATGCCGATGGCGACGAGGTAGCCGAAGCTGCTGGCGGAGGCCAGAATGTTGACGATGCCCGTGGCTCCAAACACCATGACCAGCGCCGCACAAACGAAAAGGGCGATGTGGGGCGTCTTGAACCGCGTGTGCAGCCGCGAGAACACGCCGGGGAAGTGCCCGTCCCGTCCAAGAGCATACAGGACACGGGAGCTCGCTCCGAGGGTGACAGAGAATGCTGACAAACTGGCCATGATGGTGGCAATGATGCCGGCCGTGCGGCCCCAGCCGCCAAACAGGAAGTCGGCCACGAAAATGAACGGCGTGTCGGTCTCGGCCAGCTCGGTGTAGTTCACGACGCCCATCATGACAAAGAGCACCAGCACGTAGATCACGATGCCCACACCCAGCGTGATCAATATGGCACGCGGGATATTCCTGGCGGGATCGATGATCTCCTCTGCGGCCACGGTGATCAGGTCGAAACCGACGTAGGAGATGTAGATGAGCCCCATCGTCGGAATCAGCGGCTCCCATCCCATGGGTGCGAACGGCTCGAGGTTGGCCGGCTCAATGGCAAAAGCGCCCAGCACGCCCAACCCGATGAGTACTGCGAGCTCAACGATGTTCATGAGCGTGATCATCTTGAGCGCTTCGACCTGTCCGCGCAGGTTGGACGCCGTAAAGACCAGCGTTGTGACCACCACAATCAGGATGATGCTCGCGTCCGGAAAGAAATAGTCCCGGATGGTCAGGGCGAAAATGACCACGTAGAGGGAGCAGGCAAGCGTATTGCCGATCCAGAAGAACCACCCTGCCAGGAAGGCCACAGGATCGGGAAGTCCACGGCTGACGAATGAGTAGCCGCCACCTGCAATGGGGATAGCGGCACCGAGTTCGCTATAGCTCAGTGCCGTGAACAGCGTGAGCAGGCCCATGAAGAGATAGGCCAGAATGCCCAGCGGCCCGGCGTCCATGGCTACGACACTGGGCAAGGCGAACACGCCCGGCCCCATCATGGCGCCGATACCAATCATCACGGCCATGAACAGGCCGACATTGCGCTTGAATTGAACCTTCTCCGCCATTGACCGGAGAATATGAACCCCTTGAACTGGGCTCAAGCGGATTAACCATTCTTGGGCGGGTTTCTCATGGTGTAGGGATGCAATCAGGAACGGTTTGGCGCCTCCGGTATACGCTTTTTTCTCATTGACGTACTTTGCGGCAGCCCGTTGTGCACCCACAAATGAATGGACTCATGATCACTCGCAGAGAATGGCTTCGCCTGAGCTCAGTGGCTACTGCAGGCGCTGCAATCGGCCTGAATCCAGGTACCCTCCGGTTGTTGATGGACGATCCGTTGATGACGCGCCTGATTCCGTCATCAGAAGTCCCTATTCCCATCATTGGCCTCGGCGGGCGGTGGATCAATATTGACGCGACGCACGAAGAGCTGGACGGCCATCGAGCTGTGCTCCAGGCGCTTGCGGAAGGCGCGGAAGGGGAAGGTCGTGTCTTTGACAGTGCGGCTGGATACGGTCGTGGTGGGTCCGAGATCTACGCCGGGGAATGGGCTGACGAGGACGGTTTCAGCGAAAACATCTTCTGGGCGACCAAAGTCAACGTGGCGGGCCGCGGAGGTGGTGCTGCCGATCCGGCGGCGGTTCGCGAACAGATTGAGCGCTCATTTGAGCGTCTGCGCGTCCCCGTCATCGACCTGAATCAGGTTCACAACATGGGAGACCCTCCGACTCAGCTGGGAATCCTCCAGGAGTACAAGGAAGCAGGGCGTATTCGTCACATCGGAATCACGACGACCCGGGACTACGAAAGCCTGGCAGAAGTCATGCGCTCGTACCCGATCGACTTCATCGGGATCGATTACGCCGTGGACAACCGGGACGCTGCCGAGATGATTTTCCCGCTGGCTCAAGAGCTGGGGATTGGCGTGATGGTGTATTTGCCGTTCGGTCGCACGCGTATGTGGTCACGCATCGGTGATCGCCCGTTGCCCGAGTGGGCTGCTGAATTCGACGCCTACTCTTGGGCGCAATTCATGCTCAAATTTGTGGTGGCCCATCCAGCCGTAACCGTGGCCGTACCGGGCACCAGCAATCCGAAGCATATGCTTGACAACCTGGGCGCCGGTCGAGGCAAGATGCCGACTGAAGAGCACTTGAAGCGCATGGTCGAATTGGTAGAAGCCCTTCCAGGAGGATGACCCGAATGAACACATTGAACGTCGATTTTGAAGCGCTCAAACAAGATCACTGGACCGAGAAAGAACGGACCAATGCGGAACGGATCGCGGAGTTCGTTCAGCATCTCATGAACGACCACGATTTCGATTACGTCCGCAAGGAATTCGGTGATGCGAACTACGTGCAGCACAATCGAAACATCCCGGACGGCATTCTGGCTCTGATTGATTACGTGGAGGCATTTGCCAATCGTTTTCCGGATTACGGATACGACGTCAAGCGCATCACCGCCGACGGTGACACGGTGACGTTCCATTCGCACGCCACGGTTAACAAGAGCCATCGCGGCAACGATGGAAAAGGGCTGAACATCATCGATTCATGGCGGGTGGTGGACGGCGAGATCCTTGAGCATTGGGACGCCATTCAGCCACTCGACGCATTCATGCGATTCTACGTCCTCATGACGGGCGGACAGGTCCGCAATCAGAACGGCGTGTTTTGACCGCGGGTGATATGCAGTCCTTGCAGGAATTCGGAGACCGGTACGCGGAAGCCTGGAGCAGCGGCGACCCTGCATCCGTGGCTGCGTTCTTTACCAAGGATGGGGTGCTTGTCATCAATGACGGCCTGCCCGCCGTCGGTCACGAAGCGATCGCGGAAGTCGCCAACGCATTCATGACTGATTTTCCAGACTTGGACGTGCGTTGTGACCGGATCATCGAGGAAGAGGGCGAAACGAAGTGGTATTGGACCATGCGAGGAACGAACACCGGGCCCGGAGGCACCGGCAAATCCATTCACCTGAGCGGGTACGAAGCGCTGGAATTTGGCGACCATGGGCTGATTCGTATTGCCAGGGGGCATTTCGACCAGAATGAGTGGGACAGACTGCTGTCCTGATTGAATCCCATGCCTAACCCTATCCTGACCGTGCTTCTGGGTCCGTTCCTTCTCCTCCAGGGGTGGAGGGTTCGGCAGAGTATTCCGCGATTGCCGGAGCCACCCGGAGAGCGGGAAGGGGCCAGTGGCCCCGAGCCGCGCCTGCGTCTGCTTATCCTTGGTGACTCATCTGCCGCCGGAGTAGGAGCGGAGTCACAAGATGAAGCCTTGCTGGGCGTACTGCTGTCACGGGTTTCGGAGTGGTCAGGAGTGGCGTGGCATCTTCATGCCCGAACCGGCGCCAAGACCGCCAACGTCCTTCGGAGTATCGATCGGATTGATCGTCAGCCGTTTGATGTCGTCGTATCCGTGTTCGGTGTCAACGACGTTACTTCCGGCATAGGGATCAATGATTGGCTGGATCAACAGAGGCAACTCTTCACCATCATCAGGGACCGCTTCGAGGATCCGCTCATTGTGGTCTCAGGGCTGCCTCCGGTAAAGTCATTTCCGGCCCTCCCGCAGCCTTTGAGGTGGTTTCTGGGAAGCAAGGCGGACACCTTCAGCGCGGCTCTGAGGAATGCGTGTGCCGAGGAAGGATGCACCTTTGTGCCTATTGAATTCGAGGCGGACGAATCCATGATGGCGACGGATGGTTTTCATCCTGGGCCAGGCATCTACCGATTGTGGGCGTCAGCGATGGGCCAGGAAATTCGGAAGAACGTGGCGATTCGGAAGAACGTGGAGGTTCAGGAGCAAGCAAGCCCACGACCAGGGTCATCCGATGGGGACAACGCGGCATGATCACAGACATCGAGGAGTATTTTGTCAATGGCTGTGGTCGATGTGAGCGGTATGCCACATCTGATTGCTCAACCCGACATTGGACTTCCGGACTGGAGGCTCTCCGACAGCTCTGTCTGGAAGCTGGGTTGGAGGAAACGCTCAAATGGGCGCACCCATGCTACATGGCGGCGGGTCGGAATATTGTGATCATCGGCGCTTTCCGGAAGGACTTTCGATTGAGCTTTTTTAATGCCGCACTCATGACCGATACCCACCAAGTGCTGGAAAAGCAAGGCGCCAATACGCGTCATCCAGACATGATTCGGTTTACCCGGAATGACCAGGTGCGGGAGTTGAAGCCCATCGTCCTTTCCTATCTGGACGAAGCCATTGGCTACGCGAAAGCGGGCAGCAAGCCGCCAAAGGAGGCGATCAGACTGGATTACCCTGAAGAGTTGTCCGAAGCACTGGATGCTGATGTTGAATTGGCCGAAGCGTTCAATCGATTGACACCAGGCCGACAGCGCAGCTATGTCATCAATCTGAATGGGGCTAAAAAGCCCGAAACGCGCATCGCCCGGATCGCGAAATTCCGGGACAAGATCATTGCCGGTAAAGGTGCTCAGGAGCGCTGATTCGTGGTTCACATTGCACTTCACTTCATCATTCCGCTTGTAGTGGCGGGCGTTTTCTATCGGAAGCTGTGGCGTTCTGCGTTCACAATCATGATTGCCACGATGGCGGTTGATCTGGACCATCTGTTTGCAGATCCGATCTACGATCCTGAGCGGTGTTCAATCGGCTTCCACCCGTTTCATGCGGAGCCGCTGATTGCTACCTACGTCGTTGCTTTCGTGGTTTCCCTGTTGATGCACCGACGGATGCGGGATGAGAAACCGCGCAACGTATGGTGGGTGATTTACCTTGCCAGCCTGGGACTTCTCATCCACATGGCCTTGGACTGGATAGATTGCCTGGTGTAGGCGCGAGGCGAAGATCCTAGTCGATTCCGTAAGGACACGGTACCTATGAAAATCAGACCATACACTCCTGAGGACCGGGATTCCTGTCTGGTATTGCTGACTAGCAACACTCCGGAATTCTTTTCAGTGGCCGATCGCTCCGAGTTCGAGCAATTCCTCGACGAATTGCCGGGTGTGTACTTCGTCGGTGAACAGGGTGATGCCGTCGTAGCCTGCGGAGGGTGGGCAAAGGACTCATCTGAAATCGCTGCGCTGACCTGGGGCATAGTCCATCGTGATCATCACGGTCAGGGACTGGGTAAGGCACTGATGACATATCGCTTGAAGGATATGTCAGGTGCTGAGGGCCTCCAGTATGCTCGACTCAGGACCATCCCAAGCGTCATGGGATTCTTCGAGCAATTCGGCTTTCAAACCGTCGCAGTGAATAAGGACGGATACGGACCTGGGTGGGACATGGTGACCATGCAGCGCCCACTTGGGTAATGATCAAAATTGCGGTGTACTTGAGCGGTCAAGTATAAAGCAATAATAAGATCATGAGTAATTCAGACTTCATTTTCATGTCGATGGTGCAATTCAGTACCGACGCATTGAAACGAATGGATGCCAATCTCAGCATCCATGGTATCAGTTATACCGAGTACCAAGTGCTCTTCCAGTTATCGCAGAGCCCGACATCCACGATGCCGCGCATAGAGTTGGCTCGTTCTGTTGGACGTACTGCATCAGGAGTGACCCGCATTCTCGCTCCCATGGAGAAGCTCGGCATGGTTCGCAAAGAATCGCATCCCCGGGATGCCCGCAAGAGTCTCGTCGCATTAACCGATGCCGGCAAAACCTTGTTGGAGGATTCGACGACAACCGTAGAGCATGTCGCGGACAGCATGCTCGAGGGACTGTCCAAGACGCAGCAGGATGCGCTTGAGCGATTGTTTGCTCGTTGATGTGCGAGAATCCCCGGTTGCGCTACTTGGGGAAGGACCCTACCCTTGGGCATCATTCCGGGCATGATGCCCAAGGGCCGTCCTTTTCAGCTGAAAGGCCGAGAAAGGACGGCTGCCGTGGGGGATGCCGGAAATACAAGTGCTCGATCTAGCCATTTCGTCATGAAAAGCGAACGACGACTGTCGCCCCTGCAGGCGAAGCTGTATCACATCATTTTCGAGGCCGACTCGTCAACGGGGAGGACCTTCGATATCTGGCTCCTGGTGATGATCCTGGCCAGTGTGACGACGGTTTTTCTGGAGAGTATTCCGTCGCTGGATGCGCAGTATCACGAGCTCTTCTATGCGTTGGAGTGGATCTTCACCGTCTTCTTCACCATCGAGTACGCGATCCGGATCTACTGTGCGCTGCGGCCGCTGAAGTACATCACGAGTTTTTACGGCGTCATTGATCTCCTCTCGATTCTACCGACCTATCTCAGTCTGCTATTTGCTGGATCCCAGGTCGGAGCCGTCATCCGTGTGCTTCGTCTACTCAGGGTCTTCAGGATTTTCAAGCTGCACAACTTTCTGTATCAGGGAGATATCATTTCTGCGGCCTTATTGCGTAGCCGCCAGAAGATTGCCGTTTTCCTGTATTTCGTGCTGCTCTCCGTGATCGTCATCGGATCGTTCATGTATCTGATCGAAGGGAGGGGGGCCGGAGCCAGCCAGTTCGACAGTATCCCTAGGAGCATTTACTGGGCGATTGTCACGATTACCACAGTCGGGTACGGAGACATCAGTCCAACAACCAATTTGGGCCAATTCATGGCCGCCTTGGTCATGATTGCCGGCTATGCGATCATCGCCGTACCCACCGGGATCGTGTCCGCCGAGCTCATCAACGCCAAACGAGGTGTCAATCCACGTGTGTGCCCCCATTGCATGAAGGAGGGGCATGAGGATGACGCACGATGCTGCAACATGTGCGGTGGGGAATTGGTACGGAAAGACGGATCTGATGACTTCAAGGAAGGCCTCGCTTTCCGTCGCCATTAGCACGGCCTAATCTTCGCAACCCATGACCTCTCGTCGCCAATTCCTACGTCGCGCTGGCCTGGCCTCGGCTGCGCTCGCTCTCCCGGTCCCAGCCTCGGGACGGCCCCGACCGACGATGCCTGCAGCACGCCACGATGCGGCGGCAGTCGTTGCACGTGACGAAACGTACTGGGAGCAGGTCGCCGCTCAATACGACGTCACCGACGAGGTCACCAATCTAGAGGGCGGCTATTGGGGCATGATGGCGACCCCGGTATTGGAAGCATTCCATCGCAACACCATCCGCGTTAATCGGGAGAGTTCTTACTACGCACGTACCCGTTTCAACCGGGAAGCCCGGGACATCACGGAACGCGTAGCTGCAGCTTTGGGCATCTCATCAGGCGAAATCGCCTTCTCACGGAATGCGACAGAAGCCCTTCAGGCATTGATCAGTCAGTACAATCGTCTGGAGCCAGGGGAGACGGTGATGTATGCCGATCTGGATTATCCGGCCATGCAGCAGGCGATGGACGAGCTGGCCGTCAGAAAGGGAGCTGAAGTAGCTCGGTTGGTCATTCCTGAGCCTGCTGAGACGGTGGAGCAGATCGTTGAGGCGTATCGGGAAGCGTTGAACGCGCACCCGCGAACGCGTTTTCTGCTTCTGACCCACGCGAACAACAAGACGGGCCTGATTCATCCGGTTCGAGAGATCACAGCGCTCGCTCGTTCACGAGGGATCGATGTCGTAGTGGATGCCGCCCATTCCTGGGGCCACATTCCGCTCGATATCGACGGGTTCGGTGCCGACTACGTGGGATTGAATCTGCACAAGTGGATCGGTGCGCCTATTGGTGTCGGGGCCATGGTGATCCGCGAAGCTGGTCTGAGTGGCATCGACCGGGCGCATGGCGACCCAGGAAGTCTGGATTCGATCTACAGCCGCTTGCATACGGGCACGATGAACTTCGCCACCATCCTTACTGTGCCAGACGCCCTGGATTTCCAGGAATCGATCGGTTGGGAAAACAAGTACGCACGCATCCGCTATCTGCGCGACCTATGGGTTCAGGAAGTTCGGGATGTTGAAGGTGTGGATGTCCTGACACCGGAAAACGACGAGCTGATTGGTGCCATCACCAGTTTCCGCTTGAACGGCGGGACGTCAGGGGATGCAAACCGTGCATTGGTTCGTCAACTGGTCGAGGACTTTGGAATATTCACCGTTGCGCGGACTGGAGTTGCCGCGGGCGACTGTGTTCGCGTGACTCCGGCCCTTTACAACTTGCCCCCGGATCTCGCCAAGCTGGTCGATGCGCTGAAGCAGTTGGTCGCATGACGAGCCCAGAATCGGCCGGTAAAGTGACGAGCCCAGAATCGGCCGGCAACGTGATGAGCACAGAATTGGCCGGCTGAATGCCTCATCCAGCTCAGTCTTCCAGCATGGTGGGTACGATATCGTACAGGAATTCGTAGCCTGACTGGCTATTGCCGGTCACGAGGCCGAACCAACCGCGATCGTCCCAGGCAGAATGCGGAATGTTCTCTTCGCGGGCAACACGGGCGATGGTGCGATAGAAGCTTCTGACCAGGTCCGTATTGCGCGCTGACTGATCCTCGCGACGTCCGACCCCGAATTCGCCATAGTGGACCGGCACGCCCAGTGTCCGGGCATGAGCGATGACGCTGCGCATCCCGCTTTCAATGGCCTGGACACCTGGAAAGGCGCTGTTGCTGCCATCCTGACCACAGAACTCCCACGGATCGTAGGTATGGAGTTCGATGGCGATGTAGGGATCACTGCCGCCACCGGGCACGGCCGCGATAGTCGGATAGACTTCGTCGATGTACTGGTGATTTCCATGCACATTGGTACCGATGAGAATCGTCCGCTGCGCATTGGTTCCTCCGGTAGCGCGAACGGCTTGGACGCCGATCTGGTAGATGTGACGGGTTCGCTCGTATCCCAGTGGATCCGTGGGTCCGACCGAGCCACCCCAACCACCAAAAGCTCCTTCAGGCTCGTTCAACAACTCGAAAACCAGCCGGTGGTCGTAGTCCGCGAAGTAGTTGGCAATGTTCGTCCAGAGCGTCGTGAACCGGTTGTCGAATGCTGCGCTTCCGTCGTAGTGCTCCTTGAAGGATCGCTCGTGATGGGCGTTGATAATGACGTACAGATCACGGGCCAGGGCGAAATCGATGGTTCGCTTGAGCTCCTGGAATCGGGAATGGCTGAAATTGACGTTTCCGTCCTGATCGGCAAGATGATCTCCACCGAACTCGTCCATCCATGTCACCGGGATGCGCACGTGCTGCATGCCAGCCAATTCGTAAGCCGCTATGACAGGTTGAGACGCTCCGAATGTGGGTGGATTGCCTCCATTCTCGAATACATTTCCCAGGTTGAAACCGTCTCCCATGGCGGCCAAGACTTGCTCAGCTGTTGGGAAGTCAGGCTCGTCCGAATCTCCCGAGTCGGTAGGAGAGCTTGAGCAGGCCACCATAGGAATCGCCAGCAAGAGCAGAATCAGGTATGTGAATGAACGGCCCATGGACGGTTGCGGAGTGGCTTGGCGAAGACTAACCTGAGAAAGCTACGATCGCGACCAACGCGGTGCCGTCCCGTTCATCGAACAAAGCACGCCATGAAAGCTCTATTCACGTCATTCCATGCCAAAGACTACGCGGCTTCCAAGGTTTTCTACGAGGACGTGATCGGTTTGAGCGTCGACCGTGATTTCGCAAGTACCCCGCACCGATTTACGAACTACAACCTGGGCGGGATGGTGTTGAAAGTCTACGAGTGGACGGAAGAGTACTTCGGTTCGGGTCACTCAGGCCTATTCATCGCGACGGATGCCCTTGATGAGGTGATCGAGCGTGTTGTCTCCGCTGGGTTCAAGACTTCCGGCATTGAAGTCCACGAATGGGGAGGAAGGACCTGCTCCGTGTGGGATCCTTCCGGCAACATCTTCTCGCTGATTGATGAGAAGCAGGCGGGCGAGATTTGATGATTCAATGTTCAAGGTCGAATCGACTCCCGCCTCGGTCATAAGGGTAACTTCGCTGCGTCGGACATCGTAGGCCTAGCATTGAATCAATCAGTTGAGCAAGTTGACATGCAGAAGAACAAAGGAGTTGGAATCGGCCTTGCCCTTGGCGTTGCGCTGGGTGCAGCGCTCGGCAATGTCGGACTGGGGATTGCTCTTGGTATCGTTTTTGGTTTGGGGTATGATCGTCGGGAGCAGTTGATGTCCGGCGAATAAGACGTGCGCCATGAGCATCGAACCCATACATCATACGGAAGTCGACCCGCTGGTTGTCGAGGCATTGAAAGCACACGCTTCGGGGGACTATGCGCTCTTCAGCAACATTGTCTCGGAGTCTTTCCGGCAACAGGTTTCAGCAGAGGCATTCGTCAACGCCTCCCGCGACCTGGGTGGTCCGCTCAGAGCCATTGAGCGTCGTCGTTACCTCGGCTCGTTCATGCGATCAGGCCAACCGGTATTCCTGTACGTGCTGACATCCAAAGCGCACGATGACGAAATACTGGTCCAGGTCAGCGTGGCCGCGTCGGATGACGGTCCGTTGATCGATTGGATGTGGATTGAGTAGCATCACGGTTCTTCTGAAATGGACAGCGAGAAGGAGTCACGAGGGGACTGGATTATCCGTAAAGGGCGGCCGGACGACGCCGAGACCTTGAGCGATATTGCCTTACGCTCCAAGGCCATTCATGGTTATTCGGATGCCTTCATGGAGGCATGTCGCGAAGAGCTGACCGTTCCTAGTTCGCAATTGGAAGATCCGCGGTACCACTATTTGGTGGCGGAATCGAACGAAGGTCTAGTCGGATATGCGGCCGTTGAGCGTCTTGAGGACGGGTCGGGCGATCTAGATGCTCTGTTTGTTGCCCCGGCTCATGTGGGAAAAGGCGTGGGACGTTCGCTGATGGAGGCCGTGACTTCCTGGTCTGCGAATGAGCAGATCACAACGTTGCATATTCAGAGTGACCCCGGCGCAGAGGCATTCTACCAAGCATTTGGCGCTATTCGGGTTGGCGAAACTGCGTCTGGCAGCATCCCTGGGCGATTTCTGCCTCAATTGAAGCTTGATCTGGACGATCATTGACCCCATTTTAGCCATGTGACCTTGCCATCGCCCCTCAGAAGGCGGGTCATTTCGGACCGTTGTACGCACTTCAGATCGCATGGAACTCAGACAATTCGTCACACCCGACGGCCCCGAAGTCGTCACGGTGTTCGCCGACACGTTTACTGCTTCGGAAGGAGAGGAGGAGGGGCGCGTCATCCGAAAGTTGACTCAAGACCTTGTTGATGCAGAAGATGGCCAGCAGGTATTCGGATTCGTGGCAGTGGATCAGCAGCAGCTGGCTGGGGGCATCTTCTTCTCCAGCGTCAGCTATGCGGATCGGGATCCGATCTGGTTGTTGGCACCGGTGGCCGTGCACCCGGAATTCCAAGGCAGTGGAGTTGGGTCGCGTCTGATCCGACACGGCCTGGACGAACTACGCTCACAAAGCAAGGTGATCACCATCACGTATGGCGATCCATCCTATTACAAGCGATTTGGATACGAACCGATCACAGAGTCTCTGATTGCTGCGCCACATCCATTGTCTTTGCCCCACGGATGGCTGGGGCAGACCCTGGATGGCTCAGCCCTTCCCCGAATCACCGAGCGTGGCCAATGCGTGCCTGGGTTTGATCACCCGGAGTACTGGTGACGCAGATCTCCAAGTAGGGCAGGGGTCGATTGACGACTTTGCCCTCGAGCCACGCTCGATTCTCAATCGGCGATGCGTCGCTCGTGCTTGACCCAATCGACTTCCATGGTCCAGGTGGTGTCCATGGGTGAGGCGTCGATCTTGGCAAAGTTCAGGATGGCGAACATGGGCTCCGTGATCACGGTCCCAAGGCTATCGTTTCGGGCGACCTCCTGACCGTTCAACAGAAAGATGAGATCGTCACCGGCCCATTCGACTCCGTACTCCTGAAACTCGTCCAAATCCGCTTCAAGATTTCGTTGGTAGGTCCACCAATCTCCGTTGCAGGGCTCATCGGTCAATTCGATGATGGATCGAGCAACATACTTGTCTTCAGGAGCGGCCGTCCCATGATGCTCGAAAATGTCGATTTCCCCTGACCCGAATTGAGGCCAGCAAACCGTCTCATCATCCTCCTGGACCGGGGGCTCGTTGTTGCGCGCTCCCAGTAGCCACCAGGCCGGAAACATCCCGTCCGAACCACTGCCTTCAACTTTCAGGCGGGCGGTCCACCGGCCTTCGGAGAATTCCTTCAAGTTCTTGGACGCAATCCGGCCGGCCACATATCGAGTGGGTGGATGCTGCTCTCCCGTCTTGCTCATGTTGTCGCATTCAACGGGCTCGCCCAAATCAATGACTCTCACCTTGAGGGTGCCGTCCGAGACTTCGCGCGTACCATGCTCCCCGTCACGCAGGTAGCATTGATCTTCGTCGTTCACCCAAAGGATCTGATCTTGCCAGTTCTCAGGATTGAACGTGTCGAAATCGTCGAAGAAGGTGGTCTCCCAAGATGGGTCCTCATCGGACAGGGCCTCGTCTACGGGTCCACAGCCGGTGAGCGCGAGGAGAACGATGGCCATTAGCGAAGAATGAATCAGAGAGTGTTTTCGCATGATCTGGGTGAGGATCCTTGAGGGGCGAAGCGAACGCATCACGATCCCGCGCGCAGCAATTATGCATGCAGGAGCGAGAACGAACCTCAAATCTAGGATCGAACCATCAATTCGTCACGTCGTCCATTGAGCGGATTGGACGCGCTGACTCAATCAGTTGAGGGATGCAAGGCCGGATACAACGATGTGAATCGCTCGTACGCGGCGGAGTAAGAAGCAGACCCGGTTGCTGAAGGCGCGATGATCGGTCCAGTCCGGACTGTGTTTTTCGCAGCTTCATCGATGTTTGCCCAACCGCCACAGCCCGTGCCGGCCAACATGGCTGCGCCCAAGGCGGCGCCCTCCGAGGCATCCACGGTAACCAGCGAGATGGCTAGGACGTCAGACAGGATTTGTCCCCAAAGTGCACTTCCCATGGCGCCTCCGCTGGCCCGAAGTTCGGCGGGCATCGCCAGTCCTGCGTTCCGAAGTAACTCGAGATTATCCTTCAGGCCGAACGCCACGCCCTCCAGGACAGCTCTCGTCAGGTGTCCGCGGGAGTGGGCCAACGAGAGACCGATAAAGGCACCTCGGGCATTCGGGTTGGCATGCGGCGTGCGCTCGCCGCTGAGGTACGGCAGGAAAGTCAGACCCTCTGATCCAGGAGAAATGGAGTCTGCTTCTGCAATGAGTTCGTCAAAACCGACTCCTGGTGCCAGCGTATCGCGATACCACTGCAAACTGCCTGCGGCAGAAAGCATGACTCCCATGACATGCCACATGTCCGGGATCGCATTAGGAAAGGCATGAACCCGGCCATGAGGGTCCACGAAAGGCTGTTCGGTCGGGGCAAATACGACGCCAGAAGTCCCGATGGTGAGCGCGAAGACATCAGGTTTGATGGCGCCGACGCCGACCGCTTGCGCGGCCTGATCGCCGCCGCCAGCAACAATCGGCGTGCCCGCTTTGAGGCCGGTCAAGCGGGCGGCGTCGGCGCTGACCCGTCCCGTCATGTCCGTACCCTCGTATGTTCTTGGAAACCACTCCATTGGTAGCTCCAGGGCTTTCAGGACCGGCTCGGACCAATCGCGTGATTCGAGGTCGAGCAGCAACGTACCACCGGCTCCGGCTCGATCCGTGGCCAGTTCACCGCTCAGCTTCAAGCGGATGTAATCTTTGGGAAGCAGAACGTGTTGGATACGATCGAACAAGTCGGGTTCATGGGTTCGCATCCACAGCAGTTTGGGCGCCGTGAAGCCGGCGAACGCATCATTGCCAGTGTGTCGAATCAGAGATCCGAGACCCAAGCGCGCCCTGATGAGATCGCACTCGTCGGCTGCACGGCCATCATTCCAAAGGATGGCAGGCCGGATCGGGTTCTGGTCTCCATCGAGAGCAACCAGACCGTGCATTTGGCCGGAAAGACCAACGCCGCGAATGTCATCTCCGGTGCACCCTGCTTCCTCGCAGGCTTCCCGGATGGCGTGTTGGGTGGCGCGCCACCATTCGTCCGGACTTTGTTCACTCCAGCCCGGCCGCGGCGTTTGGAGCGTGTGTGCGGATCGCCCAACAGCTCTGACGACTCCTTCTTCATCGAGAAGGAGTGCCTTGCTGGCCGTTGTCGAGACGTCAATGCCCAGCCACATGGTCTAGTCGCCCGTTGACGTGGAAAGCGCCTGATCGATCGGCGGCAGTGACGATCCACGGGGAGCTCGTTGACGGATCAAATAGGCTTCGAGCCAACCGCGATGCTTCGAAGGATTCTCTGCCGCCTCGATGACAGCCGCATGGTCGAGTCCATTGATGCGATCGTTCGCCGCCCGGAGGGCATCCATGGAATTCTTGAGAGCGACATCTACCGGCATGCGCTCTGGATTGATGTCGATTCCAAACCACTCCGAATACCCGTGCATCTTCAGGGTATAGAGCCCCGCTTCCATCTGTTCGGGCGAAATCACGCCCACATTCAGATCCTGATCGTAGTTGCCAAGTGGCTGGCTATTCCAGTGCGTGTGGGCCAGGCGACCTTCCGAGAGCGGCCAGGAAAGTGCGTAGGGTAGATCTTCGAAGCCCATCAGGACATGGCCCACTTCCGGGTTCATGCACACCAACTTGTGTCCGTCGTTCAGGAGGGATCGATTTTGCGGGTTGCTGAGCTGGGCTTCAACCTGATGACCAAGCAATACGCCTTCGGGTGTCAGTCCATAGAGAAGGCGACCTCTGGGCTCGTAAGGCTTGGGCTCGAACGCGACTCGAGTCCCTGGCACCTCGTCAATCGCTTCGGCCATCCCCTCGACGAATCGCTGTCGCATCCCGGCCAGGTCAATGCCGAACGGATTCTCGTAGCCATCAATCCCCGCCCAGATGACCGAGAAATCGGCGCCAACACGCTGAGCCATACGGAAGGCTTCTTTTGCACGCTCGATGGCGACTCTGCGGGGTGCAGCATCCGGGTTCGACAGGGAGCCGAATTCAAACTGCGGATCGTAGAAAAGCAGGGGAATGACCGTCACGAGACGAATCCCGGTATCCCTCTGAAAGTCCATCCAGAGATCCACGTTGTCCTCGTTGATCTCGTTCGGATAGTGAGCTTCGAGCGCACCCAGGCCATAATCCTTCAGACTGGCAGCAACCTCCAGACGGGCCTCGATGGGCAGGTCGGGCTTGTATTTGCCGTGGAATCGGCTGTCTGCAGGGGAGAGAAACCAGATACCTGCACTGAACTTGAGATCGAGCTCGAACGCATTCAGATGCTTAACCAGCTCGTCGGCCGTTCTCGAAGTGGCCTGGGCACGAAGGTCGGGAAGGGGCATGAATCGCTTGGATAGGTGAGCGGACAGTATAGCGTCCACCTTGCAGAACAGCGACTTGACATGCCGCCTGGGACGACTACCAGAACGAGATCAGAGGTAAGCTCGAATTGGCCGCAACTCTCTAGGCGAATCGACGCTCAGCCCAGGAGATGACTCCCGCCACGCAAGCAGCAAAAACAAGGCCTTCGACGGAGCCCAGAATGGCCTCGGATGCCGGTCCAACAGCCATTGACCCGAACAGGGAATGGAAGGGATCCTCCGGAAGACGCGACTCCTGAAATGAGTCGGCAAGCAGCCGCAAACTGCCACCCATCAGATTGCCTCCCGTCAACGGAATGACGGCTCCGGCAAGGGCTCCAGCGACTCCGGCACCTGCCGCGTTTCGCCAGGCTTCCGCAACGAATGAAAGACCGCGTCCCAGCCAGACTCCGAATACGATTGCGGCTCCCAGAATAGCTCCTTCGACACCCCCGGTGATGCCGGAAGGCGCAATCCCGAAAAACAGATTGAAGGCATCGACACCCAGCATTTTCACTCCGGATCCGATCAACATGCCCCCCAAGGTTGCTCCAAGGACGTGCATCCATGAAACAGCCGGGGACCCTTTGCCGGATTTCAAGACACCCAAGGCCCATCCGGTGCTGATTCCTGCAGCACCCGCCAGCCCCATCAACATGTTGATGCCAACGAGAACCAGGAGCGTGGAAAGTGTCCCGATACCTGCTTCAGGGGAAGACAGGCTGAATCCGTAAAGCATCCCTCCGAAAAGTCCGGCAAGGGCTCCACCGGTGGTGCCCGCCAGAGCCAGAAGTGTTGCTCGATTCACGTTGGCCGTCGACGCGCCACCCCATTTCAAGGCGGTCAAGTTCGAAGTGGCTGACTCCGAAGTGATGGGTTCTGTGGGATTCGCGTTCTCGGCTCCGATGAATCGATACCCGTGTCGGGGTACCGTCTGGATGAATCCGGGATTGGAAGCATCGTCATCCAGAGCTTTGCGCAGTTCTTTGATGCACTGGGACAGCGCGCTGTCGCTGACGACTACATCCTGCCATACTTCTTCAAAGAAGCGATCCTTCTCGACCAGTTTGGGGCTTTCCCGCACGAGCAGGATAAGGGCGTCGAGATACCTGGCATTCAACTCTACCCGGTCGTGTCCCCTCCAAAGTTGCCGGTCTTCCACGTCGAGGCGGAATCCTTCAAAGTGATAGGCTTCAGCAGATTCGGGTGTTTTTTCCGGACCGGAACTCATGAAATGGCGAATGCTCATCAACTGATCACAAGGTGCTCACGTCCCTCACTGCATCAGGTTGCAGTTTGGGACTGTCGATCGAGCCGCAGTCCCCATCGAAAAAGGCACTCGGTTTTCGATTCAAATGTCAACATACGATCAACCAACCATCCTCTTGTCATGCCTCTCGTTTTCGAATTCCTGTTACTGGGCCTGTTCGGTCTGGCCCTGTTTGGCATTTTCCGGTTTCTCGCGTCACGCCTTCCATCGAACCGTCACTATCGTTTCGGCTTGGCCGTCACCATGATTTCCGCCTTTCTGCTGTTCTGGGTAAACGGTGCGGTGGGAATCATCGGCTCCGAGAACAATGACGTCAACATGCTTTACTTCGTCGTCCTGGTGGTCGCATTCTTTTCGGCAGTGGCCATCCGATTTCGTCCAGCGCATATGACGTGGATCATGTCTCTGTCTGCGGCTGCATTGATCATGATTGCCCTGGTCGCATTGGTGGGCGGTCTTGGCGTTTCCGGCCCGGTCTGGCCCTGGGACGTGGTCTGGATTACGGTGTTTTTCTCGGGACTATGCCTGTTTGCCGCCTGGTTGTTCAAGCAGGCCGCGATAAGAGAGAATGAGTCTTCTGATGACACTCTTGAGGCTTCTGCGTGAGAAACCTGTTCACCCATATTGAGACCGGTATCGCTGCCGGGTTGGGGATTCTGGGAGCCTCGCTCATGGTCCCGATGATCATGATTGAAGACGAGCCGGGGGGGATCCCCGTACTGATGATTCTGGGCAGCGCAGTATGGCTGTTGGGTATCAAGATCAGGCGAAAGAACCATCTGTCCTGAAAGTGCCGATGCAGAAAAGCGGACGTTTCACTCGCACGGGGATTCTTGCGTAACATACCCATCTACCCAACCCACAGCTCATGATTGATACCTACCACGCCGAGTTCCGAAGATATGCCGGCTACATCACCTCCATCCTGGGCCAGATGGATGATGACGTGTTGAATCGCATCCCTGTGGAAGGAGGAAATTCGATCGGGATGCTCGTTCGACATCTTCACGGCAACCTGTTGTCGCGGTTCACCGATTTTCTGACAAGCGATGGCGAAAAAGAGTGGCGGGATCGGGAAGGAGAGTTTGCGATCGCTCACCTGTCAATCGTGGAGGCCGAAGCCCTATGGAATGAAGCGTGGTCTATTCTGG
Source organism: Rhodothermales bacterium (assembly GCA_028284865.1). Lineage (GTDB taxonomy): Bacteria > Bacteroidota > Rhodothermia > Rhodothermales > UBA10348 > JAAZVD01. Next base: position 407,120 of record JANQQV010000020.1, on the reverse strand, counting down.
AAGGCGCTATTTCATCGTTGTCGGATGCGGATCTGGATCGGATGATCACCATCCGCCAACAGCCGTTGACGGTACGAGCGGCGCTGCTGAGAAGTCTGGCACACTTGAGCTACCATGTCGGGCAGATGGTAGTCATGGCGAGAATGGGTAAGGCGGAAACATGGGAGTTCATGACCATCCCGCCGGGACAGACAGCAGCTTACAACAAGAATCCAACCAAAGAACGAGGATAGAATAATGGACCTGGGCGCTTTCTCCGTCAGCTTGTCCGTCAAGGATATCGGGAAGTCACGTTCGTTTTACGAGAACCTTGGATTCGAGGTGATTGGTGGCGTGCAAGAGCAGAACTGGTTGATCCTTCGAAACGGATCCCACACGATCGGTCTGTTCCAGGGGATGTTTGAAGGCAATGTGCTGACCTTCAATCCAGGCTGGGATGCCAAGAATCAGCCGTTGGAAGGCTTTACGGACGTTCGATCGCTACAGAGCGAGCTCAAGCGACGGGGGGTGGAGCTTACGACTGAAGTCGACGAGTCGAGCGAAGGGCCGGGAAGTTTCACATTGCTGGATCCCGATGGAAACGCGATTCTCATCGATCAACATGTATGATCGATGGTATCCACGCATATCGATTACGGATGCTCACGTGCGGGTTTTGCGGTGTACTTCTCGTCTTCCTGTGGTCGGGATGTGACAGTTCCGCCGACGCGATTCCCGCCGTGTGGGAGATACCGGCTCGAAGCCCGGATGCCCGGTCTGCGAGTGAATTGATCGAACGATGGAGCGCACTACCACTCGAGTCGCGCGACGAGCAGGTTGTGGCTGAGATCCTGGCTGGAAACGTGCCGTCCTGGTTGCGGAGCTTATCAAGTCTGACGACGGAGCGACCGGATGGCGGAGACTGGATATCGCTCGAATTCAGGGTTTTGCCGGACTATCTGGCCGTTGGTTCTGATGACGACTTCCTGTTCATGCCGATGTCTCCTCAGGCGGCCCAGCGCATTGCCGACGCTACGGACATGACTCTACCGACAGCGTTGTTGGTGGATCTCATTCACTCAATGGCTGATCGAAAAGTAGCACCTCGTCCGATTCCTCCGAGTGATGCCATGACCACTTTACCGGTTTTCGCACAGCATACAGGCATGCTGCTGGCTCAGCGGGACTCTTTGGGAATCGAGTCCGGGTCCTGGGTTGCGGGGCACAAGAAAGACATCGTGTTGACTGGCAGACTGAATGATCTGGAGGGACGCGTTGCCATCTACGGCTGGCATCAAGTGGACGGAAGTCCGATTCAGCCGCTCTACACAGGGCATACCGATCGATGGGTGGACTATAGCCACGGTGTCCGATTGGTAGCTCGAAGCGTTCTGGTCAATGGAAAGGAAGAAGACATCAGACTTCTCCTTGAGAGTTCAGCACGGTCCAAGTGGCTATTGACCGATGGACCCATGATTCAGGCAGCGTATCCCACAGCGTTTTGACCAACCGAAAGGATGTCCGTTGGAAAAGCCGTAACACCAGCAGGTCCATCGGTACACATTTCAAACTTCCCCACTTTCTCTCCCCGTCATGAAAGCGATTTACAAGCACCTAGACCTTGGACTTCTCATCGCGCGCATCGGTATCGGCGCTGGATTCATCTATTACCACGGCTGGGACAAGCTGGTTGGTGGCCCAGAACGCTGGGAAGGTCTCGGAGGAGCGATGGCTCGCTTCGGAATCGAATTCTGGCCCACTTTCTGGGGATTCATGGCCGCCTTCACCGAGTCGATTGGTGCACTGCTGATCCTCTTCGGCATCCTGTTCATGCCGATGTCGCTTCTGCTGGCGTTCACCATGCTCGTTGCCTGGATCGGCCATGTCGTATCGGGCAATGGCAACCCAGGCCACTCCTTCAAGAACATGATGGTGTTGCTGGCCTTTGTGTTCACGGGCCCGGGCAAGTACTCGGTTGATGCGTGGCTGGCTGCCAAGAAGGCTCAAGCTTCTGGCGAATAGCCCGTTAGTTCTGCGTGGCAGAGCGGTAAGCTTCCAACGTGGAGCGTGCGGCGAGCGTATCGCCCTGGGCCAATTCCAGGCGAGCACGGTTGTATAGCATGACCGGCGACCGGTCATCAAGACGCTCAGCCTGTTGAAGGGCGACGGCTGCTGACTCCCAACGCTCCTGGCGTATCTGCGTTACCGCGAGTGCGTTCCAGAAGTACAGCTGATCTGATCGGGCGGCGCCGTACAAAGCCAGCTTTTCCGTTACGGCATCCCATGTAGGAGCCGTCAGGTATCTCCCGATGACCTCTTCCATCAAGGTGGCATTGAAGGGCTGCCAATAGAAGAGCGAATGGTAGTATTGCAGGGCTTGCAGGGAGTCGCCTGAGGACTCGTACAGACGCGCACCCTCCAGAAGGGCGTTTTGTGTGGGCATATCCGTTGTCATCACACTGATGGCAAGGGAATCTGAGATGCTGCCGGACTGACGCCGAGCGTCCATCAGTTCCTGGTATCTGGATGTGGCCGCCCCCGGTTCGTCGTCCAGATTGAACGGATAGTCTGACAGGAGGCGGTCGATCAGAATCCCCGCCTCCGATTCCGACAGGCCGTCCAACAGAATGGTCGAGTCCCATTCCAGATTCAGCGGTCGGGGGCGAATCCCTCGTTGTTCGAGAGCCGCAACCGCCGATGGAGTAAGCTCCTCCGCAATCAAATCATATCCGCGCGCGGTGGGGTGGAGGTGATCCGTGAACAAATCGTATCCAGGGATTCCTGTTGTGGATGCCTCCTCAAATGCAGGCTCAAGGTCTACAACCGAAACGCCGTCTCGACCAGACCAGGACCGAATGATGTCGTTGATATCGGTTGAGGCTCGAAATCGTATCTGATCCAGGTCCCGCGCCTCGATGAATCGAATTCGTGCCTCTTCCACGTCCCCATCCTGAAGAGCCTGGCGGCCTGCTTCGAATGCCTCTACAGCGTCGACTGTCTGCGAGAGCGGATGCTGTTCGGAGAGGTTGGCGACGAGAGTGCCGACCACAACCGGAATGCCGTTTTCCTGATAGGAAGACAGGACCCGCTCCATGTTGGATTCGAACTGGGCGATTCCCGCGGAATAGACATCCTCATCGAGTACGATTCCCGCGTCCTGCACCACGCGGGCCATCAAAGTGCGCTCGTTCGGATCTGCGTCCAGGCCATAGTCAGGCGGCCCGAAGAGGATGCGCTCGATACCCATGACGATGGCCGACCGTTTCAGCGTCAGCAACATGCGTCCAAACCACGCGGACTTCGGATACCACGCTGCCGTGGTGCCCGCACCGTATGCGCCATAGAATTCGTTGTGGCCAGCGTAGATGACGACCAGGTCGGGGTCCATGTCGATAACATGACGCCCCAGGTCCCAGAGTGTGTAACTGTTGACAGCCGTCATCCCCAGATTGATGACCTCGACCGGGCGGCCTGCATACTGGTCCGTCAATCGTCGTTCCAAGCCCGAAGGGAAGCCTTGGTACCATTGATAAGGGAATCCGGCAGTCGAAGACCCACCGAGGACTACCACGCGAACACTGTTGTCCGGCTTGACTTCGCGAAATGGAGTGAAAGCCACTGCCGGAAGAAAGCCTCTGAAATACCGGCCCGGATATTCTGGGTTGAGCCCGACCCATCCCGGTTCACCATCGATCGGCTTGAGCGCACTACGTCGCGATTCGGCGAAACCGGACAGCCGAAGACCCATCTCCAGAGCAAGAAGCAGAAAGACGGGGATGAGAACAAGCAGAACGGTGAAAACCCGTTCTTTGGACGATTTGGGCATGCTTGCGTTCAAAATGCCAAGAGTGTATCATTCTGAAAAGGTTTTCAGAATGCATGATGCGGTTGCGAAACCGCCTCAATGACGAGGTACGATGGGAGCAACGATACGGGACGTAGCAGAGCGAGCAAAGGTATCGATTTCGACGGTTTCCCGTGTACTCAACGACACCTGCAACGTTCGCGCGGACAAACGTGAACGTGTGCTGGAGGCGGCGGCAGAGCTGGGGTACACGCCCAACCCGGCTGCACAGAGTTTGCACTCCAGGCAAACAGGGGCCATCGGTATTCTACTGCCCTATGTATCCGGAGACTTCTATGCCGAATTGCTGAATGGCATAGACAGCGCAGCTCAAGAGGACGGCCGGATGCTTTTGATTTCGTCCTCGCACAACTCGTCTGACGAATTGGAAGCTGCTTTGAAAGGAATGTACCGTAGAGTGGACGGCATTCTGGTCATGGCTCCCGTGCTCACCGTGGAATCCGTACTGGACCGCGCGCCCAGCGGGATCCCATTGGTATTCCTCAACACCCGGTCCGAGGGTAAGAGAGTGCCGACCATTTCATTCGACAATTTTGGCGGAATGCGACAGATGGCTGAACATCTGATCGCTTCGGGACATTCCAAAATCGGATTCATAACGGGTCCGCGCGATGCTTATGACGCTCAGGAACGGTTCAGAGGGTTCCTGGAAGCACTGCGTGTCTCAGGCATTCCTGTCAATGAGGACTTGATTTTCGAGGGTGAGTTCACCCAGCAGGCCGGGTACGATGGCACCAAATACCTATTGGGTTTGCCTGAGCCGCCTTCGGCCATCATGACATCGAATGATGATGCGGCTGTCGGCGCTTTGAGTGCGATTCGCGACGCCGGGCTGAGGATTCCAGAAGATGTATCGCTGACCGGGTTTGACAACATTCCCAGTTCGGCATTCACGTTCCCGCCGTTAACCACTGTTCACGTTCCGATTCGGGAGCTGGGACGGCGATCGGTCAAGCTTCTTGAAGCGGTCATCGCCAATGAAAGCGACGACGTTCTGCAAAGCTATGCCAGCGAACTGCCGGTGGAGCTTCGCATCCGTGCGTCCTCCTGAGTGTCGCCAGATGATCGATCGGGACTGACAGAACACCATTCACTGTAGAAGCGCCCCAGGAGGGTAGGAGTGATGACGAGGTCGAACAGAGTGAAAAGGTTGATTGCGGGTCTGACATGCGTGCTGCTTGGTATGTCCGCGCACGCCCAGGACTGGCAATTGGTCTGGAGTGATGAATTCGACTCCGGTACCCAACCCGATGAGACCAAATGGTCCTATCAAGTTGGTGGTGGGGGATGGGGGAATCAAGAACTCCAATACTACACCGACGCTCGCCCCGAGAATGCTCGTATCGAGAATGGTGTGCTCATCATTGAGGCGCGCCCTGAATCATTTGCAGGAGCACCCTACACCTCGGCCCGGCTGAGGACATTGGGCAAAGGAGATTGGTTGTACGGTCGTTTTGAGGTGCGAGCACGCCTTCCGGAAGGATTGGGTACCTGGCCAGCCATCTGGATGATGCCATCCGAGAGTAACTACGGAGACGGAGGGTGGCCGGACAACGGCGAGATTGACATCATGGAAGGAGTCGGCCATGAGCCGGACCGGACCCATTCGGCCGTTCACATGAATGCACTCAATCACCAGCTGAACAATAACCCGGCGTCAACTTTCATGAACGCGACCTCGCGCTCCGACTTTCATGTCTACGCGCTGGAATGGACGCCCACGCGTATTACGACCTACGTTGATGGCAACGTCAATCTGGTGTACGAACGAGGGCTTTCGAACTGGACCCGCTGGCCATTCGACAAACCGTTTCACTTGATCCTGAACCTGGCGGTCGGTGGAACGTGGGGTGGTGCTCAAGGCGTTGAGCCGAATGACTTTCCAACGAGCTTCGAGGTTGACTACGTACGGGTTTATGCCGACGCCCATGGCCCTCCGTCTGTCTCGGTGGCTTCAGCAGGAGAGCAGACGCAATATGATGTCGGTGAATCAGTAAGCCTGACGGCAACAGCCACCGATCCGGTATCCGAAATCGCTTCTCTGGCTTTGTATCAGGGTGACGGTCTGCTTGCCATGGGAAGTGGTCCTTCCATCGACCTGTCGCTCGAAAACGTGCATCCAGGTTGCTATGAACTCCGCGCTGATGCATTGGACGAGGATGGATGGACCGCACAATCGGACACCCTTCATATCCAGGTCGGAGATACATGTGGTCAGGCTCCCTATCTGATGGAAGCGCCGGATATCCCCGGTCAATTTGAAGCGGAATACTATGATCTTGGTGGTCCCGGTGTAGCCTACCTCGAACTGACCCCATTGAATACGGTCGGAGCGCTACGAGCAGATGAGGGAGTGGACATAGGCGTCTCTGCCGATATCGGCGGGGGATACAACGTGGAAAATGTGACCCTGCGTGAGTGGACGGAATACACCGTGAACGTGACGGAGAGCGGAACCTATCGCCTCATCGCACGCCTGGCGGCGACCCGGGATGGCTCGCTTACCCTGGCCATCGATGGACAGGATTGGGGAGAGGAGTTGGCCTACTCGTCTACCAATTCGACAACATTCTTCCGGAACGCAGTCCTGGACGGTGTTTGGTTGGAAGAGGGTATCCGGACGTTGCGAATCGGGTACAGGAGCTTCGGGGTGTACATCAATCGATATGAGCTCCAACTGGGAACATCGACCTCCACGGAGACGCATCCGGAACGCGTCAATCTGATGCGTTCAGTCTACCCAAATCCGTTCACCGATCGACTGCTAGTAGAACTGGGAAGTGAAGCCTATCATCCGGCGACGGTGAGACTCGTTGATGTCATGGGAAGGGAGGTCATGAATCGTGAATTCGATTCCCTCGGACGCGAGGGTGATACCATCCGACTGGACTTGCCAACCAGACTTTCACCGGGCATGTATTTCCTTGTAGTACAAACAGATACAGGGACCATTTCCCGGCCCGTAATCCGGGTTGGCGACGGCGTCCCGTTGCGCTGACGAAAATCTGACGATCTGAAAACTGAAAATGGCCTGAAAACGTTTTCATTTATGAGAGGGCGTTAATACCTTCATCGTGAAAAGGTTTTCAGGAGGGGCCGGTTGAACCCCTGCCGGACCCGTACTCCACAACTAACCATCAAGCAATGCAATGAACACGAGTGCTACCACGCGCGTCGCTGTGCTGCCGTTCATGATGCTTCTCCTGACCGCTATGATTGCGGTCCCGGCATCAGCCCAGAGCGGCATGACTGAGCTCGGCGACGATTTCATTTTCTTCTTCGACGGACCTAACGTCCTCATTCCTGAAGCCTCGGCTCCCATCGTCCTTGATCCCCTGGATCCGACTTCTGGCAACCGTGTCCACAAGTACGACTACGGTAACTGGTCGGAGAACGGCTACCGGTTCTCGAAGTCGGAAGGCATTGACATGTCCCAGAACGTGGGCATGAGTGCTGGGGAAGGAGACACGCTCTACATGAAGCTTCTCGTTGACCCTGCCAATGCGGGTCAGCCAGGTGTCTGGATCACCATGTTCGACAAAACGGATGACAGCCCGGCCAACGATGGCACGGCTGATCTCCAGTCCCGTCTCAATTGGACCATTCCAGAAGCCATGCGCAACGGACAGTGGCACGATCTGGCCATTCCGCTGCCGCCGACGACTGTCGCTGGACTCGACTCTGCCAAAGTCGGCAAGGACATCAACGGTAATGCCCTCGCGACTCCGCTGGATGACAACGCAGCCCAGTGGACATACGGCGGTGCCTGGTCCGTTGGTGGATTCGGCGTTTGGGGCCCAGGCGAGTGCAACGGTGACGCCTGTTTCGAAGAATTCCAGTGGGACGGTGTCTACAGCCTGACGGTCTTCTTTGACAACAACACCGGTGGCGGCCCGATCTACCTCGACGACGTTTACATCGGTGGTCCAAACACCGACGTGTCGGTGGCCACACAGGGCCCTATTGCCATGAGTGGCGCGTCATTTGCTGCCAACGGCGATGTCAACACGATCAGCTGGACGCCAAATCCTGATTTTGGTGGATACAACGTTTACGCCTCCGAGAGCCCGATTACATCGCAGGATATTCTGGCTGGAAGCGTCTCATTGATTGGCTCGAAATCGTTCAACGACACAGAGTTTTCCATCGACCACCAGGTTGAGCTGCCACACGTTTCCCTGGCGGGTGATCCGTTCTACTACGCGGTGACCTCCAAGAGCCTCTTCGGCGTTGAAAACACGTTTGTGGGCGGTTCTTCAGGTGAAGTGGCCAACCCGAACCTCCCGGAAGCACCGTTCATTCGCGTGTTGACGGAAGCGCAGTCGACGACCATCTTCGATAACGTCGCCTCTGGCACGATTTCCGACGATGGATTCCCGGGCAACGCGCCGTTCATGATCACCCCTGATCACTGGACATCGGGTGATGCTCCAGCACCGACTGGTGACGGTGCGGCCGCCGATATCTCGGCCATGGCCAAAGTGGCCATCGACGAATTCGGATTCCTGTATGTCTATGCAGAAGTCACAGATGACGTTGCTGGTTTCCCTGGCGCCAACGCCGACGGCGCAGGCACCTGGAATTTCGACTCGTTCGAAATCTTCTTCGGTAACTACGATGTTCGCGAAGTCCCCGGTGGCGGTTTGCTGAATCGCTCTCCGAATGGCCAGTATGGCCGCGGAAACACCGCTGACTTCCAGATCCGCATGGCGGTGGAAGCTGACGAAGCGGGCAACGTTCTGGGTATCGGAATCTGGTCTCACGCTGATCCGGCTGGTGCCACGGGCTCGACGGCATCCGGTCCTGTTCAGGGTGCTGGTGGAGCTGCTGAGAAAACGGCCACTGGCTATCGTTTCCTCGTCGCCATTCCGCTGGAATCCGTATTGGATCCGACGACTGACCAGCCACTTGCTGTCCCAGCAAGCGACGCTCTCAAGGTCATTCCATTCAACCTCGCCCTGGGAGATCGGGACGCTGGTGGTGGACGTGAAGCCCAGGTCAACTGGACGCTCTTTGGCGGCCCGGGCGCTTGGAACAACCCGTCGACCTGGCAGCCTGTCGCGATCGCTGGTACGGCTGTGACGGCTACGGATATCGAAGAGGCCAATTCGGCTCTTCCATATGAGTTCGCCCTTGAGCAGAACTACCCGAACCCGTTCAACCCGAGCACGAACATTGAATTCTCCATCCCGAACGCCTCGGACGTTCGCCTGGACGTTTACAATGTGCTTGGACAGCGTGTTGCCACGCTGGTCAACGGACGTACCATGCCGGCCGGCACGCACGCTGTCACGTTTGACGCGTCGCAGCTGACCTCCGGTATGTACATCTATCGTCTGCAGGCTGGAGGTGAATTCACCCAGACGCGGACCATGATGCTGCTGAAGTAAGCACATCGCACATTCCGTCGAGTGTACGCGGGGCCAGCCTTCTCAGGCAGGCCCCGCGTCGTTGACGGTTCTTTTCAACTGGAATCCCCGGATCCCATGGTTTCAAAGTCACCCCTTCTCGGCGCCCTGCTATTCCTCTTGCTTGGCACCGGATTCACGGCAACAGCAAGTCCCTCTGAGGAGGATGCCGCCATCTACGGAAAAATTGCTGGGCGCGTAGTGGACGCCGCCACTGGAGACCCTTTGCCAGGCGTCAACGTGGTCATCGACGGCACTACCCAGGGAACGGCTACAGACATGGACGGGGAGTACGTGATCATCCGCGTTCGTCCGGGTACCTATGCCGTGAGGGCCCAATTCATCGGGTTCCAGACCCAGCTCATCGAGAACATCGAGGTGATCATCGACCAGACGACGCGCGTCGACTTCCGTCTTGGAGAGGAGATTCTGGAAGGGGAGGAGATTGTCGTCACGGCTGAGCGCCCCATCGTGCAGACGGACAGAACCACGACAACTGCTGTCGTGGGAGAGGAGCAGCTTGAAGCCCTTCCTGTGTTGGGAATCAACGATGCCATCAACCTGCAGGCGGGTGTCGTGGATGGTCGTTTCCGCGGTGGGCGTTCCGGCGAGGTGGCCTACCTGATCAACGGTATTCCGATCAACAACGCATTCAACAATCAGGCCTCCTTCGAAATCGAGCAGAACATGGTCTCGAACCTGCAGGTCATCAGCGGGGTCTTCAACGCGGAGTACGGGCAGGCCCAGTCTGGAGTCGTAAACATCGTCACCAAAGATATTCCCGATTCATGGTCAGGAAACGTACTGGCGTATGCCGGATCGCTTGTTTCTGATCGCGAACTTGAGTTCATGAATCGGACGACCGGTCCTGGCGACAACCTGCGCGCTTCTGATTTCGTTTCGGACACGTATACCTACAACGAGCTGGCTCCCATGCGGAATCTGACAGATGTCCAGTTCTCGTTTGGTGGCCCGCTCCTGAATGAAAAGGTCGGGCTTCAGGTCACGACCCGCTGGCTGGACGACAATGGTAATCAGTTTGGCCGCCGTCTCTTTGCGCCAGCCGACTCATCGGTAGGTCTGAACACCGGACGCGACTCCGCCGAGTGGAATATTGAATCGAATGGAGACGGTGATTTCGTGTCCATGGGCACCAATCAGCGCCTTTCCATCAATACGGGTCTGACGGCCCGACTTTCAGGCAACACCCGTTTCGAATACAACCTGTTCTGGCAGGACGGCAAGACAAGCCCGTACAGTCACGATGCCAAATACGTGCCTGGTGGATTGAACACGGGCTACTATGGCAGCCAGACGCACATCGCTGCTCTTCGCTACACAGTTGGGACCAAATCATTCGGACAGCTTTCCTACAGCCTGCTTCGTGACAAGTGGGACAACTATCTGTTCGAAGACCCGACGGATCCTCGCTACCAGTGGCCCCAGAAACGCAATCTGGACGGCCAGAATGCGTTCGATGTTGGAGGGAACGATCTGTTCACGGATGATCAGCTGACGATCACCCACACGATACTGACTGATTTCACGAGTCAGATCAACAAACGTCACCTCGTGAAAGGTGGGGTCATGACGCGTCTGCACAAATTGCAGAACCGCTCATTCGGTATCGAGCGTTCGGCCCGCACGGGAAATCAGCCTGCCATCTCGCCTGACCGTTTCGCCGACAACCGACTGGATGCCACGCCGACCGAGTTCGCCGCCTACATCCAGGACAAAATGGAGTTCACTGGATTGATCGTGAACGCCGGTCTGCGCTTCGACTATTTCAATTCGAACTTTGATGTGCCAGTCGAATGGCGCCAGGCAGAGCAGGAGCGCATTTTCGATCCTGCATCCCAGGATTCAATCTCGAACCGCGTGAAGCCGGATCCGGACATGCAGCTCAGCCCACGCATCGGAATCGCCTTCCCGATCTCATCGACAGGGGTGATGCGCTTCTCCGCAGGACTCTTCTTCCAGATTCCTGCCCTTGCATTGCTCTACACCAATCCAGAGTACGAGGTCAATCCGCAGGCCAGCAGCGTGCAGTTCGGCAACGCAGCGCTCGAGCCGGAGCGTACCCTCGCATTCGAAGTGGGGCTGCAGCAGGGACTCTCGGATGATATTGGAATGGAACTCACCATTTTCTCCAAGGACGTCCGCAATCTGACGGGGCAGGAGATCGATCGGACGCCAACCGGTGACCAGGTCGTGCAGTGGATCAACCGCGACTTCGGAACGATCCGCGGCTTCACGTTCTCGATGTTCGATCGTCCGGGCGGAATGCTCTCCTGGACATTTGATTACACCCTGCAGTTTGCAGAGGGAACGTCTTCTGACCCGGGTGAAGCCTTTGGGCGCGCCCAGTCAGGTCTGGAGCCGATCTTGTCATTGGTTCGCTTGAATTGGGATCGACGCCACGTGTTCAACAGCACCGTCACGATCGCTCCAATTGAAGGACTTTCGCTGACGATGGTCAACAGGCTGCGTTCCGGTGAGCCGTACACGACAGTCCGCGGCTTCGTGCGATCAACGCGCCCGAACAATGCCAATCGCCCCGTTCAATTCTGGACGGACCTGCGAGCCTACTACACGCCGCCATTCATCGAACAGGATGTCCAGCTCTTCCTTCAGGTGCAGAATCTGTGGGATCGAGCCAACCAGTTTGCGGTGTATGCCACGACGGGAAGCTGGGATGAAGCCCTCGAAAAAGAGCAATTCCGGGCTACTGGTGCTGCCATCGGAGGGCTGAACTCCCTCGACGAGTATTTCGCTCGTCCGGACTGGGTATCCGGTCCTCGTCAGGTCAGCCTCGGACTCCAATACTCATTCTAAGCATGTCAAACTTCATGAAACGCACGATGCGCAATCAGGTGGGACATGCTTCTCACCACTCCGTTCTTTCCCTGCTGCTGGCGGGCGTGCTCGTGATGTCAATCATCGCGATGGATGCAGCTGCCCAGACGCAGATTCCTCCCGAATATCGCGGAAGCGAAGAGATGATCGCTCGCGGTATTCTCGACGGTAACCTGATCGAGACCAACTTCCGCAATCACGGAGAACTCTCGCGCTGGAATGACCTCCCTTGGGGAGTGTGGCCTCGCGGAATCGGTGGTCGTCACATTGACGGTGTCGGCATCATGGCCGCTGGACGTGTACGGGCCGAGCGTGAAAAGTGGCCATTCTACAATGGTGCTCCCGACAGCCTCGTCAACCCGGTCATCCTGACGTATCGAGAGGCTGGAAAGCGTCTTGGACCAGGCGGCGAGCTTTGGGGATGGTTGCCTCTTGACGGCTTCCACAACACGCGTCGAATCAACGCGCTTGGTCTTCTTGAGCCAGTACCGGCCCTTTCTGACGATCCGGATTCCTGGCCCGGAATCTGGCCAGATCGCCTCGACAACCCCGATGATCCGGGCTGGGGTGGTCAGTGGAATGGATTCTTCGGCCGTGGTGTATTCAATGCCGACCTGGAGAGCTTCTATGTAATGGATGACTACTCTGACCGGGAGTATCACGTCTCCCGAGTCACGGGCCAGCCGAACTCCCAGTATGGCGTGTTCTATCCGTCGCCATCGGATTCAACCATCGGCGGAATGGGACTGCAGACTCAGGTCCGCATTTTCCAGTGGGCAAACATCCTTGCTGAGGATGTCATGTTCATCCTCTATCGGATGTCGAACACGTCAGAGACGGACTATCGCTATAACCTGGACGGTACAGAAGGAATGTTCTTCACCCAGATCATGGACTATGGTCTGGGGAACGAGGAAGGTGATGAGACCGCTGCATTCAACGCCCAGGAGGATGTCACGTATGGCTGGGACCAGGACGGAATCGGTCAGCGTCAGGATGGAACGCTGTATGACCTGGGATACACGGGTTTTGCGTTCCTTGAGAGCCCGACGCGTGCTGAAGACGGTCTGGACAACGATGAGGACGGCATCATCGATGAGCAGCGGTTCGGTGGACCGGGCCAGCTGATTGCAGGTCAGGATGCCATCCAGCTGTACGTATCCAACAATTACGACCTGATCAATTTTGAGGCTGTCAACGGCCCGCTGACCGAAACCCGAGCCTACAAGGCCGGCCGGTGGTGGACAGGTGATGAGAACCTCGATTGGTTGGCGTTTGACGATGTCAACGGTAACGGCATCCTGGATGCAGGGGAATCCGTGAACAACGACGTTGGACTTGATGGGAAAGGGCCGTTCGACCTGAACTATCCGGGTCCGGATGAAGGAGAAGCCAACGGCATGCCCGATCCGGGAGAGCCCAACTTCGATGAGCTCGACGTGGCAGAATCCGACATGATCGGTCTGACTGGGTTCGACCTTTCATCGCGTCCATTCTACGAGAATGGGGACAACCTGCGCGAGGACACGTGGATGTTCGACCGCATCCTGAACTTCGCCCAGTTCCCACTCGGAACGCCTGCAGATGCCTTTGAGGCGGACATCGAGCCCTTCCTGCTCTTCGTTTCGGGACCTGTCAACCTGTTTGCGGGGCGTACGGACTTCTTCTCGACGGCCTGGGTCTTTGGTGAGGATGAGCAGGACTTTTTCAAGAATCGCCGCACGGTCCAGAGCATCTACGACGCGGACTACAACTTTGCTCAGGCTCCATTCCTGCCGACGTTGACGGCCATTCCGGGTGATGGTCGTGTGGTCCTCACGTGGGATACGACTTCCGTGGCCAGCTTCGACCGGTTCAGCCAGGAGTTCGACTTCGAGGGCTACCGCCTCTACAAGGGAACGAACCCACTGCTGACCGATGCCCGCACGATCACCAATGTCGACGGTACGCCGACGTTCATGGAGCCGATCGGGCAGTGGGATCTGGTCAATGACATCTCAGGTCCGGTGACGGTCCTGGAAAATGAGGCCGTCTACGACCTTGGCGACAACTCCGGTCTTTCATTCTTCTTCGTCGATGATGACGTGAGCAACGGGATGACGTATTACTACGCACTCGTCGCGTACGATCGGGGTATCCAGGAGGACGGTCAGCCGGTAATTGACCCACAGGAGAACATCTTCAACATCTCCGTGGACCTGGCTGGGAACGTCCTCGGTGTCTCCCAAAATGCGGCTATCGTCGTTCCTCGAAGCAAACCTGCCGGTTTCGTCGATGGAACCGTCAATGAGGATCTGTCCCAGATCACTGAAGGGGTCGGAGCGGGAAGCATGGGAGTCCGGATCATTTCAGGAGCCGACATCAAGGCCAACAATCCGTACCGCGTCGTCTTCAAGAGTGAGGACAGCGACAATCCGAATGCGGATATCCAGGTGACGACGACATTCGACATCGTGGACATGGCAACCAACGAGATTCGCGTTCGCAACAACGCGTTGATCGATGAGCCCCCGATGGTGGATGGCTTCATCGTCGAAGTGGAGAACTACGAAGTTCAGGCCGGTGCCCTGGAGTTTGTCGAAGAGCAGACGGGCTACGTGGGAAGCGCAGGCACCGCTTCAGAGCTTGTGAACCTTGACCCCACAACGCTGGACGGTGTCTCGACGAACTGGATTGCCAATGTTCGCCCTGATTCAACCAGCCTGCACGTTCCAACGACTTACGATTACGAGGTCCACTGGGTGAACCCGGCGGATTCGACGTATCGCTTGCCGCGTTTCGGAATCGGGTTCCTCAACGGAACAGTACCGGTCTTCGCCTTGAATGCCACCACCAATCAGGTGGTCGAGCTGCTGATCCAGGATCTCAACAACAACCGCGAATTCGACGTCGAGGACGACTTGATCGTTGTGGATCGTGAAGGATTCCAACGCAAGTTCAGGCATCGTGTGTCCTTCTCAACTCCGGATGGTGCTACTCCCACAGCCCCTGGGCCCGGGACTGTCCTGCGCATCACGCCAAAAAAGGAATTCCACACGGGCGACTACTTCCAGTTCACGCTGCGTGAGCCCTTTGTGGACGTGCAGTTGGCGGAGGAAGAGCTCGATGATATCGGCGTTGTGCCAAACCCCTATGTGGGTGGTTCCGGCTTTGAGCAGCGTAGCCAGATATCCGGTCGCGGCGAACGTCGTTTGCAGTTCATCAACCTGCCTCAGCAGGCAACCATCTCGATTTTCAACCTGCGGGGTGAACTGGTGGATGAGATCGAGCATAATTCGGCCGAAGACAATGGTTCTGTGTTCTGGGATCTTCAGACCCGCGGAGGACAGGACATTGCATTCGGGGTGTACATCTATCACGTCAAGGCTCCCGGTATCGGCGAGCACGTCGGCAAATTTGCCGTCGTCAAATAGGGAGGCTCATCATGCGACGTACAATCTCTTTACTGATCCTGTTTGCCCTCGTTGGATCGACATATGCCCAGGACTCGGGGCAGAGTGACGATCAGAGTCGTGTCGGCACGACGGCTGCGACGTTCCTGACGCTTGGAGCTGGAGCACCGGGTCTTTCGCTCGGTCACGCGTACACAGCCACGGCAACGGGCGCAGACGCCCTGTTCTGGAATCCGGGAGGAGCTGCCATTGCGCATCGCTCTGGCCAGCGCAGTGGCCTGATGTTCTCCAACAACGAGTGGATTGCCGGCATCACCTACAACACAGCTGGATTGACCATTCCGGCCGGTGGATCCGGTGTAGTTGGTCTGAGCATCGCCTCGGTCGATTACGGCTCCATGAAGGTCCGCACGATCGCTCGCCCGGAGGGAACGGGAGAGACCTTCAGCGCGGCCGACCTCAGCGTGGGTCTGACCTACGCCATGCCGCTGACGCCGAACTTCTACTTTGGTGGTACCACGAAGCTTGTTCGCCAGTCCATTCGGGACATGCGGGCACGCACGATGGCCATTGATGTCGGATTCGTCTTGCTGACGGATTACTTCAATGGTCTCAAGGTGGCTGCCTCCATCATGAACTTCGGCGGGAAGATGACGATGCGCGGCATCAACTCTGAGATCCAGGTCGATCTCGATCCGCAGCATGACGGGTCGTCAGAAAGCATCCCCGCGCGCATCAAGATGGATGCGTGGGATCTGCCCATGTCGTTCAAGTTTGGGATTTCGCTCCCGGTCATCAAGACCGACGCTACCGAGCTGGTCATTCTGGCTGATGCCAACCAGACGAACGACAACAACCTCAATGGTGACTTCGGCGCTCAGTTCAAGTACATGACCCGGATGCTGACGTTCAACGCCCGTGCGGGGTACAAGGACGCGTTCATCGACAATGTCGATTCGCACCTGTCCTATGGTGCGGGCCTCGATCTGCAGCTCTCCGGTGTGCGCTTCGGATTTGACTACGCATACGTCCCGTTCGATCTTCTGGACTCCTCGCAGACCATGGACTTCCGCATTTACTTCTGATGTGAGCACGAAACGCGCCCCCCATAACGGCATCATCTCGCGCCAGGCACCTATTTGGTGCCTGGCGCTTTTGCTGTTCATCGCCGGTTGTGGATCAGGCGATGCCGGACCGGGTCCGGATCGCGATCCCAGGATTGTGGCTACGGTCGATGATTTTGGAATCAGTGTTTCCTGGTTCGAGCAGACGTACATCGACTTTCTGGTTCGATCGGGCTCGAATGACACGGCCGTGGCCCGGGCCGCTCATCTGGAGCAGCTGATCGATGCCATTCTGTTGGCCCAGCAGTTTTCAGTCGAGAGACGGGACACTACGGAAGCATTCCGCGAGACGCTGCTTCGGATTGAGAAAGAAGAGCTGGGATCCCGCTTTTTTGAAACGGCGCTCCTGGACACGATGACGGCTCCGACGGACGTCCAGCTTCGCCAGGCGTATATCAAGGACCAGTCGAAACGGGTTGTCCGGCACCTTTATTTCACATCCCTTCAGCAAGCTCAGGCCTCCTATGCACGGCTTCAGTCTGGTGTGCCTTTTCTGGAAGAAGCGCGTGATGTGTACGGGCTGGCGGACGTGGACTCCATGGCTGGATACCTGGGCCCTGTCGGGTACTATTCGGTCGACGATGCCTTTGCCGAGATGGCCTTCAGCATGGAGCCGGGTACATGGTCTGCTCCTGTACGGACGCGCTATGGCTATCACATCATTTTCCTGGAGAACATCATCCAGGAACCGCTTCTGACAGAATCAGCATACCTCACCCGGAGGAGCGGGCTATCCAGTCAGTACCGTCAACGTCGGCGCAGACTCGAAGGTGACCGGTTCGTGCAGTCGTTCATGTCCCAGTTGGACGTCACCGTCAACGCGCCTGCCATCGGAGCATTGAATGACCTCATCAATGCGATTGACCCGACTCCTGAGGATCTGGGAGGGATGGTTGTCTCACGGATTGACGACTCATGGAAACGGGACGTCGATCCTTCCACGCCGCTCCTGACCTATGAGTGGGAAGGGGAGATGCAAGCCTTCACCGCCGGTGACTATGCCTTCTGGTTCGAGTCACTCCCTCAGCGGGAAGCCAGGGAGCGAACAGCAGCCTCTGTGGGTCGTGCACTACGGAATGAAGCTCTTGCGAGAGCCGGAGAGGAAGAGCGTCTGCGGGATGAAGAGTGGGAGATTGAGGTGGATCGGCGCGTCCGATTGGAAAAGGCGCGTCAGTTGAGGGAGGCTCTTCGAACTGAAGAGGTCGAGGTGGACACGTCTCTCATCCGACTCGCCTTTGATCGACTGGGCTGGGCCAATCGCCGAATGGCATCGTTGTCCTTTGACGCGGTGACCGCCGTTTCGCCCGAAGCACTGCAGGCGGCCGTCGAATCGGGAGTCGATTGGCCCATCCAGATGCGCGATGTGCGATTGGAGACGATTCCTGAGTGGTCCCCCTATGTAGCGACGGTGCCCGTCGATTCGACCGTGTTTGTGGGTCGGCGCGACGATTGGGCCGCTATCCGCATTCTTGACCGGCAGCAGATCACCCCCGACTGGGAGCGCGATCAAGCAGATATCGCTCGCCGTCTCCGGCCGTTTGTGGCGGAGTACGAGCTGGTCGCGGAGCTACGGGAAGGAGCGTCGATCACCATCAACGAGCGCCTGATGGAAGAAATCGCGGCGCTCCAGTAGGCAAGTCCGGTCTGCAGCAGCTTCCGCTAGAAGGGAATCCTGACCTGTGTTGGCGACTTCCGGATACTGTGGTTGGATTCCCTACAGTCTTCGACGTGGAAAAGACGTAAGCTTGCGTGCCTTGCAACGCAACGCTATACACCCCATGGCCGTTGGCCGACTTTTGGCCGTCGAGAATCCGTACCCGACCACCCAGCACACCATACCATGAGTTCGAAGCCCTTTCCTTCTGACATCGACATCGCCCAGGCGGCCGACATCAAGCCGATCAGCTCGGTCGCCGAAGGCATGGGCTTGCTGGAAGAAGAACTGATCCCGTACGGGACGCAGAAAGCCAAAGTGCACCTCGACGTGATCAGCAGGCTTCGGGATCGTGAGAACGGGAAATATGTCGTCGTGACGGCCATCACACCCACACCATTGGGTGAAGGCAAGACCACCACTGCTGTTGGCCTGACGCAAGGCCTCGGCCAGATTGGTGAGTCATCCATTGTCTGTCTGCGTCAGCCTTCCATGGGGCCCACCTTTTCGATCAAGGGTGGCGCAGCGGGAGGGGGATATTCGCAGGTGATTCCGATGGAAGACTTCAACCTGCACCTCACGGGCGATATTCACGCCATCACGGCGGCGCACAATCTGTGCGCCGCCGCACTCGACACCCGGATGATGCACGAGCGCAATTATCCGGGAGATCGGTGGAAGCAGCGGACCCAGAGCGACGAACGCCCGGATGGATTGCCGCGTCTGGATATCGACCCACATTCCATCACCTGGAATCGCGTTGTCGACGCCAACGATCGCTCGCTGCGTGACATCACTATTGGTCAAGGTCGGAAAGCCGATGGCTTCCTGCGCGAAGCCAGCTACGACATCACCGTGGCTTCGGAAATCATGGCCATCCTCGCGCTGGTCACCGGACAATCGTACGCGGACGCGCTCAAAGACATGCGAGCGCGAATTGGTCGCATTGTCGTGGCCTACAGCCACACAGGAGAGCCGGTCACCACCGAAGATCTGGGAGTGGCAGGGGCCATGACGGTCCTCATGAAGGAGGCCATCAATCCTACCCTCATGCAGACCCTGGAAGGTCAGCCGGCCTTCGTGCACGCGGGACCCTTCGCCAACATTGCGACCGGTACGAATTCCGTGGTTGCGGACCAGGTCGCACTGAAGCTCGCGGACTACGTGGTCACGGAAGCGGGCTTCGGGTCGGATATCGGCATGGAGAAATTTTTCGACATCAAATGCCGGGCATCGGGTCTGACGCCTGACGTCGTGGTGCTGGTATCCACCATTCGAGCGCTGAAGATGCACGGGGGCGGCTCCAAGGTGGTTGCAGGCTGGGATCTGCCTCGCGAGTATGTTGAGGAGAATCTCGGACTACTCGAGGCGGGCCTGTCCAACCTCAAGGCGCACATCGGAATCGCGCGCAAGTTCGGGGTCCCCGTCGTGTGTGCGGTGAACGTATTTCCAACCGATACGCAGGCCGAGATCGACATGGTGCGCAACGCTGCGATCGAAGCGGGCGCTGCTGATGCGGTAGCTTCGTATCACGTCGTCAGGGGAGGTGAGGGTGCAGAAGACCTGGCGCGTGCCGTCGTCAAGGCAGGACAGCAGCCCAACGAATTCCGCCTTCTTTACGACGTCGAACTGTCCATCAAGGAGAAGATTGAATTGATCGCGCGCGAGGTGTACGGAGCTGACGGTGTGTCGTACGAGGCGAAAGCGAATCAGCAGATCCAGGCCTATGAGGATGGGGGATTCGGCAACCTCCCGATCTGCATGGCCAAGACCCACCTTTCACTGTCTCATGACCCGACTCTGAAAGGTGCGCCGAAAGGATTCACATTGCCGATTCGAGAAGTTCGGGCGAGCGCGGGTGCCGGGTTCATTTATCCGCTGGTTGGCAACATGATGACCATGCCGGGCCTCCCAGCCATTCCGGCGTTCATGCGCATCGACATCGATGAGGACGGAAAGACGGTCGGCCTGTCCTGATCTGAGGATTCGCGTGACGAGCGTATCACCCGCGTCAGTTCACCTGACTATTCCATCGCGATCTGGCGCGGCGTGTGCACGAAGAGGATATCACCCAGATCAGGGTGATTCCGGAACACGTCTTCCTTGCGTTCCTCGAGACCTTCCATGTCGAATCCGACCACGGTGAGGTCGGCCGAGCCGGAATAGCGCACAACCAGTCGTCGGAAAGCATCCACGTTGTTGGTGGGGAAGAAGCGAATGTTTTTCTCCGAAACGGGCAATCGGCCCTGTGTCATGAGGCGTTCGAATTCTTCGCGACGCTCATCGACCTGATCTCTTGGAAGGGCCACGAATACCTCGATTTCAGCCTCATTCCAGGCCGGATGTCCCAGCAGGATGTAGGAGAGCAGGATCATCAGGTTGGCGTTTTCCTGATCGTTCCAGGTGAGCCAGATGTGGATGGTCTTGTGTTCGCCGAAATGCAGGTCGCCGTGGCGCAATACCATGAGCGTCATCCGGGTGGATGCGGCGAAATCACACCATTTAACCACATCGGTGACAACTTCGGGCGGATCGTTCTGCGAAAACTCGAACATCACCGCATTATTGCTGAGTCCGGAAACCCCAGGTACCTGAAGACTCTGCGCCAGCGCGCTGATCATCGAAGGACTGATGATCGTGTTCATGTATACCGGTGACTTCTGGGTACGGGCCATCTTGACCAGCTTGGCTTGGACCAATTGGGCCTCGCGGTACGACTTCGAATTCAGCGTCCCCTTGATGAAATGCAGATACGTCCCGAATCCGTGGCGATGACACATCCATCGCATGAACTCGAGTGGGCTGCGTCTGTCGAACGTCCTGTCGTTGACCATGATGACGCTCGGCCGCCACTCATCGTCATTGACCCGCCTGCGACGACGCTGCAGCCGGATGTGCATGTAGCGCGATGTCTGTGTCATCACACCCTGGAACATGGCAGCGAGGTCGTCTGAGCCAACGTGAGAGCGTTTGACGACCTGGTAGAGCCCTGTCATGACGAGGATGGCCGCCAGCGCGAAGATGGGATCCATCTGGAACATCATCAGCGCACACATGACGGCTCCAAACAAACTGATGTACCAGCGTGAGCGGAAGCTCGGTCGATAGGAGGGACGTGCTGCGAAGTGCTCCAGGAAGCTGATGGCGCAGAGAGCACCGTACGTCACCATGAAGAACATGGATATCAGCCGCGCCACGATATCCACGTTTCCGAGGAGCACGATGACCATGGCGATGGCGCCCGTCACCAGCGTGGCATTTCGTGGCTCGTTGACCGGACCATTACCGGCTGCCAGCCATGGATTCGCACTGCGGAACGGAACGCTGCCATCACCACCGAGCGCCTGCAGGGTGCGCGGTGCAACCAGAATGGAGCCGATGGCCGAGCTGAGGGTAGCCGCACCCAGCCCGATGAATATGATGGGGCCCCAGACTGCGATGCGGGACATGGCTAGCTGGTCGGAGTCGAGCAATTCTGCGGGCGCCGAATAGACCAGCTTGAACACGATGAAGATGTAGACCAGCATGCCCACGACCGTCGCGGCCAGCGTACCGCGTGGGATGGAGGTTCGAGGGTTTGCCAGATCTCCAGAAAGTCCGACGCCGGCCGTCATTCCCGTGAATGCAGGGAAGACGATAGCGAACACGAGGAAGAATGGATCGGCGTCTGCCAGACCGCTGGAAAGGCTGACCTGAGAGGGGTCAAATCCCTCGACGGGCGAGCCCAGGAAAAACATGATCAGGGATAGCGTAAGAGTCGCCACCACCGTGTAGAGCGCCTTGACGCCAAGAGCAGCGCCTTTTGTAAGCATCAGACCGATCAAGGCCAGGGTAGCTGGTAAGGAGATCAATCGCGGGTCATAGCCGAAGCCCAACGTCTCCTCAATCCACGGCGCAGCCGGACTGAACGCCTCGGCGAAGGCGATCATGTAGAAGGCCACCGACACCGCCTGGGACAGGAAAAGCGAGATTCCGATTACCCCACCAATCGAGGTACCAAACGAGCGGGAGATGATGAAGTACTCACCGCCGCCTTCCACCTTCCGGTTGGTGGCAATCTCCGCAATGGCCAGGGCGGTCGGGATTGTGACCAGGTGTCCGAGGAAAATGATGGCCAGTGCGCCCAGCAAGCCTACGTTTCCAACCGCATACCCGAACCGCAGAAACATGACTGCGCCGAGAATCGTGCTGATACCCGCAAAGAAAACGGGAAGCGTTCCGAACCCGTGGCCGCCATTCAGATTGGCAGAATCGCCCCGGGACGAGCCTGAATCGGCGTTCGTGGCTGTCGAGTTGGAGGTGTCAGTGGAAGTCGAAGACTCCATTCCGGAGTTTTGGGTAGGAACCGAAGGGTTTGTGATTCTGGAAGATAGGGGGCGGAGGGGATATCCTTCGCTCGGGTACAGCTCTCGACCCTTCCATTAAACAAAAAAGGAGACCGGCGAATGCCGATCTCCCTACCTGTAAAAAAGAAAGGCAGACCAGCGAATGCTGGTCTGCCTTTCTTGGCTCCCCGGGTAGGATTCGAACCTACGACCCTGCGGTTAACAGCCGCATGCTCTACCGCTGAGCTACCGAGGAGTGTGCTTCGTAGTAGCGGAAGCGGGCGCAAAGATAGGACGTTGTTTTGCAGAGGACAACCCTCTTTGCGACCTTTTCAACTTCTGCAACAGATTTCCGAGAAGGGACACCCAAGCTCGTTGCATGAACCCGTCAATCATCACCATCCCGTCACTTCCATGAAAGCTCTTGATTGGATCGTTCGAATCGTCGCTGCGGTCATTCTCCTCCAGACTCTGTTCTTCAAATTCACCGGAGCGCCCGAGAGCGTATGGATTTTCGAGCAGATGGGAGCCGAACCGTGGGGCCGCATTGGTAGCGGAATAGTCGAACTCGTAGCTGGCCTTCTACTGTTGGTACCGTCTCGTGCTTGGATGGGGGCAGGCATCGCGCTCGGCGTCATGGCTGGAGCCATTCTCAGCCACTTGTTCGTCCTCGGCATCGAAGTACAGGGAGATGGCGGTACGCTTTTCGGCATGGCCATTGTCGTCACCATCTGCAGCGCTGTTACGCTTTGGCTGCACAAGGAAGACATCCCTTTCGGCCCGTTCGCGAAAGACTAGTCGGACCTAGTGGCTCGATTCGTCCCCGGACAACGCTCCTGGATGAATTCTCCCGTGGGGGGTTACCGCTGAAGCGACGTTAGCGGCTTAGTGAGTGGAACCGTATAACCAATGCCCCAATCAGGGCGGATGTTTGTTCATGAGTTTCACTTCCACCCATCACTCCTTCGTTCGCCGGCTGGCGTTGACCTCATTTCTGATTGCAGGACTTGTCCTGACTGGATGCGAGGGGGCAGGTGCGCCTCTTGGCGAACCAGACGAAATGGCGGTCGATATGGCCGTAACCGGTACGTGGTACGCGGCTGGCGAAGGCGACGACGCGGCGTGGCTTCGGATCTGGGCCTTCAATGACCACGAGTACTATGTCGAATGGGAGACCCAGGACGACGAAGACGACACCGCTCGTATGCGTGTCTTCTCGTCCGATCTGGACACCTATCTGTTTGCCAACATGCAGTGCGTCAATTGTGACGAGGATGATCGTCGAGAGTGGTTCTTTTTCCAGTATGAGCTCGAATCTCCCGATGTCCTGCTGATCCGCGGCATTGAGGATGCTCACTACAGCGATGCCATGGCACAAATGACTCGCTCGCGGGACGTCCGTCAGTATGTTGAGCGACACATGGGCGATCCGGGATTCTTCTCGGACGACATCATGCGCATGACGCGATTCATTCCGGAGGAATCGACGGACTGATCGTAAATGAGGTAGCTAAAACGAGCGGGGCGCAGCATCAGCTGCGCCCCGCTCGTTCTGTTTATCCCTGAGTCATCAAAGGGGTCAGTCAGATTCTTCACCGTCCCGTTCGATTTCGAATTCCATTATGTGCAGCGGAAGCTCCGGAAGAACGGTAGCATCTGCGGGAAGGACAATCGACTTCTTCGCCGTCCACGACATCGTCTGTCCGTCCAGAGAGTCAGCATCAATCGTGATCGTGTGAGACCGGATCATGGTGCCGTCGTCCATCATGCGAACAGCGACCATACGCGGTCCATCAACGCCGTCATGATGAACGGCCACGACCTTGAACCGGCTGATGGCGAAGCCAACGAGGACTACTGCAGCCGCTTTCCAAATCCAGTGTCTAGGGGTAAGTGCGCGACGCAAGCTGCCGCTGGCGGCCCGGTCTTCATTCGCCGGCGGCGAGTCATCGGTGACAAGGGAATCCGTGCGAGAAGCAGCTTCAATGTCTTCGCCTTCTCCCTCGATCGCGTTGTCTCGCGTCACGGGCCCGTTCAATCGATAGCCCACCTTGCGGACAGTCGTGACGATTGAGCGATCAGCATCGCCAAGCGCCTTCCTCAGTTTCGAAATGGCCTGGGTGAGGGCTTCCTCATTGGGTTCGCTCTCAGGCCACACCGAGCTCATGATATTCTCACGACTGCACGTGGCGTCCACGTTATCGCTCAGAAAAAGCAATAAACGCATCACCTGAGGTTCGAGCGTGACGATAGTAGACCCGCACGACACAGCGTTTAGACCGGGATCTACGCGGACACCGCCTAGAATGAAAGGCGTGAAGGGGGATGAGCCCGAGGGAGAAGCTGACGATTCCATAACAACGGCGGAAAAACTGGTTTCCGAGAGGTATTCGTCAGGTTAACGCGCATGTTGCGGTCATATTGTGGGGTGGTATCAACCACAACCATTCCAACACTGACGATGTATCGATTCACATCCATCCTGTTTGCCGTGCTGATGGCACTTGCCTTCATTCCCGGCACAGTCCTCGCCCAGGACGCTGAAGAAGAGAAGATTGATCTAGCCGAATACCAGGGATCCTACGAAGGCCGCGACGTGCAGCTCGCCGACGGCGTGCTTACTTACTTCCGAACGGGAATGCAGAATTCAGTCGAGCTGGGATATCTCGGCGATGATCGATTCGAAATCGTTATTCCACCTGGAGCCGTCGTCCAAGCACAGGGAGGCCACTCCATCCCGGAGTTTCAGTTCAACAGGGATGAAGACGGGAAGATCGTCAGCCTGTCCTTCTATGAACCCACTGGAGAGCTGATGGCGACTCATCCAAAGACGAAAGATCTCCGGTCTGTCGAGGAAGAGTCGAACATCCAGTAGCGCCAAACCGGCTCGTGCGCGCAGTTGAGACCTCGACGGAAGCTGTTTGGGCGGCGGATTTCATCCGCCGCCCAACTCCGTTTAGAGCAAGATCAGATACGTGAGCTTGGCAACCCCGACCGTGCTGTTCATCAGGAAGTCAGCACGAGGGTCGAAGAGCATCTCATTGTCGCCGGTAGCGTGCCAGGACGTGTTCAGCACGAGGAAGAGGTCCGAGCCCGGCGTATGGATCCAGTTGATGCGAATGTTCGCATTCACATCGCGCGAGAAGTTGTCATACTGGATCAGGGCCTTGGCGAACAGCTTGCGGCTCACGCTGGCCAGGATGTCCACAGACGCCGTGGTAGCACTGAATTCACCGTTCGCGATAGGCAGGTCCACGTCACTCTTGCTGAGGTTTGCACCCAGCGTGAGGTATTTCGACTGACGCCAGCCGGCGTTGACGCCCCAGTCAAAGCGGTCACCACCATAGAAGCCACCCGTTTCGAAGTTGGCACCACCTGAAAGGCGCTTGCCGGGGTCGGTATTGAAGCGAGCACCGATACGCGTAAACGTGTAGTCATCCGGACGGATTTCAGCATCAGGACGAATCCGGAAACCACTTTCCAATCGGTCGAATTCATGGGAGCCTGAAAGGCGGACCTGCATCCGAGCCTGGGAGGTGAGCCCGATGGATGGATTCACGGACCAGGACTGCAATTCACCGTCCTGTCCATTCGTGTGAATACCCATCACGTGGGCCGTTCCCTGGCGGAATGGGCCATTATCGAAGAACGGTGAGTACGTGGCCGTACTGATCGTCTGTCGCATGTCGCGACGGCGTACGAAGCCGAGCGCAGGGCGATAGTTCTCACCAACGCTCGTGTAGGAGAGGGAGGCGCCGTAGATGTCGTTGCGGAACGAGACGGCTGCCGATCCTGCCCAGTCCTCATGGTCCGGATTGTCGTCCGTCACGTTGGTGAACCACACATCGGCGCTGGATGCCGATCCGAAGCGCTGGCGCACATCGAATCCAATGGCTCTGTTCCAGTCGTCACCGCGATCGTAGCTGGTCAGGATCACACCTGCCGAGCCTCGACGGCCGAAGTTTGTCTGGACGCGTGCGACGGCGTTGTTTGCCGACTCATCGCCGAAGATTCGGCCGAGCTTTTCACCCAGCGTACCTTCCGCCGGACCCGTTTCGATGTTCAATACACCGACGTTGAAGCGTCCGACCTGTCCGGTCAGCCGTGTCCCCGCCAGAATCGACTCCGTCAATCCTATCCGACGGGAGAAGAACGTCTGTGTGCGACGGGAATCGCCATGCTCAAAGATGCCTGAACGCTCGAGGAAGAACTCTCGTTTTTCAGGAAAGAAGAGGGAGAAACGTGTCAGGTTGACCTGCGCATTGTCAGCTTCGACCTGGGCAAAGTCCGTATTGACGGTGAAGTCGAGCGTCAGGTTGGACGTGATGCCGTACTTGACATCGAATCCCGCATCGTAGCTATTATCTGACTCGGTTCGCTCGAAGCGAAGATCGGGACGGACTTCCTGTGCACCGGTAATGATATACGGCTTGAACTCGATGTTCTTGCCTCGGCGAATATTCTTGATGCCAGTCAGTCGCCCATAACGGGATACTGTCTTCATGTCGTCCGAATAGCCCGAACCATAGGTAAGCGGGATGAGGGGCCAGTTCTGGATTTCATTCTTGCGGTTGACCGTACGACGCATGAACAGGCCGAATGTCAGTTCATCACCCTCCGGGAATCGCAATTGGCGAAAAGGAATCCGTACTTCCATCGTCCATCCCTTGTCCGTGATCTGCGTTTCGCTGGCGAACACGGCATCCCACGAATAGGAGTCGATTGTCATGTTCTCGTCAGCGATAAGCGCGTCATCCTGCGTGCCCAGGGCATTCATCTCAAACAGGAAGGCATTGCGTCCATCGAGGAAGGTGTCGATCCCGATGTAGGCGTGATCGTCGCGGTCGTTTCGTCCGCCGCGCTCCATGTTCTTGGCGCGGATCAAATGCGGCTCTTTGTCCGTGAAGTTGAATGCGAAATACAGGTTGTCGCGGTCGTAAGCCACTTTTGCCCAGCTGTATTCTGTCGGCTCGGCGCCTTCGTTGGGCCAGCGTTGGACGAAATCATCCATGGGCGAAATCTGATCCCAAATTGCGTCGTCCAGGTGACCATCGACGCGAGGAGCAGCATCGGTGAAAACGGCTTCGAACGATGGAGCTTCAGGAATCTGCGACTGACCGAAGGCCGGCGAAACAATGAGAATCAGCAGAAGGAGCGGAGATAGACGACGCATGCGATCGAGAGTGGGGTGAGCAGGGTTACAAGTCGGAGACGATCAGGGCGAGGCGTGCATTCCGTTTGCCTCGCCGCAATGATACGGTTGTCGGACATACAGCACCAGCAGTTCCGACTTCTGCGTGTATCGTATGAGTCGTGAAGGGGTTGCGAAAAGAGGAATCCGGGTTGACCTGCGCCCGCTTTTTGTCGTACCATTGGCGTCCGTTTCGCTGTTCTCCGGACGGGAACGGAAGTCTACAGGCCCAGGTGGCGGAATTGGTAGACGCGCTAGGTTCAGGACCTAGTGTCCATTAGGACGTGGAGGTTCGAGTCCTCTCCTGGGCACATTGCCGATCAGCAATGCTGCGAAGCAAAGGAAAAGCCGGCTCTTCTTGCGAAGAGCCGGCTTTTTGCATTCTGTGGGGGTTTGCCCAGGGTTGCGCCAGGGCTTACCGTCCCTACTGCGGGAGCTGCTGTGTGTCGTACCCCGTCAGCTCAACGTACCCGACGCCACTTGCGGGCTGGTCTCCATACCTGCCGGAAATGTCCACGGCCCCTTCCCAGTATCGCACGGAGACGTTTAGCTCCTGGTTGGGTTGAACAGCACTAATCTCCAATGCAAGGTCTTCGGCCGGGATGTTCAGCTCCCAGCGAACGGGATATTCAGCGCCGCTGACATCGCTTTGCCAGGTGTCCAGCACGATCAGCTCCACTTCGCCTGTGGTCAAGTGCCGCTTCGACCCGTCCACTTCGATGAATGAACCGCCCGTAAATGGGCTGACCGATCCGTCTTCACGACGCAGCTGGTAGTACATGATGTCTCGACCGTCGTCCAACTGAAGGGCAAACCAGTCCCAACCCGTTTCGTCTGGACCAAGCGCTGACGTACTCCACTCGTGGTCTTTCCAACTCTGCCCGGTGATGTCGAACGTGCCATCCGGAATCGTGACGGTCCCTGTCGTTTCCATTCGGGTGAATGAGTAGTAGTAGCTGGCATTTCCTGCGCCAGCACCTTTCGGGTCCCAGCCACGATCTCCCTGAAGGACGATAGGCTTGATCGCGTTCAGGGTGAGGTCGATCGCAACACCGTCTTCTTGAGCCTGCAAGCGAATAGGGAACAGTTCGTCAGGATTGAATGCATCCATCGAAGCCATCGTCCAGTCGTTCAGCCAGATCCGGAAGGGAGGAGATTCAGCCCCTGCCAGCCCAGCACCACCGCGGCTGAATCGCTCAAACGCGTGGAAATCGCCCGTTTCAGGATCAGCCAGCGAAAAGTGACCCATATAAAGCTGTCGTGTGGTCCAGTCGGATGCAATTGGCGTTTGAGTGGTGTCCTCCGGCGCCATGGCGGTGCGAAAGACGACCATTTCGTAGCCAAATCGGCGGCCTTCGTCAGAGAACAGGTTTCCCGTGAAGTACCACCACTCGGTTTTGTAGTCCGGATGCGCGCCGTAGTCCGTCGGGAAATCAAATTCCCGAACCTGGTCCGCGCGTGCGTATCCCAACGTGTCGCCGCCCATCGCTGCGGCGAGCTCGAGAGGTTCATCCTGGTTTTCCGGCGTCGGTGCTGTACCGCAGCCCGCAATAACGACTCCCACAACCAGCAGCCAAGCCACGGCCATACCAGCCATCGGCAGACGCGCATTCTGCATCTTGTTCAATGATCGTCTCATTCTGTTCGCAATGCCTCGGTCGGGTTCGTTTTCCCCATGGAGATGGCGGGATAAATGGCCGCGAGAGCAGCAGCTACAATGGCCAAGAGGACAGCCTGCAGCAGAATCGCGCCGTCGATCTGGAATTGGAGCGTCCAGCCGAACGAGCGTTGGTTGATCACATAGATCAACAGCCATGCAAGGACCAAACCCAGTGGCACAGACAGAATCCCTGCCAGCAGTCCCATCGAGGAGGTCTGGACGGTGATCATCCGTCCGACTTGCCCTGGGGTCATACCGTTGGCCCGAAGCACCGCCAGCTCCCGGGAACGCTCCAGCTGGAGGGCCATCAATGCGGTCAACACGCCTACAAAAGCCACAAGGATGGCCAACAGTCGCAAGACGGTCGTGACGGTGAAGGTCTGGTCGAACACATCGAGCGAAGCCTGACGCAGATCGCGGTTCGATCGGATATTCAGCCCCTGGATGGAGGCGGTGCGGGTCCGGAGGTCTTCTGTGATCGCGGAAGGGTCGAGGCCCGTTTCGACGTAAACAGCCAGACCGGATACCAGTGGGTCATCGAAATGAATGTCGTATCGCGACCGGGTCATCTGCACGAGTCCCAGGTCCGAAGCGTAGTCGTAGTAAATCGCACCGACTTCGAATGGTGTCGGTCCTGTTTTCGTCACAATCTCCAGCGTATCGCCGACATCCACGTTGTAGAGGAACGCATAGGGTTCCGAAACCATCACTACATCACGCTCTCGCATGGCTGAGCGATGATCCCCCGACATGCGACTCTTGTACCGACCGGGCTCAAGTTCACGAGGACGGGGCTCCGTGACGATCAGATCCGACTCGCGGCCATCGATCGTGACGCGAGCGGTTCGAACCGAGTAGACCTCGGCTACGCCCGGGGCCGTGCGGATGCTCTCTTCTGCCGTTTTCAGAATGGTGGCGTCGTTCCTGCGGAATACATCCCCGGGAGGAGAGATGTAGATGTCCGCTTCAAGCGAATACGTCAGCCAGGTGTTCACGGTCGTCCGAAAGGAGTCCACCATGACTCCAACGCCTGTTGTGGCTGAAACCGCAATCGTAAGGGCCACAACGGCTATGGCAGATCGACTCAGGGACTGCTCAATGCCGGAGGCTCCCATGCGGCCAATGATTCCGAAGAATCGACCCAGAACGGGTCGCATCAAACGCGCTCCCCAGAGTACCAATGGAGGTGTCCAACAAGCGAAGGCAAGAATCACCGCGAGGATACCGAGGTAGCTCCATGCGATGCTCTGGCCAGACAGCCACAGGATGGCGGCCCCGAGTACCAAGAGGCCCAGTCCTGCGATGAGAAGGCTGGGGATCTTCTCGCGGGTACTCGATTCGGACGTCGACCGTTTGAGCACCATGCTTGGAGAGGTTCGCGTGGCTTCACGAGCGGGTGGCAACGCCGACAGAATCGTGCTACCAAGGCCTACGGCCATACCTTTGAGGAGCGTCCACATCGAGAGATCCAATTCCCGGATGCGTACGACGAAATAGAGGTCATTGATGGTTTGCGTGACGAGGCCAACCAGGGCGTTGCCCAACAGCACTCCACCTGCCACACCGATGATGGACCCCACGGTGCCGATCATGGCCGCTTCTCCCAACACCATCCACACCATTTCCCGCCGTGTGACCCCTACCGCGCGTAGTCTGCCGAGGAGGGGCCGACGCTGCACGACAGAGAAGGTCATGGTGTTGTAGATCAAGAACATGCCTACGACCAGCGCCAGCAGGCTCATGGCCGTCAGGTTCAGGGAAAAGGCTCGTGTCATCTGGTCGAGCGTTCCGGTTCGCGTTGCCGCGGCCCGAAGTTCGACGTTAGCAGGTAGCCATGATTTGATCTCCTGAATGACCGCTTCGTCTGCGGGCGAGTCCGGCAAAATGAGATCAATGCGGGTCAATTCGCCTGGCATGGCCAAGAGGGCTTGAGCCGTCGAGATATCCGTGATCAGCAGATTATCAAGCGCTGCGGCGTCCAGGTCGGAGTCAGAAGGAAGGAAGCCCTCGATAACCAACTCGACTTCACGACCTTCTTTCCACACGGAGAATGAAGACCCTTCCGACAGGGAAAGTCGAGAAGCGGTGGGCTCAGAGAGGAGTACCGCGGGGACTTGGCCCATGAAGCGGCCCAGATTCAGGTTGGATTGGGGACCGCCGGTAAAGGAGCGGAAAGGTTCTTCGGCCAGGGGATCAATCCCGAGTACCTGCACGACCTGCCCATCGGGCGCGCCCATGCGGACAGATCCTTCAATGGCTGGAGCAGAATCACGGTAACCGACGTCCACTCTCAGGCTGGTGAACACCGAGTCTGAAAGCTGCCCGTTGCCTGCCACGAGAGCGTGAGTCGCTCTCCCGGCGACGGTTTCCGTGGACAGCTTGAAGGCCGTTCGAGCGCTTGTATTCGCCAGATCAATACCCACAACCACAGCGACGCCCACGGCGACCCCCAGGATGGAGAGGGCCATGAGGAGGGGATGCCGAGCCAGATATCGGCGACTGCTCCTTCGAAGGATGCGTCGTGGCCAGAAGGGTGGGATCGATGGCTGCGATGACATGACGAGTCTGCGGGTCAGTAGTTCAAAGCCCCCATCAGCCGGCGAGCGAGCCGGACTGGTGAGTCGCGTAACTGGTTGGGTCGATCTCGTGAAGCACGCCTTCGCGCAGCTCCAGAACGCGATCTGCCAGACCGATGATGTCGCGATCATGCGTGGCGATGAGCATGGTGCGCTCCTTGTCGTGGACGATGCGCTCAAGAATGGTCATGACCACCTCGGCCGTCCTGAAGTCCAGGTTTCCGGTTGGTTCGTCCGCCAGTATCAGCATGGGATCATGCGCCAACGCCCGAGCAATGGCTACTCGTTGCTGTTCGCCACCCGAAAGGAGATCGGGAAAACTGCGATTGCGATCTCCGAGGCCAACCTCATCCAGAACATCCAGTGCTTTCTTTCGCTGCTCTGGGGTAACCGAGCCATCAAGCTCGAGGGGCAGCAGGATGTTCTCCTCGACTGTAAGTGTGGGGATGAGATTGAAGGACTGGAAGATGATGCCGATCGAGTGCCTTCTGAAGAGCGTGCGCTGGCTCTCGGTCAGGGATGTCAGATCGGTGTTTTGAAACCGGATCGAGCCTGATGTCGGCGCGTCCATCCCGCTGATCATGTTCAGCAGTGTGCTTTTGCCCGAGCCGCTGCGTCCGAGCAACACGATCAATTCTCCGCGATTGATCTCGAAGGATAGCCCTTGGAGAACATCACGGGACTTTGAGCCTTCCTGGTAGGACTTGCTCAAATCAGAGACGGACAGGATGGGTGAGTTGGATAGGTTGTTCATGGCGCTGATGGCATCTTTTCTGCGGTATCCCTGAGTCCGGATGCCGTTCGCCGTGTTACCTTGGAGCTGTGGCGAATACGTGAAATCGGACACTCGGGACTGGGATCATCAAGGCCCGCATTTCGTGCTTGCACAAAGATTCCCGTCAATCAGAATCTCGAGCCGAACACAGACCTGGGAAGGCACATGACAGCCAAACGATCAGCAAGTACATACCTCATCGAGGCCGGATGGGAAGTCTGCAATAAAGTAGGCGGGATCTACACAGTGCTTCGCTCCAAGGCGCCGAACATGGTGGAGGAGTGGGGAGAACAGTATGCGCTCCTCGGTCCCCTGAACGACTCGCAAGCCGCCATCGAGTTCGAAGACGAGATCCTTGGGGACGCGATTGACACGGCTGCCGAAGCCCTTCGCAACGATGGGCTTGAAGTGAGGGTCGGGCGATGGCAGGTCTCCGGTCAACCACGTGCGATTCTCCTCGGATTGGACCCGCTGCGGCCTCAAGCCGAATCGCAGGCACAACGCATCGAGACCCTTCTTGGAATCGAGATCCCCAGGAATGATGAACTGGTGATGGACGTCGTCGCGTTGTCGGTGGGCGTCGAGGCCTTTTTCAAACATTTTGCTGCCTGCCACGATGAATCCGAGATTCTTGCGCACTTCCATGAGTGGATGGCGGCTGTCGCCCTACCTCTGATGAAAGATGCGGGATGGAAGGGGGGGACGGTATTCACCACGCACGCCACGCTCATCGGACGCTATCTGGCAATGAACGAGGAGCGTTTCTACAGCCGGCTACCTGAATTTGACGCCGAGGCCTCTGCAGAGGAATTCGGGATCGCGGCTCAGCATGGACTGGAAAAAGCCGCGGCACAGAGCGCAGATGTGTTCACGACCGTCTCGGGTATCACGGGTCAGGAATGCATCCATCTCCTGGAAAGAAAGCCCGATGTGTTGGTTCCGAACGGGCTGAATACCAAACGTTTCCAGGCGCTGCACTACCTGCAGCAGCGCCATGCAGAGAATCGCTCCAAGCTGCACAAATTCACGATGGGATACTTCTTTCCATCGTACTCCTTCGACCTTTCCCAAACGCTGTACTTCTTCACATCGGGTCGATTCGAGTTCAAGAACAAGGGCATGGACCTCACGCTCGAGGCGCTGTCCATGCTCAATCAACGTCTCCAGGATCTCAAGTCGCCCAAAACGGTGATTTTCCTCCTGATCACCAAGCGCCCGGTTCGGAACATGGCCGTCCATTCGCTGGAATATGCAAACATGTTCAGGGAATTCGAAGTCATTGCCCGAAGCGTCACGGATGAGGTGCAGAAAACGCTGACGGAGCGGCTGGCGTCGGGAGGAAATATCGACTTGAATGAGATGGTGCCTGACTACTGGAAGCTGCGTATTCGCCGTGCGCAGCATGCCTGGAATCGGGACTGGCTTCCGCCCATTGTTACCCATGACGTATTGGACGATGGAGGAGACGAAGTATTGAACAAGCTTCGAGAGCTGGAGCTGTTCAACAATGCCCACGACAAGGTCAAAATCGTTTACCACCCCGATTTCGTTGACTCAGCCAACCCCTTGTTCGGAATGGACTACGAAGAGCTCATCCGCGGTTGCCACCTGGGTGTCTTCCCGAGTTCGTACGAGCCATGGGGCTACACGCCTTTGGAGACACTGGCTCTGGGTATTCCTGCGATCAGCTCAGACCTGGCAGGATTCGGTGCGTACGCAGCTGAGTATCGTCGCCTGCATCAACGGGCGGGCCTGTATGTAGTTGATCGGAAAGGAAAAGAGCGCGACGAATCTGCTCGGCAGTTGGCGGACATGATGTTCAAGTTCTGCCAGCAGAGTCAGCGCCAACGAATCGCGCAGCGAAACCGTGCCGAGAACTTCGCCCAGCATTTTGATTGGGCGCAGCTGATCCATCACTACCACGATGCCCATCGTTTGGCGATGAACGGGTCGGACCTCGAGGAGTAGATGGTCCTAGGTGTACGGCGCGCCGACCTCGCTTCCTGACCGATCAGTTCCTGACGAAGCCGTCCACCACCGTCTGGTCGTACCGCTCGAGGGTTCGAGCGTGCCAGCCATCGTCGATTAGCCAAATGGGCGCCGGATGCGTCGTTTCCCAGGCTTCCAGTGATGATCGAAGACGTTCCAAGATTTCCGGATGATCCTCGGACAGGTCATTGGCTTCTGCGACGTCCTCATCCAGATTGAACAGCCAGTGCTCTTCGGACGGGGTGCGAACGAGCTTCCATTTTCCAGCGCGGACAGCAGCACCCCACTGCATCTTCCAGAAAAGGGTGTCGTGTGGTGCGGTCTCAGAGACGCCCGTCAGGAGGGGCATCAGGTCCGCGCCGTCCAGCGTTCGATCGGCAGGCATCGGCGCGCCAGCCGCAGCTAAGAAGGTCGGTAGAATGTCGAGCGTGATGACCGGGTCGTGCACGATGCGATTGCCCGGAACCGTTCCCGGCCACGACATGACGAAAGGCACCCGGTTACCACCTTCCAGCGCTGTCCCTTTGGCGCCTCGAAGGGGCGCATTCAACGATCCATTGAATGGCATGGCGCCTCCGTTATCGTTCGCGAAGAAGATCAGCGTGTTCTCTCGGAGGCCTCTGGTATCCAGCGCCTCCAGGATGCGCCCCACATTGTCATCCAGGGATCGCATCATGGCGCTGTATCGTGCTCGGACCTGGGTTTCGAATCGAGGTCGCTCCTCAGGCATCATGGCCTCGGGAGCATGCATGGGCGTGTGAGGAGTGGTAAACGAGACGAAAAGAAAAAATGGATCCTCCTGGTTCCGATCGATGAAATCGATGGCGCGCGTACCGAACTCATCCGTCAGATAATCGAGTGAATCCGCATGAACCCGCGTCATGCCGTCCTCGATCGTTTGATTACGCCCCGTGTAGTAAGGACCGCTTCCTTTTCGCATCCCGAAGAACTCGTCAAAGCCCCGGTTGATGGGGTGGAAGTGGTCCTCCAGGCCCAAGTGCCATTTACCGATCAGACCGGTCGCATAGCCAGCGTCGGACAACCAGTCGGCGATCGTTCTCTCGGAAAGCGGTAGCCCCCTCATTGAATCCGGGACCGTGGGGTCAGGCTTTCCGGGCAGATTCAATTCGTGTCCGAAGCGCTGCTGATAGCGACCTGTCATGAGACCGGCTCGGGAAGGGGAGCAGACCGATGCCGTGACATAGCCATTGCTGAACTGGACACCGGAGGACGCAAGTCGATCCAGATGCGGCGTTCGGATGAGGTCGCTGCCGTGGAATCCGAAGTCGGCATAGCCGGCATCATCCGAAAACAGGATGATGAGGTTGGGAGATTGCGGAGCTGGCGAACAGCTGGCTGCCACGAAGCTGATTGCTACGAGGAGTAGCAGCCCAAAATATCGGTGAAGGCGATTCAAGATTCGGAACCTGCTGGCGGGGGGAGGTAATATGCCATGATCCCAGTCACGGAGTTGGGAATCAATTACTTCAACCTTCCGATCGACGTCATGATTGCACGTTCCATCACACGAATCAACGCTTCATTGTTCGCGATTCTGTTTGCACTCGCAGGAATCGCCCAGGCCCAGGATGCCCAGTTTGCCCAGCATGTGGACGTTTCTGACGATGGCTGGGTGTTTTACAATCTGGCTGAGAACCGTGTCGCCTCTGAGCAGGAAGCGAGCTTTGGTGCCTGGGATGTAGCCTTCCAGGGCACATCGGTCAAGTTCAATGGCCCGTCCCAGATGCTGGACTCGGCTTTCGACGGTGTTGACGCAGCGCCAGAAGAAGGGTATTCGGAAGACGAGGATGGAACGTCGCAGTTGCCCAGTGACGCAGAGTCTCGCTGGTTCCACTACGACTTCAATTCGCACATCATCACTGCGCTTCCTTCACGCACCGCTGTCTTCCAGACACGGGATGGTCATTGGGGCAAATTGAACATTACGGACTACTACAAAGTGGTCTTCGGAGAGGACCCGATTCCACGGATGCTGTCCTTCCGTTGGGTAATTGCCGAAGCAGACTCGCGCTCGTTCGAGTAGGTCATTGTCGAAGGTCCGGAGGGGCCGGGATTGATGCCTTTTGAGAGTTCAGGCGGTTGTCTAGTTTGAAGAGGTATCCTGCCTGTTGTTTTCACGGTCGAGTTCCTGTGGGTCGTCTCAGTTTCCTCATTCTGGTCCTGGGTAGCGCCATTCTATTTGGTGGTTGCGATTCGACCACCATCTATTCTCCGAGTCGCGACGCTGACCGAAGTACTCGAGGAGAGCGGTCAGGCGACCAGGAAGAGGACTTGACAAGCGTCTACGAAGATGACCTGTTGGCGTGGCTGCCTTTCGACGGATCTCCCGAGGACGCAGCTGGTGGTCAGCATTTTGCCATATTGGAGGGGCCTCACTACGTACCCGATCGTCACGGAAATAGTGCTGGGGCTCTCTGGTTTGATGGTGTGGATGACTTCGCTACGATCTCCCAAGGTCGAGCACTTCAGATTCCACTTCCAATTTCCGTTTCGTATTGGGTGAGTCTGGACCAAACTCGGCAGACTGCTGGATTGATTACCACGAGTTTCCAGGACAGCCACAATACCGGTGTCTTTTTGACATTCGATAGTCACACCGGAGCGCCAGCGGTGAGTGTGGGTGACGGTGGTCTGATGGGGTCTGGCTCCCGTAAAACCTTGCACTCGAATATCCCGCTCGAAGCAAGGGAATGGCATCATGTTGTGGCGGTTGTGGACTCTGTTGAGTCCGTGATCGTCATGACCATATATGTCAATGGCCTACCAGCCCCGAGACCGAGTTATTCGGGAGGCGCAGAGGCGTTGGATTACGGATTCGGCCCGGTCGTCTTGGGTAAGCGTGTCGCATCAGAGGGCCAGCACCCTCTTTTTTTCGCGGGGGCGCTCGACGACTTGGCGTTTTTCGACCGAGTACTCACTCCGGATGATGTGAAGCATTTGTTCGAAGCGCCCGGTTTCCAACGGTAGCTCGCGGAAACTACTCGTATCGAAGTGCCACGGCTGGATTCATCCGCGCCGCAGACAGCGTCTGCGATAAGACAGTCAGTACCGAAATGGCCAGGGCGATCAGGCTGCCAATCAACAGCAGCACGGGATCGACATCTATCCGGTAAGCGAAGCCTTCCAACCAGCGGGACGACATGTACCACGCCAGCGGCCATGCAAAGACATTTGCGACCAGGACCCACTTGGCGAAGTCGACGACCAGCAGACGCACTACGGATGGCGCAGAAGCACCGAGGACCTTCCTGACGCCGATTTCCTTGATACGTTGTGACGTCGCGTAGGACGCCAGACCAAACAGTCCCAAACACGCGATCAGGATGGCCAGCGTGGCGAAAATATTGACCACTTGACCGGTGGTCTGATCACGCTGATAGATCTGTTGGAATTCCTCGTCCAGGAATGAATATCCGAATGGGTAGTCCGGGTAGACCGTGGACCAGATCGATTCGGCAGCAGCCAACGCATCCGGAATCCGGCCTGGCAATACCCGGGCGACCACGGTTGGGCCGGGATTCGATGCCATCGGATAGACGATCAGCGGCTCGATATTTTGATGTATACCCGCAAAGTGGAAGTCCTTGATGACTCCGATCACCTGCGAACCCACAGAATCCTGCGCACCCTGGAAAATGCGTCGCTCGAGTGGGTCGTCCCAACCCAACTGATTGACGGCAGTCTCATTAATCAACACGACCCCTTGTCCATCTGCGGGTCGTTCCGCGTCAAAATTGCGACCGGAAGCCATCTCGATACCGAACGTCGGGAAAGTCTCTGGCGCGGCTTGCATGACGCTCCAGATCCAGATATCGTCTTCGGCAGCTCCTTCAGGCAACAGACCGGTTCGGCCAAACGTCCGCCCGGGGACGCCCCCAGTCTGGGAAACGGCCGCAAAGGCAGAATGGTCAAGGAGTTGCTCCCTGAACAGCTGCTGACTCTGGGACATCGACTGATCGGTCATGTCGAACAACAGGACCTGCTCGCGATCATACCCCATGTCGCGTTCCTGGATGTACGTAAGCTGCTTTTGAACCATTCCCGTTGCCCCGATCAACGCGATTGAGAGGGCAAATTGGAAAACCACGAGCCCGACTCGAAGACGCTGTCCGGACTTTGTGGCCCGAAATCGTCCTTTCAGGACGGCAATGGGCTGGAAAGACGAGAGGGCAAACGCCGGATACAGCCCCGCGAGCACACCGACCACGAGAATCATGCCCAGTGCCAGTCCGAGGAGCATGGGCAGATTGGCGCCTCCCATGGTCAACGTGGCTCCTGTGATGTCATTGAGGAAGGGGAGGGCGACGCGCGCGACTACGAATGCCAGCAACAGACCGATGAAGGCCGTGAAGATCGACTCACTCAGGAATTGACGCACCAGCTGCTGCTTGGTGGAGCCGACGACCTTCCGTAATCCAACCTCGCGGGCACGGTCCGTGCTTCTGGCGGTGGACAGGTTCAAATAATTGACGATCGCGATAAGAAGGATCAGCAGCGCAATGGCGGCGAATACGACGACGGTGCTTCGGTCACCCTTGTTCTGGACGGGGTCAAAGATGACGTCGGTCGAACCCAGATGGACATCCGTCAACGGCTGGAACGTCAGTGCGAAGTTCTCGGGGACGCCGTTGTCGCGCACGAACTGAGTCCCGCGCTCATCGAGACCTTCGAGGCTGGTCCCAGGAGCCAGCTTGGCATAGGTCGGCATGGCGACCATATTCCATGAGTCCACCCACGCCGGTTGATTCGAGCCCTCAGGTTGGTTCGCAGCGGCTTGTGCCCTGGCCGTTTCGATCGTCCCCAGCGCATCCATGTCCAGGTGCGTGTTCTCTGGAAGGTCCGCAAGGACACCCGTTACCGTGAAGTCGACACCGTTCCCGTTGGTCAGGACCTCGCCCAGCGGATCGTCGCCTTTGAACAGGCTTTCCGCGAGGGACTCAGTCAATACCAGGCTGTAGGGTTGAACCAGTGCCGTTTCCGGATCGCCGAGCAGAAGCGGAAAGTCAAAGAAGTCGAAAAAATTGGCGTCGGCATTCCGAAGATTCTCCGCGTAGATCGGCGTCTCCGCGCCGCGTCTGAGCAGCATCTGGTTCTGGAACGTCAGCCGCATGGCCGACTCAATCTCGGGCATGGAGTCGGCGATGTTGCCACCCACAGCTGGCTGCGTGATGCCCACGCGTTGATTGTTCGTTCCAAGAGCGCTGTCAATGGTCAGAACCCTGACAATGCGATCCGCGTCCCCGTGCATCTCCTCGAAAGACAGCTCCCGGTTCAGGAAGAGGAGAATGAGCATGCACGCTGCCATTCCGGCGGCAAGCCCGAAAATGTTGATGAATGCGTATACGGGCTGGCGACGGACGTGACGCCAGAAGACAGTGACATTGTTCGAGAACATGACGGGCAGGCGGGTTTGTTCTGGGATGACTGAACAACGATCCAAGGAGGGGAATCATTGCCTTTGTCCATCCATGGACACGAATATTGTCCGGCGAGGTTACACAGGAAACCTGTTGGCAGTACCTGAATCCATTTCCTACTCACCAGATTCCCTCAATCCCATGACCAAGGCACAGGTCCTTTCCCATCTGGAAGCGAACAAGGATGAACGCGGCATGGCGCATTGGCAAGAGCATGAAGGAAAATCAGGCGGTCTGAAGAGCTTCGGAATTGGCCTTACCAAACTCAGGAAGTATGCCAAAGGGCTCGGCAAAGACGCCGGACTGGCTCGGGACCTTTGGGACTCAGATATCTACGAAATGAAGGTCATTTCGCTGCTTGTTGACGATCCCAAAACGATGACGAAAGAGCAGGTCGACCGGCAGGTGGATGAACTGGATGGCGGCTACCTGGCCCACGTGTTCTCATCTTGTGGCGCGACCCTGGCCAAAACGTCATTCGTTCGCGAGATGATGGAGGAGTGGATCGCCAGCGATGACGAGAACCGACGCCGGTGTGGGTATGGATTGCTGTACGAGCTATCCAAGGACAAGCGAAAGAGCGCCCCTGACAACCGCTTTTTCGAGGGCCACCTTGAAGGCATCGCCGCGACCTGGAAGGATCAATCCATTCCTGTCTTGATGGCCATGGCCGGAGCCATCCAAGGCATTGGGGTGCGGAACAAGGAGCTTCACGGCCCTTCATTGGCATTGGCCCGGGAGATCGGTCCGATAGATTTCGACCCCCGGGGCAAATGCGATCCGTTCAGCGCGGAGAAGAACCTGACCAGTGATTACGTGCGGAAGAAGTTCGACCTGGACTAGCGGTTATTCGCCCATCATCATGCGGATTTCCGAGTCGTCTCCGTTGAGTTCCCAGTTGATGAGTGAGACTGGAATCACGCCCATGCCGTTCATGTCATCCATGAACTGATACAGGGTGAAGTCATCTCCCCGTTGACGCGCGTATTCAGCCAAGAGCTTCTCGATCTCAATCTTGCCGATCACATAGCTCTCTCCATAAACCGGCTGACGCAGGTAGAAATGCTGCTCATTCTGAATGGTTGAGCCTTGCCATGGCAGGTATCCCCGAGGCGTCCACTTGTCGGCAAACTGGGTGGCTTCTTCGAGCGTCATCAGGTTGGCATGCTGATACAAACCGCCCAAGGCCCGCGCTGCGCGCTGGGCAAGCAGGATCCAGACGAGTTCACGGGCTTGCGGTCGGTCGTCAAAAAGCCCGGCATGCATCATCATCTCCTCCATGCCGGTAGCGACTCCTTCGGCACGGCCGTCAAAGATGTTGTACCAGAGGGGCGTGTTGCGGATGGGGGAGGCCGTAGGCTCTTCGCGGTTCCTGGCCAGGTCCAGCCAATGGTAGGCGTGTGTTCGCATGACCAATTCATCCCGATACCCAATTTCCGAGAAGAAGCCTCTCAGGTCGTCGGGATTGGCGAGGGGTTGATACGAGCCGATGCGTTCGCGCAAAGCCAAATCCATGTAGTCCTTCATTGGAAGGATCTCTTCCTCCTCGAGGAATTCGAGGTACTCATCGACAGCGGCATTCAGTCGCCGGTCATAGTCAGCCGGATTGTTGATGCGCTCCAGTTCAGGCAGATCCCGGTTGCGGTGCTCTTCCAGTCGCAACGCGGCGTGCGAACGCGCCAGTTCGCGCTTCACCATCGTCACTTCCTCCTCCCACGTGTAGGGCAGGTAGTGCACGTTCTGGAGTACCCAAGTCATGTTCTCCTTTCCGACGCCGGAAAGGCCTGTTTTCTGGTCCGCTTGCGACTCAAGCCAATCGGCAAAGGCATCGCTGGCTTCTTTGGCAACCAGCGCTGCTTCAGCCACCGCCGGTGATTCTGTCTCCAGACGTGAAGCATACGCTGCCAGGGAGCCCGATTGACGGCGAATGCTGACGATTCCCTTGTTCCAGAGATCGCGAGCATTGCCTGTAAGATTCGTGCGGGCCGATTCGTAGAGTGCTGGCATGATGCGCAATCCGGCCTCGATGTGGGCAGCGTCTTCCTCAGATAGCGGATAGTCGTAGTATGAGACCTGGAGAGAGCCTTCGATCATCGGACCTTCCCGGTTTGGAACGTCCGTGTCGTTGGGGTAGAAATAGACGTAGTAGGCGGGGTCTCTTTCCCAAGGTTTCAGCACCTCATGATCAAAGCGGAGGCCGTTCAATTCTGCATTGACCAAATGCCAGTCCACCTGTTGTGACACGGGCCAATCATCGATCTCGAACGTATCCAGCGTAGCACGCCAGGCTGGAAAATCCGCCCATTGGGTAGCAATCGCATCAGCGCTGAAATCCGGAACGCCGTCCGCACGTGGCGGCACGCGGTAATCGCGCCAAGCTTCGAAATAGTCCACGAGATCCTCGTAGGATGACGTTGGCATGTCGAGTTGGGAAGCAGCCGGAGTACAGGAGCTTCCAAGCAGTGTGACGGCCAAAAGGATGGGCAGCAGGTGGGAGGTGCGCATGGGGTCAGTCGTGATTCTTGTCTCCGTGGAGGGTGTACGTTTCCATCTTGTAGGCCAACTCGAACGCCCGTTTGACTCGTGTTTGCGGTCTTTTTGCCTGGGTGATATAGCTCACCGCAGATCGTTTCCTGCCTGGTGTCCAGGAGTCGAAACGCTTTCGGGCTTCCGGATGCTCGGCCAGGGCCTCTTCAAACTCTTCCGGGACGTCTATAGCGTCGGGATCCGGATCCGGGAAAAGCGACATGAGCATCACATCTCCGGGGCGATGTCCCAATTCCCTGAGGGTGGAAAGGCCCACAATCACCCGGAATTCCCCATCACGGTGCTGGTACATGTACCGCTTGGCCGTCTTGTCGTTGACCTCCAGGATCACACGCCGGGTCTTGTTCTCAACCAACGTGTCCGCGACATCATCGGGGATGGGCACGTAATGGAAGGTCCATTTCGGATTGCTATCGTCTTTCAGGACGGGAGCAGGAAAATCAAAGCGAAGGGTATCTGGCATGGGCGGGGTAGGTGCGACTGCCCCATCCTACCGCAGCCGGAGGGCGAAATCAATCCCCGAGCAACGCATCCAGCCAATCAGCCAGGCGAACACCTGCCTGCTGGATACGCAACTCGACCACGTCGATGTGGCGGTCGAAGTACTCTTGCCCGACATCGCCATTTCCAATGTCGTAAGCGCTGGCGTAGACTATCTCGAATGATTCAAACGACCAGCTTCCCGGATCATCCGAGGCCCACTCGGCCCGATCCTCGTCCGAAATGCCGAAATACAACTCGGATGCATAATCCATCCACTGCTTTCCGGTGTGCTCCGTGAAGCCCCAGTCCCACGCGGCGTGCAAGTTGGTCTCCCGGCCGAAGAAGGTGATTTTGGTATCGTTGCCCCCTCGATCATCGGCGTAGCCCGCATGGAGGGGCTGATGGATGTCGCTCATCATGTGACTGAGGAATCGCAGGGCGTCGAGCCGCTCTTCGTTCACTTCATCCGAGCCAGAGAGCACGTCTCTGGCCTCAAGGATGCCTTCCACCACGCAAAACGTATTCGCACAGTCTCGCTCAACGCTGAATGCTGTAGCCCCGCGCGGCAGATTCACGTAGTGGGCTGTGGTCCAGCGATCATAGAGGGCCACGCGACCGCGCACTTCGTCGGCCCACAGGCAGCTCTCGATGAATCGCTCATAGCGATCGTCAACGTCGAGCAAGTCATGGATGGCGGCCCGGGTGTCATCCTCCATATCCCACCAGGCGATGGCGCAGATCATCTTGTGCGCACGGAATCCCCAAAGCCCCGGCCCTTCCGTCTCGATACTCGTGCCTTCGGCCCATGGGTGCTCATCATTGGATACCACTGTAGTGGCGCCAGCGGAAGCAGCGATGGGAAGTAATACGAAGCAGACCAGGCTGGGAAGCAGATAGCGCATGGTGAAGAAAGGCAGGATGGACCGATCGGAAGCGTAAAGGAGGAGATCAACGACCAGGCGCTATCTTTGGGTCCTCTTGTGCCTTCCGGTCGGTTCATGCCCCCAGAGCTGTTCATTCTGATCCCTGCGTTTGCCCTTATTGCATTCGTTTACTCCTCGGTAGGACTCGGGGGAGGATCGTCGTACACGGCTTTGCTCACCATCGTGGGGCTGACGTACGTGATGATTCCAACCGTTTCATTGACGTTGAACATCATCGTGACGACGGGGGCCACGTTGCAGTTTGTGCGCAACGGTCATTTGCGTGCCCGCATACTCCTTCCTCTCCTGGTGACGTCCATACCGGCCGCCTGGATAGGGGGGCGGATGCACCTACCGGAAACCACCTTCCAAGTACTGCTGCTGGTCACCCTGACGGCTGTGGCCGTGCGGATCTATTTCTGGTCGGACCCCACATTTGATGTGCCCCAAACCACGGGCTTCCGGGTGAGCGCTTCACTCGTGCTGGGCGGCATATTGGGGTTCATTGCGGGAGCAGTGGGAATCGGAGGTGGTATTTATCTCGTTCCTGTGCTCATCATGGCAGGAATCGGCACGACGAGGGAGGCCGCTGCCACCGGAGCAGCCTTCATCCTGTTCAATTCGATAACCGGTATCGTGGCGCGGGCCTCCTGGAGTGACGTGCCGTGGGATTGGCTTATTCCCCTGGGGATCACGGTGGCCATTGCCGGCCTGGCAGGATCCCACTATGGCTCCTCAAAATGGCCATCCAGAACGATTCAGCGGGTTTTGGGAGTGGTGATCCTCG
Source organism: Rhodothermales bacterium (assembly GCA_028284865.1). Taxonomy (GTDB): domain Bacteria; phylum Bacteroidota; class Rhodothermia; order Rhodothermales; family UBA10348; genus JAAZVD01. The sequence continues at coordinate 362,148 of JANQQV010000020.1, read as the reverse complement.
CTGCCATCGTCTTGCTCGCACACCGATTGCTGACGGGCTGAAAGTCGGAAGAAGGATCTGATCGACATGGGATCGTCACATCTCTGTGACATCTGACCTACGCGAATCGAGGTAAGCTTCGGGAGAACATGATTCCTCCCCGAGGCGGCGAGGCTTCGATGTCAACCATCGATCAAATCGACGCCCCAACACCTCGACTTCCTACGTCGACTCACCACTTTGATTCATACGGGTGCTGCGCCATGAAATCACTCATTCCTTTTCTCTTTGCCATTGCCGTTGTCACATCCGGGTGCTCGGAGGATGCCGCATCTGTCCAGGCAGAAATCCCCGAAGACACGCCGGCCACCTTTGGCCAATTCGCTGAAGGCATGAATGCCTATGTGGATGGCGAATTCGTGATTGTCGAGTCGACAGGCGTCCCGAACCATGGAAGTCCGTATTTCTCAACGAGCGATGATCTTTATGAAGCCTACAATGGGGACAACCCGGAATTCCGTCTCAATCCGAATAGGATTGCGGCTCAGAATCTGACCTTCCGGATTCCGCTCTATCCGCAGGAAGCGACCAACAAGCAGGCCACACCGCTTGGACCAATCGGAGTCTCCCTCAATGGCGTTCCGTTCTACAACCAGTATGCGGGTCCTGACCAGCCTCTGACATTCGAGATCAACTCATTCGACCAGTACCTCGGTCATCCTCAGCAGTTTGGTGGCTACCACTACCACATGGAGCCGGTTTACATCACGGACATAGTGGGTAAGGACGGACTGATCGGTTACCTGCTGGATGGTTTCCCGGTCTATGGGCCCGTTGAAAGCGGGCAGAACGTGACCAATCGGGACCTGGATGAGTGGCACGGTCACAGCCATGCGACAGCCGAATACCCTGACGGCATCTATCACTACCACATCACGGCAGAAGACCCCTACCTGAATGGCAACGGGTTCTTCGGTGTCGCAGGCACCGTTTCACAATAACACAACCATGACGCGACCATGACGCGACCATGACGCGAACATGGCGCAACCGGGACACGACCTCGACGCGAACGTGTCGCAACCATGCTGGACAATCCCATGAAGACGCTCTCATTCCCATTCATCGCGCTCTCAGGATGGCTCCTCTTCGCAGTCATCGGCGGGATCGACCTGTCGCCGTCAAGCGGCAATCAGGTCGATCCCGCCGAGTCCTTGATCTCAGCAATTGAGCCGAATCTTCGCAAGGTAGAGGGACATCTGTATCTGGGAGACTCGCTGGTTCACGGAATCGTGGTGGCGAACATTGACGATGGAACGGTCTGGACGCCGTACGTCGACGGCCTGCGTCATGGTCGGGAGATCGCGCGATTTACAGATGGATCGATGAAATCCGATCGCAAATGGATTCAGGGGCATCGTGAAGGGGAGATGCGAGCCTGGTGGCCGGATGGCTCCATCCAGGAGATCTCACATTACGAGGGCGACGTGCTGGAGGGTGAATCCAAGCGATGGTTCGCCGACGGTCAGTCTGCCAGCGCGTTCATGTATCGCGCGGGACAGGAAGACGGCTCACAAATCATGTGGTACGAGGATGGTACGATCCGCGCCAATTACGTCGTCATTGATGGCCGCAGGTATGGGTCCAACGGTACCAAAGGCTGCACAAGTACGGAGACAAGCAATGAGTAATCACACCAAATGGCTTGGCATCATTGTTTTGGCCTTCATTTCGGCCAGCGGATGCAGCAGTGGGAGTACAGGACTTCCGTACTTCACGACCGTGTCAAACACGCCTGTATGGGATACGGATGATCACGAGGTGCGAATGGTCGCACCTTTTGAATTGACTGACCAGGAAGGTCGCTCGGTTTCCAATGCGATCATGAAGGGGAAGCCGTATGTAGCAAGTTTCTTTTTCGTCTCCTGCACCAACATCTGTCCGACCCTGCGCTCGAGATTGACTTCGGTCGCCGAGACCTTCGATGCGAACGACGTAATGATCCTGTCCCACTCGGTCACACCTGAGCTCGACACGGTGGAACGCCTGGCAGCGTACAGCACCATCAACAACATTGAGCCGGACCAGTGGAAGCTGCTGACAGGAGAACGGGAGACGATCCTTGATCTGGCCAGGGAGAGCTACGGCGCCGAACTGCGCAATTTCTCAGCGCTTGATGCAGCTGGCACCGAATTCCTGCATACCGAGACCGTATTCCTTGTCGACGGAGACGGCCATATCCGAGGTATGTACAATGGCACCTTGCAGTCGGAAATCAACCTGCTGAAGGCAGACATCAATTCCTTGTTGGGCCGCGAAGTCAGCTAGCGTACCGGCTGACGAGGCGATCGAGGCTACGGATTGGTTCGAACCGCATAGTCGACAGCGCGAGCCGTCAGCGCCATGTAGGTGATGGACGGGTTCTGAACGGCCGTGCTGGCCATGCAAGCACCGTCGGTCACGAAGAGGTTCGGTACATCATGTGACTGGCAATACCCGTTGAGCACACTAGTCTGTGGATCGCGTCCCATGCGGGCCGTACCCATTTCGTGAATGGCCAGTCCCTGCGGGTTGCCTTCGATATCGTCAGTCACCGTGATATCGCGGAATCCCGCTGCTTCCATCATCTCTCCAGCGCACGCTGCGCAATCACGTCGCATAGCCTTCTCGTTCTCACCCCACTCGGCGCTGACGATCAACTGCGGAACTCCCCATTGATCGGTTTCCGTCTCGGAAAGGCGGCAATGGTTGTCGTAGTTCGGCAGGCACTCACCAAATCCCCACAACTCCATGCGCCAGGGCCCTGGATCCCTCAGACTGTGCTTGAAATCAGCACCGATTCCTGCCATGGATGCGCCTCGTGACGGTCCGATTCGCCACGAAGAGCCCTGATAGGCAAATCCGCGAACGTAATCCGTTCGCTTGGACCGGGCGTCCAGATTCCTGAATCGGGGAATGTAGATGCCGTTGGGGCGAGATACGTTGTAGAATCGATCGTCGAAGTCGTCCGTGTACCCCGCGGCGTCAACGCCCATGTGATGATCCATCAAGTAGCGCCCCAAAACGCCGCTGGAATTGGCGATGCCATCGGGAAAGGCTGAGCTCGTTGAGTTCAGCATGATCTGGGTCGTACCCAGGGTGGACGCGCACAGGAAGACCAGTTTTGCGTGTACTTCGGTCATCTCACCAGATTCGGCGTCGATCACCCGGACTCCGGTTGCCCGATTGGTCTCTGGATCATGAATGACGCTGTGTACGATGCTGTTGGCCCGCAACGTCATATTGCCCGTAGCGGCCGCAGCCGGAAGGGAGACGGAAACAGCAGAGAAAAATGATCGGGTAGAGCAGCCGCGTTCACACGTACCGCAGTAGTGGCAACCGAAGCGGCCGTTCAGGGATTCCGTCAAAACGGCGCATCGGCCGATGGTCATCAGGCGATCCGGGAAGGTCGACTCGATCCGGGCCTTCATGTGCTTTTCCACTGCCGTCATTTCCATCGGCGGGAGGAACTGGCCGTCCGGCAAGTGGGGGAGCCCCTCGGCTTGTCCACTGATCCCGGCGAAGCGTTCGACATGATCATACCAGGGTGCCAGATCTTCGTAGCGGATGGGCCAGTCGTTTCCGTGCCCGTCTTCCAGGTTGGCCGTGAAGTCCTGAGGACCCCAGCGATAGGTCTGCCGAGCCCACATCAAGCTTCGACCGCCGACCTGGTTGGCCCGGATCCAGTCGTAAGGCTTCTCCTGGATGTAAGGCTGTTCGCTGTCCTTGACGAACAGGTGCTTGGTGGCTTCGTCAAACAGATAGACTTTCGACTGCGTGGCGTAAGTCGACGCCTGCTCCTCCTCTGGCACCTGTCCTCGGCGCGGTAGCTCCCAATCGCGTTTGTGCTCCGTGACAAAGCTGCTCCCATGCTCGAAGGGGACGCCACGATCGAGGACGAGTGTTTTGAGACCACGCTCACAAAGCTCTTTTGCGGCCATCCCTCCGCTCATTCCCGATCCGACTACAATGGCATCGTATTCGCTCCGGAGGTGAACGGAAGGGCCACCGTTTGAAGTATTCATCATGTCAGGTTGCCCAGGTTCGTTCAACGTCGGATCGAGGAATATCCATGCGAGCCTGCGTGTAAGGCATCAAGCGCAGCTCCTGCGTCATTCCAATCTCAGACGTGTAGTAACCCGAAATCGTCCATTCCTTTAGTCGGGCCCAAACGGGATCTTCTTGGCCCGAGGCCCATGCCGCATCCGCTTCAGACAGTACGGCGACCAATTGCTCATCGGTCATTCCGGCCAGGTCCAGATTGGCCACCCAACCGTCAAGTGCGGAAAGAAAGCGGGAGCTGTCTTCAGGGCGATAGTACTCGGCCAGCATCGTATCGATGAATCGATGGACCCCTGCAGCCCGGGCACCGGGTGTGTCGGTTTCCGGGATGATGGCTTCGGCTATCCGAGCCAGCAGATCCAGTTGGTCGTCGTCCAGCAGTTGTGGACGGAAATCAGAGGCAGGAGGGGCTTGGCATCCGGAGACGAGGGCAGAGAGCGTGGAAGCAGTCAGCATGCCTCCAAGCATGATCCCCAGTCTGGAAATGGCAGTACGTCGGTCCATGGGTTTCGGATTGGTTGACCGAATATCGGACCTTTACCACTCCATTACCTAAGGACCAGGCGCTACTTGTTTCGATTGGCCACCTTGAATCCGAGAAAGGCCAAAAGGCCGGCGATCAGGATGAGTGGAATCCAGCCAACGAACTGCAACAGAAACATCAAAGCGCCGACGGCCAGTCCTCCCTGGGCCCATCCAACGATCTGTCCCTTGGTGCGGGCATTCTCGAGCTGCTCTTTCGTGTAGATCGCGGTCTGATATTCGGAAGCCATGGCGCTGTACGGGAAGTGGTTGCGTGACATGGCCTACGAAAAAGCGGGCCCCGGGTTACCCGGGGCCCGCAAATCGAGATGAATCCCAAGCAGACCCGGGATTCTTGATTGTAGAAAAGAAGCTCAAGAACCTCCGTGACCTACCATGCTGCCAGCACAGCGCCCATGGCCATCAACGTGACCAGGTTGTACAGCGTGTTGAGTCCCCAAAGGCCGAGACTGATGTCCTCGAAGGCGACACGCTGCCATCCGATGGTCAGGACGAAGCCCAGCCAGATCCAGAATCCAGCCTGAATGCCGGCCATCCAGCCTTCGGATCCATACGCGTCATACCAAGCGCCGAGAACATGGGCGAGTACAAAAGCCATGATCAGGGCGAACACCCAGGTGATTCCGTAGCTCTTTAGAGGATTGAAATTTGCCCTCAGGTCCTCTTCGGTTTTTCCGATCATGTCCATCCATTTCTGTCCGAACAGCGGGCCATACCAAAGAGCGCCGGTGACCATGGGGAGTAGGCTGGCCACAAATACGGCCAGATAGTTGATGTCAGGGTACATCGTTCAGCGGGATTGGTTGAAGAACGGGTTGCAGGAAGGACTTTAGCCCTTCGCATGCCACAAATAAAACCGGTTCCCGGTGGATGCGCAACGGGAGTCCATAATCGGACACCTCATTGACCATCGCGCTCTCACTCACTCCTTCGATCAACCAGCGCTCTCAGGCCCCTTCATGGCATCCTCCGGCGGGTGGCCGAAATGGTCCAGCAGCTTCTGGTTGAAGTCAGATTCAGCCATACCCGATGTTGCGCCTTTGCAAATGCTCTGCACATGTGGCGGGAAATCGGCCTTCATGATCCATCGCAGGTACCCATCATCGCGGCGGGCGACTTCCATCACCGGCCTTCCGTTGTACTTACCGAATCCGAATACCACCTCTCCGGCTGACCACGTGAAATGGTTGGACGGGCCCACCCAGTAGTCCTTTTCCGGATTGGTCATGTGAGCCAGCTCTTCCCAGGACGTCTCCTCAAGATTGAACGTACGACGTATCCCGCGAAGCACTTCGACAGCAGCCTGGACGTCAGCTTCTGCCGAGTGGGCATTTTCGAGCTCACCACCGACGAATCGCCGATAGGCGTCCGTGAGGCTTCGTGGTTCCAGAGACTGCCAGATCCGGTAGGGGTCAACAACCAGACGTGACGCCAGATCAATCGTGCGACCAAGGCGCTCGAATTCCTTCTCGACGCATCGGATATCGAAGCGCACGTTGTAACCCACAATCACGTCAGCCCGATCAAGAAAGGCTTCGACATCATCAGCCTTCTCAGCGAAAACAGGTTTGTCGGCCACATCGGCCATCGAAATCCCGTGAACGGCTTCTGCACCTTTTGCGATGGGTACTTCCGGCTTGTAAAGCTGATAAAAGGTTTCTTCCCGACCGCCTTCGTACAGGCACATCGACAGTTCCACGATCTGATCGGTATCCGGATTTCGCCCCGTCGTTTCAACGTCGAAAGCGATCATTATTTTGCTCATGGCAGCTGCGATTGGAGATGGCTTCGTGGAAGAGTTCATGCCACTAAGGCGACACGTGCGATTTCATCTTTGTCTGGATGGTTGAGGCATCCAGACGCCAATGAGAGTCGCGATGTAAACAAAGGTATGTGACACGTGTGACAAACCTGTGTCATAGGCAGTGAATACCTTGCTTGTGTTGGCGAACTTACGACCCTCGCTCAGGTCATTCATCACTGGAATCGCTCCGGTTTTCCACATTCACGACGTTCGTGTCCACCGACCTCCCGACATCATATCTGCATCGTCAGCTTGCGCAGGTCCTGACATCCGGCGACGATGCATCGCGGCTTCAGATCATCGTGGCGCCCACGTCCGGTGCGGCTCTATCGCTGCGAACGGCAGCAGCACGTATGGATGTACCGTTGGTGAATGTAGAGGCGGTCACGGTGAACGGTTTGGCACTCCACGTCTGGCGTTCGATGCGACCATTCGAGGCGGGCCGGCTCGTCAGTCGGGATCGGATGGCCAGTGTGCTTGCCTCACATTCTCGTATGCTTCCCCGGGTTGAGCGCGAGCACTTCCTGTCTTCGATTCCTCAAGTAATCGCGTCGATCGAGTCAGATCGAGTGGCAGGAAGGGATGCGGGGTGGGCCGCGGAGTCTGCACGAACCAGTTCGCAGCGTGCGTATGCGTCCCTTTTCGCTGAGTACGAACGGGATCTGGCGGAATCGCACCTGTTGGATATGGCCGACATTCTTGGTGAGGCCGTGTCATTGTCGCCGAGGTTTTGTCAAGAGCGCGACCTGGGAGGGCTGATCGTTGCAGGAGAGACCCTCATCCTTCCTCAGCAGATTCCACTCTTCGCCGAACTGGGAGATGCAGCGCAAGTGCGAGCTTTACTTGGACAAGCCGACCTTGTTGATGACCTCGAAGGACCGTTTGCCGCCCGCGTGCTGGCCGGGTGGTCATTCGCCGCTCCGGATTCTGGAGACGATGCGTCGGCCCCGCGTATCGTGGAGTCAGCGACACGAAGGGAAGAGGTGTGGAGCGTCCTTGGAAAAATCGTCGATCGTCGACTTTCATTTGACAGCGTCGAGATCGTCGTTTCGTCGCGCGAAACGTATGCCCCCTTGATTGAGGCAGCCTGTTCGCGATTGGGAATACCAACTACCCAGGATTCCCGTCTGCATCATGATGAACGCGCCTTCGTCCTGGCGGTACTTGACTTCCTTCGATGGATTGCATCCGGGTATCAGGCTCAGCACCTGATCGATCTGATCCGCAATCCCGCCTTTCAAGAAGGGGAAGCGTCGTTGCCACCTCATCGGATCGCCGACCTATTGGAGATATTCCGACTGACGCCAGCCATGCTCTCGCGATCAGACCTGGACGAGATCATGGAAGAGGGAGCCCGCCGAGAACGAATCCGTTACGGCGAGGCCATTCAGCTCGTTACCTGGTTGCGATCCTTTCGCGAAGTGGTGCCTCGCGCCGAGATTCGACCTCAGGATCTAGCCCAGTCCATTGAACGCCTGGCTTCATTCTATCTGCGCACAGCATTTGAGCGTACCGAGTCGAAGGCGTGGTTGGAGCGACTGTCGGAGTCCATGGACCCTATTCCCCAGACGCTGGAGTCGCATTGGCTGGCCGGGTATCTCGTCAGCAAGATCGAGAAAAAGCGCCCTTCTCAGGACTTCGGGAATGGGGTCCATGTCACACACTGGGACGAAGCCGGATATGGCCCCCGACAGCATGCATTCGTCCTGGGACTGGATGATCAAGCGGCTGGCAGCATTTCAACTGACGACCCTTCCCATGTCGCGGGATTACAGAATGCACTACCCGACGGGTATGGACGTGCCATACCGGTTCGTCGCCGCATGCGCGAATTGATGGCCCGATTCGGTTCACGTTTGACCGTTTCGGTGCCCGCCTGGGATGTGCGCGCCTCTCGGGGGCTTTTTCCGGTCAGTGCGCTCGTCGAGATATCCACCATGGAGGGAATCAAGCCGGCCAGACGATTCAATCGGCTTGACCGAGCGGATCAGAGCCGCATCGCGCCGACGTACTACAGGGGTTCATTCAACAACGTAGAAAACGGACTCAAGGCTCGGCAAGCACGTGCCAGTGAACACTGGACCGCTTTCGATGGCAAGACCCAAGCGACCGCTGAAAGGCCAAACGTCCGGTTTTCGCCTTCCAGGCTGGAGCAATTCATCAGCTGTCCATATCGCTATTTCCTGGGCTCTGTTCTGGGAATCGCTGGTCCTGGAGAAGACGAGGGAGAATGGCTGGACCGTGCCGCAGAAGGCAATATTCTGCACGACTTGTTTGAGGATCACACCCGAAAACGGTCACGCAACGAGGCGGGGACTACACGCGAAGACGAGTCCCGCATGCTGGATGAGTTGAGGCGATCGCTCGACCGTCAGGCAGCCAGGACAGGAGCTGCTCCCGACGCATTCCTGGAAGCCAGATACCGCGATCTGTCTCATGGTATCGAGCGATACTTTGAACGGGAGCGCAATCTGGAAGCCGATCGAACGCCCTTGTTTGCAGAGTTTGCCTTTTCCGACAACGAGCGGGCAGACGCACCACCAGCAGAATACTCGGGTGTGGAAGGACGTCTGATGTTGACCGGACGGGTGGACAGGATTGATGAAACGCGCGAAGGAAACTGGATTGTCGTTGACTACAAAACCGGCAAGCCCGAAGCCTTCGTTCCGGAAAAGCTGCTCAAGATGGACGATAAACTCCAATGGGCGCTCTACACCTGGGCCATCGCTCAAGTCAGCGGGAAATCAGTTGAAGCCGCGGAGTACGTGTTTACCTCCAAGATAGGGGCAGGTTGGTCCAGTCGGGTTGCTTCACCCGCAACGGAGCAGGTCGCGCCGCTTTTTGAGTCAGTCCTTCGACGATTGCGGTCAGGCCACTTCATTCCGGCCCCGGATGAGCAGAAGACGTGTACCTGGTGCGATTTCAAGTCGGTGTGTGGGGACTTGCGCGAGCGGCAATCCGCCATCAAGAACAAGTTCGCATCTGCGGACCCCGATGAGACGCAGGCCTACGAAGGCTGGGCCATGAGGGACAAGAACGTACCTGGCTCATGACGCACACTCCTTCCCATAACATCCCGAATGATGCGTCAGAGACGCGCATGCCAGAAGATTCCGCGGTCCGGGAAGCCATCCGTGGTTCTTACGGCATGCGCCGGAGCGTTTCTGAGGAGCATTCTCTGGAACTGGATAAAAACATCATTGTCAGCGCCGGTGCAGGTTCGGGAAAAACCAGTCTCTTGATTGAACGTCTCGTCGTACTGATCCGGGCCGGTGTCAAGGTGAACGAGCTCGTAGCGATCACCTTTACGCGAAAGGCGGCCGGGGAGCTACAAGAGCGATTCTTCTCCCGACTGCTGGAAGTCCGTCGGGAAATGGATGCCCGGCTGTCGAACGGGAGTGAGGATGCGGGCGAGCGCAATATGGAATGGGCGATTGAGCGTGATCGGATCGGGGTCGCGTTGCGATCAAGCGAGGATGCATTCATTGGGACGATCCACTCGTTCTGCGCGCGCTTGCTACGGTTGTATCCAGCTGCAGCCGGACTGCCCGCCGACTTCGCTCAGATTGAGGAAGCCGACGAATTGCTGATGCGAAGACAATTCTGGCAGGATACCCTGGCCGAGGCATCTGGGCAGGATAATGGATCGCTGAGCGTGTTGCGGGACATGGAGGTTGCTGATGAGGCCTTGTTCCAGCTGTTCTCGACCTGCGTGGACACCGAGGGTGTCATCCATGAGCGCAGTCATTCTCAGCGCCCTGACATTAGGACGGTATTCGACCCGATTGCAGAGGCACTCGAAACTATTTCTGGACAGGTGCCCCCGTCAAACAATCCAGACCCTTTTCAACTGGCACTTGAAAGGGCGGTGCTCTTGTTGCGGGCCAGGCAGGAGTGGGCTGATTCCCAGCGGGTCGAATTACTTGAGTTGATGGCGTCTTCGCTCAAAAAACGGACAGAAGGGCCGTTTGATATCAAGGTGACCAAATGGGGTGCGAAGTCGTCGCCTGCCGGCCAGCTGGCCTACGCGCTTCGTGATGGCAAGGATGAATCGGTCAGCGGAAAGCCCCTGCTTGACGTATTCCTGCAGGACGTTCTTCCGGTGTTGGCATCATGGCAGCACTGGCTTCATGACCATGCGCTTGCGTTCGTCACGCCTGTTGTCAACTCGTACCGATTGCAGCGAATCCGAACCGGCCAGGTCACCTATGATGATCTGCTGCGAGAAGCGGGCGGATTGGTCCGTAAGCATGCCGGTGTGCGATCGGCCTTGCAGGATCGATTCAGCAGGATTCTCGTGGACGAATTCCAGGATACGGACCCTGAACAGGCGTCATTCCTGTTCGCTCTGTGTGCATCGCAACTACATGGGACGGATTGGAGAAAGGACGCGTTGATTCCGGGTCGTCTATTCGTCGTTGGAGACGACAAGCAGTCCATCTATCGCTTCAGAAAGGCAGATTTCCAGGCGTTTTACACCGTTTGCGAAGCTATTGAATCGCAAGGTGGGCTCCACCTGAAGCTTTCAGCCAACTTTCGATCCGATACACGCATTTGCGAGTGGGTCAATCAGGCCATCGGGCCCCTGTTTGCGAACCAGACCATGCCGTATCAGGCGGAATGGCAAGATCTTCAGCCATTCAAGGACGTGCTGCACAGCGACCCGCCCGTTCGGCGGCTTGCAGTAGACAAACAAGCCAAGGGCCGTTCTGACATGCCTCGAACGGTAGCCGAGGGGCGGGCCATTGCCGACGTGATCCTGCAGCATGGCGACTCCAGTTTTGGAGACTGGATGATTCTCGTTCGGAATCACACTCGCGTTCCTGTGTTGATGCGGATGCTGACTGATGCCGGAATACCCGTAGCCCTCGAGGGAGGGAAAGGAGACCAGGTCGTTGATACGATTGCGGACGTGCATGACCTCCTCAGTTGTTTGGCGAATCCATCGGATCACATCGCACTCGTCGCCACTATCACCGGTATCTGGTTCGGTATTTCGGACGCTGAGCTGCTTCAGTACCGACAGGCCGGTGGACAATGGCAGGACTGGATGGCCGACACCAGGGATCTACAGGGCATCCCGGACAACCTGATCGAAGCGAGCACCCGGTTATCTGGGTGGAGTGAGTTGGTCCATACCGTACCGCCCCTCGTTGCTTACGAGCGCATTCTCGCGGACAGCGGTATTGCAGGCGCCCTTCGACAGCGTACGGACGGGGACGTGGCAGTCGGCATGCTCGAGATGATTGGCGAGTGGCTCACTGGCATGCAGAGCAATGGATTGAGTTTCGCTGGTTGTGCCAGGGAATTGGGCCGTTTTCGACGCGGTGAGTTGAAGTCGGAGCTGTACTCGGACAACGTGCCGTATCGCGACAGCGTGCGCATCATGACCGTTCACGGTTCGAAAGGCCTACAAGCCCGGAATGTCATTCTTGCCGATGTGTCTCCCAATAAGGATCGAGAACCGGAGCGGCACATTTGGAGGGAAGGACCCCGGTTGCTCGGTCGAGCCCCGGTCCGCACGCGAACGGGTCGTTTTGGCAAGAAGCTTCTGGAGCCAGCAGGATGGCAGAAAGCGGTGGACCAGGAAAAGCTGTACGAGGCCGCCGAGGAGATCAGGCTCTTGTACGTGGCAGCCACTCGTGCGCAGGAGCGCCTCGTCGTGTGCACACACGCTTCTGAGGGGCGAGGAACGTGGGACTTGCTCATTCTGGCACTTGAGGCTCTGGAGACGCCTACAATTACGGTCGAACCCACACTTGACGACGTTCCTCCCAAGTTTGCGCTTCGCGAAGCCTCCAGCGGTGTTTCGGTGGCAGGTGAGGGCGCTCCGTATTCTGAATGGCAAGACCCATCGCGAGTCATCAGCGAATTGGCCAAGAGCAAATGGCGCGTGCGCCGCCCCAGTGATCACGATTCTGAGCATGCTATGGGCGTTGACGCACTTGCGTCGCACAACATCGACGATCATCGCGCGCAAACAGGGACAGCGGGTCGGCGTTTCGGATCGGCGATGCACACCCTTTTCGAGGCCCTGACCGCGTTTCGCAAGAAGTCCATTGAAGCTTCCTTGATCAACGAACTCGTGACAAACGTTTTTGAGCACGGATTCGAGGACGACCCAACGGCAAAACACAGAGCCGAATCACATGTACAGGCGTTTGTGTCATCCCCGCTGTGGAGGTCATTGGGTCGTGCGGATCGGGTCTTGACGGAGGTGCCTTTCACCGTTCGCATGGAGGAAGCCGGAGAAGAGGTGCTGGCATCAGGGATTGTCGATCTCGCTTTCCGTGAGGGCCAGCACTGGACCGTTGTGGACTACAAGACGGATCGGGCGGACGAAGAAACCATACGGGATCGGCATGCGTCGCAGGTTTCGGACTACGTCGCAGCCTGGCGGTCGCTATTCGCCGGCAACACGGTGAATGGCATCATCTGGTCGACAGCTCTGGATCGAGCCGTCGACGTATCATCATCTGGAGATCAAACGGTTGAATAGGAGAGGGGACGAATGACTACCACCATCTTGGCTGCTATTGGCGGTTTGCTTGTGGGTGCAGGTGCTGTGTACCTGTTCTTGAAGTCCAGAACGGCGTCTCTGGAGGCGCGCAGCGAGGAGCTTCAGAGAACCAGGGACGAGGCTCAACAGGAGCTCTCCGGCTTGCGTGAGGCCAACTCCTCGCTGCGCGCCGACCTGTCTGCCGAGAAGGCCGCCCGGGAACAGGAGATCAAGGGATGGCAGGAGAAGCAGGACACGCTGATCAAAGCTCAGGAAGAGCTCATGAAGCAATTCGACGCGTTGTCCCGCAAGGCCCTGGACCTGAACAGCAAGAGTTTTCTCGAACTGGCCAAGACCCAGATGGAGAAAATGATTACCGATGTGGACCAGAAAGAGACCAAGCGGAAATTGGAGCTTGAGAAGCTGGTTCAGCCGCTCTCAAAGTCCCTGGAAGACGTGTCCAAACACGTGCGGGAAGTAGAGAAGGATCGGGAGAAAGCGTACGCGTCCATCACGGAGCAGGTGAAAGGCCTTTCAGAGGCTCAGCTAGCCATCCGCAAAGAGGCCAGCAACCTCGTGAATGCTCTACGCCGCCCATCTGTACGCGGTCGCTGGGGAGAGATGCAGTTGAAGCGAGTCGTGGAAATGGCCGGCATGCTGGATCATTGCGACTTCGAGGAGCAGACTACCGTGCATTCGGACAACGGTCGTCTCAGACCGGATATGATTGTCCACCTGGCTGGTGGACGAACCATCGTTGTGGACGCGAAAGCGCCGCTATCAGCGTATCTGGATGCTATCTCAACCGATGATGAGGCCCTGCGTGAACAATACATGGCCAAACATGCTGAGCAAGTAAAGACGCATATACGTCAGCTCTCCACCAAGGCCTATCAGGATCAGTTTGCCAGCACGCCTGACATGGTGGTCCTGTTTTTGCCCGGAGAGTCCTTTTATTACGCCGCCCAGGAGATGGACCCATCCCTGATTGAGCAAGGAGTGGAGAACAACGTGGTCATTGCCACGCCTACGACGTTGATCACCTTGCTCAAGGCCGTTGCTTATGGTTGGCGCCAGGAGCAGCTCGCCGAGAATGCCCAAAAGATCTCCCAGTTGGGTCAGGAGCTGTACGATCGTCTACGTGTTCTCGCGGAGCACATCAACAAGGTGGGTCGCGGCCTCAATTCCGCGATGAACAGCTACAACAGTGCTGTTTCGTCCATGGAACGCCGGGTACTGGTATCCGCTCGCAAGTTCAAGGAGCTCGGCTCCTCGACGTCTGCAGAGCTACCAGAGGTGACTCAGGTCGAGGGAGCGCCCCGACAGCTTGAACTTGGGGCAGGAGAAGAGGACTGAGCGCGCTGTAAGACTCGGGTCAGGCGCGAACCGGAATCGCAGCCAGCCGGGACTCTGGAGTCTCGAGGACGAGGTGGACCATTTCCTTCCAGGCATCCATCTCTTCGGCGACTGTCTGCTTCAGTTCGGCAATGCGGCGATTCAAGACTTCGAGCTCCTCATCGCGGCGAGCGCGCATCTGCTCCAGGGTCTCGTCGCGAGCGTCACGCATCTGCTGGATGGTCTCGTCACGAGCCGTTCGCATCTCCGCCATTTTCTCGTCACGTGCAGTGCGCAACTCCTGCATTTTGACATCGCGGGCAACGCGCATTTCCTGGACCTTTTCGTCCCGGACCGTGCGCATCTGTTCGATAGTCTCGTTCTTCATGCGCTGGAGCTTGTCCGAGGCGGTTTTCAAGCCATTCAGGTTCTCCGTCAGTGAAGCAGCTGCTTCCTCGACTTTGAGGCTCCAGGCGTCTACGTCAATGCGGTGGCGCAGCTCTTCGATCCGCTCCATCATCAGGTGTCGATCAGCCGCAACCAGACGACGCTTGATCGTGAGGTTGTTCACCTTCTTGAGGTCGTGCGCCAGACCGATTTTGCTCAACGTCCAGATGACAATTTTGGCCGGGTCAAACTGCCACCAGCGGACGCCGTTGCGGTAATCGCCTGCAAACGTATGGTGATAGTTGTGGTAGCCTTCGCCGAAGGTCAGGATGGACAGGATGAAGTTGTTGACCGCCGTGTGCTCCGTGCTGTAGGGCTGGGATCCCCACATGTGGGCCAGCGAGTTGATGAACCATGTGCAGTGGTGGACAAGGAACAAGCGGAGAAGGACACCGATCACGAATGCACCAAATGCATCTCCCGTAATAGCCCACACTCCGGCAAAAGCAATCGCGTTTGCGCCCACCATGAGGCTGGCGAAATGCTTGTGCTGAAACTGAAGCTCGGGACGCTTCCACAGATCCTTGATGATGCGAGGATTGATGTCTGGCCGTTTTTTCAGCATCCACAGGACGTGGGAGTGCCAGAACCCCTTCGGAGCGCTGTAGGGATCCAGATCTGTATCGACATGGCGATGGTGGATCCGATGGTCGTGGGCCCAGGAGAAGATGCTACCCTGCGTGGCAACCGTGCCCCAGAAGGCCAAGAAGGCTTCGATTACCGGGTGCGTCTTGTAGGTTACGTGGGCATAAAGCCGATGGTAGCCCATCGTGATAGCCAGCAAACACAGCGTCCACAATCCTGCTGTGCTCCATACCAAGCTGGCCGATACATCCGATTGGATGAGATAGATCGGCAGCAGGATGATCAGGAGGAGGTGATAACCACCGAGAAAGAGGGTATTGGTCCAATCAACGGACCAGGAACGCGCAGGAGCGTTGGTTGCCTGAGACATGAAGGCGAAAGTCGAGATGCGAGGGCTTGGCGATCAAGGCGGGAGGGATCATCCACATGTGGAGATCATCTTGAAAGATACGGCAAGCCGCTTCGGCGGACCAGGCCTCTCATCGCAGCCAGAACGCTAGTAAGCCCCTGCAGATCGCGAGACAGCGCGGAACGTGCGGACCAGAATGACGATGTCCAGCCACAGGGACCAGTTGCGCACGTAATACGAGTCAAACTGCTCCATGCCGTCCGTCCCTGCATCAGAGCGCCCAGAAACCTGCCAGAGGCCCGTCATTCCGGGCCGTACGCGACGACGCATGGAAAGCACGCGATCATTGAGTTCTTCCTCGTGATAAGCCGGCAGTGGGCGCGGGCCGACGAGCGACATCGTTCCTGAAACCACATTGAACAGCTGCGGAATCTCATCGATGGAGAACTTGCGCAGGAATCTTCCGATGCGTGTGATGCGCGGGTCGTTCTTCAGCTTGAAATCGCGCTCCCATTCGGCCTTCAATTCCGCGTCGTTTTCGAGAGCCTGCTGAAGCGTGGCTTCGGCATCGGGCACCATGGTTCTGAATTTCCAGGTACCGAACTCGTCGCCATTACTCCCGACCCGTTTCTGGACGAAGAAGGGGTTCTTGCGATCTTCCAGCCAGATCAGTGCTGCAAAAAAGCCTACCATGGGGAGCCAGAGCGGCCCAGCCAATAACGAGGCAGCCAGATCAAACGACCGCTTCACGAAGCGTGAAATCGGGTCGGCCAGATTCATACTCAGCTTCAACCCAAGCGTCCCACCGAGATCTATCGTGCCTACCCAGAGAGAAGGCAGCTCAGAGATGTCGGGAATGATGATGACGCTGCGGTAGTAGGAGAGTGGTCCTTCAAGCAGGTGCTGTCTGAATTCGGGTTCAACATTGGGCATGGCGAGAATGGCCACTTGGGCTTCTGGCAGGACCAGATTCGTGTCACCCAGTACTGGGACTCCACGCAATCGCGCACCCCAATAGGAGGGATGATCGTCAAGGAAGGCGATGGGCTTATACCCCAGTCCTTTTTCATCCTCAAGATGATCGACCAGTTCGCGTCCCAGTTTGGAAGCGCCATAGATCACCACCGGCAGTCCATAGAGACCGGCTTTGATCAGAAGGGTTTTCACGACCCTTCGCATGGCTGGAACGGCGACCAGGGAGAGCAAAAAGGCCACCGTCAAGGCGAATCGACTGGTTTCCTCGCCCATTTGGAACCAGAAAAGCAGGACCGCAGCAAACGAGAAGACGCCCACCAGAGTTAGCGTTTGACGACGCAATTCCTCGACAGCGCCAAGTCCCCAGCCTGGATACAGCTTGCCGCCAAGGGCACCGATAATCCAGACGGGAAGAACGAGTTCGATCCACCACTGGAACAGCGGTTGACCCACCACGGCGCTCCTGAGAACGCCTGTCAGGTACAGCACACCGGTCAAGGCGAGCATGTCGCCGAGCATCAACGCAATCGCATTGTAGATCCGACGCGTTTCGAACGCGCGGGCGGACACGTAATGGCCACGTGTTTCATGGGCGAGCACAGTTTCCCCGACCATATGGTCGGAGATTTCCATGTTCTCCATGAGGCAGTCCGTTCCACGGATTCGGGATGCCGGACGGTTGCCAACCAATTGCATGGGATTGTCAGATTGCTCAGGCACGGTAGGGTGTATCAGGTGACAGTGCAGTTATCGTACCAAAGTCATCAAGGCTTCAGTAATGGCCCGGAAAGGGCCTTTTTGGCTTTTGGAAGTGAGAAGTGACTCATTGTTGGATTCATTTCGGTACCAGTTTCGTGCAGTTATGAGGCTGGAAAGGTCATTTCAGGATCAACGACCCGAATAGTCAACCAGGCACTTGAAGTGATCCAGGTCGTTGCCTTTGAACGTGTCGCCATTGGTGTCGACTGTGAATCGAAAATGGGCGCTCTCCATGAATTGGTTGTCGACCAGTTGATTGCTGCAGAGCTCAATCTGCGTCTCAGCATCAATCTGGAGATCGGCACGGTCCTGATCGGGAACCGTCGCATTCCCGCTGAAGACGTTTCCTGTCACTGTGTTGAATCCAGGCTCCGATCGGTCATCACGGCGCATCCAGATGCCGGCGCCTTCATTGCCTTCCAGCAGATTGTCGCGAAGAGTCGCGCCCCCGGTCGCCTGAATGAGAACGCCCGCTCCAGTCCAGCCCAGTCGCCGGGTATTTTTGATCGTCACACGCTCCACAAGGACGTCATGCGAATCGAGTTCGATGAAGACGCCTGCTGCAAGGTTATTGTCGAATAGGCTGTACGAGACCGTCATGCGGACATTGTCGCCGTCAAACCACAGACCAGGACCGTCATTGCCGATGGACGTGTGTCGCAGGAACTGAACATCGGTCGAATAGGCCCATTTGCCTCCACCAGCTTCCCAAAAGACATCATGCCCCACGAAATTGTTGAATGACGTTTCGGTATCGACCAACGCACATCCCGTGCATCTCCCGTTGATGCCTGTTTGACCGTGATTATTGGACGTGACATTCCAGAGGCGATGTCCCGATCCGATGACCTGGATTCCCGTTCCGATGGTCCACTCAACGGTGACGTGCTCGAGTAAGGAGTCCCGGCCACCAACGCAAACGGCTCCATACTGAGCCGCGTTTGCGGCGTGACGGAAGGTCAGACCGATAAGATGAAAAGCTGATGGCTGCTCTGGATCGCCGCAGTTCGCGTACCGATTGCCCGGAAAGAACAAGGCCCCGCGTCGCGCGACCTCAAGCGAAGGCGCTTCGGTTGAACCCGAATCGATCAGGATGCGTCCTGACGTGGCAGAATACCGGTCTACGAAAAACGTACCCGCTACCAAGTCTGCTTGGGCAAATACCGGCTTCAGGGTTTCACCATCGGCCACGACCAACTCACGCTGGTACACGTAGTCGTCACCGAAGTAGTCCAGCGGGACGTAGTTGTTGACTACCCAGGTGGTGCCTGAGAGGTGTTCCGGGTATCCGATCGGGTCTGCACCAGTAACGATTACTTCGTCGCCCTTTCTGGCTTGAATGACGAGGCGAGCATGCCGCCCATCTCCACCGACCTGGGGATTGAGCCTTTCCCTGTATATCCCGCCTCCAACGAGCACGGTATCCCCAGCACTGATTCCATCGGCCGCCAGAGCCGCTGAGATCGTTCGAAACGGCAGCGTTGAGGTACCCGGATTGCTGTCGGAAGCGTCGGGATGCGCCTGATCGACAAAGAAGGTCTCGAAGGCCAATTCGCCCGAGCGGACTTCGCTCCGATAGTCGTCGCTGTAACGGATCCCGTCGTGATGATCGTTGCTCTGATGGATTCCGCTGTGATGATCGTCGCTTTGATGGAAGCCACTCAGCAACAAACCGAAGGCTACAACCAGCGCTCCGACGACAGCGGAAACGGCTTTTTGTCGTTGGGTGGCGAGTTGCCAAGCAGCTCGAACCATGAATCGCGGGTTGTGGATGACATAGCGTCGCCACAGACGCTTGGGCTCCATTGCCAGGCGGAACAGCCATTCGAGACCGGAACGCCCCATCCACTCTGGGGCCTGTTTGACGGCACCGCTGTGGAAATCGAACGCTGCACCGACGCCGAGCTGGACCGCCTGAATGCTATCCTTGTGCGCCGCCATGAATCGCTCTTGCTTTGGACATCCGATGCCCACTAACAGGATGCGAGCCCCACTTTCCGCAAGTTCGTTGACCATCGCTACGTCTTCTTCATCGGTCAGCGGCCTGAAAGGAGGGGCCCACTGGTAGGCGACCTTCAAGTCGGGATACTTTTCAGCCAGAAATGCCGTGAATCGAGCCAGACTCTCGTCTGTACCGCCGTACAAACCGATCGGGATGCCTGCATTCTCTGCACGTTCGCAGACGTGGAGAACGAGCTCTGGTCCGTAAACCCGTTCGGATTCTGGCAGTCCGAGCTTTCGGAGCATCCAGACCAACGGCATCCCATCCGAGGTCACCATGTCCGCCCCATTCACAACATCCCTGAACGCTTCGGAATCGACCGTTTCCATCGTCATGTGCACATTCGAGACACAGACATACCGGTTCTCGGCCTTTTCGGCCCAGCCACATATGCGGGTCGACATCGTGTCATAGTTGCCCGAGTCCACACGCATGCCAAGTATATGTCGATGGGGCATACTCATCGACGAAGGTCCGTGTAGTGGCGAACGGGCGGCCGCTGCGAATCGGAGCGACTCACAGATGGACTGCCATTGCGGAAACGGCGGCTCTCGGGGCGGGCGGACAGGTCGTTCAATGAATTCTCGTTACCAGATGACGTCATAGTCATTCCGGAGCCACCAGGAATCGCGATGGCGTCCATGGCCCACTCTGGATTGCGATCAAAATGGTAACGGGCCGCAATGCCGAAGCCCATGACGGACCACAGCCAGACGCCTCCCATCGGTCCTTCCAGAAAGACGTCGAACGAGGCGTTGGCCATGAGTGCAATCCAGTAGCAGATCAGGAAACAGAAAATGCCATGCCAGTTGACAAAGCCCTGTTTCTTGGCGCTGCGAGCACCTCCGAGCATGGCAAAGAACCAGGACGCATGGACCATGACCCACAGGAGAAATCCGGGAATTCCGGATCGCGCCATGATGTTCAAATGGGCATTGTGCGGGCTGCGCAGGGAATCGTCCTCACGAACCTGAAAACCATCATCGGTGGCCAGGTTGATGCCGTAGCCTTTACCCGTGAAGACGTAGCGCGGCGTGAGCGAATACTGGACGATTTTGGTCCACCAATCCAGGCGCCAGGACTTGGTATCATCGAGAGTAGACGTTCCCGAGCGGTCGAACGTGCTGACTACATTGTCCGTCATCTGCTCGACGGAGATCTCCCTGTCACCCCCGAGATCGATCTTGGGGTTGATGAGCAAGAGCAGCGTGACACCCAGGATACCGGCATAGACGATGCCACTGAGTTTCAGCTTTGGCGGATTCATCAAGACGAGGAATCCGAATGCCAACGCGAAGGCTACCATTCCGGCACGCTTCGACGTGAGCAGGAAGGCAAAATTGAAGAGGATACCGGCAAGCATCAGGATCCGGTGACGGCTCATGCCGACAGACACGAATGCCGCGATCGCGGCCAGATGAACCAGCTGGTCTCCGCCCTTGATATTGAAAAATCCGACATCCGAGCCAGGTGCCTTGATCCACGTGAGTAGTTCCATGGAAGAAATCGTCCACATGGCCCAGGCGGTGCACAGGAAGGCGAGCGCGAATAGGCGATATCTGACCAGCATCCAGCGCATGATCTGTGGAGCTGCCATGACTACGGAGGCCACGATCAACCCAAACAAGGCATAGCCCCAGAGAACGCCGTCCCTGAGAGCCATCATGCCGTATATCGGGAGGTAGGGAAGCGTCATGAGGGCGCTCCAGCCGATGAAGATCAGCAACCAGCGCCCGGTCCACGTTTTCAAGGCTGCTCCCATGTGTCGTGATGACATCATCGCGATCAGGCCCAGCCCGAGGACCATCTCACCAACAAACAGCGGGTTGAATCCGAGGTAAGCGAATCCGCGCCCGATCACCCCATAACCAAGCAGGATGAATGCGAGACTCCGTGCGAACAGACGAAAAAGAGGCGAAAGACCGTCCAAGCCTTTCCTCATCATGGCGGGATCCGGTGTCCACGGCTGAGAAGGCATGGAATGCGTCCGCGTCGCTCGACCGGATTTGGATCCAGACGTACCTATCGCTTCCGAAGCGTCATGATATGTTGTCGCTGCGCTGCGCATCACGACTTGTGATCCTCAGCGATACCATGCACGGAATCCAGCGCAGTCGCGCGAGGAGAAGGCAATGTCGCGTTCAGCGGATCCCGGTCGACCAGCGCCAATGGCGATAAATGCGTCTGCAAACCGCGCTCGTTCGTCTCCCGATTCTGTTTATCGCTTTGCAACATATCACGATGCAGCATATCGCGTTGCCGAATATCGCCTCGCTGTATATCCCTGTGCAGCGCGTCCAGTCTGTTCGCCTTCACGCTCATGATGTGATGCTTTTGTACGTGCTCCTTGCCGTACACACTCTTCGATGTGAAGTCAGACGAATCGAGAGCCGCACTTTGCATTGCTTCGGCAAGCGCCTCGACGGTCACTGCGGGGCTAGATGCAGGCACGGGATAACCGCATTCTGGAAGGACGAACAGTCCCGGTCCACCAGTATCGATACAGACCACAGGCGTACCAGAAGCCATGGCCTCAAGACACACGAATCCGCCCGATTCATGCAAACTCGGATGAATGAGCGCACGTGCCTGGGCTATCCGTCGGAATACTTCCTGACGGGGCAGCATGCCTGTGAATTCGACCGATCCAGTAATTCCAAGTTCGTTGGCCTTGGCACGAAGTTGAGCTTCGAAAGGGCCCGTTCCAATGATGGTGTAGATCTCGCTGCCGGCCAATCCGGATGCCGCAAATGCTTCCAGCCCCAGATGGAATCCTTTCCAGTCCAGCAGCCGGCCTACACTTACAAACCCTCTGCGGGGCGACGGAGCAGCATCAGAAGCGTCGCCGGACGCAAGTCGAGCAAACTCTGTGTCTGCAAGAGCAGCAGAGTTGATGATTTCTGTGCGACGGGCTCCCAGGTACCGCAACCGTTCTTCAGTTTCAGAGGTGTTCGCCAGGCAAACAGAGGCGCTTCGAGCAGCCAGGCGAACAGCAGGTGAGGCTTCGCCGACATATCGCATGATGTCACGTACGCCTTCGAAAACACGCCCGGCCCGACTGAGGGTCTTGCGCAGAGAAGGAGGGATGGATTCGCCACCGCCTACGGGGCCCAATATCCAGGGGATATCCAGAACCTGGAGGGGCGATGGCATCCAGTAGCGGGCGTACGTGACGTGCTGCGCAGAATCGAACCCGATTCGGGTCTGCAGATCAATTACGACGCGCCGTGCAGAGCGCAGCCACATCATGTAGCCGAACTCAACACCAAGCTTACCGATTCCGTCAAAGCGCCTCTGCCACGAGGAAGGATTGTCGTGACAGACGATGGATAGCGATGGATGTCGTTCTGATGGAGATGGGCACGCGTTCCTCTCAGCCGTTCTCGTGAGAACAGTAACTTCATGCCCAAGTCCGCACAATGCTTCTGCCGTATCCCATCCAACAGATTCCTCCGAACCGCGCCCCGGACTACACGCGTAGGCGACCAATAGAATGCGCGAAGTGGTCGCGGACTTATTCATTCGCTGCGCAACGCCGGAATTCGTTGACGAGGGGACGCTATGTGCTGTTGTGATGCTCACGATTCATCGTTCATGACGGACGATTGAGACACGCGTTCAGATCGGCAAGTAGCCGCTGAACGATCGGGTCCCATTGCAAGTGATTCATCGCCCACTGCCGGCCGTTCAGGCCGATTTCAGGCCACTGGCTGCGCGCTTTGATCACGTTCAGCATGCCCTGAGCGATGGACTCACTGGTGGTATCGACCACTTCTGCGATTCCTTCACGCTCAAGGACGGGAGCCAGGGTGCCGACTCTCGTTGTCACGATGGGTCGTCCGGCCATCATGGCCTCGACCAACGCCGTGGGGAATCCTTCGTAGCGGGACGACAGGATGCTGACATCATATTCCGCCATGATGAGGATGGGATTCGGCGAAGAGGCTGGCGGTTCAAAACGGACCACCTGTGCAATACCGAGATCAGAAGCGCACTGCTTCAGGTCGTCGAGATCTTCAGTACCTGGGCCTTGGATGATGACCTCAATGTCCTTGGTCTTTGAAACTCTAGCCGTTGCGTCCAGCAACATGTCCAGTCCCTTGGTGCCTGTCGCGATACGACCGAAAAAGTGGAATCGCACGGACCCTTCTGTGGAATAGCGATCCGTTTTCGGGACGACCGGATCACAGATGCCGTTCCAGGACTCGATCATGGGAGCATGCACACCTCGAGACGCCAGGTTCTTCTTCTGACCCAAATCGTAGGAGCAGATACAGGAAGCCTGGTCCAGGAATTTCCGTTCAAACGCCTTCCAGTAAATCGCCTTCTTCAGACGACTGACTGAGAAAAAGCCATCGTCCATCAACGTGTGCGGCACGACCACATACGGAAGTTGATGACGGCGCAATGCACGAGCGAGCAGCGTATACCTGGGGTTGAAGGTGCCGTGGAAAAACGTCACTGCGCCTGGTCCAGCACGCTGAATGCGCTGCCTGATAGTCTGGATGGGAGGGATGCGGCCAGCACGTAGATGCTCGACGCGATAGCCCTTTCTGGTATGCGTAGAGGGCTGGGATCCGAGAGCAAGTACAGTGGCGGATGTGCCTTGGCGCACCATGGCCGCCATCATGCCGTCCACAACTTTGTGAATGCCGTTGGTGAACGCACCGTCTTCTTCTGGGAAGTCCCAGACAAAAGAGATGATTTCGGTTAGTGCGCCTGAATCGGTTGTTGCGACTGAATCAGCTATAGCGATCGACTCGGTTTCGGCGCGTGAGGAAGTCACCTCTGCAGATTCGGAATCTGCAATACTGGCCGAGTCGACCGAGACCCCTTTAGTCAAGGTGTTCAGTTCGATGGTCTGACTCAATCGGGAAAAGAACCGCTTTCGGTTGATTCGTCCCGCAAATGCATACCAAGCGATGCGGGTCGCAGAACCACCCTTACCTCGCTCATTGAATCGCGCGTCAATGGCATGCTGGAGAGCTTGGTCCCAATTGATTCCTAACTCTACAGCGACGTAGGCCAGGAAATCGGCACAACGTTCCATGCCGGATCGATTGAAGAACCGTGCAGGGCGTGTGCATTCGTACAGCGTGGCACCTGCCGCCTCAATGAACGTCGCTCGTGTGCCTTCAGGCGTCAGTCCCTCTTCGCTTGCAGATCCGTTTCCGAAGTCGACAAACGTGATCCGCTCATTCCCGATTGGAAAAAGGTGATCCAGCGTGAAGTCGGACAGGATCTCACGGAAGAGCTGGAATCCTTCGGCTGTGAAGGCGGCGAGTGTGCGCATGAGCTCGTCGGCAATGGAGCCACCCAGTAGTTGGGTCAGCAACGACGGGCCATGAACAATACCCATGGAGAATGATGCAGCAGGCTCATTCAATGTACCCGGAGCTGGCACGTTTACACTACGGCTCGAGTGCGTCAGGTTGTGTGCGCGCTGCAGGCGCGCAAACTCCGAACGTGCCTTGCTCCGGGCGATAGCGATGGGTGCACGGTCAAACTGCTTGACAGCACGGTTCGCACGCGCATCGAGGTAAACCGTCGCCTCCGATCCTTTTCCTAGCACCCGCATTGTCGAAGCAGGCGAGGAAGCCGATGTTTCCGGAATCCGGGTCATGACGAGACCTCCGATGGCTTCCAGAAAGCTGGCTTGACAGCCTTGTCACGAGACGTCGATATCAGGCGTTGCGCGAGGTAGACACCAACAATGATATGCAGGACAATGCGTCCAAGAGGTGCACCGACAATGCCGATGGACGAAATCAGGATCGTGGAGACGACCGCAAACACGACGAGCCCCATGATCTGCGAGACGAAGATGGGCAGATTCCGTTCGGAAGCCATCAAGCCCAATCGAGCGAAGTTCACCACGAAACCAAAAAATCGAGCCCAGACCGTTACGGCCAACACGAGTGCCAGTAAGTCGGTAGCATACCGGGCGTCGTAGAAGAGTCTAAGCAGATCTCCGGCGAACACGGTGATCGCGACAGCTAGAAGGGCGTACGGAACACACAGCATCAAGCCCTGACGAAACAGCCACCGGTTCATGCCGGACTGTCCTTCCGATTCACGAACACGTGAGGCCCGTACGGGCAGATAGTTGGAGACCGCGAGGTCGAACGGATTCAGCAGGTTGGTCACGTAAGAAGCCGCACGGTAGCCTGCTACCAATGGCGCACCCAACAACCCACCAATCAACCAGGTATTTCCATTCTGGCCAATCCATCCTACCAATTCGCCAGACGACAGCCACTTGCCATAGTGCCAGACGGCTTTGGTGTCTTCTACGAATGACGATCGATCCGTAGGCTGTGCGAGAACGTCCCTCAGTTGGAACCATCCAACCAGACAGGCGGCCAAGGACGAAGCTCCCAGTACGCTGAAGACGAGAAATACGCTGCTCGAGACATCCAGTTGAAAGAGTGCAAGGATGGCCCCGAATTGAAGCAGATAGGAGACGGCATCATTCACCGTCGCCGCCTTGATGCGCTCCGCCGTGTACAACAATCGGCGCATGGCATCCTGTACGAGCCAGGGCAGGACCGCGACCGCGAGCCCGGCAGTTGCTCCCGCCCAGGCATCGAGACCGAGGAGAGCAAACGCTCCCGAAGTGGCTCCGAGCAACAGCGCCAGACTTGCTGCGCCGCCCGTCACCAACAACAGAGCCGTACGGGTAAATGCGTCGTATGTCGCGCCCTCTTTTCGAGCACCAAGCACATTGTGTGCGCGGGTCACCAGCGCATGCTGGAATGTCTGAAAAAACATGAGCGCTGAGAATGCCAGGACGTAGGCGCCGAAGGCCTCCGTAACCAGCCAGCGGGCCAGAATCAGGAATGTCAGAAAGTTCAGTCCACTGATGATCCCTTGATCCACGAAAGCGCCGCTCCCTGCGTGACGGGCGGCGCCTCCGATGCGACGGGCGATATGACGAATGCGTGTTTTCACCTGGCTGAATAATCCTGGACCTGGGTCTCATCAAGCATGGCTTGTTGCCCTCGTTGCGCCAGAGCGAACCTTCTTGGCTCCGGAGCCATTGAGAACCACTTTTGCGTGGGTCCCTGATGTACTGCGGATGTCTTCGATGGCATCGGCCAGTCGATTGGCATGGGTCATTCCGGCTTTGACGGTCACCACCATTTCATCGGCCAGTCGCGATAGCCCCAGAGCGGCCGTGGAATTCGAAAGCGGAGGAGCATCAATGACGACCGCATCAAACTGCTTCTTGACGCGCTGAATGAACGTACCAAGGTGAGAGCTCAGGAGGAATTCAGGATTCTCTCCTTTGGGAGCTTCAAGCGACATGGCGTACAGGTTCGGCATGCGACCCGAAAAGGCTTCGATTCCCTTTCCGGCTGCAAACGAGTTCGATGCCATATCAAATCGGGCTTGATCGCTGAGACCGAGCATCGGAATGACCGAGGGATTAACCAGTCGTGCGTCAACCAGCAATACACGGGCACCGGAGCGGGCAAGGGCAGCAGCCGTGTTCACAGCCAGGAAACTCGTGCCAGCCTTCGGATCAACACCGGTGAAGACGAACACGCTTTGATTGAGCGTATCGCCAGCGATGCGGAGCGGGATGGAGCGCAAAGAGCGCGAGACCGGTGACTCCGGATGCAGAATGGTCAGCAGTTCTGTCGAAATGGTACGCTCGTAGAACGATGCCTTCTGCTTGCGGGAGACACCACGGAAACGAGGGATGGAAGCAATCACTTCTGCGTCAAACTGCTCGATGTCAGACTTCTCATAGAGTCGGCGGTCAGCCTTCTCAGCCGTGAATGCGGCTCCGATACCCGCCAGGAGGCCCAGGATCGTCCCGAGGATCCCGATCATCATCGGAGGCACCTTCGGACTGGTGGCCTCAACAGCGGGATGGAGGATGCGAACGAAGGCACGACGTCCGTCAGCAGCCTCTTCGATCTTCTGGATCTTCTCGTCGAGATCGTCGACCTCTCTGATGGCACGCTCATGGCGTGTCGTCAGCTCGCGATATTCGACCGCACGCTCAGGCAGGGTACGCCGCATGCGCTCGTAGTCTGCAAGGCGAACAAGTGTTGCCTGCTGTTTGGCCTCAGCTGCGTTGAGCAGAACCCGGTTCTTGATGAGATCGCGACGCAGCGATGCCATGTAGGAGATTCCGCCGTCGTACGAGCGCAGGTCCACGCCGCCTACCGCCGTGATTTCCGAGGAATACAGCTGGGACAGCGAGTCTACTTGTGCCAACAGAACAGTGCGTTCGTTGACCATGTCTGTCAGGTCCTTGCTGGGGCTGGGATCCGCGCGCAACTCGGGATTCTTGACGTAGAACTTCTCCACCTCAAGGTTGAGCTCGGCAATACGCTCATAGGTCTGGTCCAGCTGGTCTTCGATTCCGTGCGCGGCACGCTCTGCAACCAGCTGTCCGTCCATCAATTCCACTTCCTGTTCCAGGGAGGCGATGGATGCCTTCAACTCTTCGATATCGATCGCTGTGCCGTCGAGCGAAGAGTTGAGGGCCGCGATCTGTTGAAGGATGTGATCGGCATCCGCTTCAGAGGCAAATCCGCCTTCCTGACGGATGAAATTCTTGATGTCATCGGAGACCTCGTCCACGCGGGCCTGCTGGATGGCGTGACGATCGCGATAGAATCCCAGAGCTTCCGTGAATTGATCAGTGACCAGACGGTCGACCTTGTCCACGTAGTTCTGTCCAAAAATGTTGGCGATCAGCGCGGCTTCAGCCGGATCCGTACTCGTGGCCGCGATCGAAATGGCATCCGGCTCGTCCTCATCGCTTGAGCGACCTTGCACGGAGATGTACTCATCGAGCAGGAGGGTGGCCAGCGATCCGCCTTCCCGCGAGTAGGAAGTCAGGCGATCGAAAATGGTCCAGTTGGCCAGTTCGGAAGACTCCGAGCGTAGTCTGGCAAGCTCGGTTGCCACACCCTGACTCAACTCAGGAGATGACTGAAGAATGAGAACCTGGTTGGCCAGCTTACCGCTGCCAAACCCGGCTCCTGCTGCGCTCAAACGAGGCAGATCGTCCAATTCGCTTTCGAATGCATCAATATCAATCAGCAGGGTCGTCTCGGACTGGTAGGTAGAAGGGACAGCAGCCAGATAAATGGCCACCATGGACCATATGACGATGGCGACCAACAGAAACAACGGGAATCGGCGGAAAAGGAATCGGACATGCTTTTCGGTATTGGTTGCATCCCGTTCCACACTCGCCCCTGCTCCCGGGAACAGCGGCTGCGGATGCGGCATGTGCACGATCTGCTGATCGGCCGCCTGTTGCGTCCGATTTGGATGCGGGTGGGCGGCCCGATCCGGACTGGCCTCACCGATTCGTTTCCAGGTCGGGAGCTCATACTCCTCGACTTCTTCCGGAATGATCACTTCCACTTTTTCTGGCGAAGGTGTTGGCGAAGCCCATCGCGTTCCCGATGAATCTGCAGAAGTCAGAAAACGTTCGAAATCCGGGTCCACAGGAGGGCGTCCTGCACCCCTTCGCCCGGCCCTGTTGGGCAGGCGCTCGGCAGGCTTCCGTTCGGAATCCGTACGGTCGGTTGTTCGGGACGGGCGATTCTGAGGCGCCCCGGTCCGCTTACCAGCTTCGTCCTGTGGAGATGGCCAGTTCATGTGCGTGGATCGGTAATCTTGATTTTCTTCCAGGCGCGATGACGAAATGCATCACTCTGCCGACGACGGCGCTGGATGGCTCCTCGATTGCCCATGCGACCAAGAGGACGGTGCTGGACGACGGGCTGAGAGCTTGTGAGCCCAAGTTTTGCAACTTCCTCTTCGAAATAGCCCAGGGTTGCCTTGAGTCCTTCCGTCCGGTTCATCTGAGGTGACCAGCCAAGGACCCGCTTCGCTTTTGTGATGTCAGGCTGGCGAACTTTGGGATCGTCCTTTGGAAGCGGGTGATAGCTGATCGTGCTTCCGCTGTTTGTCAACGCGACGATTTCTTCGGCAAATTGACCGATGGTGACTTCGTCAGGATTGCCGACATTCACCGGATCGGACTCATCGGAGTGCAGAAGCCGAACGATACCTTCAATCAGGTCGTCCACATAGCAGAATGATCGCGTCTGTGAACCATCACCGAAAATGGAGATGGGTTCGCCCGAGAGGGCCTGTTTCATGAAGGTGGGCAGCACGCGCCCATCGTCGAGTCGCATGCGCGGGCCGTAGGTGTTGAAAATGCGCACAATGCGGGTCTCTACACCGAACTCGCGGTGATAAGATGCCATCAGCGCTTCAGCGAATCGCTTGGATTCATCGTACACACTACGGGGACCGATTGGATTGACGTGGCCCCAATAGGATTCACTTTGCGGATGAACCAGCGGATCGCCATAGACTTCACTGGTGGAAGCCTGCAGGATGCGGGCACCAGAGCGCATCGCAATGTCCAGCAGGTTCTTCATTCCGAATGACCCCACGTCCAGGGTCTCCATCGGGTATTTGAGATAGTCGATCGGAGAGGCCGGGCAGGCGAAATTCAGGATGTAGTCATAGTCATCACCCAGATCCGTGGACGTCGAGATGTCCTGGTGGAGGAAGGTGAACCCGGAATTGCCCAGGAGATGATCGACATTCTCCAGACGGCCCGTCAGAAGATTGTCTACACAGGTGACCTGGTGACCTTCACGAAGGAATCGGTCACACAGATGTGAGCCAAGAAAACCGGCACCGCCGGCTATCAATGTTTTCGGCTGCTTGGTAGGGGAGCCCATGCGATCAGTATCGATATGAGATTCAATTGGTGAGATTTGCGCGGTACAATCCTCCCAAACAGGTTTCCGGATCGGTTGGAGAGTCCGCTCTCAAATCGAATTATCGACCGCAACAACTATTCCATAAGTGCAGATGGGCACCAATTAGGTAGGGTTTCGCCTTACGAGGGCTTCGAAAAAACACCTACATCCCTCAAAAAGCCAATGGGGTAGAATAGTCCCGACGCCGATCGGAACTGCCGATTGCAGTGACCGAGTCGGCACATCACCTCTCAGTGATGATTGGTTCTGGGTGAAGCTGCCCGGTCTCCGCAGGAGGCCGGGCATGCTTTTATCAGGGAAGTGGGGAGGAAATCCCTACTTGGTCACCACGATGGGGATTGTACGGTCGAATGCCGTACCCCCGAAGCTCTCAACTCTCAGTCGCAGGTAGTAGACTCCCGCTGCGAATCCGCTCACATCGTACGTGTGCGAAATCCATTGACCGTCTTCCTGGAAGCCGGACTCCTGAATGGACAATTGACGACCGCGCGCATCGTGGAGACTCAGCGTGGCTACCCCGTCGGAAGACATGTAGTAGCGAACCTGGAATGAGGTTGAGGCTGGATTGGGAAACGCGCTTGTCATGATGAATCGACTGGGATCGTCGATCATCAACTCGACGCGGGCCAATTCCTGACTCCTGCCATCGGAGCTGGATGCGACCAACAGGTACGTGACGTTTGTTTCACCTGCAAGTGAGGCGTCGGTGTAAGACGAAACCGCTGCAGGATCAAGCTGAAGGGTGTAGGTACCGGCATCTGTGATCCGCTGGATCTCTACCGTGTCGAATCCGAAGTTCTCGGTGATCGACCATTGCAAGCTGACAGCACCTTCGCTATCGACCGAACCGGACATGACCGCCTCACCCAGAGGCTCGTTTCCGGTAACGAGGACCTGACTGACGCGCGTGATCAATTCCGGAATGAGGACATAGTTGTTGTCACCCGGGCAGGAGGTAGCGCTGAAATCCCGGTGCCCGCGAATGAGCTCGGGCTCGATGCCATACCGTTCGCTCAGGAAGGCGAACAGGTTGATGTAAGTGGCAAAGGCTTCGGGAGTGATTTCCTGCTCACAACGGGTCCCCTCTGGTGGGTGGTAGCACCCCATGATGACGACGCCGATGTTGCCGGTATTCGCGCCCCCAACATGCGCCCCTTGGGCAAGGACCGGCACCTGTGAAAGGGACGTGCTGTTGTCCATGAAAGGGCGTCCTTGATAGAGGCGGCCACCCCGGTCGATGCCGAATTGGTATCCGATATCACTCCAGCCGCGGACGTTCTGATGCAGATCCTGCATGGCACGCATTTGCGCTTTCCCTTCGTCCTCGGTCTCAGCCGAGTACCCAGCGGCATGGTGCCAGGTCATGTACTGATAGTTGGGACGGGCCAGATTGACGGGCGTACCGATGAAGGGCCGCGCGCCCCACTCCGCTCGTGTGATCAGCGGAGGAGGGATGATGGTACCGGTTTTCCGACCTTCGATCGAGCGAACCGTCGACGGTTCATTCTCCTCAGCGAAGGCCGTCGTATCAAAGAATCCGACATCCCTGATGACGAGGCTGCTTTCCTCGGGGCCGAATGCCCTGATTTCGAATGCTGGTCCCTGAAAGGCTTCGTCCTGCCTGAATCCGGCAACCGCTGTTCCTCCAGTTGCTGAGGGCACGATCACCATCTCCTGCCAATCTGAGGTGTTCCCCGGTGATCCGAACCGGACCAACACCTGTTCAATGTTTTCCTCGAAGCCAATCTCGACGGCGATCCCGTTCACAGCCGTGAATGGGACTGGACCAAACACACCGACAGATAGGCGTTTCT
Source organism: Rhodothermales bacterium (assembly GCA_028284865.1). GTDB lineage: Bacteria > Bacteroidota > Rhodothermia > Rhodothermales > UBA10348 > JAAZVD01. The sequence goes on along the minus strand of JANQQV010000020.1, from coordinate 330,184 downwards.
CGGCCCGAACAGTCTCCAGATTCCGGGTCTGGACGGTAACATCGACCAGATCACCGAGTGCCTGCGCAGATACAGGAGTGATCAGAAAAAACGAGCAGAAACCGGCGAACAGTATCGCCTTGCACAGAGTCCGCAGCTGCATCAAAAAGATCCTGTTGATGGATTCGGTCGGGGAGGAAGAGGCCTGTCAGCGCGCGTCAGAACGTCAAATTGAACGTGTACCAATGCGTCTGTTCCAGTCGGCCGAAATCGGCGTAGGCATAGTCGAAGCTTGCACGCGTTGTCCGGTCCACTCGCATGTTGAGTCCTGCTCCCCACGTGAGTCCCTGTTCGCCGTCGCGCTCAAACTGATTGCGATATCCAGCGCGCAAGGACAGGAGATTACGGAATGAGTACTCGGCTCCAGAGTTGACGTACTGACTGTTGTCGTTTGGCGTAGCCGTGTCGACGGTGACGAGCACGCGATGATCCGCTGTGGTCACCGCATCCCAGGCCAGACCTACGCGGAAGGCGAGCGGAAGCGGAAATCTATCTAGCAGATACTCGGTGTTGACCACTTCGACGTTTCCTTCCTGATTCTGCGCCGGATCGACGCTGAAAATGATGTCGCGACCACTCATCTGCATTTTCGGACCGAAGTTCGACATGCTGGCCGCGAGACGGAGGTCCTCGTACGGTGTGGTGAACAGGATGCCGATATCAAATGCCGTAGCCGTGGCAGAGCTGTGCCAGATCTTCTCCCGGATGTACTTGATCGTCGTCCCGATCGAGAAGCGGTCCGTCAGAGCACGCGCATACGAGACCTGCAGCGCCAGGTCCTGCTTGTTGAATCGCTCTCCCGTGCCTTCGGGCTCATTGATCGTGCGCACTTCCATGTCGCCTGAATCCAGAAAGAGGATACTGGCAGCCATCGTACCCATCGATCCGAGCCCGAAACCGACAGCAGCATGGCTGTACGTAATGTCGGCCAGGTATTGTGTGGTCGAGAGCTGAAGGGCTCCTCCCCGGATTTTGCTGAGTCCAGCCGGATTCCAATAGAGAGCGGAGAGGTCATTGGCTTCAGCAGCAAAACTGCCACCCATGCCAATGGCCCGAGCGCCAACTCCCAGTTTCAGGAACTGCGCAGCTGTCGTTCCGACCTTGGTAATCGTTTCTGAACCAACATCGTCGCCTGAATCCTGGGCTTGTGCGGGAAGCACAAACAGAACGGCGAGCAGGAGAGTGGACAGCGTTTTCATGAGCTGTGTTGGGTTGAATTGGATGCCGCTCATTTGATCACCGCGAATTTTCCGATGAACGTTCCTTCTTCAGACTCCACATGATAGATGTAGAGGCCGTAGGCGATGTTCATGTTGTCCTTGGTGCGAAGGTCCCAGAAGGCCTTCCCGTCGTCGAGCGTGCTGTTGTGATTGATCGTGTCAACCAGTTCGCCAGCAAGCGTGTAGATGCGGATGGTGCAATTGGCCGGTACGTTGGCGAAGTACAATCGCCGGTCGCCACGCTCGGAGCGGGAAACCGGGTTGCGCGGCTCCAGGGCGTTGGTAGCGACGTACGGGTTGGGCACCACGTAAATGTCGCGCAGCTCCTGCTCGAGCAACTCCGCGTCCGTTGCCGCTGCCATCGTACCAAATTCGAAGATGTCGTTGGACTTGAACGGCTTGCTCGTTTCCACGAAGAAAACGTCGCCGTTGCCTGGGTAGGCACCGATGTCATCAAAAGTGATTTGCCAGGAAGCGATCAACCGATCATCGACCACGTCCAGGAAAATGATGGCTTCATTGACGTCCCATTCGCCGTCGCGATCGAGGTCAGTGACGAACACATCAATGGGCTGATTTCCATTCGTGACGTTTACGACCTGGAAGGGAAGGGGCAGGTTGTTGGAGAAGCCCGTCGCCACGATATCGTTTGAGAACGTGATCTCGTAGTCAAATGGTTGTCTCGTTCGTCCTGGGCCCGCTTTGGCGGTCTCCACGGTATACGTGATGCCCTGGCCTCCGTCTGCCCAGCCGGTTCCATCCTCGCGGATCTCAAGCGCATCGTCCGTGACGAAGAAGTGCATGCCGTCAAAAACGGGGTTGGCTTCTTCACCATTCATGAGGGGGCTGTCGGAAATCGGCTTGTATCGGAACATGGCCGTCAGCGAATCGCCGTCCGCCACATTGGTACCGATCACCTGGACAGCTCCTGTCTCAGGGACCAGCAGGTAATCCACGCCGTCCGTCAGAACCGAACCATCCGAGCGAGCCAGCACGAACGTCTCCTCGCTGATATTCCGGAAGCCAAGCGAGCTGGTCTTGCCCACCAGAGCGCGGATTCGGGTCATGATCGTGTTCTGATCTTCCACCGAATAGCGTGTGCTCGACCCCGAGTCATCGAACGAGATGCGATATCGACCACCGTCCTTGACGGCCAGTTCGTCGATGATCCGGATCGTGATGTCACCCGTTCCGAATCCGCTTTCCCTCTGGATGCCGCCGGCAGCCTCGATCGTCGGGGCCACGTAACCGGCAACGCGCGGACGCGGCACGACGCTGGCCGTGTTGACATCGAAAATGTAGCTGTCCGTCACCGGGTTGTAGGTGATGGTTTTGGCTGTTTCCGATGGCGGAATACCGTTGGCAAAGTCGCCTTCGCCGCCAGGTGCGTATCCGCGATCGTAGGCCGTCACAGCGTAGTAGTAGGTCTGACCGTTGATGACATCGGTGTCTTCGTACGTGTGGAAGAGCCCGGTATCATCGCCGAGGTCGAAGGACACACCGCGATTCTGGAATGGAATGGGACTCGGACCGGAGAGGCCGTTGTCCAGGTCGAACTTGGCTTCAACACCAACTTCATTCTGCAGCGGCTGGAAGAGGAAACGGGATCCGTTGATATCCGTGATGACCTGCTGATCGCTGAACTCGTGGTCCGTAGAGCGATAGATCGCGTAGCCCTCAAAGTCCCGATCACGTGACAGGGGATCGACCGAGGCCTCAGCCAGATCGTCCCAATACAGCGTCACTTTGTCGTCGCCAGCGACTGCGCGAAGCGTTGGCTTCTCAGGCGGACGCGCAAAGCGGTAACCGACATCGAAAATCTGCTGAACCGTCTCGGCATTCAGGCGGAGGTCAGCCAGGTTCTCACCTACGAGCAAGGCGATCGAGAAACGCTTCGTTTCCCCGGCACGCAGCGGAAAGTCCCCCGATCCGTACAGGAAGACATAGTCGCCCGGCTCGGAAGGAATCTCGTCGAAACGCCCAGGGCGGACCCACTGATAAACGCGTTCATCATCACTGATGCGCGATCCAGCAAATCGGGGAGAGGCGAAGGAGGTCAGACCGATCATGTCCGACTCATCGATATCGGTGAACTCGAAGTTCGGCTCACCGGGCTTGGTGATGTCGAACTGGTCACCGGCGGTCGGGAATCCATCGTCCTCGCCAAAGTCGCCAGTACCCGGGATACCGTCGATTCCAACATCGTCGCGCTCTGGATTCCAGTCGTTGTCATTGTCGATGCCGTCCGTCCAGGACTCATCGATCATGCCATCGCCATCGTTATCGATGCCATCACCGGCGTAGAAGGTGCCGTTGATGATCTCGTTACCAAGGCCGGGGCTTTCCAGGAATTTGTAGCCGAAGTATCCCGGAATTCGTCCAGGGACGTCGCCAACCAGGTTGTTGTCCCAGGCGAAGACCATATTGCGCTCGGTGTCGAAGGCCGCCTTGTCATCCGCCCAGTCACCAGGGCCACCTACGTGCGGATCCCCCCACATGCCGAATGTGACCTTCTCGAGGTCTTTCTCACTCTTGTTCGCAATTTTGTAGACCAGGAAGATGGCATCTTCGGCCAACGGGTTGGCCCACTGATAGAGACGCACTTCCACTTCCAGTCCAAGGCCGCGTTTGGTCGAGTCAGAAGGGAAGGGGTAGTACGCAAACTCCCGGTTCACGTAGTCATTCATGAAGTAGAGCGCTTCCTTGTCCGCATTGGAAGCTCCCTGCTGCAAGGCGCCGGGCCAGACGTACTCTTTCAGGTTCTCATTGAACCAGCTGTCTGGCCACGAGTCGGGACGTCCGTCCAGGTTGTCATCGACAGCGTCTGAAGTTGGAATCAGATTTGATTCGTCGCTGACCACCTCGATACCCGCGAACGATCCCACGGGCTGGGCGCATGGAATCGGATGCCACCCCCAACGCTCGGAGCCATCGGGGGAGACTTCACCACCGTTCGACGCAATCCCATCGGATATGATGTGCATCACGTAGATCGGATCGCCATTCTCATCCAGAACCGGGTTTCCTTGTTCGTCAACCTTGATGACGCTTTTCGGGTCTTGACGACCCTCATCCACGATCTCAGCCGCTACAAAAGGACCGAATTCGTATCCGTAGCCCAGACCGTTCCAGACGATATCCGTGATCACGTTTCCCGGAGCGGAGATGGATCCGAAGTTCAGGATCTGGGTGGTGATGCGGTTTCCGTTCAGGATGACGTCCCTGCGGTCGGTTGAATCTTCGAAACAGTCGGTCACAACGGTTTCGCCGCCTTTGTTGGACTGCCGATTCAGCCAGTTCCGAACGTCATCATATTCCATGCCCCGTTCCCGGTCCTGGGCCTGCAGGGCAATCGGGAATGAAAGCAGGAATGCAAGAAATAGCAGAAGTGCTGCGCGAGGGTTCATACGACTCGTATCGCGTTGACGGTTTGGTTTCATGGTCGCCGGGATAGCGTTTTCAGCTTCAGGTTGTAGCGGTGGTGCGCCGATTTAAACGGACTGTCGGAAGTCAGGAAAGGCTTCGATCAGAAGTTTACCGTGGCACCAAGCCGCACTTCACGCGGCGAGCTGTAAAAGTGTGGGCGTGTGTTGTATTCGTCGAGGTCAGCAATGCCCGGGAGGCCGTAAGCAGGCTCCCACGAGGCGTGAACGCCGCGCTGACCGTTCAGCGAATACGTGGCACGACCGGTGTCTGAGAACACCGACCGTTCGTTCAGGATGTCGAACACATTGAAGACTTTGGCAAACAGCCGAATCGATGCATTACCCTGGACGGGCACGTCGTAGTACAGGTGGGCATCCATCTTGAACAGATTCGGCTTGCGTTCCTGGTTCGGAAGCTGGTCAATCTTCTGGTCGAACAACTGTGGCGTGTATGGATATCCGGTCGAGTACGACGTAATCAGAGACGCGCCCCAGCGGCCGGGATCAGTCAAGGTGACCGTGCTTGAAATCACGTGACGCTGATCGAAGGAGAGCGGGATAAGCTCCAGTTCGTTCTCGCGACCAGAAATCGAGTTGAAGAAGAAGGCGTTCGTTTGGTTGTTGTTGCCTTCGGCGATCTGAAACGTGTAGTCCATCGTTGCCGAAAGCATGCCGTCGCGACCGCGGCGCTTGGTGAGGGCAAACGTCACGCCCTTCACGTTCGCGTAGTCGCGGTTCAGGTAGATGTTATAGACATCCTCACCAGCGATTGTGCTGAAGCGGATGGTCTGCAGCGCCAGGTAATCCCGGATATCCTTGTAGAATCCAGTGATGTTGAACGCCAACTCGCTCGTGATTCCCTGCTGCAGCCCGATTTCGTACTGCACCGTGCGCTCAGGACGCATGTTCGTGTTACCGAACGTCGGAGCAGAGGAGAGGCTGAACTCGAACTCGGGGTTCAGGTACAGATTCCGCAAGCGTGGCATCTGGGCGAAGTGACCGTACGAGAAGTGGATGATTCCCGTCTCGGTGATGGGGAAGGACACGCCCAATCGCGGCATGAGAAGCTGCGTGGCTTCCGCATCGCGGGCTATCTCTTCGAACTCACCTTCGGCAACTGGCGGATTGAGGATATCCGGGAAGTACAGCCCGTTGGGCTGGAAGTACTCGTAGCGAAGACCGGCGTTGATGATGAAATCATCGAATTCGAGCTTGTCCTGGGCATAGGCACTGAACTCGAATACGGTCTGGTCTTCGTAGACGTCGTGAGCAGGAGTATCGACGTCAGGCACCGTGGGCACCCGATACGTGTCACCGTCGAAAAGGGTCACAAAGTTGCGGCGATCCAGCGAGTGCTGGTTGATCTCGAATCCGACTTTCGTCTCATGGATGATCCCCAGCTGCTGGGTCAGGTCACCCTTGATCCGGATCGAGCGGGAGGCTTCGCGCGTGTTGCCTTTCTGATCGCCACCGAAGAGGAATTGGTTGCCCGGGAATCCGATGATGTTGCCAGAGGACACGTAGAAGTCGCTCAGCGGATCCTCATAGAGGAACGTGCGGGATTCGTTGGTGGCGTGGGAAACACGCAACGTGTAGAACGCGCGATCACTCAAAGTCTGCGTCCAGTGCAGGCTGTGGTTATAGCTGCGATTGCGGTTCGACGCCGTTCCGTTCGGATTGTACTTGTAGGCGAAGCTGTACAGCTTGCTCTTTGCACCGTCCGTCATGAACGAGTACTCGAGTTTTCCGCTGTTCGTCGGGCGCATGGAGAGTTTGGCAATGAAGTTGCCGCTCTCACGGGGATTCAGGGCCCGGTCCTGACCGGGAAGGGGCTCATTCTCGCCGTACTCATACCACGGCTTTCCGTGCATTTCGTAATACCATGCGGGACCCTCGTAATCCGGGCGGTACTCCCGAATCGTTTCGAGAAGCTGCGGGCTGCCATTGAAGTTGGCGGAGTCGGAAGGGAGGAAGAGATCGCGGCCGTAAATCGTGCCTTTGTTCTCATCGTAGCGACCGGACAGGAAGAACCGCACCTTTTTGTAGAAGGGCAGGGGACCGGAAAGGGTACCTTCTGCCGTGTACACATTCACGCCAAGGTTCGACGTGCTTGTGGGATCTCCGAAGATGTCAGAATGCTTGGTGACGTTGTCACCGCCGTAGAAGCTGAAAGAGCCGCGGTAGCGCTCATCACCTTCCTTTGTGACCAGGTTCACGATGCCGGACATGGCTTTACCATACTCGGCATTGAACGCACCCGAGATCACGGTCATTTCCTGGATGGCATCGGCCGCTACGGTAGTCGCCAATCCGTTGGTGTCAAACGGGTTACCGACGCTCATGCCGTCAACGAGGTAGGACACTTCATTCGAGCGACCCCCACGGATATGGATGGCTCCGTCCGGACCCTGATTGACCCCGGCCTGGGTGACCAGAACACCAAAGAATCCTTCCACGGGGAGGGCATCTATTTCCTCGGCCACGACGGTCTTCTTGGACGAGGTCAAATCCTTTTGGACCAGCGGACGCTCCGCCTGGATGACGATTTCTTCGCCTTCAATGACCTCTTCGGCCAGCTCGATATCGTATCGGGTAGTCTGCCCGGTTGTGACCCGGATACCCGACACCACCTGCGTGGAGAATCCGATATACGAGAAGCGGAGCGCATACTCGCCCGGTCGGACATTCAGGATGATGTAGTTCCCATCGATGTCGGTCGATGTCCCCTGAGTCGTGCCATCGATCGAGACATTCACCCCGATAAGGGCTTCGCCTGTTGTTGCATCGGTGACACGACCGGCAATCTTGCCCTGTGCGTGCCCCAGGTGGGCGACAAAGAGGAGGAGCAGAAAGAAAAGTGGCGTTTTGCGCATGGATTCTGCGGAAAGGTTCTGGCTCGAATACCAGGCATCGCGTTGCCTGGTCCGATGATCACAACTGGGATCGTGGGTTTTTGATCAGGCCGGTGGTCGCAATAATGAACCCCCTTTCTGATCGAATGAACCCCGAAAATACTGCCTGACGGCGTGTCAGGAGCAAAAAAATGGGGAGGCCCTCGCGGGCCTCCCCATAATCGAAGGCAGGCCGAATTACTTCAGCAATACCATGGTCTTGGTATGCGCGAAGTTGCCAAACTTCAGCTGATACAGATACGTACCGCTGGCCACTTGGCCGCCTGCATCACTGGTTCCGTCCCACTGGAACTCGTGTACGCCTTGTGACAGGTACTGATTGTCTACCAGTCGCTTGACGACACGTCCCGAAACGTCAAAGATGGTCAAGGAGACCGCTTTGTCGCGAGGCAGTTCGAAGCGGATGTTCGTCGTCGGGTTGAATGGGTTCGGATAGTTCTGCTCGAGGACATAGTCCGTCGGTATGATGATCCGATCCTCTTCAATGTTGATGCCTGAGGCACCAGCCGAGAGAACGCGCATGAACACGCGCTGTGGACCTGCCTCAACGGAAACGAGCGAACGCGTGTACGTCGAGTCGGCAGGGTTGAAGACTTCCGTGTATGTGTACAGAGAATCATCAACACCCTGGATACCGAGAGCAACCTCATTATTCATGTCACCGTCAATGTCACCCAGGAAGGCAAGCTTTGAGACGAACTGAGGGCCTTGCTGACCATCTTCACGGTACTCCGTGATGACACCTGCGGAGTCGCGCGTCACGCGATCGAAGTCGTCAAGCTGATCGTTGGGGAAGAAGACCTGAACGAGATCGGAGTAGTTGGCAGGATCCTCTGGATCGCTGTTCGCACCACCGACATACTCTACAATGTTCACCCAGTTTGGAGCCAGGTTGTTGTTGAACTGGTTGGCGGTGTATGACGAGCCTGTACCGATGAGGTCCATGTTGCCGTCGCCGTCCAGGTCACCTGCGGTAAGACCGAGGGAGGAGAGGCCGGGTACAACAGCAACTTTCGCATTCTCCGGAAGGATCTGCGTCGTGCTTTCGCCGATCTCGTAGTTGACCACGAATACGTCGCCAGTCTGGAGAACGGAACCGAAGACTTCATCGTCGCCATCACCGTTGATGTCGACAACATCCAGACCAAAGAAGGCAACGTGATCACCGACGCCGGCGCTCAGCTGCTGGTTCTGAGGGCCTTGGGTGCCATCAGGGAAGAAGTACACGTTGGGGCCAGTGGCCTGACCGATGGCAACGTTGAGGCTGTTCCACGAGCTCATGACGATCTCGTTGATGCCATTGCCGTCGAGGTCAGCTGCTACAATACCGTAAGGAGATCCGCCACCGCGGTCAACAGGGTCCCAATCCCGGACGCGGGAGTTGAGGTAGGCTTCCTGGACCCAGGTCTCAAAGCCGGATCCGATGTCGCCTTCAACAGAAATGATCCACCAGTTGTCACCGTCGTTGTTACCGTTGTTACCGGTCATCAATTCCTGCTTGCCGTCATTATCGACATCAGTGATAACGATCTGCTCCATGCGCCAGCGATTCGGGGCATTGGGCAGTTCGTATACCGTAGTTGGCTCCGTGCCGTAGTCGTTGTCCGTTCCTGTGTGCTCGAACACGTACATGCCGTATGGGAACGGAGAGCCGTCGGCGAAACCGTCTCCGGAGAAGAATACGATCTCTCCTCGGCCATCACCGTCGAGGTCGCCACCGGCAATGGCGCGACCGTTGATCGTGCTGCCTGTGACATCCAACCATGGGGTGGAATAGACGTGCTCCCAGGTGTCAGCACCAACGGTTTCGAGAACGTGGACGCGGGTACCGCCGGTGTAGTCGGAAACGAGGATTTCCTGCATGCCGTCGCCGTCCAGGTCATAAGGACCCATCACGGTACGGGTGCCGGAATGGAAAGCGGAATAGGGACGCTCAGCTTCATCAGAAAGCGGGACGGTCCACGAATAATCAGTGCTCTGACCGAAAGCGCTTCCGACGAGCACGAAAGCAGCTAACATCAAAAGACTTGTAACTCTGCGCATGGGGCCTCCAAATAGGATGTGATTTGATCTCTCAGATCGGATATTGGTGACGCCGGGTGGAATCGTCACCCCGATCGTGAAAACACTGAAACAGCAGTGTAAACAATCGTAATTGACGTGTCAACAGGGAAAACGAAAAGGATGGGGATCAGGCTAAAGCCTTCTGCGGGAAGGAGATGCAACGACAGTTCAGCAGGCTGTCATGTAAGCGGTTACATCGCTCAATTGGCGGCGATCTTGATGCTCTTGGGCGGACTCGCCGGGAGCAGAGCCCATGCTCAGAATCCGAAGTATGAGATGCGGGGTGCCTGGGTCACCACCGTATATAACTTGGACTGGCCGCTTCAGCGTGGATTGCCACCATCTGCCCAGCAAGCGGACATGGCCAATCTTTTCGATGAACTGGCCCGCACGGGTATCAACGCTGTGTTCTTTCAGGTCCGTTCGGAGGCGGATGCCATGTACGCCTCTTCTCATGAGCCCTGGTCCCGATTCCTGACGGGAACGCAAGGTCAGGAGCCTCAGCCTTTCTGGGATCCGCTTGAAGAGGCGATTCGATTGGCACACGAACGGGGGATGGAATTGCATGCCTGGCTGAATCCGTTCCGAGCTGTTTCTGCGCTGGGAAAGGATGGACTGGCCTTCAACCACATCGTGAACCAGCATCCGGAATGGGTGCTGGACGTGAATGACGTCACGATCATCAATCCGGGCATTCCAGATGCCAGGGAGTTCATCGTGGATGTGATTCGCGACATCGTCGGTCGCTATGCCGTTGACGGCATTCACTTCGACGATTACTTCTATCCGTATCCACCGAACGCCATCATCCTGGAGGACGAAGCGACATTCAACGAGCACGGGTCGGGTGGCTCTATCGAGGCCTGGCGACGGGACAATATCAATCTGTTCATGCTCGACGTGTCTGATGCCATCGAGGACATCGACCCCGGAGTCAAATTCGGCGTCAGTCCCTTTGGCATCTGGAAAGACGGTGTCCCGAGCGGGATTGTTGGCCTCGACGCCTACAACGTGATCTATGCTGATCCGCTGACCTGGATTTTCGAAGAGAGCATCGACTACCTCGTTCCACAGTTGTATTGGCCATTCGGGGGAGGGCAGGATTTTGGAACGCTCGCCGATTGGTGGGCTGAAGAAGCAGAAGGGTTCCACATTTACCCGGGAATCGCAGCGTATCAGGCTGTTCCGTCAATGGCAACGAACCTGTTCGATGCGAACGAGATTCCAGCGCAGCTTTCGTACAGCCGGACCACGGCCGGTATCCAAGGCAACATATTCTTCCGATCCAGGAGCCTGGGTCCGGCCAACAATCAGGGACTTACGGAGCGCCTGATGTCTGATTTCTACACGACCAAGGCGATCACGCCGTTCATGCAGTATGAGGATACCTGGCCACCAGACCCGCCAACCAACTTGCAGGTCAATCTTTCCGACGCTGGCCGTTTCCTCAGATGGGATCCCCCGATCACCGGGTTCACATTCGCCAACCGCTTTGCCATCTATAGAGTCAAGGATGATGGCTTGGATCCAGATGCCCTGTCGATCACGAATGATGCTGCCAACCTGATCCATATCTCCTGGGAGCCGGAGTGGACGGATACAGAAGCACTCGAAGTAGGGGCTACGTATCACTATGTCGTTACTGGGTTGACGCCCAACTCCATCGAAAGCGTCGACCCGGTATTGGCCAGCTTCCAGGTCCAGAGCACCCATGTCGAGGCATTCGCAGAGGTGCCTGCCGTATCAGACATCCAGATCTATCCCAACCCTGTCACCCATCGAGCCCGGATTCAGTTGGATATGGCTGTTGCCGCAGAAGTGGATATTCGGATCTACGATATCCTCGGTAGGGAAGTCGCGCGTCCATTGGGTTCAACCTCCCGGCAGTCGGTAGGCTCGCTGGAAGTGTCCTGGGACCTGACCAATTTGGGTGGTGCGCGTGTTGCTCCCGGAATGTATCAGGTCGTCATCCGGACCGAACGTCAGAAAGAAGTGCGGTCGCTCGTGGTCCTGAGGTGACCTGAGCCGAACGTGTGGACTTGAGATCGAGCGGAATCAGATTTTGAGCCGCTCTTTCACTGCTTTGGACCGTTCTCGCGAAGCAATCACTTCGTGCCCACCGGTCAGCGCAAGCTTGTAGCGGCCGCTGAACCACGGGATGAGCTCCTTGATGTGGTTGAACTGCACGATGGCCGAGCGATGGACACGCATGAAGTCGTCAGGATTCAGCATGGATCCAAGCTGGTCCAGCGTGTAATTGACGATGTGTTGCCGCAAACGAGGACGGGGCGCACCGGGATCGTCTTCCAGGATGTAGACCCGAGTGATGCCTTCGGAGATTTCAATTGAAACCACGTCAGGAATGGGGATGATCAGGATGCGGTCCCGATACGGAATGGAAAGTTGTTCGAGCCAATCCTCTGAGGATGAAGGGCTTTCTGCCTGGTTCATGGCGTTGGCGTCCATCCATTCCAGCAGCTTGCCGAACCGGTCATCTTGTGGCTCTGTCTGACCGATGATGCGATGTGCGCGCTCCAACGCCTCTTTGAGCCGATCCGATGGTACGGGCTTGAGCAGGTAGTCGACTGCATTAGCGTCAAAGGCGCGGATGGCGTATTCGTCAAACGCTGTCGTGAAGATCACCACCGGACGATCTGTCGGCTCGATTCGATCGAGCACATCGAACCCGTCCATTCCGGGCATCTGGATATCCAACAGCAGGATGTCCACCGAGCCACCTTTCAGTTTCTCGAGCGCTTCAACGCCATCTTCAGCGGTGTCCACGTCGGTTACCAGTTGGGCCACTGCGTCATCAGCCAGCAATTTCTGCATGCGCTTGCGGGCAGGAGCTTCATCATCAACGATCAGGATGCGTGCCATGATGTTCTGGGAGGTTTTCAGGGATTGTGAAAGGTGGGATCAGTCTGGCGAGAGTCGGTTCGCCGGTATCAAGATGGAAGCTTGTGTGCCGGATTCGGGATCGCTCACGTATCCCAGCAGGTCGTCCCGCTGATAAAGGCGCTCCAGGCGATCATACACATTGGAGAGTCCAATACCGAAGAACGGATGTCGGTCGGTCTTGCGGTGACGCTCTCCGAATAAATAGGGGATGCCGACACCGGTATCACTGACCGTCACACGAGCCCAGGGGGTCGCGGATGCCGGGCCTTCGACGGGCTCGACTTCAATGGTTAGTGCACATTGCTTGCGAGATCGTTCCAGACCATGCTTGATTGCGTTCTCAACGAGGGTTTGAATCGCAAACGCTGGGACTGGATGGCTTCGGAGTGACTCATCAATATCGCATGTCAACCTGAGTCGATCACCGAATCGCGCCTGTTCGATAGCCAAGTAATGTTCCACCAGCGATGTCTCTTCATCCATGGTGACGAACGGCTTGCTACCGGTCTGAAGGGTGTGGCGGAAAATGGCGGCCAGGTGCTCGACCACCTCCTCGGCTTCCTCGGGCTTCTCGCCGATGAGGGCGAGAAGGGTATTGAGCGCGTTGAACAGGAAGTGGGGATTGATCTGCGAGCGCAATGCCACGAGATGAGCTTCCGAGCTCTCAGCAGCCAGTGATTTCTCCCGCTCGACCAGCGACAGTCGCTCGACGGCCAAGGCCAGGTTTCCTGCCAGGCTTCGCAGCTGGTCCAGGTCATCTAGATTGTATACGGATCCGCGCCGGGCTTTGTAGCTGAGGATCATCAAGCCCGTCGCCCGTCCTTCGCCACGGATCGGGACGGCAAGAGCGGCATGGTAGCGTTTGAGCTCCTGTTCATGGGAGTCAGAAATCCGGTGTTCATTCAATTCCGGGTTGCGTGCCCAGATTGTGGGCGCAAACTCGAAATGCGACCAGATGGACTCGAACACCTGTTCGGTGAGGTAGGGCGGCTCCGGACGATGACGCTTTACGATCCAGCTGTCGTCTGCGGGCGAGCGAAGGAAGATGATTGAGCTTCGCGCATCGAATACGCGGCCAGCGACATCGATCGCCTTCTGGGCCAGCGCGTCGATGTCCATGATTTCGGAGGCCGTTTCCTGGAAACGGTTGATGACCTGGCGACCCCGCTGACGCTCCGTACTGAACAGCGTAGAGGTAAGGGTGCGAATGCGCCGCGATACACGCTCGAAAATGACGAGCAGGACAACGACGAACAGTCCTTCAAGCACGACCTGCGTCGTACCGGACGCGTCCACGAATCGATTCAGGATGGTCATCCCCCCGACAAACGCGAAGAAGATGAGCCCGAGGCTGAGCGAGTAGACGATCGTCCTGTTCAGGACCTCGTCGACTTTACCATAGCGCAGTGTGCCGATCGTATACAAGGTGACCGGGACCACGGCCAGCAACTGCGCGGAAACGATTGTCCACGCGGCCATGGACTCGCTCATCGACGTGAAAACAGGAATCACATCCGTGACCGCCAGACCGGCAAGGAGCGCAAACAGCAGAATGAACAAGCTTTCGAATCGCCCCCAGGGCAATTCACCAGCCTCTGTTCCGGAAAGGCCCATGGAGAGTGCGACAACCGCGGCACCACCGATAAAGCTGGATGCGTAAAACAGAATCGGGACCAGCATCTTCTCCAGCGTGAAGGGTCCGACATGTCCCTGCGCGGCCGCGACCAGAACGCCCACCAGCAATGTCACGGGTACCAGATGGATCAGCAGATGGATGCGACCCCCCGTGAAAGTGAACAGCTTTGCGTCCCTGATCAGGGTTTGCAGAAGCACGGCGGGAAACCCGATCCAACCGACAAGGCCAGCAATGGTCAGCGACTGGAACAACACGTCATAGGTGGTGCCTGCATCCGGTGGACCGAACAACTCGACCAGAGCGAGACGCAGCGTGTTGCCGATGATCCACAGGGCTGAGATACCGATCATCACCAGATCCCCACGGGACCGGGGAGAGTGTCGAGCCAGGGGCGTGGCAATGACCAAACCCAGGACGTGGAAGAAAGCACCGATGGTGAAGGCCCATAGCGCGAACTGCCATACACCCGTTGAGCCCGGATAGAGGAAGGTGGGATGCCGTGCGAACGTGACGGAGACATCAATCGGCTTGCCTGATCGGACAAGGATCATGTCCCGGGTTTGCCCCGGCTGAATGCCTGCAATGGCGTTGTTCAAGTCCTCCGCGTTGAAGTACTGCTGGAACTCAAGCGCGTAGAACTCATCGCCGGCACGGATTCCACCCTCATGACCCGGTCCCTCGGGAAACACATGGGAGGCTGTGATCGATCCATCGCGATCTTCCCACACGACCCAGTCGGAGCCACGCGCAGACGGACGTTGGAGCACAACCAGACCCGCTTCGAATTTGCGGATCTCACGCCATTCCATGATCGCCTCGGCCAGCGGGAGAGCGGCCAGGAGTGCTGCCAGCAGCACCAGAACATGTGATATGGCTCGAATTCGTTTCAGGGCGGTGGGCTGCCGGAACGGAATTGCGAATGGGGTGGAACGCTGCGGTGCGCAGGCCTTTCAAGCGGTCTGCTGCGACCGAATCAAGACCAGATTGCAAGAGGCATACGACTGGAGGTTTAGACCGGTCACGATGCCACCGCGGCGAACTCGTCTAAGTGAATGTACCCAAACGGCTCCATGCTGATCGACACCCACGCCCATATTTTCCTCGAACAGTTTGAAACGGACTTTGATCAGGTGCTGGAGCGGGCGAATGGGGCCGGAATTTCGCATATCCTGATGCCGGCCATCGACGTGACGTCGATTCAGTTTTGCGTCGATCTGGCTGACAAGCACGGTGACCCACACAATGGGCCGGTTTTGAAGGCGATGGCCGGCATACACCCGTCATCCGTTCAGGCTGCGACTGACGAGGACATGCAGGCCGTGCGAGAATGGGCAACAGACCCTCGCATCATCGCCATCGGCGAGACAGGGCTGGACTACTATTGGGACCGATCGTTCGACGACAAGCAGCATGCATTCCTGCGGGAGCATATCCGCCTGGCGGCCGAGGTGGACAAACCGCTCGTATTTCATGACAGAGAGGCTTCGGACGACCTGGTCCGGATTGTGGCGGAGGAGAAGGAGCGATCTCCACACCCTGAACGGATTCGCGGCGTGTTCCACTGCTTTGGCGGCCCGGCGGATCACACCAGCCGCGTGAAACAGCTTGGATTCCACATGGGGATCGGAGGGACGTACACCTTCAAGAATGGCGGTGTCCCGGATGCCACGGCGACCGTACCCTTGGATCGCATCATCCTGGAGACGGACTCCCCGTACTTGACGCCGGCTCCTCACCGCGGCAAGCGTAATGAGCCATCCTACGTGCGATTGGTCGCTGAGAAACTTGCCGAAGTACGTGGATTGTCCGTCGACGAGGTGACTCGCATTACGACTAACAATGCCAAGCAACTGTTCGGGCTTGCCGACTGACTCACTTCCACGACCAGGAGGCGTGAAGAGCTAAAGCGCAAAGGCTACAGTGTGTAGAGTTCGTTCGGAATCTCGACGCGCGTGTTGTTCTGGACCGCCTCGTTGGCCTTGATGGCGACAACGGTCGACTCATACCCCAGCTGTGCATCCGAGACAGCAGGGAAGGGGCCGTAAATCAGGTTGTCAGCAAACGCCTTCAGGGCGTGCCAGATGGGGGGCTTTGCATTCGGATCGTCTTCCGCCGGATCCTGACCCAGGGCATCGAGCTGGGTCGCATTGGCCAACAGGGCGATACCGGTCTCCTTGTAGAACTTGTCCTTGCGGGCATAGACCTCCCAGCCCAGCATCGGCGCATCTACCTCCTTGAACATCCAGGCTTTCTCATCGCGGAGAATGATCGTGGCATCATTCCCGAACAGGAGATCATAGGCCGCATCGAATCCACTCACGAGCGTGGCGTCGTACATCATGTTTTCGCCTCCCGGGTACTCAATGATGGCCTGAATGGTGTCTTTGACGGTCCGGCCGTCGTCCCAGAACATGATACCGCCGAATCCACTGACGGCTTTCGGACGCTGACCCAGGACCCAGCTGGTCACATCAATCTGCTGGATGCCAATCTCGCCGATCAATCCGAGTGAAAGGTCCTTGTCAAGCCGCCAGTTCAGTGCTCGGGCCCGTTCCGCCGAGGAGGAAGAGCGTCGCCAGGAAGTCTTCTGGTGCCACTGCGAACGGCTCATGGCTGGTCGGCCAATGGCGCCACTGCGAATGAAGCCGAATACTGAGCGGTACTGGGGTTCGGTACGGTACAGCATTCCGGTCTGGAATACCTGATCGGTTGCGGCCATTCCGGCGCGTGCGATCTCGCGGGCGTCATCAATGTTGTTGGCCAGCGGCGCTTCGCAATACACATGCTTGCCCGCCTGAAGCGCATCCAGAACCACCTCCTTGTGGTCGTGCGTGGCGGTGGCGATGAACACCGCCGAGATGTCCGGGTTGTCCAGGACCTCGCGGTAATCGCCAACGCGTGCCGCCTGCGGATGGGCACGTTGGGCCCGACGCAGCATCAAAGGGAAGTTGTCGCAGATGACCGACAGCTCGAGCTCCTCGATATCATCAATGGCTGCGGCAATCTCACGACCCCATTCACCGAATCCAATGACGGCGCAAGGGAACGGCTCGTCTTTGAAGGAGGAGGAAAGCGCCGCTGCTTCAGCAGGAATGCGTTGGCCTGCAGCCAGAACGCCAGCAAGCGTTCCCATTGAGCCGGTCTTGATGAAATTGCGTCGGGAGAATCCTTTTGGAGCCACGGTACTCAAACAGCTGAATTCAAGGGGAAGGGGCGGAAGCGGGACGATCGAGCCAAGTCTCCGGGACGCGCCCGGCAGTCTGGATCCATCCTGAATCGGTTTTCAGGAAAGCGGTTCCCTGTATGCGGACTGGGGGATCCTGCTCGGGTGCAGCCAGCAAGGCAGTGGACCAGGCATCGCACGCCGTTGCTGATTCGCCAACGACCAGGGATAGCCTCGGACCCGAAACGGCCCGGCCTGTACGAGGGTGAATGATGTGGCCATACTCTATTGTTTCGGTACCGTCATCCCTGATGAAAGACTTGCCTTGCACGCCTGATACCGACATGGCCCCACCCCTCAGCGGAATGGTTGCGATCCAGGCCCGTTCCTCCGATGCATCTTCGTCTTTGGACCGAGCGGTGAGATAGGGGTCCTCGACACCAATTTTCCACGGCACATCCTCGGCGTCTGAACCGATCGTAACCGCTGTGCTGGTCCCTCCATGGAGAAGTGCGCGCTCAATACCAGACTCCTCCAGTACCATTCGGGCCTCATCGAGAGCCCAACCCTTGGCGATACCCCCCAGATCCAGCTGCAGTCCAGGTTTGTTGAATCGAATGGTTCTGTTGGAGCGATCCAAAGACAAGCCATCGAGGCCAATCTGCTTGATAAGGGTCTGCAATTGATCAGGACGCGGAATCCGGCCGGAATCGGTTTGGTGTCTCAGTCCCCATGACGCGAGAGCAGGCGCAACGGAAGGGTCGAACAGGCCCGACGTCTCATGGAAGAGATCCTCGGAGGCCGATAGCAGGCGCAGCATCAGACCGCTCAGTCGGACCGGTGACTGGGCCGCTTCCCGATTGATTCTGCTCAGCTCGCTGGACTTCGCGTAGAAATTGCAATTGCGCTCCACACGCTGAACCTCGCGCATGGCCTCTTCCGCGGCTGCGCGAAGATGCACCGGGTCGTCTCCGAGCAACATGAACTCGAACCGAGTTGCCATCGCCTTGAATGCCAGACGGACAGTCTCCATGAATCAAGACAAGATGTGACTGAGGGTGGGGAGCAGGAAGGAGGGTGCCAGCCAATGATGTGACCGAAGGCCCGGATACGAGAAGGGGCGATTGGCGAGCCAACCGCCCCTTGGACGTCAAAGCAGCAGACCGAAGCGTATTCAATCAGCTCACGTTCGGGTCAGGACAGGTCGAATGTCCCGTAGGTCGGTACAACGAGCTTCGTGCCGCCACCCGTGTGGAATTCGCGCGTCTCCGGATTCAGGAAGATGGCTTCCCCATACCGGTTTGACGCTTCGGCCATCGAGATGATAGCCTGGGCAATGATGGCGACGTCGATGTTACCATTTGTGTCATGGTCGTTGCGGATGGCAGAGAAGAGATCATCCACATGGGCAGGAATTTCCGGCCCTGGCGTCAGGTTCTCGTAGATCTCGGCATCGACCAGGTCAGCAAACGGACGTTCGGGACGCAGTTCAACCGATCCACCACCGAAATAGAGGGTGGCTTCGTGGCCGCGGATTACCTGCTGAACACCCTGCTCATTGACTGTCGAGCCCGCGATCATCATGCAGAGCCCGGACGGGAATTCGACCAGTAGCTGCGTGTTGTCGTCAACCGATCGGTCATCGGGGCCGAGGTACATGTCGGTCACCGCCTTGTTGCCGATGGCCACAACGCGCTTGGGCAGCTCGGTGACGTTGGCGGCAATGATGAGCGGGTGGATCATGTGGGCAAGAAGGTCGCCCATGATTCCTGCACAGTAGCGATAGTACTTGCGCCAGCGGTGGTAGTGTTCGCGATTGAAGTCCGGACGATTGGCGACCTGACCCAGCCAGTGATCCCAATTCATCGTCTCAGGAGTCACTTCCTCTTCGAGACGGTAATAATTCCACTCGCCATTGGGGTTGTTGCGCATGTACGAGTTCTGCGCAAACGTGGCAGGACCAATCTTGCCGGCCTTGACCAGCTCAGCGGCCTTGTGCCATTTGGCTTCTGAGGTGTACTGGGAGCCGATCTGAAACTTGTTGCCCGTTCGCTTGACCGCATCATACACGTCGAACGCTTCCGGCAGGTAGCGCGTCATTGGCTTTTCGCAATACACGTGCTTGCCCGATTCGAGGGCATCGATCGCAATCTGTGCATGCCAGTGGTCCACTGTACCGATAAAGATGACGTCGATGTCGTCATTCTCCATCATTTTGCGGTGGTCCTCGTACACCTCCACCTGGAAGTCCTGGTTCTTGGCGTCGCGAACCATTTCAAGATGGCTCTTTACGCGATCACGACGTCCCGAGAACAGGTCACAACCTGCTACGACCTGCGTGTTGTATTCGTAGTTGTGCCAGCTGGAGCCGTCCATGTTCAGGTTGGTCACCGCACGCACATGCGTATATCCCTGTCCACCCACACCGACGTGGCCCACTACCAGACGGTCGTTAGCTCCCAGGACACTGCCCTTGGCAGGCGCTCCAGAGTAACGGCGAACCTTTGGAGCGGCTTCTGCGCCGGAGACGCCCGTTACGATCGCACCAGCGGCAAGTGCACCTTTCTTCAAGAAGCTGCGACGTGAATCCGGGGCCGCATTCTGGCTATCGGACTGTTTTTTCATATCAGAGAGTCTGGTAGGGGATGCAGGAGAGTGTCAGGTGCCTTGCCTGCCACCGGTGGCATCGTTAAACGGACAACCCCCAAAGATACATTGTCACCGCTTGCGGTCAACTGCCGTTGACGGATTGCGATGAGCGGGGGAAAACGACCTCGGGGCGCCGGGGAAATTCGGTGTCGAATCACTCGAGGGGATCCGATTCGAACGGATGCCGTTGGTTCAGACCGACACGAAATGGCCAGCCGTATCCAGGGTCACAGGCCACGAAATGTTGATTTCTCAATAACCGGAAGAGTTCCTGATTCTCATGCGGAAGACCAACGCACTTTTTGCTCTCCTGTTGGCAGCCATCGTTGCCATCGCCCCTGTTTCTGCTCAGGAAACGTACGTCCTCGCTGATGGCTCGACTATCAAAATTGATGGTGCGTCCAATCGCTCCGACTGGAGCGTTGAGGCCACGTCATTCACGGGTTCATTCGTCTTCACGGAAGGCATGCCAGGTGAGGGAGGGTTTTCCGTCCCCGTCGCGGACATGAAGAGCGGACGCAGTTTGATCATGGATCGCCTGATGCACGGCGCGTTCGAGTCTGATACCAACCCGGATATCACCTTCGTATTCGATTCCGCCACACCTACCGAAGCGGAAGGATGGTGGAACATGACCGGGCAGCTCGAGATGGCAGGAGCGTCGAATCCGGTGTCCGTCCTCATGGAACAGCAAGGCGATGTAGGGCGCACTGTAAGATATGTGGGGTCTCACGAATTGAAGATGACCGATTTCGGCATGAAGCCTCCTACGGCTATGTTCGGTTCATTGCACACGCGCGATGAAGTCACCATTCATTTTGACCTCCTTTTGGCCTCCACATGCGAAGAAGATTGCGAATCGGATGGGTAGCCCTGCTGCTCATCGCTGGCTGCTCCAGCAACATCGAAACGACGGAAACGGCGGATCCAACGTCGTCTGAAAACCTGAACGGCGTGGCTCCAACGGCTTGGGATGTCAGGCCGCTGCTTCCGGGCATGGAAGCACCTGCGTTCACAGTCAAAGACGCAGATAACGTCGACTTCTCCTTTACCGGCGCAGAAAGGGATCGGCCAGCGATTCTGACTTTTTACCGCGGTGGATGGTGCCCCTACTGTAGTCGGCAGCTTTCCGAACTGCGCGAGCTGGATACCACCTTCAATGAGCTCGGTTATGAATTGCTCTTTTTGAGCGCCGACCGCCCAGCTCACCTCTCCGAAGGTGAACTGGACACGGAAGCCTCTTATCGATTGCTTTCGGATAGCACGCTTTCAGTTTCGAAGGCATTTGGAATCGCGTTCCGCATGGAAGATGCCACGGTCGAACGGTATCGCAGTCGGGATTTGGATCTCGCCGAGCGTTCTGGATCCGATCATCGCCTACTGCCAGCACCAAGTGTTTTCATCGTTGGCAGCGACGGAATCATCAAGTTCCAGTACACGAATCCGGACTATCGTGTGCGTGTGCCAGGCTCCGTCGTACTTGAAGCGGCCCGGGCCTACGCTGATGAAAGTGTCTGATGACCGATAAGCGTCATAGTGGAGCGTTCCGCATGATGACGCATCTGGCAGCAGGTCTGGTGCTCCTGTTCGTCGGATTGGACACCGCTGCAGCGCAGTCTTCCATCACGTTCGTCAACGCGACTGAGGGATCAGGGATTGATACATCAATCGGAGGGATTGGTGTATCCACCTTCGACTTCAATAGTGACGGCTACGATGACCTGACTCTCGCATTGCGGGACGCGCCTCCGGCACTGCTCCAAAACAACGGAGACGCCACATTCACGGACGTCACGGCCCAAATGGGGATCACGTCCACGGGAATCATGATTGCTCCGATCTGGGTCGATGTGAATCGGGACGGTGCTCCAGATCTATACATGGGTCATGCAGCCATGGGAGCCAATGCACTTTGGCTGAACCAGGGCGATGGCACCTTCGTGGACGTCGCAGCGGATTGGGGACTCAATACCCGTGCGCGTGTCGGTGCCGTGTCGTTCGGTGATTTTTCGGGCGATGGGTACCCCGATCTCTTCATGGGCGTGGAGAACGGGTTTGATCTGCTTTATCGCAACACGGATGGGACGGGATTCGAGGACGTGACCGACGCGTTTGGTGTTGCTGGAATTCCGTTTTCCATTCCGATGCAGCCTACCTGGATCGATATCGATGAGGATGGCGACCGGGACCTGTTTGTCACGCACGACGAAGACGAGCCCAATTTCCTGTATCTGAATCAGGAAGGAACGTCATTCGTGGAAAGTGCGGCCGGTTGGGGCATCCGCGAAGTCGGGGCGGGCAACTCAATGGGTGTTACCTGGGGTGACCCGGATATGGACGGCGATATGGATGCGTACGTGACGCGCATCGGGATTGCCGGATTGTACGTCTATGACCAGCGGATCAACCGGTATGTGGATCAGGCGACCCAGTGGCGAGTGACCCTGAACGGGGTGGGATGGGGGACATACTTCGCCGACCTCGATAATGATGGTGATGAGGACTTGGCGCTGGTCCATTCATCCCGTTCGGGATTCGATCCTCCCACGTTATTCGAGAATCAGCGCACCTGGTTCGATCCCGTGTATACCGCTGGCGACTTCACGCAGGAGCGGAGCGACATGGGGTTGGCGACAGGCGACTTCAACAACGATGGCCGCCAGGATCTGATCGTCGTCAACACGCGAGGTGATCACCGTCTGATGCTCAACACGACGCCGGATACGGGCAACTGGCTCTCTGTTCGCCTGCTGGAAGAGAATTCGAATCCGGGGGCGATCGGCGCGCGTCTCGAGCTTGATGTCGGCGATGACACCCTCGTCCGGGTGCTACATGCCGGCGACGGCTACAACGGGCAGAACACCTACCGCGTGCATTTCGGCCTGGGCGATGCCACGCAGGCTGACGAATTGCGGGTCCGTTGGCCAGATGGGAGATGGGAGACGTTTGGCCCTCTGGAAGCCGGCGCTCGATATCAGATCCTGAATGGTCAAGTGGTCACCTATGTGGAGTCGTTCAGAGATGTGGATCAGCCATTAGACGCTTCGATCACCGTCTGGCCCAATCCTACTCAAGGCTCCGTGCGATTGTCGTCGGATGGATGGGGAGGCAAATCATTGACGGTTCAGGTATTCGACATGCTGGGTCGCGTGGTCCTTCATAACCCGAGCGCTTCTGTGGACTCGGGGGATCAAATTGATCTGGACCTGAGCAACCTTCAAGCGGGCGTATATGCCGTCATCGTCTCAGATGGCCGTCGCGTCTGGCGAACAATAAACATTCGCGAGTAGGCTGCTTTCGCCGAATTGGGGTTTGCACCCGTGGATGAAACGACTGCGGGCGGGCGGATCATTCGATCCGCCCGCCCGCAATGCGTTCAGAGCTGGTGTAAGCCTTCTGATCGGGCCTACTTCTCGTCGTCTTCCTCGACGACTTCGTAGTCCACATCCTTGACCTCTTCAGCATCATCTTCGGAAGCAGCGGCGTCACCGGCTTCTTCGCCGGCGGCTGCAGCATCCTGCTGTGCCTGATAGAGATCCTGACTGGCTTCGCTCCACGCTGCGTTTAGCTGCTCCATTGCAGATTCCAGCTCATCGAGGTTGCGCTCCTTGTGCACCTCTTTCAGGCGCTCGAGGGCAGACTCGATCTTCGCTTTCTTCTCTTCGGGCAGCTTGTCGCCATACTCGGACAGGTTCTTTTCCGTCGAGAAGATCAGGGCATCAGCCGTGTTGACCTTGTCCACTTCTTCGCGACGCTTCTTGTCTTCGTCAGCGTGGCTTTTGGCGTCGGTGCGCATTTGTTCGATCTCCTGCTCGGTGAGTCCCGAGGAGGCTTCGATGCGGATGGACTGCTCTTTGCCCGTCGCCTTGTCCTTGGCCGAAACGCTCAGGATGCCGTTTGCATCGATGTCGAATGTGACTTCGACCTGAGGAACTCCCCGCGGAGCTGGCGGAATACCATCGAGGTGGAAGCGTCCGATGGTGCGGTTGTCCGAGGCCATCGATCGATCACCCTGAAGCACGTGGATTTCCACGCTCGGCTGGTTGTCAGCGGCGGTCGAGAACGTTTCGCTCTTCTTGGTCGGAATGGTCGTGTTGGCCGTGATCAGCGAAGTCGCTACACCACCAAGCGTCTCAATACCGAGGTTCAGCGGCGTGACATCGAGGAGGAGCACGTCGGAGACATCGCCCGAGAGGACGCCACCCTGGATGGCGGCACCGACGGCAACCACTTCATCCGGGTTTACCGAACGGTTGGGCTTCTTGCCAAAGAACTCTTCGACGACTTCCTGGATTTTCGGGATGCGCGAAGAACCACCGACGAGGATGACCTCGTCGACCTGGCTTTTCGACAGACCGGCATCCTTCAGGGCTTTCTCCATCGGTGCAATCGTACGCTGCACCAGGTCGTCGACCAACTGCTCGAATTTTGAGCGGCTCAGGTCGAGCGTGAGGTGCTTTGGACCATCCTGCGTTGCCGTGATGAACGGCAGGTTGATGGTCGTCTGCGAAGAGGAGGAGAGCTCCACCTTGGCTTTTTCGGCAGCTTCCTTCAGACGCTGCAGGGCCATCGCATCCTTGCGCAGGTCGATGCCTTCGTCCTTGTTGAATTCGTCTGCGATCCAGTCGATCAGCTTCTGGTCAAAGTCATCACCACCGAGGTGGGAGTCACCGTTGGTCGACTTCACTTCGAAGACGCCATCGCCGAGCTCAAGGATGGAGATATCATAGGTACCGCCACCGAGGTCGAATACGGCAACGATCTCTTCCTGGTCCTTGTTATCCAGACCGTAAGCGAGCGCTGCTGCGGTCGGCTCGTTGATGATGCGGCGCACTTTCAGGCCGGCAATTTCACCAGCTTCCTTTGTGGCCGTTCGCTGGGCATCGTTGAAATAGGCCGGAACGGTAATCACCGCCTCGGTCACTTTCTCGCCCAGGTAATCTTCAGCTGTCTGCTTCAGCTTGCCCAATACCATCGCCGAGATTTCCTGCGGCGTGTAGACCCGATCGTCAATCTGCACACGAGCGGTGTCATTGTCGCCTTTGACGACTTCGTACGGTACCGTCTTCAGCTCCGATCCCACTTCACCGAACTTGCGTCCCATGAAGCGCTTGATCGAGAAGATCGTGTGGTGTGGATTGGTGATGGCCTGGCGTTTGGCCGGTGCACCCACCAGTCGTTCGCCGTCTTTCTTGAAGGCGATGATGGATGGTGTGGTGCGTGCTCCCTCGGCGTTCGTGATCACAGTCGGCTCACCGCCTTCCATGACGGCGACTACCGAGTTCGTGGTACCAAGGTCAATGCCTATGATCTTTCCCATCGGGACAATACTGTTGGTCTGAGAAGTGTGCGAAACTGTCAATTCTGTCAGGCAGACACCACTCGGTGTCCGGATCTCTTTGGAAACAAGCACCGTGCCGTTTCCTGAATCCGGACAAATTGTCAGCAAATGGAGCTTTGCCCGTCTTCAAGGAGCGAACCCTCGTGCCTATATTGTCGCTCAGTCCACCGACGACATGAAGCACGTACCCAACGCCCTGACCATCACACGCATGGTGGTCACGCCCATACTTCTGGTATTGCTCTTCGCTGACTCCCTGGCGGCCCAGGCATGGGCGCTGGGGCTGTTTGTTTTTGCTTCGATTTCCGACTGGGCTGACGGCACCCTGGCCCGACGATTCGGAGTCGGCTCGCGCCTGGGTCAATTCCTGGACCCGATCGCCGACAAGGTGCTGGTCCTGGGGACATTTGCCGCACTCATCTTCATTCTTCCTGACGATGTCTCCTGGTGGCTGGTGGCCATCATCGCATTCAGGGATCTGGCCGTCACCGTGTATCGCGTTGTGCTGAAGCGCTCTGGCCGCGTACTGACCACAAGCCGCAACGCAAAATGGAAGACGGCTGCCCAGCTCACCTTTTTGATATCCGTTCTCGTATTCCTGACCGCCCAGCGCACGGTTGAACCTGTAGTCGGTTGGATGGATGCGTTGTTTGCATCCGGAGCCTTGTTCTGGGCCCTGGTCGTCGTCGCGATGATCACCGTATGGACAGGAATCGAGTATTTCATTTCACCCGACATCAACGACGACGCAGAACTGCATGCAACCTGAGACCATGGATCCTCAAGAGCGGGCCCATCGCATTGCCCGCCATCTTCTTCGCATCGGTGCCGTCAGTCTGTCCCCATCAAAGCCCTACACGTGGGCATCCGGCCGCCTGTCACCGGTCTACTGCGACAACCGCCTCACGCTGGGATATCCGGACGTTCGCGCAGACATAGCCGAAGGGTTTGCTTCCTTGTTGAAAGAGCATCGGATTTCATGCGATGTCGTGGTGGGTACCGCAACGGCCGGAATCCCGCACGCCGCATGGCTGGCTGACCGAACAGGACTGCCGATGGCCTACGTTCGCGGCAAAGCCAAGGAGCATGGAAGGGGAAACCAGATTGAAGGATTGGCCCCGGAGGGCGCGCACGCTGTGGTGATTGAGGACCTGGTCTCCACCGGGATGTCGTCGACCGCGGTTCTCGAGCCCCTCGACAATGCGGGTCTGAGAGTCGAAGCGGTCCTGGCCATTTTCACATATGGACTTCCGGCCGCAGACGAAGCATTCCGCATGGCCGGCGTCCCCCTGCATACCCTTTCCAACTTCTCTTCGTTGATCGAAGTAGCTGCTGAATCAGGGTCATTTACCCAGGAAGACCTGGCCTCCATGCAAGCCTGGTACCGAAACCCTGCGCGCTGGTCAGCAGATCGCGGTGGGCGCTAGAAGAAGGGCCGGATCGACACCTAAATGAAGGCAACCATCCTCACCATTGGCGACGAGATCCTGATCGGGCAGATCGTGAATACGAACGCGGCCTGGATGGGAGAGCGGTTGACTGAAGAAGGGGTGCGTCCGGCACGCATGGTTGTCGTCCCCGACGAGGAATACGCCATTGCCGAGGCGTTGAGGGCCGGGATGCGAGATACCCGATTGCTGCTTGTAACCGGCGGTCTGGGGCCCACGCATGATGATATCACCAGAGAAGTCGTGGCCAAGGTGTTCGACGCACCGCTGCGCTCAGATCCTTCCATCCTGGATATCGTCCGCCAGCGATTCGAGCGCAGAGGATGGGAAATGCCGGCGTCAAATCATTCGCAGGCAATGGTGCCCGAAGGATTCGAGGCCATACCCAACCCGGCAGGTACGGCGCCGCTGCTGTTGGGGTCTTATGACCACTCTGATGGTGCAGGGCTGATCGCGTGTATGCCTGGGGTGCCTTACGAGATGCAGCATTTCATGGATGCTGAGGTAATGCCGCGGGTAAGGGAGATGGAAGGGGCCCCGGATATCCTGCAGAAAACGCTGCTGACGGTCGGGATCGGAGAATCCCATCTGACGGATCAGCTCGAAGGGGTAACCGAGCTGCTCAGCGAGGGCCTAGAATTGGCATTCTTGCCCAATTTGCGGACGCTGCGGCTTCGAATGACCAGCACCCGTTCGGGAGATGCCGACCACCAAAGCATGGATCGCCTGGAGGCATTCATCCGTGAGCGGGCAGGGAAGTGGATCTACGGCGAGGGCGATGATACCCTGGAGGCAGCAATCGGGCGGATGCTCGAAGAACGT
The DNA here is from genome assembly GCA_028284865.1 of Rhodothermales bacterium. Lineage (GTDB taxonomy): Bacteria > Bacteroidota > Rhodothermia > Rhodothermales > UBA10348 > JAAZVD01. The sequence continues at coordinate 302,564 of JANQQV010000020.1, read as the reverse complement.
GGCCTGACGGTGGCAACAGCGGAAAGCTGCACGGGAGGATATGTCGCTCACCGGTTGACCAACATCGCCGGGTCGTCGGCCTGGGTGGTGGGAGGCATCGTCAGCTACGCCAATAGCGTCAAGGAGGAACAGCTCGGTGTTCGCGCCGATACGCTCCGGAACTTTGGGGCTGTCAGTAGGGAGACCGCGTGCGAAATGGCCGAAGGTGTCCGTCTCAGGCTCGGGGCGTCCATCGGGTTGAGCACCACAGGTATTCTGGGCCCCGGGGGTGGGTCAGAAGAGAAACCCGTGGGGACCTTCTGGATGGGAGTTTCAAGCGAATCAGGTACGCGAGCGTTGAGACTGCGTCTTGGAAATGATCGCCTTCGAAACAAGGAACGGGGCTCAACGGCGGTGCTGGATTTGTTGAGGCGGGAGCTGCTTCGTCTGGATGATTGATGTGATGAAGGAGAAGTGCCCAACGTGGGCTGAAAGGAGAGACGTCGGGTTATAGGGATGACCGGGTCGGGTCAAACGTGTGAACGGCGACCTCAGAGAAACATCTTTGGGAAGGAGCGAAGACATGTGACATATCCTTGACACCCCTTCGATCGTAGCTTAGTTGAGTCGCTTGCCTCGAGCCTTCTGGCGAGCCGAACCCCTCGGGGGTAGCTCAATACAGGGGCCACGATAAAGTTTGAATATGTGGTGCATATGTGTAGTGTGTCACATATATTACACAGTATTGCTGAGGATGGTGCTGTATCGCGCATACAAACCGTCACTTTTCAACATGGCTTGATTGTCACCGGTGGGTGGGGGAAGCTGTCGCTCTCCGCCGATTCAGTAATGATCTGAGCCACAAAACCAGAATTTCATGAGCACGCAGGATGCTGCCAAGCAACGAGCCCTTGACCTGGCTCTGAAACAGATCGAGAAGTCCTTCGGAAAAGGCGCCATCATGCGCTTGGGAGATGAACCCGAGGTCAAAATGGCCTCGATTTCGACAGGCTCATTGTTACTGGATTCCGCCCTGGGTATCGGAGGCGTTCCAAGAGGGAGAATCGTCGAGATCTATGGCCCTGAATCCTCCGGGAAAACGACGCTGGCCACGCACATTATTGCGGAAGCTCAGAAAACCGGCGGTGCCTGTGCGTTCATCGATGCCGAGCACGCATTCGATGCCAGCTACGCGCAGAAGTTGGGAGTGAATACGGATGATTTGCTCGTTTCCCAGCCGGACACTGGAGAGGATGCGCTGAATATCTGTGACACGCTGGTTCGAAGCGGAGCGTTGGATGTGATTGTGATCGACTCGGTCGCTGCGTTGGTTCCACGAGCGGAAATCGAAGGGGACATGGGAGACAGCCATGTCGGATTGCAGGCCCGGTTGATGAGCCAGGCTCTCCGAAAGTTGACGGGTACAATCAATCGTACGAAGACCGTTCTCATCTTCATCAACCAGATCCGCATGAAGATCGGTGTGATGTTTGGAAGTCCGGAAACGACCACGGGTGGCCGCGCGCTCAAATTCTACTCATCAGTCCGGATGGACATTCGCCGCATTGGTGCCATCAAGGATGGAACGGAAGTAGTGGGTAATCGCACCCGGGTGAAAATTGTCAAGAACAAGGTCGCACCTCCGTTTCGTCAGTCGGAGTTCGACATCATCTACGGAGAGGGCATCTCTTCGCTGGGTGAGCTCATCGATGTTGGCGTTGAACACGATGTCATTACCAAGTCCGGGTCGTGGTTCTCTTACGGGGATATCAAGATTGGACAGGGCCGTGATGCTGCCAAGTCCTGGCTCAGAGAAAACGATTCGCTTCGGGAGGAGATCACCGACCAAGTGAAGGAAATCCTGGGCCTTCTGCCAGCACCATCCAATGGAGTTGCTGAAGCAGAGCACGCTGAGGTCTGATTCATGCGTACCGGTACTCAATACCCGAGTTATTTGCAGCGCGGGGCCGTTCGGCCCCGCGCTGCCTGTTTGTACGCATTCCTGATTGTTTTATGGCTTGGTGCGTTTCTGGTCTCTGACCATGCGGATGCCCAGGAGAGGTCTTCGGTAGCCTATCATGGAGTAGAGTGGTGCTCCACAGATTGCCACGCTCAGCCGGTCGCTGGTACGCCTGATCAGTCGCTGCTTCGCTGGGTGAATGCTCGCGAAACACCGCTATTTACTGGGTGGATGGAAGTGGCCGATGCGTCCTTCTATCCGGCTACCTTTGGGTCCGTGCCGATGTTCTGGGGTGTTGCTGCACTTGGTGATGACGTTGAATACCAGAATGCATTGGCCTATTCCGTTGGCTGGGCAGGGACGGCTGCAAGTACAATCGTGTTGAAACGCATCATCAAACGGGACAGGCCGTATGTGAATCATTCGGACCTCATTATTCGGTACTCGCCTTCAGAACTGGCAAAACTTGGAGATCAGTCTTCCATGCCATCTGGGCACACATCGATGTCCGTGTTTTCGGCTACCTACCTCATCATGGAAACGACTTCAGTCCCAATTCGGGTCGCAAGTGGCTTATGGGCCTCCTCTGTTGCGCTGTCACGAGTCTGGAACGGTGTTCATTTCCCATCTGATGTAGTTGCAGGTGCCGTTCTGGGAGGTGGATTTGCTGTACTGGCTCGCCAGTTTTATTAGATGATGAACTCAACTCTGGAACGAATGCTGGCCATACGACCTGTGCTTGCAGCCTTCCTCGTAGCGATCTGCTTGGTCGCCTCAATCGTTACGCCCGTCAATGCACAGCATCGGATCCAGGGCACCGTTCTGGATGCTCAGACGGGTGAGCCGCTACAAGGCGCTTCCATACAGATTGATGGCTCCTATTCCGGCACCATTACCAATGCGGAAGGGGCTTTTACGCTTCAAGCCCTGGATGACGACGTCGTGTTGATTGTCCGGTTCATCGGGTACGCAACTCATCGTGTGTCGGTAGAATCTGGAGATTCAGATCGATTGCAGATTGAGCTGGAGCCTTCTTCAATCACGCTGCAGGAGATTACCATCACCGGGGAAGATCCGGCCGTCCGCATCATGAGACGGGTAATCGAGGAAAAACAAGCGTGGCGAGCCGGACTCAGAACCTGGGCAGTGGACGCCTACAACCGATTCCGCATGGAAAACGACACGGGAATCGTGTCCATTTGGGAAAGCGGGACGAGGGCGTTCTGGGACAAGGATCGTGGCATGAGAGAAGTGTCGCTTTGGCAAGAACAAACGGACAATGTCGAGACCGATGCCTTCATGCCCGCCGCACTTCTTGTTGCGAACCTTTATGATGACAACCTGAACATCGCAGGGCACAATTTGATGGGCGTAACCCATCCCGATGCGCTGTCCAGGTATCGATTCAGGCTGGAATCCACTGAGAGCGTGCCCGATCAGCCTGATGTGTACGTCATTTCTGTCGAGCCAAGGCAGACCACATTCAGCGGATTTCATGGTTCAATCCGCGTCGAGGATGTCACGTACGCCATGTTGTCAGTCGAATTGCAGCCTGGAGGGGGCTTCGTCTTTCCGCCGCCCATCCAGTACGTAGAAGCGGCCTATCGGCAACAGTTTGCCCGTTTCGGGGAAGGTGTCTGGCTGCCCATTGATTTACAGACCCAGATGGAAATCAAGGTCGGCGTAGATCGACTCCTGAGCTTTCCTCCCTTCAAGATCAGGCAAATGTCCAGGCTCTCGGACTTCGAAGTGAATGTCGCACTGCCTGATTCTTTGTATGAGTCTGATGATATCGTGAGTGTTGACTCGACGATGGCCCGTCCAACGGCGCGACCAGCTGACCTGGTTGCTGTTCCTCTGACGGAGGAAGAAGCTGCGGCCTACGCACAGATAGATTCGACAATGACCATTGACAAGGTCTACGAGCCGTCGGGGGTCCTTGCTCGCATGGCGCGTGCTGAGGCGCGCGTCTCATCAGACACCTCCAGCGCAGTCGGCCGGGTATTCACGGGTGGAGACAGGATTGATCTCCAAGTGAGACCGGACCTGTGGTACAACCGAATTGAGGGTTTCCGGATGGGATTGGGAGGCTCGGTGGGACTTGTTGGGCCTCTGAGGGCGACCGGGATGTTCGGGTGGGAATCGGGGCGCAAAGCGTGGTCGACGGCCTATGGCGTAGCGGTACGAAACCGAATCAGCGTCTTCATCCGCTATCGAGATGAAACCGACGTAGTATTCGAATCCGCCGTACGAGGTCGATTCTTCAATTCTGCGGATGTCACCATAGGGAGACATGATTATTTCGACTACCTAAGGATAAGCGGCATAGAGGCTGGAGCTGAGCTGACCGGGTTCACGAAAGCAGATCTGGACGTATCTGTGCAGTGGAGCAAGGAAGACTATGCGTCGCTGAATCAGCAGTTATCCCGGTCATGGTTGGGATTCGATTTGCCAGACAGCTTCAATCCCAGAATCGATGAGGGTGAACTGGAGCGGGTTTCTCTATCCGTCTCCAGAACAGGCGATTTCATTCCCTTGCCACTGGGCCCTCAGCAAAAGTGGACGGTCAGACTTGAGAAGGGTCTGGATGGTACGGTGGCTGGAGAGGGGGACTATTGGCGAGCCGAGATCGATGTGTTTGCGCGTGCGAACACGTTCTTTCAGCGGCGGCTCATTCCCAATACGCTCGACCTGCGTCTGAACGCAGGAGTTGTGCGCGGGACTGCTCCTGTTCAGCGACTTGGAATTGTGGACGGAAGCTCCACGCTGACCACATTCGGGGCCGTCAAAACGGCTGATGCTCCGCCCTACGTTGGAGAAGAGTGGGGTTTGCTCGCTTGGGAGCACTCATTCCGGACGGTGCCCTTTGAATGGTTGAACTGGCGTTGGGCGGTAGAGCGGCACTGGAATGTTCTGCTTCATGGCGCTCACGCGTGGACGGATCGCGAACGAATTCTGCCAGTCGGGTACGCAGGATTGAACGGCAGCTGGCATCACGAGGCCGGCATATCGCTTTCCGGCGTATTCACCATGTTCAGAATTGATGCAGCCTGGAGGCTCGACGCACCAGGTTTCCGAGCGGGCATCTCAACGGCGCGCATTTTTTGATCCTTGGGCTTCTGATCGTACGGCAACCATCTGTGCGGCTTTTGATCGTGCGACCTCTGATTCGGCAGCGTTGGATTATTCGATGGGTCTCGATGGGTCCGCAATCCAGCCGCTCCATGACGGTGGGAATAGGCGAGGGATGGGAAGGCCTGCCACGGCTGCTGCCAATACGTTGTGGCACGCAGTGACTCCCGAGCCGCAGTAGCTCACGGCTTGTTCAGTACCTCCGGCTGCGTCCCATCGAGCTCTCAGGACATCTGGACTCAGTAAGAATCCCTCTTCGTCCAGGTTGTCCTTCCATGGCATGTTTACCGCGCCCGGGATGTGTCCAGCAACCGGGTCGATAGGTTCTTCTTCGCCTCGAAAGCGCTCTCGTGCCCTGGCATCTACAGGTTGGCGGTCGGTTCGCTCCATGTCTTCCGCCTTCGCGACCCAACCCGCCTGCTCTGTCCAAGTCGCAGAAGAGGGAGATCGGGACAGAGGCAGCGCCTCGGGAGCTGCTTGATCGTTTGGCCCTTTCGCCGCCTTCCAAGCCGGCCATCCGCCGTCTAGCACAACGACGGCTTCGTGCCCGATCCAACGCAGCATCCACCACAGACGGGCAGCAAAGGCACCCCCCGCATCATCGTAGCAAACGATCAACGTTTCCTCGTCGAATCCCCACCGATGCCGCAGTGATGCAATCGCCGCGGGCTCCGGCATAGGATGACGACCTGCCGCTCCATCGCCAAGGGGTGCTGACAAGTCGTCGTCCAGATGCGCATATCGTGCTCCGGGAATCCTTCCGGATTCCCAATCCTGCCGACCACGGTCCGTATCGTCAAGACTGAATCGACAATCCACGATTCCAATGCCGTCGTCATCAACAATTTCCTTCAGGTGGTCTGCGGAAATCAGCGGAGAAATGGGAGAGGACATTCGGGAAGTGGAATGAGTCAGTTGGGCGTGTTGGGCATCTCAGTCGCCTACTGAATAGAGGCGACATGAAATCGTTGGACGCACCCGATGAACCCGGGTTCGGTTATCCACAGTTCCTTTTGATTGGGGGCTACCCCCCGTAGTTTCCTTCCCCTGAATCGAAGCGCGGAATCGACTCGCGCGAACGTCTTCACACCACTCGCTCCATGCCGAAGTCCGCCACCACAGCAGGTTCAAAAGGTCAGACTCCTTTGATGCGTCAATACTACGCCATCAAGGAGCGGCATCCTGGGACCATTCTGCTGTTCAGGATGGGAGATTTCTATGAGACATTCGATGTGGACGCCAAGAAAGTCCACGATGTCCTGGGCATCACGCTGACCAAGCGATCCAACGGATCAGCCTCGGATGTGGCTTTGGCTGGTTTTCCGCATCATGCGCTCGACACATATCTGCCGAAGTTGGTGCGTGCTGGCTTCCGGGTTGCCATCTGCGAGCAGCTGGAGGAGCCGGGCAAGGGAAAAAAGATCGTCAAACGAGACGTCGTCGAGGTCGTCACTCCTGGCGTATCGATGCGCAGCAACCTGCTTGAGCCCACGCGTTCGACATACCTCGCCGCGGTTTGGCTGCAGGAGGAGGGCAGAGGGAATGCCAAGCGTCTTGTCTGCGGTGTGGCTCACGCCGACGTGTCAACGGGTGAATTCAAAACCACTCATATCCAGCCGGATAGCCTGCCAGATCACCTGGTCGGACTGAATGCGTCCGAAGTGCTGTGCGTTCGGGAAATGCGTGACACGTTGGAGGGAATGGGCATCGACCGTGGCTCGATAACCATCCTTGAGGATTGGGTTTTTGCTGAGGAGTACGCCGAAAGCACGCTGAAGGAACACTTTGAAATCCATTCGCTGAAGGGTTTCGGGATTGAGCACAGCGGAGCGGGTGTAGTCGCGGCAGGAGCACTGCTTCACTATGTCCAGGACACCCAAAAAGGAAATCTGGTTCAGATCAGGCGCCTCGAGTGGTTGGATGATCGGGAAACCATGCCCCTTGATGTCCAAACCTTGCGCAATCTCGAACTGGTTTCCAGTGCTTCGACGGGTGCAAAGGAAGGCTCGCTGGTGGAGATTCTTGATGCGACCGGTTCCCCGATGGGGGCCCGGTTACTGCGAAGCTGGCTGGTGCGACCGCTCCGGTCACTCGAGCCCATCCTTCGTCGCCAACGCGTAGTGGACGTTTTTCACGCGTCCCGAACGCTGCGCACGTCCGTTCGGGAGATGATGCGTGAAATGGGCGACCTCGAGCGCGTTGCCGTTCGTATTGCCACGGGGCGAGCTACACCACGTGACATCTCCGGGTTGAGGGATGCCTTGCGGTCTCTTCCAGAGCTGTTCGACCTGTTGAAAGGCGCGCATGCCGAGGCCATGGATGACCTGCTTGAGCATTTCGTCTCGTGCGAAGACCTGGTTGACCAGATTGAGGCCATGCTCGTCGAAGATCCTCCGGCCCAGTTGAAAGAAGGTGGAGTGATCAAAACTGGGGTCTCTAACGAGCTGGATGAACTGCGAGGCCTGGCCAAAGGCGGGAAGCAATGGCTGGCCGACCTGCAGCGGACGGAATCTGAGCGCACGGGCATCTCCTCACTGAAAATCGGCTTCAACAAGGTCTTCGGATACTATCTCGAGGTCACCAATGCTCACAAGGACAAAGTGCCGGAGGCATGGATCCGAAAGCAAACGCTTGTCAATGCCGAACGGTATATCACCGAGGAGCTGAAGGCCTACGAAGAGAAGATTCTGGGTGCGGAGGAGCGCCTGGTCGTACTCGAGGCAGACTTGTTTGGAACGTTGCGTGAAGGCCTCGCCCGAGAAGTGGACAGGATTCAGGTCAACGCGCGTATTCTGGCTTCGATCGACGTGCTTTCCACCTTTGCTGAGACCGCGCACACGAACCGTTACGCGCGTCCGCTCTTGCATGAAGGGCTCGATCTCGAGATCGAAGAGGGCAGACATCCCGTCGTCGAGCACCACTTGCCGCCTGGCGAGCCTTTCGTTCCGAACTCGGTGCGACTTTCAACAGATGCAGAACAGATCCTCATCATCACCGGACCGAACATGGCCGGTAAATCGGTTGTGCTCCGGCAGGTTGGACTGATCGTATTGCTTGCCCAGATCGGGGCCTATGTCCCGGCGAAAAGAGCTCGGATCGGGTTGACGGATCGCATATTCACGCGCGTGGGAGCCAGCGACAATCTCGCTGCGGGTGAGTCGACGTTTCTGGTCGAAATGAATGAGACCGCAAATATCCTCAACAATGCCAGCGAACGATCGCTGATTTTGTTGGATGAGGTCGGCCGCGGGACCAGCACGTTCGATGGGTTGTCAATAGCCTGGGCGCTTGTAGAGTATCTGCACCAAAATGAAGACGTAGCTGCACGAACACTTTTTGCTACGCACTATCACGAGCTCAATGAATTGGAGGAGCGATTGGAGCGGATTCGCAACTATCGAATCCAGGTTCAAGAGCACAATGGCAAGGTCATTTTCTTGAGGAAGTTGGTCCGCGGTGGCGCTGATCATTCCTATGGCATCGAGGTGGCGCGGATGGCCGGATTGCCCGCCGATGTGCTCGATCGGTCCCGCGAGATCCTGACTCAGCTCGAGCAGCAGGAGCTCGAGATCCGGAACGAGGGCGGTCGAACCGTTCCGCCGCGAGCGCCTTCCATTGAAGATGGCCCGCAAATGTCCCTGTTCGTTGCAGAGCCTGACCCGGCCATGCAGGAGGTCTGGGATGCCATCCGTTCAGTGAACCCGGATGACATGACGCCTCTGGACGCCTTGCTCCTCCTGTCTAGATTGCACCAGAAAGCAGGTGACGCATGATCCAGTCCTTCATTCATCGCTCGCCGAAGATCGACGCTTCCAATTTCATTGCGGAAAATGCGGCCGTGATTGGCGATGTCCATCTGGGGCGTGACGCTTCCGTTTGGTTTTCTGCGACCGTTCGGGGTGATGTTCATCGTATTCGAATCGGTAATCGATCCAACATCCAGGACAACGCGGTCGTCCACGTGACCCACCACACGTCACCAACGACCATCGGAGACAACGTCACGGTGGGTCACTCGGCTGTTGTTCACGGATGTACGATTCAGGACCGGGTACTGGTTGGAATGGGCGCGATCATTCTGGACCATGCGAACATCGGATCGGACTCAATCATCGGAGCCGGGGCTCTCGTGACAGGAGGGAAGGAAATACCTCCACGGTCCATGGTCATAGGTTCACCAGCGCGGGTGGTTCGTGAGTTGACTGATGAGGAAGTGGCGACCATTATGAACTATGCCAACAACTACGTCCGATACAAAAACGTTTATTTGGGCGTCGATAAGCCGGACACCAATCCTTTCTATACCTGATACATGCGCATCCTGATCATTGGAAGCGGTGGCCGAGAGCATGCCATCGCTTGGGCCTTCCATCACAGCGCGACACCGACAGAGCTTTTCATCGCCCCGGGGAATGGGGGAACGGATGCGATCGGGAAGAACGTCAGCCTCGAGGCTTCTGACCACGATGCGGTGAACCGTTTTGTCAGCGAAAACGACGTGGATCTGGTCGTGATTGGCCCAGAGCAACCTTTGGTGGATGGCCTCGCGGATGCACTCAGAGACCGAGACACGCCGGTCGTAGGCCCTTCCGCGGCTGCAGCTCAGCTGGAGGGTAGCAAAGCGTTCTCTAAGGCGTTCATGGAGCGTCACGGCATTCCGACTGCTGCATTCCGGTCCTTCGAACGGGGGGAGTTGGAAGATGCCCTGGCGTTCGTTCGGTCGGAAGGAGCGCCCATCGTTGTGAAGGCCAGTGGTCTGGCTGCTGGCAAAGGAGCGATTGTTTGCGAAACGCTGCCTGACGCTGAGCAAGCTGTTCAGGATCTACTGGGAGACGGGAAACTGGGTGATGCGGCGTCCACGGTTGTAATTGAGTCCTTCATGGAAGGCGAAGAGGCCAGCCTGTTCGTGCTGACCGACGGAAGTGAATACGTGTTGTTACCAACAGCCCAGGATCACAAGCGGATCGGGGAGGGGGATACCGGTCCGAACACAGGCGGAATGGGCGCTTACGCTCCGGCCCCGGTGATGACTGAGCATCAGATCCAGTTGGCCGTTGATCGCGTGGTCGAGCCGACGTTGCGAGGTATGGCCGACGAGGGCCATCCGTATCAGGGGATTCTCTACGTCGGCTTGATGATCACCGATGAGGGGCCCAAAGTGGTGGAGTACAATTGCCGCCTGGGTGATCCGGAAACGCAGGTTGTCTTACCCATGCTGTCCTGTGACGTCGTCCAGCTTTTTCATGCCCTGGCGACAGGATCGCTGGGAGATGTAGACGTCTCGATGCACGAGGGCGCCTCCGCATGCGTCGTAATGGCCTCGGAGGGGTATCCAGGCTCCTACGAAAAGGGAAAGCAGATCGAAGGCCTTGACGATGCCAGCGCACGCGATCAAGTAGAGGTATTTCATGCAGGCACGCGTCGTACAGACTCCGGGTGGGATACATCAGGAGGGCGAGTCCTGGCAGTCAGTGCCCGCGGGCGCGATCTGAAAGAAACCCTCGACCGGGCATACGCCGGTGTCTCCGACATCTCATTCGAAGGGGCTACCTGGCGACGGGATATCGGTCACCGCGGTCTGGAGAGGGGCTGACATGCGTTCATCACACTGGCGTCGCGACCTTTCGCCGGTTGAAATCGTGCGCCAGTCGCTCAGTCAGTCATCGAAGAGTGCGGCCAGCTTCCCAACAGCTCGCTCCATGTCGTCGATACGCTGATTTTCATCACGGATGGTTGCCGGGACGATTCGTTCCGAGCACTCATCGGAAGCCAGCGGGCATCGTTCACAGGTGATTCCCACATCCTCAACCAGAATACCTGGCGCGTCCCAGAATCGGACGGCGTCGCGGAAGGCATCATCCAGTTCAAAGCCCATGATGACGCAGGAGTCTTCTTCGGTCTGAAGTCGCTTCGAACGTGACATCGCGAAAATGAACGCCTCTTCGCCGCCTGGGACGATTCTTGCACGCTGCGCAGCCACGGTAGGGTGGGTTCGGGCAGGAAGATCCGGAGCGGCGATGTCGCGTTGGCGCATCCGTTCCTTCAGCAATCGCATACCTGCCCACTTGCGGCAATAATGCTCATTGGAGGACAATCCGCGTGGGAGGGAGAGTCCGGATAGGTTGAGCAGCTTCGTCACGTCGAACGTACTGAGTCCTTCCTTGCTGGTCAGGCGCATGAAGTAGTGGTTCTTCAATCCGAACTCGGCGTAAGCCAATTGCCCCACGCGATAGAAGAACATCTCAGGGGTGGCCTGCAGTCGGTTCATGAGCGCAATCATCGCCAGCGGATCGAATCGCTCGGCGGCAAAGAAGCTGCGCAGACCTTGCGCGGTCCGCTCCCGGTCGAGGAGTAGAGCGCCAGCGAAGTAGGATGTGCGATAGTTGTTCAAGACCTGCTCGAACGACTCCACTTTGATCCAGGAGGAAGTCATGACCCGTCCAGGGAGATCAAGAACCCGTTTACCGATCTCCTTGGCGTAGATGAACGCTCGTTGTTCGGGCAAAAGCCGAGGATTGACAAACAGGCGCATCCGTTTCCCCGGTATCGCGATGGATCGGAATCCACTCAATTCGGGATCCTGTCCGAGCCGCTCATCATCGATCCGGTAATTCCATTCGACTTCGAGGAAGCGGCGAAGCGAGACATCGCTCAGAAGACGCTCCAGCCGAGGTGCGTCAGCAAGAAATGCGGTAGCAGCTGACTCGATCTCAGGGAAGTAGTTGTTGTGCAGCTTCTGATAGGCCCGTAAAGCGGCAAACAGAAATTGCTCCACACCGATATCGTACATCTCGCCGACTTCCAGGAACGTGCGCATGAGCGCACCGGCGCGATCGGGGGAGGATGTCAACAGGCTGAATAGATCGCCGGCTTCGAGTCCGAACAATTCGAATGGAAATTCGCGAAAGAAGCCTGACTCGAGGGAGGCCTCGAGGGAGACGTCCGTATCGGCCGTTCCTGCCATGACCAGATCATCGAATGATGTGCCATAGCACTCGGCCAACGCGAGCAGCTTCTCGGTTTTCGGGTACTTCTTTCCTTTCTCGATCTCGGAGAGGTAGGAAATGCTGATCCCTGCCCGGGAGGCAGCCTCTTTCAGGGACATTCCCTGGGCGGCTCTCAGGTTCTTGAGCTTGAAGCCCAGAATGAATCGCAGCTTTTCCTCGTTGACCGACATGGAAGGGATAATGTTGACGTCGGGAATCACAACATGGTTGAATGCGGCGTCGCATCAACCTTGAGCCAGCGTAATTTCGCTGGAGGCGAAAGGTATAGCGGAAAATTTGCCGGGATCAAGGGGAATAGTGGATAAACGAGCGAAATTTCGCTTGTCGACAGCACGAGGTAACAATAGCTTTACAAGACCAAGCTGATCCCCCGATTTGATCCAACCCGGAATCTGACATGCGATTGGTGCTGTTTGGCCCCCCTGGTGCCGGAAAAGGTACACAGTCCCTTCTTCTCAAGGAGCGATTCGGTCTTGATGTGATTTCTACCGGGAATCTCATCAGAGCTGCCATCAATGAAGGCTCAACCCTGGGAAAGAAGGTGGAAGAGCACGTGCATGCCGGGCAACTGGTACCTGATGATTTGGTGCGGGATCTGGCCAATGAAGCGATGGCGCAGCACAAGTTTGACCGCTTCATTCTCGATGGATACCCACGCACGACGCGTCAGGCAGTCTGGCTGATGGAGTTCCTGGATGCCTACAAATCGCCTCTGGAAGCCGTCATCAGTTTGCAGGTCTCCGACGATGTGATTGTTGATCGTCTTTCCAATCGGCGCATCAACCGGGAGACGGGCGAAAGTTATCATCTGACGTACCATCCTCCTCCGGCAGACGTCGATCCATCGCTCATCGTTCAGCGGAAAGACGACGCACCGGAGTCTGTCAAGGCCCGACTCGAGACCTATCGGCGCGAGACGCATCCTGTGGAGATGTTCTTCCAGCAGGTTGGCCTCCTTTCTCCAATAAACGGCGAAGGCAGCGTCCAGGACATCTTCTCGCGTGTTCTCGGTAGCGTCGAGCGCTTCAGTGAACTAGAGCTGGCCTGACGCCAAGATTCCTTACCCGGCACCTGCTGAACACCGGTGAATCACCTCGCACATCATATTCGCAGATTCACCCGAACCGGAGTGGATGTTCAGGTGATGCCCTGGCGCATTGACCAGGTCGTCTCGATCCACCTGTCATACCCGGCCACGGTCTCGCTCCAGAATGGTGAAGGCTTGACGTTGGACGTTCTTGCTGCCATGTTGGACAAGGGCACGCTCAAGCAGACGAAAGCAGACATTGCTGACAAGTTGGAGCGGGTGGGCGCATCGATCTCGTTTTCCTCCAATGGCGACCGCGTAGACGTTCGAGCGCGCTGCCTGGCGAGAGATATGGAGATGGTGCTGGAGTTGGTCCGGGAGCACATGGATGAGCCAGCTTTTGACGAACGCGAGCTTGAGCTGGTCAAGGGACGAACACGCGCGCACCTGGCCAGGCAGAAAAGCGATCCGGCCGTGATGGGTCGGAATCGGCTGTCGCGCATCCTGTATTCCGAGAGTCATCCATCGCGCGAATTGCCTATTGACGAATTGTTGGCATCCGTCGAGTCCTGTACGTCAGACGAGCTTCACGCCATGCACGGTAGAGAGGCATTCCTGGGAGGGCTTCGAGCCACCGTCGTTGGTGACGTCGGAGAGTGGGAGGCTTCGCGGGTGGCGGCGCTGTTGATGGGAGAAGCGGAGTTTGCTCAGGACCATTGGAACGATACCGGAAAGATCGATGCACCAGCTCCAGCGCCAGGACGTCATCACCTCGAAATCGCGGATCGTCCGAACCTGAACGTGTTGATGGCACATCCTGTTGACATCGAGACCACGTCCGAATACTATCTGCCGTTGTGGACTGGGGTGTTCATCCTGGGGGGAAACTTCTCATCCCGACTCATGACACAAATCCGCGATGAACAGGGCCTCACATACGGGATTCGTTCGTATCTGAGTGGGATGTCATCGAATCGGCCAGGCGGTTGGATGACTGCGGTTACACTCAGCACAGACATGCTGGAAAAGGGGATTTCCTCCACCCAAGAAGTCTTGGCCGCTTTTGCGGATGGCGGAATCACCTCCGCCGAGTTGGACGAGCGGAAAGAGACCATGACCGGTTCCTATCAGGTGGACCTTGCCACCACAGCGGGGGTAGCGTCCCGCATGTTGCTTCACATGCACAGAGGATGGGCTCCGGAGCGGATTGATTCGCATCCCGACATCGTGCGCGCGATTCAGACCGATGAAGTGAATCGCGCGATCAGCACGTATCTGGATGCATCTTCGCTGAGCGTGATCACTGCAGGCACAGGTGCCTGAGCGTTCTCCGGGACCTCTTCAGGATGCGTCAGGAGCGGTCTAGTTGTCCGGCATCACAAACGCCAGGATGATGTAGACGAGGAGTCCCGGGAAGCCTGTGGAGAGTACGCTTAGGACAACGTAGCCGACGCGTACAAGGGTGGCATCTATACCGAAGTACTCGGCAATGCCCCCACATACGCCTGCCACCATTTTGTCGTGCGGAGTCTTTTTGAGTTTACGTGTGCTCATCGGTCGAGGTGTTTAGCTGTCTCTGATAATGGTGATACGTTCGGAGGCACTCGGTTTGAGTGACTTTTTGTCCTGCGATGGCATGACGAATGCCAGGATGATATAGGCGAGCAGGAAAGGGCCTCCTCCCGATGCAATCGTTCCGATTACGAATCCGATGCGAACCAGCGTTGGGTCTATGCCGAAATAGTCGGCCAGCCCGGAAGCAACGCCGGCAAGTTTCTTGTCTTCTGATTTACGCAGCTTTCTGCCTTCTTTGCGCCCACCGGCCGATCGGCCCGATGCACGCGCTTTCTCAGCTTTGAGCTGCGATTTGGCAAGCTTCTTCTCGGCCTTCTGGCGTTTGCGGTTTTTTCCGGGACGCCAGGAAAGGACACCGAAGCCCAGCAAGATGATCAAGATGCCAGCCAACCATGGCAGCATCTGGGCGAGAACAGTCAGGTCGATGCCTGCGCTCCAAAGCCCCATCTGCTGAAAGATATAGGCAATTCCGACCAGAATGAGCGAAAGCCCAGCAAGTGTCGGGAGGTTGAATGCTCCCTTGGGTTTTTCTGACTCCTCTTCGAACAGGAGAGCTTCCAACTCGTCGTCCGAGAGCGTATCGAGGTCGAGCGTCTCGTCTTCGTAGAGGAAGTCAGCTTCCCGGGTGGAGGATGATGTTCTGGTTTTCGTGGCCATGATGATCTGGTGCGTTGCGTCGCCCGATGGCAGGGTGATACGGTGGGAAAGATACGAGGTTACAGCGACTGAGATGGTTCAGATAGCCACTGGATTCCGGTTTCTGTCGCGAATGCATGTACTGCGACGTCTTTTGGAGAAGTAGGAACCTGCTCGATCATCTGGAAACCAAAACCTGTCATCATCAACACCGGCTCTGAGCCTGCCTGGTGCAAGTCTTGAAGAAAGCGATCGTAATAGCCGCCACCGTATCCCAGACGATTTCCGTGGCGATCAACAGCAAGACCGGGTAGGAGGACCAGATCCACATTCAATGGCCGTTGTACGGTAGGAGTAGTGGGCTCCCACTGACCAAAAGCACCTTGGATCATGGGATCGTCGGGGTTGAACGGCGCATGTTCTAGGCTACTTCCCTTCACAACCGGAAGTAGCACAACCTTATCACCACAATAGGCCGATTCGATCAGTGGTTTGACGTCAACTTCGCCGCGCTCAACCATGGGCCAGAAGACGTGAATAGTCCGTGCGTCCCTGAACACTTTCGATGCCTGAAGGTGCAATACGATCTGCTCAGACCAATCCGCCCGTTGAGGCACGGACGTCTGAAAGCGCTTTGAACGCATGGCCACCCTGAGAGCTTCTTTGGAAGCATCCGCGTTCATGTCAGAGCACGCATGTTGTCGACCGACGATTTCAGCTCACTCACCATTCTTCAGCACCGGAAAACCACTCATTCCTGATGGACGGCAAGAATACCAATCGACTGGAAGAATTCCGCGCATACCGCGATCGGATGAATGATCGCATACTAAGTGATGGCGGTCATCTGGGGATCAAACGATTCTTCAACCTGGACAGCGGTGCATACCGCGATGGAGCTTTGGACTCGAAGACCAAGGAGCTGTTGGGTTTGGTTGCTTCCATGGTGCTCCGGTGCAACGACTGCATCGACTATCACATCATCAGGTCGGTGGAAGCTGGGTACAGCGATGCCGAGATCGAGGATGCCTTGAACGTCGCCCTCGTTGTTGGCGGCTCCATCGTGATTCCGCACTTGAGACACGGAATAGAGACCCTGGATTTGGTCCGGGAAGAGCAGGGAGGGTGAAGATACCGAGGATTTGCCCATTCTAGCCCGATTGGGCGGTCTGGCTGACGACACGGAGGGGCTGCGCCCATTGCTCCTGCTGTCGATTCGCGGTATTTTATCCAGTCTGTACATAATTGTGCAGGACCCGGTTTTTTCGGGACTGCGCAGACCTGAATCAGAACAGCCAATCGCCGTCAACCATGTTTGACAGTCTATCCGACAAACTTGAAGGTGCCTTACGATCCCTGAGCGGTCAGGGACGGATCACCGAGCTGAATATCGCCGAGAGTATGCGCGAGATTCGGCGTGCCTTGTTGGACGCTGACGTCAACTATCAGGTGGCGCGCGATTTCACGGAGCGCATCAAGGAAAAAGCGCTGGGCCAGGACGTCCTCTCGTCCGTATCGCCCGGTCAGCAGATGGTCAAGATCGTCTACGACGAGCTGGTCTATTTCCTGGGCGAAACCCACGAGGAGATTTCCTTCTCGGCTCAGCCTCCAACGGTCATTCTGATTGCAGGACTGCAAGGGTCCGGTAAAACCACGTTCTCTGGCAAACTTGCCAACTACTTCAAAGGAAAAGGTCGCTCACCCATGCTGGCGGCAGCCGACGTATACCGTCCGGCGGCAGTCGATCAGTTGGAAATGGTGGCCGAGTCCGTTGGAGTGCCTGTCTACGCGCTGCGGGAAACCGATGGCAGCATCGTGCAGGATCCTGTCCGAATTGCGAAGGAGGCCATTCAGGTCGCTCGCAAAGAAGCTCGGGATGTCCTGATCATCGATACGGCCGGTCGACTGCACGTGGACGAACGGATGATGACCGAGGTCTCCGACATCAAGTCGGCAGTGGACCCGGACGAAATCCTGTTTGTCGTGGACGCCATGACCGGTCAGGATGCCGTCAATACTGCCGTTGAGTTCAATCAGCGACTGAATTTTGATGGAGTCGTTCTCACGAAGCTGGACGGGGATACGCGCGGTGGCGCCGCGCTTTCCATCCGGAAGGTTGTAGAGAAGCCGATCAAGTTCGCCTCTACCGGCGAGAAGATGGATGCGCTCACTCCGTTCTATCCGGAACGAATGGCGCAGCGGATTCTCGGGATGGGAGACGTTGTTTCCCTGGTAGAGAAAGCACAGGAACAGTTTGATGAGAAACAGGCCGAGAAGCTTCAAAAGAAGATCCGATCAGAGAGTTTTGATCTCGAGGATTTTCTGGATCAGCTGAATCGGCTGAAGAAGATGGGATCCATGAAGGATCTCGTCGGCATGATTCCAGGAGTGGGTCGCCAGGTCAAGGACCTGGACATCGAAGACGATGCCTTCAAGTACATCGAAGCCATCATCTACTCGATGACACCGGAGGAGCGTCGTGAACCTCAGATCATCAACGGCAGCCGCCGACGTCGCATTGCGCGTGGAGCGGGTGTCGAGGTGAGGGAGGTCAACCAGCTTCTCAAGCAATTCCGGGAGATGCGGAAAATGATGAAGACCATGACCAAGCTGATGGGCAAGGGACGATCCCTCGACCTCGGCTCCCTGATGGGTGGTCAGTGATTCATCCCCAACCATTTCAATAGATCAACAGCAGTCAAGAAAAGTGGCAGTTAAGCTTCGTTTGAGACGAATGGGACGCAAGAAGCGCCCCGTATACGCAATTGTAGCGGCAGACGCACGTTCGCCGCGTGACGGACGGTACATCGAGGATCTCGGTCGGTACAACCCTTTGGATGAGCCGGCAACTCTTACCCTCAACAGCGATCGATGCCTGTACTGGCTCGAGACCGGCGCGCAGCCGAGCGACACGGTTCGCTCATTGCTGAGCCGTGAAGGGGTCATGCTGGCGCTCCACATGCGCCGCAAGGGAGCCTCGGAAGAAGAGGTCAATGCAGCCGTCGAGGCGCACAAGACCCAGCGCGCAGAAAAGGCCGCCAATACCCGCAAGCCGACGGCGGAAGAGCGCCGTGCAGCAACATTGGCAGCGGAAGAGAAAGCCGCCTCAGAGCGCGCCGCAGAAATCGCCAAACAGCAGGCAGAAGCTGCTGCGAAAGCCAAGGAAGAAGCTGAAGCCGCTCTGGCCGCAGCCGAAGCCGAGCGCGAAGCAGCCGCAGCTGAAGCGCAGGCCGAACAGGCTGAAGCAAACGCCGAGCAGGAAGCAGCCGATGCTACCCCTGCCGCCGAAGAAGCTCCAGCTGAAGAGGCTGCCGCTGAAGAAGCACCGGCTGAAGAGCCTGCTGCTGAAGAAGCTGCCGCTGAAGAAGCACCCGCTGAAGAGCCTGCTGCCGAAGAAGCTGCCGCTGAAGAAGCACCGGCTGAAGAGCCTGCTGCCGAAGAAGCTGCCGCCGAAGAAGCACCGGCTGAAGAGCCTGCTGCTGAAGAAGCTGCCGCTGAAGAAGCACCGGCTGAAGAAGCTGCTGCTGAAGAGGCTGCCGAAGACGGCGACGAAAAGAAAGATTCCTGATTCACCGGTCCCCGGGTTCCATGTCAGCCGGCCAGACCCCTTCCAAAGAAGGCATGTCCTTCCGTGAAATGGGTCGCATCGTGAAACCTCACGGTGTGATGGGCGAGCTGAAAGTGGCACCGGAGACCGATGATCCGGATCGATTCCACGCGTTGGAAACGATCCATGTCGGGCCCGATGAGGACTCGACATCGTCCTTTGACATTGTGTCAGTCAGACTGCAGTCGTCCCGTTATGGGATTACAGTTCTACTCAAGCTGGAGGGGGTTTCGACTCGCGAAGCAGCTGAGGCGCTGGGGAAACAGCGCGTCTTTGCTTCAGAGGATGATCTTCCGCCGCTTGAGGAAGGGGAGTTCTACCTCAGTGATTTGATCGGCTTGTCCGTCGAGTCCATGGAGGGCGATCCTTTGGGAACGATTTCAGACATCTTTGAAGGTCCTGGACAGGACCTGCTCGTGATACGTCGTGAGCATGGCGGTACCTCGATGGTACCGTTGGTAGACGAAATCGTACCTGAGATCGACCTCGACGAAGGAGTTCTCCGTGTAAACCCACCAGACGGGCTGCTTTAGCGTCTGCACCCACGTCCCAGCCATCTTGATTCCGCCGTGCGCGTCGACATCATTACATGTCTGCCCGATATCCTGAAAGGACCGCTCGACGAGAGTATTCCTGCCAGGGCGCGTCGCAAGGGTTTGTTGGAGATACATATCCACGACCTGCGCGAATACGCAGAGGGCAAGCATCGACAGGTCGATGATTATCCGTTCGGCGGGGGAGCGGGAATGGTTCTCAAACCAGAACCCATTTTCCGCTGCCTGGAAGCGATCGCTGAGCAGGGTGACCCGATCGATGAAGTCATTTTCATGACTCCTGATGGCGAGGTACTTGATCAACCGATGGCCAACGGCCTGTCGCTGAACAAGCGTCTTGTGATGATCGCTGGTCACTATAAAGGTGTAGACCAACGGGTACGCGATCACCTCGTCACACGTGAGATTTCCATCGGAGACTACGTGCTGAGCGGGGGGGAACTAGCCGCAATGGTCCTTGTTGACGCGGTTGCCCGTTTGCTGCCTGGTGTATTGGGAGACGCTTCGTCGGCGTTGACCGATTCCTTTCAGGACGGACTGCTCGACGCACCTGCGTACACGCGACCCGCTGAATTCAGGGGAGACGCCGTACCCGAGGTGCTGACTTCAGGTGATCACAAGCGGATCGATGCCTGGAGAGATGAGCAAAGGCTGCAGAAAACGAAAGCCCGTCGTCCTGATCTGCTTGAGAAGCGCGACCCATCGGCTGACTGACAATAGCTATTTTCAACCCACTTATTGTCCCATAGAGGTACGCCATGGCTACCGATTTGATGAACCTGATCGAAGCTTCCCAGAAGCGCGACGACCTGCCCGAATTTGAAGCAGGGGATACGGTAAACGTACACGTTCGCGTTGTGGAAGGCGAAAAAGAGCGCATCCAGCAGTACCAGGGTGTCGTCATCGCATTCCGCGGAAGCGGCGCGCGTCGCACATTCATGGTGCGCAAAGTATCCAACGGTGTTGGTGTCGAGCGCGTTTTCCCGATCAACTCGCCCAAGCTGGCCAAGATCGAGGTTGTCCGCCGAGGCAGCGTGCGTCGTGCGAAGCTCTACTACCTGCGCGAACGCGTCGGTAAAGCAGCTCGTATCAAAGAGCGCCGTTTCTAGGCAACGGGCAGGCCTCGCGCCGTCCCCGACTATTGCCATCTGATGGATCACCTGGCCTGAAGCCATGAGGATCCACAAGCTGACTGATTGATCTCGGGCCGCCGGCGCATGCGCCGGCGGCCCGCGTTTGTTGTCATCCGTCACCGATTCATCCCTCTCAATCTCCTCTTCGAAGTCCGATGCGTATTGCAGCCTGGGACAATCCTGTGAATGAACCGCTGATCCGAGCACTGGAGGAGGCCTTCTCCGGTACCGTTGAACGCTGTTCGCTCGTAGATGTCTTGCAGCACGTGCTGGACGGACGAGCGGATGTTGCACTCGTGCCCAGTGATCAGGCGCTATCCAGTCAGGATGATGTGGATATGCTGCCTGCCGTCAGCGTTTCGTCGTGGACCAATCCATGGACGACGCTCGTTGTCGGTGACCAGCTTGGAGCGGCAACGATGGGCATTATGCACGCGCCGGAAGGGCGCTCATCGGCATTGCTGGCCGGTTTGGTCCTCAAAGAGCACTACAACACAGTCGTGGCGCTTCACGAGCAACCGACTCTTCCGGAAGGACTTGCGGATCATGCGCTGGTCACGGTGCCTCTGGAAAGCACTGAAAGTGAGAGTGGCGCGGCCGTGCTGCCTGCGGAAGATGCCACAGAGGGTGTTGCGCTTGATCTGGGTCAGGAGTGGTCAGAGATGGCAGGATATCCATTCGTGTGGTCTCTTTTTGTGGGGCGGAAGGATGAGGACCATGCCCATTCCATCCGTTTGATCCGGGACGTCATCAAACGCCTGGACCAGGAGCGAGTGGAAAGAGAGCGCGCCTGGGAAATGGACGAGGTGAGTTCGGATTTCTTCCTGAATCACCTTCGAGTCGCTCTGGATGACTTGGCCATCGCCAGTCTCACCCAGCTATGTGATCATCTGTTTTTCTACGGAATCACCGATGAAGTACTTCCGGTCCAGTTTGCGTCTTTACCGGCAAGCGAAGAGACGGACGGCCCTGATTTGACAGGAATGGGCTACGAGAGCGAGTAGATGTCCGACGCTGTCCATATCGTCACGTTCAATCGAAAGGCAACGCACGAGTACCACGTCGATGACCGCGTTGAGGCCGGAATCGTGCTGCAGGGTACCGAAGTGAAGTCGATCCGGGATGGGAAAGTGAATCTGCAGGAAGCGTACTGCAGCGTGGACAAGGGCGAAATGTGGCTCCTGCAGTGCCACATTGCGCCGTATTCCCATGGCAATCGGGCCAATCACGATCCGGTCAGGCCCAGAAAACTGCTCCTTCATCGCCGCGAGATCGTTCGCCTGGAAAAAGCCGCTGCGCAGAAAGGCTATACCCTCGTTCCGCTGAAGATCTACTTCAAGCGTGGCCGAGCCAAGATCGAGATCGGACTCGGCAAGGGTAAGAAGCTGTACGACAAGCGGGCTGACATTGCCGAGAAGGACATCAAGCGAAAGCTGAGCCGCGCCGACGTTCAGCGACTGCGGGAGGACTGATCCCTCCGTCCATCATTCGAATCCATTCACCCCCATTGAATGTCGATTCGCAGGGAGGCTTGCGACAGTTCACTCCGTTTCGCGGTATGATGCGCTATTGGCAACCCCGGTGTTCTGAGCGTGTCTTTACTCCCTGAATCGGACTTCAGGAACGCAGGTTCAGAATTGCACGGAGCCATCACCCGGACTTGAACCAAGTGACGAGCGAAACTCCCAGAAAAGGCTACGAGCGGCGATCCCAGATGGTACTGTGGTCGATGCTGTTCGTCATTTTTCTGGCGCTGGGTGACGTGAGGTTGGTTCAAGGTCAAACGTCCAATCCGGATGTGATGACGCGCGAAGCCAGAACTCAAGCTGCCCAGGCCGCACTGGCCGAGGGGGACTACGCCACCGTTATTGAGCAGGCCAACGAGTTGCTGGAGCGATGGCCTCGGGACGAGAACGCCCTGATTCTGAAGGCAGCCGCCCTCTTGTTCGGGCCGAGTGTTGATGCCGCTGAAGCAGGACGCCTTCTACGCAAATTGCCCCGAGATCGGCGAAAGGATGCCGATGTGGAAGCTTTGGATCTGTGGAAGGACTATCGGTACGGATCCAGCTTCATGCCCACTGTCCGCGAGCGACTCCAGTTGGGGCGCGCCAAAGAGCTATTGGAAGCAGATCCGAGTGATCCGATTGCCAATCTGGTTGTCGGCATGCTTCGTCTCGAAGATCAACGTGCCCTGGATAACGCCGTCCGCCTCACGCTCGGGGTCGGCATGGGAGACATTTCCGAGATGCTGTTCTACGAGGCAACCGCGGTGCTCGATCGATCCACCGGTCAGATAGCATTCAGAAGTGATCGTGGTGCAGACGACATCATGGTCTTGCGCAATGACGATCCGATGCACGAGGTGTCGGAAAACGCCATTCGGGCTTTGATTCGTGCGTCTGCAAGGGGCCCGTTGCGATCGGTCGCAGTGCGCTACATGACGGAGGCGACTATCCGCGGAGGGCGTGTCCGGGACGGGGAGTTCCTCTTGAAGGAATACGTATCGATGTACCCCGAGTCATCAAGGGGTCACTTGTTGCTGGGCTTGCTCAACTACATGCTGATAAATGACCAGCAGGCTGAGGAAGCGTTCGAGCAGGCACTCAATCTGATGGATGAGGAAGACCGGCATCCATGGTTGAATCCTCAATCAGTTGTCAGCACCGAAGTCGCGTCCGGGTATCGCGAAGTGACGGATGCCGAGATGAACGACTTTTGGATTCGACAAGATCGGGAATGGTCACGTCCTGGAAACGAGCGACGCACTGAGCACATGGGTCGCATGGCCTATGCGGATGTGATTTGGGGCCGGCCGGAGTTGGATATGCGGGGCTGGGAGACGGAGCCTGGCCAAGTGTTGATTCGATACGGTTTTCCCGAGGCCAGGCTGCAATTCCAGACCGGGTCAGAAATCAATCAGCAGGGAGGAGACCGATTCCACATTCTGCACTACGGTAACCGATACTGGATCTTTCAGGACCTTGCGAAGGCCGGGAAACCGATTTTCTATTCTCCGCCAGCCGACCATTACCAAGGTGGTCGAGCCATTGTGGCGTCTGACTGGGCACTACAGGCCAAAGAGCAATTCCGGGACAACCCGCTTGAATCGGATCTCGAAACCCTGGGCAAGCTGACCTTGGAAGTCCTTCCCTCGGTCTTTGAGGATGAGGAGGGTCGCACGGTGATCGCTCCAATTTGCATCAAGGGTGCCGCATTCAGCAGAGGAGACTCCTTGCAAACCTTTGACCGCTTGGTTGGCGCGCCCGTCCCTCCGGCCTCGGGCACATCGCCGATTCTGAACGCGAGTGGTTGTCCTTCTGCGTTGGCTGTCATGAATACGGACGGGCGCGCCCGGCAATTCTCCCTGGAGATCCGCGACGGTGATTTCTGGAGCGTCGGCCGTTTCGACATCGCGGAAGCAGAACAAGACGCCCGATCCATGCGGGCTTCTGACATCCTGTTCGCCGATCTGATTGTAGAGCATGATGCTACCGAACCGATACCCGAGGGCATGCTGGTCCGCAACGACCTGCTGATTCGCCCCGTAGCAGAGCCTCGCACAAATCGGGGAATGGCCATCAACCTGTACGCCGAAGTGTACGGGCTCGATCATCGAGAAGGTGGTGAGCTGGCTATCGAAGCGATCTTGGCCGAGGGCGGATCCGCATCCGTTGGATCATCCTTCCTGGGCCGCCTGTTTCGAAGCCGCGACGATGCTGCGGTATCGGTGGCATTCGTCGATGAGATCCACTCGAATTCGCATGGACGACCGCTGATTCTTGAAACGGAGGACCTCGAGCCGGGTTTGTACACGATCGCCATCCGGTTTACTGAGAGGGCCTCCGGCCGACAGATTGTTGCCAGAAGAGAAATCAGAATCGATTGACGAAAACCACATGGCACAGACCCCCCAGAACATGCTGAGAGACCAGTCCTTCCCGAAAAGACGGCATTCCGTGTTGATTCACGGCGTGACGTGTTTTCTGTTGGCTGTTTTTCTGGCACTGCCATCCGTTGCCCAGCAGTCGATTGTTCGAGGAACGGTCGTCGCAGAGGATGACGGAGAACCGCTTCAGGGCGTGAACGTGACTCTTTTCCAGGGTGACCAACTCATCACGGGCACGGCATCAGGTACTGACGGGATTTATGCCATCGCTGATATTTCTCCTGGCGTCTACACGATGCGGGCCACGTTCATCGGTTTCGAAACGTGGGAGCAGGAACTGGACATGGGTGCTGCCGACCGCCGCATCATCAATATTGTACTGGCTGCAGGGGAGACGGAGCTGGACGAAGTAGTGGTCGAAGGCGACTCTGATGCAGGAATGGCGCGCGTGCTGGCAGGACAAACCACATTGCGTCCGGCAGACGTCGAGCGTATTCCTTCTCCCGATGTCTCTGGCGATCTGGTCAATTATCTGACAACCGTTCCCGGCATCGTATCCATCGGAGATCGAGGAGGACAGCTGTTCATCCGCGGTGGCGAACCCTGGCAGAACCTGGTCCTGCTCGACGGCATGTGGATCTATCAGCCCTTCCACATCCTCGGATTCTTTTCCGCGTTCCCGACAGACATCCTCCAGCAAGTGGACATCTATGCAGGTGGATTCACCAGTCAGTATGGCGGGCGCATTTCCTCTGTCATCGATATCAAGAGTCGCAATGGGGACAAGAAAGGGTATGCGGGATCGCTTTCGGCAGCTCCTTTCGTGTCAGGATTCACCCTGGAAGGTCCGATTGCGGATGATTACGTCTCGTTCCTCGTGTCCTATCGCCAGAGTGTGATCGAGCAGGGGGCTGCCAGACTGGTTGATGACGACCTGCCGTTCGAATTCGACGACCTGTTTGCGAAGACGCACGCATACGTGAATGCGAACACGCAGCTGTCCCTTTCGCTTCTTCGCACCAACGACAGGGGCTCGGTATTCGAAGGCAATGACCTCGAGGACCCGGAATTCGTGGAGTGGGAAAACCGGGCCGTTTCAGCGCGCTACCTGGTCTTCCCGCGCGCGTTTCCCATCATGGCCGAATTCATTCTTTCGGGTTCGCGGCTGAAGTCGTCCCAGTCAGGGATCACCGAGGAAGTCCGATTCTCGAAGCTTTCCAGTGCAAACACGACGGTAAATGTGACCCACTTCCATCGCAATTCGGAAGTGCGTTGGGGGTTGTTCGCCAGGACGCTTGAGCTGCAAAGCAGTCTGGACGGTTTGTATCAGGGCTTCTTCTTCCGCAAGGAATACGCTACTGAAGTGGGCGCCTATCTCGAGCCCGAGTTCATGTTGCCCTGGGGTTGGCAAGTTCGCGCCGGATTCAGGATCCACTCATTCCCGAGTCAGGACACTGGATTCCTTGAACCTCGATTCCGTGCCGTGAAAGTCCGTGATCGGGATGAATTCACCCTCGCAGCCGGCATGTTCCATCAGGAAATTGTTGGGCTCACCGACCGACGTGATGCAGCCGGTGTCTTTACAGCGTGGACGACAAGCACGTTTGATCAGGGTGTACCGGAAGCGATTCATGCCATCGCCGGGTACAGACGGGCAGTGAATCAGAGACTGGAGGTCAGCGTGGAGGGCTGGGCCAAGAAGCTCAACAACTTGTTCATCCCTGAATGGACGGCCTATCCGCGCTTCACCACCCGCATCCAGCCAGCAGAAGGAAGAGTTTTTGGAGCCGATTTCCGGGTGCAATACAACCGGAAGCGGTTCAACGGATTCATCACCTATGGCCTATCGAATGTCCGGTATACTGCCAAGCAAGAGGCCATCGCCCTCTGGTACGGCAGCGACGAACTCGATTTTCGCCCGGCGCATGACCGACGACATCAAATCAATGCCGTGGCGTCATTGGACCTGAAGCCATTCGATATTGACGTGCGCTGGCAGTTCGGCTCAGGCTTGCCCTACAGTCGCGCGCTCGGATTTGACGGGTTCATGGTGGTTGATGGCGATCTGGACGTGTTTGACGACCCAGGCAATCGTCGCGTGATTTACGAGGAGCCGTACAACGGTATTCTTCCGACTTACCACCGATTGGACATCACCTTCCAGCGCGAAATGGTGCTGCCGGGCAATTCACGCCTGACAGCCCTCGCAGGCGTGATCAACATGTATGATCGCCAGAATCTGTTCTATCTGGACGTATTCACTTTGCGTCGGGTAGATCAGCTGCCGTTCATTCCGACGATTGGACTCAAACTGGAGATGGATCAATGAGCAAGCGATCATTCAACCCCCGTTTGATGTCCTGGGTACTGGGCCTCGGTCTGTTACTCATGGTTTGGACTGGCACCGGCTGTGAAGAGGCCGTCGATCCGGTTCTCGAGACCGACGAGGCGTTCTCGTTGTACGGATTTTTGGATCCTTCAGCTGACATTCAGGCTATCCGTGTCTACTCGATCGATGGGTTGTTGCTGAACACCGCCGCAGAACCACTGGACGCCGAAATTCGCTCGATCAATCGTCGCACGGGAGAGGAGGTGGTTTGGCGCGACTCAGTAATCACATTTGATGATCGAAGCGTGGGACATGTCTACTACGCCCGATTCCAAGCTGAACACGAAACGCCATACACGCTGTCAGCCACCCGCTCCGATGGGCGCACAACGACGGTGGACATTCTGACGCCTCCAGACGGTGAAGCGTCCATCGCAAACGTCTTTTCTGCCAGGAGCCAGGTACAGGTGGATTTGACCTGGGCGAACGTGCCTCGCGTCATTCAGGCTGAGGTCAGCTATTTCGTCCGTGTACCGTTCCCCGATCGAAGTGACACCACAACCGTTCGGGTGGATATTAAGCGCAGTCGTGTAGAAGAGAACAGCGATGGTACCTGGCGCGTTTCTATACTTCCTTCGGCAGATATTGGAAACGTCTTTACCATCCTCAACATCGAACCCGGTCGACTTCCGGTAATTCTGGATATGATCGAAGTTCGAGCCTTTGTGACCTCAGAAGACTGGGTCAGTCCAGTGGGATCATTCGATCCAGAATTACTGGTCCAACCCGGGACGTTTTCGAACGTAACTGACGGTTTTGGCTTTGTTGGTGGGGGATATTTCGATCGCTTCCAGTTCGAACTGGACGATGAGGCCACTCGCAACGCCGGCTTTTCGGTAGAGTGATCGGATGCGTCCTATCAGTCTGCCTTTAAAAACAGATTTTGAGATTCCAATCCGTATGACAGCGATGAAAGCTGACGCTCGATCCCGTTGGGCCCGCTTGTCGGGACTTTTCCTGGCGGCATTGTTGATTGCCACGCCGGTTTCGGCACAAGATGGCGACCCGATGACGGAAGGGATTATGGCCTTCCGTGGTGGTGAACATGCCGCTGCCGTTGCTCACTTCGAGCAGGCCTTGAAGGACAACCCTGAAAACGCAGAAGCCTACTTCTTGCTGGCTCGTCTGTATTGGGAAACCGATCTCCGAGACGTCAAGAAAGCAGGAAACTACCTGGAATCGGCTCTCGAAATCGAGCCGGGCAATGTCCAATTCATGGTTGCCTTGTTGCAGCAGCTGCGTGCCGATTCCGAGCTGTTCATCATCGATCAGTCCCGTGAAGCACGTCGTCGCCGACTGGCGATAGACATTCTCAAGATTGACGAGTCCAACTCGTTCGCCCACGAA
The DNA here is from genome assembly GCA_028284865.1 of Rhodothermales bacterium. Lineage (GTDB taxonomy): Bacteria > Bacteroidota > Rhodothermia > Rhodothermales > UBA10348 > JAAZVD01. The sequence goes on along the minus strand of JANQQV010000020.1, from coordinate 274,332 downwards.
GAACTCGGAGAGGTATACATCCGGGACTTCTGGAGATATCGCAATGCCCTGATGTACCCGGCATTGGACTTCCTGACCGCTGAGTACCGCTCGCGCATGGAGTACGACCCGATGGCGGGGTACCTCGTGGACCAGGCCAATCTGTTTGATCAGGCCAACGGAGGCATCGTCGAATCAGAGATTCCAGAGACCTTTTCCCAGGCCGGGCCGACCTGGAATCCGAATCAGGTCTTCATGGCCGACGAGTTTGACGTGGAAGCTCTGTCAGATCAGGGAATTCCCGTTGTTGATCTCTCGGGTCGCGCACAAGTCGCGTATGACCGGGCCATTTTCCATCTGAATTCAGCTCTGGAGTCTGATCCCAGACAGCGTACGGTGTACGATCACCTCATGGAGATTTTCGCGCTGAAAGGGGAGTACGATGAGGCGCTGAACATGCTTTCTCAGATGTATGTCTTCTTCCCGGAGGATCCGGAGTTGTGGACGTACCTCGGGTATGCTCACTACCATGCAGGCAACATGGACGCGGCGTCGAAGTCATTCGAGACGTCCTTCCGATTCATGGATTCAGAGACGGCCTATGCGTACAACCACATCGAGAATATCCTTCCCAAGGACGAACTCGAGGCGTACCGGGCGGACGAAGCCGGCTATACATCGCGGTTCTGGACTTCAAAGGATCCTCGCTATCTGACGCCCTACAATGAGCGGAAGATGGAGCATTATGCTCGTCTGACGTACGCCGACCTCCTCTATGGGTCGTCCAAGCTCGACATGAAAGGGTGGAATACCCGTCGTGGAGAGATCCTGGTGCGCTACGGCATTCCGCAAGGAGACGTCATTATCATTCCGCGCTCCCAGTCTGGCGTCATGATGGGAACGCCTGAACGAACGGGCACCTCGATTGACGATTCGGCCGCCGACGTAGGCGTCGCCATGAACGTGGGCCGTTTTGGCTCGGGTTGGGACATGTTCGAAGAAGCGAACACCTACAATATCTGGGACTACGGAGAATTCCAGTTCGTTTTCGAGGATCCATTCCGCAACGGCGAATTCCGACTCTACAGCCCATCGGCTTCCGATATCTCGGAAGGGGCCATCCCGTACATCAACGACTACATCATCAAGGCAGAAGAGACCATCCGCGAGACCCCCGAGCGGTACGAATACGAGGCTCCAGGTCGTCAGATCGAGCTTCCGTATGCCGTAGCTGCGTTCAAAGGGACGGATGGAAATACAGACCTCTATGTCAATTACGCCATTCCGATCACGGATGCGTACGATCCCGGTGCTGAGTTCATCAACATCACGGCAAATGCGGGAACGTTCGTGGTGGCCGACAACCGGGACATTCTGGTTGAGCGTCGACGGACCGTGTATGGCTTGCCAACCTCACAGATTGTGCGATTCGATGAATCGAATCTGTGGGTGGACACCGAGCACATGAGCACGCCTCCTGGCGAGCACGAGGTCTCGGTTGAATTCGAGACCACGGGTGGCGGTACGGTAGCCGTGCAGCGTCGAGAAGTGACGGTCCACGACTTCTCGGGCAGTGACCTGGCCATGTCGGACATCCTTCTTTCGTACAGAATCGAGGAGAGCTTTGATGGCATGCCGGTCAGTGGCTCGGATATCCTGCGCCAGGGCCTTTCCATCCAGCCAGCTCCCTGGACCGTTTTTGGTACGGATCAGCCGATTTACATCTACTTCGAGGTGTATAACCTGACGCCTGATGCTGAAGGCGTATCGCGCTACGAAGTGGAGGCCGAACTGACGCCTCGTGAAAGCGGAAGCGGTATTGGCCGAGCGCTGCGTGGCATGTTTGGCGGTGGTGGCCAGGGTGTTTCGACTGGAGTACCCATCAGCGTCGAAGCTACCGATGACGGTCAGTACCTCATCCTGGATGCGGTCAATCTCGAATCCGGTTTGTACACGCTGAAAGTGACCATCTCCGATACGGTCAGCGGGCGCGACGTCGACATGACCAAGGATCTGTTCCTCGAGTAGAACCGATCAGGAGCCTTTTTTTGATGCCATTTCTGAAACAGCCTGGTCCATGTCACGGACCAGGCTTTTCAGTGAAGTCTTGTACGTCTGAATGGCATCCAGCATGGCAGGATCGGCTGTACCAAGGATCTGCACGGCCAACAGACCCGCATTCTTGGCGCCTCCAACAGCTACAGTAGCAACAGGTACGCCGCCGGGCATTTGCACGATCGATAGCAGGGAATCCATCCCTTTCAGGTTTCGGGTCGGCACCGGTACACCAATCACCGGGAGGGGGGTGGATGCTGCAATCATTCCGGGAAGGTGTGCGGCACCACCTGCGCCAGCGATGATCACCTTGATGCCTCGTGACACCGCTTCCTCTGCGTAGGCCGTCATGGCCTCGGGCGTTCGATGGGCACTCAATACGCGGGCTTCGAATGGCACGTTGAACTCAGCCAGAATGTCCGCAGCCGCTTCCATCACGGGCCAATCCGATTGACTGCCCATGGCAATTCCAACTATGGGCGAGGACGAGGACGTATTCGGCGTCATGACTGAAGGTCTGTTGGTAAGTGGCTAGAGCAAGATAGCATCTGCAGCGCGTTCTGCTTCTTCGCGAAGGATGTCCAGATCATCCCCAGTGACGGTGACATGGCCCATTTTACGCTTGGGACGAGCTTCCAGCTTCCCGTACACGTGTACTCCGGCCTGGGGATTGGATAGCGCCTCGGCATACCCATCCGTGGTCACCGATCCTGCCCGATGTCCCAGGACATTGATCATTACGGCAGCAGGCGCCCGCATCTCGGCGCTACCTAGCGGAAGGTCCAGGATGGAGCGTGCATGATTTTCGAATTGCGAGGCATGGCACGCTTCTATGGAGTAATGACCGGTATTGTGTGGTCGCGGGGCCAATTCGTTGAGCAAGACACGACCATCTTCCAGTTCGAAAAACTCCACGCCAAGCATTCCGACCAGGTTGACCGCCTCGGCTGCATGCAGGGCTGCGTCCCTGGCGGCTTGCGCTGTTTCGGGCGTAATCCGGGCCGGTGCCAGCACAGCATGACAGCGGTGGTCTTTCTGCTCGGTCTCTACAACCGGATAGACAACGGTCTGTCCTGACGGCCTTCGGGCCACCATGACGGCCAACTCCCTGACGAAAGGGACGAATGCTTCAACCAGGAGGCCGTCCGATGCTGACAGATCACCCCAAGCCTGGATCATCTCATCGGGTGATGTGATTGTGGCATTTCCGTATCCGTCGTAGGACCCTTCATACTTCTTGGCGACTGCCTTGCCGCCGAATTCAGTTAGGGCTTGTTGCGCCTCTTTGAGGCTGGCGCAGTCGCGGTAAGCGCCAATGGGTATCCCGGCATCCTTCAGGGCCTGCTTCTGTCGCCCTTTATGACGGATGGTAATAAGCGTCTCTGACGATGGCCAAACAGCTACCGACCCGTCCGAGACTCGCTCTGCGACCTCAGCCGGAGCCCACTCGCTCTCGACGGTGACGGCGTCGCACCCCTGGATGAAGTCGCGCATGACGTCCTCATCGTTCCAATCACCGACCACCGCTTCACCGAGAGAGGCGACAGGTCCGGAGGGGGATGGGGAAAGTGTTTTTACGTGCATACCCATCCGAATGGCGGCCAGCGCGGTCATGCGACCGAGCTGGCCGCCACCGAGAATGCCTATGGTTGGGAATCGACCGCCTGAATCACGCATCACGTTTGTTCTTCAATCCCACACGTCACGATGAAAGGAATTCGTCCAGCATCACTTCATCCTCGACGAGGACCTGCCGAGCTTTGGAGCCTTCAAACGGTCCGACGATGCCGGCATCTTCGAGCTGATCCACGATGCGGGCGGCTCGGGAATACCCTACTGAAAGCTTGCGCTGTAGCAGCGATACGGAGCCCTGTTGCGCCCGGACAATGATGCGAGCGGCGTCGACGAACAGTTCGTCACGGGGGCCGCCGCCAGCGCCGGCAAGGGATGATGGACCGGACTCTTCCTCGATCGAAGGGAGAAGGTAGGGGCCGGGTCCTTCCTGATCGCCAATGAAACCGGTGATCCGGTCAATCTCTTCGTTCGACACAAACGGGCCTTGCAGTCGCACGATCTTCGAGCCCAGCATGTAGAGCATGTCTCCGTTGCCAACCAGTCCTTGTGCGCCGTTCTGGTCGAGAATGGTGCGCGAGTCAATCTTGGACGCCACCTGGTAGGCGATACGGGCAGGGAAATTGGCTTTGATGAGGCCCGTGATGACATCTACCGAAGGACGCTGAGTAGCCAGAATCAAGTGGATGCCGACGGCCCGGGCCATCTGCGCCAAACGGGCAATCGGGCCTTCGATGTCCTTGCCAGCAGTCATCATCAGGTCCGCAAGCTCATCGACCACGACTACGATGTAGGGAAGGAGTCGATGATCCTCTTCCGGGTCCAGGCCGCCAGAGCGGAATCGCTTGTTGTATTCCTTGATGGAACGCACCTGCGCTTTCGCCAGCAGGTCGTAGCGCAGCTCCATCTCTTTCTCACAGCTCTTGAGCGTGCCAAGGGCCTGGGAGACATCGGTGATGATGGCGTCGTCCGCCTCAGGGGGCATGGCAACGTAATGCGAAGCGATACGCGCGTATGCAGCCAGTTCGATCTTCTTTGGATCGATCATTACGAACTTCAGCAGCGAAGGCGGCACGGAATACAGCAGGCCGGCAATGAACGTGTTCACCCCGACCGACTTACCCGACCCCGTCGCCCCGGCGATCAGGACGTGCGGCATCTTCGTCAGATCCTGCAGCATCGTCTCGCCCTCAATCGACTTGCCAAGGATGAGCGGCAACTCCATGCGCGTCTCCTGGAAACTGCGCGTCTCGATGACGTCCCGGATGCGGACAAACTCTCGGTGGCGGTTGGGAATCTCGACGCCAATGGCAGATTTGCCCGGAATGGGGGCGATCATCCGGATTCCGCGAGCGGCCAGCGCCATGGCCAGATCGTTCTCCAGCGCCGTTATACGGCTGATTTTGACCCCGGGGGCGGGCGTCAATTCGTAAAGGGTCACCGTGGGGCCAACAACAGCATCGATTCCAATGATGTCGATGTTGTACGTGGCCAGCTTGTCCAGGAGGATCTGCTTGTTCTCCTCCAGCTCATCGTAGTCGATGCTGTGACCCGTCTCTTCGGACGCATCTAGAACATCCAGTCCGGGTTGGTCGAATGTGTAGTCGGCTGCGGACAGCTCATTGCGGGACAGCCGTCGCGCCTTCTCCTCGCGTTTCTGCTCGTGAACGACGATTTCCACGTCGTCAGGTGCCGATGCGGACGAAGCAGTTTCTTGAGGGGGCGGTGCAGGACGGGCCGTTGGAGGAGGTTGAGGCTTTGGAGGTGGAGCGGGGGCAGGACGTTCCTTGGCCCGAGTCAGTCGCTCTTCTTCTCGCTTCCGAGCTGCCTCCTGCTTTTCGTTTTCCTTCCGCTTGGCCGCTTCCTTCTTCTCCTTTGCCTGTTCCAGTTTCTGCGTTTTTCGACGCTCACCCCGCTCGCTCCAGCTTTGTCGCACGGCAGCAAAGCCGTTTTCGATGCGATCCATGGTGCGCTGGATATCCCGATCCACCAATAGAAGCACGGCCGAGACGAGCAATGTGAGGATGATGATCAGGGAGCCCGTCGCCCCAAGGATCTGCTGCATCCATAATGCAGTGCCTTGTCCCACAGCTCCGCTCCAGGCGATGAGGTCGGATGCTGCCGAAATGGAAATCCAGCCAAACAGCGTGGCTAGAAGGTAGGCTCCTCCAAACGACAGCAACGTCGCCATGGGAAGACGTTCGATCGTGCGATGACGTAACCAGCCATAGCCCCAGATCCCACCGATGATGGGAAGGAAAAGGACGCAGTAACCAAGGAATCCGGGTACGAGAAGTCGCGCAAGAGCCGCTCCCGTAAGGCCCAATGCGTTGGCTGCATTCCGCGAGCCGGGGGCGATCAGCGAATCGAGAGAAAACCGGCGAGCCAGCATGTCATCCGCCGGGTGATACGTCAGCACGGCGAGGGTGACAAGCAGCGATACCACGATGGTCAGCAGACCAAGCACTTCACGCTTGCGTTCTGCGGACACGAGGGAATTCGATGCGCTTTTCTTGGAGCGCGACGGCTTTCGCTTCTGGACGGTTGTCGGCATGGCGGAATCTACGCAGATAACCTCCTAACCGCCAACGATTCAGGCGGATGCGTTCTTGTGAAATGGAGGCTTCGTAACCGTTGCCTCGAATGTTCGACGCCCCTGCGAAACGGTCAGGATGGATCCCGGGGCCGTGTACTCGGGCTGATTGGCGACGTATCCCATCCCAATACCCTTTCCAAGAAGGGGAGACTGGGATCCACTTGTGACCACGCCAATGACCTCGCCGGCCGCGTTGAGGATCTCGTAGCCATTGCGCGGGATCCCGCGCTCATTCACCACGAAACCGACCAGTTTCCGGGCGGCACCATCCGCTTTGATCTTTGTGAGTACGTCTTTTCCGACAAATTCGGAGGCATCGAGCTTCGTGATCCAGCCGAGGCCGGCTTCCAGCGGGTTGGTTTCTGTAGTGATGTCGTTTCCGTAGAGGCAGTATCCGCTTTCCAGACGTAGCGTATCGCGCGCGCCGAGACCCGTTGGTTTCATTCCGAATGCCCCCGCGTGTGCCATCAGGGCATCCCATACGGTGCCAGCATCGTCAGCGTTCACGTAGATCTCAACGCCAACCTCACCGGTGTATCCCGTTCTGGAGATGATCACTTCGGAGAGGCCGAGGAAGCTTCCATCTTCGGGCTGCGCGAAGGTGTAGAAGGCGAGTCCTGAAGCGTCGTATCCCGTTGCCGCCTTCAGCAAGTCAAAAGAGGCCGGTCCCTGAAGGGCAAGCAGACCAATCTGCTCGCTGACGTCCACCAGATCCGCACCCATTTCGTTGTTTTGACGCATCCATGCTACATCGCCGTCGATGTTGGAGGCATTGATGACCAGCATGTAGTCGTTTTCGGCCATTCGATAGACCAGCAGGTCATCGACAATGCCGCCGTCCGGACGACACATTACAGTGTACAGAGCTTTTCCGTCCACCAACTTGGCAACATCGTTGGAGACCAGGTTCTGCACGAAGGCGAAGGCATTGGGACCGGTGACCCGAACTTCACCCATATGGCTGACATCGAAGAGCCCGGCACGCTCGCGGACGGCATGATGCTCATCCAGGATACCCGAATACTGAACCGGCATATCGAAACCGGCAAAAGGAACCATCTTGGCGCCCAAGGCGACATGGCGATCGTACAGCGGGGTTCTTTTCAATTCGTTCTGGTCGGCCACGGGTTCACTTCAGGATTAAGTGGGGAGTGCAGAATGCCGGATGATACGCGTGTTCGTTCGTGTGAACAATGAACCAGTACTCTCCACGCATTCAATTGGAGGAATCTTGACTGGTCCCGGCCTATTACAGCCGATACGCCGTGAAGCCGGTTTCGGTGAGCACAGCGATAGCGTCGTTGGCTTCTTCAGACGTCTCGAATCCAAGTCTGAACGTGCCACCTCGGTTCTCCCGGATTCGGAGCAGTTCGATATCCTTTATACTGAGTTCGGCTTTGAAGAGCGCGCCCGTCAGCTCGACCAATGCTCCAGGACGATCGGCGGTGAACACGAAGACATCCGCCAGCGGCTTGAGGAATCCTTTGCCATCCGTGGGAATGAAGTCCCGTGTCTGCTCTGCCGTGCGGAATCGATCGCCGATTGACGGGTAGGCTCCCGCATCGAGATCTGACAGCAATCCGTCCAGCATCCCCCGAAACGAGGAGAGTGCCTGTGTGATTTCGTCCCGATTCGTGTCAAGAATATCCTCCCACATGGGGAATGGCGATCCGGCAATGCGCGTCATATCGCGAAAACCACCTGCCGCCAGGCGAAGGACTTCTGGATCCGTCTTTCGAGCTTGATCAGCCAGGTTGACCAGCAACACAGACAACAGTTGAGGGACGTGCGAGACATGCGCGGCTATGCGGTCATGAACGGTAGCGTCCATTTCCAACAGGAGGGCCCCCGTAGATTCAAGCAGTGCTACTACTGCGTCGAAGGAGCTGTCGCGCGGCATGCCATCCGGCGGACACAGGACGTAGGTCGCATTCTCGTATAACACCGGATCGGCGTGGCGGATACCCGATTTTTCGGAACCCGTCATGGGATGCCCGCCGAGATAACGCTCATGGCCGGGTGCGCTGCTGAACGCCTTTGCCAACGGCTGCTTGACTGAACAGATGTCGTGCACCCACGTCGATTCGGAGATCGCTGCCTTCAAGGCTTTCACCATCGACAAGGTGGCCGAAAGCGGTGTAGCCAGAACCACCAAGTCTGCTTCCGAAACGGCATCCTCGAGCGATGTGGCAATCCGATCGATAGCACCTCGCTGCTGGGCCGTTTCCAGTGCGCCAGGCGTATCCCACCCTGTGATGACCAAATCAGGTCGGGCATTCTTCATGGCCAGACCCAACGATCCACCCATCAGGCCACATCCGATGATGGTAATTGATGTCATGACAGGAGGGTGGTGAGAGGGATGCGCGGCGGGAAACTACCGAAACCGGGACACATGTTGAATCCGAGCCAGCCGGAACTACGGGCGATCATGATGGAGAACACGTCAAGTTCCACCAGTGGCGACAGAAAGCGCTTCCTGCCGGTACTTCTCGTCGGTATCTTTGGCGAGATACGACCCTGATCGAATGGAACAGGCCAGTTCGACCAACCTTGGCCTCCAGCTCCACGAAGGTCACGAGCGGGTCGTCAGTCACTTACACACTCTACGGTTTTTCCAGCATGTCGAAGCCTTTCTTCAATCCGGACGACGCTTATCAGTTTGAATCCCTTCTCGGGGAAGAGGAGCGTCTCATCATGGAGTCAGCTCGGGAGTACGCCCAGACCCACCTTGAGCCGCGTGCCATGGAGGGGAATCAAGAGGGCATCTTCCACGAGGAAATCCCGAAAGAGCTGGGCGAACTGGGATTGTTGGGCGCGACGATCCCCGAAGAGTACGGTGGGGTTGGCGCCTCCTACACGGCGTACGGCCTGATTGCGCGCGAACTCGAGCGTGTTGATTCCGGATATCGCTCCTTTGCGTCCGTACAGTCGTCACTGGTCATGTACCCGATCATGGATTTCGGTACAGAGGAGATGCGTCGCAAGTACCTGCCGAAGCTGGCCACCGCAGAGTGGATCGGTTGCTTTGGGCTCACCGAGCCGGACCACGGCTCTGATCCCGGCGGGATGACCACGACAGCCGTTCGCGGCGATGGCGGGTTCATCCTCAATGGCGCCAAAATGTGGATCACGAACTCACCGGTTGCCGATGTCTTCGTGGTTTGGGCCAAGTTGAAAGAGAGTCCAGGAGACAAAGGAGTCATCCGCGGCTTCGTCCTGGAGAAAGGGATGGAGGGACTGTCCGCGCCGGTGACGCACAACAAAATGTCCCTCAGGGCTTCCCACACGGGCGAAATCGTGATGGACAACGTCTTTGTGCCAGAGGAAAACATGTTTCCTGAGGTCAAGGGCCTCAAGGGACCGTTCTCGTGTCTCAATAATGCTCGTTATGGTATCGTCTGGGGCGCGCTCGGTGCGGCTGAAAACTGCTATTCACGCGCACGTCAGTATGTGATGGAGCGGAAGCAGTTCGGCTACCCGCTGGGAGCCATGCAGCTGGTTCAGACCAAGCTTGCCAACATGGTCACCGAAATCACACAGATGCAGCTTCTTGCGTGGCGATTGGGTGAATTGAAAGATTCCGGCGCCGTGCACCCGAGCATGATCTCATTGGCCAAGCGCAACAACTGCGGCAAAGCCCTCGAGATGGCACGCATTGCTCGTGACATGATGGGAGGCAACGGTATCACGGGTGAGTATCGCGTGATTCATCACATGGTGAACCTCGAAAGTGTGAACACCTACGAGGGCACGTATGACATTCACGGCCTCATTCTGGGTCGCGAACTGACCGGGATCCAGTCCTTTACGCCGCGGGGCAACGACCTCTAGGCCAAAGGGAGTGCTTTACGAGGGAATGCTTTGACGCTTGTCGAGAGTCCCGACCGGGCAGACCACTCTGTCAGGGCCGCTGCTGTTTGCGTAACTTGCAGGCCCGCACCGGCGTACGATTGCGCGTCGGAATTCCTCCAATTTGAGTCAGAATCGAAATGGGCGCTGCCATTGTTGCCATGGTCCTGGGTTTCGCACTCATCGTCGTCAAGATGGGTCTGGACCATGAGAAAGCGAAGTTGTTGGCCAAAGGGGATAGTGGCCCCGGCTCCACCATGCTGATGTCTGAGCTTGAAGAGATGATACAACTTTCGGTTGCTGAGGCTGTGAAGCCGCTTCAGGAACGAATCGACGAGTTGGAGACCCTGCAGCTGGCAGAGGGACAGCAGAAACGACAGTTGTCAGCTCCGGAGACGGATCCATCAGAGGTTCGTTCGACCGATGAAGCTCTCTGACTGCGTGAGTTGCCGAGTGAATCCCGACACTAACCGCCTTGCCTCAAAACCGGATCTTCGCCATGCCTGAAGAAGTCTTTGTCCTTTTCATGTTGACCGTCATGAGCTTTTTCGGGCTCACGCTGACGTCCATGATTCTGCGTCACAAGCGCAAACAGAATGCCGGACAAAAATCAGTCTCGGATGGGTCAAGCATGACCACCTCCGAGCTGGAATCCATGATGCGACGTGCGGTCGAAGATGCGACGGCGCCCCTCGCAGCGAAGATCGAGGACCTGGAGATGGAGGTGATCAAGGTCGGCTCGGCCACCAAGCAGCTCGAGGCGCACGATGCTTCTACGCGAATCTCCCTCGAACAAGAGGATGAGATCCTGGATGTTGAGCCCGTTTCTGCACGATCCAAGGCGCGCTCCTGACGTGAATGGACTCGTCCTACGGTCAACGGGGAGTCGACACGAAGTGTTGACAGACGAGGGCGTCGTATCCTGTACCATCCGGGGAAAATTCCGTCTACAGGAAGAAGACGCCACCAATCCGATCGTGATTGGCGACCGCGTATCGATTCAGGTCAATCCAGACGGCTCCGGGGTGATTGTCGAGCGAAAGGAGCGATACGGAAAGTTGAGCCGAAGGGCTGCGGGCCGGAAAGTCGGCAAAGAGCACGTCATTATTGCCAATCTGGACATGGCATGGGTCGTCCAGAGCGTGCGCAAGCCTCGCATCAACCCCGGATTCATCGATCGCTTCCTGGTGATGGCGGAGTATCGCGGCCTCAACGCGGGCATCATCCTGAACAAGACCGATCTGATGGACGAACGGGCCGAAGAGCATATTGGGTTCTTCGTTGAGCTGTACGCGAGTCTGGGTTACGAGATGATGTTCACCTCTGTCCTGACGGGCGATGGGGTGGATGAGCTGAGAACGACCCTTTCAAGCGGCATCCATGTCTTGGTGGGGCCCTCGGGCGTCGGCAAATCCTCGCTGTTGAATGCCTTGCTTCCTAAACTCGATCTCCGAACGGGAGGCATCAGCGAAGCGACCCAGAAGGGACGCCACACCACGACCTACGCCGAACTTCTACCCATCGGAGAACTCAGACAGAAGGGGGGATTCATCGGCGACACACCTGGCTTGCGAGAATTTGGACTGGTGGAAATCGAAGCGGCCGATCTGTCCCATTGCTTCGTGGAGTTCAGGGAGTATCTCGGAGAATGCCGATTCCCGAATTGCACGCATGATCACGAGCCCGGATGCCGGATCAAGGAGTTGGTTGAGGAGGACGAACTTCCAGTCGAGCGCTACGAGAGCTACATCAACATGCTGCGCTCCATACAGTTGGGCGATCAGGACGTCGGCCGCTGAGGTCGATAAGGCCGCTGAGGCCGCCGGGTCAGGACTTTTTCTTCTTCGTCGTGCGCTTGCGTCCGCCGGATTTCTTCTTGACCGCTTTCGCGTTCAGCAGCTCGATGGCTTCGTCCATGGTAATGGATTCGGCAGGCCGATTCTTTGGAAGGGAGGCATTGACGCGCTGGTGCTTGACATACGGGCCATACCGTCCTTCCCAGATCTCGATCATCTCGCCTGACTCCGGGTGCTCACCAACTACGCGGAGCGGCTTGTTGCGTGCCTCCTTCTTGGCGATGAGCTCAATGGCACGGTCGTAGGTGATTTCCAGGATGTCGTCATCCTTGGTCAGCGAGGCGAAAACAGATCCGTGCTGGACATAGGGACCGTATCGACCAATGTTCGCTTTGATGACGGTACCCGTATCCGGGTGGTTGCCCAGCTCTTTGGGCAGTTCCAGCAGTTTCAGTGCCTTGTCGAAATCGACGGAGGCCGGATCCATGTTTTTCGGTACCGAGACGCGCTTGGGCTTGCCTTCCTGTTCGTCATCTCCGAGCTGGACATACGAGCCGTATGGACCCTTCTTGACGAAGACCGGCATTTCATGGTCGGGATGAATGCCCAGGACATCATCTCCGCGCTCTTTCTCGGCAATGAAACTGGCCAGGTCCTCCTGCTCGATATCCCCAGGGGCCGCATCGGGAGGGATGGACGCTACCTTGCGCTCTTCGCCTTCTTCGAGTTCGACATACGGACCATACTTGCCCACACGGACGATATACGGTGACCATTTCTCGAACGTGATGCCAGAAACTTCGCGGGCATCGATCGAATCAAGACCGGAATCGATCGAGGCGGCGAGGCCCTTGTCACCATCATAAAACGACTTCAGATAGGGTGTGGCCTCCAACTTTCCGTCTGCAATATCATCCAGAACCTGCTCCATACCAGCGGTGAAGCCCGTGTCGACCAAATTGCCGAATTGCTGCTCGAGGAGATTGTTCGTGGCGAACGCCGTGAATGTTGGGATCAGCTGGCTGCCACCGCGACGAACATAGCCGCGACGAACGATGGTATCGATGATCGAGGCATAGGTACTCGGTCGACCTATGCCTTCCGCTTCGAGGATGCGGATAAGGGTGGCATCCGTGTAACGGGCCGGAGGCTTGGTGGCATGACCACTGGCCTCCAAATTGCTCAAGGTGACCACATCGCCCTCATTGAGCGGCGGAAGTGGATTTTCTGAGTTGTCCAGCGCCGCATCTGGGTCATCCGAGCCTTCGACGTACGCTCGCATGAAACCAGCAAATTCGATGGTTTGGCCCCCTGCACGGAAAACGGACTCATCGTTGCCTGAACCGGCGCCGATTCGAACCGTGGTGCGCCGAATGCGGGCATCGGCCATTTGGGAGGCCATGGTGCGCTTCCAGATCAAATCATACAGCGCTGCTTCCTGTCCCGACAGACCGAGTTCGTCCGAGGTTTTCATCTCGGTGCCGGACGGTCGAATGGCTTCGTGAGCTTCCTGTGCGTTGCGCACTTTTCCGGAAAAGGTCCGGGGTCCATCACTCAGGAAGTCATCTCCATAACGGGAGGAAACGGCATTGCGTGCAGCCGTGATCGCCTCCTTGGAAAGAGACGTCGAGTCGGTTCGCATGTAGGTGATGAAGCCTTGCTCGTAGAGCTTTTGGGCTACTCGCATCGTATCCCGGGCGGAGAGACGCAGCTTTCGGCTGGACTCCTGCTGCAACGTGGAGGTGATGAACGGAGCGGTCGGTCGACGAGTAGTCATCCGATGCTCGACTTCATTCACGGTCCAGGGACCTTTCGGGAGATCACCTTCGAGCTCCTTGGCACGATCCTCCTTGAGCACAATGACATCCTTGCCGTCCACCGTTCCTTCGGCCAGCCGTCCGGTGTTGTCGTCAAAGTCGCGGCCTGTAGCCAAGCGAAGACCATTTGTATGCGTCATGACCGCGTCAAATACGCTGCCATTCGTGCCGAGACCAGCCTTCAGGTCCCAGTACTCAGCCGGGATGAACAAAATGCGTTCTTTCTCCCGCTGCACCAGGATGCGGACAGCCACACTCTGGACACGTCCTGCAGAAAGCTTGGGAGCAATCTTCTTCCAGAGAAGAGGTGAGATGGAGTACCCGACCAGGCGATCCAGCACACGACGCGTCTCCTGGGCTTCGACGAGGTGCTGGTCCATCTCCCGGGTGTTCTCCAGCGCTTCGAGGATGGCGGGTTTGGTGATCTCGTGGAAAACCATGCGTCGAACAGGCACCTTCGGATTCAGGACCTCAAGCAAATGCCATCCGATGGACTCACCTTCACGGTCTTCATCCGTCGCGATATACAGTTCGTCGGCCTCTTTGAGAGCCGTCTTCAGCTGTTTGACGACCTTCTTCTTGTCCGTCGGCACGATGTAGAGGGGAGAGAAGTCTTCCTCGACATTCACGCCCAAGCGGGACCATTTCTGCTTTTTGAACTTCTCCGGGATCTGTGACGCCGACGGAGGGAGATCCCGGACGTGCCCCATGCTCGCCTCGACGACATAACTGTCCGGGAGGAATTTGCGAATGGTGCGGGCTTTGGTCGGGGATTCGACGACGACGAGTCGCTTCATGTGCAGAATACTTGGGGTCGGTCGCTCTCATCCGGGGTCATGACTGTGACCGTGAGGGTGAGGCAAGGAGCGGTTCATCAAAATTGACCCCTCTCACGCATCGCTGGGTTTTGCGTTCCGATGTCGCCGCTGAAGGGAGTGGCAGCATGCGGAAGCGCTACCAGTGATTAATGATTTCTTAGAACGCTACGGAGGCTGTCAGGAGTACCCGCTCCGTATATTTGACCGAATTCGCCAATAGCGAAAAAGGGCCAGATTTCACTCGAGGCCCGGCGAGTCCGACGTGACGATTTCGTCGACTAGAATTATTCAACACGGATCCACCATTACACGATGGCAGACAATCTGACGAAACTGGTCTACAAGTTTGGCGATGGTATCGCTGAAGGAGACCGGTCAATGAAAGCCCACCTGGGCGGCAAAGGTGCCAACCTTTCTGAAATGAGCTCAATCGGGCTTCCTGTGCCTCCAGGATTCACGATCAACACCGACAGCTGCAAATACTACAGCGAACACGGCGGCGAATGGCCAGCGAATCTGGATGACCAGGTCCGCGACGGTATCGATCACATTGCTTCCCAGATGGGAGCAGGTTTTGGCGATTCAGAAAATCCGCTGCTCGTTTCGGTTCGCTCCGGCGCTGCGGTTTCCATGCCGGGGATGATGGACACGGTCCTGAACCTGGGTCTGAACGATGAGGCGGTAGAAGGTCTGGCAAGCAAGACAGGCAACCCCCGCTTCGCTTACGATGCCTATCGTCGCTTCATCGACATGTTCGGCGACGTGGTCATGGGTGTTCACCACGAGTACTTCGAAGAGGCCATTGAAGGTCTCAAGCAGGAGCGGGGTGTCAGCAACGACGTGGATCTCACGGCTGACGACCTGAAAGTGCTGGTTGAGCGCTACAAGGCCATTTACCAGCAGCACACGGGTTCCATGTTCCCGAGTGACCCCTACGAGCAGCTCAAGCTCTCCATCAATGCCGTCTTTGGCTCATGGGATAGCGAGCGTGCCGTCAAGTACCGCACGATCAACAAGATCACCGGCCTGATTGGTACGGCGGTCAACGTGCAGGCCATGGTATTCGGAAACATGGGCGAGGGAAGCGGTACTGGCGTTCTCTTTACGCGTAACCCTTCCACGGGTGAGAACAAGCTATACGGCGAGTTCCTGGTGAATGCGCAGGGTGAGGACGTCGTCGCTGGTATTCGTACTCCGGAAGACCTCTCGCAGATGGAAGCGGTGTTTCCTCCGGCCTATGCGCGCCTGGTGGAAGTCACCCAGCAGCTCGAGAAGCACTACCGCAACATGCAGGACATCGAGTTCACGGTGCAGGAGGGCAACCTCTACATCCTGCAGACCCGCAATGGTAAGCGCACCGGCGCCGCCGCCGTTCGTACGGCTGTCGAAATGGTCGAAGAGGGACTGATCTCCACCAAGGAAGCGGTTCGCGACATGGTTGAGCCGGGTCACCTGGATCAGCTGCTGCACCCCGGATTCGAAAATCCGGATGATTACAAGAGTGACGTTATCGCCGTTGGCCTTCCGGCCTCGCCCGGAGCTGCCGTCGGTAAAGCTGTCTTCTCTGCTGACGAGGCAGAAGAGCGTCACGCTGCTGGTGAAAAAGTCATTCTGGTCCGCATCGAGACCAGCCCAGAAGACGTCGGTGGCATGCACGCCGCTGAGGGTATCCTCACCAGCCGTGGTGGCATGACCAGTCACGCCGCCGTTGTGGCACGTGGTTGGGGTAAGCCGTGTGTGGCCGGTTGTGGCGACGTTGTCATCGACTACAAAGCAGGCAAATTCACCGCCGGTAATGTCACTGTCAACGATGGTGACTGGGTTTCCATCAACGGTACGACCGGTGAAGTCATCACAGGTGCTCAGAAGCTGGTTGCTCCTGAGCTTACGGGCGACTTCGGTACGTTCATGGCTTGGGTCGATGAGTACCGCACGATGAAAGTCCGTACCAACGCAGATGCGCCGGCTGACGCCGCGAAGGCCATCGAATTCGGCGCCGAAGGTATCGGCCTTTGCCGTACGGAGCACATGTTCTTTGAAGGCGATCGCATTGACAGTGTCCGGGAGATGATCCTGGCAGCCGACCTTGACGCTCGCAAAGCGGCTCTGGCCAAGCTCCTTCCATACCAGAAGGAAGACTTCCTGGGCATCTTCAAGGCGATGGCAGGCAAGCCGGTCACGGTTCGCCTCCTGGACCCACCGCTTCATGAGTTCCTGCCGCACGGTGAGGCTGACATGAAGGACATGGCCGACAAGATGGGCGTCTCGTTTGACGTCGTGAAGGCCAAGGTCGAGTCGCTGTCCGAGTTCAACCCGATGCTGGGTCACCGCGGTTGCCGTCTGGGTGTCACCTATCCAGAGATCACCGAGATGCAGACGCGTGCTATCATCGAGGCAGCTGTTGAGCTGTCGCAGGATGGTGTTGAAGTGCTGCCCGAAATCATGGTGCCGCTGATCGGTACGGTCGAAGAGTTCGCCAACCAGAAGGCTGTCATTGCCGATACGGCTGAGAAAGTCTTTGAAGAGAAAGGCGCTCGCGTCGATTTCCTGATCGGTACGATGATCGAGATTCCTCGCGCAGCTCTGACGGCTGATCAGATTGCCGTAGAAGCGGAGTTCTTCTCCTTCGGTACGAACGACCTGACGCAGATGACCTTCGGTTACAGCCGCGACGATGCGGGCGTCTTCCTTCCCGAGTACGTTGGCAAGAAGATCCT
The DNA here is from genome assembly GCA_028284865.1 of Rhodothermales bacterium. Taxonomy (GTDB): domain Bacteria; phylum Bacteroidota; class Rhodothermia; order Rhodothermales; family UBA10348; genus JAAZVD01. Next base: position 257,130 of record JANQQV010000020.1, on the reverse strand, counting down.
GCCAGACGATCCGTTCCAGTCGCTGGACGTCACCGGTGTGGGCCAGCTGGTCCGCATGGGTACGGAGCGTGGTCGCGATGCACGTACCGGTCTGAAGGTCGGTATCTGTGGTGAGCATGGTGGCGATCCGCGTTCGGTGCACTTCTGCTTCGAAGTCGGCATGGACTACGTGTCTTGTTCGCCATTCCGTGTACCGATTGCTCGTCTCGCAGCAGCCCAGGCATCCCTGGCAGCCGAGTAAGGCATTTGGTAGCGTATTGGCCGAATGACGTCGTTAGCCGACTGAAGACGGGTAGACGACTCAATACGGTCGATCGATTGAATACGTACCGATAACGGTACGACCTGCGACGGGCGGGCGGCGAAAGCCGCCCGCCCGTTTGCATCTGCGCTGTAACCTGCGCTGCTGGAATCCGTTAACCGATGGAAACGCAATTGAGGTACCATCATGTCGGATAAAGAGAACACGAACGAGCACGTCGACGATCGGCACGAGGAGCAGGGACAGGAGCATGCAGACTCTCATTCCGAGGGTCATCAGCGCTCTGAAGCTTACGAGCAGGCCCGGACACAATTCGATGATCTGGGTACCGAGGAGAAAGCCGCCTTCCTGGTAGAGTCGATCATCAACACGGTCGCGGACGGCTTGAAAGAAGTCACCGAGCAGGTATCAGAAGCCTTCAAGCAAGCCTGTGAGAAGGCAGAAGAGGAGGCGCGCAAGTACAAGGAGGAGTTTTCCTGCGATGACGATTCAGACACCGAGGCAGACGACGAGGTGGAAGTCGAAGAAGTAACCGAAGAGCCTGCTGCCGAGACGAAGTCGGATAAAGCTTCAGACAAGGGGAAAAAGAAAAAGAAGAAGAAAGACGATGGCTGAGCCTGACGATCGGTTGGTCGAGTTCAATCGTCTGAATCCAGTCGGAAAGGTGGTTTTCATCGCCGGTTCGGCATTCAAGACGCTGGGCGCCCTGGTTGATTTCACCGTCGGAGCCGTTGGCTCCGTTTGGTCTGAAGCCGAACGCGCCTTCCTTGATGAGATGGATGATGGCGTCGAAGATGCCAAGATCATCGACGAAGAGCGCAACTGATCAGACTTTGTAGCACGTCAGAAATTGAATGAGCCGGTTGGTGCAATGCACCAACCGGCTCTTTTCGTTCAGATAGGACAGTAGCGACGGCTGTCATCCGCTGCGCGGCAACCGTCTGCTACACAGCAACCGTCTGCTACGCGGCTATCATCCATTATGCTGTGGCCTGTACCGTCCCCGTTCCAAACCCGCGCGGGTTCTTGTCTTTATCCGGAATGACAAAGAAGGTCTCGGGATTGTTGACCTGCGTCTTGAGAAGGACCTGCTCTACGACATCGTCCATGCGCTTGACGTAGTCGATCTGCAACCCCTTCAACGAGTCGGCCTCGATCTCTTCCACGTCTTTGCGGTTCTTCTCGGGAAGGATGACCTGCTTGATGCCAGCCCGTTTGGCGGCAAGGACTTTCTCCTTGATGCCGCCGACAGGCAAGACCATACCTCGCAACGTGATTTCGCCAGTCATGGCGATGTTGTGTTTCACCTTGCGTTGCGTGTAGATCGAGATCAACGCACTCAGCATGGCCACTCCGGCCGATGGTCCGTCCTTTGGAACGGCTCCAGCAGGCACGTGGATGTGCAGGTCCCAGTAGCGGAAGGCGTCTGCCGGAATGTGCCAGCTTTCCGCATTCGCCTTCACATAGGAAAGCGCTGCCTGAGCTGATTCTTTCATCACGTCGCCCAGCTGTCCAGTCAGGATCATGCGACCGTTTCCTCTGGACACGGAGGCTTCGATGAACAGGATATCACCACCAACCGGCGTCCACGCCAATCCTGTAGCAACGCCGGGGACGGCGGTTCTCTCGGCAACATCCGAGTAGAATCGACGAGCCTTCAGGTACGACTCGATGTCACTTGGCTGGACCTTTTCGCCTTCGGATTCACCCATAGCCACCTTCTTGGCCACGCCGCGGGCAACGGACCCGATGGTACGCTCCAGCTGGCGAACCCCAGACTCCCGTGTGTAGCCATCGATGATGAGCTCCAGGGCTGGCTTCGTTAGCGAGAACTGCTTCTTCTTCAGTCCATTGCGCTCAATCTGGCGCGGAACGAGATACTGGCGAGCAATGGCCAGCTTCTCTTCCTGCGTGTACCCATTGATCTCGATCATCTCCATGCGATCGCGCAGCGGAGGAGGGATCATCTCTAGGTAGTTCGCCGTGGCGATGAACAGCACCTTGGAGAGGTCATAGTCCGCCTCCAGGTAGTGATCGTTGAAGGCGTTGTTCTGCTCGGGGTCGAGTACTTCGAGCAATGCCGACGACGGATCTCCCCGGAAATCTGAGCCCAGCTTGTCAACCTCATCCAGCATGAACACCGGATTGGCCGTACCCGCCTTCTTCATTCCCTGAATCACGCGGCCTGGGAGCGCACCGACGTAGGTACGACGGTGACCTCTGATCTCTGCCTCGTCACGAACGCCACCAAGGGACATTCGCACGAATTCTCGACCGAGTGCACGAGCGATACTCTTGCCAAGACTAGTCTTACCGACCCCTGGAGGCCCATGGAAGCACAGAATGGGGGCCTTCATATCGCCCTTGAGCTTCAAAACAGCTAGATACTCGAGAATGCGCTGCTTCACGGACTGCAGACCGTAATGGTCTTCGTCCAGGATTTCACCGGCTTTCTTTATGTCGAGCATGTCTTCTGAATAATCCAGCCAAGGGATATCCAGAATCCAGTCGACATAGTTGCGGGTGACCGCATAGTCGGGCGAGGCAGGATTGGACCGGGCGAGTTTTTCCAACTCCTTGTCCAGGATCTCGCGAACGTGATCGGGGAGTGCCTTCTTGTCAGCTTTCTCCCTCAATTCGCGTACTTCACCTGCATTGCCCTCTGATTCTCCCAGCTCATCCTGAATGGCCTTGAGCTGCTGGCGAAGCAGGTATTCACGCTGCTGCTGATCCACGTCTGTTTTGACGCGGGTGCGGATCTCTTCAGACAGCTGCAGCACCTGCAATTCCTGATTCAAGTGCTCCATGACCAGTTCAGCACGCTCAATGAGCGGCAACGTCTCAAGCAGCTCCTGCTTGTCTTCCACCTCGATCTGCAGGTTCGAGGCAATGAAGTGGATCAAGAACGTCGGCGATTCGATGTTCTGAATCGCGTAAGCTGCCTCGCTCGGAAGGTTCGGGGAGAGGTTGACGATCTGGATGGCCAGCTCCTTGATCGAGCGGATGCGAGCCTGCACCTCGATGTCCTCATCACCCATCTCCTCTACAATGGGCTCCACACGAGCCGTGAAATAGGGCTCCGTCTGCACATACTGGGATACGCGGAAACGACGCTTACCCTGGATCACGATGGACTTGCTGCCATCGGGCATCTTGATGAGCTTCAGGATGCTGGCGACCGTACCGTACTCGTATAGGTCATCCGGGGTCGGATCTTCCGTCTCGGCACTGCGCTGGGCCACGACGCCAATCAAACGATCGTCGCCAAAAGCGTCCTTGACCAGCTTTAGGGACGTGTCCCTGCCAACGGTGATTGGGAGGACCACACCGGGGAAAAGCACCGTGTTGCGCAAGGTCAGGATGGGTAGCGTGTCCGGGATATCGGACCGGCTCATCTCCTTTTCCTCGTCTGCCGTTGGCAGCGGGATACTCTGCTCTGGGTCGTCGTCTAGCAAAAGAACAAGATCTTGATGCATCTAGCACTCACTGGGGTTCTGGATTCTTCTCTTGATGTGCCGGAGGTCCAAAAACCAGGCCAAACCGGGGAATCCGTCAATCGAGCGTATCCAGCCGGGCGTCTTCTGCCATAGTGACGGGTTTTCGGTGAGGTGCAGGCACGGACCCGGCTGATCCGTCAGGTCAGCTCGCCGATCACCGCCTGGACATCGTCAATCTTGAACGGCTTTGTCAGTACCCGATCGATCTCGGCCGGGTTGACATCGATGTCCGTATCTCCGGTCAGAAGCATGATCGGCAGGTCGGGTTGGATCTTGCGGATCTGGTGCGCCAACTCCCGTCCCGTCATACCCGGCATGCCTTGATCGGTGAGGACGACGTCCCAATCCTGGGAGGGAAGCAGGTCAAGTGCGTCATGCGCTGAAGACGCCGCGACGGGATTGTGGCCTCGCAGCTGCAGCAAACGGCAGATCACGTTTCGGACCATGTCCTCATCGTCAACAACCAGGATCGACTTGGGAGACACGGCCGAATCGGATCGGGACGCATCAATCTTCGTCGCGACTGTTGGCTGCGTTGCACGGGGAATCGGGAAGCGGAGCGTAAAGGTTGTACCCTCGCCTTGAGTGGAGGAGACGGAAATCGAACCACCGTGCTCCCGCATCGTGCCTGCGGCCACGGCCAGTCCCATGCCATTGCCGGCTTCGCCTTTTGTTGAGAAAAGTGGCTCGAAAACCCGCTTGGCAACGTCTTCGGGCATCCCAACGCCGGTATCTGAGACCTCGACGCCGATTCCTTCCTCATCTGTAAAGGATCGCACGTTGATGGATCCGCCTTCAGGAAGGGCATGGATAGCGTTCAGGATCAGATTCACGAACACATCCCGGAGTTCGCTACGCGTACCCTGCACATCCGGTACGTCACCAGCCACAAAGGTGGCCTCGATGTCGATGCCCTGCCGGCGCGGTTCATTGTACCAGTATGGACGGGTGAACTGAATACAGTCTTCGATCAATCCATTCAGATCGATGGCCTCAAAGGCAGACTGGGCTTCCTGCCGGATGTAGCGCTGGATTCGCGCAATCAGATCGGCACCCGAAGCTGCTGCCGACTCGATCGTGTCGAGGTGACTGGCTTGCTGTTCGTCGGGAGGGGATTCCAGCCGCCACAATTCCAGGTGACCAAGAATGCCGGAAAGCAGATTGTTGAAGTCATGTGCCATTCCCATCGTCATCCGTCCCAACGTTTCCATGCGATGGCGCTGGGTCTGACTTTCGGTCCAGGTTGTGGGTTCGGACAGGACTTCGCCCGTGATGGAAACGGCCCGGACGCGACCGTTCTCTGGATCCGGTACGGGCACGAAATGCAGCAATACCGGGGTTGGAATGTCCCGTTGGCGGGAAGGGACCATGAACAAGGCATGCGTGACGAGGGAGCCGCCCAGGGCCTCTTCCAGATTGCGCGTCGCCAGTTCGCGATCGCCAGGCGAGAGCGCGCCCCACAAATGATCGCCGAATCCAAATAGCTGGCCCCAGGCCGAATTGCGCGACAAGGCGTCACCCTCGGACGAAACCGTAGCCACCAACAGGTCCGGTTCGAATGTGGAGAGGGGTTCCATGGTTGAGGAATCGGGCCGGAGCCGGCCCATCCGTTGCGAGTTCTCTGTCAATATGCCTGAAGGTCCCGGATTTTCCAGGGCCGACGCACACGGGATGATGTACTTTCTTCGCTCCCGGGTCCGTCAACCGGAATATAGCGGTCCCGGATCGGGTTACGCATCTTCTTGACTTGGCGGGCCCAATCGAACCGAGCTTTCGTCCTCAACACGTCTCTTGATTTGTCATGTGGGTAGACTCCATCGTCGATACTATTGGAAACACGCCACTGGTGAAGCTGAACAGCGTGGCGGCCAACGTGCCTTGCACGGTGCTTGCCAAGGTTGAGTATTTCAATCCCGGAGGCTCGGTCAAGGATCGCATCGGACTGGCCATGATTGAGGCCGCCGAAAAGTCCGGTGAATTGAAGCCTGGCGGGACGATTGTAGAAGGGACCAGTGGGAATACGGGTGCCGGAATCGCGCTGGCTGCGATCCAGAGGGGGTATAAGTGCATATTCGTGACCACTGACAAGCAGAGCCCTGAAAAAGCGGACGTGCTGCGAGCAATGGGTGCCAAGGTCCTGGTGTGCCCGACCAATGTGGCTCCCGAAGATCCCCGCTCGTACTACTCGGTATCTCGTCGCCTGGCTGAAGAAACACCGGGAGCGGTGTACTTGAACCAATACGACAATCCCGCCAACGCACAGGCGCATTACGAATCCACCGGCCCGGAGCTCTGGGAGCAAACGGAAGGGAAGATCACGCATTATATCGCCTCAGCAGGCACTGGGGGCACGATATCAGGGACTGGCAAGTACCTCAAAGAGCAGGATTCGAACGTAAAAGTCATTGGCGTTGATACGTTCGGGTCCGTTTACCACAAGTATTTCTTCACCCGTGAATTCGACGAATCCGAAATCTACCCGTACCTGACCGAGGGTGCGGGCGAAGACATTCTGGCCGAGAACATGGACTTCGACATCGTGGACGACTACGTCCGCTCGACTGATCGGGAGAACATGTTGATGACGCGGAGGCTGGCCCGAGAAGAAGGGCTGTTTGTAGGCCAATCCTGTGGACTGGCCGTGAGCGGAGCCCTGAAGTGGTTGGAAACCCACCGTGACACGCTCAAGGAGGATGATGTTGTGGTGATCCTGCTTCCGGACACCGGATTCCGCTATTTGTCGAAGACCTACAACGACACCTGGATGCGTAGTCACGGTTTCCTTGAGGATGACACCGAAATCCTGACCGGAGATGTTGCTGCCAGCAGGGAGGGAGCCGTGATATCGGTCTCGTCTGCAGACACGCTTCAGATGGCGATTGATCGGATGGTTCAGAATTCGGTCTCCCAGCTTCCCGTGATTGACGAAGACGAAGTGGTTGGGAGCCTGACAGAGTCTGTGGTGCTGAATCGCCTTATCGACGAACCTGGCGCCAAAGAGCATGCCGTGGCTGATAACATGGGTGCTCCGTTTCCGGTCGTGGATCCAACCGTGCCGATCAGCGGTCTGAGTACTCTGCTTCGCGAAGCCCCGGGCGCCGTGCTGGTTGGTGACAAGCAGGACGGCTATCGCATAATCACCAAAAGCGACCTCATCGAGGCGCTGGCATCGAAGGCCACCTGATCATCTTTACAAAGACACTTACTTCCTCGAATCCATGAGCGAAAAGAAAGACGAACAACGCCCGGCGGGGCCGCAGCTGAATATTGAATTGAGCGAAGACATTGCCGAGGGTACCTACTCGAATCTGGTGATGCTGGCACACTCGGCCGAAGAGTTCATCATGGACTTCATCCGCGTCATGCCCGGCGTTCCCAAGGCCCGAGTAAAAAGCCGTGTGATCATCTCGCCACCCCACGCCAAACGCCTGCTCCGCGCTCTTGCGGACAATATCGAACGGTTTGAGCAGGCTCATGGAGAGATCGAAGATCCGCCTCAGCAGGGTCCTGCCGTCCACTTTGGACTCCCGGGGGGCGAAGCCTGAGGTCTACGCCGGTTTTTTCTCGTCCATCCGAGTCAGGAATTCCTCGGATGCGACCTGTGAGCGTCAGGTTCGCGCTCTGAACACGAACCAACCGGCGATCACAGCAAAGAGCATGTGAGGCAGCCAGGCGGTCATCAACGGTGAGAGCGCCTCGGCATAGCCAAAAGGTTCGGTCAGCTTCATGATGGCCAGGTAAGCGAACGCTACGAACAGTCCGATTCCGAGCTGAACAGCGTGACCACCTCGACGCCGGACACTAGCCAAAGGGACGGCTAGCAGCACCAGAATCAAATTGGCGAAAGGGTAGGAGTACTTGGTGTGATAGCCCACCAGGGCCGCTCCTGTCCGATTCGCCGCCGTGCGCTGAAGGGTTTGCAAGTAGTCCCTCGCCTCGGTGATCGTCATGGCTTCGACATCCCCTTGAACACGGGCAAGGTCTCTCGGACCCAGGGCCAGGGTCGTATCCAGCTGAGCCATATCCACTCTACGGCGCTCGCCGTTCTCATCGAATGTGCGGATGATCGGGGAAATGAGCGTCCAGGTTTCCAGGGAGTCCGACCAAACCATCCGGTCGGCGTCAATTCGCTCGAGTAGACGTCCTTCTTCTGAAAACTGCTGGAGCGTGACGCTGGTAGCCGTCTTGGATCTGCGTTCGTAGAAATTGACCGATAGGACGCTTCCGGGCGCGTTGATGCGGTGAATGTTGGCATACTCGGCTCGTCGCGGCGCATCCTTGGTGTAGTCCTGCTCAAACGCCAGGCGAACCTGGTTGGTCTGCGGCACGACCCAGCCATTGAAGGCAAACATTCCGATGGAGACAACCAGGCCTGTTGCCGCGAAAGGCACTATCAGGCGATATAGCGACACACCGGATGTTTGCAGTGAAGCGAGCTCCAGCTTCTGACTCAATCGGGAGGTCAGGAATATCGCAGAAATGAAAAGCGCCAGCGGAGACGTGAGCTTGATGATTTCCGGGACGTAGTTCGGGTAGTAGATCAGAAAGACGTCGCGCATGGTTGCGCCCCGATCCATGAAGTCGTCCACGTATTCGACATAGTGGAGGACCACAAAGAAGATGATCAGGCCGCCGATCAGCAGGAGGTAGCCTGTCAGAAGTCTCCGAATAATGTGGGCGTCGTAGGTCACTCAGATAATGGGGGCGGTTTCGTCGGATCGACGGAGCAAGCGCAATGAACGTCGTTGTCGGCCGTGTAGCCAGCGGCTGAAAAAGAAACGGCGAATATGCCTGTCGTGGTTCCTCGAGGGAAGAAAGAGCGTGTCGTACTCTGTAGTTTTCAGGATCCAATTTACGCAAATCCGGAGCCATGAAAGTCCACGAGTATCAGGCCAAAGACATCCTCGCTTCCTACGGAGTAGCCGTACAGGAAGGAATCGTTGCCACGACGACTGAAGAAGCCGTCGCAGCTGCTGAGAAACTGCAGGCTGACTACGACAGCAACCTGTTCGTCGTCAAAGCGCAGATCCACGCTGGTGGACGCGGAAAAGGCGGCGGTGTCAAGCTTGCCAAGTCGGTCGACGAAGTTCGCGAAAAGGCCGACAACATCCTGGGCATGATGCTCAAGACTCCGCAGACGGGTCCAGAAGGTCAGAAAGTGCGCTCCGTGCTTATCGCTGACGCCGTGGATATCGCCAAGGAATTCTACCTCGGTATCACGCTGGATCGCGGTCGCAACCAGACGGTGATCATGGCATCGACGGAAGGTGGAGTGGAGATCGAGACGGTTGCAGAAGAAACACCAGAGCTGATCCTGAAAGAGTGGGTGGATCCGATCATCGGTCTTCAGGGCTTCCAGGCACGCCGCCTGGCCTTCGGGCTCGGATTCGAGGGTGACGCCTTCAAAAAGGCCGTCAAGTTCATCATGGCGCTCTACCGTGCTTACGAAGAGAGCGATTGTTCGATTGCAGAGATCAACCCGCTGACGCTCACGGACCAGGGCGATGTGTTGGCCGTCGACGCCAAGATCAACATCGACGACAACGCGATGTATCGTCACAAGGATCTGGCTGAGCTGCGCGACATCCACGAAGAGGATCCGCTTGAAGTAGAAGCTGGTGAGCACCACCTGAACTACGTCAAACTGGACGGCAATGTGGGCTGCATGGTGAACGGCGCCGGACTGGCGATGGCAACGATGGACATCATCAAGCTTGCCGGCGGCGAGCCTGCCAACTTCCTCGATGTGGGAGGCGGTGCCAATCCTGACACGGTGGCCGCAGGTTTCCGCATCATCCTCAAGGATCCGGAAGTCAAGGCTATCCTGGTCAACATCTTCGGCGGTATCGTCCGTTGCGATCGCGTTGCCAATGGTATTGTGGAAGCAGCCAAGCGCGTGGAAATCAACCTGCCGCTGATTGTGCGCCTCCAGGGGACCAACGCTGCGGAAGGCAAAGCCATTCTCGATGAGAGCGGTCTGGCCGTAGAAACGGCTATCCTGTTCCAGGAGGCAGCAGACAAGGTTCAGGCGGCACTCGGCGCCTGATTCCGTTGACCAACACCGGACATACGGAGGCCAAAGGCGTCCGACTGGAAGGGGTGTCCCGTTCATTCGGGCAGCTCAAGGCAGTCGACAACGTCAGTGTGGACATTCCGGCCGGGTCCTTCTTTTCGCTGCTTGGCCCAAGCGGCTGTGGCAAATCAACGACTCTGAGGATCATCTCCGGGTTCGAATCCCCTGATCAAGGACGGGTGTACATCGGAGAGGAGGACGTCACCGACGTTCAGGCGCGCCGGCGACCCACGGCCATGGTTTTTCAGAACTACGCTCTCTTCCCACACATGACGGTGGGACAGAACGTGGCGTACGGCCTGAAAGTCCGCAAGCTCTCGGCCTCCGACGTGAAGAGTCGGGTTCAGGATGCCTTGCGACGTGTGGATATGGAGGCCTTCGAGGGCACACCGGTCACGTCGCTTTCGGGCGGTCAGCAACAGCGCACGGCATTAGCCCGTGCTGTTGCCATTGAGCCTGAAGTGATTCTGTTTGATGAGCCGCTTTCGAACCTCGATGTTGCCTTGCGTCACCAGACGCGTGCCGAGTTGAAAGCGCTACAGCACCGATTGGGACTGACAAGCATCTACGTCACGCATGATCAGGAAGAGGCCATGGCGCTCTCCGATCAGATTGCGGTCATGCGTGCCGGACGAATCGTTCAAACAGGATCGCCCAAGGAGCTGTATCAACAGCCGGATTCGGCCTTCGTGGCCAGCTTCCTGGGCGGTAGCAATGTGTTGGATGATGCCCAGTTGATTCAGCGCCTGACCGGAGCGATGCCAGCTGGCGGGTACGTGGTAAGCGTTCGCCCTGAGCACATTGAAGTCGACGCGGAAGGAGGTGTGGAAGCAGAAGTTGTCGCTCATCAGTACCTGGGCATGCAGACTTCGTTGACTCTGGAAGTCGATGGGTATCGATTGGAAGCACGCATTCCCGGGGATCAGGAGATCCCCACGGCGACAAGGATCGGCGTTACGTCGTCACGAAACGTATTGGACGACCGGTAGCCTTCGTGGCCAAGGGCAGGATCGGCCAAGCGGTCGTATCAAAGGAAGCTTCCGAAACGATCCCGCACATCCGACTTGGGCTGACGAATGCGGAGCAGGTCTTTCAGATGACCGCTCTTGACGTGCAGATCGAAGCCCCAGGACTGGTAGAGGCCGAATGGCACCCAATTGAACGCCATCTGCCAACAGTCAAAGTCACGAGCCAGGCTGATGTTGGTGGTTGCCATGCGCTTCTGTTCGAAATCGTAGCCGGTGCGGCTGGCCACCTTCCAATTTGGTGTTAGGCTGAAGTCAAACGATGCGTTGAGGATGGCCCGGCGAATCGTCGCCGTTCCGGGTTTTTGGACTCCGTAGCTGAAATCCATGGTCAAAGACCACGGAATCGAGAAATCCGCGCCGGCAGTAGCGTAGTTATTCTGCAGGAAGGTGGATGCACCAGCTCCAACGACCGATCCAGCGTTGGCCAATTGACCGGCTGATTGGACGAACCCGCCACGGGGGGTGGTGACGGGCCGATCACCGGCTCCCTGTCTTGATCGCAGCGATGTTCGGAGCGTGACGTTGGTCGACGTCTTGCGTCCGAGCGGTGAGGTAAAGGAGAAGGCCGATTCGTTGACTCGAATGCCCGTGTCGCTGAGTTGGTAGGGCGAGAACCCACTGCGCAGATCAACATCAACCTTGCCCAGAACACGGGTACGTGCCGAGAGGCTGATATCCGACATTTTCAGTGAGTCAGCGGCAAAGTTGTAGGACGAAGACACGTTCAAGTCGAAGAGCTTCAATGCCCGCGTATTGGCGTTCGGCGCTCTATTGCTTGGTGTGTTGTTGGGCGAATCGGCACCGGAATCAGATTGATTTGCCTGTGGGGCTCGTTTGGTCTCAAACGTGTTGTTCAAGGAGAAATTGAGCGCCTGTTGACGTCCGCGATTGACCCCGGACACAATCGGATACTGAATGTCATTGCCTGATCCGTCGGTGTACTCGCGCGTGTATCCCCATCGATCGCCGTAAAAGTCCGGGCGGAACGAAAAGCCGACATTGGGTCGCACGGTGTGACGAATACCTTGGAATCCAAAGGCTTTGACTGGGAATAGCCCGTAGAAAATGGTGCTTGCCGAGAAGGATGAACTGAACTGCCGGAGTGCGAAAAACCCGGGCTGTTGCTCACTCTCAACGCTTCCCGTCTCTCCCAGACCGCGTCGTTCTGTCCTCAAGTACCAGTTCTCGGAATAGGTGAAGCTGGGATTGAAGTTCAGATTGATGTTTCCCAGCAGCGGGATCCGACTGACGGAAAAGGGAGCAGAAATCGGTACACGATGTGACGCCTGGAAGTCGTATTGAACATAATTTCCAGTTGCTCTTCTGTAATCGGAAGAGGACAGCGCTGCGTCGAACCAACTGATTTCCGTTGCAAGCGTATCGCCGCGGGCCAACAGTTCCTCATCCGGTAAAGGGAGGAAGTTGAATCGGTTGGACACTTGGGACGAGAGGCTGATCTGCAACTTGTCGCGGAATGATTCCCGCGTGCCCGGAAGTCGGTTGTTGCGCTGGAAGGGCTTGAATGACCGCTGGGAGAAAGTCAGTGTAGGCAGGGTGAGACTGACCTGCCCCGTCGAGAGCTGCTGGCGCTGGTTGGCCTGGATGGAGAGATTCTGTCCACTCCAGCGTTTGGTGAACTTCAAACTGGACTGGATATCCTGCCGGATACGGTCATCATAGTTCTGGGATACCGCCCGTAGGTAGGAAGACGACGTCAGGTTGACATTCGCATTGAAGGACGTACGTTGTCCAATGGTCTGGTTGTGGTTCCAGCGGACCGAGCTGGTTCTGCGGATGGAGAAGCCAGGGTCCCCGCGCTCACCGTTCCGGAATCGACCGTAATCCAATCGCAGCTGGCCGTCGAACGCATACTGTTTCCGATAGCGATACAGCGACTGGACCTCCCAGGACCCGCGCGTCCAGAATCCTCCCTGAAGCTGCAGATCCATGTAGTCATTCATGGCAAAGTACCACCCCCAATCCCGAAGGTAGAAGCCGAACTCGTCTTCGCCGTAAGTGGGGGGAAGGGGGCCTGAACGACGATTGTCCTGGGCCGGCAAGAATCCGAATGGCAGCCAGAGCGGAGTAGGGATATTGAACAGGTATAGCTGGATTGGTCCCGTGTAGATCCACTTGCGATCAACCATCTTCATCCGACTGGATCGAAGCGAATAGGAGGGATCGGTTACACAGGAACAGGTTGTGTACACACCGTTCCGGATGAACAGGGTGGAGTCTTCCAGAGCTTTGACGACATCAGCCGCGATGAAGCCTTCCTCGTACTGTGTCTGAGCCCCTACGACCCGTCCTCGCTGTGTCTGCAGGCTGAATGCTAGCTGAGATCCTGTGAACTCATCTTCGCCCTGTCGAATGAGAGGTTTACCGACCCATCCCGTATCTGAGGGGAGGCCGCGAGCATGCAATTCCTCGTCTGCCAGCAGAAGGTCTATCTCCCAGGCGCTCAGAAAGGCATCCTCAAATGTCACGGATGCGTCCCCATGCAGCGTTCCAGCACGTCGGTCACCTCCGAGGTGGAAAACCAGGGAATCGGACGCGATGACCGTCACCGGGCTGCTTATTCCGCTCTCCTGAGCTTGGATGAGAGCCGGAAACAGGATGGTGAGTGAAAGGAGCACCACCGCGTGCGACAAGGGGTGAGCCAACAAAGTCCGAGCGATATGCGTGATGAACCGTCTCGTGAGAGGTCAGGCAGGGTCAGAGCAAGCCGTCTATGTGTTGAAAGATCAGATGAGCGGCACCAAGCATGCCCATATCGTTGCCGCCGGGCTCCTGGACGATTTCCAAGTCGGCGCGCAGGGCAGGGGTGGTGAATTCGTTGAGCGAGCCCCGGGCCGCGTCAAGGATGAAGTCCCCGGCCGCTGAAATACCTCCACCGACAACGATCTTCCGGATATCGAGGAGATTCACGGCCGATCCGAGGACGATCCCGAGTTTGTGACCGGCCCAGGAGAGGATTTCCTTGGACCCTTCGTCGCCTAGCAAGGCCGCCTCGTGCAGGATCTTCGGGGACATCTCCAGTAGATCCTTTCCAGCCATTCCATGAACGAGGCTGTCTGATTCGTTCATCAACTGGTAGCGCGCATGCCGGGAAAGGAAGCGTTGCCCCAGGTAAGCTTCAATGGCTCCGGGTACCCCGCTTCGTGCCAAGGGCCCCTCGAAATCGATCGTCATGTGACCGATCTCGCCGGCGGAACCGGTTGCACCGCGAAAAATCCGGTTCTGGTAAATGATGGCGCCGCCCACACCAGTCCCCAGCGTCACCATGATGAAGGAGTCGAAATGCCGACCAGCGCCGAACTGGCAAGACCCCAGACCGGCGGCGTTGGCGTCGTTTTCCACAAGCACCGGAAAAGAGGTGCCAAGACGTGTGTTCAGAGCCTCAGCGACATTGACCCGATTCCAGCCACTGATATTGACAGGTTTTATGGCCTCCGTACGCTCCCAGTTGACCGCTCCGGGGAAACCAAGTCCGATTCCCTGGATGGATGGGTGATTCTGAAGGAAGCCGCGGGCCAGGTCGGCAATCTGATCGAGAACACGTTCCGATCCCTGCTCGGCATCCGTAATGACCGTTCGCTCGCCGATGAGACCGCGGGACTCGGACACGAGTCCGGCTTTGATGGAGGTCCCACCCAGATCGACACCGATCGAAAGACGCGAATCAGACATTAGCGAATCATGCTGGCGAGGGAGCCGCAGTCAGGTGTCAGGAAGTCGGAGCCCGCAGCTCGAAGGCTCCACGTATTCGTTCCGTATGCCCGTGCGCCCCAACAGGTTTCCATGAGAATCTACTTCTCCGTTATGACCGGATATACAGTCTCTCCCGGACGGCTCATCAGGTATTCTTCCCGAGCAATCTTTTCGACGTCCTGAGGCGTGGGGTCGCGGCTCAGCGTGATCTCAAGTGCGTCGATCTGTGCCTGCAGGGCTTCGTTATCGGCCGAAAGCGCAGATCGTTCAGCCATGAGCTGCACACGTGTAGCAATACTGTGGCTATCGAAAAACAGCACCCAGATGGCCACAAGGGCGATGGCGACACCCAGGAGAAGCGTCCGGGATCGCTGGACGAAATGACTGATTCGTTCCGTTAGAGCCATGGATTGGAAGCGGTTGGATTCCAATCACAAGGTACTAAAATCGGAACGCTTTCATGCCCGGGTATTCAGCAGCGGTGCCCAGCATCTCTTCCAGTCGGAGGAGCTGGTTGTATTTGGCCATGCGATCGGAGCGGCTGGCCGAGCCCGTCTTGATCTGTCCGGCGTTGGTAGCCACAGCGAGGTCGGCAATTGTCGTGTCCTCGGTTTCGCCAGAACGGTGGGAAACCACAGCAGTGAATCCATTCTTGTGTGCCAGTTCAATGGCAGCCAAGGTTTCTGTCAGCGTACCAATCTGGTTGAGCTTGATGAGAATGGAGTTGGTGCACCCCTCGTCGATTCCTCGCTGCAGGAAGTTGGTGTTGGTCACGAACAAGTCATCTCCAACGAGCTGAACCTTGTTGCCCACGGCGTCCGTGAGATCCTTCCAGCCGGTCCAGTCGTTCTCGGTCATGGCATCTTCGATGGAGATGATCGGATAGCGCTCCACCCAATCTGCCCAGAATGCGACCATTTCGTCTGAGGTACGGATACGATCGGGATCGCTCTTCCAGAAGCAGTAGCCGCCGTCTTTTGCCATTTCGGAGGAGGCAGGGTCGAGGGCGATGTGGATATCATCACCAGGCACGTAGCCGGCCTTCTCGATGGCACGCAGGATGACCTCGAGTGCCTCTTCATTCGAGCCCAGATTCGGCGCGAATCCGCCTTCGTCTCCAACAGCCGTGCTTAGTCCCATGTCGTGCAGGACTGCTGCGAGATTGTGGAATACCTCGGCGCCCATGCGCAGCCCTTCGCTGAAGGAGGGAGCGCCCGTCGGCATGACCATGAATTCCTGCATGTCGACGCTGTTATCGGCATGGCGCCCTCCGTTGATGATGTTCATCATCGGCACTGGAAGCGTCCGTGCGCCCGCGCCACCGATGTACCTGAAGAGGGGAAGACCTGCTGCCTCAGCGGCGGCGTTTGCAACAGCCAGAGACACGCCCAGCAGGGCGTTTGCGCCCAGGCGAGACTTGTTGCTGGTGCCGTCCAGGTCGATCAGGAACTGGTCGATTTCGGTCTGATCGAACACGTAGTAGCCCTGCAGCTCGTTGGCAATGATTGAATTGACGTTGTCAACGGCCTTGGTGACGCCCTTGCCCATGTAACGATCGGCGTCGCCGTCGCGAAGCTCTACCGCCTCGTGTTCACCCGTGGATGCACCGCTTGGTACAGCAGCACGACCAAAGTGGCCGTCTTCCGTGATGAGGTCGACTTCTACCGTAGGGTTGCCACGGCTGTCAAAAATCTGGCGGGCCTGGATATCAGCGATCAGGGACATGGTGTCGAATGATTGATCAGAATGGTCGCGAAAAGCGTTGTGCGGATTCATGCGAAACCGGACATTCAAATTTCGCGATCCGACAGTCCGAAACCAATGTGTCGACCCCTCTGGCGCTGTCATTTAACGTTGAAGAAAAGCGCTTCCTGAAGGTTTGTCGACTTTAAACAACAGAAAAGGGGCGCTCCCGAATGGGAGCGCCCCTTGAACCGTTTCCGGCTTGGACTGGTTTGGGAGTGGGTCTAGCGTTGCGAGCCCTTCACCCAGCTACCGGACCATGCTAGCGAACCGTCGTGGTTTCGCCGATCCAGGTGTAGCAGCCGTAGTCAATCGTGTAGCGATCACCAGGATTCCAGTTCTTGAAGAACTTGTCCTCCGCGGTCGGGAAGAAGCGCTGGATCTGCTGGCGGCGCTGACGAGCCTGGTTGGCAAAAGCGTCGTTCTCGGCACGGGCAGCTGCACGGTCAAAGTAGTCGGCAGCCAGCCAGTAGACAGCGCGGTCTTCGCGCTCGAACGTGCCACAACCCTGGACAGCCGTCTGGTAGAGATCGCCGATGGCAATCAATGCCTGGACGTAGGTAGGATCAGCTTCGATCGCACGACGGAACTGGGAGCGAGCACTCGCCAGGCGGCCTTCCTGCTGATGCGCAATACCGATGTTGAAGTAGACCTCGCGGGCTGCTTCCTGACCACCTTCCATCTCGAGGGACTCCTCGTAGAGACGGATGGCTTCTTCGGTATCACCATCATCAAGACGCATCTTTGCAACCGTACGATACAGGCGACCGGTAGGGGATGAGGTCATCACCTCGTCAGCCAGTTCGTAGGCCATGTCGCGAATGCCTTCATCCATGTAGAGCTGGAGCAATTCAGCCTTGAGATCAGCATCCTCGGGATTCTTCTCGATCTGGCTCTCCAGGAAGCCCATGCGCTCTTCAGGAGAGGTGAACAGCTGGCCTCGCCACTGTTCAATGGTGCCCATGACTTCTGCATTGTCGGCAAAGTCGCCTTCGACGACATCCATGAAGTCAACGGCATCCGACTTCATGTCCTTCCGAACGTAATCGGCGATGATGAAGTTGATGTAGTAGTTCTGCAAGCGAGTGTGGTCCAACTCGTACGCTTCCCGGTAAATCGTGCCCAGATCGGGCTGCAGAGCCTCAAGCGGACCAGCGTGCTTCTGGATGAAGCGACCTTTGGCAAAGACCCAGTCAAACAGGTCCACTTCGATACCAGCCTCAGTCAGCGCTTCAGGAGCGATGTCGTGCATCGTGACCGCAGAATCCATGTAGGCGCTGGCCATGTCGACATCTTCGGTCGTCAGGGCAAGACCCTCGAAGACGTCAACAAGACGCTCATAATTGCGGTCATTGTTGCCCGGGAAGCCGGGTGCGCAGTTGATGATCCACTTCAGATAGGGAAGGGACGTTGACCAGCTTTCGATTTTGTAGTCCTCGTAGTAGAGGCTGTAGTTCATCGGGACGTCATCCTCATTGCACTCCGGGGAGGGCTGAGCAGACGCTGGTGTCGCCGCCAGGAATGTGATTACGGCAGCGAGCATGGCAATTGCCATGGCATCGAACCGGAATGTGGAGGGTCGGAAGGTCATGATACCTGTCGATTTGCAGTACGTGGGGTACAGTCTGTTAAAGATCACGTCGGTGTCAGCCCAAGGGCAAGCGATCAAACCAACGTTCACCAAAATTTATGTTCAGTCCGAACCGCATGTAGCGATCCTTGACGAGCCCGTTGCCTGTTTGGCCCCGTTGCCCGACATCAATGTTCAAATCAATAGTCGTGCCAGGGATCAGGGATGGCAAGCTCAAACCACCGGTCACGCCCACTGAGCGGATGGTTTGATCGGGTGATGGAGAGGCATAGGCGCGGTCTGAATAGACCCCGAGCCGATAGGCAATGCGCGAGCCATAGGAAGCAAACGGTCGTCCCGAGGCTGGCCAGAATTCGACGCCGGAAGAGACGCGAACACGGTCAGAAAGGCCATTAGCGCCTGTTTGAGGGATTCCCGGGAGCGTGAAGTCGGATTCCAGCGCGCTCCATTCTTCCCAGGTGATGTCGGCAAGAATCGTCCATCGGACGGCAGGCTGAAACGCCAGACCGGCGCTAGCTGCCATGGGAAGGGAAACGTCTCCTTTCGTCGACGTCCCGAGCGTATCCCTGCCTATTGCAGTGGTCAGCGCCGCAGAACGTTCACCGTCCAGTGTAGTGGGCAGTGTGAACGTTGAAGCCAACACAAGGCCCATTCCCTCGGGCATGGATGGAACGACGTATCGAGCGCCCAGTGTGGCCGTGGCACCGCGCAGGCGCGTCGATTCGCGAATTGTGCGGTCTACGAATCGTGAGTCGTTGAAGAAGGTTGAGCGGGCTTCCTCCAGGATTCCGAAGATCAGATCCATGCGCGCTCCAACGCTCAATCGCGGAGCCACACGATAGCCCACGCCGCCAGAAAGCTGATACAGGCCGCCATTTCCGTTGAATTCCTTGATCAGGGCAGACGATTCCTGCTGTTCCGGAGAGGAGAGGACGGCCCCGACATCCTGAATGCGGTAGGAAACCCGGGTGTAGGGGGCAATGGAGAGCCCCGCACCGAGCGAGTTCACTTTGAGAGGGAAGGACAGATGAATGCCCGAGAGCGATCCAGATGCCAGGCGACCCGACTCGAATCCGTCTGCTTCGGTCGTGATTGACTCGTATGTCAAACCACCAGCAAAGCGAGTCAGGATCTGATCACTCAGGGAGGCTGGGTTCAGCGGGTTGGCGTAAAGACTGGAGGATAAGGCGAGTCCGCCGCCGCCCATGGCCTGGCTCTTGCCAGACAGCCAAGTGTGTCGCTCACCCAGTCCGAATCGACTGTAGACGGATCCGTCGTTCGAGCTTTGAGCCAACGCCGGAGATGCGAACACAGCGATCAAGGCGATGCAGCCCAGGGCGTAAGACAGTTTCCTTGAGTAGGAAGATGACATCTGCAGCACGTTCAATTGATTGGAGTGGCGGTGATGAGCGCTTCTATCGAAGTATCACCCGAGACCGTCGGGAAGACAAAGAATCCGATACCACTCTGTTCAGGCGGGAAGTACAATTCGAAACGGTCGAGTACCGACTTCCCGAGGTTGGCTGATTGAAAAACGTTGGTCAATGTCGTGTTGTCGATGACGAACTCACCGGCGGCATTGATGGATACTTCTGCGATCTCCAGGCGGGTGTCACCCTCCGCAGAAACGGCGTCCATTCCCAGGACCGTCGGCAATGGACGATTGAAGCCTGTCGGGTAGGAGGCATCCAGGTTGGTCGCCCGAAGATTCAGGATGACCCGATGAACCAGCGACTCATCGAAGCTCCCACCACGAATCGGAAACTGCACATCCATTCCTGAAGAGGACCCATCCGAAAGCAGAATGTTGCCATTTGGCGCGGGAGGGATGTCCGTCAGTGACGCGACTTTGGACATGGCGAAAGAGACCGTGTCACCAGGTGTTGCCGAAACCCGAAGCTGGGATTCACTGAAGCGGAAGCCCACGATGGCATTTCCACCGGTCGGCACCAGCGAGAAACCGTGAAAGACATCGGAAAAGTCGGAATTTCGGAGCGTGGTATCGTTGGCGTCGACCCATGCGGCAGGAAGTGGAAGGGAAACGCTCCCCGATGTCGCCTGAATCTCGTACGAAGCGATACGCGTTCCGATCGATATGTCAGAGTCAGCTTCGATTTCAGAGCTGAGCCAGTCACTTGGGACGGAGTACAGGTCAAAAGCGACCATGCTCGTTGTATCCCCGTAGCTATAGTCCAGGTTCAGGGACAGTTCTGCCCAAGAGACGGAACCATTGAAGAAGGACGACTCGAACTGACTGGCGGGAACGAAGTCGATGAATCCGCGCGAGGTGATGGATCCAATAACCGGGTCATCAACCTGGCCGGTCAGGGCCCGGATGGCGCCAGATGCTGCATTTCCACCGGTCGCGTCGGCTCTATCGCTTTCGATAAGCGCGCTGGGCGCCAGGCTCAATACACTGGTTTCACCCGATTGGGCATCGAGCAGACCCTGACCCACATTGGAAGGGTCATCGCAGCCTCCCAGGATCAGGAAGGCCAACAGCAATAAGCCCGTTGGAACGGACGTGCTGCGCAGGAAAGCCGGAAGGCTGGGAGAGGAGTTCGTTGACAAGATTTTCAGGCGAAGTTGGATCAGTCTTTCTGCCAGAACGGGCGAAGTGGTTCAAGTGGTATACCACGCCCGAAAAAACCGAAACCCCAAGTCCATGACCCGGGGTTTCGGATGGAAAGGCCGACTGGAATGCCAGCCTCACCGCTGTTGTTTCCCCTTCACGGGGCATTAATCGGTCACGCAGGTACGCTGCTCAGGATACTCTCATAGACGGCAACGGCTTCGTCCATCTCCTTCTTCTTGTCGCCACTGAAAGCAGGCGTCGAGTCACTGGTGTCACCTGGTGCAAGAAGCACGGCGTCAGCGAATGTTTGTCCTGCGTCAGAGGGTTCCTGGCCGATCAGACGATCATCCGGTTTGAGGCTCAAGTTTTCGAAGCTGGACTCATCCAGACGAGCCTCGAAGTCGACGCTGTCAGGCGTGTAAACCACTTTGGCATCCTTGAACAGCTCATCTTCGCCAAACTCGGTCCGCAAGACGTACGGAACCATCCCGCAAAGCCATCCAAACGCGTGGATGAGGTCAGGCTGCCATCCAAGATTGCGGATCGTGCGGATGACTGAGCGGGCATAGAATGCAGAGCGCTCGAGGTTGTCTTCGAACAGCTTGCCCTGTTTGTCAGCAAAGATCCCCTTCCGCTTGAAGTAGAAATCATTGTCCATGAAGTAGACCTGGAGCCGGATTCCCGGAATGGAGGCCACTTTCACGCGGAGGGTCTCGGTACGATCACCAAGGGTGATTTCACTGCCTGAGAGGCGGATGACCTCGTGCAGTCTGTTGCGACGCTCGCTCACGGTTCCGTAGCGAGGCATCATGATGCGGGTTTCGAATCGACCTGATTCGTGAAGACTTTCCGGCAAGGACCGGACGATGGAAGCCAAGGCAGACTTCTCTGAAAACGGAGCGACTTCGCCTGAGATGAACAGAATCCTCATCGCGTTTGCCATACCTGGGTCACGGGTTTGATCACACTTGTCGGAAGGTGTCTCAGCGACCGGGAGACGGAGAACCGCTCATCACTAGTCCGTCTGCGTCATGGGTGCACCTCCAAGTCCCGGTCGGTGGGTGCTGGAGCGGGGAACTGGGTGGGCCAGAAAACCCCGCACGCAGAACCACAAATTTACCAATATGTGACTGTTTTTTCAAGACTCCCGGTCGGATTGCGAATTGCTTGCGAACCTGCTTCCAAGATGAAGCGAATCAGGAGGGTTGACGTATGCCCTGAGGCAGGCGAAACGATCTGCTTTCAGGTGACTCTCAAGGGTATGGATTACCCTCCATGTGACCGATGATTGAATCCCGCTCCATAGTCCTGTTTGACGGAGTCTGCAACTTCTGCAACTCCAGCGTCAACTTCCTGATCGATCGCGATCCGGAGGGCCATTTCGTCTTTGGTGCTTTACAGTCCGACGAAGGCCTCGCTGTTCTTGAAGAGCGCGGACTTCCTGAGGGATATTTCGACTCAATCGTCCTGATCAGAGGAGATAAGGTCTGGACGGCATCGGACGCTGTGCTGGAAATTTCCCGCCATATGCCAGGCTTGTGGCCCGTGCTGCGCTATTTCCGCTTCATTCCCCGGTTCATTCGCGACCGCGTATACAACTGGATCGCTGCCAATCGGTACAGCTGGTTCGGTAAACGCGAATCCTGCCGACTACCCACACCCGAGTATCGCTCCCGTTTCCTTTAGAAGGGAAGCGTAAGGCGCGGTGTGTCAGTAGCCCGTCGATTCGGTCTGGAGCAACTCGAAGTACCTACGGATCAGTCCCTCGTAGTCAGAGGAATATCCAGACTCCAATGCGCGGATCAGATCCCTTCTGAGACGCTCAAGCTGTTCGGGGAGGGGAAGAGCAGCTGGGCTTTCCCGCATGATTTCTTCGGCGGTGCGGCCTTCGCGCTTGTCATCTTCTCCACGCTGTTCCAGAGAGCGGGACGCCTCGAGCAGTCGCGTGAGGATCTGTTGCTGCCGCTGCACGGTCCTCCTGGACACGCGATTCTGTTGCAATTCCTCGATGGTTTCCATCATCTGGTCTGCCACCCGATTGAGATCACCCAGCATCCGGTTGCGAGCGTCTCGATTGCGATTGAGCTGCCTGAGCTCGTTGCGGATCTGTTCCTGTTGCGCTCCCATCTGTCGCAGGCGTTCCATCATGTCCTGGGTCAGTCGCGACCCCTGCATGTCATTGAGTAGTTGCTGGATCTGCTGGTTGATCTGCTGCTGCTGTTGACCCATCTGCTGGAGCTGCTCCATCATCTGCTCCATGCTCTGATTACTCTGGCCTGCACCGCTGCCATTCATTTGCTGATCCAGCAATTCCGAAAGCAGCAGGGCCAGTTCGTTCAGATTTGTCATCGCGCCCCGTTGGTGGCCAGCAGCGCGACGTGCGGCGCGCTCGGTCAGGGCTCCGGTGCTTTCGCTCATTTCGCGTAAGGCGTCTCCCGCGCGCTGCTGCACGTCGCGCGTCATCTGCGGGATTTCCCTGGCAATAGCCTGCAGGGAATCTGAGGTGATAGCGAGTCCTTCGGACAACTCCACCTGCTGCTGGGCGGCATCGCGCAGAAGAGGAGAGTCCGTTGCCAGGCCAAGAACATGCAACCGCAGTCGTTCCTGATCTTCCGATAGCGTCAGGACATCCTCCAGGGCAGCCCGGATGGCGGCGATGTTCATTTGCATCTGAGCGCCCTGCATGTTCATCTGCATCTGATTCATCTGCGATGACATTTGATTCAGCTGCTGGGACATATCCTGCTGCTGTTGCTGGGCTTGCTGCAGTTCATTCTCACGCAGCTGCTCTGCATTCTCCTGCATCTGCTCAGACATCTCCTGGTCCTGGGTGTCTTCCAGGAGGTCCTGCATGTCCTCGGATGGCATGTTGTCCAATTCCTGCATGCGCTCGAGCACTTCTTCCATCTTCTCCTCGAGGGCCTGCATGTCCTCAGCGGCCTGCTCCTGCTCCTGGGCCAGCTCCTCATTGCGCTGCTGGTTATCGCCGCTGGCTTCTTCTGACTGCTCGTTCTGGAGCTTGGCCGTTTCCTCGGCAAGCTGGTCTTCTGTCTCAGCCAGCTCCTCGGCACGCTGCTCGACCTCTTCCATATCCTGCTGGACACGGAATTGCTTGAACAGGTCCAGCGTGCGCTCCAGACGGTCCTGATACATGTCTTCCGAGAACTCGAACTTCTCGAGTGCATCCTGCATCTCATTGAGGTCCATGTTCTCCATTGCATTCTGCAGCTGCTCGAGCGCTTCCATCAGCTCAGGTGTCCGGACTTCCTCGACCACGTCCTGAAGCTCCTCGAACATGTTCATGGTCTGCTCCGAAACCATGTCGTTGTTCTGCATCTCCTCAGCCAACTCTTCCATGCGCTCTGCAATAGCGTCAACGGACTCCTCAAGCTGCTCCTGTTTGTCCTGGAGCTGCTCAAGCAACCGCTCTTCATGGAAGCCCGCTTCCGGGTTCTCCAGCAACTCCTCTTTGAGCTCCTGGAATTGCTCGCGGGCCTCGTCAGCCTCTTGCAGCAAGTCTTCCAGGGATTGTTCGGTGTCGTCTTCTGCCTGATCAAGGGCCTCGAATCGCTCTGCAAGCGACGGCATGCGCAACTGATAGACGCGGGTCTGCGCAGACTTGGCACCGTTCACGGCATCGTTGTCCCAGACCTCGATGTAATAGTCAATGACGTCGCCAGGGACCGGGTCAAGCGGGGTTTGGTCGTCCACATCCCACTCGAACGGGATTTCCTGATCGAGAAGGTAGGCGTACGGGATGTTCAGGTCCGCCGTGGTGAACGTCTCTGAAACCGAACCGAAGCGGCTGTCTGAGAGGCGATAGTGCAGCGCCATCCTTGAGAAGCCGAAGTCATCCGTGATGTGGACCAGGATCGGGACGCGCATGTCGTCGCTGAGATCAACGAGCGCACCAGGGGACAGCAAGGATGCCGAGGGCGTGGCATCGGCTACACTCTGCACGCGGTAGGTGATGGGGTCCAGATTCGGGATCCCGTCCGGAGAGACCAATTCGATATGGTAGGTGTCGTTTCCGATCACTCGGAATGCACCGGAGGCTGTCCGACCGTCAATCGCCAAATCGACAGAACGACCAGAGTCGAACACGACACGGGCTGAATCCACATCGGCTCCCGCCAGCGATGACGTCACCCTTACCATCGTCCCCGTCAGTGCGGCAACATCACCAACGTTTGTGTCCAGGACTTGTGAGGGAATGCGACTATAGCGTGGGTAATCCAGGCGGACATTCAGCTGCTGAACCAGCGGTCTCTCGACGAGCGTGACCTCATACCATGGAGTTGTCACGAGGGGAGTGGTCATCCGATACCGGAAGGGATAGCGGATGTTGGCCCACGTGTGGAAGAGTTGTCCTTCCAGGTTCTCGGACAGATTGACGAAGCGCGAACGCATTTCGCCGTCCACCAATACCTCGATCAGCGGGGCTTCCTCTGGCTGCAATCCGGATATGGACAGAAATACGGTGAGGTCTTCACCAATAACCAGCTCTGCATCGCCAGGCGTGACGACCAAGGCGTAGGGCGCAGGCCGTTCGAACTGTTCGCCAGGGTGGGTGACCCGATACGTGGCTTCCAGAAAAGGTCCGGGGGCCGCAACCAACAAAACGAGTAGCAACAACGTGGGAACGGCCACAAACCGCGACCACTTCAGTGTGCTGTTCCAGGAGGCAATGCGAGCGAAGTCGACGTCCTGGATGGGTTCACCCAGTTTCTGGACAGCCTGATCTACGAATGGCTCGGGGCTGGAGCTGTGATTCCCGTCGGCCAGTTGGAGGAGATTCAACAGACGATCGCCGACTTCGGGATAGGTTCGACCAACTTGTCGAGCAATCTGATGCTCTTCGCGACCAGACAGGAAACCCATGTGGCGCAGCAAGGGCATCACGATTCCGTAACCAACGACTGCAGCTACGAGCACCAAAGCCACTGATGCGAATACCCAACGGACGACCGTGGGCAACCAGAAAAGCCATTCAAGGGACGCGAAGGCAACCCAAAGGATGATGAGGGTGCCAATCAGCCAAACCGCACCAGCTGAGAGATCAGTCGTCAGCAGGCGAAGACGTGCAGCCTTCAATCGGGATCGGAGAAGTTCTACCAGTTGTCTCGTCCGCGAGCTCATCAGCTTGGTTGGTTCGGGTGACCAATTCAGAGGGGCGTTGAACCCTTGTGGTTGTACTGAGGAAACGTCATCTACAGGCTCATATTGCCTCGGGTTTCAGGAGGGCCTGCTTTCGGTATCATCAATGGGACGAACAGCCCTCGGCCATGACCGAATTCTGCCGCAATGCCAGCCGGAACCGGATTTGAATCGTCACCGTTGAGCCCTCTCTCCCAAGAAAAGCACGAAGCGAGTATTCCGCGCTCAACGCAAAGGAATTGGTCTTATCCAGCGGCGGAAACGGGAGACTACCCAGCATCACATCCAGATCCTTTATCTCCATGCGATCAGCGATCCTGTTCGTTGTTCTCATTCTGATTGTCGTCCCGAACCGGGTTGCTGCTCAGGAAACGAGTGAGGCGGATTCGCTGAAGTCGTATGACCTGTCTGAAATCGTGATCGGGGGCGAAACGAGGCAATCCGATCAGGCTGAGCGCGTATTTCGCGTTGATCTGGCAACCATCGCCCGTCAAGACGTGCCGGACGTGGCCTCGACGCTTCGCTTGTTGCCCTCGGCCAATGTGCAGACCAACTCTCGCGGCGAAACCCTGGTCTATATCCGGGCAGCGGGAGAGCGACAGGTTGCTGTATTCCTTGATGGGGCGCCGCTCAATGTGGCCTGGGACAACAGAATCGATTTGAGTCTGGTCCCCGCAAATGTCATTGGGGGCATGTCAGTGGAGCGAGGAGCGGTGGGCCCGGGGTATGGTACCAACACGTCCGGTGGCGCCTTGAGTCTGCAGTCCCGTCGTCTCGACGCTGATGGAACACTGTCCGAACTGACGGTGCAGGCCGGCAGCGCGGGAGCGCGTCAAATCCGCGGACTGTTTGCCTCCCGAAACAACGGCACAGGAATCCTCTTCGGGGGCACGTTGGCATCCTCCGATGGCATGGTTGTGCCTAGAGGTACGACCCTGCCTTTCGAGCCGGATGAGGATCTGCGTATCAATACGGATCGGGAGGAATCAAATGCCTATCTGCGCATTGATCGAGAGCTGACGAAGGGACGGATTGGTTTGACGGTGATGCATGCGCGTGCGGAAAAAGGCGTAGCTCCGGAAGGGCATTTGGACCCCAGCCTGGATCGGGTCCGGTACTGGAGATATCCACTGTGGAGACACTCCATGGCGATCCTGAATGGTATTCGCGAGACGGAAGGGGTCCGCTTGTCCGGGTCCGCATGGCTGACACACTTTCGCCAGGACGTCACCAACTACACCGATGTAACCTACCACACGGCCGACGAGGAGCAGGAGGATACCGACCTGGCCGCAGGATTCAGATTGATCGCGGACGGGGAAGTGGCAGCGTGGAAATGGCGCCTGATTTCGGTTGTATCTGCCTCCGAACATCGGCAGGTAGATTCAGACCTACTGATTCCGGATCAATCAGCGCCAGAAGTACGCTATCAGAATGTGTTGCATACGCTTGGGGGCGAGGTCACTTCGTCGGAAGGGTATCCTGGCCACTGGGCCGTGGGTGTCGCGTGGGATGGCATGAAGACCCCGGAGACGGGTGCGTTTCCTTCTACGGGCGGCTATGACGCGTACAGTCTGAATGCGGAATGGCATCGCAATATGGGTTCGACCGGTACGCTGATGGTCAATGGAGGCAGCAAGCCCCGTTTTCCGACCATGCGCGAGCTTTTTGGTACAGCGCTCGACCGCTTCGTGATCAACGAGGATCTCAGACCAGAACGGACCTGGATGATCGAAGGAGGCTGGGAAGAGCGTCGCGAAAGGTGGCAGTCGACGTTCACGGCCTTTGCGCAACGAACAATGGACACGATCGATCAGGAGAACGTGATTGTCGACGGCGAGCGCAAACGCCAGCGGGTCAATCTGGATGGAAGCCGCGTGTTGGGAGTCGAGTGGATAAGCAGTGTTCGTCCCGCTGCAAAGGTCCAGGTACAAGGTCATGTGACGTGGCTTCGCCCGGTAGCTTTAACCGAAGACGGCAATCGTCACTTGACCGAAAAACCCGAGGTGCTGGCTACCATTCAGACACGTCTGGAGCCCACGCGATCCATCAGCGTGGACGTGATGGCGGTCTACACTGGAGCGGCTTACGGAATGGCACCCACGAATGAGTTGGTTTCCCTGCCGACAGCTTGGCAATTCAACGCCAGAGTGGCTGCCCAGCGGTTCTTTGTGAGCTCAGGCTTGTTTCTTCAGGCGTACGCAGGAGTCGACAACCTGACGGATGCGCGTCTTGAAGCCCAATTAGGCTTGCCATCTGCTGGTCGAACGGCACGCGTCGGGCTCAGCCTGTCTCGATGACACGCTGTTCTATCAGGCCCACTTCATCAATCAAGCCCATTCCATTAACCAAGGTGGTGGCGGATCAGGTACGATCGCGCCCGCGGCTTGTCAGCGAATAGAACTTTCGTCTTCGCCCAGGTCGCTTTGAACAAGTCAGACTGGCGATAGGCGTTCAAAGCAGCCTCATCGTCCCACAAACTGTACGTCACCATCCCGCATGGATCGTCGGTCGCTTGCAGCAAGGTCAACTCGTGGCAGCCCGGAAATGAACGGATGGCCTCCCGGCTCGATTCAAAGATCCCGAGGAAGAGATCGAGTTTGTCGGGTTGAAAGGTCATGTGGACGATGCGACGAATCATGCGCCCAGCCGTGCTCGGGTCTCGGAGGCTGATCTTCCGGCTGCTTCCGCAAAGTCTTCTCCATCGGAAGCATAAATGACGGCCCTGCTGCTGTTGATCAACACAGGACCAGAGCCTGCAGCAGACATCACTTCCTCAGCACTCCCGCCTTGGGCACCCACGCCAGGGATGAGAAATGGGGCATTTGGCAACACGGATCGCAAATGAGCCAAGTGATCGGCATTCGTAGCTCCCACCACGAACCCTGTTTCTCCCGCCGCTTCTTCGCCCCATGAGGCCACGCTGGTAGCGACGCGCTCATAGAGCGGTGTACCATCAATAACCAACTGCTGGAAATCCGCGCTTCCCGGGTTGGACGTCCTGGCCAGGACAAACGCGCACGTCCCTTCGTGCGTAAGAAATGGGTCGACTGAATCTCGCCCCATGTACGGACTGACTGTGATGGAGTCGAATCCCAGCTCGTCAAAGACCGCACGGGCATAGAAGGAGGCAGAGTTGCCGATATCGCCACGCTTGGCATCGGCTATGGTCAAGACGTCGTCAGGAATGACTTCTAGAACATCCCGCATCACCGCGTACCCGTCATCTCCGAGCGCTTCGAAAAACGCGAAGTTCAACTTGAAGGCAATCGCCTCCTGGGAAGTGGTCTCCACAATCTTCTGACAAAAGGACCGGGTAGCGTCCGCGAGCGAGTCCGAAGCGGTCAAGTGGACCGGCAGTCTAGCAGGGTCAGGATCCAGTCCGACACAGAGGACCGAGGATTTGGAGGTTCGAAGAGCGCCGAGACGGTCGCTGAAAGTGGGTTTCACAGGAAATTTGAAGGTGTCAATTTTCGGCGCCAAACGCGCTGAATATACCGATCGGGAAGGGGTTTCTCCCAGTCGAGGTTAACACTGTTCACCTGAACGCCGATTCAGTGTATCTTCGGCTGGAACCGCGATCAAAATCGTGAGATATACGCCCCGGAAGCGCTTTTTCTGAACACTGAACCCTTTACTCTTCCAACAATGGGAATTGACACGCTGAAGCTCAAGAACGTCTCCGAACAGGATCAGAAAATGATCCGGGATATCGAGACCATGATGGGGCCGGAACCGGAGGCGATGGGATTCGCCAAGAATCTTTTCTGGGGTCGATTCCGGAATGATCTGGTATCGCCCTATCCCGTCGTGACGGAAGAGGAACGAGCCAAATGTGACGCGCTTCTGGTAGACCTGGAGAACTACCTGAAGAACGAGCATCCGGCCATGGAGATCGACCGTGACCAGGAGATCCCGGAGTGGGTCGTCACGAAGCTGTTCGACATCGGCGTGATGGGAATGACCGTTCCAGAGGAGTATGGCGGTCTGGGTCTTGGAATTTCGTCCTACAACCGCGTGTTGGAGATGATCGGGTCATACTGCGGCTCGACATCCGTGATGGTGTCCGCACACCAGTCGATTGGTTGCAAGGCCATCATGCTGTTCGGTACCGAGGAGCAGAAGAAGACCTATCTCCCCGGCGTTGCTCGCAAGTACCTGTCGGCCTTCTGTTTGTCTGAGCCACAGGTTGGCTCGGATGCTGCCGGCCAGGAAACGCGCTGCGTGCTTTCCGAGGATGGTACGCACTATATCCTCAACGGTGAGAAGAAGTGGAGCACGTCCGGCGCGCTGAGTGGCATGTACACGGTCATGGCTAAGCAGATGGTGCTGGACCCGAAGACCGGGAAAGAGAAGGAGAAGGTAACCGCGCTGATTTGCACGCCGGATATGCCGGGAATCGACATTTCCGAATCCAACCGGTCCAAGACTGGAATCCGGGGCACATGGCAAGCCCGAATCCGATTCACAAACGTGCGGGTGCCAAAAGAGAACCTGCTGCACAAAGAGGGCCGCGGACTCCACGTCGCTCTAACCTGTCTGAATTTCGGCCGATGCACCCTTTCTGCTGGTATCACGGGAGCCGCCAAGCGCTCTGCGGATCAGGCGACCAAGTGGGTACAAACGCGTCACCAGTTCGGTCGACCGCTTGCCGACTTTGAATTGGTTCAGCAGCGGATTGCCCGCATGTACGCGAACACCTACGCGATGGACGCCCTGCTCTACATGATGACAGGCATGCTCGATCGTGGCGATGAGGACATCATGGTCGAAACGGCCATGACGAAGGTATTCTGCTCGCAGCTCGGTTGGGAAACGATCGACGACGCCATGGAGATCATGGGTGGCGAAGGGTACATGACGGAAAATGAACTGGAGCGTGCCTGGCGGGACAATCGCATCCATCGGATTGTTGAGGGCTCCAACGAGGTCATGCAGCCGTTCATCTTCGGATACGGTGGTAAGCAGTTGGCCGAGCAGATGATTTCGGTCCAGAATGCCCTGACGTGGGACGGTGATGAGTCAATCGGAGCAAATATCGGACGTATCGTCCCGAACGCTTTCCGCCCGCGCGTGATGAAGCGGGCTCTACCACTCGCTTTCCAGCTCTTCCTGGGATATCGTCCCGGTGCACCTCGTGTGACCGTGGAAAACAGTGAATTGCGTGGCCATGCGGCGCGCCTGGAACGGCTCGTTCGCGATCACGCGCACTGGTTCAAGATGGCATCCAAATGGTACAAAGAGGAAATCGTGACCCGTCAGGCCGTTCAGGCGCGCCTGGGTGACAGTGCGACCTACCTGTTCGTGCTGGCCGCCACGCTGGCCAAGTTCGATCGCGCAATCAGCGACCGTGCAGTCGACATCGATCAGCAGCGCGCGTTCTTCAAGCACGCGTTTGACCTCTTCGAAAACCGGATACTGGAGCGCTTCAACGAACTGCGCGTCAACGCAGACGATACGTTGTTTGCGGCTGCCGCTGCAGGACGTGATCGCGCCGATGCACTACCGAACGAAGACTTCTACATCCATGAGTCGTCGCCGACAGATGGTGGAACGGGCAAGCGCGTGCGGACCGATATCGTCAAGCAGTTTCCCGGAATGAAACGGACAGAGATTCCGGGCGATGGTGCTGCCAGCGTTTCGGACATCCAACCTGAGCTGGGCGTCGAGCCTGTCTGATGTCAATGCCTGGCCGAGAGTCAGGTTGTTGCTGAAGCACTACGAAAAAGGGGCGCTGAACATTCGTTCAGCGCCCCTTTCCGTATAAGAGAGCGATTCGGGTCGAACCAAAGGGATTTGGCCAGGTGGTGTCTTAATCGCCGATCTGCTCAGCGCCGAAGTGGCCTTGCAATGCTTCCGGAATGCGAATGCTACCGTCTGATTGCTGGTTGTTCTCCAGCAATGCCGCCACGATGCGAGGCAGAGCCAGGCCACTGCCATTGAGCGTGTGGATGATGCGGGGCTTCCGTTCGCCATCGGCTCGGTAGCGGATCATCATGCGACGTGCCTGAAACGACTCGAAGTTCGAGATGGAGGAGACCTCCAACCACCGTTCTTGAGCAGCGCTCCAGACTTCCAGATCGTACTTCTTCGACTGGGTGAAGCCCATGTCGCCCGTGCACATCAATAGGCGACGGTAGGGGAGCTCCAACTTCTGGAGGAGTCGCTCAGCATGTTCGCGCAGATCCTCGAGGGCCTGATAGCTGTCTTCCGGGCGGACGAAATGTACCAGTTCAACTTTGTCGAACTGATGTAGCCGGTTCAGCCCACGAACATCTTTGCCATAAGAGCCCGCTTCACGTCGGAAGCAAGGTGTGTACGCGCAATAGCGGATCGGTAGGGCATCCGATTCGAAAATCTCGTCGCGGTGCAGGTTGGTTACCGGGACTTCCGCCGTCGGAATGAGATACAGGCCATCGCGTTGGGCTTCATACATCAGATCCTCCTTGTCGGGCAGCTGGCCTGTACCGCGAGCCGAATCCTCGTTGACCACCAATGGTGACTGGATTTCCATGTACCCAGCAGCAACGGCTTCGTCCAGGAAGAAGTTGATCAGCGCGCGCTGAAGACGCGCACCGTCCTTGGTATAAAAGGGAAACCCTGCCCCCGAGACTTTGGACCCTCGATCGAAATCGGCCATGCCGTGATCATCGAGCAGCTCCCAGTGGGGCATTGCGTCAAATCCAAACTCAGGAAATGCGCCCCATTCGAACGCCACTTCATTGTCTTCCGGCGTTCGTCCGACGGGTACGCTTTCGTGTGGGACGTTGGGAATCTCGAGGAGCAACGCATTGACCTGCTCCTGAGCGGCTTTTTGAGCTTCTTCCAGGTCTTTCAGGGCTGCCTTCAGGCGAGAGCTTTCAGCGATGGCTGATTGAGCTTCATCCTTCTTGCCCTCCTTCATCAAGGCACCAATTGCCTTGGCAGCCGCATTGGATTCCGTCTGCGTTTCCTGAGTACGCGTGATCAAATCACGTCGTGCTTCATCGGCCGAGATCAGTTCGTCAACGAGGGTGCCGTCACCGATTCCCTTGTTGATCATGGCTGTTTTCACCTGATCGGCATGGTCGCGAATGAATTGGAGGTCCAGCATGGAAGCGTTCGAGGAGCAGAGAGTAATGCCATGGAAAGAACTCGAAATCTACGAAGCATGGCTCCACGCAGATTCGAATAATGGGTGATTCGCTGTGCCGTGCGAGTCCTCAGGCCTGCGAAGACGGGGAGGAACGAGATGAAGTAGAAAGCCCCAGCGTCTTGCGGATCGTATGGTCCAGATCGTGTGGACGATACCCAAGCTCCGTCTCGGCCTTCAGGATGATGAATCCAGTCTTGGCCGGGCGTTCAGCAGGCTGAGTGAACGTGTTACGATCGGCTTTACCGATCAGGTTTGCATCCAGGCCGGCCGATTCGGCAATCCGGTGAGCAAACTCGTTGACCGTCATGAGCTCACGGCCCGAAATGTGGAATACCCCAGACTTGCGATACCGCACAACTCGTTCAACACCGTCCGCAAGGTCCACGACCCAAGTCGGAGTGCGCCACTGGTCAGTCACCACCTTGATGGCTTCGCCCGCCTTGAGCTTGTCGTAGACCCAGGTCACGAAGTTGCCGCGAGTCCCTTGATCCGGGGCACCGTAGACCAAGACGGTCCGAACGATGGCCCATTTGTCCATACCCGCAGCGCGAGCGTGATTTTCTCCAGCAAGCTTTGATCGACCGTAGTAGGAAAGGGGCTGTGGTCGCGCATTCTCTCTGTATGGGCCGTCCTCGCCGTCGAACACAAAGTCAGTGGAGATCTGGACGAGTCTTGCTCCGTGATTCCTGCAGCATTCGGCCAGCATTTCCACCGCTTCGGCGTTGACTTGCCAGCATCGTTCGCGTTCGCGCTCGCAGTCATCGACCTGCGTCATTGCTGCGCAGTTGATCACGACATCCGGCTCGAAATCATCAAACAGTCGCTCAAGGGCCTTTGCGTTCGTGATATCGAGTTGCGTGTACCCACACGAACCACCTTTGAACCGCGGCTCAGCATCGCGACCGGTAGCCAGAACATCGTATTCCGGTTTGCGCCCCATCAACTTGACCAGTTCCTGGCCGAGCATGCCGTTGGCGCCGGTGATGAGGATGCGATTGAACACGATGGGAGAGTAAAGTGGTTTTGAACGGACAGGCTCAACATGAAAACGGCCGGGCGAGAATCGACCGGCCGTTCAGCGCCACTAACGAAGAGACGTTGATGCCGGTTTCAGAACCGATATCGCAGACCGACTGCGGCACCAAATGTACCACTACGTTCCGGGACGATCATGAAACGGGGCATCAGTTGGAAGAGCACCTCGTACGGTCCACGTAGGAAATACCCGCCAACCGTAGCGGACAGACCCCAGTCGACCGAGCCATCGTCCAGCTCTGCGATCATTCCAGGCCCAATCACCAGTCGAAGGGGCGTATCGGGCAAGGCGCGTTCCTGGAGCGAATGTATGCCCGTCTGGACAAATCCCTGTCCATTGAAGCTCAGGCTCAGGTCAACGCTGCGGCCTGGTGCGTCAAGACCAGGTTCCTGGATCAGCATTTTGAACCCGAGACCACTGGTCGGACCGGCGAGAAAACCGGCGCTGAAGATGCGGACCGTTCCGGATGCAGGTGTATCAGTCACCGCATCCTGGGCACTACTCACTGAGGCTAAACCGAACAGCGATGCCAGGAAGACGAGCCTGATCCGGCGGGCTGACAGGATGGCGATCTTGGGTAGACGCGTCCGCATGCGCAGACTCAATTTCGATCGTGACGAATCGACCCGATGTACTCCTGCAGGCTCTGGATGTCTTCATCGCCGAGGCGTCCTGCCGTGAACAGGCGAAACTGACGGCGTCGTCCGGCCTCATCGAATGCCACCTGCTGTGCGTCCGTTTCAGGGACGACTCCCGGCACTGGGGTGGGTTTGCCATCAGAGCCCATTCCCACAAACGTGTAGAAGGCCCGGTTGGCCATTCGGCATGTTCCTGTTCTCGGGTTTTCTGCTTCGACCTTGATCTCCACTTCCATCGACGTCCGGAAAGCTCGGTTGACCCAACTTGTCAGGATCACGATTTCAGACTGCAGGATGGGGGAGTGGAATTCGACCGAGTCGACCGACGCCGTCACGCAGACGACCCCGGAGTGTCGCTGAGCTGAAATGGCTGCACAGACATCCATCCAGTGCAGCAAACGACCACCCATCAAATTGCCCAACCCGTTGGTATCGTTGGGAAGGACCAACTCGCTCATGATCGTGTGCGAGTCCGTAGGTGGTTTTCTGGGAAGGGAATTGCTCACGTTTTCTGCTTCTTTTTCTTGGCTGCCGGGAAGAGAATGTTGTTCAGAATCAGGCGGTAGCCAGGGGAGTGTTTGTGCAGGCTCAGGTCAGTCGGTTCGTCACCCACGAAGTGCTGATAATCTTCTGGATCATGACCGCCGTAGAACGTGAACGTGCCCTCACCGAACGTACCGTGGAGATAGCGAACCTCGTTGCGACCGGGTGCTTCCGCCAGAATGACCACATTCGGCTTGACCAGATGCTTCCTGAAGTTGGTCGTCTGTCCGATAAATCCCTTGACCGTGGCCACGTGGTTCTGGGTCAGCATCGTCGGCACCTGGTCGTATTTGGCGCTGAACTCGAACAACGTGAAATAGTCGACGGCCGGATTACGCAACGGCTGTGGCGGAGGCCCGGAGTCGATGTCGGAGTGCTCATACTCACGCGCATTGAAGACCGGACGGAAGTCCTGGAATGCGAATGTGTGCCCGTAGTCGAGTCGCGTAAGTGCGTCAGGATCGACAGGATCACCATCATATTCAGCAGGCACGATGTCGGTTTGATGAGAGGCTAGTGCGAGGTCAAACGTGTCAGTTCCTGAGCACATGGCGAAAAGGAAGCCTCCTCCGCCCACGTATTCGCGAATGCGTTGCACGACAGCTCGTTTGAGATCGCTGACTTTTCGGTACCCGTGACGACGTGCGGTCATCTCGGCTTCGCGCTGCTGTTCGATGTACCAGGCCGTTGTCCGGTAGTTGAAGAACTTCCCGAACTGGCCGGTGAAGTCCTCGTGGTGCAGGTGAAGCCAGTCATACTCATCCAAAGCACCTCCAAGGACATCATCATCGTAAATCATGTCATAGGGCACTTCTGCATAAGTCAACGCGAGAAGCACGGCATCATCCCATGGCAGCGTCTGGTCCGGAGCGTAGACTGCAATCTTAGGTGGTTTCTCCAGCCTCACGACCGAGGTATTGGCGGCATCCGATTCGACTTCTGAAATGATGGAAGCCGTACGGGACCCACTGATGACTTCGTAATGGACTCCTCGAACCCGCAATTCCGCCTCGATGTCTGCTTCCCGGACCATCAGGAAGGAGCCACCCCGGTAGTTGAGAAGCCAATCCACGTCCACCTGGCGCTCAAGCGCCCAAAAAGTCAGCCCATAGGCTTTGAGGTGGTCCGATTGCGACTCGTCCATTGGGATCAGGATATCCTGAGCTGTAGCTGAGCGAACCGAAAGCAACATCGTCAGCGCAAGCAACGCGACGAGTCGGGCACCAGTAGCAAACGAGGTCAACTTCCTCATCAGGTCAATTCAGATTTCAGTTCCAGAAGCAAACGGATGGCGAGAAAACAGGGCAACGCAGCAAGTGCGGGAACGGTTCGAAGTCACGAACCCAATTCGTCGCCTCGCAGTGCCCGGATCGCCTCCCGGACAGTCGGGATCAACAAGGATCCAGGATACTCGGTCAGCACGCGCTGATAGGTGGCGACCGCCTCATCCGGAGATCCAAATCGAGCCTGCAAGCTGGCCGCCTCTACCAGGCTCTGTGCCCCGTAGAAACTTGCAGGGTGGAGCAGGGGAAGCTGCAGATAGGTCATGATCGCGCTTTCCGTGTCGCCGGTGCGTGCTTGCAGCTGCGCTTTCTCCATGAGCATGTCGTCAGCCAGGGCGTGCTGGCCGAACTCGTTCATGAGGTCATCGAGCTGATTCAGGGCGACCTGATAGTCCCGCTGACGCGTCAATAACTGAATCCGGGCAAATCGTCTCAGCGGTGTATTGAGTGAATCCGGCCCTTTGCTCTCAATGAGTAACACTTTCATGTCAATGGCATCATTGGCCACATCGGTGGACGTGTTTTCCTGCATGGCCCGCGTAAAACTGTCGGCTGCATCAAAATCTCCTTTGTAGAAGTGCAGCTGGGCCAATTCATAGCGAGCCAGATCTGCCAGATCGCCTGTACGCAGTCGGGTCAGCAGGCGGCTGAACTGGATGCGGGCATCTTCCAATCGGTTCTGCGTGACGGCCAATCGGCCAAGATCATATGCGGCCTGATTAGCGGCATCCGTTTGAGGGTACCGCGCGACCACCTCTTTCAAGACCGTTTCGGCGGCGGTCAAATCAAAGAACACGTCCTGCTGCAAGGAGCCGATACGTCGCAGGACATCAGGGAACTGGGGATGCTGCGGATATTCAATCAGGAAGCGTTGATACGTTTCCAGGGCTTCATCCCAGTGATTCCGTTCCTGACGGGTGCCAGCAATATCAAAGACCTGCTCACCAAGGGTCTCTGCCCACTTTTCCTGCATCATGGCCAGACCGCGCATGGCCTCCGGAGCCGAGGCGCTTTCGGGATACCGACTCAGGACCTCGTCGAATGACTCGAGGGCCACATCGTAGGCTCCGCCATCGGCGGCAATCAGACCGAATCCGAACAGGACACGTCCTTCCTCGCGGTCCAGACGATCAATACCGCGGTATACTTCGAGCGCCTCACGATAGTCATCGCCTTCGACCAGCAGCCATCCCAACAGCTCCCTGAACGAACGGTTGAGCGGCTCGTTGGCAACGCCTTCCTGCGCAACAGCTATGCTCTTTTCAATAGCGTCTTCGGAATTCAGGAAGGTCCCCAGTTGGCTCTTGACATAGTTGAGCTGATTCTGGTTCAGCGCCAGCAGCTCCAGGAATTTTCCGACCGCTTTGTCCGGCTGATTGGTCAGATTGTAGAGGTAAGCCAGGTCCGTCTGAAAAAGCGTGTCATTGTCGATGACGCTGCGCCCATCTTCGAGGACTTCGATGGCGTAGTCGAACAGACGAAGCTGGAGGAGGCTACGATAAACGAGCAAGTAGACGCTCGGTGATGTCGGATTGGTCGCTATCGCCCGTTCCCACTGGACACGCGCACCAGCCTCGTCTCCCTTGAGGTAGAGAAGGCGGGCTTTTTCTGTCAGGTAAGCAGTGGGGGAAGTTTCCGATGAGATCTTGTCGTCAACGAGCGCGATGGCAGCGTCATATCGCTTGACGCTCTCATAGGCTTCTCGCAAGCGCTCATAGAACACGTGTGTCCCTGGGCTTTCGGCGTACAGATGTTCCAGCATGCCAATGGCACGTTCATACTGAGCAGCCCGCAGGAAGGACTCGGCCAGCTGGAATCGTCCGACTTGGGATTCCTCAACATTCTGTGCACTCGCCGAACGCGGGCTGATCACGGCACTCGTCATGAGGCCTGCGGAAGCAAGGAGAACGGCTAGCAGAAACGAAAAGGGCCGACTGGATCGAAGGATCGTCATGGAAATCCGGATAGTGACGGAATGGCCCTCTGAATGGGCCTGCTGGAGGCAGCGAGCGCTTTAATATCGCGGCCAAGGCCCGTATGTTTCGGGACCCGTCCATTCTGCCCACACCCACACTTCGCGCCTCTCCTGCATGGACTCTTTAGAGCTCCCAGTGAATCTGGTGATACTCGGATCGACGGGATCCATCGGAACGCAAACCCTTGAGATTGCTCGCGAGCATCCGGACAAAATCCGGATCCGCGGACTGGCAGCAGGCAAAAGTGTTGATCTGCTTGAGCAGCAAATCAAGGAATTTAATCCCGAAGTGGTGGCGCTGGCCAATGACGCAGCAGCCAAGGAGCTGCGGGGGCGTGTTTCGTGCGAGGTTCTGTCCGGAGCCGACGGGGTTGAGTCGGTTGCTGCACTCGAGGACGTCGATTGCGTCATCACGGCGATGGTTGGGGCCGCAGGGCTGATTCCCACGTTAGCCGCGCTTCAGCGCGGACGCCGCATTGGCTTGGCCAACAAGGAAACCATGGTTGTCGCTGGAGACATCATTTCCGAAGTGGCCCACAAACACCAAGCGGATATCCTTCCCGTCGACAGTGAGCACTCTGCCATTTTCCAATCGTTGGTCGGCGAGCCTGTCGCATCAATCCGGAAACTGATCCTGACAGCGTCTGGAGGACCGTTCCGTGACCGCCCGTTGGCGTCATTCGGTGATATTACCAGAGCTGAGGCTCTCGATCATCCGAATTGGGATATGGGCCCCAAGATCACGATTGACTCGGCGACAATGATGAACAAGGGACTGGAGGTTATCGAGGCCCGATGGCTCTTCAACATTCCCGCCGATCGAATCGATGTGACCATACATCCTCAGTCCATCATCCATTCGATGGTCGAGTTCGTCGACGGATCGAGCAAGGCGCAGCTGGGTCCACCGGACATGAAGGTGCCTATTCAATACGCGATATCAGCTCCCGGGCGATGGTCATCCTCTCACCCCGTCCTCGACTGGAGAGAGCAGCACACGCTGACATTCAGGGAACCGGAGCCTGAACGCTATCCGTGTCTGGGCCTGGCATTCGATGCGCTGAAGATGGGGGCGGGGGCAGGAGCCGTACTGAATGCGGCCAATGAGGAGGCGGTCGCCCTCTTTCTTTCCGATCGAGTAGCGTACATGCAGATTCCGGAGTTGATCGGTGGGGCTCTTGAAGCCATTTCATCCGGAGGGGCAGCGACGATCGAGGACCGCCTTGAATTGGATGGGGAAGCACGAGCCTGGGTGCGCCAACATGTGGGGAACTGACCCTAGGACTGAGGCGCAGTAAAGAGGTGAGGGCGTTGACGAATCCTTTTCGAGGAATCGCCATGGTGTGGAACTACCCGGAGGGACGCGGAATTACAGCGTGCTCGGAGTCGCAGATTCGCTGACCGCACGCACCCAAAGACGCCCTTCATGGACGCAATTCTCAACTTTCTCCCGTACATCGGCTGGGTTCTCCTGGCCATCATGATCCTTGTTTTCGTACACGAATTGGGTCATTTCCTTTTTGCCAAGCTGTTCAAGATGCGGGTGGAGAAGTTTTCGGTCGGATTTCCGCCGAAAGTGATTGGCGCCAAGGTCGGAGGAACGGAATACGTTCTCGGCTTGACACCGTTGGGTGGCTACGTCAAGATTTCCGGCATGGTGGACGAGAGCATGGACACTGATGAGCTGGACCAGGAACCGCAACCCTGGGAGTTCAGAGCCAAGCCGGTCTGGCAGCGCATTCTGGTCATCACTGGAGGAGTGCTGTTCAACTTCATCCTGGCCGCCATCATCTTCGCGGGCCTCAAAGCGACCTATGGGGAAGCGTACGAACCGGCCGTAGGAGCCATCATCGTCGCTGAATCAAGTGTGGCCTCCCAGATGGGCTTGGAAACCGGCGACCAGATTGCAGCGGTCAACGGTAAGCCCGTAGATGTACTCGAAGGGCTTGGTGGGATGGAGGAGCTGCTGCTGGCTGATCCACTTGTCATCGACGTTGTCCGTGACGGCGAGCCCGTTCGTCTCGAGGGTCCTCGCGACATCATGACGCAGCTCAATCAGAGTGGTGGAAGCTTCGGAATTGACTTTGACGCGCCGATCGTCGGTCTGGTCAGCGAAGGTTCGGTTGCCAACGAATCGGGACTGCTTCCTGGAGATCACATTGTCGCCATCGGTGACTCGAGCATAACGTTCTTCCAGCAAATCACGCCGGCCCTTCAATCTGTCAGTGGCGATTCGTTTCGTCTGCGCATTATGCGTCCGGACAGCGTGTCAGCCAGCCTCGCCGACAAGGGTGTTCGCCTCCCGGATTCACTGCAGGCAGTGGGTGGAACACTCTACGATCTCTCCATTGCGCGGGACGCAGAGTCAGATGCTCCATTCGTCCTGGGGATCCGCCAGCTTGTTCGCCTGCAGGAATACACACTCGCATCCGCCATCCCGAGTGGCATTTCGGATACGTGGTTGAATACCCGGATGGTCGCATCCAGCCTGAAACGGATTTTCGTGGGTCAGGACAGCTTCCGCGAGAACATTGGAGGGCCCGTCATGATCGCACGGGTTACCCGGGAAGCGGCCGACATGGGCGCGCCGTATTTCTGGAATATCGTGGCCATGTTGTCGATCACACTGGCCATCATCAACATTCTGCCGATTCCAGCTCTCGATGGAGGACATCTCGTTTTCCTTATCTACGAGGGTATCGTGCGTCGCGAACCGTCGCTAAAGATTCGCATGGCTCTCCAGCAGGTAGGGATGGTCATTCTGCTCCTGTTCATGGTGTTTGTCATATTCAATGACATCCTGAAACTCTGATCGTGTCGTCAGCGCATCACTTGATTGCGCCTGACAAGTCGCCAGCGACTACTCCGGACGATTTCGGAAGAACCAGTGTCCAAACCCGCCCCACATACTATTGAGTCGATCAAGGCTCGCGGCCCGCTGCCTGAGCACGTAGCTGTCATCATGGATGGCAACGGACGTTGGGCGCGCGAACGCGGTCTTCCCAGAGTAGAAGGACACAGGCAGGGCGTCCATGCTGTACGGGACACCACGGAGGCGTGTGCCGAACTGGGGATTTCGCACCTGACGCTCTACACGTTCTCGACAGAGAACTGGAAGCGCCCGATTTCAGAGATATCGGCGCTG
This sequence comes from Rhodothermales bacterium, assembly GCA_028284865.1. Lineage (GTDB taxonomy): Bacteria > Bacteroidota > Rhodothermia > Rhodothermales > UBA10348 > JAAZVD01. The sequence goes on along the minus strand of JANQQV010000020.1, from coordinate 215,738 downwards.
ATGAAGCTGCTGATTCAAGCGCTGAAAAAAGAAGCTCGGACCTTCCACGAGAACAATATCCGGTTGAATGCGATCGGTGCGACAGACCAGCTTCCTGAGAAAGCACAGGAAGAGTTGATGTCCTTGATGGAAGAGACGAAGGCAAATGATCGGATGACGCTCACGCTGGCGTTGTCCTACAGCGGCAAATGGGATCTGACCCGCGCGATGCAGTCAATCGCCAGCGATGTTCAGTCCGGACAACTTGATGTGGAGGCCATCGGTCAGGATTTGATCTGCGAACGGCTTTCCACACATGGTATGCCTGATCCGGATCTGCTCATTCGGACAGGCGGTGAACAGCGTATCTCCAATTACATGCTCTGGCAAATGGCCTATACGGAATTGGTGTTTTCACCAGTCTACTGGCCCACGTTCAGACGCAATCATCTTTTCGAAGCGATCTGCGACTTCCAGGATCGGGAACGCCGTTTCGGCGCTGTCCTGACCGAGCAGTGATGGATCTTTAACCGGCTTGGACGGGGCAATAAGCCATTCGGCTGTGCGTTTCTTCCGTACACATGATTGCCCCCTTGCAAAGGAAACACCCCTCAGACACGAGCCGTTCATTGCCAATCTTGTGCGGTAGGATCTCGAAGCAATTGAAAAACCGACGTCACATGCGTTTGAGCGCCCTGTTGATTGTATTTGCCCTCGTGTTCGGCACCTTGCCGGCGATGGCTCAAAATGGTGCTGGTCTGCCGACTACGGCCAGTGCCTCGGGGATTTCGCCCGAAATCGTGGAAATTCTCGGAATCTCCGTTGAGGGAGCCTCCGACGAATACGCCAACAGTTTCATTCAGCAGACGTCGCGTCTGCAGATCGGACAGCGTTTGACGGTACCGGGCGATCCAGCGCTCGGAGATGCCATTCGGGCCATCTACCGCCTGCGCACTTACGAGGACGTGCAGATTGTCCAGGAGCGAAAGGTGGGACAGGGGGTGTACCTCGTCATCCGGGTACGTGAAGTTCCGAAGCTGCGCGACTACGAATTCAGCGGCATCAAGAAGGGGCACGCGAAGGATCTCCGGAAAGAGGTACCGCTGATTGCTCGCGGTCCGGTCCATCAGAACAGCATAGCCCGCAGTATCCAGATCGTCGAAGAGTTCTATGCCGAGAAGGGACGGCCACTGGCTTCAGTGGATGTTCAGCGCGTTGACCACGAGGACAATACCGCTTCGCTAACATTTTCCATTGATCAGGGCCCAAAGGTCAAGGTCAAGGACATCATCGTCAACGGCAACGAGGGCCTGGCTGAAGGGGCCATCGTCGGCGCCATGGAAACCAAGCCCAAAGGCGGGTGGCGATTCTGGCGCAGCGGAAAGCTGAATCAGGACGAGTACGAGGGCGATATGGCCCGTATCGTGGACCGCTACAACCAACGCGGGTACTACGACGCTGAAGTGCTGCGTGACTCCGTGTATATCGTGAATGAATCGACGGGCAAGCCGCACATGGTTGTGGAAGTCGATGTGCGTGAAGGGCCGCTCTATCACATCCGCGATATCGATTGGGAAGGCAACACGCTGTACTCGGATGCACAGTTGTCTGAGCGCCTCGGATTGCTGGAGGGCGACGTATACAACTCCAAGAAGTTGAATGAGAATCTGTTCGGCGTTGGCAAGAACAACGACGTGATGAGTCTCTACTTCAACAATGGTCACATGCGGGTCAACATCCAGCCCGTGATCACAGTTGAGAATGACAGCCTCGACATCCTGTTCGATGTCTTTGAAGGCGAGGTCTATGAGTATGGAACGGTCAGCATTGCTGGTAACACCAAAACGAAAGACCATGTCATCCGTCGAGAATTGACGACGATTCCAGGGAGCACATTCTCCCGCGCCCAGATACAGGAATCGATCCGTCGTTTGATGCAGCTCAACTACTTCACTCCGGAGTCACTGGGTGCAGGTCCGAGTGTGGACATCCAGGAGGCTTCCAAGACCGTTGATCTCCAGTACAATCTGGAGGAGACCGGTACGGATCAGCTTGAGCTCTCAGGAACGTGGGGACGGTTCGGTCTCATCCTGATGTTGCGATTCAACTTCAACAACTTCTCGGCGCAAAACGTGCTTAAGGGAGAAGAGTGGAAGCCTCTCCCGGCAGGGGACGGTCAGCGCTTCTCCGTGGGTATCCAGACCAACGGTCGCCGCTACCAGCAGTACTCGGTTTCCTTCACGGAGCCCTGGTTCAGGGGTAAACCGAGGCAGCTTGGCTTCTCGACTTCCTATTCCCGCATCTCCGGCTACACGTATTCTTTTGCGGATGATGATGCAGGAAATCTGCAAACCTTCTCCCAGCGCGTGTTCTATACGCAGCGCTTGAAGTGGCCGGATCCGTGGTTCAGCACGTCAACGCAGGTCGGATTCCAGTACTACAACAACGCGGACTGGATTTCCACGCTGCCGAGCGGCGTGAGCCAGGAAGTCACCCTTACGCAGTCCCTGTCGCGGAATAACACGGACAACCCGCTGTTTCCGTCCTCTGGCTCCCGATTCAATCTGTCCCTGGAGATCGCTCCGCCGCTGGGCAACCTGATTCAGTACCACAAGTGGCGCATGAGCAATTCGTGGAATACGCCGATTGCACCCAAGGTCTCCATCGGTCTGAGCGCCGACTACGGATACATTGGGTCCTTGACCGGTGAAGAGGTGCAGTTCGAGCGTTTCATTGTGGGCGGTTCGCCATTCGAAACGCAGGGCTTCTACTCGTACTTCGGGAAGGATATCGTGTACATGCGAGGCTATCCGCTCGGTGCTCTCGGCCCGCGTAGCGAAAACAACGATCCCTTTGGTGGCCGCATCCTGAACAAGTACTCAGCAGAGCTTCGCTGGCGTGCAATTACGTCCGAACAGCTGCAGGCGGCACCATATTTGTTTCTTGATGCTGCGAATGCCTGGGACGGATTCGATTCGTACAACCCAACCGACCTGTTCCGCTCTGCGGGACTCGGTATGCGCTTCTTCCTGCCCATTCTTGGAATGGTCGAGATGGCATACGGGTATAACTACGACGAATTCGAGCCCATCAACACCAAACACGACGGGTCGAAAAAATGGACATTCCAGTTCAGCCTGGGTCAGGGTTTCGGACAGTAACCGCCTGATCAGTCCAGTATTGAGTACACCTTTCGGACTCAAACGAAGAGGACGACATCATCATGACGCGACACACCTTTCGTTTTGCAGCAGGGCTTTTGATGGCTCTCATCATGGCCATCCCGGCGCAGCACGCGCAGGCTCAGCAGAAGATCGGCTACATCGACTCGGACTACATCCTGTCCAACATGCCGGAGTACGCCACCATCCAGCAGCAGCTGGACCGTATGGCGCAGACCTGGCAAACTGAGCTCGACGAAATGAAGGCGGATCTGGATGAGAAATTCCGCGAGTATCAGGCACGCGAGCTGCTCTATACGAATGAAGAGCGCCAACGTCGTCGCCAGGAAATCCTTCGGGAAGAGGAAGACCTCGAGCGCCTTCGCGTGAAGTACTTCGGCCCGGAAGGGGACATCTTCCTTCAGCAGGAGCAACTCATGCGTCCCGTGCAAGAGAAAATCCTGCAGGCGATCGACGGAGTAGCCACCTCTGAAGGGTATGATTACATCTTCGATTCCTCAGGCGAGTTCCTGTTCATGTTCAAGCGCGACCAATACAATCTCTCAGACAGCGTGTTGAGAGAACTTGGCATAGACGTTGAGAGTACGCGCGGCTGACAAACCATTCTTCAATCACCAGGACGGGACTGGTTTCCGTTCCAATCATTGCCGGAGCATGAGTCTCCGGGTGAACAAACGAATCATGAAAGCTTCGATCTATTCATTTCTTTCCGTGCTGATGCTTGGTGGCCTGCTGGCTACGAATGCCCAGGCTCAATCCATTCAGATTGGATATGCCGACCCGGAAATCATTATCACCTACATGCCGGAGTACCAGGAAGTCCAGCAGCAGATGGCGATTGAGTATCGCACGAGCCAGGAAGCTCTACAGGCGCTTGCCGAGGACTTCCAGGAGCGTGTTGATCGCTATCAGCGTCAGCAGCCACTCCTCTCAGAGGAGCGCCGTGCTGAGCGCGAAGCCGAGCTGGCTACCCTTCAGCAGGAAATCCAGAGCTCTGCTGCTGCCAAGGATGAAGAACTGGCTGTCCGCCAGGATGAGCTGATGGCGCCGCTGCTCCAGCAGGTTCAGGATGCCATTGACACCATCGCAGCCGAAAAAGGCCTCGATATCGTTGTCCGCTCTCCTGCGCTGCTTTACGTCAACCCGGATCGCGTAGTGAATATCAACGTCGATATCGCGCGCAGCCTCGGAATTGATGTAGACGAGGAAGAAGTCTCCGACGTCAACTGATTTACACGACGTGTCGTGAGCAGGCGGGCGCCCTTTGGGCGCCCGCCTGTCTTTATATTGGCCCTCCTCGCCGGAAATAGCTGATCCGGCGAAACGGTCATTCCTTGGTTTGCGCATCGCTGCTCAAATCAGGATATCACGAAACAGGCCTCCGCATGAGCACGCGAACCTCCCAGAATCGATCGCCTGAAGATGCGCCACGGGTGACCACCCGCACGCTTCAGGACATGAAGGCGTCCGGCATCAACATTGCCATGCTGACGGCTTACGATTACACATCCGCACGCATCCTTGATGCCGCCGGAGTTGACGTCATCCTGGTAGGCGACTCGGCCTCCAACGTGATGGCAGGTCATGAGACCACCTTGCCGATTACGCTGGATCAGATGGTCTACCACGCGCAATGTGTGGTTCGTGGTGTACACAGGGCGCTTGTGGTGGTTGATCTGCCCTTCGGATCCTATCAGGGAAATACCAAGGAAGCACTTTCGTCAGCTGTTCGCGTGATGAAAGAGTCCGGAGCACACGCCGTGAAGGTGGAGGGAGGGCGCTCCATCGTTCCAACCGTGGAGCGCATCCTGGAGGCTGGCATTCCGGTGATGGGCCACCTGGGACTGACTCCGCAAAGCATTTACCGCTTCGGATCGTATCAGGTGCGGGCCAGGGACGAGGTCGAGGCTGAAGAACTGCGGGAAGACGCCGTTCGCCTGGAGCAAGCCGGTGTGTTCGGAATCGTGCTCGAGAAGATCCCGGCTGATCTGGCCGCGGATGTCACCGCCTCAATTTCAGTTCCTACCATAGGAATTGGAGCAGGGGGGCAATGTGACGGTCAGGTGCTGGTCACGCACGATGCGCTTGGATTGACGACTGACTTCAATCCCCGCTTCGTCCGGCGTTATGCCCAACTTGACCAGCAGATCGGTGAACACGTCCAGCAGTACATAGCTGATGTGCGCTCCGGCGATTTCCCATCGCCTGACGAGAGCTACTGATCGTAATCATTCGAAACGACTCTGACGCATGACTTCCACCAGCGAGCGGCCGCTCATTCTTGTTAGCAACGATGATGGCATCGAGGCGGCCGGAATCCTGTCGTTGGCGGCTGCGCTAGATCCCATTGGTGACGTGATCGTCGCCGCCCCCTTGCAGGAAATGAGCGCCGTAGGGCACGCGATCACCATGCGTGAACCCGTGCGTGCACGACCCTGGCCATTCCGAGGCCCTTCAGGGCAGATCACGGCACATGCCATTTCGGGGACCCCGGCTGACTGCGTGAAACTGGCGCTGAACAAGCTGGTCCCTCGTCAACCCGACATCGTGGTGTCAGGCATCAATCACGGTCCGAATACGGCCGTGAACGTCATATACTCTGGTACGGTCAGTGCGGCCACAGAAGCGGCCATTCTGGGTATCCCGGCTATTGCCTTCTCCTACTGTCGATGGGGCGGAGGGGACTTTGAGGCTTCGGGTCGTATCGCGCGACAGATTGTCCAGCACGTTCTGGCCAACACCATGCCGCCGGGTATTCTTCTGAACGTCAATATTCCCGACGTTCCATTTGATGATCTCGAAGGGATCATGATAACCCGTCAGGCCCAGGCTAGATGGGAAGAGGAGTTTGCTGAGCGGGTGGACCCATTTGACCGGCCATACTATTGGCTCTCGGGGACCTTCGTCAACCTGGACGAAGGCACCAACACGGACTTGTGGGCTGTCGACAACAACTGGGTCTCAGTCACACCCATCCAGCACGACTTGACCGCTTATCGGGCCATGGAAGTCCTCCAAGACTGGGACTGGTCTGAATCCAGCGAGAAATAGCCCGAAACGCGTTCTCAGAGGTCATAAACCCGCATTTACACCTCATCACACGCGGCCTTGATAGCCACCAATTCAATCTGAACTCAACTGTGTAATACCATGGCCATCGTCAACGTCCATCTCGAACGCCAGGAGGCGGACTTCCATTTCAAAGCGACCAATGCGCAGGGGCAAAGCATTGATATCGATGACGGAACGGCTTACGAAGACGGAAAAGGAAACGGTGTTGGGCCCATGCAGCTCCTCATGATGGCGATCGGGGGCTGCAGCGGCGTGGATATCGTGTCGATCCTGCAAAAGGGCCGTCAACAGATTGATGCATTCTCGATCGACGTCTCAGGAGAAAAGCCGGACGGCGTTGCGCCCTCGGTCTACGAGACCGTTGAAGTGCACTTCAATCTGGATGGAGACATCGACCCGGCGCGGGTGAAACGCGCGATCGAGCTGAGCCTTGGCAAGTATTGCTCGGTGTCGCGCATCATCGAGAAGACGGCCGAAATCTCCTATCGCTACACCGTGAACGGTGAAGCATTTGAAGGAGGGCTCGTTTCTTCGTGAGGACCAGCTGGGGTTATTGATCCGCAGGAACTACTCGGTCACACGCACCCAGATCGGAGCGGAGCGGGACGGAACAGTGACCTGGATGGTGCCGTTGTTGTCTTCTCCGTGTGATTCAATGGTTTGATCACACGTGCAGCCATCGTCTTCGAAGGTCGTTCCATCCGAGAGCTGACGCCAGGTCCCTGCAGGCAGCTCCGTGATATCGAAGCTGGCGGCTTCCCAGGACGTGTTCATCAGAACCAGTACATCACCACCGGTGACATACCCAAGCAGCTGATAGTCATCCGGGGTGAACCACTGGTAATGACCCTCTGGGACTTCACCGCCGATTCTGAATACCGAGCCCGTATCGCTATTGCGTAGCGCAACCAGCTCCTGCCAATAGGCATTCATGGCAGCATAATCGATCGGGCGTTCACCCGGTCCTGCTCCCGCGAATTCCCATTCGTACTGATTGGCGCGACGATGATTGTAGGTGTCACGCTTTCCGTGATAGGCCAGGTCTCCAGAGGCGGAGGTTTTCACGATTTCCATCAAGGGTGCAGCGCCTTTGGAGCGCAACATCTCGGTGCCTCCGTGAATGACAACCGGCCCCAGTGACGTGAACAGGAGCGTAGCGGCAATCCGGACGCCTGCTTCATCAACGTGCTTGCGTCCGTCCCAGTCTTCATCAGAGAAACGGTCGGCGAGTGCCCAGTTGTCGTGGATATCGAGGTAGTTGATACCACGATTCGGGTCAACTTCCTCGGGGAAGGAGTTCATCAATCCCATCATGGCGCGTTCACGCTGCGTGCCGTCTCCGCCGGCGTACCCGCGATCCACTGCCGGGTCAGATGGATTGGAAACAGGCCCTTTGAACGCATTCCGCGAGTCATCCTGGAAGAAGGTGATCGGAGCATCGGCCTTGTACCAGTACAGGTCGGGATCGGCACGCGTGACCGGATCGGTTGGGGCAATCCAGGCCTCGCCGTAGATGATCAGATCTTCCGGAAGCTCTTCCTTGATCCAGATCAGGGTCTGCTCGTCAATCTGTCCCGCCAGGTCGATTCGGAATCCGTCTACGCCAAGTACGTCCACCCAGTGACGGAGCTGATCAAGCATCCAGCGCTGGACCATGGGACGATCCTCTGGTCGGGTTTCATTTCCAAACGGCCCGATATGCTGGACTTCGCCGTCCGTTCGATAGTAATACGCCAGATCGATGGCGTTGAAGTTGAACAGGTAGTGCCGGCCATCCATGTTTTCGCCCGTGTGGTTCGGGACCACGTCGATAATGACACTGATGCCCTTCTCGTGGAAGGCTTCCACCAGCTGCTTGAATTCCTCGCGCTCAGCACCAATCGGTGCATTCTTGGAACGGAATCGCGATTCTACCGCAAATGCATGGGTTGTCCGGTAGCCCCACTGATAGTTTTCCATGGCGACCCCTTGCTCCTGCATGTAAGGATCGTCGGCGAATGCTGCCTGCCACTCGTCATCTGGATAGTGCAGAAATTCCTGAGTCGGCATCAGGTGGACAACGTTGATTCCCAGATCGAGCAGGTGATCGAATCCAACAGGAGCGCCGTGCTCATTCGTCAAGCCCGGCTCGATCATGCCAAGCATCGTGCCGCTCAGGTGATCAGGGAGCGGCAATCGGTCTGTGAAGTCCTGAACGTGGACTTCGTAGGCTATCACGTCTTCCATGGCGGGTCGCCCACCTTTGACCGGTGCCGGTGGAGGTCCGGGATTATACACCATGGCCTTGCCGAACGAGTCGTCGCTTACGAACGCATACGGATCTGTGATGTGTTCTGGATGAGTCTCGTAGAAGTAATTCCCCGGTTCGTCTGGTCCGTCAACCGTGAACGTATAGAAGACACCATGGTGATTGCCTGATTGTTCAGCTTCCCACACGCCATCGGGGTCTTTGGTCATGTTGATGGAGCGCTCCGGATTGTTCAAATCCTGGAATCGATCCAGGTAAAGATGCAGCGTAACGCGCTCAGCGCGTGGCGCAAACAAGCGAAATGTCGTTACCGACTCATCGTCGGACACGATGGCGCCCAACGGCTTGTTGGAGTACAGAGACTTGAACCAGTCATTCCTGCGAACGAGAATGGGCTCATCCCGACCGTCGATATGCAAGCGGTGCAGTCGCGTGAAATCCAGCTGGTGCTGGGGAACGATCAGGACCTCGTCTGACCGCCGCGGTAGAACGTCTGCAATGGGAATGAGCGTTCCGTCAAGGTGCTCTAGCCGGTAGTCTTCCGGGCTGCGAGCTTCCCTGGCTCTCTCACCAGCCACGATAATGGAGGATGTCGCTTGAATCTCGGCGGTTACATCCGGCAGATCTTGTCCTTGGGAGAACTGCGGAGCGAATAACAGGGTCAGGACAAAACCGAGTGGAAGAGCCTTAAGGAAACGCATGGTCATCGTCTGGAATGAACGAGTACATCAATGGGTCATTCAGTCGAGGAAGCTCACCACATGGGACAGTCCTCGAGGGGGAAGGATGTACACGCTTGACGACCAAATATTCCCGTCAGAATGACAGAGTGATCGGCCTCTGGAAGTCATCGACTTCAGGAAGTGATCGGCTTCTGGGTTGCCGAATTCAAATGCACGGGCTTCGGAACGGCGCTAAACGTGCCGTCAGGCTGCTTTTCCTGTTTCTCCAGTGTCATCACCGCCTTTGATAAGCCTTAAACCAGGTCGTTTCCCTTTGGAGGTGGAGTCAATGCGCGTCTTTGATGTGACTGTCGCGGATTGGGACGTCTCCTGACGACCGATCACTCGCAGCGACGGCGTCGTACCGGTGACCGGATGGGCATCCCTCATGCTGATGCCCACTGAGAGCAATTCAGCTTCAATCAGCTCACGAACCACGATCCGGTTTTTGTCCGTTGCGCTGACCGCCACTGTCAGGTGCAAGCGGGTCCACTGCGCATCAGCATCTTCAAAATGAATATGCAGGTGCTCGGAAACGTGTCCAGGTCTCAATTCGGCAAGACGATCGGTCGTCACTTCGCGCACCTGGCGCAAGTTGGACAGTCTGGAGAAGGCCAGCTCAACATGTACAGCCGTCAATTCTGTGTGGTGTCCCGTGATGTCGGCCAGGGCGTGGAGACGGTGGGTTGGCACCTGTTCCTCCATGCCGTTCAAATGTCGGAGTGTCGCTGTTTCAAGGGAAACGTCCAGGAGTTGCGCGGCAACATTGCGGAAAGCGATCCAGTCTCCAGAACCGCGTCTCCCCACGAATTGGAGCAACATGATATTCAGGATCGAACGGTAGGTGTCTTTCGATTCAATGGCAACGCTGAGACCGGAAAGGGCTAACGAAACGGCCAATCCAGCAAGAGCACCCATCCAAGTCGTTGTCACCAAAATGGTGAATGAATAAAGGACACCCATACGGACCGTATCCATCCAAACTGGTTCACGCATCTGACGCATCACGCCAGCACGACGACTGAGGATGGAGCGTACAATCAGATCCAGGTCGACCAGGAGGAATAGGATACACAGGACGAAAAGGAGAGGGTAAACAGGACGGGACGACGATTCCCTCGTCATGCCTTGCTCAACGTAGTACGGCATAAAGCCGACTCCAGGCTTGCGAGGCGCCGTTTTCAGACCTCCCTCATTCGTTTGCTTGAGAGCCGAGATCCACGTCGAAGGGGTTTGGCGCCCTGCACGGGATAGCGTGGCAGACGTGGTGGAATCAGAGCTCACCTGTGCGCGGTCCGAGATCGCTGCCGATGATTTGTCAGTGTCTGTTGCCGGGACTGCCACGTCCGACGAGCCCGCATCTGATTCGGATGTCGGCGTCAATGTGTTTACTTCAATAGTGGATGTCCCATCAGAACCAAGAGAGATGTTGCCCGACTTGATCATGCGGATCTGCTTCTTGACTGGAACGACCCTGAACTTCAGTTGCGTAGCCTCTCCAGCTTCAACCAATACTTTAATGGTACTGGTCTCAAGTCGTTGGTCATCAGCGAGTTCTGACCGGACGACAGAGATGGTGTACTCTCCTGAAGGAAGCTGATTGAATTCAAATGAACCGTCACGCCCGGTCCGCGTGCGCAGACGTTGATCATCACTTTCCAGTTGAACAACGGCTCCGTGGAGGCCGCCGGTCATCTGAAGATCCGAATCGGACGCACCGATTAGGTTGGCACCGGTTGTGGAGTTCTGGAACAGCTGAATGACTCCGGAAATCGTTGCAGCACGGGTGATCGGAATGATCAGCGTCTCTCCATTGAACCGTTCAGGCCCGATCTCCATGGGCATGGGCACGGCTGGCGTTCGATCGAAGCCGATCGACGAGGCATCGACACGCATGAAGACGATATCATTTCCAGGTCGCACGAATCGGAATCGACCCTTGGAGTCCGTGATGGCCAAATCATTGCCCAGGAAAAGGAGCACATCAGGGATGGGTTGACCCGTTTCCTGATTGATGACTTCTCCCCGAATGATGTCACTTCCAGCCCGACGGGCTGCAAATGGCAGCTCCAGGGGAGTGGCAAACGCAATTCGATAGTCCGCGGTGCGAAGTGACTGTCGACCTTCGTTGCGATTGAACTGGGCCGTGATACTCAACACACGTCCTGAACGGAATGATTTCGAAAGCCCGCTTCGAATCGAGCTGTACTGCTGTTCGTAGTGGGTTTTTACAGAGCTCCTGAATGCCGCAATGGATGCTTGAATGTCCTTCTTGAAGGTGACCGTTGCGCCGAGTCCCATCTGGCGGTTCGTCTGATCGACAGCCATGGAGGACAGGTTGCCCTGAGAACGTTCCATGGAGCCGTTCAGATGAAGGAATCCTGTCGGACTATAGCGGGCGTTCAGCCGATACCGGGATAGACCGCCTGGTGTCAGAGAGGCATCGTTCGAAGCGCGACCCTGCTCTAAAGTAGCCGTCAACCCCATGGTACGCATGTGGTAACCAGTGGTGACGCGAAGTGTATTCTCGGTGCGCTGCGTTGTCCCCTCAACAAGGTCGTACTTGGCTGTAGAGCGGATTCCGTGGATGGTTGAATACAGGCTGCCACCAGACAGTCGGGTTGAATAATTCAATCCAACCTTTGCATACAGGTTGTTGCGGTTGGCTCCACTACCCAGATTCCTGTTGATGAGCGTGGACATCTGCTCAAGACGCCATCCCTGGGCCAGCTTGAATGAAGTAAATGCAGCAACCATGCGTGTCCCTGCCAGCGTTCCAGGGAACTGGGTCGAGGCTTTCTGGACATTGAGTCGGTACGAAAGGCGGGAGGTACTACCCAGCGTCTGGATCATGCAAGAAGGATCCTGCAGCGTGCGTCCGTTGGAGATTCCGCACTCTACGTCGAGTTTTGACGTCGGACCGAATGGCTGCGTGACACCTCGCAATGTAAACAAGGTGCCGGAGTAAAATTCATTGCGGTGCAACAGGTTGGCACTAATTTCCGAGGTTTCAGATCGACGCCAGGAAGCAGAAAGAGCAGCTCGTTCCTGCACAGGAATGATTGTTCTGGAACGCTGGAGGGTACCCTTGATGGACCACGAATCACGATGATATTCAGTGGCAACACCGACACCCCGTTCGCCCGTCAGGGTCATTGGCGACGTCTGGAATGAGTGGTCTCCCACGGTGACGAGTACGTTTTCACGTTCGTACTGAACGGTAACCTGCGGCTCCTGGCCATAAAGCTTCTTGCGAGGCGTTTCTGCCAACGTAGCGGCCACCTGAACGTCTCCGCCAAACAGTTTGCCGCTGGCATGAATGGTTGCCTGCGGATTGGCACCACTTTCGTCTCCCACTGTCTCGATGGAGAGCGAAAGCGGGGTATTGGCCGCCTTCGGGCGCATTCTGGAATAGATTGGAATGATGTCGAACGCGACCGAGGTCGATGTCGAAATCTCTTCGTCATCTACCAATTCGGCTTCGAAGCGAACGACAATACGCTGAGAGCGATTCGCATCGGTATCCGTCGTAACGCGTGCCGTGATCATCTCGAATGAACCCGGATCGAGGGAAACCCGCTTTTTGGGGAGTTCGACCCGGGTGTACTCGCGATCGTCGGCATTGAGGCTGACTTCGATGCGGGCATTTCCGTCGTTGGCGACCGTCAGTGGGACTTCGAATGATTTTCCAGCGGCCAGATGTGCAGGCGTCGACCCGGCTTCGAGGGACAGGTCATGAATGGAGTGGACCTGAACGATTGAGGAGATGCTTGCCAGAATGACGTCGCTGTCATCGGAAAGGTTGAATGTGGGTTCGTACCGACCTGCCAGCTCGATTTCAGGCACTTTGTAAGTGACGAAGCGGGTAACGGTCGACGACGATTCGAGCTCGATATCCTGGGAGCCGAAAACAATGCTCCAACCATCAGGAATGTCAAAGTGTGGCGTGAGCGTGAGTGGTCTATCGTGTTGGCTGGCAATGCGATAGACAACCGTGACCACAGCTCCTGGATCAACTGACAGAGAGTCTCCACCGACGATGTCGATCGTGATGTCTGCAAAGTCCACAACCAGTGAATCCGTGCTCGTCTCGACGCTATTGCCGGAATAGTCGACTGCGTGATCCGGGAAGAACCCAAATACCGGATTCGTCGATGTCAGAATGACAACGACGAACCAGCTGGCTAACCAGGCGAACAGGGAGATATGGTTTGAGTACCGGCTCACGTAGCAGAGCGTTCAGGCGTTGGGTTGGATCAGTCGATGTTCAGGGTGAATTCAGCTCCGAACACGTCCTCTTCGCCTGCGTCCATAATGACGAGAGCGCGGTAGGAGCCGGGATCGAGTTTGCCCAACTTGATGCGCTGGGTAACACTGGTACCAGGGTAGAGGCGGCTTTTCTGGCCTTCCATGCGCCCGAATGCGGTACCGTCCATTCCATACAGCTCAACCCACATATCCGGACGAACAAGTTTGTGGCCGTCATTCTGCACGGCCAGATTCAGCGTCGTTTCCGCGTCGTCAGATCGGGAAAGCTGCGACTCCGTGATCGTGAGTTCGGCACCAGACGTTCCGTTGAAGTGTGAAGCCACCTGAACGCCGTACCGGGTCACCTGAAGTACGCCGTAGCTGTTGTCAGGGAGACTGTTCTCGATGTTCTCCGGGGAATCCTTCGGAATACCCTCCACCATGATGATGCTCCAGTACGAGCCCGCAGGAGCGCTTCCATCGATATCCTCGGGTACTGTCACGCGATACGTGATTTCCATCGAATTGCGAGGAGGGATGACCACGGAGGATGCAGCTACTTCGATCCACGATGCGTTTGAGCGATCCAATTGCCCCGGATCGCCGAAGTAATTCGTGCCGTCAGCATAAAACAGGTAGTCGGTCTGATAGACCTTGGCCTGCTGAACTTCGTCTGTATCGTTTCGAACCAGGATGGCACCTGTGTAGGTCTCTCCTGGAACGACCGTTTTGTCGTGACTCAACTGAGAGCGAACGGAAATTTGTGCCGCGGCAGGGGAAAACGTGCCTCCAAGCAGGAGAAGGGCAAAGAGGGGGAAGAAGCGTTTCATTGAGCTAAAAGCGTGAATGTGACGATGTGAGAGTCATCTCCGAGCTCCGTACTGTTGCCATCGGACACAGTAGCGGATGCACGGTATTCGAGAGTGCCAAAACCTTGCCGGCCTGGCAGGGTGGACGGAATACCAGTCAACAGGTCTGTATCGAGCATTCCATCAATCAACTGGACCTCGGGCTGCACAACCCCCTGTCCGCCAGCACCTTGACTGGGTACACTGAGAAGCAGGTAGAGGTCGAAATTCTGTCCGGGTGCGATCGTGGAGACCGTCATTTTTGCTGGTACGCCAAAGTTGGCATCCCAAAAGATTTCGGAGCTGTTGTCCAGGGCATCGACAGGCTCGGAGCCGGCCGTAGCTGATTGGACAGTCAACGTTAGAGGGCCACCGCCTGAATTGAATCGGAGCTCCTGGGCCTGGCTTCGCAAAGGCATCGCTACAACGAGCAGGATGCAGGCAACAGCCAGAAAGCGGGGGAATATGGTTTGCAGCTGGCGATTCATCGCTAGTTGTCCATCAGCGTAAGCGTCACCGTCCGGGACTCACCAGAGCCGTTGGGAGCGGCATTGATGGTTGCTTCGGCGGTATAGGTGATGGAAAGGTTGGTTGCCGTGGTCCGCGTGATCCCATTCACGAGATCGACGGCCACATTGCTCAAGGTCTGTTCTGAACTTGAGCCGCCAGTCGGCGCCACAAGAAGGGCTTTCAGTGAGATGCCGCTCGAGAAATTGCTGTCGAGCGCACCCACGATCTTTTTGTTCGTGCCGTTCGTCGTCAAATTGAAGGATGCCGAAGCATCATTGGCTGCGTCGGGGCCGGTTCCTGGTGTGGCCGTGTCGATCGTCAGCGAAACGTCTGATGAAATGGTGATTTCGTTGATCTCCTGGACGGAGACGGTAACGGACTGGGTCAGCGTCAATGAAGAGCCAGCCATTTGGATGGCGTTGGGCAAGGGAGGAGGAGTCTGCGCTGAGGCGCTGAATGATGTGCTGTTGGACGCCAAGCCCAAAAACAAGGCGATCCATGCACATTTCCAGCCATATGAGGTCAGAATCGTGTACATGGATCGCCTGATTGGGTACGCTCTACTACGAGCCAACTAGTCAGTGGGGGGACTGATTAGTTGGTGATCGTGTAGGTAACCGTGACTGCCGTTGACGACATCTGGCCAGCTGCAGCAGTTGCAGCAAGCGAGTACGCCAGCGTCAAGCTTCCCTGGGAAACCGTTCCCATTCCGGTAACAACGTCTGCAGCACCTGTGCTGAGCGTCGTGGCACCAGCAGAAGCGGCACCAGCAGGAGCGGAAGCGTTGACGGACAGGGTCACGCCGGCAGGCATGTTCTGGTCGGCTTCAGCCGTAATCTTGACCGATGCTTCGTTCGTCGTTACAGCGTAGGACGTGGAGTTGTCCGTGGCTGCAACTGGATCGGAACCAGCAGTGGCCGAGTTGACGGTCAGAGTAGCGTTTCCAGTGATTGCAATCTCGTTGATTGCAGCGACTTCGACGGTAACCGTGTGGTTGTCCGAAGCCAACTGTGCCATAGCTGCGTTCGAGAATCCTGCGAACAGGACCAGGGCAACAGCAAAAGCTTTCAGTTTCTGCATGTGAATAACCTCCATTTATAAGAGTCTTCGGTTGAACTCGAATAAGGAGAGGGAACTGTTCCCTTTCCTCTCGGGAGGTATCGCGGAAAGAAGGGACTCCTTAAGCCGATTTCCGGCAACAATTTCCTTTTTTGAAAACGCTTTCACAGCGCCTTCGAAAAACCTCTATCGAAGCAGGAGCATGGAGCGGGTAACCTGCTGGCCTGCAACAGAAAGACGATAAAGGTACATGCCACTGGAAAGCGTATTCGCGTCAAAGCGTGACTCGTGCCAGCCGCTGGAGAGTGTGCCGTCGATCAGCGTGGAGACGCGACGACCCAGCATGTCGAATACTTCGAGTCTCACAGGTGCACTTTCGGGCAAGGAGAATCGAATCGTTGTGATCGGATTGAAGGGATTTGGATAGTTCTGGGACAGCACCGGGGCATTCCCAGCAACGGTCCAGTCGGTGTCGTCGCCAACAAAGCGATCCGGATCCTCGATGATGACTCTGAAGCGCGGACTACGTGACTCGGAGAGTCTCCTGTCAGCGGTGACTACATCCTGGTCCACCGTATGGAAACGCAAGCTGTCGCCAGCCAGAAGATCCATTTCGTTGCCGGTTCTGAGATCGATCAGACGAGCATTCCAGTGCTCAGGGATGTCCACAATCGATCCGGTTCTCAAGGTATACTGGCCAGGGCGTGTGGTCGCCAGCACGAGATCATAGATTTCTCGACCTTCCTGCATGGTACGGCCGTC
This sequence comes from Rhodothermales bacterium, assembly GCA_028284865.1. GTDB lineage: Bacteria > Bacteroidota > Rhodothermia > Rhodothermales > UBA10348 > JAAZVD01. The sequence goes on along the minus strand of JANQQV010000020.1, from coordinate 199,108 downwards.
GAACGCAAGCCTGCGTTCATCATCTGCGGACCATAACGTCACGAATTGTGTCGAGAGCGGGGCCAACCGGTGGACATCGAACAGGCCCGACTCGTCAGTGGCTTCTGCACCGAAGGAGAGGATGGTTTCAGGCTCGGAAAGTGCCTCTCCGGTCACAGAAAGGACAAAATGAGGAGCTGGACCCGATCGTTTTCCATACTGCACGGGTGTCTGCGTTGCCGCAGCCTCCGATGTTGTGGGTGCAAGCGATGAGCCCGCGCCGGTAGCCTGGACCATGAAAGCGGTGAAAGGTGCGATATATCGACCGGCACTTCCCGTTCCGCTGGCTTCATCATAATACTGGTAGCCTGAAGTGCCACCGCCGGTCGTTCCTGAAGGATCCCACGTGGCGTATGAGGAGCCAATATTGGAAGAGGCCAACACCGTCAAATCCCAGTCCAGGTTGACCGTGGAGGGGTTTCCTACCAGATTGTAAGAGCTGGCAGGGTCGCCGCTGTAAGAGAGGGCCTGAGAACTGAGCGCACCCGGCTGGCCGGTCACCGTCCAGGTCGTGGGCAGGATGGAAGCACCAAGATCATCTTCTGCGAAAGCATAGAGAATGTATCCCGTACCTGCCCCCATGGTGGCATCGGCACCCGAGAGGGGTGACCAATCCTGTGTCAGGAAGTTGAATGCCTGGAGATTCGATGTCCCGTCAGGGCTATCGGCCCACGCGCCTCCCTGAGTCAGGAAAGCGCCGTTCAAGTCACTGTAGTTCACGCCATCGACAGGCGACGCGATCATGCGCCATCCATCACTGTTCTGACTGTAGGTACGCGAAACGGTTACGGTCCCCGTCCAGGGCTGATCACTGTAAAAAGTGGCTCCCTCTGCCAGGGTGAGGGTAAATCCGCCATCATTGAACGTCCCGTCACGGACGATGACATATCCGGTGATGGTCAGGTCCGAGCCAAGCGTCAAGTCGCTGCCGGGCTTGTCAACTGTCAGTCCATTGACGGACTGGGATCCGGCTGGCAGGGTCAGGACACTGCTGTTTGTGCCCGTGAATTCGATGGAATCTACATTGGTCAGGCTTGTGCTGATGTTCAAGTCGCCACCGAGTGTCAGGGCGTTTCCACCCATGTCGAGTCCACCTGCAGTCTCGGTGATCGATCCTGAAAAGGAAAGGTCGGTTGAGGCAGTTACGCCTCCGCTTCCCGACAGGGACAGATTCACGTCTCCGGTCGTCGAACCTGTCTGGCTGATATTCTGGGGAGTTGAACCATTCATATCGATCGTTCCCGATCCGCCACCTGTGGTGTTGACGTCTCCTGCGAGATCCAGATTTCCGTCAACCGTCAATGTGCCATCTCCACCGCCTTCGCCAAGCGTCAACGTGGACCCAGAACCAATTGAGGCATTTCCATCTACCGCGATGGAAGAGGTGTTTCCGTCACCGATGATGAACTCTCCACCGTTCAGCGTGAAATCACCGGCTACGTCCAGGGAAGACCCTCCACCAGAACCATCCCAGATCAAGGCGCCGCTTCCGGTGTCATTGATCGTGAAATCGCCCTCGATGGCGTTTATCCTGCCATTGAGGTCGAGATCACCGCTCTGGGAAGGGTTATCCCAGGTGAAATTGCCAAAGGTATCATTGAGATTTGCAGGCAAGTTATTTGTGAGTCCACTGATGATCACGTTGGAACCGGCATCCCACGTCGTCCTGGACGCCGTCGGGAGGCGGTCACCATTGCGATCGTGGATGTAGGTTGCGCCGCTTCCGAAGGCCATGCTCGACTGGTTGATGACCCGGATGAGACCTTCGTTGTTGATCGTTCCGCCGGATACAGTCGTGGCAGCGCGATCACGCACGACTATGCGCCCTCCGGAATTGATTTGAACATCAGCTGCCATATCCACGACAGAGTCGTCGCGGATCACAATACGCCCGTTGGAGGCGATATCAACGTTGGAACCGGCCTCGAACGTCCCTTGGGAGTCGTTCCGAAAGAACAGCCGGTCTCCAGCAAGCATATTCACCGAGGAGCCGTTTCGGAAGATGGCACTGGCGGTTCCCTGGACAGAGGAAGTACGGTCGATATTCAGCGTCCCATAAACATCCAAGTCGGTACCTGCGCCATCGACGAAAGAAACTGTTTGGGTGACGTTGAGCGTAGCGCCGTTTTCGATGACCATCTGGTCATACGAGCCGGAGACATCGAGATTGACCGTGGTGCCCGACGTGATGGTGATGACGCCATCGTTGATATCCGGAGGGCCTACGTTGGGCCACCAGGTTCCCCAGAAATACGTTTCCCAGATATTGGGGTCGGAGAAGTCTCCTGAAGCGCGGGTCCGATAATCTCCCACCGCCTGAGCCGAGGCTAGGTCGGGGAGCAGGAAGAGAGCGAACACCAGCAACAGGGAGCGCATTGGCCGGCGGTTGGCGAGGCGCGGGTCCCGGTCAGGAGTCGAAGCTCCAGGCATGGTGATCTTGAAAGGGAAAAGGCGAATGGCCATGTCGATGAACGAGTCGGTTGGTTTGTCCTCGTAGGCAGCACGATCACGATCATCGTATTGAATGAACGCGCGCCTACACGTGAGGAATCGTCACCTTTGGCCAGTCCTCAAGTCCTGGAAGCGGAAATATGCGACCTATATTTGTGATGCGATGACCAAAACAAAAGGCATGCAACCCATAAGGTTACATGCCTTGTGTTGGGAACATGAGAGAGCAGAGAGCTCCTCATGAGATGGCGTGTTCAAGCGCCTGTGGCCGCTCTCAATGTGTTCTGCAGCAGGACGGCGATGGTCATCGGACCCACACCTCCAGGCACCGGCGTAATGGCGCTGGCAATGGGCTCAACGGCTTCGAAGTCCACGTCTCCAACCAGTCGGTAACCACGCTCTCGCGAGTCATCATCGACCCGATTGATGCCCACGTCGATCACGACAGCCCCTGGCTTGACCATATCAGCGGTTACAAAATTCGCGCGGCCGATGGCTGCGACAAGGATATCTGCCTGACGAGCGATGGCTGGCAGGTCTTTCGTGCGGCTGTGACAAACGGTGACCGTGGAGTCCAGGCCCTTCTTGAGCATCAGGTTGGCCAGCGGTTTTCCTACGATGTTGGACCGCCCGATGATCACACACTGGGCTCCACTGGTCTGGATCTCGGTTCGTTGTAGCATTTCCACGATTCCCGCGGGAGTGGCGGGTTGGAATCCATCCAGACCGATGACGAGGTTTCCGACGCTCTCTGGGTGGAAACAATCGACATCCTTCGCTGGATCGATGGCATGAATCACCTTCCGGTCGTCAATGTGATCCGGAAGGGGAAGCTGGACGAGGATGCCATCGACGCCTTCATCATCATTGAGTCGTTGAACGATGTCGAGGAGTTCCTGCTCGGAGATGGATGCATCGTATGTCAACGTGTCGCTCTGGATGCCCACTTCCGCAGAGGCTTTAGCTTTTCCTCGTACATAGGACGCCGAAGCTGGGTCGTCTCCAACGAGAACGACTGCCAGGTAAGGCGGCCGATGACCTGCGGCGATTCTTTCGGCCACAGCCTGTTTGACTTCATTGCGAACTTGGGCCGAGATGGCTTTTCCGTCGATCAGCTGAGCCATGAATGCGGGAGAAGATAGAGGATGAGATCGTGAGCGGAGTGAGGCTTGGAGCCGCAATCCGGAGGTCTGAAAATAGGCTTCAAGAAGGCACGAGGGCGAACAATGTGGACAACTGCCGGGCGTTCGAGATCGGATAATCCAGAGAATGTGAGCTTCATGTAAAGCTGCATGCCGGGGTTGATCCGAGACGCTTCGGTGCTGTATTATTGCACGCTCTGAAAAGCGGGTGTAGCTCAGTGGTAGAGCATCACGTTGCCAACGTGAGGGTCGTGAGTTCGAATCTCATCACCCGCTCAGAAATCCCGAAAGGATGATATCAAGCGGGCGGTGGCCGATGGCCACCGCCCGCTTTTTGTTTACCGCTCAGCTGCGGGAATCAAGGAGGAAGCCAGATCCGGAGACTAGTCGGGAATCAGATCTGGGGTCTATTCGCGAATGAGATCGGCGATCACGGGGAGATGGTCCGACGGATAGGCGTCGTCACGGACTGGGGAGAGCACATCGTAGTGCACAGTCGTCCACCCGGGCGCATGGAATACGTAGTCGATACGCACGGAAGTCTCTGACGCCGCATCGAACGTCCGAAAGGTGCCAGGCTCACCATCTGCAGGAATCCAATCAATGCCTGCGTCCATCCATCCTGCTTCAACCAGCGCCGAATAGGGCTCGGAATCAGGTTCGACGTTGAAATCGCCCAGCGCGACATCATAGTCGCTGATCCAGGAGCCAATCAATCGGCTGCTCTCGAGGCGCGCTTGCTGCCCTCGATGGTCGAAATGGGTATTCACCACCTGCAGGGTATCGAGTGTAACCCGGTCGAGAAGCGTGATGCGCGTCGCAATCCGAGGAAGTGCAGCGTCCCATCCCACGCTGCCAATCGAATCAGGAGCAGATGAGAGCCACTTCGTGTCCCAGCTAATCAGCTCCAAACGCGTCGAATCGAATAGAATCGGGGAAAACTCGCCTTGGTCGGCACCATCATCCCGTCCGACACCCACCCAGTCCAAACGCGCCTGATCACGCATCACATCGTCGAGCTGATGTCGCAAAGCTTCTTGCAGGCCAATCACGTGGGCCTCGCTGCTATCGATGATCGACGCGACCCATTCAGACCTATTGGACCAGATGTTGTCACCATCGCCCGGGCTGGCCCAACGAATGTTGAATGTCATCACCCGAATTGCTTCTTGCTGGTCATCGTGAGGCGTAGAGCCACACCCGATGAGCGGGACCACCATCAATGCAGCAAGGACCGCACAAACACTCATTCGTGTGTTCCAGGAGCGATAGTTCGACAGAGCATCAGGCCTGCAGGTCATCAACGTCATATCAGTTTCTCGCGCAATGCATTCAATCCGAGGAAAGCCACGCCGAAGACCGTTCCTGCGAGCGTCGTGACGATCGGCGACCCCAAGGTGGATGTGAACCAGACGGCTGCCAGGAACGGTGCTCCGATTAGCAGATAGCGAACATAGGGGCTGAACATCGCCGACCATGAGCACCCCGCCATGCTGAGAAGCCAAAGAATCTGACCAAAACGGACGATCGCTCCACCAATACCGAGGTAAAGCAGGAGGGTATGGATGTCGTTGCTTCGCCCACCGAAGAACAATGCGATCGCAATCACGATCAGGCTCAGTACGGTGATCAGCAATTCCATTCGCTGCCGTTCAAGGACGTCGAATAGGCGCGTCAGTGGGGAGGCGACCGTTGTCAGAAGGATCCAAGGCGCCACATAGGCAACGTAAGAGGCCCCTTCACGCCATTCTTCTCCGAACAAGGTGGCAAATATGTCACCGCCTGCCACCATCAATACGGCAGAGGGCCAGAAGGCCATCAGCACCAATCGAGCGTGGACGTTGCCGGTGAAGGTGGCGAGCCCACCGCTGCGATTGGCTTCAACGGCACGCACGAAAAAGACCTGTGCAATCGAGGCAGCCAACAGGCTTAGCGGGACAAACAGGATGCTGAACCCGCGCGAATACTGTCCCAGAACCGCCATTCCGAAGATTTCCGGGATGAACAGAATGGGCAATCGGGTGATCAGTCCGCTTATCATCGCTGCCGGCATCGTGAACTGGGGGAATCGCCGATAACGGCGCGCGACTGCCATCATGTCTGACAGGCTCGGTCTTCCTGCCAGGGAAGCCTTCAAAGTCGTCCAGACCCTTCCGCTCATGCTGAGAAACGACATGCCGAATCCCGCCACGAATCCCCAGATCAACCCGCCGGGTGATGGTTTCAGAAGGCCTGAGCCGATGCGGACCCCGACCATCGAACCCGCCTGGACAACCTGAGCGGCTGAAATGCGACCGAACGATTCCTGTCGGCTAAGCCAAAGTTCACTGATCTTGGCCAAACGATTGGCAAGCAATGCCATGGGAAGAATCAGCATCCATTGCCCACCCTTGTCCTCGAAAAAGCCCATGGCCGTATCCGAGAAGCTCAGCACGAGGAGCAGCGCCGTGGAAAACAAGATGACCGACGACACAGCCAGGAGGTAGGCATGAGCGCTTTTTCGACGGTCCTCAGGAAGCATCAGTGCGTCCTCGTAGCGCAATGAAGCGACGGGAGCGAGCACGGACACCCAGGCAGTCACATAGTCAGCGATTCCCCAGTATTCGTCCGGAAAGAGCCTGAGCAGGACGATCTGAGCCAGGTACGCAATCACGAATGCCAGGCCAGTGCCCGACAAGAGCTTCAATACGGGCGCCCGGAATTCGGAATCCTCGAACAGGGCGAGTATGCGATTCTTCAGCTTCAAGGAGTGACGGGTCGTGAGGGCTGCGTCAGGATACGACCTGCCCAGAATACGCACCACTGCTCGTCACACCATTCGGCTTCCAGATCAGCAGACCAGTCATTCTCCGATTCTGCTGGACGGACGAAATAATCGACATTCTCCATGGCAGCGAATGTTCGAACGTCGGCGGGAGAACTCATCTCGTATGCCTCATCCAATCGTACCTGGAGAGCAGTCCCGCCCGGGAGAGCCTCTTCGACTGGTGCGATCTGCTGAAGTCGCGTCCACCACTCGATGGTTGGATCGGGTTCGAATGGAAATGACTTGAACGACACGTACTGAGCACGTTCTGCGCCGAATTGAAATCCCGTCATCGACGGTGGAATCACGAAAACAGCATTCACGTCCGAGTTTTCAATGGCCCAGTCATGTAGTCCCTGGTCCGCGTGAGCGCCACCTCTGATGTGCTCTCCCGAAGGCGAAAAGGCGAGAAGCAACACCAAAAGACCCACTAGTGGGATGAGTCCCTCAAGCATCCTGGAGGCGGGTTGTGGCCTCAACAGTCGGGCTTTGAGCTTCGAATGGACAATCTGCACACCGAATCCAACAATGACGATGGTTGCCACGACCCGGACCATGGGTGCGATCGACCACGGCTGGAGTCGGAGACCCAGAGGCCATTGAATCGGCCACCAGGTCACCAACAAGGAAGCAGACAGTGCGAGAGTAGGAAGGACGATCATGCGCGAAAGGATTTTCCGATCCCAGGAGGTGGTCGTCGATTCAGCAGCGGTTGATTTCGGGTCGTGCCAAAGCAGGCAGGACGCTGTGACAATCAAGAGGGCAAACTTCGCCCAGGCCGTTCCCACGAACGATCCAGGCAAATAGTGATGGGGTGCCCGCAATTGGGTCAGTATGGTCGTTGGGTCGAGCGCGGCTTCAACGACATCTGAAGATGCCTGCCCGGTGCCGACGGAGGCCAATAGTGCCAGAATCGGAAGCAGTACCAACAGAAAAGGCACGGCAATGTGAATGACCGGTCTCCATCCGACCTCATTGATGGTCAACAAGGTGGCCAGCAGGAGCAGGCCAACCAACATTCCAATGAGCGGATGGAACAGCGTTGCAGCGCCAAGGAAAAGGCCCGCATGAAGCCATCGTTTTCCATGAAGTCGCTCAATGGACCAGAGCACCATGCACCATGCGATGCTGCTGGGCACCAGCATGGCATGCAGAATGTCGTTTCCCCCAGGATTCCAGCGCGAGGTTACTGCCATCACCGCAACAACTGCCAGCAGAGTCGTCCAACGGGAGCTGAAAATGGTGGTTGCCAGACGCGCCACCGCCATGGCGCTCCCAAGGGCAACGGCTGCATGAACCAACCCAACCACAGCCCAAACGGGAAGCATGGTCGACGGCAAAGCGATCAGAAGCGCGACTGGCCAGCGAATCGAAAACCCGTCGGTTTGCATACCGACGAACCAATCATTCAGGTACAGGTCGGCGTTGAGCAGGTGCAAGGTCAGCGGGAGAAACTCGTCCTGATCACTGAACCCGAAACCATAACCATACCGCCACACGAATAGGGCAAACGCTAAGAGGGCAAACCCCCAGTTCCAATTGGTATCGCTGGTCGTGTGTTGATTCGGTATTCCCGTCATGAGCCCAACTCAGGAAAGCATCTTTCGGACCGCATGGGCCGCTTGGTCGATCAAGGATCCCGCCAGCGTCGAGGTGCGGATATGGAGGTAGGGCGTCAGCTCTCCACCAAATCGTCGCTTGAACTCGGCGATGCTTGGCGTATTGGCGCCCATGAGGTCCAGAACCGGGATGCCCTGGCGATGCAGGTCGTCTTGCAGGTATCCCATCAAAACGGTCATGGCGGGCCCCGGCACACTTCCTGCCAGCCAGTACCACGCCATCTGCTGATGCTTGAGTGCTACGACGCCAGCTGCCAACGTGCCTTTGTCGCGGTCGTACAGCGAATAAAGTTGTGCGAGGCCGGCATCGACCAAGTCAACGGCCCAATTGGCGAGATCGGACGGTTCAAGCGGAAAACGCCGCCCATTGCGGGCATATCCGCTTTTTACCAGTTCAGTCAGCTCCACAATCACGTCACGACATGATTCCCCGGCCTCTTCAGCTGCGGAGTTGGGATGCACGCGGAACTCGAATTCATTGGCATGCTTCCGCCACGTTCGGCGCGGCGAAGCTGACCACGAGGAGAGCGCATCCTCCAACGGTGCGGTCGAAAGATGGTACGTCTGCCTCGCGATCACTTCAGCAGAAGCAGTGTCTGCTGGTTGCCGGTAGCCCGATGATTCTGGTCCAGAAATGGCCGGCGTAAGTGAGATCAAGCGATTGGCGGGCAGACCCGTCCCACGGCCAGTGAGCGCTGTCCAATCAGGGGATGAAGCCGCGGCTTCAGGCAGCAACGCCGTATACGGGCAAAAAGGAGGGAGGACAACATCGCGAACAGGTCCACGGCTCCGGATGAACAAACACGCCAACCCTGTTTCTGGCACGTCTACAACCACGCGATTCCACCCCGTAATACGTTCGATTCCCTCGAGGAATACCGGCTGAAGGAATGGCGAGGGGTCGGTTGTCTTTGCAAGCAGAGCGACCCAGCGTGGACCGAATTCGGACGCGCGCTCAATCACGAACGGCCTTCTGGAGTCCGGATATGCTGAGGTCGAAGGGGAGGCCACTGTTGCTCGGGAATCAAAGGATGTACTGGCTGAGGTCCCGGTTCTGGACGACACCTGAGAGCTTCTGCTGAACCAGGTCCTGATCAATCACGAATGAATCGTCGCGCATGGCATCGGGTACGTCGAAAAGCAAATCCTCGAGCAGTGTGGTCAGGATCGTGTGCAGACGGCGTGCACCGATGTTCTCCACCTCCTCGTTGACGGCTGCGGCCATGCTGGCTACTTCCCGGACCGCTTCCTCTTTGAACTCAACAGTAACCCCTTCCGAGGCCATCAAAGCAATGTACTGCTTCAGCAGCGCGTTGCGTGGCACCGTCAGAATCTGGAAGAAGTCGTCCTCGGTCAGGTTGTCCAACTCTACCCGGATCGGGAAGCGACCCTGAAGTTCTGGAATCAAATCGCTGGGTTTGGAAACGTGGAAGGCCCCGCTGGCGATGAACAGGATGTGGTCCGTTTTGACCATTCCGTACTTGGTCATCACGCCGGATCCCTCTACGATGGGTAGCAGGTCGCGCTGAACGCCCTCGCGCGAGACATCCGGGCCACTTTTACCGCTTGCACCTCCTCGTGCGGCCACCTTGTCGATTTCGTCGATGAACACGATTCCCGACTGCTGGACGCGTTCCAAAGCTTGGCGGGTAACCTTGTCCATGTCGATCAGCTTCTGGGCTTCCTCCGCTGTCAGGATCTCGCGAGCTTCCTCGACCGGGACGCGACGTTTCTTCTGCTTTTTGCCGCCCATATTGCCGAAAAGGTCCTGCAGATTGACACCCATTTCCTCCATCCCCATGGGCCCGAAGACCTGGAGCATGGAAGACTGGTCGGCGGAAACCTCTATTTCGACTTCGCGCTTGTCGAGATCGCCGTTGTCCAGCATGCGCTTGAACTTCTCCCGGGTCCGCTGGCGAAGAGCATCCTCATCCGAGGTGCCATTCTCGGTATTCTTCGCGGCTGGCGTCGTCGCTGGTGCGCCCGGCGTCGTGATAGGGGTGATCGGGGGCCTTGAGGCGGGCTTCGACGGCACAGGTGGGATAAGGATATCCAGGATGCGCTCATCAGCCAGCACGCGAGCGCGTTCCTGGACCGAACCCGTATGCTCTTCGCGTACCATGTTGATGGCGATGTCGCACAGATCCCGGATCATGGATTCAACATCCCGTCCGACATAACCCACCTCGGTGAATTTCGTGGCTTCGACCTTGATGAAGGGTGCACCTGACAGCTTCGCCAGTCGACGAGCGATTTCGGTCTTGCCGACACCGGTCGGGCCGATCATGATGATGTTGTTCGGGACAATCTCCTCTCGGATGTCTGCCGCCGCATTCAGCCGTCGCCAGCGATTCCGCAAGGCAATGGCGACGCTCTTCTTCGCTTCCTTCTGACCGATAACGTACCGGTCAAGCTCGGCGACGATCTCGTGAGGGGTCAATTCGTTCTGGATGGCCATGTCTGCAGATTCAGTGTTCAGGCGGTGGGATAATCGTCATCATCATCGATGTCGTCGTCATCATCTTGGTCATCGTCGACGCGACTATCATCATCATAACTGTCGTCGTAGTCATCATTGTGATCATCACGGTAATCATCATCCTCGTCGCTCGAGTCCCCGTCAGCGTAAGACGGATAGTCCAGACCATCGGTCAATGATGATTCTTTGATCTCTGCTACGTCAGGGTGCTCCAGATTCATCAGGAGAACCGTGTAATTGTGCGGGAAGCCGCGACGCTTTTCCAGCCAGACCGCGCCGGCCTGTTCGAGATCGTTGATGAGCACTTTTGGTTCTTCATTCGGATCATCAATGATCTCAGAAAGCTTTCTCAAAAGGGGCGTCAGGTAGATTTCCTCATACTGACCGAAGTAGGACTCGATGATTCCCAGAGTCTTGAGCACCGCGGCGTCAGTGATGGCGATGGTCTCGGTTGGACGCTGGGACTGTGGGCCATCTTCTTCTTCCGCAGGAGGCGCGAGGTCCAGCTTGCGCCCCGGGCCACCCAGCAGGAATTCAGCGTTCAGGTATACATCCTGACAGTCGGAAGGGAGATCGTCCGGCTCAGACGGTGATTCCAGTGTCGATAGCAGTGTGAAGTGTCCACCTCGAAGTAGACGCTGTACGAGGGGGGTAAACCACTGATTACCCGACAGAATGACGAATGCGGTGGATGGGCCGAGCTCCCTCGACAAGGTCATGGCTTCCATGGCCAACTCAATGGCCGCAGCCTCGTCGCGGGATCGTGCATAGCAGAAATGGGGCTCGATGCCTTGAGCCAACCATGCTCCGGTGGCCCGGTGTCCACGCATGTTGCCCGGGGGCAGGTTGGCAAACGCCAGCGTGCGCACGGGCTTCAGGTTTAAATGCTCAGAAACGTGTCTTTTGAGAGACGCGACCAGGTCGAGGACAACCGCATCTGGCTGATCGTTGTCAATGCGCTCTGAAATGACACCGAACACATTGGTGTAATCAATCAGCAGGACAGCATTACGTGGACGCGAACGATAAGAAGACTTTCGTGCAGCCATGGAATCAAGAAGTCAAGTAAACAAACAAGTATTGACCTGGAGAGCACGGGGTGATCATTCCACCCGCGGAATCAATCGAGCTCCAGGATCGTCAGCGTATCATTGGAATAAATGCAGATCTCTGAGGCGATCGTGAGTGCTTGCTCAACGACAGTACGGGCATCGAGATCGGACGCGTGGCGGGTCATGGCGCGAGCGGCAGCGAGCGCAAAGGGGCCGCCGGAACCGATGGCCAGGATTTCGTCATCGGGTTCGATGACATCGCCTGTTCCGCTGATGATCAGCAGGCGATCCTTGGCCGCCACAGCCAGTAGCGCCTCCAGGCGACGCAGATAGCGATCCGTTCGCCAGTCCTTAGCCAATTCGACGGCCGCACGGGTCACATTGCCCCCGTACTGCTGGAGCTTCTCTTCGAATCGCTCGAACAAGGTGAAGGCGTCCGCGGTAGCACCAGCAAAACCAGCCAGGATCTGGCCATGGTAGAGCGAACGCACTTTCTGCGCACTGCTCTTCATGACCGTATTACCCATGGTGGCCTGGCCATCAGAGCCCAGAACCACTTTGCCGTTGTGCCGGATACCGACTACCGTCGTACTGCGGATGCGATTGGAGGAGCGGGAGGTGTTGTGCTCACTCATGCAGCAATACCCACGAAAACAAATCAAACAATACAGCTAACAATGCGCTACTGTACCTGCCGCCGGGGTCGTTGTTTCTCTCGATTCAGTACGTGTGCTGCGCCAGGATGTCCATGACGCGATCCTGTACGAGCCGCGGTCGGCGGGATGATTCAGTGTGGTGATTAGCCATCATGGATACGATGAGCGTGCGGCCGTTGGCCGTCGTCACATATCCACTCAAGGCTGCCACACTGCCAAGAGTGCCCGTCTTGGCCCGCGCATTGCCTTTGGCAGCTGATCCACGCATCCGGCCTGAGAGCGTGCCGTCGACTCCCGCAATTGGGAGGGACTCCAGAAAAGCATCGCGGGTGGCTGCATCATCATGATGCCACATGTGGGAGAGGAGTCGCGCTGTCATCGTGGACGTAACCAAGTTCTGGCGCGCAAGGCCGGATCCGTCCACCAGCTGCAAGCGAAGCGTATCCACACCCGCCGGTCCGTACGTCAGTTTCCGCGCCCGATCGATGGCGAGGGCGGCGGATCCGGCCTCAGGCTCTGAGACCGTTGGCAATGCGTTCACGGCAATGGCCCGGAAGACCTGTTCGGCGTAGAGATTGTGGCTGCGCTTGTTGAGCGGAACAACGATTTCAGCCAGTGTCGGGCTGAAGTGACTGAACAGATGGCTTCGGGCGCTGGACGAAGGCTTGACGGGCAGGTCATCGATATCCAACGCGCGTCCCCTGACCGCAATGCCCTCGGAGATCAGGACTTCGCGTAGCACGTGCACGAAGAATGCGGTCGGGTTGGACACGGCCAAGGATTCGACCTCTGTGCGGCCCTCAGGCACCTTTGAGCGCAGCACGAAATCATTCGTGCCCTGCACGCGAAAGTAGTCTTCCTCGATGCGCCCGTCCGCCGGCACGGTGATAGACTCATTGCGGGCCGTGGCATACGTGGTCATCATGGGCTCCCAGGACAGGACCGCCGGCATGCCCTCGGTTGCTCCTTCGAGATAGAAGTCGATGCAGTTGTCGTTGAAGCTCAGTGCACTCAGCTCTGCAGCATACCACCAGGGGAGATCGTCAAATTGCCAGCCGTAGCCCAGGTATTGCTCGTCGAAAGCGTCATCATCGCCAATCAGATTACCCTCGATCGAGTTGACCCCCATGGATTTTAGCGAATCAGCCCATGAGCGGAAGTAGGCCGTAATGTCGCCGTCGGTGAATCGACCGCCAATGACCGGATCTCCGGATCCGATCACGATCAGATTTCCATTCAGGACGCCATCCGTGATTTCACCATCCGTTGCGAACTGTGTTTCGAATCGGAAGTCGGGCCCCAAGATGTCGAGGGCGGCTGCTGAGGAGTACAGCTTCGTGTTCGAGGCAGGGATGAAGCTGCGTCCGGTGTCCTTCTCGTAGAGCGATGCTCCCGTCTCAGCGTCCCACACCAGGATGGTCCACCAAGCGTTGGGAATACCACCTTCTGCGACGGCTTGATCAATGGCCGCCCGAAGCTCTGTAGCACTGGACGTTTGAGCATGGACGGCAGTAGTGAAACCGAATGCCAAGGAAACGAAGAGGGCAAGGGCGATACGACGCATGCGAAGAGAAATGGTATTGGGATAAGGACTGCGACCGGATACCGCGTCGGTCCAGGTCAAGGCGTTGACGAGGGCAGTAGTTCAGGATCGATGGCGTTTGGCGAGCGCGTCTTGACAACGAACACATGACTGAGATCATCCAGACTGGCGCTTGGCCGCACGTGAATGGTCCAGGTACTCGTGCCAGGTTCTGCAAACAGCGTGTCCACGACGCCGATCGGATATCCACGTTGATGGATGGTCGAGAACCCGTTGGTCACAACAAGGTCGCCGACCGAAACAGTGGACGAGCGAGACACATAATCCAGAATGAGACGGTCGAATCGGCGACCATCCCAACGCAGATTACCATCCGTCATGGCGGGCAGCACACTGGCGGAGATGAAGGAATCCGTGTTCAGGTACGTCATGACACGCGAATAGTCATCGCCAACAAGAATCACCTTGCCGATGACGCCAGACGGGTCGATGACAGACATGTTCAGTTCGATTCCGTCATCACTACCCACATCGATCGTGATTAAATTGCGCTCGGACGTGATGTCCTTCGAAACGACCTTGGCAGCCAGCACTTCGTAATCGAGAGAGTCGGCCAGTCCGAGGAGCGCTTCCATGCGTTCGTTTTCGGCCTGTGCGCTGCGCATCAACGCTACTTGATTGGCCAGGTCAATATTCTGATTGCGCAAGACCTCGTTTTCATCAAGCGCCCGAACGTATCGACCGAGTCCGGCAAACATGGATTCGACGGAGGCCGTCGCCTCCAAAGAACGGGCACGCAAACCACGCAGCATATCCTCGTTGGCAGTCAGCATGACTACCAGCGACGTAATGATCAGGATGCTGAGCAGGACCCAGTCCCGGGAACGTTCCCAAATGCGATTCATGGCCTCTGTCCGGTTGACGGAATATCGTCAATAGGGATCAGTGGCGGAAATGGCGATTCCCGGTAAACACCATCGCTATGCCGTTCTCGTCGGCGGCGGCAATCACTTCTTCGTCACGGACAGAACCACCGGGCTGGATGGCCGCCGTCGCTCCGTTCTTGGCGGCTTCGAGGAGGCCGTCAGCGAATGGGAAGAAAGCATCCGAAGCGACCACGCATTCAGAGAAGTCCAACTCTGATTTTTTGCCCTTTGACACAGCAATTTCAGAGGCGTCGATTCGGCTCATCTGTCCGGCACCGACTCCGATGGTCTGACCACCTTTTGCGTAGACGATAGCGTTGCTCTTCACGTTCTTGGCCACGCGCCAGGCGAAATCGAGGTTTTTCCACTCCTCTTCGGTGGGCTGGCGCTTGGTCGGAACGGTGCAACGAGCCTTCAACGCTTCAGCAGAAGGCAGAACGGCATCGCGATCCTGAACCAGGAATCCACCCACGACGGAGCGCACGTCCAGCCCAGCATCCTCAGATGCCCACTTCAACATGCGGATCAGACGACGATTCTTCTTCTGCATCAAGAAGTCGAGCACTCCTTCGCCAAATTCAGGTGCGATGATGATCTCGGTGAACACCTCGTTGATGGCTTCGGCCGTTGCAAGGTCCAGCGTTCGGTTCACGACCACGATGCCGCCGAATGGAGACTGTTGATCGGTTGAGAAGGCTTTGTGGTACGCTGTTTCCAGATTGTCGGCGGTTCCCACGCCGCACGGGTTGGTATGCTTCAGAATGGCCACCGTCGGAGGAGCATCCCTGAATTCATCAATCAACGTCAGCGCAGCGCTCAAGTCCAGCAGGTTGTTGAACGAGAGATCCTTGCCGTGGAGCTTTTCGAAGAGGTCTGAGGAGTCTCCGTAGAGCCCAGCCTGCTGGTGCGGGTTTTCGCCGTAACGAAGTGTTTGCTGCAGCGGGGCGCTCAGGGAGAGATTTGAGGCGCTGGCGCCAGCGAAGTAGGCTGAAACAGCCGTGTCGTACATCGCCGTGTGATCAAATACTTGCGCAGCGAGTGCACGGCGCGTTGTCATGCCGAGGGCGCCATCATGGGCGTCCATTTCGGCGATGATCCCGTCGTAGGACGATGGCGAACAGGCAACGGCCACGAAAAAGAAGTTCTTGGCTGCTGCTCGCAGCATGGTCGGGCCGCCGATATCGATGTTCTCTATGGCAATGGCATCGGTCACGTCATCGCCGGCGGTAGCTTCCTCGAAAGGGTAGAGGTTTACCACAACCAGATCGATCTCCTGAATCCCCTGAGTCTCCAACTCCTGCTGATCTTCCGGGTCGGTCCTGCGAGAGAGCAAGCCGCCGTGGACGGCCGGGTGCAACGTCTTGACACGCCCGCCGAGGATCTCGGGATAGCCGGTCAGACTGTCCACACTCGTTACGGGAAGACCAGCTCCAGCAAGCGCACGGGCGGTGCCACCGGTGGAAATCAACTCAACGCCGTGGCGATGCAGCGCCTGTCCCAGTTCCACGATTCCGGTTTTGTCGAACACGGAAAGGAGGGCTCGGCGAATGGGGTAATGATCGGCGGGTGCGGGCAGGTCTTTGACGTGAATCATCTGGTCAGTTTGAATGAATCTCCCGATCACTCGGGATCATGAGTTGGGCGAATGAATGGTGACCTGTTTTCCGTCGATGTGGACGCGTCCTTCGGCAAACGCTTTCACCACGGCCGGGTAAAGCGAGTGCTCGACACGGAGGACCCGCGCAGCCAAATCTTCGGCAGAGTCGCCCGCTAACACAGGTACACGTTCCTGTGCAACCACGGGACCCGTATCGTACTCCTCGTCGACGATGTGCACGGTAGCACCGGACTCCGACTCGCCAGCTGCAATGACGGCCCTGTGGACATGCATGCCATACATCCCCTTTCCGCCATAGTCAGGCAGAAGAGCAGGATGGATGTTTACAATGCGTCCCGGGTAGGTGGCGATCAACGCGGAGGGAATCATCTTCATGAAACCCGCGAGGGCCACAAAGTCGGCTCCCGTTTCGTTGAGTCGCTGAATCACCTGAGGAGTCCATTCATCAGATGGTCCCTCGAGGACCATGGACAGTATTCCCAGCTTTTCGGCACGTTTGAGGACACCAGCGTCCGGTCGGCTGGCTACGCACAAGACAATCTCTCCGGGGATGGTTCCATCGACGCATGCATCAGCAATGGCCTGGAAGTTGGAGCCGCCTCCGGAAGCGAATACCGCGATGTTCATGCGCCGTCTTGAAGCGAGACGATTGGGAGGGCACGGAAAACGTTCGCAACCTACAAACCGGGTCCACCGGGATCACGCCATGCACGTGAAATGTGGATGCTTTTGTTTCCACAATTCGACTGAGCCCAGACGTTGGCGGGATCCGATCAGCTGGTCGGGCGCTCCAGTAGGGACAACTCCGCTTTGCCGCTTGAATCGGCAGTCAATCGGGCACGGACGCCAATGGGGACGGCGACTTTCTCCGGGAAATGCCCATAACGCAAGTCGGTGGCGACGGGAATGCCGAGATCACTGAAATAGTCCTCGAAAACCTCATTCATGGTCAGCGTTGGCTTGCCCGGCGAGACATCGGATCCGGTGAAGCCACCCAGAACGATACCGGCAACCTCGTCCAGCACACCGGACAGTTGCAGCTGAGCAAGGAGTCCGTCAACCCGATACGGCGTCTCGCCGACTTCCTCCAGAAACAGGATGGCACCTTTGAGCGAAGGCATGTGCCGTGAACCGATAAGACGTGTGATCAGAGACAGATTGCCACCCAGCAGAAGTCCTTCTGCTTCGCCTGCAATCATCGTGTTCTGGCCCACGGGATCCAGCCGGCCGGGTTGGTACGATTCGGATACCAATTCCAGGAATTGCTCGCAATTGGCAGCTTCCGGATCAGGCCACTCAACAGCCACCATGGGGCCGGACACGCTGATCATCCCGGTGTGCTTGAAAAGCGCGAGCTGCAGCGCGGTAATATCCGAGTAGCCGACCAACATCTTCGGGGCGGACTCAAACGCCGAAAAATCTACTTGATCGAGGATTCTCAGAACGCCATATCCGCCGCGGACACAGAACAGGGCATCCAGATCTTCGCGCGCGGCCATCTCATGCAGTTCTGCCAACCGATCCTGGTCATTGCCTGCCAGATACCCGACTTGTTCAATCGTTTCGCGCCCCAACTGGACATCCATTCCCATGCTTGAAAGACTGGCCAGCCCCGACGGCAGTGATGAAGTATCGCGAGGGGCAGATGCGGGAGCAATGACCCCGACGCGGGAGCTTCTTGACAGGGAGGGGGGAAAGATGCGAGAGTCGCTCACCGGCAGCATGAAATGGTTCGTAGCTTCGGGAATATAGGATTCATGATACACGTCACCCCCGAATACTTCCCGCGACTCGAGACGCTGCTACCGCTGCTGCAGTCCGAGCATGCTGTTTGGCGATCCGATCGCCCCTTTTCTCGTGGTGCATGGCAAAACAGGACCCGATTGCGGAATGCCGATGGATGGCAGTGGATCACGGTGCCGGTTGAACACGGACAGCTTGGACAAAGCATCGAGCAAACCCGAATCGCGTACCACGATGGGTGGCGCAAGCGACATCTCAAGGCGCTGCAGTACAACTATTCGACCACGCCATTCCATATCCACTTCGCAGACGGCATCCAAGCTCTGCTGGATGACAAGCCGACAACGTTGGGCGCCCTCAACCGGGGAGCACTGGACTTGGTGCTTTCCTGGTTGAAGCACGAGGTCGAGTGGGCGAGCCCGACATCGGGCAATCCCGACGCGCCACAGATTGGTGGGCACGGCAATGCCGAGTTCGTTCATCCTGAGTACCGGCAGAATTACGACGGATTCATTCCGCAGATGAGCTGTCTGGATATATTGTTCAACCATGGTCCCGCCGCCATCCACGAAATCGCCCGCTCCCGATGACCCGCCTCAGCTTTGTCCTGACCTTGATTGTTCTCATGGTTGGCTGTGAGCAAACCGAACAATCGCAGTGGTACCGGGGCAACCTACACACGCACACATTCTGGAGTGACGGGGATGATTTTCCGGAGCAAGTAACGAAGTGGTATGTCGACAACGGCTACGACTTCCTGGCGATATCTGATCACAACACGATCGCCGACTCGGAGCGATGGTTGACCATTCCGAAATGGAATGCGCGCTATCCCATATTCGAGAAATACCTGACCGAAAGCCCGGAGGGTTGGGTCGAATGGGAAGGGTATGACGACTCGGTCCGTGTCCGGTTGAAGACGTACGAGGAATACTCAGGACGATTCGAGCGTCCAGGTCAGTTCGTGATGATGCGCGCTGAGGAGGTATCCGATCGGTATGGTAACAAGCCGATCCACGTCAATGCCACCAATCTGATGGAGTACATCGAGCCGCAGGGAGGTGAAAGCGTCGTGGAAGTGATGCAGAACAATGTGAATGCCATTCTCTCGCAAGGAGAACGGTTGCAGCGGCGTGTCATGCCTCACATCAACCATCCTAACTACATTTGGGCCATCCGGGCGGATGAACTGGCTCAAGTCGATGGCGAGCGCTTTTTCGAGGTCTACAACGGTCATCCAGCCGTATTCAACTACGGTGACTCTTTGCGCTACGGGACCGAAAAATTGTGGGATGTGGTAAACACCATCCGGCTTAGGGATGGACGACCCCTCATGTTCGGCCTGGGTACCGATGACTCTCATCACTATCACGAGGAAGCGCCGAATCGAGCAAACGTCGGCCGCGGATGGGTGATGGTGCAGTCCCGGGACCTGGAGGCGGAAACCATCCTGGAAGCCATGGACAACGGGGCGTTTTATGCGTCGTCAGGTGTGAGTCTGTCTGAAGTGACATTTGATGGATACACGTATCGAATTGGCGTGGAAGCCGAGGAGGGAGTCACGTACGCGATCGAATTCCTTGGGACAAACGCTGACCATGATCCGGCTCCAGTTGCGATTACCGATCCGGAGTCGGGAGAGCTGATCACCTATCGCTACAGTGATGACGTCGGACGTCTCTTACAGCGTACTACGGGAACGCAGGCGTCTTTTCAGGTGACGGAAGATTACCTGTTCGTTCGCGCCAGGGTTACTTCAGACAGGGTTATGATCAACCTGGTTGTCGAGGGCGAGGTGGAGACGGCCTGGGCGCAGCCTGTTATTGCAGGTCAGGCCGTAATGTCAGGCCAGTGATGCTGATCAGCCTGAGGATGCAGGAAGAACCGTGTCTCCAGAGGGCTCGTCAGGGATGAAATTCCATCTGTCCAGGTGAGATGGCTCGCGCGCATCCATGATGGCCTGTATTTCCTGGACAATGTCCGGATGCTCGGCGGCGACATCGGAGGATTCAGAAGGGTCATCGTCCAGGTTGAACAACTGGACCGCTGCATTCTCCTGCCGACGGATTTCCAGGCGAACACCCTTCCATGGGCCCATGCGAACAGCCTGCATGCCGCCAAAGGCGTGGTATTCCCAGTAGAGTGGTTGGTGTTCGCTCGCAGCTTCGCCCCGAAGAGCAGGGAGGAAGGACCGGCCGTCGACCCCTTCGGGGACTTCAGTGCCGGTGATGTCAGCAATCGTAGGCAAGATATCCCAGAACGCAGATACCTGGTCAGTCGTCGTCCCAGCATCAATGTGGCCGGGCCACCTCACGATCATGGGCACCCGGATGCCGCCTTCGAACACGCTGCCCTTGAGTCCGCGGAAATCGCCAACAGATTGAAAGTAATCGGCATACGAGCCGGCCACGTAGGTAGCACCGTTGTCTGACGAGAACATGACGATGGTGTTGTCATCGATGTCATGCTTCTCGAGGGTGGCTAACAGCGTCCCGAAGTCCCGGTCCATGCGCGTAATCATGGCTGCGTAGGCAGCCTTCGGACGTGGGTGAGGGAGATACGGCCGTCCGAGGAACGGCTCGGTGTCCATGCTGTCAGGATATTCTGCAAGGCTCTCTTCGGGTACCTGGAGAGCCAGATGGGGAACGGGCGTGGCAAATACAAGGAAGAACGGCTCTTCGGCATGCTCATCAATAAAATTGACAGCGGCATCGAGCATCAGGTCGGGGGCGTAGTCATTGCCTCCGAATCGGTCGTAGTAGTCCTGCTCCGTGGGGAGGGGTTCGTCGATGGTCTGATGCGCTGCGAACCACTCGCCATTGTCCAGGGAGTCGGCCTCTGAATCGCTCCAGAGATGTGTTGGGTAGTAATTATGCGCTACACGCTGACACAAGTAGCCGTAAAAGCGGTCGAATCCCTGGTTGTTTGGATGACCTTCAGATTCAGGGCCGCCCAAGCCCCATTTTCCAACGAAGCCTGTTGCATAGCCTGCCGGCTTCAACATCTCTGCAATCGTCACTTCCGAATCGAGCAACGGGAGCTGACCTTCCGGTTCGTCCGGGCCCCAACCACCGACTTCGAAATTGTCCCGGACGTACGCCGTACCGGTGTGCTTGCCAGTGAGCAGCGATCCGCGCGAAGGAGCGCACACCGGGCTACCAGAGTAATGCTGCGTGAAGCGCATGCCATCCCGAGCCAGCTGGTCCAGCGTGGGCGTTTTGATGATGGTTTGCCCGTACGCACCAACCTCATTGTATCCGAGATCATCCGCCAGGATGTAAATGATGTTCGGCTGATTCTGGCTGGATTGGCAGCCTGACAGGACCATCAACAAGGAAGCTGCAAACAGAAGGGTCAGCCGGGAAGACATCATGCGTAGCGTTCTTTCAGGTGGGCGATGGAGGAGGTGATCAATTCGCGCAGGACGGATTCATCAATATCATCAAGACTCTTTACGTACAGGCACGACTTGCCGGTCTTGAATGTGCCCAGCTGTGCCAGGAGCTCGTCAAATCGACCGAAGCCAGACATGATGTACAATGTCAGCGCCTGCTTCCGGGGCGAGAACCCCGTCAGCATCCAGTCACCTTCCCGCCCGGATTCATACACGTAGTGGTAGGTGCCGAAACCAACTATACTTGGCCCCCACATGGACGCCTGCTCTCCGGTTACTTCCTGCATGATCGTGAGCATCCGCAAGCTGTCCGCTCGTCGCTGATCATGTTCGACTCCGTTCAGGAAGTCGAGTACGGAGGCTTCGTTCTTCTTCGTTTTGACGTCGGCGGATTTGGAAGGGGCCATCGGATCGCGAATTGATTGGTCGAATATGCTGGAACGCGATTTCGATTGCAACAGGTTTGACGGCAACATGCCATTGCGAGCTTTGCGCGATAGCCATTGTCGACAGGCTAAGATTGCCACAAAACCACACAAAAAAAGAAAGCCCCATCCAGCTGAGCTGGATGGGGCTTGATCGGGCGGTCCGGACGAAACCGACCGTTATGGACTCGAACCAACAGGGGCGAACGCTAACGAACAGTGTATTCACAACTTACGAGAAATCAATGGTTTGGAGGTGTTCATCGCAGTGCGTAATTATTCGTCAGTTTCTATCTACAGCGCAGATACACCATGGCCATCAGATACGTCCTGCACCGGCGCACGCAAAGCGCGGACGGACGCTTCACCGTTCAGATTTGTGTCAACCGCGCCTCGCGTCAGCTCAAGCTCGGCACGCATCTGAGGATTGCGCCCAGGCATTGGTCCGATCGCAAAGGAAGGCTGAAGCCCAGCGCGCCGGGCGCGACCGAACTCAACGCGAAGCTCGACGAGATTGCGGCCCGCACCTGGGTCGCTTCGCTTGAGCATGTGAGCGATGAGGAGCTGAAACCCGAAGTGCTGCGCATTCTTGGGCGCGAGCCGCAGCAGAAAGCGCCAAGGCTGGAAGAGCTCTTCGAAGACTTCCTGCAGGAGAAGGCGCTTCGGGTCAAGGAGTCCACCATGATCACATATCGCGCCTTGAGTAGGCACCTGAAGCTAGCCTTCGGCGAGGATGCCACAACGCAGGACATCTCTACCGTCTTCATCGACGATTTGACGAGCTACCTTCTTGAGGAGGGGCATCAAAATTCGAACATCAACAAGTACACGCAACGGCTAAAGGGATTTCTCACGTGGCTTCGCAAGTGCGGCGAAATCGATGACGTGCCGGAGCGCACCCATCTGAAAAGTGCTCGGCAAGAGGTTGTTGCGCTTACCATGGACGAGCTCGGAAGGCTTTCCAGCCTTGAACTTTCCACGTCGCCCATTGGCGTAAGGCACGCACGCGACCTGTTTGTGTTTGGCGCGCTCACTGGCCAGCGTTTCTCTGATTTACAGGCAATTGCCTGGCAAAACATCGATCGGGAGCGCTGGCTCTGGAATCTTACCACCCAAAAGACGGCGAGCAGCAGGCGAGTGCCCATCATTGGCAAAGCCCGATCGTACCTGGAAAGCAGGTTGGAAAGCGCTAGGCCCCTACCAGCGCTTTCCAATCAGAAGGCCAATGTATACCTCAAGGACCTGGCCCAGGCTGCGGGTTTTACGCGTAACGTGAGCAAGATCAAGCAAAGCGGAGGGAATGTTGAGCGCGTGACTGCGCCACTCTACGAGGTGATTTCATTCCATGTGTCTCGCAAAACCTATGTGACACTCATGTTGCAGGCCACGGGAGATCTCACCTCCGTGCTCTCCATTACGCACGATGACCTCAAAACCGCGCGTCAATACATCAAGACTGATTCGGAAATGCAGTTGCTAGCTGCGACCAAAGTGTTTGCTCAGATTTAAGTACGTAGATCTACGCAATTGCGTATCGAAACCGGCATTAATGCACTGTTTTTGCAATAAAGTATTCCGGTGATTGACATTGTGAGGATGAATAGCAGTTATTAATGGGCCGTTTTTAGAGACGGTAATTGCCTTTCTAGCACCTGAATTGGAGACTGACCATGCCTACCCCAGGACAAGAACTTTCCAGCATTGACTTTGAATCCATGATCGGGGGACCGCTAACCGCAGTAGTACAGGCGCAAGCACAGTCGGCGATGACAACAGTCGATTTCATTAAGGCGGTGGGATTCAAGCAGAGTGGCGGAGAAGTAGAACCGGGAGAAGATTCAGGTGTGGGTAGCCCGATTTACATAACTTTTGAGTACCCCAAGGAAGTTGCCCCTTATCAGCCGGCTGTTGAGGCAAAAGAAGCAGTCGAAAAGGACGGAGTGGTGATTGAGCCAGCAGTTGAAGCAAAAAATGCAGTACCTGCGAGGTATGAGACGCACGTGATTCGCGTACCGGCTTTAGCTGTTATGCCAATCCCGTTTATTCGAATAGAAGAGACGACCATTGATTTCAATGCCAAGATTAACTCTGTTCAGCATCAAAAGACCGACTCTTCATTCAGTATCGGCGGCGAGCTTGATGTGAAACACAAGTGGTTTGGCGGATCAGTCAAGCTCAAAGTGACGTCCAGTTACAAGAAAAACACCGAAAGGGGGAGCGAAGTGAATAGGACGTATTCGCTCGCCGTTCATGTTCGTGCGGTTCAAGCCGAGATGCCAGCCGGGATGGAACGTATTCTCGGTATTCTTGAGAACGCCATTTCCTCGCAGCCAAAAGATGCCGTCAAGGACGGTTGGGAGACTGACGCAGCATAGGGCACCCCTGACATAGCTCGTGTCCCCACATTGATCAATTTGGCAATTTTATGGCTGATGTTAACCTTGGCAAATTGCTGGGCAGACTAGTTGCTGATCTTTCAGTAGCAAGAGCCCAGGCTGATATCGAAGCAACGCAGCTGGCGGAACTCTACGAGAAGCACGAGCTACTGAAGCACTTTCCTGTTCCTCGAATACGGCTTAAGGAGACGCAGCTCGACATTCCTCTGATTATCAAGTCGACGGAAAAGATCAGCCCTGACAATGATGCTAGTGCTGAGACTGATAAAGCTGGATTCAGCGAAAGACTTAGGTCCGCAGGGCGCGAAATAATCGTTTCTTCGGGTCTTTCAGAACGGCGCAAAGCTGTAGCCCTGAGGGATTGGGACGCTCTAAAAAGCCGCGAAAAAAACAGAAGGTACCTTATTCAGCGCTCCGAGGAGGATATCTCCAGAGAATATGCTCAACACTTAGTGCAAAGCTTGGTTAAACAAGGATTAGCGCAGAAAAGAGCAGAGGAGGCAAAGGCTGATTTGCTTGCAAAGTCCATCTCTGCAAAGAAAGAGAAGTTTGCGAAGATGGATTCTGTCATGGTTGGCATCACCAGCGCTGAGCTGAAAGAAGCCGACCCAGGAACCATAGTCAGGATAAAGTTGACTGTGGTAGAAGAGGGGATGGAGTGGGCCGCGAGAGACGACGACGGGCCGAGAATGTTGGTCCCAGAGTAGGCCTCCATGTTTACTTGTCTTCAGCTAGAGGAAATCCAGCGAGTCCTCCTAGAGGTGCCGTCGCTGACGAACACGTTCGGCGAACGAGGATTTTCGTACACCGCCGACGTATTGGATTGGCTCGTTGGATTAGAAGAAGCGCTGGAAAGCAATGCTCGACCTGAGGTCGGGATTGTTGCCGCTCAAAGGGCGCGTCTAATTGCTATCGAACGGGGTATTGTTGAGGCCTATGCGGACCAAGCAAGGAAGACGTCGCGTCGAAAGAATCTTGAATCTGCGTGTGTTGAAGTAGTTGAAAGCGTTACTGGAATCGTTCTCGAGGCAATAGCTCCAGACAGAAATCGGATACGGCTTGCAGAGGAGATGATGCAGCAGGTGGTTACAATAGCGCGAGCTAAGAGCTTGCCCGGGTTTGTCACGCATCCCGAGGATCCATCATCTGTTGATCACTGGCAAATAATGAAAAGCGATACTGACATCATGGGCGGACTTGTCAAAATCTTTGGCTGGGTAGGAGAGTATGATGCACAACTCCTCGCCGAGCGCACGATTTCCAAGAATCTCGGCGTAGGCTAGGCGCTTAGCTAGCCACGATCTCCGACAAGAGAGTCGGCCCAGTGACCGCATTAAAGGGAGTTGAATCCATCTTCCCTCGGATCAAATTACAGTGTCATTCGCACGGCTGACGCATAATCGCCATTTCAAAAGGAAGACCAATTTTCAAAGGTGTCTCTGTCTTCGATTCCAGATTCAATGTCGTCGTCCAGCTCTTTGAAAAAGTCCAAACCAGTGAGAGACTCGATGATATCTACTGAGACGAGATAGTCCTCGAGTTCACCGTGCGCTTTTCGGTGATGCGGAAACAGGAAGGCCAACACTTCCGGTATTCCTGACCCATCCTCCGTTGAAACCATAATCTTGAAGAAAAGGGGCGGTACTTCAATACTGTTGTCAGGACCGATTTCCTCAAGCTTCTGTGGACCAAAAATGGTTCCTGCTATCTCCCAAATTGTTCTTTGCTGGTCATCGATCAGATCATCCTGGAGCCATCTTTCTGCCTTATACCAGATCCCTCCGGAGCCGTTGAAACCATAATGGTGCTGTGGCGCGACATTGCTCATGTAGTTTCCCTGAAACACTGTTAGCTCGTCTTCAGGGTCATCGTCGGTTGCAAACTTCCCATCGCCATCACGATCGCCTCCAAGAACGGCATAAGGTACCATGTGGCCTCGTGCATACCCTCTGCTCCTGAAGTAGCCCGTGTAGTCACTACTGCTGACTGCGTCGTCCACATCTGGGTCTTCTACGAAGTCATCAAAAGGCCCTGAGCGGTCAGGAGTCTTTCGGTAATCTGGCACTACTCGATACGCGACCCAATTGGCAACCCGTCGTTCGTTGTTGTACGACATTACGTAAGCGTTGCGAACCAAAATATTGTCTGAACTCGGAAGGCCACCAAAGACATGCTCATCAATCAGATCTTGTTGATCGGCCGTAAAATCCTGTGCGAGGCTAGCACCGTTCTGAAGAAGTAGCGCAAGGAGTAATACAATCATTCTCATGGCAAGTCCATTCGGTGTTTATGGCATTGAAGTGGTTCAGACGTCAAAGTCACTGTCCTCGAGCAGTGTGTACGAGAAAGAGTTACCGAACTTTGTTTTGGCTTTTTCGCACAGTGCTAGCAGGAAAAGGAAGTGATCCGGGTCTTGAAACACCTGGCAACCGGCGCTCCATTTGTCTACCTGTGTGCTGGCCCTGGTAGCGCTTGCACGGTGGATATTGATCGCATGAAGTCCACTGTCCTCATCAAC
Organism: Rhodothermales bacterium; assembly: GCA_028284865.1. Taxonomy (GTDB): domain Bacteria; phylum Bacteroidota; class Rhodothermia; order Rhodothermales; family UBA10348; genus JAAZVD01. Next base: position 172,301 of record JANQQV010000020.1, on the reverse strand, counting down.
TCCCGTAGTGTCTAAGAGACGGTCCTTGTTCGCGTCCCTGAAGACGGTAATCGTGCCTACCTGCTGAAGCGCTTTGTATCGTCTATGTCGACCAATCTTGTACGCACTCCGATATTGCCCAGGCTTTACTATTGCTGTACCCTTAACGAGCTCTGGGTTTTCGCGCCAATATGTACCAGGGTCGGTTGTAATTGGGAAGAGGAAGTGGGTCCAAGCTTGGTCATAGCGATAGAAAACAGCGAAGTAATCGTTGAATCGATTAGCGGAATCATCGCTCGTCCGAATACCGACCAGATTGAGGTCATGTCCGCGGCTATCCGTAAAAACGGTATAGCTCTTTGAACTCATGACATCAGCAATTTCATCAGGAGTCAGGTGGTGCATCAGGGTAACGCGGACCTTTAAGGAGGGTTAACCAGTGAGTCTAAATAGATTCGGACCCATTTTGGATCGGGTCGACTCGTATTCGTTGGCGGTGGTGGAACGACCGCCCAGCACGCTCATTAGGTCCCCAATCACCGCAGGTCGATACAAAAAGCCCCAGTGATCGGCAATCCGCTCCTTCTGCTCTCCGGGGATCTTGAACTGTTTTATCGACTCCAAGGCTGCAAGGTAGTAGGGATCGCTAATTTCGTCGATCACTCCATCGAACTTCGTCTTCGTTGTATCAACCACGATTGCCCGGTTGGGAATGGCTGATAAGTCATGAGGACCGTATTTGCCTAACCTTTTATTGCCTCTCAAAAGATTGCCGTTCTTGTTACGCTCAGAAACAAGGAGGGCGTCATCGCTCTTATGATTGTAGATGTGAATTCGTTCGCAATAGTCGCCCAAGCGGTATAGTGGCTGGTCCTTTTCTAAGGCAGTCCATGGGATGTCGGCATTCAGGAGAACTGCTTCACTGAACAGCGTGTACTGGAAATGCCGAGAAATGCTGGCAATAAACTCCTCTAATACTTGATTACCCATCGAGTGAGCAGCAAGATGAATCCGATTGCCACAATGCTCAAACCTATCGTCACGCCCCTCATCAAAAATGTCGGCATAGAAACGAAGGACTTTTCCGAATATGCGTCCGAGCAATTCACCCGACTGGCGGGCGATTTCTTGATCGTCTAAGTATGCGCGAGGCTTCAGTGAAGGAAATCTAATTAGCTTCCCATGTGACGGCCATGAGTAGAGGACAATCTGGTTTATTCGGGATTCCCGTGGTTCTACGTACAACTTGTGCAATTTCTGAAGAAGGGCGAGCGAATCGGTCCATCCTGAATTGAAGCCATGGATGAAGAACAAGACATCTCCCTTATCAGGACCTGCATTTGCCATGGTCTTGTATAGATCGAGAAAGAGCTGTTTTGTGCCTTTGAGTCGCCTCTCATTGGTCTGAGCATTGATCTTTCCATAGCTGTTGAAATAGTCGTCTTTGACAAAGCCGACATTTGCTTTCAAAAGATCCTCATTTGCTACCTCAAACGTAGAAGGCGGGACGAAGCGCGCTACTCTAAAGGTCGGGAGCACTGTGGCATTGCCCTCATCGACGACCTCTACCATCTTACCGCCAACCTTTCTTTTAACGACTGCCCTATTTGTAATTATCCAGTGGCTATTCATGGCTGACGGGAGCAAGGTTGGGGTCTTCGGAATGGATGGGCTGCGTGATTTCCAGCTGATTTGATATACGACACATTAACACCTGACGTCAAGTGTAACGAATACTAATAGTGGACCTCTGTCAGACTGTCAAAGAATAGCTTATCAGGCGTCTTCCACACCACCAAGACATTAGCTGATAAATCAATGTGACCGTGCTCCTAAAAAACGGATTGCTGATTAAGCGCACGTAAGCATCAATCATGAGGTACGCGATGAGCGCAAGGAAGACGTGTACAAGGGAGTTTTAGGAGGAGGCGGTCAGACTTGCCGAGATCAGGGGCAACGTCAGTCAGACAGCTTGAAAGCTGGGTGTCAACACTTGTTTGCTGCGCCGCTGACAGTATCAGACAAAGGAGGGTGGCAGACAAGCGATTCTCGGTCATCGCGATCCACGCGATGAAGAGTGTGCCTATCAGCGTCGTGAAAACAAGCACGTTGGGGAGGGGGAGCCTCGTTCGAAACAAGGCCGCCGGTATCGTCAGCAGAGCTTTTCGTTGGAATACCGGGTCTTGGAAGCGATTCAAGGGGCTATCCCAGTGGCAAGAGCTTGCGTAATGATGCATCTCTAGCTAAGTGAGTACACCAATGTGCAATTGAGACATCAGCAACCGCAGGCAGTAAAACCAGCGGCTCGTCCAGCATTTAACAGTGATCCGCAGGGCTAGCCATGGCATCTTCGGAGCATCTCGCGTCAATGCTGGCGTTGAAGTTGGTCGTCCTCGCGTGGCTAGTCTGAAGAAGCAGGAGTGCATCAACGCCCTCGGCGACATAAACGGCGCCACCAGACATCAGCCGCCCCGCTCGAAGCATTAAAATACAACGTACTTTTTCGTCAGTTTGCCCCGAACGCTCAGGCGCGGGGAGGGGCAGGATATCACCTACTTGCCAACGGCCGAGGGGTGGCTCTTCCTGGCCGTTGTCATTGAACTCTTCTCGCGTCGCGTCGTGGGTTGGTTGGCCAGGCTATAGCTGGTCAATAATATCAAAGAGATCGCTCAGGCGGCTGGTTTGCAACGCAATGTCAGTCAGCTCTCACGAAGTGGCGCGCTTACCAACCTGCGTGTTGGGCCGCCTCATGATGTGATAACGTTCCACATTGCTAGGAAAACCTTCGTAACGCTCATGCTTCAAGAAACAGGAGACTTGACATCCGTGCTTTCCACTACGCATGATGACCTAAAGACAGCCCGCAAATACATCAGATCAGATGCGGATTACCAAGCAAATCAGGCAAGAACGGCATTCCAGTCATTGGTGGGTAAGGCTGGGGCTACTTGAATTAGTGCTTAGCCTGTCGAGGTGTCCCCGAATCACCCGTTAGTTTGGTCAAGATCGTGAGCTCCTTCCAAACACGATGCTTCGTTGGAAAGCGCTGCCTCAAACCTGTCACAATCGATTCCAACTATGGCGTTAACAGACCAATTTGATTCTCAAAACCAATTTATTTCACGCGAAACGTGGGATGAAGAGGCGAGCGGGTACTTGAACGCTGTGGTGCTCGAGTTGCCCATGACTCATATCACGAGCCGCGACGAAGTCATTATCGATTCCAGAAAGTGGGCAGAAGTGATCACGGATTGCCTGGAGGACCCCTTTGGTGAAATCAATTTTGTTGAGGTCATCGACAAAGAGAGCTCCACCATTCTCGGCCAAGACTTCATGCAAGTTGGATCTAGACGCTACGACGCCCACGACCAGCACCTCCTCGAGCGTTTTACGGTGCCCAAACCGGATTTCCTTGGAGCACAAGCAGCCATCAAAATCATAAGAAAAGCCGCGCGGCGACAAATCAAACGTGCCAGGAAAGGTTTTCTTTCAGATGTCAAACTGTACAAAAGAGGGCTTGCTGTTGCTCACTTCAACTATAACGTACCCTGGGAGAAATTGACGATACCATTCGAAGCTTTCGCGCTTGATGGGAGTCGTGACCTAACGGATTGGAACGATACAAGAGCCAGGTTCTCGCCTTTGTTCCACAAGTCCATCTTGCGTTTGGAATCATTTGTTCAGTCAAGGAGGCGTCAATATGTAGACAATGTTGTCGAATACATGAGTTCACTTTTCGCAGCGAAGAACCTTGAAGAGAGTCTAGCAACGCTTTCTGTCATTCCGGTTTACGATGGTTTTGATGTCGAGTCCATCGTATCGCTGACCGAAGACTCTCAGCTACGCATTCGAGGCAAGAGCAAGGAAGTCATTTTTCGAGGCAGTCTGAGCGACTATGGAATCATGATCCTCTTGTTGTTTGACAAATTAAATACAGGTGGAGGTCTTATGAATGAGGCTCCATCTTGGAAGTATCTGAGACGATTGTTTGCTGCAGGATTTCACCCGCCAGCAACGGTAAACAAAGCTTCGATCGCACAACAAGTTGGAAAGGCAAGGTCGGGCTACAATGACAGCATGAGAGATACTGGTACGTGGCCGGACGGCGAAGGACTCGAGCAAGAGGCAGAAGTGATTTGGGGAATCATGAAGACTGAAGCCTTGTTGCCGAATTACGAGGTCTATGAGGATGTCGCAATCAAGTACGGGAGTCAGAAATCATGAATCCTGTTGAGGATTTGGCCCCAAAAACCTGAACAGCATTGAATAGGCAAGTCGTGGTAGGTTTCGATAGTACGTCACCGTTCATATTCGAAAACGAGACCATGAAAAATCGAAAGTTAATGACGCAAGCCGAAGTTTGTGATCGGCTGAGCGTTGGAAGGACCACGCTCTGGAAACTGCGCAGAAAAGGCCTTTTGAAGGCGGTCTATTTAGGATCTGCAATCCGTTTCTCTCCGGAAGAAGTTGAGCAATTTATCTCTCATCACACAATAGGTGCAGAGGATGTCTAGTCGCACAGGTGAAGGAGTCGATCGCTTTAACTTTGACTTCGGCTCATTAGGTCGTAAACCGTTTCTGTTCAATTGTGACGCACAGACGTTTCTGGACTTGCGTAGTAGTGAGCTTACGCCACGTTCTCTTGCCGTCATGATGATGCTGGACCTCAATGGTTCACAAGTAAAGTCGCAGCGCGAATATGCTCGAATATGGGGACCTAGCCCCACAGCCATTCGCAATCGATGGGCTGAGGCAATTGCCCTCGTGATCATGTGGACAACAGGCTATGGTAGTCAGTGGACCTATGAGCTGGCCCGAAAGGCAAAAAAGGAATGGCCGTACGCATTCGCTCAGTGGGAATTGCACTGCAAACGCAATGGAGTGACAGGCTCTACTCCGTCAAGAACGAGTGTTCACACTGCCCAAAACGGCTCGCATGTGCCACTAGAACAGGAATTGAGCCCAAAGCCGTCGGTTAACGAGAACCAAAAGAAGCGCATTCGAGACGAGCAAAAGACGCAGCTCGAACGCACAACTAACAACACAGGAAATCAAAATCCAGAAATACACAACACTCAACAGGTCGACGAGGGCCTGAAGAAGAAGCTTATCAAAGTGGGCATTCGCGACTCAATGGCATCGAAATTGTTGTTGCAGTTTGATGAGGATTGCATTGTTAGGAATCTCTCATTCTACGAGGCCAAGTCATCTCCCAAAACCCCAGGTTTGTTGGTGAAGGCGATTCAAGAAGACTATGCAGCAAGCGTACAGCACACTGAGATTGTGACGCGACCATATCGGCCGTCAACCAATCCGCTAGATCATATGACGGAGGAACCGATATGAAATCGAAAAGCCCGGTCAATTCATTCGAGGAGTTTGTCCCACAGGATTCACGCCTGATTGAGACAGAGCGTCGCCAACGCGAAGCATTTGTACAGGCAATTGAAGATGGACGTGTTCGCATCGGACGCCTCTATGCTCGTGGTGACCTTCCTAGGCTTCGAAAGTGTTACGGAATTACGGAGGAGGACATGTTGCACGGCCAAGCCGAAACTGATCAGCTGACGAAGGATGAAAGGCGACGATTTCCCGGTTATTCTGAAGTGAGAGTTCCTCGCTACTGGATCAAAGAAGAAGTCATTGCTGAGCACACTCCAAATTCAGAAGAAAGATGAAAACCGTCTGCTCGATTAGAGCCATTTCCAGGAAAATGAACGTCTCGCACACAGCAATCCTACAATCGATTCGAGAGGGACGAGAGTGTGAAGGTATAGACTACCGCGCCGCGGCCGTCCAATCTCCAGAAGGCGTGTTGAAAGGGATTTTATTGGAGGACCTACACGTCGGGGTGAAGGATGCTCCTAAGCCTTCGAAGGAGAACCCCAATGACAGTGAGCGTTCTGTCTTGCACCGTTCAGCAGGCCAATGGCCGTGGGCGCAATCGATCGAAGACATCATTCAAGGAAAACCCGTTCTGGGTTGTGTGTACAAGGTGCAGCACGGCACCATGGTTTCTCGCTTCGGTGAGCTCAATGCATTCAAACAACAAAGCCTGTATGCACTGATTGCAGAGAAGATGAGGTCGGGCATCTTTGCAATGACACTTGACCTCATCATAACAACTGTGACTCCCCAGGGTACGCCATTGGCCATACCTTGCGCTGCAATGGTTCAAGGAGGAACGACGCAACTCCATCACTCTGATCTTCAATGGAGCGTTGATCGAGTGCCGTTGTGAATGTCGCAAGACTACAGTGATCGAACTAGGTTGCCTGGACCGGAGAACGCGGTGGCCCACACCTGATTCATTGGGCAAATCAGGTCCTGGGATATCGATTCCGTGCCACACGTAAGGGCCTCTCCAAACAGTTTATAGCGTCATGAAACATTATCGATGCCTCTTGCTGGCGGCTGATTTGGAATTTCTCTGTGTTAAACGACCTGCATCGCTCCATCACTGACCATAGGATTAGCAGTTTCGTCGTCCCCGGGTATGTCAGGAGCTCTATCAACAATTCCAACAGCTCATTCTGCACTGGGGGCGTCAGTAGGGTCGGTTTGGTTTTCATCTCCACCAAGATCCTCAGTCAGGCAGAAACGGAGTGCATAGTGTTGCAGTGCAACACTGTACGATTCCTTGAAAATAGTAGGTGATAGTGTTATTGTGTAATGGAATAGCTGCTAGTCGTTGACTTGTGGCAATAACTTGAGTTAATGTCCTAGTTGGCAGCGCTCCGCATCCAAGAGAGAAGTAAATGGGACGTCAAATAATTACGGAAAAAGACTTGGAGGCAATCGATGCCTTGCAGACCGCAGATTTTGGAGTAGGTGATGAGCCTCAGCCAGCAGCCCAGCTTCGTCCAAGGCTAGATCGATACCAGGACAAGCTACTCAAATACATTCCGGCAGAGGTCATTGCGCTGTGGGTTTTGATGAACTCCAATCTAACGGCGGCAGAAAAAAATGGGACGGGGTTAGAATGGGTAGTATTTGGAGTCTGCTGCGTTGGTACGTACTTCTATCTTCAGAGAATCAACAACGTGTCAAATCAGAAGCAGCTAACGCTATCCGTTCTTTGCTTTGTTGTTTGGGTGTTTGCAATCGGTGGGCCCTTTACTGGGCTGAGATGGTACGAACCGTGGATAGCTGGCTTGGTTATGCCAGCATTTACCTTCTTTGTACCTATGGTCAAATTGTGAACACCTGAATCACTTATTGCCGTCATAGGAATGGATCAGAAGTTCTTAGTACCCCCAGAGCTATTTCCGGGGCCACTTGAAGTAAGACCTTTCATTGCCTCCTGCATACATGCGGCGGTGAAAAGATCTTCAGGATTGGATTCGTCATTGACTAGTCTTGTGATTCTGCGCTGATAATCAATTCTGATTTCTCTCGCAGCTGATTTCGAATCAAGCGACTGACTCAAAATCTCTTTGACCCTCATCGTCTGGGCATGCCAGTGATTCCGCGACCTCGCAGAGTTTATGTAGGTGGGTCTATTGGTATAAGAAATCCACGAAGGAAATAACACTCTCCAATCAACTTGAGCGAGAAGTGCCGAGCCTGCACAAACTCTAAAGTATGCTATCTTGCAGAGCGCTTTCGTCTCGACGTTCCACCAAGGCGCTCGAATTGCAAAATTACGACCTGGGGATACGGCTAGGCCAACACTTGCTGGACCGAAATGCGCAAAGACCATTATATATCGATTATCCCTTGATAAGTGTTCCGAAAGGGCCTGATCTGCGAAAGGGGACCAGGATTTGATCTTCTGGACATGGCATCGATCGGCTTCTAGATCGGATTTGCAGTCTGCATATGCTATCTCAACGGCGTCTAACTCCTTTTCATCCCATGGAATGAAAATGGCGAGACCAACTGGTTTGCGCTTTCTTTTTCTCGAAAATGGAAAAGATATCATCGTTTCATCAAGTCTTTCGCCGTCTTAATTGTTTCTCCGATTAACTGGATGTAGTAAAGTCCGCGTTGTCCAATTTCATCTTGGCTGACTTCGCTTATCAACTCACCCACCGTAAACACTTCATCTCCTTTTGTAATAACCGTATCTTTGTTTTCTATCGATTCAAGTGATGAAAGTAGCATGGTAGCATAAGGTCGAAGTGAACGCGAAAGGGATCGTTCTCGTTCTTTTGCTGCTTCAAGCTGCTGGCGAGCCTCCAGCATGTCAACAGAATAGGTGTCGATGTCTTGCCGCAAAAACGATTCAAGTGTATCAATGAGGTCCTGGCTTTTGCGTTTTACGATCGCGCCGATGATATCCAATCTGCTTTTCTCTTCTGGCAGCGGCATGAAACCCGTAAGAAGGATGAGAGGCATTCCGGGGTCGATCTCGTGAACTCTCGTCAATACATCAACGCCGGAAATCCCACCCATTCGTAAATCACTAATAACGCAATCAGCCTCCCCACGCTCGACCCAGCCATAAAGCTCGGCGGGATCTGACGTCGACATCGAAGGCGAGCCATAGTGATTCTGAAATCGAGAATAAAGCCTTACGATTGACGGGTCATCATCGATAAAGGCTGGTTTTGATAGAATATGTTCTTCGAACTTCGCTGCTTCCATTATTTGTGGATCGATTGGATGGGTATTAAGAATCGCATGAAGACTTGGGGAGACGAATCGTGACGTCGGTGCCTTTTCGGAAATCATCGATCATAAGTGCACCGGGACTCGCCATTTCAATAGTGCCACCTAGGTGTTCGACGATCTGCTTGGTAATCCCAAGACCGTAACCTCTTCCCATGGTCATTGTGCCACGAGTGGAATAACCGTCGAGATATTGTTCATTTCTCTCTAGAATCTTTTTGGGAATACCTTCGCCGTCGTCACAAATATTGAGTATTACAAAATCTCGTTCTCCTTCTCTGTGTGTAGAAGTGTGTATTCTGATGGTTCCTACACCGTTCGGCATGGCGTCACAGCTATTGCGCAAGATGTTGATAACCACTTGCACCATTAAAATAGGACTACCGGAGTAGCAGCAATTACGAGAATAGCTCAGCGAGAAAACTGGATTTTCTTCTCTTGTTCTCTTTATAGCCACCCGGGCAGCCTCTACAATAGTGTTGATCGAATGGACACTTTCATCTTTAAACAATTCGGACTCATCCACATCCTCCATTATCAATTCTCCGGCATGGAAAAAGTCATGTGGAGGTATTTCTTGGGATGCTCGGAGTAGTGCCAGAGCTCGTAGCGCTATGTTGTGCAACTCCTTGAGGGACCTTAAAGATACTTTACCACCACGTTGCATGAGCAAGTAAATCTCTGCCTCCATTTGAGGTACCGGGGTCCCCAGCTCATGCAACACTCGAGCTTTCATTCGCTTCAGAGTGTCAAGCGAAAGTGATCTACTTGCAAAAACTTTCAACATCAGAAGTGACCCAAAGAATATGACCACCTTAGATATGAAACTTGTTCCAAAACCAACCGCGTCCACACTGAGACCTCCGAGCATCGTTGGCCCGGTAACAGCCGAATAAGGACCTGAGAGTATAAATAGTGGTTGGATGGCCGTATAAATTAGAAAGCCAGTTAATACAACCGCTATGTCTTTACCATCGAGCGTGTTGGGATGTTGGGTCAAGTCTTTGATTGCTCCCGCGGTCGAAAGGAGAGCGATCAATGAAAATGCCGTTGCTGGAACCATGGAAAACGCGCCCCATAATTTGAGATTATCCTCCCCAGCAAAAAGAGGGACGATAAACATACACGCCAGGCTTATCAGGGCGAATCCCTTAATTACTCTTTTTGATGCAAGTCTAACGAAACTTATTGATCGTTTCGGTTCTAGCTCCCTGCCAGCGGCCCAAAAACAGTATGAACCAGCTATAGCCAATCCGTAGTGGAGAATTGTCCCTGTGTTTACAAGATCCCCTCTCCACGAGTCCTCAAATACAGTGTACTCTGGGAAATATCGCGTTATCAAGTATGCGAGGTTGAGAAGCCATGCTACCGTCAAAAGCTCGAAGGTTTTATCCTTAAAGCCACTTGCAAAAGAATAACTCACCGCGGCTAGTGATAGAACCAGCGGGAATTGCATGACGATTGCAAAGTCTGAAAGCTCAAGTCCGAGTAAGGTCACGGCATATGTCATTGTCTGGATTATGGAGAATTACGGATGAAGCATGCAGATTGTCAACGGGCAGAAGTACCCAATCTCCAATGACTTCTAGCAGGACCGACCGCTATTCGGAAAGTAATGAGTAGGCGCTATGGGTAGATTCAACTTTACCCCTGCGTTGTTTGAATTCTCCGGATTGGACTACTTCCGATAATTGACTGTGATCGGAGATCATCTCCTGCCAGGCTGACAGGTAAGTCGGTCACAGTACGCCTAGGGTGAAAAGACACCAAAGACCTTTGCCAGGTAGGTCCACATCACCACGCCTAAGGATTACGCAAGAAGCACTCTCAGTGCATTTCCAGTCCCAGGTCCAATCGTTCTGCTCAAGTATTGGCTGTTTCTGTCGTTTTTCGCGACGATGTTGCGTTACGAATTATGAGAGGGAGTGTCATCTGTTTACCAAGCAGCGTTTACCGGGATAGTCGCTGGCTTTATTTCCACGCAAACAGAAGGCAAATGAACTACAGACACATTCTTGCGGTAGTGTTCGTTGCGCTACTAGTTGGTGCTTGCGACCACTCATCGATCGAGAGAGAAGAGGCTCGATCCCTCGAAGGTGAAGAATTCCTCACTACTGAGGGACTTCAGGCTGCAAAAACTGCAGCGAACAGCACATCAGACATTGGAGCCCTTCTCCATCAATTTAGCGAGCGGGTTGCTGGTCCGGTGGCACTACGGTCACAAAGGAGGGGTCATTCGGCAATCGACAAGATGCTTGCAAGCCGCGAAAGGTTGTCGGCGGAATTGGCTAAAGGAGAGTCGGCGAATCTTAGAAAAGTAGAGAGACTGACAGCAAAGCTGCATAGAGACCTTGAGAAGGTGATCAGTCTCAATGAGCAACAGCTCTCGGCAATCATCGTGAATAGAATACTGGAGATTGACCCTGGATTCGGTGACCTCAGTCCTTACGAGGTTCAAGCGAAATACCTGGGTGTGGGCAAAGAGGATTGTCAGCATTGCGATATTTCCTACGCCCTAAAAATGGTTGCGATTGAAACGGCCTGGGGAGCAGGATTGATTGCGTGTGCAGGCTCAACCTTTGGATTCCCCCTCTGTGCAGCTGGGGTTACGGCGGTGAAAGCAACTGCCATTACCTCGGTGACTTATGACCTGACTGTCTGCAAGAAGGAGTGCAGGGAAGAAGGAGCCTGAATAGGAAAACTATCATCACCCAGGTCTCTTGCTTAATAACGGGTTCGCGTTTGTCGAAACAAGTAGTTGTTGCACGAGGCAGGGAAAATCCGCATGGACAATGAAAAAGAACACACTTGCTGCACTCGCAGCGTTCTTGGTATTCGCGAGCTTACTAAGCGCTTGTGACTCATCCACGATGGTGAGTGAGGGAAATCAAGAAACATACGAAGACTATGTGCTGCCGGAGGGCAATGGTCTGAGCGATGAGGAATTGTCAGCAGCGAAGACTGCTATTGCATCGTACAATAGCGTAAGAGACATCCTCCTAAACGTTGCACTTCAAGTTAGTCCTTCCATCGAGACTCGCATAAAGGGAGCAGGAAACGAGAAGAAGAGCGATTTGAAGCGGGCTGTTGCTAAGCTGAAGAAAGAGCTGAAGAAAGGGGATAGAGCCGACCAACAGAAACTGGAGAGACTTGCCAAAACAGTCGAGACAATCAAGGCTAGCCTGGTTACGTTCAACGAAGACACCCTATATCGAGCAGCTGCAGCTAGAATTTTGCAGATCGATCCGGAATTCGGGTCTAGGTCTTTGGATGCGAATTTTGCATTGTACGGGTTCGCAGGGAAGGAGGACTGCCAACACTGCACGATTAGCTATACCCTAAAGGTTGTTGCTACGCACACGGCTACGGCAGTTGGAATCGCCGCATGCGGTCCTGCAGCCTTTATTTGCGCTGGACTATTGGTCACCGCTGAGCTTGCGCTTCTCGCAGCCCATGCCATTGATCTGGACCAGTGCCTAGCGGAGTGTCATGAACAGTTTGCGATTCAGGCAAAACCACAGCTTGAATCGCATCCCTTGAGAAACCCTCTACAAGAAGCGTTATTGGTATAAACAGGTATGGTTATGGAAAGTGAAAAAGCATCCTGGGCGACTCTGCAAAGAGGACTGCGGGTATTGCGGCCCTTTAAAAAGCCATTGTATATCTTTGCGGCAATTCTAATGGTTCTGGCCTTCGGTATAGACGCCTACATGACTACTACTGAGGGGTACACATTTCCAACAAGGACCTTCCTGCTGGTGTTGGTCGCAGCACTAGGAGTGTTTTTATTGGAAAGGACCGCTGCTAAGTCCAAGTCCTAACGACTCTGCCTGGCATCGAACATCAACCGGGGGGCTAGCCGTAAGGCTAGCTCCCCGGACTTGAGCTTGTCTATTGATCCAGGTATCGAAGGTTGGTTTCAGGTCCTAGCCACAGAGATGATTACTCCTTTGCGCCGGAGAATCAGCCGGAAGCGTTATCCCATCCTTTGCCCCAGAAGGCCATACTCCCCCTAAAGAGAATGGTACTTGAATACACGTTGCAGACGATTGGGTCCGGGCGGCGATCACATAGAGTCCGAAGCGAACCTATCGATGGCTCACGCTATGTGGGCCCTTCCTCGCATGGCATCCTTCCTCGAGCGCTGTGTAGTTCACTCTACGTACAGGATGCACCTACTGTCGCGAATGCACATTTGTTTGTCTCAGTGTTAGCTTCCCCGTATTTCGAAGACCAAGTGACTCCGGTCGGTCGGAGTCACCTTTATCGATAATCTGCTCATGTCGGAAACAACGGTTTTGATTCAAAGAACCGGTACGAGACGAAAGCACTCACCGAGCTAACAAAGGTCTAGTAGCGGCAATTTCCCTTTCTATTTCAATCTTGACTGGTCTATCTCGCGACGACGAGGATGGAGGTGGACTCAAGGGTGCCCGAAGAGATTCTAAGGAGATATGCGCCAGGTCTCCAGGAGCTAACGTCTAGTTCGTACGATGCACTTCCCGTGGCAAAGACGTGTTCTCCTGAGCTTGAAACCTCACGCCCAAGAAGGTCGAAGACTCTAAAGGAAGACTGAATACGCCTAGCGTCATTCAGATCAATGGTTACTTTGGTTGATGAGGGGTTCGGATATAGATCAACCACCAGGTCACCATGCAAGTTGCTCCACGGTCTTTCGGAATCAACTGATGACTCCGCATCCCAGGCGAACCAAAGTGGATTGCGGACTGGCTGTGCGAAGGTATACGCTATAGCAGTGGTCGCATCGAAAGGGGAGAGGATTAGTTGATTGTTCTCGGCACTAGTGAAGGCGACCGAATCACTTCTGGGGCTAAATGTTGGTCGCTCTGCATCTGGCAAACCAAGAGATACACCGAGCTCCAAGCATGTAAACGCCGCATTCAAGTCACATACATGGAGATAGGTTGTGTCGGAGGTTCTATCAATCTCATTGAAAGCGACTAAATCAGGATCTGTTGCTGAGAATGTAAAGTTGCCAAGGTCAGTCGACTGAAGCTGCGTAGGGACCAAGTTCGAAATACGGCCCGAGAGGAAGTCAATCACATAAGTGGACCAAAAGGCAACTGGATTCGGTCCCGTGTGGACACTGCGAAGTGCGTCAAATGCAATCCGCGGATCATCCATGTTGGGTGACCAAGAGATGACATCTGGATAAACAATACTCCTGTCCAAAATTCCAGGCTGGGTCGTTTGTGCGGTCAGAGGAAGACGCACCCCAGAAATCTCACTATCAGCGAAGTAAAGTGCCGAATCAGTTAATTCGCTAGACGAATATGCCAGAAGCGAACCATCTGGTGAAACAACCGCATTTCGAACGTCTCCAGGAGTAGTTGCATAAACTGCTTCAGACACCGCGTATTCCCCCGAACGCATATCCAGTCTGATTACCTTTCCGCGGGTGTCGGCGTAGTAGAGGTGATGACCATTTCTTGGTATTGACAACTGTGATCCATCGTTAACAAGGGGTGCAGAGAGGTAAGTGACGACCTCATTTAGAAGTGTATTTAGAATCATCACAGATCCGTTATCCGCAACCATAGCTATGGAACTGATTCCTAATACTGCCGGAACATCGTTGTCTCCGGAATCTGAAGGGAGTCCGTCAGTTGTTATCCCAACTACGTCAAAGGCGCTCCTAACTACTTGGAGCTGCCCAGATTCATCACCAAAGAGATCAATAGCAGCAGCTTCCAGCGCCATTCGTGCATCGAAGAATTGGCTGCGAGGAGTCAGATAGTTTGTTAAGGCGCGATAATAGATACTGGCGGCGTCTGCAGTTCCCAGTGCATTGATCACCAGGAAAGCTGCATAGTTGGGTATCCCACTATTTTTATGGACTCCGCCATAGTCTCCTTCCTTCGTCTCTGGAAGGACCTCGAAATTTGACATATGCCACGGTTGGGGACTTAGCAAATTCGCATTCGAGGGGTTAGAAAGATCCCGCAATGCAACTCCGTTTCTGATTACATCTTCTCCGATCAAGTAGTCTTCGTTTTCGACTAGTACACCGAAAATGTCAGCGAAGGACTCGCTAAGCGCTCCAGATTGACCGCGATACTCCAAGCCAGCACTGTGCTCTATGACCCCGTGAGTCATCTCGTGGGCTGCGACATCAAGAGCTTCGGCAAGCGGCTCAAAAATCTGCCCACCAACCCCATATAGCATGACTCCATTGTTCCAAAACGCACCATCCTCTTGGATTCCAACAATGCTATAAATGGTGCCATCAAGATCGTCAATGGCCTTGCGCCCGAATTGACTAGAAAAGTAGTCATATGCAATCTTCGCATTGATATGAGCGCTTACAGCACTTGGGTTCCACACTCCACTGGAAGGTGCTACATGCGTAAAATTCTGACCATCAGTCTCTATAGTGAGGATTCCGCCAACTGAAGGGCCATCATCCAGGGAAAAAACTGGATCGATGTTCGGGGTGTCCCAGATCAGCGCCTGCCTGCCATCACTTTCTATGTATGAACGAAACCCTTTGACTTGGCCAGTTAGATCAGGCGACGCACTTGACTGGAAACTGCCTCTAGAATGTGTGTGGGCAGCATGTAAGGGATGCTTTTCTGCCACTTCTCCAGTGTACGCGTCTACAACAAAATCCCAGGTCTCCCTGAGGCTTGTTGATCGACGAATTACGTAAGCCAAAATGACTTCGCCTGATTTGAGCGGGACGAAAGAAAGTATGGGTGCTGGATCAGCTCCCTGCACTATAAGTAACTCAAAGGCCGGTGGCAGCGATTGTATCGCTTCATCTGGGCGGATAGGTTGCTGGTACTCCCTGGGAAGTCGACTACTGGAGACATAATCTCCGTTCAGCGCATAGAGTGCGCCTTCCTCAGAAACGTGCGCAATAGCGAAGGACTTCCAAACCGGAAGACCAAGGTGGTACTGCTGAAATCTGAAGTGGTGGTTACCCCTTTCGTCGATGTTGACCTTAACCGCATCAAGATTCTCGCTGGGTCGAGAGATAAGAAGGAATGGTTCAATGCTATCTAGCGAAGCGGCGACTGAAGAGGAGTATGCTTCGTTCGATTTTCCAAGCTTGGGGCCTGGATTCGTAATGTCACCCTTCCACCACCGAACGGTGCCGTCTTCCCTTCGGATGATGCTTCCCAATGGGCGACCAGAAATGTTGACGGTTGCAAGACGCTGCACATCGAGCTGGCTGGTCCCGGCGTGCGTGAAGTTCGGGAGTCCTGCACCACTCCAAGCAATCGTCTGGGCAGTGGATTCTTGCCCTGCCCAAACAAAGAAGGCGAAAAAGAGGAGGAAGCGAGACACGACGCCTGCAGCATTTTTGAATGATTCTGCAAGTTGAAAATCGACTTTCGAACGCGTTAGGTCAACGCAGGAGAGTGAATTGGCATGAAGATGCGTAGATGTTCTGAGTTCGTCTCTTCACCATGGGCCCCCCAATACTCTGCATGATGGCGGGGGAATTGGCTGGCATGGCCCCATGTGAATTATTGGACACACACCAAAGTCTACACTCGTCTGACATCTTTACTGTTTCATACATCTGGTCGCTCCTGTGATTACCAAGCAGGCTCAAAACGCGTACTTTCCATCTACACTATAGAAACAGCGATCCAATAAAAAACCCCAACTCATTGCAAGGCAATAAGTTGGGGTTTTGTTTGGCGGTCCGGACGAGACTCGAACTCGCGACCTCCTGCGTGACAGGCAGGCGTTCTAACCAAACTGAACTACCGGACCCGATGCTTTCAAAGAAAGCAGCTTCCGATTGAAGCGGCCGAAAAGATACGGTCGCATTCGAACGGCAAGCAACTCCGGGATTTTGAGGAATCCGTGGAGGGATCGAATCAAGAACAGTCAGACTGTTCTCTCACCGATTGTGCTCAGGGACGGAATTGAACCGCCGACACATGGATTTTCAGTCCATTGCTCTACCAACTGAGCTACCTGAGCGAGCGAGCCGACGAATATACGGTTGTGTCCGAAGCGGATGCAACAGAAAGGATTCGTCGACTGCGGTTTCATCGGACGTTTACAATCCGACTCTGATACGGGAGGCGACTGAACGGCCCTCGTGAGCAACCCGGGTAGTCCAAAAACCATCCAGAACAGGAGTCAGCAAGCTGTTACTGCGTCTTGCTTACACCCCACATCAGTTTCGAGCGCAACGTTGAGAAATAGTCCTGATCCTTGAAGCGGATCAATTTGACGTGGTGATCGGCACGCTTGATTCGGATGGGTCCGGGGTGTTTGGTTCCTTCGACGCTGATCCCATCCGACGTGATGATGTGAGGACGCTCGGCATCGAGGACTTCCAGTTCGATGACAGCCGAGTCCGGCAAAACGACCGGACGAACGGTCAGTGAATGCGGAGCGATGGGCGAGATCAGAATGGAGCCACACCCTGGCGCCATGATGGGTCCACCCAGGGAAAGGGAATACGCTGTTGAACCAGTCGGTGTGGAAATGATCAGTCCATCCGACCAATACGTATTCATCACGACGCCATCCACGCGAACCCGAATGGAGAGCAGGCCCGCGGCTCCAGAGCGCTGCACCGTGAATTCATTCACCGCGCGAGGTACCGGCAACGACGGACCATCCAGTCGTTCTGCCTCAAGAACCAGCCGCTCCTCCACAACGAAATCGCCTTCATCCAGCTGGTTCAGGCGATCTATGAGTTCGCCACCTTCCACATTGGCAAGGAATCCGAGTCGACCGTGATTGACTCCCAGGACAGGCTTGGCATGCTCGCCGAACGCGGCGACGGTATTCAGCAGCGTGCCATCGCCTCCAAATGAAAGCAGGATATCCGCCGCATCAATGAATGCCTGATCATCGGACGCCACATTATCAGGTTTGGTCAACAGGCCATTGCGCTCCAGTCCGATGGCCATATCAGGATGGATCACATATGTATAGCCCGACTCCCTGAACGTATGGATGAGGTCGGATAGGGGACGCCAGAGGGTGTCCTTGCCAGGATTTCCAGTAATGCCGAAGCGCATGTCGCTGTTCGAGTTGTCCAGTCCACAAAGTACGGGCTGAACCTGCGGTGTTCCATACCTGTCGAATGGATGGGACGGGCCCTCATGCCTGGGAGACGTTACACAACCGGGTCGATCGGGTCATTCGGTGAACAGCCGATTGCAATCCATGAAAACCCGGTACTTCAGAATCCTCAGTGCAAGCCCCACGAATCTGCGTTCGCCCATCGTGACCGTTGAAGTCGTGATATCTCCGGGCATACCCAGACATACGGTTGTGGGGCTGCCGCAGGGTGCCGTCCGGGAAGCGCTTGATCGCATCCGTGCTGCCGTCGGGGTAGCCGGTTATCGGTTTCCACGCGGAGCGATCACGATCAATCTGGCACCTGCCGACACACGAAAGAATGGGTCAGCATTCGATCTGCCCATCGCCATTGGAATTCTTGCCGCGGATGGTCAGTTGAACACGGACGCTTTTGATGGACAACGATGGTTGGTAATGGGCGAGCTCATGCTTGACGGAGGAATACGCCCCGTTCAGGGCGTCATGGCGGCACTAATGAACGGAATGTCGCGCAACGTGGATCATGCCCTGATCCCGGAAGGCAATGTCCCCGAGGCGGAGGCGTTCGAAGAGTTGATGCTCTCGCCAGCGAACACGTTGGAGAAAGCAATTCGGTCATTCGAAGGCAAACGCGTGCCCCGTCCAGCAATGGGCGGAACTTCGGTCACCGACCGCTGGACAGGTCCGGACTTCAAGGACGTAGTGGGCCACAGACAGACGATTCGAGCCTTGGCCATTGCGGTTGCCGGTCGGCACAATGTCTTGATGTCGGGGCCGCCGGGATGCGGAAAAACCATGATGGCCCGGTGTATGGATGGCATCCAGCCTACCTGGAGTCGTGAGGAGGCCTTGAAGTCAACGTGTTTGCATTCCCTACGGCGTCCAGGCACTGCGTTGCTGCCTCGCCGACCGTTCCGCTCTCCGCATCATTCTGTATCCGCCGCGGGGTTGTTGGGCGGAGGGACACCGCCGCTTCCCGGAGAAGTGTCTCTGGCACATGGAGGCATTCTCTTCCTGGATGAATTGACTCAATTTCAGCCGCGAGTTCTGGATGGACTCCGGGAGCCTGTTCAGGAGGGAGTGGTCACCCTCTCCAGGGCAGGTGGATTCGAGCGGTACCCATCCAGCTTTCAGCTTGTCGCGGCCATGAACCCGTGTCCCTGCGGATTCGCTCAAGACCGGGACGGTTCCTGTCGCTGTTCAGCACGACGGATCCAATCCTATCGTTCACGAATCAGCGGTCCGTTGCTGGATCGCATCGATATGCATCTATCTGTGGAGATGGTCGATCCCCTGAAGGATCAGGGCAACAATGACGTGACTTCAGCTGAACTGAGAAGACGTATTCGGTCAGCACGACATCGATTGACAAACGAGCGTCCCGCATTTTGCGAGGAGATTCGATCGGTATTGATGCGGACACTATCGGCGCAGCGATTGTCGCTTCGCACCGGCAGAAGTATCGAACGGATTTCCCAAACCATCGCTGCCTTCGAAGGAGAAGGACACGTCAGCCGGCATCACCTTTCCGAGGCAATTCGACTGGGGAATCAGGGTCTTCGAGATCCAGTATCCTGATCCGTTGCCATCAGTAGCCTCAGATTGAGGGCACGTGCCGCGCTGGCTACTTCTGCGAAGTGTTTGACCAGGGCATCCTCATCGGCGCGGAGGACCAGCGCTGAACGTCCGTCAAGTACGTTCTGGATGGCCGGGACCAGCGCATCACCCGATACCTGCTGTTGCTCAATGAAGAATGTGCCGTCGGAAGTGACGGCCACCGAGACATACTGAGCTACCGTCGGCGTGGCTGCTTGCGTCCGAGGAAGATTGACCTGAATCCCGAACTGCGGAATGAAATTGCTCGTCAGCAAGAAGAAGATGAGCAACAGCAGCACAATGTCGGCCAGCCCAGCTTGGCTGAAGCTCATCAACGGTTTGCGCTCTGTAGAGAAGTTCAGGGACATGGAGAAAACTCAGGTACGGAAAGTTTCGGCCGGCGAGGGTTCAGAAGCTGCTGGGATAGTCAGACGAGCCACCAGAACGATTCGGGGCGGGCGCCTGAAGCAGGTCGATGAACTCTGTCGCCGATTGCTCCATGTCATTGACCAGTCGGTTGATGAGGCCGAGCAGGTAGTTGTAGAAGAAGTAAGCGAGGATGCCTACGACAAGGCCCGCTGCTGTGGAAATGAGCGCCTCCCAGATACCACCAGCCAGAACGCTTGGATTGACATTTCCCTGCAGGTTCTGGATCTCCTGAAAGGCATCGATCATTCCGGTCACGGTTCCAAGGAATCCAAGCATGGGGGCGATTCCTGCGATGCTGGCCAACACATCCATGCGCTTCTCGAGTTCGAACGCTTCATGCTTTCCAGCTGCATTGACGGCATCCTGAATCTCGGAAATCGGACGACCCAGCCTCTCAAGCCCATGCTTCAAGATGCGCGTAAGGGGCTTGTTCTGGACCTCGCAAAACGCCTGAGCACCATCAATATTTCCGGCAGCGACGTATTCCCGGATGCGTCCCATGATCTCCGACTTGTCCGTGGCAGACTTGCGGATCGTCATCAGCCGTTCAACGAGGAGATAAATGGTCAGCAGGGAGAGCAGGAAAATGGGAATCATGATCCAGCCGGCCTGGAAAATGATATCCAATTGACTCACCGTGTTCGGATCAGAAATGGCCTGAAGGGAATCTGCTCCCGCAGCGTCGATATCCTGAAGCGTCTGTTGCCTCATGAAGCGGTGTGGTATTGAAAGTTGTCGTGAACGAAGACCTGGGGTTGCCGAGGGCAACATCAGACGCCTTTAGCGAATTCGGAGTACCCAGGTTCCATCCGGGAGCTCAGAAGCGCGTTGTTTTCTCAGACTGTCGGCTTCCGCAGCCGTCGGGAAATTGCCGACCGCGATGCGATAACGAGTTTGACCGTTGGTTTCGTACGCTAAGACACCGGATGGAAGCCCGAGGTTGTCGTAGCGCGGCAATGACTGACGTGCGGTTGATTCGGTCTGGGTTGAAGCCACCACGAGTGTGTAGCCGCCCATCCCGCGTACAATCCCGTCCGATGGTCTATCCGAGTCGGGTGTAGTCGTAGCGGGGAATGTCGAAGCAGGCGATTGATCAGCATCATTCGCAGCGGGAAGCTCACTTTGGTCGCCATCCACTCCAGAATCGGTGATCGTGGAGTCCGAAGCCGTCGCGGCAGGCGCATTCAGCGAGTCGTCGCTTGAGGCCAGATCAGCCTCCGGATCCAGTTGAGCCATTGCAGGGCCGTTCGAATCTTCAGACCCCCCTGTCAAGCCGGGGCCAAAGCGCACTACAACAGCAATCAACACGACCACTGCGAGTATGCCCAAGGCCCACCATGCGGTTTTCGAACCGGACGATTCCTGACGTTCGTATCGCCTTGGAGTGCGGGAACGACGTGACGCGGCAGCTGGAGCGGGAGCTTCGGATTTGGTAATGTCGTCGTCAGACGTGTCCTGAGGCTCCGATTCAGTATGCGTATCTGGCAGTTCGGGTGTAACAGATTGTTCGTCCGACTCAGACGACTCAGGTGGCACCATCTGCTCGGACGGCTCGCTGTGTCCGGAGGCCATCGTCTCGTCAAATTGATCGTGAACCTCATCGGTGACGACTTCATCCGCGACATCCGCAGCGCCCGCTTCATCCGAGGAGGTCTCAAATTCATCCAGTGCCTCTTCTTGCGCTTCCGGCGACGCTGCGTCAACGTCATCGGCTTGTCCCGCGTCCTGCTGCGAGTCAAGCGCCGAGTCTTCCTCGGTATCACCTGACACCTGCTTGTCCGCATGCAAGAGTGCCGATTCCATGCCGGCAGCCCAATCGTCGCCCGAAGGATCTACGTTGTCCGAAGGGCCGCTTTCTTCCTTCTCAGATGAAATCGGAGAGTCTTCAACTTGTGGAGCTCCATCCTCATGTTCGGTATCCGGCGCGTCAGCAGGTGGTTGAACGGCAACCTGTTGAGCTGCCAGTACTTCCGAATGACCCTCGACAGCAGGAAAGTCCTGAAGGGATGGGAAATCTTCGTCCTGCTGAAATCTCAGCTGGCCATCGGTCAGCGTGAACGTCCCCAATCCACGGATAACGCTGATTCCAGAGGTCACCAGTTCTTGCTGAACATCAGATACCCAAGCGTCAGAAAGTCGAGCAGCATCAGAGGTACTGAGGCCGGATTCCAGCTGGATCAGCTTGAGAAGGGTAATCTCCGAATCCCTCATGCTCCGGCCTCTGGTTTTTGGTCCGGCGCGACGGGAGGCGGAGGCGTCTGATCGAGCGCAAATGCCACTTCCGGTCGAGGCGACGTCCAGATGCGGTGATCATCATGTTCATGCAGGACAGCAGGGGGCGCACTGCTCTCGAAACGCCCAAAGCCCTCGACGTGAACAACGCGTCCTTCCAACAGCGCTTTCGCGATCAATCGCCCTATGGCCATGCGTTGCTTCACTATTTGCTTCGATCGTGGGAATGGACGGCTCGTTCGCCAAAGATAAGGGCGTCGCCGCGAGGGTTACCAACGATATCTGAAGCCAACAAAAAACGCGCTGGATTCAAACGTGTAGCCTCGCCAGAACTGGGGATTCGAACCGAGGTCCCTGACGCCCGTGGTGATGCCGTAATTCTGGTGGAAGAACCAGGACACCATCACGTTTGCCGTCGTGAACGCCGGCACGTCGAGCGTATTCAGGAGATCCGAACTGCGGCTCGATTCATGCAGAACCTCAACACGCGATTCCAGATCTCCGTCAAGGAGGCCGATGGAGGCAAACCCGCCAATAACCAAGGGAGAGGTGTAAGGGGCCTGTTCGCTGGTTGCTGCAATCGTCGCTTTTTGCCAGAGGACGTCCACGCCTATTTGAAGACCTCGGAACGGAATGACCGATACGTCAAGATTGCTGTACAGGACGTCGGTCGAACGATAGTCCAGCTGGGGATAGCCTGTGGCGTACCCCCGAGCACCGGCCACGGGATCGTAGGCGATGCGTCTGAATGGCTGATCGCGCCAGCCGCCGCCAATCGAAGCCGTAAGCATTTCTGATTGAACCTGGACGGCAACATTGGCGTCCATGGTTGCAATCGAAGGGAGGACGATGGGTTCATCCATCACCACGGGAGACTCTTCCATGACGGAGCCCAGAAGCCCGGAGGTCATTTCTGGTCGAGCGACGACCGTCAGACTGACCGATTCGGACACCAGGTACTCGAGACCCGCAATAGGTGCGACATAGGACAGGGTCCGCGTCGGGTCGACACCTGTTTGCGTTTCGCTATCGAATCCAAGTAGGGCTGCCCCGGCCAGAATGGACAGCCGCGACGAATAATCCCATGAGATCTCAGCCGATGAAAAGCCAGAGCGAACCGTGCTGCCCGGGAATCCCGAAGCATCGAGTCCCATGCTGTTTCCAGACGCCTGAAGTCGGATCTCTCCGTCTCTGATCGGGAAGGCGGACATGAGATCCACTTCCAAGAAGCCTGCTTCACGATCGGTGGCTGGATCGAGGCGAACGGCCGGATCAAACAGGTCGGAGTCTATTTGCGACAGGCCTGCTTTGGTCTGGATTTTGAATCGATTCCGAGCCCCGGAGCGACTGGCAAGTGTCAGGTCTCCATCAAATCCGCTCACTACGCGCGTTGGATTCGGGAGAGCAGGGCTGCCTGGAGCCGGGACGGCTCCGAAAAGTCCATAAGAGGATCGATGGCCGGAGCCCCCAATGCCCCACACGACTGGTCCGAGTCGTTGCTCCAGTCCAACGGACGTTTTGAAGACGTCTCTTCCTGTCTTCAGGCCTGAACCTCCCATGACGACATCGTGACCGTCCGTTCCAAAATAGTCCAGATCGAACAATGCGGTCGTTTTTTCCGACTCGAGGAGTGTTACATCGGCCGTGACGCTTCTGTCCAGGAACGCCCCTAGACGTACATCAATCAGTCCTTCAGCTGCCACTCGTCGCTCGATGGCCGAAACCTGAGGCGGCTCGGGTGGCTGAAGAGGAGACGGAGGCAGATCAGCACTCCGCTGCGCATAGGCTTCGGTAAACGGCGTCCTGCCCGATGGAATGTCCGGCACGCGAGGCGGCGGATTGAATCCCACAATAGGTTGCCTGCGGAGGGCAGGGAAAGCAATCGTCAAGTCCCCAGTGATCTCGACTTCACGAGGTGCGAGGTCTGGTAACGCCGCATCCTGCCGGGCCTCCGCTGGCAAGACAAACAACACAGTCAAAACAAGGGCGAGGAGGTGGCGCATGGTCTTCAATCCATTGATCCCCGAACGCATGGTATTCAGACGATTGTTCATCAGTTGATCTCCTCCAGGCGCTTTCTCGCGGCCTCAGCTTCGTCACCTTCCGGGTACATGGCTACGATGGTCTCATACAGCCGAGCGGCTTGGCCGATGTTGTCTTGTCGTTCGAACGCACCCGCTTGAACAAATAGGCTTCGGGAAAGCCATCGGGGGTAGCCAGCAAATAGCGCCTGCATTCTCGACAGCGTTTCGATACCCTCGTTCAAGCGACCCTGACGGACCTGCATGTCACCAAGGAGGAACAGTGCTTCAGCACCTGATTCGTCCCTGGCCTGCGAAGCCACCAGATCGTACAGCCGTTCCGCCTCAGAGGTATTCCCCTTGGCTTCCGCGATCCGTGCGAGACCCAGCCAGGCCGGGTACGTCGCATCGTTCGGCGCCGTGTCAGCCACGGCCTCCCTCAGCAGCTCCTCAGCTTCATTTGATCGACCCTGCATGCCAAGCGCTCTCGAGAGTCCGTACAATGCCTGCGCTCGCAAACGTGTATCTCCGCCGGACACGGATTCCATGAACCGGAACATCTCTTCGGCCTCGCTGGCATTGGACACGTCAAGCAACAAGTGTCCCAAAGCACCAGCTGAAGGAGCTGCCCGCGGACTGGATGGGTGATCTTCGACCACCGTGCGGTAGGCCATCATCGCCTGGTCCGAGATGCTTTTCGATTCGTAGGCCTGACCGAGGTAGTAGTATGCATCGGCCATCAGCAGTTCGTCAGATGCCCGATCCAGAAAGACGACAAAATCACTGATGGCCTCGTCGACAAGTCCAGCTTGGTACTTGGCTTCAGCCTGACGGAAGCGAAGTTGGTCCGACGCCGCGCTGCCTTCGAGTGCATTGGCCAGTGAATCCACCAGAACGTCAGCGCGGTCATCCTGACCAGCGGCCATCAACGCAAACTGGATGCCGGCTGCTGCGTCCGCTACAAACGGGCTGTCCGTGTAGTCGGTCAGAACCGTCTGGTATTCGCGAATGGCGGCTTCAATGTCTCCTGCATTGAAATGAGCATCGCCTTTTCCGTACTGAGCCTTCGCCGCAAGCGGATCGAGAGGGTACCACGAAATCAGCTCGTCGTATTCGATGATCGCCTGCTCATAGTCCTGATTCAGGAAGAACAGATATCCCAACTGATATCGAGCCTCTTCACGCCACTCCGAGGCTGGATATTGCTGGAGCAGATCCCTGAACGTCGACATGGCTTCAAACGCATCGCCCGAGTTGGAATAGGCTTGTCCGATCTGATACAGGGAGTAGTCGTCTCCTGAGGCGGCCAGCTGCCCGTAGACACGGACGGCTTCCGGATAACGCTTCAAGGCGAAGTAGCTGTCGGCAAGCCGGAGACGAGCATCGGTCCGATACGGGACTGAACCGCCATCATCCCGGAAAGAATCCAGGAATCGCTCGAAACGAGGAATGGCGTCGCCATACTCTGCCTGTCGGAAGTACGTCCAACCAAGGGCATACTGGGCGGCATCCGCGTGCTGACCAGCCTGGTAGTCGCGCAGGTACCGGACGAAGAGTGTTTCGGCAGTTCTAAAGTCACCCGTTTGGAAGTGGCTTTCCGCCGCCCAGAACAAGGCATCCGAGGCTCCGGGAGCCGATGGGTCGTCGATGAACAGCGCCATGAATTGCTCGGCTGCTTCATCGTAAACCCGGTTGCGATAGTTGAGCCAAGCTTTCTGGAATATGATTTCCGAAGCGAGATCCGGATCTGCAGCGCCGCGGTCAATGGCGGCGTCAAACGCGGTATGCGCGCCGTCGAAGTTGCCCAAGGCGACCTCCGTGTTGCCGAGGTGCTTCCATGCCTCACCTGCTACGGGTGAATCCGGATGCTGGGATACGAGAGATGAGAATGCATCTCGAGCATCTCGCCAGCGCCTGAGCTCGTACAACGTAATTCCCAATTCGAGCCAGCCGCGGTCAGCAAGGCGGTGTCGCGGATAGCCATCCACAAACCTCTGATAGGCAGACACGGCACCGGTGAGGTCTTCGGCTTGCCTGAGGTTGACGCCCACGTAGTAAGCGGATTCGGCTTCCAGCGCTCGGTATCCAGAGTCAGCTACGCGCTGGAAGTTTTCTGCGGCCCATTCCCAGGCTCCCTCATGGTGATAATTCCAAGCCAGGCCATAAAGGGCACGTTCGTAATAGGGAGAGTCCGGATCGCCTTCGGTGAAATGCCGATAGTTGACGATGGCCTGTTCACTGTTGCGGTTCTGGTTCTGACTTTCCGCAAGCAGGAAAATGGCCCGATCCCGGGCGTCGCCACCGAGGTTTGGCAGTCGTCGTTCGATCTCTTCGGCGGCACGCTCAAAATCCTCGATCTCGTAGTAGACCTCAGCCAATGCCAGTCCCAGATTGCTGGCAAACGACGAGGACCCGAATTGTCTATCCAGGCGCTCGAATGATGCGGCTGCCTGATCGAAGCGCCCCAGTTCAACCTGATTGAAGGCAATGGCATATGCCGCGCGCGGCGCCACTTCCGATTGAGGGTAGTCTCGAACAATCTGTTCCAGATACCCTATGGCCTCATCCGACCTGTTGAGCTGATACGCCGATTCACCCATCCAATACAAGGCAACAGAAGCTTGTTCAGGCGTTGGCGAGCCGTCCAATACCTGCTCCAGCGTCAGGATGGCACGGTCGTAATCTGACTCCTCGAAGAAATATTTGCCCAACGCCAGCCTGGTCCCGAAGGCATATGGGTGACGGGGATACCGCTCTTCGAAAGCGCGCAAAAGGCGGATGGCGTCGTCTTCGCGGTTCAGTGCAAGGAAGGACTCAGCTTCGTGGTACATCGCGTCGGGAGCGCGAGGGTGATCCGGATAGGTTTCCCGAAAAGACTGGAAGGTGTTTGCTGCGTTGGCAAACAGGTTGTTGTTGAACTGATGAAGACCTTCCTGGAAATCACTGGAGGCATTTCGATCGGCCAGCTGGGCATGGGATGCGGTGGTGAACGCAAACCAGCCAATCAGCAGGAAAAGGGCCGTTCTGGAAGACGCTGACGAGGAAAATTCGGAGTGCAGCAGTCCGCGCAAAGAACTCATGGTGCGCTGGTTGAGTCGGGAAGTATGGAGTTGAGCAGGTAACGAGAACGAAGGTAGATTTCGCGTGTCCTCATCTACTGCTGATGAATCATCCGGCTGCGGCCCGCGCCGGAAAGAATCGTTTACACACTTGGAGTTGCTACGTTTCCTTCGGACATCGGGGTGACACTGCGTAGAAGGTTCTTTGAATGAGGGCGAGATGAAGGCATCTCCTGAGCAGTGACACTATCTTTCGCGGGTTTTGGCCACGAAGGCCGAATCGATAGTCACCCATTCAGATCCATTTCATGAGTCTTCTTGCTGTCGGCACCGTCGCTTTCGACCAGATCGAAACGCCATTTGGCAAACGGGATCGTGCGTTGGGCGGAAGCGCCACATACCTCACCCTCGCTGCGCGCTTCATGGCAGACGACATCAATCTGGTGGCTGTCGTCGGTAACGATTTTCCCGAGGAGTTTGTGGAGGTCCTCAGAAGTCGTCACATCAACCTCGATGGCCTGGAGCGTCGTTCGGACCAGAAGACGTTCGCCTGGGGAGGACGCTATCACTACGATCTGAATAACCGTGATACGCTCTTCACGGATCTGAATGTGCTCTCGGAATTCAATCCGACGCTTCCCGCACATTACACGAACTCCCGTATTGTGTGTCTCGGGAATCTTGATCCGAGCGTTCAGGCCAGCGTCATGGATCAGGCCGATAATCCGGACCTGGTTCTGTGTGATACCATGAACTTCTGGATCGAGAACACACCGGATGCGCTTCGGAGCCTTCTCGGTAGAATCGATTGCCTCGTCATCAACGATTCAGAAGCGCGCGAGATGGCAGATGATCCCAATCTGATCGTGGCAGCCCGCAAGATTCGCGCGATGGGTCCGAAGATCCTAATCATCAAGAAGGGCGAGCACGGCGCGTTGATGTTCGCTGGCGAGACGGTGTTTTCCGTTCCTGCCTATCCGCTGGAAGACATCCAGGATCCCACAGGTGCGGGGGATGCGTTCATGGGAGGATTCGCGGGGTACCTGTCTGGATGCAGCGAAATCAACCTCGACGCCCTGAAGCACGCGCTGGTGTACGGATCGGTCGTCGCGTCCTTTACCGTCGAGAAGTTCGGCCCCGAAGGGCTGTATGAGCTTTCGCGTCCACAGATCATGCAGCGCATTGACGCATTCAGGGATCTGACTACCATTCCATTGGACGCCATCCCGAACGTCTGAACGGGCTCGGGTTCGGGTTCAGGATTCGCGAATGCATCGTCGCGACTACGAGCGCGATGCTGCCAGAAGGTTCACGTGAGCACGTGCAGTAGGCTTCCAGTCCTGTTCGATACGTTCAGGTCTGATGCGGAATACTTCGGCTAGGCGTCGGATTTCCGAACTGGACAATCCTGAGAGACGCGTGAGATCTGCGTACCCAAGCTCCTGAAGCAAGGAAAAGGAATCGGGGTCCAGGCCTACAATGGAGCGCACGAGCGACTCTTCGCCTTTGGCTTTTGAAGGTGCGCCGTCCTGGGACGTTTCTTGGTCTTCTGTTGCCTGGGCATCCGACTCGACTACCTCACCGTCGCGGTCCTCGTTGACCGTCGAAGCCCCTTTGCTTTCTTGCGCCGGAGCAGTTTCAGGTCGATCGGTGGCTGGCAGTGAAACACCTGAGGCCGTGAGCATGTCGTGAAGCGACCGGAAAACCGGAATTGGAGCTTCGCGGCCTGTTTCACTTGGTTCTTCGGCCTTTGCTGGGTGTCTGCCTTCTGCAACAGGCTGTTCGACAGTATCGCCCAGGTCCGCCTGCTCGATTCCTTTATCGGCCGTTGGTTTGGTCGTTTCTGCAATCTCAGCAGGCGATGCGTTCTCCTGTGAATCCGTTGCATCGATGGCTTGCGCGTCTAGCTCCGATTCATCCTCATTTTTTTGTGGAGACGAAGGCGCTCGTGTCGGATCGGGATGTAAGCCCGGACGGTCAGACTGCCAATGGAATGAGAAAGATGCGTCCTTACCCTCGGAACGCGTCGAAGTGCGCGTCCGCTTCTTCGGAGGCTGGGTCGTGGGAGACTCTTGGTGTGCCTCGTGTTGTTCGGCATCCCCTGCGTCATCGGCATCCCTTGCATCCCCAGCATCCCCTGCGTCATCGGCGGAGTCGACTTCCGATTGGGAAGAAGAGGGAGCGGACTCGACCACCGCATCATCTGCAGTAGGAACTGATTCTGTCTCTTTACTCTCACCAGGGTGATCGAAGAGCGACTCGATGTCCGATGGAACGGAAAAAACGGTTCCGGAGATTGCTCCCATCTCGGGCTGAGCGAGTTCTGTTTCGTCTTCTGTCAGAGCTTCTTCTGTCGGCGGCTCATTGTCAATCGTCTGCTTAGCCGAGATCTCCCGCGGTTGCGTGTCTTGAGCAATGTGTTGTTCTTCGGAGACGACGGGAGGCGGAGGCGCGTATTCTGACTCGGGAGTAGCTGTAGTCTCGAGGGTGGCAGCCGGTTCGACGGTCGCAACCGGCTCTACGACTTCCACGGGATCGACATGCTCTACAGGCTCGACAGTTTCTGTCGACTCCACCGTCTCTTCCGGCTCATCGGTCGCAGCAGATTCAACGATCTCTGCCGTCTCTTCCGGCTCATCGGTCGCAGCCGATTCAACGGTCTCTACCGACTCCATCGATTCGACAGATTCCTCGACTTCGGTCGGCTGATCATCAGATCCAGGGTGCTCGTCCTTCGCCGTAACCAGCGGCACAGCGACGAGCGGCGAACTGAAGACGGCATCGAGATCGGCATCTTCAACCGTCGTTTTCTCATCTGAAGTCTGGTCGTCCAAAGCAGCGCCGTCTTCAACGGTGATGTCTTCTTCCACCTCGCTAACCGCCTCGTCGTCGATAATTACGGCCTCAGCCGTTGGCGCAACTTCGACCGGCGCAAATTCCTCGGCGCGTCCTTTCTTCAGACGGGCGTTCTCCTCCTCCAGCATCTGCTTTTCGAGCTGATGATCTTCTCTCATCAGCAGCATCTCAAGCCGGAGCTGCTCGAGGTCTTCAAGGTGCTCGGGATCGCCAGGGACGGGAAACTCGGTAGGACGGTGAATGCGTGACGTGGACGCCTGGAATTGCTCACGATGTAGTTCCAATCGACGTCTACGGATGTCCAGCTCCTTCCGCTTCATGCTCTTCAGTCGATCTCGCCATGTGTGACGAGCCACCAGATACCCACATGCGGCGCCCGCTGCTGCGCTGACTGCTATGGTTATCAAGGTTTCGATCATGAGGAATGGCGAAGGAGGAGGTTGGGGAAGATCATGGCGAGAACCCGATCAATCGACCATCGTTGGGTTTGGCCGGAGTTGGATTCAGTTCTCGTGGTTACATCAAATGCGCAAGCGCATGTATCTTAAGGTGTCTCGTTGGCCGATTATGGCTTTGGTCATGTTTTTGGCTGCCTGTAGCTCGGGCGACTCGCAGTCGTCTCAGTCAACGAAAGATGCCGCTGAAACCGATTTGGTTCGCATTGCTCTGGAAGGCGAAGAGGCTGAGAGACTTTTACGTTTCTATTTCGGTAGCTACATGGGACCCCATGGAGGCGATCCCATCGAGGCAGGACTCCTTGAAAAACGGGAAAAAGCTTGGTTTTTGCGAAATCCCGACACGGTTGAAGGGGAATTCACCCTGCTGTCCTCGCTGTTTGCGAAAGCCGACGAAAGCGGATCAATCTCTGAGGATGCCCTCAAGGACTTTGTTCAGGAGACGTACTACAATGTCCGGCCCTTCCCGGAAACCCTCGAAGAGCTCAAAACCTCCGAGGGCTCTTGGGACAGTCCCGAGTGGTTCCGCATAGACTTGAGGGGAAGCATGGTGCCATTGAAGCGTCAAACGCTGATCAGGCGAACGGATATCGAAGCCGCCCTGGACCGAATGAATAGCCTGGACGATCCCATTCTGTACGAACCCGGGACAACCATGATCGGAGAACATGTGGACGGGGAGGTGATCGTTGAAACGACGGTCATGCGAAAGCGAGCCGACGGCTTCTGGGACTACTGGGCCTATGATGCTACTGGAGCTCTGACGGACATCATCCGAAAGGAGCCCAGAGACATGCTCGTTCCCACTCGCTGCACCGGTTGTCACTTTGGCGATCGACTATTTGAGCCGGAAAGGAGCTTCCCTGGAGTAGCTCGGTCTGGCCCTTCGGGCGAGCGCGCTTTGTACGTGCCAGACAACTGGCGAAATGCTGGGATTACGAGCGCTCTTCAAGAGCATGCCCGCCGTAGCGATTCCGTGTTGGGGCTCTACGCAACCCTTTATCTCGCAGAGGCATCCGCCGCTGCAGCGTCAGGCACAGAATCGCCCTCTCCGTATCTGGAAAAGTTCGGAATTGCACCCGGATCACAGTAGATTCCGCCCACACCCAGGCCAACCATGTCTACAGGAACAGTCCGTCTAAACAACGCCGTGTTTTATGCGCACCACGGCGTCATGCAGGAAGAGCATCGTATCGGAGGCCGATATGAAGTCGACATCGCCATGGATGTCAATTTCAAGGATGCTGCATTGGAAGATGACCTGGCCAAGACCGTGGACTACGAGCGTGTCTATGCCGAGGTCAAGGACATTATCACGGGAAACAAGTTCTTCTTGATTGAACGTCTGGCTTTTCTGATTGCTCACCGGATCCTGGAGAAGGAATCCATGGCCATCAATGTTGAGGTGACGGTTCGCAAGGCGAACCCGCCCGTTGGAGGTCCCTGCGACTGTGCCGAAGCCATCTACACAGCCGAGCGGACGTGATTAATCTGTACCTCATACGGCACGGCAAGTCCGACTGGGATGCTGACTATGGCAAAGACTACGATCGCCCCTTGAATCGACGAGGCACGCGCGACGCCGGCAAGATTGGGACCTACCTGAAAAGAGCATCCGTCAATCCGGATCGCATTTTGTGTTCTTCTGCAGTGCGCACCAGGCAAACCCTCGAACTCATGAAAGAGGAGGCAGGCTGGCGATCAGAGGTCATCATTGATGAATCCCTCTACCTGGCCGATCCGGACTACGTCATGACGCTGATAGCCTCACAGCCGAGCGAAGTGCGCACCTTGGTAGTGATCGGGCACCAGCCGTTCACGGGACAGGTCGCTAGTCGTTTTTTGGATGGCCGCCACCTGGAAGTCCCGACAGCGTGTGTGATCGGGATGGAGTTTGATGCGGAGCGATGGTCAGATGTCATGAATGATCATGGCCGCTTGTTGATGCACGTGTTGCCCCGAAGACTCGACTAGGAAAGCGATGGCGTCTCCATCTGACATGCGATTGTTGATCCTTGGTAATCCATCGGATCTGGCTGATCTGGTGGAGTCTTTGGCCGCTGCCGGGTCATGGAGTGTGTCCGCAGAGGCACAGGAGGCCATGGATTATGACATCGTCCTGCTGGATGGTGAGGCTGTAATCGATCCGGAATGGCTGATCCGTTTCGATCATGAGCGTCCGGAAGCGCTCATTTTGGCTTCGCGCAAAGTCGCCGACGAACAAGCCGGCTGGTCGCAAATCAGGCACCTGGTGGATGATCTCTACGATTCACGCGCTGAACTGCTGGAGAGGTTACCGTTCATCATCAAGCGAATTCTGGTTCGTGACGATCGAAGGCAGCAGTTTGAAGCCGTATTTGAGCATGCGGTTGATGCCATCATCATCATCGACACCAAAGGCTCCATCATGCGGATGAATCGAGCCGCTGTTCGCGTGTTCGGTTACGAGATGAGTGAGGTGGCCGGCCAGAACGTGTCCATGCTCATGCCGCAGGGATATGCCAGGAATCACGACCGGTATATCAGCAATTACTTGCGAACGGGCCACGCTAAAGTCATGGGCATCGGCCGGGAAGTGACGGGAAAACGGAAGAATGGAGAAGCTTTCCCCATGGAATTGGCGCTCAGCGAGTTCGAGTCGGAAGACTGCCGGTACTTCGCCGGGTTTGTGCGCGATATCACCGAGCGTCGACGTCTGGAGCATGAAATCCTCCGGACGTCAGAGCATGAGCGTCGTCGGGTGGGACAGGACCTACATGATGGATTGGGACAGATGCTGACCGGGATCAGCCTGATTGCCGGCAACCTCGCGCGTCGTTTGACGATGGAGGAACACGGACTTGCCGACGACTTGTCGGAAGTCACGGAAATGGTGCGAGATGCAGACCGGATGAGTCGCAACATTGCCAGAGGCCTCGTCCCCGTCGAACTGGATGGCGAAGGACTCGCAGCCGCCATTGAAGGCCTCTGTGTGAATGCACGCAAGTTTTTCTCCGTCGATTGCACCTTTGTTGAAGAAGGGCAGCCTCGCGTAAAGGACTCAAGTGCGGCTTCCAACCTCTATCGCATCGCTCAGGAGTGCATCAGCAATGCAGTGAAGCATGGGAGGGCAACCCAGATAGACGTCAGTATCAAGAACATCGATGACAGTCTCGTTCTTGAGGTGAAAGACAACGGGGTAGGATTCCCGGAAACCCTGAGCGAAGATCGAGGCATGGGCGTGGACATCATGGGTTATCGGGCTCGTGTGATCAACGCTAGACTGTCGATTAACCGCAGGGAGGAAGGCGGCACAATC
The DNA here is from genome assembly GCA_028284865.1 of Rhodothermales bacterium. Classification (GTDB taxonomy): domain Bacteria; phylum Bacteroidota; class Rhodothermia; order Rhodothermales; family UBA10348; genus JAAZVD01. The sequence continues at coordinate 138,706 of JANQQV010000020.1, read as the reverse complement.
ATCACTTGTGTCCTATCTTCCCCTGATCTCTGATTCCAATCTGCCTCACCCAGCCATGACCAGAATCGTTGTCGTCGACGATCATCCGCTGATGCGAAAGGGACTCGTCATGTCCCTCGAAGCCGAATCTGATCTGCATGTTGTGGCGCAAGCCTCAAACGCAGAGGATGCCATCGGATTGATCGAAACCGAGAATCCGGATCTGGTAGTAGTAGACATCTCCTTGCCAGGAATGAGCGGGTTGGAGCTGATCAAGCAGATTCATGCGATTCGCCCGAACATGAAAACGTTGGTTGCGAGTCGGCACGACGAGGCTCTGTACGCAGAAAGAGCCATCCGCGCGGGTGCTAAGGGCTACGTCATGAAGCTGGAAGCGCCAGATGTCATGATCAAAGCCGTGCGACGCGTGATGAACGGCGGGATCTACGTGTCGGACAAGATCAATGAGCGCTTGCTCATGGGAATCGCCTCCGGTCACGAAATGTTGTCCCAATCGCCGCTCGATGTGTTGAGCGATCGCGAGTTGGAAGTATTCGAGTTGACAGGAAAAGGATTCGGGACGCGTGACATCGCCGAGAGGCTTCACTTGTCTGTCAAAACGGTCGAGTCTTATCGTGCTCGCATCAAGACGAAATTGAACCTCTCGAATGCTGCAGAACTCATGCAGCATGCGGTTCAGTGGGTGGAAGGCGAAAAGTCCGATTGAGGCCCGTTCTGGGCGATTAGCGGACTGTTTCAGCGCGGAGTCAGCGTGTAGGGTTAGCCCCGTCAGATGTACCGGATTACGGTATTACATCGGGCACAGATCTGGGCCTACATCGGCATCGAGGCTTCCCTGATGACCTGGGAAAGAGAGCTTGGTAGACTGCTGTTGAATCCAGCACATACCACGCACGCATCCTGCGAGGTCATCATGAAAACAACGAACAACAATAACGCCAGGGATGGCGCGAACGCCACCCGTACATCCAGCAGCAACCTCCTTTCAACACTTTTGTGGAATCCTCGCCGGCCTCACAAGGCTGAAGGAAAGGATCACAAACAAGGCTACCGCATGACCCTCATGGTCGGGCTCATTCTGAGTCTGTCTTCCATGACGATGCTCATGCGGGCCGATCTGCAGTCTTCCGAGCAGGAGCGTGAATTCCAGCTCCAGGAACAGGAAGTGGTGCAGATGGAAGAGATCGAGCAGACGACTCAGGAGATGAAGGCGCCGCCTCCTCCACGTCCGCCAGTCCCCGTTGAAGTCCCGAATGACGTCATTTTCGACGATGTCGAACTCGACCTGGACGTCACGTTGGACCTCGACGCCGAAATTCTTGACATCCCTCCACCGCCTCCAACGCCAGTCGTAGAAGCCGAAGAGGAAGAAGAGCCTGAGATCTTCGTTGTAGTCGAGCAGATGCCGACGATCATCGGTGGCACCGAGCGCATCTACGAGATCCTCGAGTATCCTGAAATCGCTCGCCAGGCCGGAATGGAAGGCATGGTCGTCGTCCAGATCGTCATCCGACCCGACGGCAAACCCACCGATCCAGTGATCGCACGCAGCGCCGGTGACGTGCTGGATAACGCAGCCATGCAAGCCGTCATGAAGCTGACGTTCGAGCCTGGAAAACAGCGCGGAAAAGCCGTCTCAGTTCGCCTGGCCGTCCCAATCCGCTTCCGCCTCAAAGACGCAGCCAAATAGGAATGCAGCTAGCTTCGGAGGAAGCATCCCTGCCCGAGAACAGCTCATTCCAACTCAGACATTGACTTGTTGACCCGCCCGATGGATGCTGCCGCATGAAGCTGGATCGCGGTGCGGACGGATCAATACAGCGCGGGGCCCCGAGAGGGGCCCCGCGCATTTTGTGTCCGGGTATCCTCCCATAAAGGTCCGATTGCGGGCTGGCGGACGGTTCCATAACTCGCCAAAAAGGGACGGAATCCTGGTCCGCATCTAGTCGATTCTCGAGCAAAATCCTCGAGACCATTACAGCCCTTAGGGAATCCCCTACATGCGCGGGGTACCGGATGCTGTCATTGCTCCCGTTCTGGATTGCGTTTTTTCGTGGAAACCATTCAAAACAGGCGTTAGACGCCTTTTTTACGTGCCCGCAAGTATCTCTCGAGGCCGCCTAGCCCAGAATCCACGCGAAGCCAAATCGCGTGATTTCCCGGCAAATGCATCTGTCGAGGAGCAATTGAAGTTCCTCGTCAATTTTGCCGTACTTGCGCCTTCGGTTCACAACACTCAGCCTTGGCTGTTCAGGGTACTCGATCACACCGTCGAGATCTATGCGGACCGTAGTCGTGCGCTGCCGGTTGTGGACCCTGAGGATCGTTCTCTGGTGATCAGCTGTGGCTCTTGTGTGAGCCTCTTCGGGTCGGTGCTGGATGCGTTCGGTTTTCCCTTTTCGTGTTCCGTTTTTCCGGACATGAGTGATCCGGACCTGATGGCGCGCATCACCGTGTCTAGCAGACCTGACGATGTCACGATTGACGAAGATCAACTCAAGGCGATCACGTCCAGGAATACCATCCGTCGTGGTTTTCAGAGCCTCCCGCTTCCAACAGCATTCACCGCCCACTTCGTCGGAGATGAGGACGCCCTTCCTGAATTCCTGTGTGTCGTGAAGGACCGCGAAGCGGAAACGCTGATCCTGAAGCAGGTTCAGGACACAGAGCGGACCTACCAATCGGACATCCGCTATCGCAGAGAATCGGATTCATGGATGCACCCCATGAGACAGCGCAGTCGCGACGGGATCCCGATGAATCCCGAGGAGCCGACCACGATATCCTCCTGCTGGAGTTCTGAGGGACTTTCCGATCACTCAACGCTGTTGATGGTGTTGACGGAGCCATCGGATACGCCACGAGCCTGGTTGGAGACGGGTGATCACCTGATGCAGGTGTTGATCAAAGCGGCCTCTTTTGGCGTCAATGCTGCCATCATGAACCTTCCTGCGACCTCCAAGCAGGTTCGTGAGATCATCAAACCACTGACCCAGTGTGAAGGGGATCCGATCCTGCTATTGAGATTCGGGCGACCGCAAAGGAAGCTGATCACGCCGAGACGTTCATCCGTGGATGTCATGCTTCATCCCGGCTTCCGTCACTGACGAGATTGCCAAAGGGAGTCTTGATGGCATTGCCATCTTTCACCATCCAGGGGGAAGCGCGCGCTACTCCACTGCAAATTTGACTAGGAAGTCGTACATCAGGTGATCTACTTCCGTGGTGTCTTGCAACGAGTTGAGAACGTCCTGGAAAACCTCTTCTGAAGGCAGCTGGTCCAGATAGTAGGAGCGATACTTGATGAGTCGCTCGCCTTCGCGTCTACGATCCAGCTCAGAATGGAACTGGGTGCCGTACATCGGCTTGTTTCGAATGCGGAAGGCTTCATTGGGCTGGGAGTGATTGTCCGCCAGCTCAATGCCGTCAACGGGTAGGACAGACACACGATCGTGATGACCCATGTTGGCCAGGAATGAGTCCGGGAATGTCGAGAAAAGCTCGTCGTGCTTTCCCGCTTCCGTGAGGTTGATGTTGTGGCAACCGAGCTCAGCCAGTTCCGGGTCGTGAATCACCTTTCCACCGAGCGCCCGGGCAATCAATTGATGTCCCCAGCAGGACCCGAATGTAGGCAGATTGATGTCGTGAGCGTGACGAATCAGATCCAGGGCGAAGGGCATCCATTCGTAGTCCTTCGTGACAGAATATTCGCCGGCGCCACCGATAAAGAATGCGTCGTAGTGCTGAAGCAGGCTGACATCCGGCATTTCGCTCATGCGCGGGAGATTCAGAGATGCAAGCTGCATCGGCTCGAGCCGACAGCGCTCCAGAAAGCATTCCTGCTCCTGATGCTCCATGTCCTCCGTGTTGCGCGCCTGAAGGAGAAGGATGTCCAATGAGGGAAGAGAGTCAGCCATGGGTCACACGTTCATTCAGCAATCAGATCGGGGAATGCCCGGGCTGTCGTTCGGTAGAAAAGGTTGAGAGGAAGTCCCATCACGGTGTAATAGTCGCCTGAGATGCGTCTCACGAAAAAAGCACCCTGATCATCCTGGATACCGTAGGCGCCTGCTTTGTCCATGGGCGATCCGCCCGCAACATACCGCTTGATCCGGGCATTCGTCAGTTTGTCGAACATTACTTCTGTTACCTCGGAATCGACCACCTCTCGACCGGATGCACGATGGATCAGACCGAGGGAAGTGATGACTTGGTGTGTTCGGCCGCTGAGTGCTTGAAGCATCGAAACCGCCTCGTTTGTGGATTCAGGCTTACCGAGCACCTCGTTATCGAGTACGACGGTCGTGTCTGAGCCCAGCACCAGTGCATCAGGATGATCCTCGGCAACAGCTCCGGCTTTGGCCAGCGCCAAGCGTTCGACCATGTCTTTGGGAGACTCTCCTGGAATCACAGACTCATCTACATCGGCTGGCTGAACCATGGGAGAGAGGCCCATGGCGTTCAGGAGACTTCGTCTTCGCGGAGACGCAGATGCAAGAACCAGCTGAACGTTGAGGACCATATAGACTATCGAGAAACCAGCTGCAGCCTCAAATCACTCGTTTCCAGTTCTGAGGCGATTGATCGTGCTACCCAACAAGGCGAATAGCAGGGCGCCGAAAATAGAAAAAAACAGACGGTTTCCCGATCGGAGGAAGAGGGTGGAGCGATTCTCCATGGGAAGGTCACCTCGCATGACAACTGACGCGTAGATGCGATCGTCACGTGGAGAGGTCGAGAGGGCATCAGTAGCCTGACCGGAAAGAGATTCTGGGTCTGGCAAGACGACATCTCTAAGCGGGACCAGCTGTCCGCGGTGATCAATCAAACCGGACACGCCGTCGACGGTAGCGTGAACGGCTGGATGACCGGTTGCTGCCGCCAGCATCTGGCTGAACGCCAGATGCTGGCGGCGAGCTGCATTGGATTGCCACCATCCATCTTGGGTCAGGACAACGAGCACGTCAGCTCCATCCCGCAGGCCAGATCGTGCATCTCGGGCAAACAGGCTCTCAAAGCAGATCATGACCACCGCTTGCAGAGAGTCTGCTTGGATCTGGAGAGGTTCACTGCGAGTGCCGGGTTCGTACGAGGAAACCCCTCCTGATGAAACCGTAAACCGCTCGAACCAGGGAATCCACTCCGAAAACGGGACTGACTCCGCGAATGGAACGAGCCGATTTTTGGCGTGAATGCGGTCCTCATCGACGGAAGAGAGCGCGATATTGCGAGCCTCGCCCTCCAGAGCATCTTCAATGCCCCCAGCAAGGACCGCCGACCCCGTGATATGCGAAAGACGCGCTACCATAGCCCGAAGCGAATCGACCGAAGCTAGAGGAAGCGCTGTTTCGGGCAACACCGTGATATCTGTGGTACCCGAAACCATCTCCAGGACCGATGCAAACGCCCCAACCCGACTGCCATCACCAACCTCCGACCAGTCTTCAGGAGACCAGTTGGGCTGAAGGATATCGACGCGAAGTGGATCTGAAGCGGCCAATGCGCCAGAGTCATCCTGCACTCTCACTCCCGCGAAAGGAGCGAGAAACAGTAAGGCGGCGCCAATCGCTGGGAATAAGGCTCCTCGAGAGACGAATTTCGATGACGCAGCAAAAACCGACGATGCAAGCAGCCAGGCCGTGATCAAGATGACAGCGCTAACTCCCTTGAATCCGACCCAGCCCGAAAGAACGAGGGCCCACGAAGAGGGGGCGACAGACAAACCGATCGATAGCCACGGCATTGCGAAAGGTCCCCAAGAAATGAGGATCTCGAACAGGATGACTGCCACAAGAGCAGCCAATCGCCGCTGCTCGATACGCTCAGGCGGGATGGCTGACACCAAAGAAGACGCTAGTACCGCTAGAACCAAGGCGTAGGAGAGAAGGGCAAGAACGGATGTTGCGGCCGTAACAGCTATCGGGTGATTGGCAATCCAGAAGAACGCGAGGCTCCAAGCAGGCACAATGAATGCGAGTGTTTTGAGGAACACGGCCTGACGATCACCGCTAATGCCCAGGCCGAGCCACACAGCCCATCCAATCAAGGCGAATGGCCATATCCCGTACGGCTCCCAGCTGAGGCCGTAAGCGACGCCGGCGCAAAATGGCGCCCAGCTTTGTTTTACGAGCTTCCTCATTAACTTTGCTCACCCCATCACGGAACTCATCGCCCATGCTCATCCTCACGGTCTGTAATCACAAAGGCGGGACCGGAAAGACGACAACGTCCATCAACCTGTCCGCTGCCTTGGCGCTCAGTGGGAAACGCGTCCTGGTGATCGATCTGGATCCGCAAGGATTCCTTACCCGGATGATGGGTTTGACCGAGCCTGCCCCGGAAGCATCATCCCTGGTCCTGTTCAAGCAGGATACCGACGCCCGTCCGGCGATCCAAGAACTGCCTGCCTTCGATCTGATTCCGTCATCGCCAGCTCTTTCGGCCATGATGCGCAAGCTGACGAAGCCTACGGACGTGCTCTGGGCCAAGGAGTATATCCAGAAGGCAATTACGGGCTACGATGTGGTCCTGATTGATACAGCGGCAGCCGTAACCGTGTACAGCCTCAATGCGCTTGTTGCTTCAGATGCGGTTCTGATTCCTGTTGCGCCGGAATATCAACCCGTGGTGGGCGCTGAGCAGACCTTCCAGACCGTTACGATGGTTCGAAAGCGTCTAAATCCGGGCCTGAAAGCGCAGCGGTTCCTGTTCACCATGGTTGACGGACGCAAGAAGAATCATCGTTTATATCGGGAGTACATGCGTGGCAAGTACGACGCGACGGTCATGTCGTCCATCGTGCGCACGTGTACGACGCTTTCCGTGTCTGCTCGAAACGGAACGACGGTATTCGATGCCGACCCCATGGCACGCGGAGCCATCGACTATGCAAACGTAGCCGACGAGCTCATTCGGCTGGTCGGTCTGGATCAGACTGATCTAGCACCGGACAGTGCGCACCAACCGGCTGGAGGCGAAGAGATGGCTGTTCCTCCAGAGACTATCCAGGCCGAGGCATCTTCAGAGTCCAGCGCTTCTCCTGAACTGAAGACATCTCCTGGTCCGAACACGGAATCGGCTTCGCTCCCAGAAAAGGAGCCCGTTCGAGAGTCATTCTTTCGCCCAAGGGGGCCTTTCCACACTTCCTGATTCATGCGCGTACTCTTTCCTGCCGTTTTGCTGGCGGCATTGATCTATGGCCTGCACATTCCGGTTTCGGGTTCATTCCAGGCAGGACCCATGTTGGAGCCGGTGGACGGCCTTTGGAAAACAGCACGATTGGCAAAGCCGTGGCAGAGCGAGACAATCAAGCTGGATGGGATGCAGGACTCGGTTCGCGTTGAGATGGACGAACGGGGAGTCCCTCACATCAATGCCTCTTCCGATCTGGACGCCATGGCAGCGTTGGGCTACACGGTTGTACGCGATAGGTTATTCGAGGTAGACTTCATCCATCGCGTGAGCACGGGCCGGCTATCAGATCTTCTGGGATCAGCGGCGCTGAGGATTGATCGACACTTCCACGAGACCGGGATAGTCGACGCGGTGCGCCGCAACACCGAATTGCTACCGAATCGCATGCCGCGAGAGTATGAAGCCGTACTCGCTTACATGCAGGGAGCCAATACCTGGTTGGCCACGCTGGATCCTTCCGCTTACCCGCTGGAGTATCGGTTGCTGGGAGCAGAGCCTCCTCAAGAGTTGACGCCCGAGCACACGATGGCTTTGTATGCCTACATGGCCTACGATTTAAGCTTCCGGAATTCGGATCGTCGGCACAGCCAGACGCAGGCAGCATTGGGCAATGAGGTCTATCAGCAGCTCTTTCCCGAGTTCTCGACGTGGGAAATCCCAATCATTCGTGAGGAAGAGGGCAATTGGGGACCCGGTGGATTTACCGCAGCCGATCGTGAATCCGCTCCAACGAGTGCAGCAGTCAGCGCATCGTCGATGAGCGTCACTGACTCGCCACGTGTAGATCATGCACGCACGAATCCCGAGGCAGGCCAAAGCACATATTCAACCGAAGCACTCTCCATTCCAATGGCCGAAGGGTTCATCGAGGGCAAAGGATCCAACAACTGGGCGGTATCCGGTAGCCGATCCGTCACAGGAATGCCGATTCTGGCAGGAGACATGCACCTCACGCTCAGTTTGCCAGCCATCTGGTATGAGGCGCACATGATCACCCCAACGACGAATGTGTACGGGGTCACGTTTCCGGCTGTCCCTGGAATCGTGGAGGGAATCACGCCTACGATCGCGTGGGCGTTCACGAACACGGGTTCGGATCAGTTGGACACCTATCGAATCCAGCTCAATGCGGAGCGTACTCAGTATTTCTTTGACGGGACCTGGCGGGACCTGGAGATCAAGACGGACACGATCCGCGTGAAGGATGCTGATCCGGTCCCCATTACCATTCCCTACACGCATTTCGGCCCCGTCCAGCAGCTGGACGAAGGTGATTTCGTCATCCGGTGGGTGGGGCATGAGTTTGGAACCACGTTCGCGGCCATCTGGGATATGAATCGGGCTACCAACTACGAAGAGTTCGAACTGGCCACCCGGCAGTGGGACTATCCGATGCAGAACATTCTGTACGCGGGTCGGGACTCGGTTATCGCGATTCGCAGTACGGGGTTGCTTCCCATCAGGGGCCACGGAAACGCGCACGGCGTCCTCGACGGAACGACTTCGGATACCGAGTGGATCGGAAGGGTACCATTCAATGAACTCCCTCATGTTGTGGAGCCCGCCAAAGGCTATTTGGCCAGTACCAATCAGCGACCTGCACCAGAAGGCTATCCCCATTATCTGGGCCAGGACTGGCGCGCGGTATTCCGCTCCGTTCGCATCGACGAACTTCTGTCGTCCAAGCAGCGACATTCGGCTGACGATCTGGCCCTGTACCAGTCTGATCAGAAGGCTGTTCAGGTGACGCATTTCGTGGCACCACTGGATAGCCTGGAGGACCTTTCGGAGGGCGCCGAGCGGATGCGAAGGCGCCTGCAAGCTTTCGACGGCGTGATGTCTGTGGAATCCACCGACGCTCGGTTGTTCGACTGGTACTACAATGCGCTGTGGCGTGAGATGTGGGATGAGGATGTCTTCTGGTCTGGGGTGGCGCCAAAGGACGTCCGTATCCTCGAACTAGCCCAATCCGACCCCGAACACGTGTGGTTCGATCGGGTGGATACGCCCGAGCGCGAAACGGCAGCGGATGTATTCCGCGGTGCTTTGGAGAATGCCGCTGAGCAGTGGGCCGATGATGACTACGCTGACGTTCCGTGGGGAGAAGTCCAGACTTTGCAGATGCAGCATATCACCGGGGCGGAGCCGCTCCGGGCGCTGTGGCGAGAGAATATGCCATTCGGTGGCTATCGGGAGACGCTGTCACCATCGCGGACCAATCCTGTCCGGTTCAGCGCCTCCTGGCGGGTGGTCGTGGACTTTGCCACGTCACCACCCCAGGCGCGCGGAATTTACCCCGGTGGGCAAAGCGGAAACCCGTTCTCAACACTGTATGACGCGCATATCCAGAAATTCCTCGATTTTGACTACTATGCGATCGATTTGACGACAGGCCTCTGAGGCTCCTCGTCGTCGATTCACCCGCCCCATCACCCAGAATCCATTCGAATCATCCCATGGCTGAACAGGACCAACGATTTTCCAGTAGGCTCGGCCTGCTTCTGAGCGTACTCGGCATCGCAGTCGGCACTGGAAACATCTGGCGCTTCCCCCGTATCGCCGCGACAAACTCTGGCGATGCCGGTGCAGGGGCCTTCCTCCTGGCGTGGTTCATTTTCCTGCTCGCTTGGTCTGTCCCTCTCATCATCGCCGAGTATGCCCTGGGTCGAAAAGGCCGCATGGGCGTCGTTGGAACGATTGCCAAAATTGCAGGACCTAATAAGGGGTGGATGGGCGCATTCATCGCGTTCGTGGCCACAGCCATCATGTTCTACTACTCGGTGGTAGCAGGTTGGTGTGTGTACTACTTCTCACAGATGGTTGCCAACCCGCTTCCCATCGATCTCGCCTCATCGACGGCTATCTGGGAGGGATTCCAGGGATCATCGCTTCCGATTGTATTCCACGCGTTGGCCATGGGTGTGGGTGCCATCATCGTGATCAACGGGATCAAGTCCATCGAGCGGGCCAACAAGATCCTGATCCCATCCTTGCTGGCCATCGTTTTCATCTCGCTGGTGCGGGCTGTGACGCTGGATGGTTCGGGAGAGGGGATTTCCTTCCTGTTCACGCCAGACTGGGCCACGTTGAGCAATCCACGCGTATGGCTGGAAGCCCTGACCCAGAATGCCTGGGACACGGGGGCCGGCTGGGGCATGATCCTGACGTACGGAGCCTACATGCACGCCAAGCATGGTGTCGTCAAGAACTCGATGATCACTGGTTTCGGGAATAACCTGGTCTCGCTCTTGGCAGCCATCACCATCTTCGGGACCGTGTTCGCCGTCCTCGGCGCCGAAATGTCGCGGCCAGAGGTGCTGGAGATCATGCGCACGAGTGGTCCTGCCGCCACGGGACTGACCTTCATCTGGATGCCGCAGCTCTTCGCCAAGATGGCATTCGGCAACCCACTGGCCATCATCTTCTTCCTGGGTCTTGCGTTTGCTGCCTTCTCTTCGCTCATCTCGATGATCGAGCTCAGCACGCGCATTCTTGTCGATATGGGCATCACGCGTCGTAAGGCGGTCATTTACATCTGCGGCATTTCCTTCCTGATGGGCGTCCCATCGGCCGTGAACCTGACCTTCTTCGGCAACCAGGACTTCGTCTGGGGTGTCGCACTTATGATCTCGGGCGCCTTCATGGCCTACGCCGTGAACAAGTACGGAACGAGTGTTTTCCGCAAGGAAGCCATCGATGACATCGAGGGCGACTGGAAAGCCGGCGCCAAGTGGGACTTCATCATGCGCTGGCTCGTCCCGGCTCAGGCCATCATCCTGCTGGTCTGGTGGTTCTGGCTGTCGATCACCGAATACGCGCCTGATACGTGGTTCAATCCGATGGATCCGTATTCGGTGGCCACCGTCACGCTACAGTGGGCCGTCGTGCTGGCCTTGTTCTACTTCGGCAACAAGTGGATGGTCAAGCGAACGCTGGGCGAAGAGGCCTTCGGATGAGTCAACCCGTGAAGGTGTTGTTCGTCTGTCTGGGCAACATCTGTCGCAGTCCTGTTGCAGAAGGCGTTTTCCGGGCGAAAGTCCGGGAGGCTGGATTGGAGCGCCGTATCCATATCGATTCGGCAGGTACAGGCGCCTGGCATGTCGGCAATCCACCAGATCGTCGTATGACGGCTACAGCCAAGCGTCGTGGTGTCGATCTGTCGCAGCAGCGCGCACGCCAGTTTGTGGCTGATGATCTGGAGGACTTCGACGTCATCCTGGCCATGGACCGCTCCAATCTGCGGAATATCCAGTCCCTGGATACTAGCGATGGATTCAACGAACGGGTGTCCTTGTTCCGTGAATGGGACCCCGAACCGGGTGATCAGGAGGTGCCGGATCCGTATTACGGAGGTCCTGAGGGCTTTGAACATGTGTTCGACATCGTTGACCGAACAGCCGATGCCTTGCTGGACGACCTGCGTCGACGGTACTAGCTGGACGGCTGACATAGCCAAGGCTGACCAGGGTCCAACAAGCCTCTATCGTCCGGAAACGTCGTCCAGGAAGGCCAGCAGGCCCGAGTGATCGGCCAGGTCCTCGAGCAGCAGGTCGGGCTGATGGGCTTCGAGAACATCGTACGGGATCTTGCCCGTTGCGACAGCGACTACGGATACCCCGGCGTATCGGGAGCAGCTGATGTCGTGCTCCGTGTCACCAATGACTACGGTACGTTCGGCAGCGGGGGTGTGTCCATGGGCCTCGGATCGCTGCATGGCGACGCCGGGAAGTAGATTGCGATTCTCATGGTCACTGCCATAGGCACCGAAAGAGAAATACCCTTCCAATCCCGCCGCGCGAAGCTTTGCTTCGGCCGTGACGTCGAGATTGCCTGTCACGAGCCCCAAAGGGAGCCCATATCGGGATGCCACGGTGTCCAACAGCTCGTGCACACCTGGTAGGACCGTCATGTGGCGCTCTTCAACACGCTCGCAGAAGATGGCTGCGAAAGCCTCCAGGCATTGCGGAAGCAGCTCATTGGCTTCCTCGAGCGAACACCCGGATTCCATCAAGACGTCCCGCATGATGGCAGGGTCCGTTCGTCCGGAAAAGGCCACGGTGTCCGAGGTGACCGGACGCCCGACAATTTCTGTCAGCGCTTCGCGGATGGTGCGACGACCCACTCCGTCGGAGAGGAGCAGTGTACCGTCAATGTCGAAGAGGAGAAGAGGCATCAGATTTGGAAGGGTGAATCGGGGTCATCCTCGTGACGAATCTCATCCACCGGTCCTTTCTTGCCTTCACCGGCATACAAGGCATCCGGGAAATTGAGCACATAGGCATCTTCGCTGCCCACATTGCGATAAGCATGCACGACGCCAGGAGGGATGACGACGACAACCGAGGTAGTACCGCCAACTTCCATCTCTATTCTGCAGCCAAACGTGGCAGAATCTGGACGCGCATCCCACATGACTACGCGATACGTGCCGTGGAAGAACGCAAAGCGATCCGTCTGCGCCTCGTGCTCGTGCGGCCCGCGGGCTACTCCGGGGCGCGTGGAGGAGAGGTAGCCCATCTCCGGATAGTCGTCCGCGGCCAATTCGTCCCGTCGGAACAGCTCACTCAGCCAGCCTCGTTCGTCGGAATAGACCGCAAACGGTGTAATCTCCACGCCGTCAATGTCGGCATCCCGCCAGGTATCAGGAAATCGTCGCTCGCTCATCAATCAATCACTCCGGGAAGCTCTTCATAGACGAGATCACGCGCCAGCTTGTTGGCTTCTTCGAGGCCCTCGAACGTACCTGCGTCACCCCACCAGCTAGACAGAATACCGTGGGACAGGTTGCCCGCCTGCGCGTAGCGGTTGCTCACGTCAGAAATCTCCAGTTCGCCGCGCTCTGACGGGGACAGCGTACGAATGAAGTTGAATACCGAAGCATCGTAGAAATAGATACCGATGACCGAATAGGAGGAGGGAGGATCACTCGGTTTTTCGATCACGTGGACGATCCGATCGCCGTCGAACTCAGGTACACCGTACCGCTCCGGGTCGTGTACTTCCTTCAGAAGGACGCGAGCGCCACCGCCTGCAGCAGCCTGCTTCCGGAACGCCTCGACATCGCTTCCAATGTCTTCGCCGAGAATGTTGTCCCCGAGCACGACCACAAACGGCTCGTCGCCGACGAATGACTCACAGAGTCCGAGCGCCTGGGCAATGCCGCCCGGTTCGTCCTGAACGCGATACGTCAGATCAATGCCCAGTCGGGATCCTGATCCAAGCAAGTTGACCACATCACCCATGTGCTCGGGACTGGTGACCAGAACAATGTCGGTCACTCCTGCCCGGCGAAGCCGCAGTAGAGGGTGATAGATCATGGGGTAGCGCCCAACGGGTAGCAGGTGCTTGTTCGTGACCCTTGTGAGGGGATACAAGCGACTACCGGTTCCTCCGGCCAATACAACTCCTTTCATGCGTGTAAAATCAGCGTTTTGAACGAACGTGTTGAACGAATGCCTTGAGCGAATGAGCGAATGAACGAAGAAAGAGAATGATAATGGAAGCGGGGCCGTGGTCAATCGATTCGGCGCACGATCGCAACTTACGACGCCGGTCTGCGGGGCTCAGTTCATTCCTCGTGAACCATACTGTGCCGCGTAGTACTCCCGATAACCGCCGTCGAGAACGTCATTGAGCCAGTCCATGTTGCCAAGGTACCAGGCCACGGTTCGCGCAATCCCTGATGACAAGTCGTGTTTTGGGGTCCATTTCAGCGCTTCTTTGACGGGCGAACTGTCCAGTGCGTACCGGAAATCGTGTCCGGGTCTATCGGTCACGAACTGGATCAGGGACCTTCTCGTCCCGACGGGCTTGCCTGTTGCTCGATCCACTTCGTCGAGAAGCCGCTCTACCAATTCCAGATTGGTGATTTCCTGATCGCCACCGATAAGCCATGTGGTCTGATCGCCGGCTTGGTGCAACACGCTGTCCAGCGCCTCGCAGTGATCCTCCACGAAAAGCCAGTCACGGACATTTTCTCCCTTGCCATACACGGGGATGGGGTCCCCGACGACGGCATTGCGGATGACCAGGGGAATGAGCTTCTCCGGGAATTGGTAAGGACCGTAGTTATTCGACGTGTTGGTGATGACGTACGGGAAATCGTAGGTCGTTCCGAAGGCACGAACCAGGTGATCCGCCGCAGCTTTGGACGCTGCGTAGGGCGACCGTGGTGCGTAGGGCGTATCGGCCGTGAAGTGGCCTTCCATTCCCAGCGTACCGAATACCTCATCGGTAGAGACGTGATGGAAGCGACAGGCGTGTTTGGCGCCTTCCCACGCCTTGCGAGCGGCTTGTAGCAGGACGAGCGTTCCGTGCACATTTGTCGTCACGAAAGCTGTAGGATCGAGGATGCTGCGATCCACGTGGGATTCAGCGGCGAAGTGCACGACGGCATCGAACTGATGCTCCTCAAAGAGACGATCGATCAATGCACCTTCGTTGATGTCGCCGTGCACGAATGCGTAGTTGTCTGCCTCTTCGATGGCACGCAGGTTGGCCAGATTCCCGGCGTAGGTCAAAGCGTCCAGGTTTACATACTGCGTGTCCGGATGCGCAGGCACGACGTGCAGGAGGTAGTTGGAACCGATGAATCCGGCTCCACCGGTTACGAGGACGGAAGTAGGCGTAAACGACATGGAATCGAGTCCCGATCAGCGCGTTTTCGTTATCGTCAGGTGCTTGCTCGAAAGACGACGCGTGACTCCGGTAGCAAGCGAACCGTGTAAGGTCCAGGTCGTTCAGTGTTCCGCCTCCACGCTTGAACCCGTCCCACCTCGAACCTCCGGAATATGTCCGACGCGCCCACCAGCGATCGCAAAAAGACCCTTTACCTCCTTGACGCGATGGCCCTGGCCTATCGCGCCCATTTCATTTTCATCAGCAGACCGCTGATCAACTCGAAAGGGTTCAATACAAGCGCGACTTATGGATTCACGTCAGCGCTCATAAAACTGATCGAGGATCATCGTATCGACCACATGGCGGTTGTGTTCGATGTCATGGGAGAAGGCGGCACGTTTCGAGATGAGCTCTACGAGGACTACAAAGGTCATCGCGATCCACCACCAGAAGAGCTGATTGCCAATCTCCCGCACATCAAGCGGGTCGTGGAGGCGATGGACATCCCCGTGGTGGAAGTAGAAGGCGTTGAGGCCGACGACGTGATCGGCACGCTGGCGAAGCAGGTATCAGCAGAAGGCGTGGATGCAGTGATCGTTTCGCCGGACAAGGACTTTCAGCAGCTCATTGATCCCCACATCACGCAGTTTCGCCCGGCCTACCGAGGAGAGTCGTTTGATCCGATCACTCCGGAAAGCTTCAGGGAGAAATATGGCGTCGAACCGATCCAGTTCATCGATATTCTTGCGTTGATGGGCGATTCGGCGGACAATGTCCCCGGCGTGAGCGGAATTGGCGAAAAGACGGCCATGAAGCTGGTTGCCGAGTACGGGAGTGTTGAGAAACTCATTGAGCACGCCGACGATCTGAAGGGGAAGCGTGCCCGCGAAGGGATGCAGAACGAGGCGGACATGGCACTTCTGTCGAAAAAGCTCGTCACGATCAAGACAGACGTCCCGCTGAGTTTGGGATGGAGCGATTTCTTGTGTAAGGCACCCGACCTGCGCGAGATTCGCTCGCTGTTCAATGATCTCGAGTTCAACCGTCTCTTTGACCGTGTCGAGCGCATCCTCTCGCCCAAAGCAGCTGCCAACGCGGCACCAACGGCTGAGGAAGGCGAACAAGGCGGGTTGTTTGATGATGGTGGGCTAAGGAGCTACGACGAGGAGCGCGCGGACTATCGCATGCTCGCGACGATGGATGATGTGAAGGAGGTCGTCGAGGCCTTCAGCGGCCGATTTCCGCTCTCTTTCGATACCGAAACCACGTCGACCGATCCGATGATCGCATCGCTGGTTGGTATTGCCCTGGCGGTGGAGACAGACAAGGCTGTATACATTCCGACCCCTCTTCCCGACGGTACCTCGACTCAGCAGGTGTTGAAGATCGTTGCTCCCCTTCTTGAGAGCGAAGGCGAAAAGACAGGACAAAATGTGAAATATGATTGGTTAGTCATGGCCCGCCATGGCGTGAAGGTGCAGGGTCCATTCTTCGACACCATGGTCGCGCACTATTTGATTGCACCCGAAGAGCCGCATGGTCTCGATGCGCTGGCGCGTCGGGAATTGAACTATCAGACCATCCCGATCTCTTCGTTGATTGGTAAAGGAAAGGACGCCAAGTCCATGCGCGACATACCGCCAGCGGAGGTCGCCACCTATGCCTGTGAGGATGCTGATATCACGCTGCAGCTTTCGGAGGTCCTTCGCCCGCGACTGGAGACCTCAGGAGTCAAGGATCTGGCGAACGACCTCGAGTTTCCGCTAGTACCCGTGCTCGCTCGCATGGAAAGTGAGGGCATCGAACTGGATCGATCGGTCCTGATGGAGCTGTCCGAACGGGCGACGGAAGATCTGGCCCAGTTGGAAGAGCAGATTTATGGTGTGGCCGGCGAGGAGTTCAACATTGGCTCTCCGGCTCAGATCGGCGTCATTTTATTCGAAAAGCTCGGGCTCCGCGTGGTCTCGAAGACGTCGACGGGTAAGCCGTCCACTAAAGAGAGCGTGCTAACCGAATTGGCCGCCGAGCACGAACTCCCTGGGATGATTCTCGATTGGCGCGAACTGGCCAAGCTCAAATCGACCTACATCGATGCGCTAGGCGACCTCGTGCATCCGGAAACAGGTCGCATTCACACGTCCTATTCGCAGACAACGGCGGCCACGGGCCGTCTGTCGAGTTCTAATCCGAACCTGCAGAATATTCCGATCCGGACGGCTCGTGGCCGCGAGATTCGGCGCTCCTTCGTCGCGCCTCAGGGGCATGTCCTGCTTTCGGCCGATTACGCCCAGATCGAGCTTCGCATCCTGGCCTCACTGGCTGGCGACGAGGCTATGCAGCAAGCCTACCGGGACGGTGTCGACATCCACACGACCACGGCTGCGCGCGTATTTGGCGTTGAGCCGGATGCTGTAACCCGCGAACAGCGGAGCAAGGCCAAGGAGGTCAACTACGGTATTCCGTACGGCATCTCATCGTTTGGCCTGTCCAATCGTCTCAGATGCTCCGTATCGGAAGCACAGGAGCTGATCGACACCTACAATCGCAGTTTCCCGGCGGTGGCGTCGTTCCTGGTTGAGCAGGTCGAGAAGGCCCGTGAGAATGGCTATGCAGAGACCATGCTTGGGCGTAGGCGCTATCTCCCGGACATCAATGCCCGAAACCGCAACGTTCGATCGGCCGCTGAACGTGTAGCCGTCAATATGCCCATCCAGGGCACGCAGGCGGACATGATCAAGCTGGCCATGATCACTATTGATCGGATTCTAGCCGAGGGCGACTTCAGGACCAAGATGCTGCTGCAGGTCCATGACGAACTGGTGTTCGAAGTACCGGTCGATGAAGTGGATCGTGTCCGCGACATGGTCATCCAGGAAATGGCGCAGGCCTTGCCGCTGAGCATTCCCGTAGAGGTCACCACTGGTACTGGAAACAACTGGCTGGAGGCGCACTGATGGAAGTTGCAGAGGACACGCACTACGACGGGTTCACCTGGGTCGAAAGCGAAGGCGGCATTCACAGCTATCGCATGGACAGCAACGGCTTGCAGGTTTTGCTTTGCCCGCAGGGTGAGGCGCGCGTTGCGACCGTCATGATCACCTACCAGGTGGGAAGCCGCAATGAGCGTCAGGGGGAGACCGGAGCAACCCATTTCCTCGAGCACATGATGTTCAAGGGAACGGAGCGCTTCTCCAAGAAAAGCGGGCGGACGATTTTCAACGTCCTTCAGGCGCGTGGGGCTCGCGTCAATGCGACCACATGGAATGATCGCACGAATTACTACGAACTGCTCCCCGAGGAGCACCTCGACCTGGCCTTCGAGATCGAAGCAGACCGCATGCGGAACCTGTCGCTGGACCCGGAAGAGGTTGAGTCGGAGCGTACCGTCATTCTGAACGAATTTGACCGCGGGGAAAATCAGCCTATCCGGAAGCTGTACCACGCGCTCTGGTCTACCGCCTTTGAGGCCCACACGTATCACCATCCGACCATCGGTTGGCGACAGGACATTGAGAACATCACTGCTGACGGGCTGAGGAGCTTTTACGATCGCTTCTACTGGCCGCCCAACGCGACGGTATCGGTGATCGGTGGTTTTGATGCTGCCACCGTTATGGCGTCTATCAGTGCCCATTTTGGCGCGATCCCACGGGGTCCGGATGTCCCAAAGCTCGATTTGCGCGAGCCCGAACAGATGGGAGAGCGACGCACCACAATTCGCATGCAAGGTGGGATGCCTGCCGTAATCATGGGGTTCAAGTCTCCGGCAGCGCTTGACGAGGCGGTTACCCCGTTGCATCTGGCGGGAATGATCCTGACGCAAGGCCGCACAAGCCGACTCTACAAGCGACTGGTTGATGGAGGCTGGGCGACATCGGTATCGGCGGGCGCGTCGTCATTCCGCGACCCGGGTCTTTTTACCGTTATGGCTATGCTCACTGGAGAGGCCGGGCCAGACGAAGTCGAAGTGGTTATCACCGAAGAGTTGGATCGCCTGAAGACAGAGCTTGTGGACGAAGCAGAAATGGAGCGTGCACTGGCCAAGCTGGAGGCCGAAACCCTGTATGCCCGCGATGGCTCGTTTTCACTGGCTTCCCAGCTCAACGAGGCCATTGCAGCCGGCGATTGGCGTCTGTTGCCCCGATTCCTGGAGACGATCCGTACGGTTACGCCCGAGCAGATCCAGGAAGCGGCCACTCAGGTCTTCGTTGCCGATGGAAAAACGACAGGCGTCTATCTGCCCAAAGAAGAAGCGCAGCTGGCTTGACGCCTGCTCAGGAGTTCTCCCATTTCGTGACGAGCCGGTCCAGATCCGGTTTGAAGTCATGCAGTGGGAATAGGCCGCCGTATCCAGCCAGGATAGTACCGTCGCCGTCTACCACGAAGGTGGCCGGAAGGACGTAGGCGCCTCCAAAAGCTTCACCCAGCTCGCCGCGAGGGTCGAGGATCTGGGGATACTGCATCATGAAGTCGTCCACGAATGGGCGAACAACGTCGAAGCCCTCCTCATCCTGGGACACCCCTATGAACTGGAAGGGGCGATCTTTCCACTCTTCTTGAAGCGCCACGAATTCGGGAATCTCGACGATGCAGGGACCGCACCACGTTGCCCAGAAGTTGACCACGCTCACCTTGCCTTCGAAGTCGGCGTTGGTCAATCGTTCGCCGGTCAGACGCTCATGATCGATTGTGGGAAGCATCTCAGCCGTTGGCATGCGGCCGATTTCAGGCACGTCTGCAAACAGCGGCTTTTCTTCCTGCGTGGTACATCCGGCAAGGGCGACAGCAGCAACAATCAGCAGAGGGCCGGCAACGATGGTTTTGAATCGGCGGATCATGAGTTCGGTCCTTATGGGGTGCTCAGCGGTGTTAAGTCCTTGGAAACTCATTCCGTTCCCGGACCCAATACGAAGTGCCGGAGTAAGCCGCGGCGTTACATGAACGACCGCCGCGATTCCCTCGATTGGTACCTCGATTCCCATGCGCCCATTCTCATTGCATTCCGACCCCACAAAGGCCTTCGAATCCCTGCTACTCGCTGCTTCTGAGAGTGCCGGAAAGGAGACAGGAGCTGAGGACGTCACCTGGGATTTGACTCAGCTGTTTGACAGCACCGACGACCTGCACGCCACCCTCAAGCGTGCTGCTGATGCAGCGGATGCATTCGCGGCTGACTTTCGTGATCACGTTGCACAGCTCAGTGCTGAGGGCATGGAGAGCGCCATGAAGGCATTAGGGGCGTTGCAGGATGATGTGGGCAAAGCGTACACCTACGCGTACCTCAACTGGTCTACGGACACGGCCAGTCCGGAGCGCGGCGCGTTGCTGCAGCAGGTGCGAGAAGCCTACACGGCCATTTCGACCAAGCTTCTCTTTTTTGACCTGGAATGGACGCGCGTTCCAGACGAACAAGCGGAGGCGCTGCTTCAGGACGAGCGTCTGGATTTCTGCAAGCACTATCTCGAAGTAGCCCGCCTGCAGAAGCCCTATCTGCTCAGCGAGCCCGAGGAGAAAATCCTGATCGAGAAGTCCAATACGGGACGATCAGCCTGGAATCGCCTGTTTGATGAGTCGATCTCCGATATGCGATTCCACGTCGGTGACGAGTCGCTGACCCAGCAGCAGGTTCTTGCTCGTTTGCACGATGCGGACCGGGGTGTTCGGCGCGAAGCAGCCGAATCCTTCACGCAAGGGCTGAAAGGCAACCTTCGCACGTTGACCTTCATCTTCAATACGATTCTGGCTGACAAAGCGCTGGATGACCGGCTGCGAGGCTACCCGTCCTGGATTACGGCTCGCAACATGTCGAATGAGGTGGCGGACGAGGATGTCGAGGCGCTCATCGGAGCGGTTCAGGACGGCTATACCCACGTTCAGCGTTTCTATCAGATCAAACAGCGACTGCTGGGCATCGATTCCATGACGGAATACGATCGCTACGCGCCCATTGGCGAAGCGGATCGTCACATTGATTGGGCCACGGCACGGGAGATGGTGCTTTCGTCCTACACCGAGTTTCATCCCCAGATGGGTGCCATCACCGAGCGGTTCTTCGATGAGAACTGGATCGATGCGGCGCTGGGCGAAGCCAAGCGCGGAGGAGCGTTCAGTCACGGGTGTGTGCCGTCTGCGCATCCCTACATCCTTATGAACTACACCGGGAAAATCCGGGACGTGCAGACCCTGGCCCACGAGCTTGGACACGGGGTTCATCAGTACCTGTCGCGCGATCAGGGCATATTCCATGCGGACACGCCGCTGACTACCGCCGAAACGGCTTCGGTCTTTGGCGAAATGTTGGTCTTCCAACGCCTGATAAAATCCGAATCGGATCCTCAGAATCGCCTGGCCATGCTGATGGGCAAGATCGACGACACGATTGCCACGGTCTTCCGCCAGGTGTCGATGAATCGCTTCGAGGATCGCATCCACACGGAGCGTCGCTCCGGCGGAGAGCTATCAGCTGAAGCCTTTAGCAAGGCCTGGATGGATACGCAGCGGCCCATGTTTGGCGACTCGGTGGCCTTGAGCGACAACTACTCGGTCTGGTGGAGCTACATCCCGCATTTCCTCCATACACCAGGCTACGTGTACGCCTATGCCTTCGGCGAGCTGCTCGTACTTGCCTTGTATCAGAAATACCAGGAATCAGGAAGTGGATTCGCCGATCAATACATCGAGCTGCTGCGCAGCGGCGGCAAGGATTGGCCGCACGAGCTGGTGGGCAAGCTGGGTGTAGACCTGCGAGATCCTGCTTTCTGGGCAGGCGGCGTGCAGGCTATCGGTGACATGGTCGATGAAGCGGAAGCACTCGCAGTTGGGCTGGACGCCTGATTCCGCTGGATGTGCGCTACATAAATGCCATTTGGCCGAGGATCCATGCGCAGCCGAGTGCTGCGTAGATTCCCAGGATGTACCCGGATACCCCCATGAGTAGCCCCACGGGCGCCATGGAGGGGTGATACACACTGGCTACGACCGGCGCACTGGCCGCACCTCCGACATTTGCCATACTGCCCGTTGCTACGAAGAACAGCGGAGCCTTGATGGCCTTGGCGAAGATCATGAGCAAAGCCACGTGGACGGAGATCCACACCGCACCGGCTGCCAGGTAGAGGGGTGCATCAAGGACCGCTTTCAAGTCTGCCCGTGCACCAATGGACGTCAGCAGGAGGTACAGCGCGAGGAAACCAACACGTGAGGCTCCAGCTGATTCCATTTTGCGAAGAGGCGTGAAGGAAAGCGTCAATCCAACCGTCACGACGATCAGGATGGCCCAGGTGGCTGGAGAGACAATGGTTGGGTCACCGACGGCAGGAAGACGATCACCGATGGCGATGGCAAGGATGGTGGCGACCAGCGTCAGACCAACGATGTATACCAGATCGTTCAGCTGCACGGGACGGCGGGTCTGATCGATCTCGGAGAGGCGCGCATTGGCCTGCTCAATAGCGCTGTTGTCCGCTTTGACCCACTTGTCGAAGCGCTCCTGGAAGGCGCTCAGGAAGATCAGGACGCCCATCCAGCCGTAACCGACGACCGTATCCACCACGATAATGGGGCCTAGAACGGAGTCAGGGGCGCCGACACTCTCCTTGATGGCGAGCATGTTGGCCGTGCCACCGATCCAGCTTCCCGAAAGCGTTGCAAAGCCCTGCCACGCATCAGCAGGCAAAAAGGCGCCAAAAATCAGATAGGCGAGGGGTCCGCCGATCACGATTCCCGCTGTTCCGACCACCATCATGATGATGGCTTTTCGTCCCAGCTTGAGGATGGACGGGAGGTCCACCGTGATCATCAGCAGGAAGAGGGAGAACGGCAACAGGTACCGCGACATCCACGAATACACCTCTGAGGACGACGGGGTTATACCCGTGGTCGTCAGGAACATGGGCACGAAATAAGCCCAAATCACCGGCGGCAGGATGGTGAACACCTTCTTGAAAGCGGGAATCGTGCTCAACCAGAAAACGAGCGCCAGCACACCAGCCAGCAGGGCAAAGAGTTGATTCGGTTCGGTTACCACGGTGTCACCTGGGTGAGTCTATTTGGGCTAGGTCTGTGGATGTGTTGAGTCTGTAGCTGGCGTCAGGCCACTCCCTCGGCAGCGAGCGGAATATACACGCTGAATCGGGATCCCTCGCCGGGTGTGCTGGTGACCTCGATACGGCCTTCCAGCAGGTCAACCAGTCCTTTTACGATGGTCAGTCCGAGTCCGGTGCCTTCGTGGGATCGCCCTTTACCGGTGCTTTCCTGTGTGAACTCATTGAATAGCTCCGGGATGAACTCTTCCGAGATGCCCTTGCCCGTATCGGTCACGTTGATGCGGGCAAACGCGTCTTCAACCGACCAGGTCACCGTGATCGAACCCGCGTCGGTGAACTTCGCGGCGTTTCCGATGAGGTTGTTGAGAATACGCACCAGGAAGTCCTCATCGGCCTGAACCGTGGGTGTGCCCGTGCCGCTGCAGGATAAAACGACGGCATCGCTCTGAATCAGCGGCTGCAGCGAGGCGACGACCTCTTCGACCACGGAATCGACGCGAACGGCCTGCATGAAAGGCTCGATGTGATCCTTCTCAAGGCGCGTCGCTTCCAGAACGGCGTTGATCGTGGTCAACAGGCGATTACCACTATCCTCAATGGCCTCGGCAAACTCCTGAAAGTCGGGATCGTCGGTGCCTTCGCCGATGAGTTGCGCAAAGCCAATGATGGAGGCCAGAGGCATGCGCAGTTCATGACTCATGTTCGCCAGGAAGGTGCTCTTCATGGCCGCCGCTTCCTCGGCCGACTTCCGGGCCAATCGCAGCTGCTGCCTGATTTCCTGTTCAGCCGTGATGTCGCGGAGCGTGATCAAATGCGCTTCGAGGCCTTCCCAGGTCACCGGGTAGGTTTTGAGGTGCAAAACGCGCGGGGCTCCTGTCAGCAATGAAAGGTCAATGACATCTTCGCGCTTCTCCGGAAGGGAAAAGGGGACCTGAAGGCCGAACAATTCATCCAGCGGTCGATCGAGAAGCGATTCGGTGGCCGGATTGGCGAACAGGATCATGCCGCTCGCATCGAGAATCAGCACACCATCATCAATGTTCTCGATGATGGTTCGGAGTCGTATTTCCGCCTCCTGGACGGCAAGCAGCAGACCGGTCTGGCTGATCGCGCGAGCGAGTCGCCGCTTGATCTGCGCTGCCGAGTCCACGTCACGGAAGATCAAATCGTGGCCACCCAAACGCAGCAGCGGCTCCCAGGCATCAACGGCGGCGCTGTCAATGCCAAACAGAATGGGAAGCCCTGTGCGCAGGCGAAGCATGTTCGCCAGGGTATTGCGCGCTTGATCCGGCTCAATATCCTGATTGAAAACGGCAACATCGTAGGCGGATAGATCCACTGGCAGTTCATCAGGACTACAGACGTCCATGGCGGCGGGATCACTTCCGAGCCCGTCGCTCAGCCAATGGAGTCCGTCTTCAGATAGCGAAACTCCTAAAATGCGCAGTGCCGGCGTCATACGGGCAAGATGCGCAGTGAACGATCATAGTCGGTCAGGCTCTCTGCGCCACCAGCGGTGATCACCATGTCATCCTCTATGCGGACGCCGCCTTCGCCAGGCAGGTAAATGCCAGGCTCGACCGTGAACGTCATGCCCACTTCGAGGATCTTCTCGTTTCCATCCCGGATATAGGGCTCCTCGTGAACCTCGAGTCCCAAGCCATGCCCGGTACGGTGGGTGAAAAACTCTCCGAATCCCGTCTGTTCGATCGTGGTGCGCGCCGCATCGTCTACAGCACCAGCCATGACGCCCGGTGCGGATGCTTCCCGGCCGGCCCGGTTTGCGGCTTCAACGGCGTGATAAATCGTTCGACAGCGATCTGTTGGTTCGCCGAGGGCGAATGTCCGCGTGATGTCTGAGAAGTAGCCGTTGTTGTTGGCTCCCCAGTCAAAAAGGATCAGATCGCCTTCTTTGGCCCGATAATCGGTCGGTACAGCGTGTGGATTGGCCGAATTGGCCCCGAATGCGATGATAGGCTGGAAGGGCAGTTCGCCGCCTGAGCCTTCAGCCAGCAGGTTGGCAATCAGTCGCCCGGAGATTTCTCTCTCGGAAACGCCAACTTTGACATAAGGCAGCGTGGCGTCCAGTGCGTCCTGTGCCATGCGCACGGCTTCACGCATCTGGTTGATTTCGGACTGATCCTTTCGGGAACGCAAGGAGGCGATGGCTTCTTCGCAGGAGACCAACTCGACATCCGGCAACGCCTGCTCAATGTATCGCAGTTCCAGCACGCGCAGACTGCGTGGTTCGATGCCCACGCGGGCTCCTGAAGACAATCCCAGTGAGGAGAGCGCATCGCGGAAGGCATCACCCCAGAGGGAAACGTCCTCGGTGTACGTCACGCGATTCAATTCAAAGGAAGCGTGCGCCAATTTCTGGGACTCCAGTTCTGGAACGGTGATGTTGGGCGTGCCCGAAGCAGGCAGCGCAAATACAACTGGGCGCTCGCTGATGTGAAAATGGAGATCCGTCAGATACGGAAGCGAAGGTCCGGGATTCAGGAGGACGGCATCAAGACCGTTGTCCTGCATGGCTTTGCGAAGCGCGTCCTGACGCAGTGCTGTGGGTGACGACATGAGAGCTCAGGTTTGTGAAAGGGGGCAGGACGGTTCGGGTGATGGTGCCGGCCTGGTTCGCCAATCAGAAAGCACGACCAAGCCGTCAGCGTCAATCTAGGTCTGCAGCCGCAGGGCTTCAATGGCTGATGCAAACTGGGCCGTTGCAGCTTCCGGGTCATCTGCGCACGATACGGCTGTCATGACCGCGACTCCGTGGGCACCGGCTCGCAACACATCGGCCGCGCGGCGAGCTGTAATCCCGGCAATACCGACGACTGGAATGTCGACAGCGTTGGCCATTTCCAGCACCCCTTCCAGGCCCTTGACGGACAGCGGGTTCGCCTTGGACTTGGTGGGATAGACGGGTCCAAAGCCAACGTAATCGGCCCCACCGTCAACAGCAGCCCGAGCAAGGGAGACGCTGGGAGTCGTGATACCGATGATGGCTTCCGGTCCCAGCACGCGTCGAGCATCTTTCAATGGCATGTCGGTCTGACCGAGGTGAACCCCATCGGCCTCAACGGCAAGGGCAATGTCCACGTGGTCATCGATCAGCAGGGCCACTCGGTGGGAGCGGCATACCTCGGCTACTTCGCGAGCATTGAACAGGATATCCCGGAAAGTGCCGTGCTTTTGACGAAACTGGATCGTGTCTGCACCCCCGCGGATAGCCAATTCGGCTAATTCGGCATGTGAGAAGCGCTGTTGAAAAGAGAAGTCGGTAAGGACGTGAAGGCGTCCGATACGGGAGTCCCCGGTGTCACGCGGCATGTTGCTCGAAAGCGCTGCTATTCAGTACGTTGGGCGGACCATCCAATTTAATCGTTGAAGGGCTCAGAAGTATGGCCAAGCACCCCACCAACTCCCGTCGCCAATTCCTCAAAACCACTGCTGCAGCTTCCGTTGGCGCCGCCACATTGGGAAGCGCACCCCGGGTTGTCGGAGCGAGAACGCCGGCTTCGATCAAGCGAGCCAACGGCCCGGTCGTTATCAGCAGTCGCAACGGAATGAATGCGGTAGAGCGCGCGATGGAGGTTCTCCAGAGTGGTGCGGACGCTTTGGATGCCGTTGTTGCCGGTGTCAATCTGGTGGAAGAGGACCCCAACGACACCAGTGTCGGATATGGTGGACTCCCCAATGCCGACGGAGTCGTGCAGTTGGATGCAGCAGTCATGCACGGCCCGACAGCTCGAGCCGGCTCCGTGGCCTGCATTGAGCAGATCAAATATCCCTCAAAAGTGGCCAAGCTGGTCCTGGAACGCACCGATCACGTCAATCTGGTCGGGAAAGGCGCGCAGGAGTTTGCGATCATGCACGGTTTTCCGCTGGAGAACCTGCTGACCGAGCGCGCACGCGAGCGCTGGGTCCGCTGGCGGGAGAATCTCTCTAATCGGGACGATTATCTGCCTCCACACGAAGCGGATGACGATTCCATCGGTGCCGACTACATCGAACAGCAGCGTACTTGGGGGACCATCCACTGCTCAGCCATTGATCTTTCTGGCAACATTTCGTCAGTGACGACGACCTCCGGTCTGGCGTTCAAAATCCCTGGTCGCGTCGGCGACTCGCCGATCATCGGTGCTGGTCTGTATTGCGACAATGAAGTCGGGGCAGCCGGATCGACGGGTCGTGGAGAAGCCAACCTGGAAAATTGCGCGTCCTTCCTGATTGTCGAGCGCATGCGCGCCGGCGATTCGCCTGAGCAGGCCTGCCTGTTTGCTTGCGAGCGCATCGCTGATCATACCCGGAAGGCCTATTTGCTCAATGACAAAGGAGAGCCTGACTTCAACGTCAAGTTCTACGCACTGAACGCTGCTGGCGAGGTCGGTGGCGCCGAGATCCGAGGTGGCAACAGCCAATTTGCAGCTGCCAATGCTGACGGCTCGTTCCTGGTGGACATGGCCTACCTCTACAAGCGCGACTAGCGTGATGTCGCAGTTCGTAATCCCCATTTCATTCCTTCAATCCCGATTTTCAACCTCATGCGCACCCTGAACTGGACGCTGACTCTTGTAACTGCCTTTCTGCTGATACCATCTGCGGCGATGGCCCAGCAGATGCCTTTCGCCATGGATGTCCCAACGGGCGTCGACGCCTACGATGCTTCCATTCCCACGCCTGAGGATGTCATCGGGCACGTGATTGGCACGAAGCACACCACGCCGCACGAAGTGGATTGGTATTTTCGGGCGGTGGCCGATGCGAGTGATCGCGTGGTATACCGATCACAGGGCAAGTCCTATGAAGGGCGCAATCTGATCCACGCCATCGTGACGTCTCCAACCAATCATGCACGGTTGGATGAGATTCTTGCAGCACAGCAGCGGGTTGCCGACGACCCGGAAAGCGTGACGGACGAGATGCTGGCTGACATGCCGGTCGTTCTGCATCAGGGATACAGCATTCACGGCAATGAGTCCTCAGGAACCGAAGCGGCCGTCCTGTACCTGTATCACCTCGCTGCTGGCCAGGGTGCGGAGGTTGAGAACGTGCTCGAGAATGCCATCATCATCATCGACCCATTGTTCAATCCGGATGGTCGTGATCGATTTGCAGACTGGGTGAACCGGAATCGCGGCGCGGTTGCGACGGCGGACCGGCAGGATCGTGAGCACAATGAAGCATGGCCGGGCGGTCGTACGAATCATTATCTGTTCGACCTGAACCGGGACTGGATGGTCGCCCAGCATCCGGAGAGCGTTGGTCGTATTGGTGTCTTCCACGAATGGCGCCCGCACATCCTGACAGATCACCACGAGATGGGCGGCAACTCAACGTTCTTTTTCCAGCCTGGCATTCCGTCTCGCAATAACCCGAGAACGCCCAAGCTGAACACCGAACTGACGGCTGAAATCGCGACCTACCATGCAGCCGGTCTGGACGAAATTGGCGCGGCCTACTACGCGGAAGAGAGCTTTGATGACTTTTTCCTCGGTAAAGGTTCGGCCTTCCCGGATGTCCAGGGAAGCATCGGGATCCTGTTTGAACAGGGATCTTCGCGAGCTCTGATTGCCTCAACCAACGACGGATTGCTGCACTACGCCTATACCGTCCGTAATCAGTTCGTGACCTCGCTGACGACGATGAAGGCTGGTGTGAGCATGCGTGACAAGCTGCTCCGCTACCAGCGGGATTTCTACCGTGATGGCCTGGCGGAGGCTCGTCGAGCAGACAATTCGGGCTGGGTGGTGTCACTGGAGCGCGGGCGAACGCGCGCACAGCGATTCGTGCAGCTCATGCAGCGCCATCGCGTGCAGTTTCATGAGCTGACAGAGGATGTCACGATTGATGGCATGACCGTGCGTGCTGGCAGTGGCTATGTCGTGCCTGCCGAACAGCCGCAGTATCGTGCCATTCGTGCGTTCACCGAGCGCACGTTGGCCTACGAGGATTCCCTGTTCTACGATGTGTCCACCTGGACGCTTCCACTGGCCTTCGATATCGATTGGCTGGAGACGCGCGCCAACATCGAAGACATCGCAGGAGAGGTAATCGATTCTCCAGTGGCGCTGGATGGCGGATCGCTTACGGGCGACGAGAACGGCGTTGCGTACCTGATCAAGTGGAATCGCTTGTTTGCGCCGCGCACCGTGTATCGCCTGCAGGCTGCCGGTGTGCCGTTAAGGATGGCCAATAACCCTTTCAGCGCCCTCATCGACGGAAAGAAGGTCTGGTTTGATCGTGGCACCATCATCGTACAGTTGGAGCGCCGACTGATGCCGGGCGAGGCCTCCGATCACAGTCATATCCACGATATCATCCAGACCGCGATTGCCGAAGATCATGTTGAGGTGTACCTGGCTGACACGGGTGCGACTCCTGATGGGCCTGATCTCGGGGGCGCCAGCACGGATTCTCTGGAGCCGCTCAGCATCGCGTTGACTGCGGGCTCCGGTGCATCGACGAATGCAACGGGTGAAGCGTGGCACGCCATGTCCGAGCGCTTCCAGATGCCAGTGTCGCTGCTCGAACCATCGAGGCTTGCTGGGCTAGATCTTTCGCGCTATAGCGTATTGGTGCTCACCGCAGGCGGCCTCTCACAGTCTGCAACCGAGTCCGTAAAGTCGTGGACGCGCCAGGGTGGCACGCTGGTCGTGATGCCGGCGGCAAACCGTTGGGCCATGACGAATGAGCTGTTTGACATGGAGACGCAGTCGATCAACATGGACTCGATCTATGCCAGCCTTTCGTTCAACCAGTTCGGCGACGCGCGCGGCGCGCAGGGAATTGGCGGCTCGATCTTCGAGGTCAATCTCGACACCACGCACCCATTGGCGTACGGACTTCCCGAAACACTGCCGGTTTTCCGTCAGGGGTCGACGATGTGGACACACAATGGCTCGATTACGGAAGTGGTCGGCCGGTATTCGGATGAGCCGCTGCTGTCCGGGTATCTGTCGAAAACCAAGAAGGCCCAATTCCCGGGACAAGCGGCCGTTCTGGCATCCGGTTATGGCGGTGGGAACGTGATCCTGTTCCAGGAGCGGTTGAACTTCCGCGCCTACTGGCATGGCACCCAGCGCCTGTTCATGAACGCGGTCGTATTCGGCGGCACGTTCTAGGGTAACACGAAAAGCGCCCAACTCCACAGGGATGGTCAAAAAGAAAAGGCGGGGCGTCCAATCGGACGCCCCGCCTTTCTCGTTTCAAGTGGCTGAGCTTGGAAAGCCTAGCTTTATTATCTAGCGAACTACAATTTCGCCGTGCGAGGTGCGAACCCGCAGCATGGCGCCACCGCCGTTGATTTCGCCATCGACTTCGTCTTCGGACACACGACCGACCAGGTCGACATTGCGTCCGACAGTGACTTCACCACCGCGAAGGTCAACGTCCATCGATGCGCCCTCGACCATGCGGATCTCTACGTCGCCGTGCACCGTCTCGATGTCAGCGCCTTCAGCATCGGCAAGCATCACCTGAACATCGCCGTGCGATGTGCGGATGCGCGTTTCGCCCCAGAGTTCGCCAATCTCGACGTCTGCGTGTGAAGTGGTCGCTGAGAATTCCTTCGACTCGATGGCGTCGAACTCAATGTCCGAATGGGAAGTCTGCAGATCGATGATGCCAGCATTCAGGGTACGGCCTTCGATATCGCCATGGGATGACTTGACCCAGATGCGACTGCTCGTCACGTCACCCATCTCCACGTCGCCGTGGCTGGTCTTGACAGCAATCTCGCCTTCAAGGTTGCCGAGATCCACATCACCGTGACTCGTTTCCATGTCGATGTTGAACTGCGTCGGGATGTGCACGCGGACGTCCACAGAGAAATTCCAGTTATTCCATCCACTCGGATCATCAGCAGTAACGATGATGTCGCCATCTTCCTGCGTGACTTCCCAGTTCATGTCCTCAAAGCGCTCACGAGCCCGGTTCATGCGGTTGGAGTGGAGCGTTACCTCAACATGGGCCTCGTTGCTGTTGCCCGTGATGATCTCCACGTCAGCGTGAGAGATGTCGATCATCAGCGTCGAGCCCTCTTTGACATCGAATCGCTCGGAAATCATGACTTCCTCGTCGTTTGAAGCCTCGTCGGCATCAAAGGCGAACTCAAAATCAAAGTCGAAGTCGGTATCCACGTCTACATCGACATCAGCTTCTGCATGCGAAACAGCGACACCGGATGTCCGGATGACGATGCGATTGCCTTCTTCGCGGACCGTGATCCCTTCATCTTCAGCCAGGACAACCGCTTCGGTGTGAACCTGGTCGTTGTGGGTCAATTTGTTCTTGATGCTCTGGAACAGGTTGAGGCCGCCGAGGGCGGTCAGAACGGCGAGCAAAGCGGCAATGACTTTCGTACGCATGGAAAGGACCGAATGGGTGCGTTGCAGGAAGGAGAGTGGATTATGACCGCTCTACGGGGCAGGCCGACGAACGGTTACATCGCGAGCTGATCGCCCGGATACTTCTTGGATTCCTCGTCCCGGCCAATGGTTTGCACACCGTATATTTTTTGATCGGTTTTCCTGCGATCTGCGCGGGCAAACACCACGAACTGTTTTTCTGCTTCCAACCCGTCTTCGAACGTGAGCTCTACCAAATCGGCCAATCAGATCCGCGCTGAATTCCTGTCCTTCTTCGAGGAGAAGAAGCACGCGGTCGTGCCCTCGGATTCCCTTGTCCCCGGCAATGATCCCACGCTGATGTTCACCAACGCGGGCATGAACCAGTTCAAGGACGTCTTTCTTGGCGAAGGAGAGCGTTCGTACGTGCGCGCCGCCGACACGCAGAAGTGCCTGCGCGTCTCCGGGAAGCACAACGACCTCGACGAGGTGGGATACGACACGTATCACCACACCTTCTTCGAGATGCTCGGCAACTGGTCGTTCGGCGACTACTTCAAGCAGGAAGCCATTAGCTGGGCCTGGGAGTTGCTCACGGAAAAGTGGGGACTGGATCCCGCTCGCATGTACGCTACCGTGCACGAGGGCGATGAAAAGCTGGGTCTGGACGCCGACGAAGAGGCAGCTGGTTTTTGGCGATCGGAAACCACGATCCCGCACGAGCACATCATGTATTGCGGGTCGAAGGACAACTTCTGGATGATGGGCGACACTGGTCCTTGTGGGCCGTGCTCAGAGCTGCATTATGACATGCGCTCGGACGAAGAGCGCGCGGCCAAGCCCGGCATCGAGCTGGTGAACGAAGACCATCCGCAGGTCATCGAAATCTGGAACCTGGTTTTCATCCAGTACAACGCCCAGTCGGACGGATCCCTGAAGCCACTACCGGCTCAGCACGTCGATACCGGAATGGGCTTCGAGCGCGTCGTCGCTGTCCTGCAGGGCAAACGCTCCAACTATGACACCGACGTTTTCCTGCCCATTCTCGACGCCATCTCGGCCAAGTCAGAAGTAACTGGCGGAAAGCCGTACACGGAAATTGACGGAGACACGTCTGACGAGGCCCTCAAGCAGGCGATTGCCCTGCGCGTGATGGCAGACCACCTGCGGACGATTTGTTTTGCCGTAGCTGATGGCGTGATGCCTGGTAATGCCGGTCGCGGGTATGTTATCCGCCGCATCCTTCGCCGTGCCGTGCGCTACGGATACCAGACGCTGGGATTCCGCCAGCCGACCATGACCGATTTGGTCGATATCGTAGTCAGCGAAATGGGCGAGCAGTTCCCCGAGCTGGTCAAGGGTAAGGATTACATCAAGCGTGTTGTCAAGGCCGAAGAAGAGAGCTTCCTCGAGACACTGGGCCTGGGTATTGAATCATTTGAAGCCGTATCCAAGCACCTTTCGGGTGATGCCGCATCGGCTGACAGCGTGAAAGGTGATCGGGCCGCCATGGACCTGCTGGGCAAAGCCTGGACACACGGTGAGTCGAAAGAGGACTCCGTTGCCGATTTCCTGGCGAAGGCTGCTGACGGCAATCTGGCTGGCGAAATCGCCTTCCTGCTGCACGACACGTATGGATTCCCGGTCGACCTCACGCAGCTTATGGCACGCGAAGCTGGCTTCGACGTGGACATGAAGCGATACGCGGAGCTGATGAGCGAACAGAAAGAGCGTGCCCGTGCAGCCTCCTCATTCAAAGTTGATCTCTCGGGCGATGGCGGCTGGACACATGTCTCCGATGGCAATGACTCAGCGTTTACCGGCTACGAGTCGGGCGAAGGTTCAGGCCGCATCCGTGCCATGCGTACGGTTGAGGGCAAGGATGGCGAGTCACTGCATGAGCTTGTTCTGGACGAGACGCCTTTCTATGCCGAAAGCGGTGGTCAGGTAGGAGATACTGGCCTTCTGAACGTTGGCGGCGAAGAGATCCGCGTGCTGGATACGCAGAAGCAGGGAGGACGCATCATCCACCTCGTCGATCGCCTTCCTGAAGACGCTTCGTCTGATGTACGCGCCTCAGTAGACGCAGCCCGTCGCGAACGCATTGTCAAGCATCACTCTGTGACGCACTTGATGCACGCTGCCTTGCGCGAGCGCCTGGGTGATCACGTGGCCCAGAAAGGATCGCTCGTTGCTCCGAACCATCTGCGCTTCGACTTCTCGCATTTCGAGAAAGTCGGGCCCGAAGATCTGAAGGCCATCGAGGACCGCGTCAATGCGGTCATCCAGCGCAACATCGCCAAGCAGGAAGAGCGTGACGTTCCGATTAAGGACGCTCTGTCCCGCGGCGCCACAGCTCTTTTCGGCGAGAAGTACGGTGAGACCGTGCGCATGATCACCTTCGATCCCCAGTATTCGATCGAGCTCTGCGGTGGTATCCACGTCGATGCCACGGGTGAGATTGGCCTGTTCCGTTTCACAAGCGAAGGATCTGTAGCTGCGGGTATTCGCCGCGTTGAGGCCGTCGCCGGCATGGATGCTCTCGCTTACACCCGTAACGAGGCCGACGAACTCGGTCGCGTGCGTGGACAGTTCAAGACGCTCCAGCGCCCCACGGACGAAGAAGTGGCTGATCTCCTGGCCCGAACCAAGGCTCTGGAGAAAGAAGCAGAGTCCCTGCGCGTCGAAGCCCTGCGCGGCAAGATGTCTTCGCTGATTGCCAGCGCTCAGGACGTGGGTGGCGTGAACTTGATCGCAGGCCGGGTCGATGGCGCCGACGCCAATGCATTGCAGACGCTCGTCAGCGACTTGCGTGATCAAGTAGGAGAGGGGCACGTGTGTGTATTGGGCTCTGCCGACATGGACGCAGGCAAAGTCATGATGTGCGCAAGCGTCTCGGACGATCTGATCGGCAAAGGTATCCAGGCCGGCAAACTCGTTGGCCAAGTCGCCCGCCTCGTAGGCGGTGGCGGCGGAGGCCGCCCCCAGCTGGCCACAGCCGGTGGCAAGAAACCCGAGAATCTCGACGACGCCCTCCAGGCCGTTCCTGGCATCCTCGGCGAAATGCTGGGCTAGTTCGCTGGATTGAGCGGCCTTCTTGTAGTCCGTTCCCCGACGTTCTTCGAAAACACTTGACCGGTCCCACGTTGGACCGAATGAGATAGAGCCCTAGATTTCTCCCCGGAGAGGTGCCGGAGTGGTCGAACGGGGCGGTCTCGAAAACCGTTGTGCCCTTTGGGGTACCGAGGGTTCGAATCCCTCCCTCTCCGCGTGCAACGTAAACCCCGGCTGCCAAAAGGCAGCTGGGGTTTCTTGTTTGGTCCGGACGGAGCTTGCTCCGGGAGGAGCATGAAAGAAACCCCAGAGCCCGCAGAGCGGGCCGGGGTTCACATTGCTAAGGAGTACTCAGGGATGCACGCGAGCGCAGCGAGCGTAATCCCTCATCACGCTTGGCGATTTCCCAACTGCCTGATTCTCCGCATTGATTTTGCAAGAGAAAAACTCCCCGTTGATATGCTCACAACGACGATTCGATTGCAACGGGCAAAATATTGTAACACAATCAGTTACATTCGGCCGCTACTTGCCGAGCCTGGCGACCATCTACGGCTGTCGGCAATAAGAGGAGTGTAATAGGGCAGAGATTCAATCCGCGATACCACCGCAGATTTTGGTGTTCGATGATTAGTGCAGTTTCTTCTAGCGCACTAACAGCATGAATCATGGTCGGTAAGCACTTATCTCATTACAGGATCGAATCCGAACTCGGCCGCGGCGGAATGGGAATAGTGTATCGTGCTGCGGATACGAAGCTCGACAGAACGGTGGCGATCAAAGTTCTGCCAGCTGCGGCGTTAGCGAACGCGGACGATAGAGCCCGCTTTTATCGAGAGGCAAAGGCTTCAGCCCAGCTCCACCATCCGCACATTGCCAGTGTTTTTGAGATCGACGAGGCCGTGCCGGAGGGAGCAAGAGATGAGGAGCTCCGGCCATTCATAGCCATGGAATTCATCGACGGTGAAGCACTTTCGTCGGTGATTGAATCGGGCCCTATGGATCTGAAGAAGGCGGTCCGGATTGCCCGGGAGATTGCCTCCGCTCTCGAAGCGGCGCATAAAAAAGGAATTGTGCACCGCGACATCAAGAGTCAAAACGTCATGTTGACGACTGATGGAGTTGCGAAGGTGTTAGACTTTGGTTTGGCCCAGACATCCCAGTCGACAAAACTGACACGAATGGGAACGACGGTCGGGACGGTGGCCTACATGAGCCCCGAACAGGCTAGAGGAGAGGAGGTCGATGCAAGGACGGATCTCTGGTCGCTCGGCGTGATTTTGTACGAGTTGGTTTCCGGTCGCTCTCCGTTTCCGGGTACCTACGAACAGGCTGTTGTCTATGAAATACTAAACCAGGACCCCGAAGCTCTCACCGCACTTCGCACTGGCGTACCGATGGAATTGGAACGCATTGTGAACAAGTGTATGGCGAAAGAGGAGAGATCAAGGTATCAGTCGGCAACAGACTTGATCGTTGACCTCGAAAACATTGATATCGTTTCGGGTCGACTTTCAACGACTTCACGAACGACGTCCAAAGCAACACCTTCGGCCGCTGTTGCTGGATCGAAGCAGTCGTCGCCTTCTTTGCTGCATATCGGAGTCTCCGTGGTTGCGACCGCGCTACTGGTGTCCCTTTCATTCTGGGGCTTCGGCAATCACGAAACGGTTCAGGATTCCCAACTCAGGAAGCTCGAGTTGCGGATTCCGGGAGTTCAGGATGGGTATTTTCCTCAGATGAACGCAGAAGAATCGCTGATCTATTTCGGCGGAATAGACACCTCGGGAGTGATCGGGATTTTCCAGCTTGATTTGGAGACCGGCGAACAAAGTTTGATTGTCTCGCATGCCTGGTGGCCTGTATTGAGTCCTGACGGTACGCGACTGGCATACGTCTTCCTGGGCGAGGATGGCGATGAAAGGAGGTCAGAATTCATCCTGCTACCAAACGGACGACCACAGACGATTCCTGATTCGCTGGATTCCATGTTCTGGCTGGACGACAATACGGTTGGTGGGCGTGCACGGGGGCATCGACATTCATTTACGTTCGATATCACCTCGTCAACCAAACAGCCTTTTGTAGATATTCGAGGCGATGAACGGGGCGGCGGATTGTACTTCTCCGATGTAAGCCATGAGAATGGCCTACTCCTTTACAACCACGAATTCCTGGACGGTAGTCCGCCCATCATGTATGTGTACGAATCTCGATCGGGAGAATCACATGTCATTGCTGAAGGTGGAATGAATGGCGTATTTGTTGGTGCCAATTATGTGGCCTACCAGTTTGAGGATGGCGGAGAGCTGCTCCTTCAATCGGTTAACCTCCAAGCTGTAGAATCGTTAGGTCGTCCGGTCGACGTACTTCCGCAAGCTGACTGGGTTAGATACCAGACAACAGCGGACGGCGACCTGCTATACTTTGATGTTTCCGAGGCGAAGCAGGTGCTGAAAACGTATTCACTGGAAGGTGAGCTCCTTGATTCCAGGGTGCTACCTGAATTTTCAAATGCCTGGTCTTCCAACCGCGCTGGAAGCCATCTGGTAGGCACAGTTCATCTTTCAGGGTCTTCCATTACCCGCAGCATCGTCATTATGAATGCTCGCACCGGTGAACTGGAAACCGTGGTCGATGCACGGCCCGGAATTGAAAACCCGCGTTGGAGCGCAGACGAATCGAGGATCGAGTTCATAACCCCTGGAGTGGAGGTCGCACAGTTTTTTAGCGTCCAGGTGAATGGAATCGGAAATGAGACGGAGATAGAGCGTCATTTCCATAAAAAGTATTCGCCCGACAGAAGACGATCGTATTACATCGTGCCATCCCAGGGGCTCGATAGTGCGATTGTTCGAATTCGAAACGAAGTATCGATGCAAGAAAGAACCATCGACTCAGGACTTTCCACAGCCTCTTTTTCAGGAGGGTATTTTTCACCTGACGGCAGATATTTTACTTTCGGAATGGATGACAGGAGGTGGGTCATCAACTTCGATACACTCGATAGATACGAGGTCCCTTCCGAGCTGGATCGATGGGGACCTTCGGGAGACTACCTTTACGGTCATCAGGACGGCCAAGTGATCAGGGCGCCATACACTTATGAAGGTGGTTTCACTGTGACGGGACCCATCGAATCGGTGTTCACCATTGATGGGACGGCTTCTGAGCTGGTCGCTGTCCTTCCGGACAGATTCTTGACAATCGGCGCAGATTACGTTGACGATTACAGCGTTCTGCACTGGTGGCAAAACTATGCCGCGTCACTGGAGTCGGAGTAGTTCGTCCCTGCGGGGACAAATTCCGATTGAATCGACTTGAGGGAGATTTTCTAATTGCCAACCGATTCCCTTTCTTGAGCCAATCTCTGAGCATTGTATGATTGGCCATTCCATTTCGCATTATGAAGTCACCGCTGAGCTAGGCCGCGGCGGCATGGGCATTGTGTATCAGGCTCGGGACACGAAGCTGGATCGGGATGTCGCAATAAAGGTGCTCCCAGCGGCAGCATTGGCTAGCGAAGATGACCGAGCACGATTCTACCGTGAGGCCAAGGCGGCAGCCGCCCTCAACCACCCGAACATCGCCCAGATCTACCAGATCGATGAAGCGGTGCCTTCAGACGCTCCGCATGGCACGCTTCCGTCTCCATTCATCGCAATGGAGTACATCGCAGGAGGAACACTTCAGGACCGTATCAAGGACGCACCACTCGCACTTTCTGATGCTGTCAAGATCGCATCGCAAGTAGCCGAGGCCTTGAAAGCTGCGCACGCCAAGGGCATCGTGCACCGTGACATTAAGAGTGCTAATGTCATGATCACGGAGGATGGCATTGCGAAAGTCCTCGACTTTGGATTGGCCAAGACAAACCAGTCGACCATGCTGACACGCATGGGGTCCACGCTCGGGACGGTTGCGTACATGAGTCCAGAGCAAGCACGAGGTGAAGAGGTCGATGGCCGCACGGATCTATACTCGCTGGGCACGATGTTGTACGAGTTGGTGGCGGGCCGACTTCCGTTCGCAGGTGACTATGAACAGGCCGTCGTCTACAGCATTCTGAATGAAGCTCCGGAACCACTCACTGCAGTTCGTACGGGAGTGCCCATGCAGCTCGAGTGGATTGTGAATAAGCTGCTGGCAAAGGACGCCGGATACAGATACCAATCTGCTAGCGATCTGCTGGTAGACCTCAAAACGGTGGACTTGTCCGAAGGTGGACTCTCCACCCGGTCGATGTCAGCGATGAGTGCAGCTAGCTTACATGCTGCTCCAAGTGCTTCTGGTCTACCAGGTTGGGCTTACGGCACAATCATAGGGGCTCTCATCCTGGGGGTAGGAATTACCTGGTTGCTGAAGCCAGTACCCGTTGTGCCCGATCTGCCTGTCTTACGCTTCTCCGTTGAATTGGCTGATAATCCCACCCATCGTTCAAGAAACTCGCTGATCATCTCTCGTGATGGAACGCGACTTGCATACGTCTCCCGCAGCGGTATCCATTTACGCCGGACTACGGAAAATGAAGACGAAGTGCTTTTGTTGGATCTGACCACGGCTAGAGATATCGCCTTTTCACCAGACGGGAATTGGATTTCGTATTACGATGAAGGATCTGGTCAACTAATGAAAACCGACGTCGCAGGAGGGTCTCGTCGAGTAATTGTATCGATTGACGGAGGGCGAAGCGACGGCAGGTTTGTTGGGATATCGGGATCGCACTGGGCAGCTGATGGACACATCTATTTTGGGATGTCCCAGGGCCGACTAGCTCGGGTTTCGTCAGATGGCGGCGACCTTGAGATACTTTGGCAAACTGAGACCCTGAATGGAATCCAAGACTGGGTCACCAATGCTTACGTGTTGCCGGGTGATCGACATGTTCTATTTACCAGAGGAGTTCTAGGAGGAGAATCGCCTGCGGGTGATATCTATCGGTATGACACCAAGTCTGGCGAAGCCGAGCCTGTCGTTTTCGGAGGGGTGTCCCCTCGATACGTGTCAACTGGCCACCTTGTTTATTGGGAATCAGGATTGCTGTATGCGATTCGATTCGACCTTGATTCAGGCCTCCCCGAAGGTAATCGGGTCGTTGTCATGGATGAGGTTATGTCGGCGCTCAACAACCCGTTCAATCCTGAATACGATGTGTCTGATAACGGTATTCTGATAAAACAGAGAAGCACTGGAGCTAGTGGGAATTCGACCAGGACCCCGTATTGGATTGATGAACAGGGATCTATCACTCAACTCAATACAGACAATCGAAACTATCAATCCATGGACCTCAGTCCTGATGGAAAGCAAGCCTTGCTGATGGTTGGAGATGTTGTTCCCAATTCGTTCAGTGAGATATGGCTCATGAACACCACTCTGGGCACCGTTGAGCGCATCCTGGAAAGTGCCAGCTATGCTGTTTGGGCTCCGGACGGTGAGCACTTTGTCTATACCGATGGAACGGGAATGCATTTGATTCGCACGTCGATTGAAGACCTGAGCGTTGCTGACACCCTTCACTCCTCTGAAGAATTTCTGGACGCGACTTTCTGGTCGTCTGATGGCTCAACCATCCTGTTTAATTCGGGGGAGCTTAATCAGACGGACGTAAACTATCTCGATGTTGATACTCGCCGGGCTTATCCGTTTCAGAAGAGTAGTACCGACTATGACTACGCGCAGCTGTCACCTGATGGCCAATGGATTGCGTACGAAAGCGGTGATCCGGAGACCAATTTGGTCATTCAGCGATTTCCCGGTGGAGAAGACCGGTTTGAATTTGCACCGGGTGCCAAAAAAGTACACTGGTCGAGCGATGGCACAGCCGTCTACACGGCTGTGGATCAATTCACCTTGTCTCGCATTCCGGTAGATGTAGAGCGTGGAACAGCAGGCGTGCCGGTACAAATAACTTCCGCTCCAGTTGACGCTTTGCGACAATTTGATGTCCATCCGCTGGAGGAACGTTTTCTAGCGTTTATCAATAGCGCTTCATTAGACGAGGGCGATGCTGGGAGGCCTGCCAGAGATCTGGAAGTTGTGGTCAACTGGTTTAACTCGTTCCCTCAGGACGACTAGTTGAGTCCAACTGCAGAAGCTCCCTACACTAATCCATCACTCCCCAAACACCTCGATAAACTCCTGCCGCTGCTGATTGCTACCTAGCATCAGGAGCTCCGTACCAGGTTCAAGTACTGTCGAGCCTGACAGATTGGTGCGAATCTCACCATCACCTTGCATGGCCACGACATTGAGTCCTGTCTTGGCGCCGATGTCCGTATCGGCCAGCTCTTTGCCATACAACGAGCGCGGCAGCTCTACCGAGAATAGGTCGACGCCCTCAGCAAGCATGATGAGCTCTTTGCCCTGCAGGATGGAATAGATGGATTCCACGCCCAGTGAGGCGTAGCTCAATACAAAGTCAGCTCCGGCGCGGTGGATGGCTTCCATATTGCGCTCGTGCGTAATGCGGCTGACGAGGCGTATATCAGGATTCAGCTGCCGGCAGTACGAAGCCAGATAAATGTTCATCGCATCGTCATGGGTCGTCAGCAACACAGAAGGAGCCTCCAGGACGCCGGCTTCATTCAGTAGGTCATAGTCCTCCGCATCCCCGACGAAAACGGCCTGGCAATGAGCTCCAGCGCGTTTGCAGATTGCCGGGTTTTGCTCAACAATGTGGACCGGTACGTCCTGCTCTTGCAGGGCTTTCGCCGCCGCCGTACCCACCACGCCACCACCGATAATGAGCACCGGATTGTCGTTGATGTTGTAAATGAGGAGCAGGTCATCGAGCTCTTCTAGCTGAGCTTCGGTGCCGATGATGACCAGAACACTGGAGTCGGTCAGCGGGATATCCGGTCGGGCTGGCTTCATTCGGCCTTGCTCCCAGACCCCGATGATGCTCACCCCCGAGATCTCGCGCAATTTCGTTTCCCGGATCGTCTTTCCGGCAAACGGCGTGCGGTGCAACGGCAATTCGGCGATCAGGAGGTCCTTCAATTGACCGACGACATACGAATGAGCACGGGAAGCAGTAACACGGTTTGCAAGTTGTTCGCCCAGGAATTTCTTCAGGCAAAGAACATGATCAGCCCCACTCAGCTTGAGAACATCAACCGAGTGTTCCTTTCCGGCCGTCGCAATGATGGGTACATTCGGCGCAACCTCCCTGACAGTGAGGATAATGTTCGTATTGACCGTGTCTTCTCGGTTGGCCACCACCATCCGCGCTTTATCCAGCCGCAGAGCCTGATACGTCGCTCTGTTATCCAGGTCACCAACGATCGTCGAAATCCCGTCCAAGTGTCGGTCTGAGGCAAGCGTTGGGTCCGGCTCGAGGACGAAATAAGGAATGTCCTTCTCTTTGAGGCGCTCAATCAATCCCGGGGCAATCGTGTCGTAGGCACAGATGATCACGTGGCCTGTCGTGTCGGCAGGCACCCTCTTTGGAGCTCGGTGGCGAATCTGCGTCTCCAGCCAGGGCGCATAGAAGAAGCGAATGAACGCGAACGGCAGCACAATCAGCAGCAGCACGATCCCGGAAACCAGAACAACCATACTGAAGATTCGCCCCAGATCGCTCTGGAACGTGATATCGCCAAAGCCCAGCGTGCTCATCACCGTCAGCGTCCAGTAGAGGCCGGTGAACCACGAGTGCTCCTGGCCCTCGACGTGCACCATGATCAGGTGGAACAGCTCTGCAAAGACCACAATCACAATCGCCACAAAGGCCACGTACTTCAGCAGCGCCCGCACATTGCGCCGGACGGTTTTGTCGCTGAAGAAATAGGAAAGCTGCGTGCTGACGAGCTTCATGGGCCCTGGCTGTAGCTGAATATGTCGAGGAGGTCCACACTTAGCCGCTGCTTCCACGTCTGCGGGGACCGTAAATCAAATATAGTCCTCCCTGAATTGACGGTAGATCAAGCGGAAGGCTGGAGCCGACCGGCAATACCGGTACAGAATTCGACGCGATGGGTCCTGCTCGAGGTCACTTGCCGCGATCCAACTCCACGCGCTTATCTTGAGCCGTTCGCTCGCGAATCATCCATCAAGCAGATCATGCAACCCCGCCACACCATGAAACGCATCATCCCATCATTTCTCGTTCTACTCCTGGTTGCAGGCTCTGCCTTCGCCCAACCCGGCGGCTTCCAGCAAACCGAGCCCGACTTTCCCGTAGATGACCCTGTTTTGAGAGCCATCTGGGCTGAAGGCATGGAAGCCTCTCAGGTCCAGGCCATGGCACAGTACATGTCCGACGTGCTCGGTCCTCGTCTCACCGGTTCGCCGGGCTACAATGCAGCCGCGGAATGGGCCGCAGAGCAGATGAGGTCATGGGGCATGGAAGCAGAGCTCGAGCAGTACGGCACCTGGCGCTCGTGGCAGCGCGGTGTGTCCAGCGTTCATCTGTTGGAGCCGCGCGTTCGTTCATTGGAAGGCCAAATGCTTGGCTGGAGTGCCGGTACCGATGGCGCTGTTGAAGGAGCCGTCACGATGTTGCCCGAAGGTGATTTCGAAGCATGGCTGCCCAGCGTCGAGGGCAAGTTCGTCCTTTTGTCCCACGCAGAGCCCAGCTGTCGGCCTGCCTCGAGTTGGGAAGAGTATGGTACCAGCAACGCCGTCGACGACTTTAACAACGCTCGCCGAGCTGCACGTGAGGCATGGAACGCCCGTATTGAAGCCATCGGCATGGATAGGCAGGATATCGTCAACGCGATTGAAGATGCTGGCGCTCTCGGCTTCATGACCAACTACTGGACGGGCTCTTGGGGCACCGAGCGGATTTTCCCAATGGCGTACTCCTTCCGTGCGATGAATCGCAATGTGGCCGCATTCAACCTCAGCTGTGAAGACTATGGCCTTGTATATCGCTTGACGGAAAATGGACAGGGACCGGTCCTGCGCGCCAACGCGGAAGCCGAGGATCTTGGCGAGCAGCCCGTTTACAACGTGATTGGCACGATTCCTGGCACCGAGCTTCCGGATGAATACGTGCTCCTTTCTGCTCACTATGACTCATGGGATGGCGCCAGCGGTACGACGGACAACGGAACCGGATCGGTGGCTATGCTGGAAGCTCTTCGCATTCTCCGGGAGACCTACCCTAATCCCAAGCGGACTATCATGGTCGGATTGTGGGGTGGGGAAGAGCAAGGCCTGAATGGTAGTCGCGCATTCGTGGCCGATCACCCTGAAGTCGTAGAAGGCTTGCAGCTGCTCCTCAATCAGGACAACGGAACGGGTCGTATCGCACGCGTTTCTACGCAGGGTCTGGTGGAAGCCGCAGCTGACTTCTCGAAGTGGTTCGCCCAGTTGCCAAGATTGCTTGTGGGTGACATCCAGCTGATCGCTCCGGGATTCCCGGGTAGCGGAGGTTCGGACTACGCATCATTCATCTGTGCCGGCGCACCCGCGTTCTCCTTATCGTCCACATCATTCGACTACGGGACGGCAACTTGGCACACCAACCGGGACACCTTCGACAAGATTGCTCCGGATGACCTGAAAGGAAACGCCACCTTGATTGCTTACTTGGTCTACCTCGCTTCTGAAGGCGAACGGACATCGCGTGCACAGCGTGATCTAGGAGTTGATCCGCGATCCAATGAGCCTCGCACGTGGCCAAACTGTCGCCTGCCTGCACGGGAAACGACGGATCGATTCAAGTAGACGTCTCTGATCGGAGGGGGATCGACAGATGCTCCGCCGTATTCGGTTGAAGCGTTGATCACCTAGGTGACCCCATCTGTCATGGCTCTTCAGGCTTTTGGACGACTTTCCAAGCCCTTCTTCATCGTTGCAACGGCTGTTTTCGCGTTGGTTCTGCTGACCGGCTGCCAATCTGGGACTAGCGAATCAGAAAGCGTCGCTCAATCCGACACCCTCCGCGTCCTGGCCTACAACATCCATCACGGCGAAGGGATGGATGAGGTCATTGACCTGCAGCGAATCGCCGACTTGATCAATGAGGTCGATCCTGACTTAGTCGCCCTGCAAGAAGTGGACAGCGTCGTGACACGCACCAATGGCGTTGATCAAGCCGCTGAAATTGGTCGCCTGACCAACATGCAGCCCATCTTCGGCCGATTCATGGCCTATCAGGGTGGCGCATACGGCATGGCAGTGCTTTCACGACTGCCTGTGCTCGAATCGACCAACGTCCGCCTGCCGGATGGCGACGAGCCCCGAAGTGTCGTCTCGGCAGTCATCGACCTG
This sequence comes from Rhodothermales bacterium, assembly GCA_028284865.1. Classification (GTDB taxonomy): domain Bacteria; phylum Bacteroidota; class Rhodothermia; order Rhodothermales; family UBA10348; genus JAAZVD01. The sequence goes on along the minus strand of JANQQV010000020.1, from coordinate 94,224 downwards.
CCCTCGGGTAATGCGCTGCGTTTCAACGGCATCCATTTCTACCGTTCGGAGCAAGAGCGCTACGCTCAGGCGACGGCACTTGAAGCCTGGCTCGACGACCAGGAGACGATGCCCACGATGCTGGCAGGTGATTTTAATTCCTATCGCGGTGACTCTGTCATGACACACCTCGAGCAAGGCTGGTACGTCGTTGACAAAGGGGAGGACGAGAATACCTTTCCATCCTGGGAGCCCGACCGCGAGATTGACTACTTCATGTGGCAGCCATCCGACGCGTTCAGCATCATCCATCAAGAGATGCTGGATGAGCCTGTGATCTCCGATCATCGTCCGCTGATCATCGACGTGGTCGTGCATCAATCAGGAGACGCCGATCACTGATCTCTATCACTGTCCTCAATGGAATTCAGCCTTTCCCGATCCATTCAGTCGCTCAGCAGCACGCCTGCTGTCCTTGAGCAGCTATTTGCTGGCCTGGACGACGACTGGGCGCACATGAATGAGGGGCCCGAAACGTTCTCACCCTTCGACGTCGTTGGTCATCTGATCGACGGCGAGGAGACAGACTGGATCCCTCGCGCGCGTATCATTCTGTCGGACAGTGAATCAAAGGCTTTCGAACCGTACGACCGTTTTCGGCACTACGATCGCAATCGCGGCAAGGACATCCAGACTCTCCTTCAGGAGTTCAGCCGTCTCCGATCGGCGAATCTCGCAGAACTGAAAGAGTGGCAACTGACCGAAACCGATCTCCAGAAGGAGGGCGTTCATCCTGAATTCGGAGCCGTGACGCTTCAAGCGCTGATCTCTGCCTGGGTCGTGCATGATCTCGGGCACATCAGCCAGATCGTGCGCATCGCTTCGAAGCAACTCGGCAACGAGGTTGGCCCCTGGAAGAAGTACCTGACTATTCTCCACTGACATGTCCCTCATAAAGGATCTCCTGCACACGCCACCAGCGCTTTCTAAATCAGCAGCTTTCACCAAGTGGAACGGCGTGTTCTACATGCTGGCCGGTGCCATGATGCTTGTGTGGCCCGCGTCCGTGCAGATCATCTTTCGAGATCCCGCCTTCCAAGGCAACGAGGCGGCCCTCTTTCGTGTGATAGGCATGTGCGTGGCCGTCATCGGCTGGTTCTACTTCTTTGGAGGAAGGGCAGGGGCACGGCAAATAGCAGCGGCCTCGGTGGTGGATCGCATGATTCTGGTCCCTGTTGTGCTCATCCCGCTGGCCATCGCCGACGTGTTTCCCCACGTTCTGCTGACGTTTGCCATCCTGGACCCCATTTTGGGCGCGATAACCTGGCACTTGCTGAGACGTGATGCGTAACGCGCGCTATTGTGACTGATGCAACGTAACCGCCGTGCGGGTCACTCAAAGTGGAAAGTCCGGTATTGGCGGACCCGCAGCTCAACCCCCAAGAACCCCCCAGAACTATGACCACCAATTTCCTGACGGGCATTCGAGGTGCCGTTGCTGGCGTATCATTCCCTTCACTGATTACAAGTCTGGCGCTTGTTGTCCTTCTGACAGGATGCCACGATGATCACGACCATGATCATGAAGGTGAAGAGCGCAATGAAGCGGCCATCGCCATTCATAACCAGCTGGTTGAAGTTGAGGCTTCCGTCCTGGCCATGTTCGAGGAGTGGAATACAGCCGCGCAAGAGAATGGCCTGGAGCAGGCCATGGTCGATTCGCTGAATGCCTTCCAGATTGTCTACGATAACTGGGCGGAGTACGTGGTTGAGCCTGCAGGTGCTCATGAGGGTGATGACGATCATGGCCACGATCATGACCACGACCACAGCCATGAGCCTGCACCCGATCTCACGCCGGAGCAGATGGTTGAAGTTCAGCGGGCCCTTCTTGACGAGATTACTTCGCTCAAGTCGAGGATGGAGTCACTCGGACAGGACGCCTCCTCCAACTAATCGCCTGTAAATCGGCATGATCTGGGACGTTGACCCGGTATTGTTTACGCTCGGTCCGCTGACGATCAAGTGGTACGGTTTGCTGTTCGCGACCGGATTCCTGATCGGCACGGCCGTCATGACGCGCATCTATCGTCTGGAAAAGAAGCCGGAAGATGATGTTGGATCGCTGTTGATCTACATGATGGTCGCGACCATCGTCGGTGCGCGTCTCGGCCATTGCCTGTTCTACGAGCCAGGCTACTATCTGGCCAATCCCATAGAGATACTGAAAGTCCATCAGGGAGGACTGGCCAGTCACGGTGGCGCCATCGGTATCACGATCGGGCTGTGGATGTACTCCAAACGGCACAAGAAGCAGCCGTTCTTGTGGCTTCTGGATCGGATTGCGATTCCCGCAGCGTTGGCGGGTGCCCTGATTCGTCTCGGAAATCTGTTCAATTCAGAGATCGTTGGCGAACCAACCTCTGTTCCGTGGGGAGTGACGTTCGCGCGCCTGGGCGATGATATCGCTCGTCACCCGGTGCAGCTATACGAGTCGATCGCCTACTTCCTGATCTTTGGCTTTCTGTGGAAGCTCTATGACCAGCGAAAAGGGGCGATTCGCCAGGGCGAGTTCATCGGCCTCTTTTTCATGCTGGTGTTCTCTGCCCGATTCTTGCTGGAGATCGTCAAAACGCAGCAGGCGGCGTTCTCCTTGCCGCTGGGGCTCTCCATGGGACAATTCCTGTCCATCCCGGTCATTGCCGTTGGGTATTGGCTATGGAGTACCTCGAAGACGCGTCCGTTGGGCAAGCCGGGACGAAAGTGATTTCAATTAGTTGATCAACATCAGCACAAACAGAAGACTTGGAGGATCACCATGGAAGAACGCAAGGGAATAGGCGCCGGTCTGTTGATTGGCTTGTTGTTCGGACTACTCCTGGACAATCTGGCCTTGGGAATCCTCTTCGGCCTGATCTTCGGTGCTGCGCACGACAAACGGCAGAAGTCGAAAGCTGACGAGGACGAAGAAAAGGACGCGCAAAGCGAACAGGCTGGATGAATCGGAGACGCTTCCTGCTCACGAGCGCCGGACTCTCACTTGCAGGACTGGCTTCAAGGTCGTTGCCTGCAGTCAATTCCAGTACGAATTGGTGGATGCCGGACGAATCAGCACCACACGTGCGGACATGGATGGGTTTCGTGTGCGATCGGCGTTTGTGGGGCCGCAGAATGGTCCGACCGGTTCTTCGTGACTTGGCCCTCATCGCCAACACCATAGCCGCTCACGAACCTGTTTGGATGCTGACACCGGCCAAACACATGTCGCGAGCAAAACGCTGGTGCTCAAAGAATGTCAGGTTGATCCCCATGGAGCTGGACGACTTCTGGGTCCGAGATACTGGCCCCGTGTTCGTTGCAAGCGATGATGATCAGCTCGGTGCCGTCAACCTCAACTTCAATGGATGGGGTAACAAACAGCGGCACGGTCAGGACCGATTCGTAGCCGAACGTATCGCGGAGTTGGCTGGTGCAACGATTGTACAAGCGCCGTTCGTTGGAGAAGGTGGTGGCATTGAGGTGGACGGAGCGGGTACGGCCATCATCACGGAAAGCTGTTTCGTCAACGACAACAGGAACCCAGAATTGACCCGGGAGGAGCTGACACAGCGTCTCAAGGCCACGTTGGGTTTGCGAAAGATCATCTGGCTTCCAGGGATCAAGGGCATGGACATTACTGATGGTCACACGGATTTCTACGCTCGATTTACGGCACCGGGCACCGTCGTTGCCGCCCTCGAACAGGATCCGCAGTCCTACGACTATGATGTGACGCGTGAACACCTCTCCATTCTACGTGATGCTACCGATGCATCCGGGGAGCGGCTATCGGTGCATACGCTGGAAGCACCGCGGACGTGGCGGGCCAGATACGATAATCAGGACTTCGCGCCCGGTTACGTCAACTACTATGTGGTCAATGGCGCCGTGATCGCGCCTGAGTTCGGTGATCCACCACGCGACGAGCAATGTCGCGAAACGCTTAAGCTGCTCTACCCGGATCGCGAGGTGATCCAGATCAATATCGACGCGATTGCATCAGGTGGAGGAGGGATTCATTGCACGACTCAGCAACAGCCAGAGATTGGGGCATCGTCTGATTAGGCTATCTTCAGACCCGATTGCTTCCCATTGAACAGCCCAGCGTGTCTCGATCATGGCCGTCAAACGAATCTGGAGAGGGTGGACCACACCCGAGAACGCCGATCCTTATCGAGACCTGCTGAAGAACCACGTGTGTCCGGGAATTGAAGCCAAGAATATTGATGGCTATCGCAGCCTTGAACTTCTGTCTCGCGATCTTGGTGACGAAGTGGAATTCATGACCATCATGACATTTGATGATCTCTCCAACATTGTGGGGCTTCAGGGAGCGGATTACGAGCGTGCCTATGTGCCTGAGGCGGCGCAGGCCGTACTGAAACGCTGGGATCAGACTTGTTTGCACTTCGAGACGGATGAGTGAGTCTGTTGTTATCCGCGAGGCCAGTTTCGAGGACGCCCCGCGCATCGCATCATTGGCGCAACGCACCTTTCTGGCCGCTTTTTTGGCCCATAATGACCCGATGGACATGCACTCCTACGTGCAGGAGGCATTGTCCGTAATGAAGATCTCCCAAGAACTGGTCGAGGAAGGAAGTGTGTTCTTCGTGGCTGAGTCCAAGATTGATCGCGCCATGGTTGGTTACGCCAAACTGCGCCCCGGAGCCGATGATGTCCCCAATCTCGGTCCTGCTCCCGTCGAGCTTCAGCGGATCTATTTAGACGAGAATGCGATCGGCAAGGGTATAGGAACAGCTCTGATGAAGCGGTGCCTGTCACGGGCCATTGCCGATGGATACCGGACATTGTGGCTGGGGGTTTGGGAAGAGAATCACCTGGCTCTCAGTTTTTATCGGAAATGGGGCTTCGAGGTGATTGGTGAGCACGTATTCCGTCTGGGAACGGACGATCAGGTTGACCTGGTATTGGAGCGGGTGATTCAGTAAGCGGGCTTGCTTTCGTTGAGATGAGGCAGGAGATTGGCGAACCCAAAACCTTGACTCCCAACGTGATGCCTCGATTCACTTCTGTCTTTCTTGGCGTGATTTGTGTTGCTCTGATGACCGTGATTCCTGCAAACGCTCAGTTGACGCTGCGCATGCAGGTGCCTGATTCTACGCCTGATGGCTACACGGTCTATGTGGCTGGCAACTGGAACAACTGGAATCCGGCACACGCCGCGTACGCGTTGACTGAGACATCTCCCGGCATGTGGGAAATCGTGTTGCCTTCATTCCTGGCAGGCGAACTGCAGTTCAAGTTCACCCTGGGCGACGGAGACTGGTATGAAACGAACGATCGTCAGGAAAGCACTCCCAATCGCGTTGTAACGATCCAGGCGAATACGCCGGCGGAATACAATGGAACGATCGATGCCTGGCAGTACTGGTCCTGGCCATTTGCCAATTCGACGGTGACGGCCGGAGTCGGATTATTGAGTTCCACGTTTGAGATGCCTCAGCTCGGTCGAATTCGTCGCGTGATGACCTACACGCCACCAAACTACGAGACCTCCGGACGGCGCTACCCGGTCATCTATGCGTTGGACTCTCAATTCCTGTTTGATGGGACGATTCGTTCGGAATGGGGAGAGATCCGCATGGATGAGCAGATGGATTCCCTGTTTGCCGCGGGGGATCCTGGTGCTATTGTGGTTGCCGTCGAGGCCGACTTTGCATTCCGCAACAACGAATATTTGCCATTCTTTGTACCAAATCTTGGCGGTGGTCAGGCTGAACAGACCCTGGCATTCATCACAGACACGTTGAAACCGTACGTCGACGCCAACTTCCGAACACTTGCAGACCGGGAGCACACGGCGTTTTTCGGAATCAGTAATGGCGGCGTCTTCGGGACATACGCCGCGATGATGCGGCCCGATGTTTTTGGCCGGTATCTGATCTTTTCAGCGTCATTCTGCCTGAATCAACCGATGTACGAGGTCATCACCGAGACAGCGCCGTCGGAATCCTTCTTGCGAATGGCCTTTGTGAGCGGGCCAGAAGAGTTCATCGGCCCCTGCCTTGCAGGATCCTTTTCCGATGGGCAACTGGAAGCTGTTTCCCACCTTCAAGCGGCCGGTTACGACATGTCCAATATTCGGTCAGAGGTAGTCTCGCCCAGTGAACATGCACTCTGGTTCTGGGAGGGACAGTTTGCAGATCTCTATCTGTGGCTTATGACGGGTGTGTCCACCGGTGTGGAGTCATCAAAGGAAGTGCCACCGAGCGATGGACGTCTCTCTGTTTACCCCAATCCGGTACAAAGCACACTTCGAGTAGACTACTCCGGCCCGGAAAACACCGATCTGCTTGTATTCGATAGTCTGGGGCGAGTCGTTACTGAATCCCGGATGTCACAGGGCACATCAACCCTGTACGTTGATCACTTGCAGCCGGGTCTGTACTTCATCCGCGTCGGAACCGAAATCCGGAAATGGATCAAGCAATAGGCATTGACAACGCTGGGTATTGGACGCGAGATTGAGGGCTCTCCCAACCAATCTTCCGGAATTGCCATGCGCCGCACCCTGTCAGCCTGTTTCGTTGCCATCATTCCTCTGTTGTTTGCCAGCGACTCGCACGCTCAATCCGGTTCGTTCGGAACCACGATAGCCCTTGATGGCGACGAGCTGCTCGTCGGTGAACCAAACACCTCATTTCGCGAAGGATCCGTCTATGTGTATGCACACGGCGCGAACGGATGGACTTTGCAGGATCGTTTGACGGCGCCCGATGCGGAGCGCGCAGACGGATTCGGCACCGTGTTGGCCCGCGATGGTCGCACCCTGCTGGTTGGTCAGAAGAATGGTCCCATCCACGTGTATGACGGTTCAACGGGCTCCTGGCAGCACGCAGGAGTCTTGACCGGTGGAGGTACGGAGGGCCTCGACCCTGGCTGTCAGCAGTACGGATACTGCGGCACGGATTTCGGAGTCACGTTAGCGCTGGATCGCGACTGGCTTCTGATTGGCGAGCCCGGTGAGATTCCACAGCGCCGACGTGGTCAGACGGAGGTACCTGAGGCCCCTCAGGGAAAGGTGCACGTGTACTCACGTGGCGATGATGGAACGTTCAACTATGAGACGGCCATGCAGTCCAACATGCCGACCAACGGCGACCGTTTTGGACAGACCATCCACATGGAGAATGGCCGCGCATTCATCGGCGCACCGGGTTGGAATGACGACTACGCAGGTCTCGAGCAGGTCGGCCGCGTTGTCGAGTTCGTCGTAGAGGCGAACATCTGGGTAGAAGAAAGCGTCCTGCCGTTCTTCTCAGAGCCAACCGCCAATTTCGGCCATGCCATCGCCTCAGACGGAAGCCAGATCATGGTTGGCGCTCCAGGTGCGCACCGCAGTCGTGGCGGCGTGTTCGTCTATGAGAAGCACATGGACAAGTGGGTGCCCACGCGTGTGATGAAACTCTCTGATGGAGAAATCGGAGATCGCTTCGGTAGCGGTATCGCCTATTCGGGTGATCAAGTCTGGATCGGAGCGCCGGCTCAGCGTGGCAATGAGACCGGATCAGTGTTCGTCTACAGCATGGAAGATGGAAAGCTTTCCGACACGCCAGAGCGCATGCAGCTCGAAGAAACCGTTGAGCGTGACTGGTTTGGCGATTTCATTGCTGCTGTCGGTGGGCATGTAATCGTGGAGTCGCCGGGCATGCACCATCAGTCGGGTGCCCTGTTCGCCTATTCAGAAGCCATGCCAGAAGGACAGCGCCTTGTTGGCCCTCCGGATGGACTTGCTGCCATCACGGGAGAGGAGCTGGAGTGTGAGGATGGCAAAATCGGTCCGTTCGATTGCCAGGATGTCGACCTGCTTTCGTTCGTGCCCAACACCATTCTCCGCGGCGGCGACAACGCCAGAGGCGTTAGAACCAATGACAACTGGGGCTGGACCGATCCTGAAACGGGTCGCGAGTGGGCTCTGGTCGGCCGCAACGATGGAACGAGCTTCATCGACATCACCGATCCAACCAATCCTGTGCTGGTTGGTGATCTGCCCAAGCCATGGGGAACGCCTCCTTCGCAGCTTTGGCGTGATATCAAGACCTACAAAGGCTATGCGTTCATCGTAGCCGATGGTGCCGGCGATCACGGCATGCAGGTATTCGATCTTACGCGTCTGCGCGATATAACCGATATCCCGGTGACCTTTGAGCCCGATGTTCACTACGAAGGCATCGCCAGCTCACACAATGTCATCATCAATGAAGAAACCGGCTTTGCCTACCTCATTGATGGCCCTACGTGTGGCGGCGGGCTGTACATGATGGACATCAAGGATCCGCTGAATCCAACCTTTGTCGGATGTGCCAAAACAGGCGAGCGCGGAACGCACGATTCGCAGTGCGTGGTCTATTCAGGCCCCGACACCCGCTACACCGGCAACGAGATCTGCCTGAACTCGAATGGCGCCTACTTCGAGATCCAGGATGTGACGGACAAATCGAATCCGGTTGCGCTGTCGACGGCCTCTTCGCCAAACGCCGCGTACATCCACCAGGGCTGGCTAACGGACGACATGCGCTACTTCTATCAGGACGATGAGTCCGACGTGATCCGTGGTAATGTCGAGACGACTCGCACGTTGGTTTGGGACATCTCAGATTTGGAGGACCCCATTCTGGTCAACGAGTTCATGGGATCGATGCCGGCCAGCGCCCACAACCTGTATCTCAAGGACGGTTATGCCTACCAGGCGAACTATCGCTACGGTCTGCACGTGCTGGACGCAACAGATCCGGAGAACCCTGTTGAGGTGGGCTACTTCGACACATCGCCATTCATGGAAGGCCCGGGCTTCAGTGGTGCTTGGAGCACGTATCCGTTTTATGAGAGCGGAACGGTGATGATTACCAGTCTTCGCGAAGGCGTTTTCTTCCTGAAGAGCAAGAAAAAGGAGATGTAAGCCTGAATCAGAAAATCGGTCAGACACTTTTCAGGTCCGGCCTGATTTCAGCCCGTCTCGGTCATGTGACCGGGACGGGCTATTTCGTTCGGGTCATCACGCTTCGTTGAATACCGGACACGAGATAGGACAACACAGGTTTGCCATCCTCGCCGGCAACACCCGTTCCCGTCGTCGTTTCAACGTCATCGGATGACCAGAAAGCGACTTCATGGATCAGGGTGTCCGCTTGGATCCGATAGGTCGACGTGAGATTTTGAGCATCCACCGAAAATGCAGAATGAAGCTCGTTTCCGATGAGTTGGGTCCTGAGCAGTATGCCATTCTGTTCATCGGTGACGTAGTGTCCTGGTCGGTCTGGATCCGGAATCAAGCGATAATCTCGCAGGCCCATCACGTCGTCGTTATTGTACACAGTGCGCCACACGTAAGCGCCGTTATCCAAACGCTTGATAGTCATCCGAACGGGAATGGGCATCCCACTTCCGTCCGTCGTCAGATTGGACATGGAGCCTTCCCACGTGCCGATCCATGCGTCGAGTTGGGAGTGAGGGTGGGAATCTCCGCCGTCCGATTTAGACGTGCTTGATTGCGCGAATGAGAGCCCAGAAAGGCAACAAGCAATCAGGCCGATGGCAGCGAGTCGTTTCATGGGGCGAGGATGCAATCTGTGACAGAAGTCGATGTCGGCGAGCTGACAGTAGCCGAAAGGTATGTTTTCAGGTCGGCGTCAGCTAGTTTCGAATCGCACGAACCAGAGACACTATGCTATCTGAACACATCAAGGACGTTTTCCACCACATGGAATGGGCGGATGCGACTGCTTGGTCCGCGGTCATGGAATTTGATGCAGCGGCGAGAGACGAATACGTCGCCGAAACCATGTTTCACATCCATCAGGCACAGCACTCCTTCCTGAATGTGTGGTTGGGGAAGCCAATGGAACGGGTGAAGCGAGAGGATTTTGCCACAGTACGCGACATTTGCGCATGGGGAGAGCAGTTTCATCGGGATGTGGCCGTGTTCTTGGAGTCCGTGACCGATTCGCGCATGGATGAACCATGCGTGCTGCCCTGGGCGGCCTTCTTCAGTCGCACTCTCGGTCGGGACCCGGATGAAACGACGCTACAGGACGTTTTGCACCAGCTTCCCTCTCATTCAATGCATCATCGCGGTCAAGTCATTCGTCGCATTCGCGAGCTGGGACAGAAACCTCCGCTGGTTGAATTCATTGCCTGGGCCTGGGCTGGCCGGCCGTCGGCTGAATGGCCAGAATAGTCTGCATTCACAGCATAGCGACGACGAATCGATGATGAAACGCCTGGTTTTCTCCGCACTGATCATTCTGGGTAGTTCTGCCTGTTCGCCTCAGGAAGAAGCTTCTGAATCATCTGCGCCTGACGAGCAAGAGCGCTTATAGGAGGGCATGTGGTCTGGCGGGCTTACTCCTATGAATCACCTCGATCAGGTGACGCCGCTTTCATTTGACATCACGTATCAGGACGATGAATTGGCCATGGTTCTGGGTGGTCCCGAAGGAATTCAAGTTCCGATCCGTAATGCGCGTGTTGACGGAGACACTTTGAGATTCGCGTTCAATGAACCGGAAGTCGGGGTAGAGCTCAATTGTGCGCTGGCGAAGGGAATCGAACCGGCCTTTGAGGGCCGATGTGCGGACGAAACTGGTAAATGGGCACTCGTGACCATGAATCCGCCATCGGACTGATCAGCTCAATTCGCGAATGAACACATTGCGCCAGCGAATCTCTCCGCCATGTGTCTGGAGCTGGATCGGGCCGCGTTCGAAGATGGGACTCGATCGGTCGAAGTAGTTTTCCATGACGGCATCGTCCACGATTAGGGTCTCGTTCATCCATACGGAAACGCGTTCGCCAATTATCCGAACCTTAAAGCTGTTCCACTCACCGAACGGCTTGTCCATGTGGTGCAATGGATCCTTTCCGGGTGCGCCGGCGCTGTTGTTCCAGAGTCCACCGGACCCTTTGTCTGCACCAAGCTCCCATTTACCACCCTCTTCCGTGGTATCCCAGATCTGAACCTGTGGGACGCCCCTCAGATAGATACCGCTGTCAGCGCCTGGTACTGTCTTGTATTCCAGCAAGAGCTCAAAGTCGCCATAATCCTCGTTTGTGGTCAGATAGAGCCCTTCACCATCGTTGACCAGCTCGCCATCCTCGACCCACCAATGCTCACGAATGTTGTTTCGCGTGCTGTCCTTGTGAGCCGCCAATTCTTCTGGTGACATTGCCCACAAATTGCGCGGATCCTCGGTGCCATGGCCGAACCAGCCATCCAGGTCCTGACCGTTGAAGAGCACCGTGAATCCCTCTGGAGGTTGATTGAGAGTAGGTTCGACGACGTCCGAGTCAGAACGCGTACAGCCTGATGTGACCAATAGCAGGATCAGAAAGGCATATCTCATGTGTCAAGCGGGTTGGTAAGCTGGGCGTGGATGGGTTACACTCTCGAAGCCGATCATCTCATTGAGCCGTTTCCCATGCAAGATACCCGACTGAATCCATCCGTGTGGCTGGTGCTGATGCTGTTTGTCGCCACCGGATGTCAGGAATCCGCACCGATACCTCACGATGTGGTATTCGGCGAACCGGTTGTCCTGGAAGCCGAGCCCCATCTGTCGGCCAATGCCGAGATCGCTGACTTCAATCAGGACGGGCATATGGATGTCGTTCTTGCCATTGGGCGGCACTGGCCTAGACAGAACATGATCCTCTTTGGTGACGGAACTGGTGCCTTCACCAGGGTGGATACGCTCTCCAGCCCCGGAGACCGGACGTATTCGATGTCAGCCGCGGATCTGGACGGGGATGGCGACCTGGATCTCGTGGTCTCCAACGATCGACCGGACATCAACTACATCCTGTTCAATGACGGTGATGGAGGATTTGGTGAGCGGATGGACTTCGGAGACGCCGACTGGCCCACCCGAAACAGCACCGTAGCGGACGTGAATCACGATGGACGTCCAGACATTCTCGTGGCCAACCGGTCTGGCGATCCGCGCACCGAGGCTCTCGAGCCCGGATCGCTGGCTCTTGGCGGTGACAATTACGTCTGCATCAACGAGCCGGGATCACCGATTTCCATCACATGTCACGCCTTTTCGTCAGGCTCAGCCACAACGATTGCTGCAGCAGATCTCAACGATGACGATGTGATTGATGTTATCGTTCCATACCGCGATGGCGGTCAAAGCCACGTGTTCCTGGGTGATGGGACAGGAGTTTTCAATGCATATATCCCGTTTGGGCCGGACAATGCTTCGTTCCGGGCGGCTTTGGCTGTAGACGCCAATCGTGATGGCCTGGTCGACATCGTTGCCATCAATGACCGCGAAAGGACTACGACGCTTTTCCTCCAAGTGCAGCCATTCGGGTTTGACGAAGGCACCCGTGTCGACCAAGGAGAGGCTATGCCTTACGCCCTTGAGGTAGCAGACATCAATGGGGATGCCCACGAAGACATCATCGTCGGGTATCGCCAGGCGCCTACCATTCTGTTCTTGAACGGCGAAACTGGTCTCGAGCAAATGGTGATAGGGGACAGTCTCGGAGCTGCATACGGCTACGGCACGGGCGACGTGAATGGTGATGGCAGAATCGACATCGCACAGGCCCGGTCGGGTGCATCGGACCTTCTGTTCCCTTCAAGCGAATCCCGTTGAGCATCAAGCGTTTACCGTGAAGACGGAACCTGCTTGAATCGCGTCCATTCACGCTGCCTACTCTGGCACCGCTTCTCCGGCGGACAGCAGGGCCTCCATCGCGCGGGACATGAACATTCAACCCGCTCCGCGAGCCGAGTCATTCTTCGGCAGTCATTTTTGGGAGGCATGGCCAAGTTTTCTCTTTCCCCTCTCTGTTGTACGGGTTTGATCATTTACCGTACCGAGCTAATCGGTTGACGCACTCATTCACGAGCGTCCCGAAGACCAGCGTTCCCAACGAGTTTCAGAACAATGCCTGTCTGGCATTGGATCGCTGATTGTGCGGCTCCCAAACATCTTTATGTCTACGAAAAAGACCAGCTCCCCGAACGGCTTCATCCAGTTCGGACTCCACAAAAGTATCATGCGCGGCATCCAGGATGCCGGATTCACGCATCCACGACCGATTCAGCGCGAAGCCATCGCGCCGGCCCAGGAAGGTCGTGACGTTCTCGGCCTGGCTCAAACAGGTACAGGGAAGACCGCAGCCTTTGCGCTCCCTGTTATTGACTCGATTCTCAGATACCGGCCTCGCCGCACATCGGCTTTGATTCTCGCTCCGACGCGAGAATTGGCTAATCAGATTGCAGACGAGATCGAGGTCTTCTGCCGCTACACGGACGTCTCGTTTACCACTGTTTACGGTGGTACGTCGATGGCGAAACAGATCAAGACGGTGCGCCGCGGACCGAAGATCATTGTCGGCTGTCCTGGCCGCGTGCTGGATCTAATGCAACAAGGTCATCTGGATCTGCGCGAACTGGACACACTCGTCCTGGACGAGGCGGACCACATGTTCGACATGGGCTTTCTGCCGGACATTCGGAAAATTGTCGATCGTCTTCCTGAAGATCGACAGAACCTGTTGTTCTCTGCGACGATGCCACGCGACATTCGGAAGCTGGCTGACGACATGCTGTATGAACCGCACGTAGTTGAGTTGGCCGATGATGCTCCAGCATCAACCATTGATCATGGTCTTTACAACATCCAGGAGCGTAGCAAACGCGACCTGCTTGATCAGCTTCTCGAAGCGGATGATCTGCGAACAGCAATCGTCTTTACGCGAACCAAACATCGCGCGAAGCGACTGGCTCGTCAGCTTGAGCAGAATGGCCATCGGAGCATTGCGCTACAGGGAAACATGTCTCAGGTAGCCAGAGACCGGGCTATGAAAGGATTTCGGAACGGCGAATATGACATCCTCGTTGCCACGGACATTGCTGCACGCGGGATTGACGTAGAGAAAGTGTCCCATGTCATCAATTATGACGTGCCTAACACGCCACAGGCCTATACACATCGCATCGGTCGAACCGGGCGGTCTGAGGCCGAAGGAATGGCGTATACGTTCGTCACAGGCAATGACATTGGTTGGTTACGCGCCACGGAGCGAATGATTGGTGCGCCGATCGAGCGGCTCCAGGCCGATGGTTTTGCACCCGACTTCTCTGAAGCTGATACCACAGCCAGAGGTAATCGCGGTGGTGGTGGCCGTCGCAATGGCAAGTCACGTCACAGCGGCAGAAACCGCAACGGAGGCGGCACGCGCAAGCACCGTCGCAAGACGCAGAAAAGCCGGGGCTCTTACTCCCAGCGATAAACGGAATCGCCAACGGGAGATTCATTTCGTTTTGGTCCAGGTCAGACAGGGCACAGGCGGGTGGCTTTTCAAGCCACCCGCCTGTTTGCTTCAAGAAAAGGGCTTCCATTACCTGCTTCTTCAAACAAGTCCGGTAATTGCCCCGGGCAAGCGGGGTAACTTTGTAAAAGCATCAGTCGATGCGCCATTGTCGATCAGGAACGGCACCCAGCCGCTCCTGATTTTTTTTGTTTAAGACGGTCCCAGATAGCACTACATGACTGAGAGAAAACCTTCCATGCAGCTTCATTCAGCCCGCAACAGGCTTGTGCAGCTCATGATCCAACGCCCTTCGAACGTCAAGAACGACATCTTGTCGGGATTGACTGTTTCGCTGGCATTGGTACCCGAAGCGATTGCGTTTGCCTTCGTCGCAGGAGTTGATCCCAAAGTTGGTCTGTATGCTGCGTTCATGATGGGGCTGACTACTGCGATTCTTGGTGGCCGTCCGGGTATGATTTCAGGCGCTACAGGAGCAGTAGCCGTCATATTCGCACCGCTCGTCGCCAAGATTGTGGAGCAAGGGCAGGCAGCCGGCTTGACCGCAGATATCGTTGTTCAGCAATCACTGGGTTACCTGTTTGCAGCTGTTATTCTGATGGGACTGATTCAGGTTGTGTTCGGCGTGCTGCGACTGGGGAAGTTCATTCGACTGGTGCCACATCCAGTAATGCTTGGCTTCGTAAATGGATTGGCCATCATCATCTTCATGTCTCAGCTGGAGCAATTCAAGGTCGGAGGCGAACTCCTACCAAGTGGGCCTCTATTCCTCATGCTTGGTTTGATCCTGTTGACCATGGGCATCGCCATAATGCTCCCCAAGCTGACCAAAGCCGTCCCTGCGACACTGGTCGGAATCGTTGTGGTCACAGTGATCGGTACCCTGATCAACGATTCGACGCCGGGAGCCGTCCGTACTGTTCTGGACTTCGTACAAGACAAGAATGCGGGCATAACCACCATCGCGGCAGGGCTGCCCGTGTTCAACTTGCCGGACATTCCGTTTTCGCTTGAGGCATTCAAGGTCATCCTGCCTTACGCCATCCTTGCGGCAGCCGTCGGCTTGATCGAATCACTCATGACACTGACGCTGGTCGATGAATTGACAGAAACGCGTGGGCGCGGTAACAAGGAGTGTATCGGGCAGGGTGTAGCCAACATCGCCAACGGCTTTTTCGGTGGCATGGGAGGTTGTGCA
This sequence comes from Rhodothermales bacterium, assembly GCA_028284865.1. GTDB lineage: Bacteria > Bacteroidota > Rhodothermia > Rhodothermales > UBA10348 > JAAZVD01. The sequence goes on along the minus strand of JANQQV010000020.1, from coordinate 78,701 downwards.
ATGATCGGGCAAAGCATGATCAACATTCGCGGAGGTGGCAGAGGCAGGCTTTCCGGAATCGTGGCGGCACTTGCCCTTCTTGGTTTTCTGCTTTTTGGAGCGACTCTTATTGAGCAGATTCCATTGGCTGCCCTCGTGGGTGTCATGTTCATGGTGGTTATCGGCACGTTTGAATGGTCAAGCTTGCGCCTGTTCGGAAAGATCCCCCTGTCCGATGTGCTCGTCATCGTAATCGTCTCCGTAGTGACCGTTCTGGCAGATCTTGCAATCGCCGTCTTGGTTGGGATCATCGTTTCTGCGCTCGTTTTTGCCTGGGAGCACGGAAAAGTGATGCACGCAGAACGCAAAACCCTCGAAGGCCGAACGCACTATCATCTCGAAGGACCGCTGTTCTTTGGGTCTGTCACGTCATTCAAGAACCTGTTCAAGTTCAAGAAGGACAAAGAGCACGTTATCATCGATTTCGCCGATTCACGTGTGTGGGACCACTCTGGAATCGAGGCACTGCAAAACATTACAGAGCGGTACAATCAGAACGGGAAGAAACTGCACCTTCTGAATCTCAGCAAGGAGTGCCAGGCGCTTCTTGGACGGGCCGACAATATTGTGGAGCTCAGTGTGATCGAGGATCTGGAGTGGCATATCGCGGACGACGCCCTTGATTGATTAACAGGAAGGATTGTTTGAGGGGTTGACGACGAGTGAGCGGACGCGACTATATTGCTGCGTTTCTGTCACTGCTGCACCGTCGTCATGCGTATTCAAGCACTACTCGCTCTCGTTGTCCTTTCGTTGCTCGTTGCGCCTTCGGCTGACGCCCAGGATCCAACGCTCGCGCCAACACCGGTGCTGGATGCCCTGGTAGCCTTTGAGCAGGACGTCAGTGATTTTCGTGCCGCTGTTGTGCGCTACCGTGAGGACCGGGCTGTATTGCTTCGCCGGCATGACACGCCAATGGCTGCCTCGACCTTCGAGCGTATGCATGCCTTTTATCTGAACTGGCAAGACGCGCTTACTCGAATGAATTTCGACGCCCTCAACCACGAGGGTCGGTTGGACTATGTGATGCTGCGCAATCGCATTGAGTTCGAGATCGAGATGCTGCGTCAGGAATCAGAGATGGCGGATCGCGTTCACGTGCTGGCTCCGTACTTGCCAGAGCTGGTTGAGCTACGCGTGACTTGGAGGGATCGAGAGCCCGTAGAGGCGCGAGCTGCGGCTGACTTACTCCACGCCACGGCTGAGCATGCCAACGAGCTGGCTGCCGCCTTGGACGCTGGAGAGCGACCCGAGGGCATTGATACGGTTGTGGCGATGCGTGCCGCCCAGCATCTCAGGGCCGTCAAGCGTTCCATGAGTCAATGGTTTGGCTACTATAACAGCTACGATCCCCAATTCAGCTGGTGGGTGCCGCAGACGTGGGATCGACTGGGCGATGCGTTGGATGCACACGCGCTGGCCATCGAACAGGCCTACATCGGCGATCTCGAGAGTGGCCCAGTAGTCGGCAATCCGATTGGCGAACAAGGTCTACGTGCCCATTTGAAGCACGAAATGATTCCATACACTGCCGATGAGCTCATCGAGATAGCAGAGGCTGAGTTCGCGTGGATGGAAGAAGCACTGATCGAAGCCGCACAGGAGATGGGATACGGCGATGATTGGAAAGCTGCGCAAGAGGCTGTCAAGAACATGGCCGTTCCGCCGGGTGAAAAGCCGGGCGTCGTGGTTGAGCTTGAAAAGCAGTCGATCGACTTCATCAATGAGCGGGACTGGATCACGTTGCCATTGATGGCCAGCGAAGTCTGGCGAATGCGCATGATCACGCCTGAGCAGCAGCGTGTGTCGCCGTTCTTCCTGGGAGGAGAGTCCATCTGGATATCGTATCCGACAGACGGGATGACGCACGCGGAAAAGCTGATGAGCATGCGCGGCAACAACCCACATTTTAACCGGGCGACAGTCCATCACGAGTTGATTCCGGGGCATCACCTACAAGGCTTCATGACCAACCGGTTCAATGAGCACCGCGGCATGTTCGGAACGCCGTTCTGGACCGAAGGATGGGCGCTTTATTGGGAAATGGTGCTCTGGGATGCGGGATTCCCTCGCGGCCCGGAAGACGAGATCGGCATGTTGTTCTGGCGTATGCATCGGGCCGCGCGGATCATATTCTCCCTGTCATTCCACCTAGAGCGCATGACACCACAGGAAGCAGTCGATTTCCTGGTTGATCGGGTAGGTCATGAACGGGCAAATGCCGAAGCAGAGGTGAGACGATCATTCCAGGGCGGGTACTCACCGCTCTATCAGGTGGCCTACATGATGGGAGGGATCCAATTTCGCGAGCTGTACAAGGAGCTCGTCGATTCAGGCCAGATGACGGCACGCGAATTCCACGATGCCGTTATGAAGGGTGGACGCATGCCGGTGGAGATGGTACGTGCCCGTCTCACGGGACAGCAGTTGGAGCCGGATCACACATCGAGCTGGCGGTTCATGGAGTAGGCACGCAATGGCTTTGTCGGACCGATCAGTCGTGCCTTGGGAGCTCTATTGACAATCCACGTCTGATTTACCGAGACTGTGCTGAACGACTCAACCACCCGCAACCAACCCGCCTTTCTCATGAGTCCACTGGTCAAGAACATCATCGCTGTCGTTGCCGGCGTCATCGTTGGCAGCATGGTCAACTCCGGGATCGTAAACATCGGCCCATCCATCATTCCGCTGCCAGAGGGAGCTGATGTGTCCTCGATGGAGTCCTTGGCTGAAAGCATGCACCTGTTCACGTTTTGGAACTACGTGCCGCCATTCTTGGGTCATGCACTCGGGACACTGATAGGTGCCTTCCTTGCCGTCAAACTTGCTGCCAGTCACCAGAAGCGAATTGCGCTTGGGATCGGCGTGTTCTTCATGATTGGAGGGATCGTGGCCGCGAGCATGATCGGCGGCTCCTTGATCTTCATCGTCGTTGACTTGACGTTCGCCTATATCCCGATGGCACTCTTGGCCTTACGGCTTGCCGGCGGAGACTCTACCTCAGCCTGATGATGGTGAACCTGACGGTGCACACATCGCTGTATACCCGTTTCTGGTCATCAATGCGACTCACGGTGGCGGTCGCCATGCTGACCATCTCTGGCATTGGGTGTCAACAGCCTCAGAGCGACTTGATCGAACACCCCAATGTGCTGTTCATCTCGCTCGACGACATGAACGACTGGGTCAAGCCTCTCGGTGGGCATCCTCAAGCGGTGACGCCACAGTTGGACCGCTTTGCACAGACGGGGGTGAACTTCACCCGTAACTATGCTCCGAGTCCCGGATGCAATCCGTCTCGTTCAGCCATGTTGACGGGTTTGCATCCTGTGACATCCGGGATGTACTCGAACTATCAGGATTGGAGAGAGGTGCCTGTTCTTCAGCAGGTTCAAACTATTGGCCAGCACTTTCGGGAAAGCGGGTACTACACGGCCGGAGCGGGGAAAATCTTCCACTACAGCCAGGTGGACTCCATCGGTTGGGACGACTACTACCCGAGCATCGCCAACCCGATGCCACAGGAGTTCTTGCCTGAGGACCGTCCGGTGAACATGACCGCCTTTCCGTTCATGTACAACATGTTCGATTGGGCTCCGCTGGAATTATCGGACGAGGAGACTGCCGACTACCAGACCGTTTCTTACATATCAGATCAGCTTCAACGCGAACACGACAAACCGTTTTTCCTGGCTGCTGGTATCTACCGACCCCATTTGCCCTGGTATGTCCCGCAGGAGTACTTCGATCGATTTCCGATTGAGGATGTCCAGAAGCCGGCTCTGCTCGAAGACGATATTGGCGATTTGGGGCCGGTCGCTCAAGAACTGATCGTGCGAGGAGGCAACTACCACAAGCACGTGGTTGAGGCCGATCAATGGGAAGAGGCTATCCAGGGATATCTCGCGTCGGTCGCTTATGCCGATGCCATGTTGGGACATCTGCTCGATGCCCTCGAAGCCAGTCCCTATGCCGACAATACCATCGTTGTCATCTGGTCCGACCACGGATGGCAACTCGGTGAAAAGGAGCACTGGCGCAAGTTCGCCTTGTGGGAGAACGTGATCCGGACGGTGTTCATGATGCGTGTGCCCGAAGGTATTCAGGCATTACCAGAAGGGTCCGCTCCTGGCACTTCGACCGGCAACCTGACATCACTGCTGGACATCTATCCGACGTTGGCAGAACTCTGTCAGCTGTCTCCGAGAACCGACTATGATGGGATGTCGCTCACGGGCATGTTGGCAGATCCGTCCACGCCTGTAGTACGGCCGATCATTTCCACGTATGACTACGGGAGCTACTCGATCCGCTACGAGAATTGGCACTACATCCGCTACATCGACGGTTCGGAGGAGCTTTACGATCTGGAAACCGATCCGGAAGAATGGAACAATCGAGCTCGCGAAGTAGGCCTTTCCGACACGAAAGCGATGCTCGCAGGCTTCATCCCGGACAACCCGATCGATCTCCCCGAAGAGTCTCTGATTCCGCTCATGGAGCATCACGTACCGCCGTTCCGGTCTGAGGAGTACTTTTTCTCGGAGGAGAGAGCGGCGTGGATGACCCGATTCGATTGATCCGGGTTGATCACTCGGTTAGACCAACCTCAAAGGGCCTCATGAAACGACGACTTCAGCACATTGGACTGGTTCTGGCCTCGTTCATCGGCTACCTCGAGTGGGGTGATGATCAGCAAATGCTCCTGATCCAGATTGAATGGGACGTGATCAAGATGGTATTCACCAACTTTGGGGACACGTTGCACCCACTGATCTGGATGCCGCTTTTCGGGCAAGTACTCCTGCTCATTGCCGGATTCAAGAATACCCCCAGTATGCGATTGTCATTCCTGGGCATTGGATTTGTCGGAGTACTGCTCTATTTCATGTTTGTCATCGGCTTCCTGAGTGGATCGTGGCTTATTTCAGCCTCGACGCTACCGTATATCGCCATGTCAATCTGGACAGTTGTTGATATGCGTAGAGACCTCAGGCAGTCATCCGGATAGCAAGCAATCCCAGGCAAAACACGGATATCAGAGTGAATCCGATTCGCGCATATCATCCCGACGACACCGATGCGATTATCGAGGTCTGGCATGAAGCCAGCATGATCGCAACGCCGTTCCTGTCAGTCGATTTCCTGGGGGAAACGCGCCGGCAAATTCGCGAGGTGTGGTTGCCCTCGGCTGAAACGTGGGTATTCGACGACGGAGTAAACATCCAAGGCTTCATTGCGCTTATCGGCAATGAAGTTGGAGGCCTGTTTGTCAGACCGGCCGCACAGGGTAGGGGAATAGGTCGTTCGCTGATGGATTGGGCATCGCTGCGACACGAGCCGTTGCTGACCGAAGTGTTCGAAGGCAACCACATCGGCAAGCGCTTCTATGAGCGGTACGGATTCCGCGAGACCAATCGCTATTTCCACAAACCTACCGAACAGATCATGATTCGGATGATCTGCATGGGGTGAGCTTAGAGGAATCCAGCAAAGTCCTCGCCATCTACAGTTCCGCCCATCACTCTTTTGTCGCCCCGCCATGCGTGTCACTCGCCACCTTCCCTGGCTGTTGTTTCTTCCGCTCGTTGCTTGCCAGGAGGCAGTTCCGCCTCCTGGGACATTCATCCTGGCAGAGACAGATCTGCCGGAGTACGAAGCGAATCTCGATCACGCTGCACTCATGGCCGAATGGAACGAGGAGTTCTATCACAAGGGTATGGTCATCTATCGGGAGGCGTGCTTTGCGTGCCACGGCGATCGGGAGCAACCAGGATCGATCCCCACGTCGAGGAAGTTCTGGTCTGAGGCGTTTCTGAATGGCGCAGACCCCCATTCGCAATACGAAACGCTCACGCGTGGCTACGGGCTCATGCCTCCGCAGGTCAGACTGACGCCGCGGGAGAAGTACGAGGTCATCCACTTCATTCGGGAGGAGTTCGTCAAGGATGACAATCCCGATCAGTATTTCGAGGTGACGGATGAATGGCTGGCCGGCTTGCCGGCCGGAAATACGCTGGGGCCCGACCCCAAGCCGTACAAGCCGTGGGCGGAGATGGATTACGGCGATTTCCTCATGCGCACGTATGAGTTGGCCAATTCAGATGACCCGCCTCGAGGGATTTCAGGCGGCCGAAGCCCGCTGCCAAATGAGGATTTCGGTGATGTCAACTTCGCATACAAGGGAATCGCAATCCGACTCGATGAAGGAGAAGGTGGTGTCGCTGCAGGGAATGCATTCGTCCTTTTTGACCACGATCTGATGCGTCTGACCGGATTCTGGACCGGGGAAGGCTTCATCGACTACGAGGATATCCTGCTCAACGATCGACACAACATCTTCCCGCGAACGGTCGGCGAGATCGAGTTCGAGAACCCTGTTGCACCCGGATGGGCCAACCCCGCCACCGGACTATATGATGATCCGCGTTTTACGGCAGTGGATGGCCGGCAATTCGGCCCTTTGCCGAGAGAATGGACGCACTACAAAGGGCTCTACCATCACGACGACCGGGTGATCATTGCGTACACCGTCGCAGGAACAGCTGTGCTGGAGACGTACGACCTGGACGAAGAGGGCGTCATCAGCCGCACGCTGAATATCGAGGCGCCTTCCACCGATCTACGGTTGCGGTTGGCTCCCTCGAATGTCCAAGTAGTTGCTTCGAATGGAGTTGTCACGACTAGCGAGCGAGGATTCCACGAAGCCCTGATTCCGGCTGGCTCGGATGTTCGCTTCAAAGTATGGATGACGGCAGATGCGTCCGTCGAGATCGATGCTGCTGAGTCTGCAGAAGACCTGAGTCAGTACTCACAAGGCGGTCCTTCACGTTGGCCCCAGGTACTCACGACGCCTATGATCAGGGGCGATTCTGATCCGGCCTACGCCGTAGATGTGATCAGCTTGCCGATGGACAACCCCTGGCTAAGCCGCATGCGACCCACCGGAATCGACTTTTTGGAAAGTGGGGATGAAGCCGTGGTCAGCACGATCGATGGAGAAGTGTGGCGGATTGAAGGAATCAGCCGGACGAGAGGAGAACTGCGCTGGCATCGCATCGCAACCGGGCTCTTTCAACCGTTGGGAATCAAGGTCGTCGATGGTGACATCTACGTAGGATGCAGAGATCAGATTGTAGTCCTGCGCGATCTGAACGGAGACGGCGAAACCGATTTCTATGAGAGCTTCAACAGCGATCATCAGGTCACGGAGCATTTCCACGAATTCGCCATGGGTCTTCAGACTGATGACGACGGCAATTTCTACTACGCCAAGAGTGCCCGCCACGCCAGGACGGCTCTCGTTCCGCAGCACGGAACGCTGATTCGCGTCAGTCCCGATGGGGAAACATCCGAGATCCTCGCAACCGGCTTCAGAGCAGCCAACGGTGTCGCCATCAACCCGGACGGTTCATTCATCGTGACCGATCAGGAGGGACACTGGAATCCGATGAACCGCGTCAATTGGGTTGAAGAGGGTGGGTTCTACGGCAATATGTACGGCTACGGCGCCCCGGCTGACTCTTCGGACGAAGCCATGATTCAGCCACTCGTCTGGATCGATCAACGCGTAGATCGCTCACCTGCCGAACTGGTGTGGGCCGACAGCGACAAGTGGGGACCATTGAGCGGCGAGCTATTGAGCCTGTCGTACGGGTACGGGCATGTATTCCTGGTCCTTCCTCAGATGACGGATGACATCCGACAAGGAGGTGTGGTTCGGCTACCGATCGCTGAATTCCCGACGGGAATCATCCGCGGCCGCATGAATCCACAAGACGGCCAGCTCTATGTTCTCGGAATGTCTGCTTGGGCGACCAATCAGATGATCCAGGTCGGGGGCATCTACCGTATTCGATATACCGGAAACGATCTGAACTTGCCCGTGTCAATGCGTGCATTGGAGTCCGGCATGGAGTTGACGTTTTCCGAGGCGCTCGATGAAGAGGCTGCAATGGATCCCGAGCGGTATGTCGTCTCGACCTGGCAGCTCGAACGGACGCGCAACTACGGTTCAGAAAGACTGGACACCAAGGAGCTTGTCGTCAGCGACGTTACCGTATCCAGCGACGGCAAGACAGTTCATCTGACCCTTCCGGATATCGAGCCAACATGGATCATGCAGATCGACTACGACCTGTTTTCTGAAGACGGAACAGCGTTTTCCGGCTCCATCCAGAACACCATCTATGATCTGGAGGCCTCGGACTGAGAATCAGCCCGGCTCTTTTTCATTGCCAATCGACGACTTCAAATTCCATCAGCGCATTCCAATTCAATGTTTCACGGAACCCGCGGAACTGGCATAACGGGGCTCCGATAGAAGGCGCGCAGTGATTTTACGAACACCCCATTTTCACCCCGCATCATGACGGCCACAGCAGAAAAAACACCAGTAACAGTTGCATACGGAGACGGAATCGGTCCCGAAATCATGGAATCCGTCATCCGGATTCTGGATGCGGCCGGTGCTCCGCTGGACTATCAGGTCGTGGAGATCGGGGAGAAGGCTTACCTGTCCGGAAACACATCCGGAATTCCTGCAGAGGCCTGGGACACGATTCGTCGCAACAAGGCCTTCCTGAAAGCGCCCATCACCACGCCACAGGGCGGTGGTTACAAGAGCCTCAACGTGACCATCCGCAAGTCGCTTGGTCTGTTCGCCAATGTGCGTCCAACGAAGTCGTACGCTCCGTACGTCAACTCCCCTCACACGGGAATGGACATGGTCATCGTTCGTGAGAACGAAGAGGACCTCTACGCTGGCATCGAGCATCAGCAGACGGCCGAAGTCACCCAGGTCCTGAAGCTTATCACTCGACCGGGGAGTGAGCGCATCATTCGCTACGCATTCGAATATGCGGAAGCGCATGGCCGTAAGACCGTCACGTGTATGTCGAAAGACAACATCATGAAGCACACGGACGGTCTTTTCCACAAGGTGTTCGACGAGATCGCGAAGGAATACCCGAACATCGAGAGCAATCACCAGATCATCGATATCGGCTCGGCACGCGTTGCTGCAATGCCCGAAACGTTCGATGTGATTGTCACGCTCAACCTTTACGGTGACATCATTTCGGACATCGCCGCCCAGGTTGCGGGTTCGGTTGGATTGGCTGGTTCGGCCAACATTGGTTCTACCGTTTCCATGTTCGAAGCCGTTCACGGCTCTGCACCGGATATCGCAGGAAAGGACGTTGCCAACCCATCAGGTCTGCTAAATGGCGCGATCCAGATGCTCGTGCATCTCGGTTTTGCTGAGCAAGCTGAGAAGATCAACAACGCGTGGCTGGTTACCCTGGAAGACGGTATCCACACGGCTGATGTCTTCCGTCCGGGGCTCAGCGAACGCGAAGTGGGTACGAAAGCCTTTACCGACGCCATCATTGAACGACTGGGACAGATGCCGCGTCGTCTGAAAGCTGCTCATTTCCAGTCTGCTGAAATCCACGTTCCTCCGGTCCGCAACACGCCACCAAAGAAGGAGCTGGAAGGCATTGACGTTTTCCTGGACTGGGCCGACGGAGACCGTCACCCGGACCGACTTGGCAAGATCCTTGAAGATGCTTGCCCGGAAGGGTGGAAGCTGAAGATGATCACGAACCGTGGGGTCAAGGTTTACCCGGATGGCCTTCCAGAGACGTTCTGGACGGATCACTGGCGTTGCCGCTTCATTTCCCCGGACGGTTCGGCCCTCACGTTCTCAGACGTTTTGCGTCTCTTGGGTGCCCTGAATGATGCCTCATGCGATGTCATCAAGACAGAGCACCTCTACACCTTCGACGGTGAACGCGGGTACTCTCTGGGGCAGGGCGAGTAATCGCCAAAAACGAGCGGCGGGCATTGGGGCGACTGGACGAAACAATTCCCCGTGTTCGTGACCTGGCATGGAGCGTATCTTGCCAGGCATGACGCCACCGCAGACGTTTGAACAGGGAAAGGGAGCAAACTTGAACAGGTTTGCATCGATGATCGTGTGCCTGCTGGCGGTGATCGCACTCACATGTGTGATTCCGACGTCGGCTCAGGTCGTTTCCCTCTACGATGTCCAGTATCGCCCGCCGGGTGAACGATGGATGATCGTCAAAGATGGCCCCTTCGAGATCATCTATCCTGACCGGCATGAGCAGCAGGCTCGTGAGACCCTCTGGACGCTCCGGACGACCGCCGCCCGCACGAATGCCTTTCTGGGCCTGCGGCACGACTACTCCCTCACAGCTGTCCTTTCGGATCAATCCGATTCTGGAAACGGCTATGTGACGCCCTTTCCATTCAAGACCGAGATCAACGCCATTGCGTTGCGTGGGCGTGCGCTCTCAAGGGAGCATACGTCGTGGACTGAGGTCGTCACGGCCCATGAGTTGGTCCACGCTGCCCAGGGTGCTTTCCGCATCAATCGAAGTGCCACAGGGATTGCTGGCCGTATTTCTCCGGATTTCGCCCGCGCTTTGAGTCTGTTCCAACCTTCCGGAATGGTGGAAGGATTGGCCGTATATCGCGAAAGCGAGATACCAGATGGTGCTGGCCGGTTGAATCACCCGTATTTCATGGCCCAGGCACGTGCGGGCATGATTGAACGCGGAGGGTGGTCACTGTCTCAAGCGCTCGAGGAGCCATCGTATACGCGACCCTTCAATCGATTCTATCTCGGTGGGGCGTTGTTCGTGGATTATCTGGTGGACACGTTCGGCGAATCGGCTGTCCACGAGTCGATGAAATGGCAACAGCACATTCCGCTGTCTGGCTTCGGATCCAATCTTCGCCTGGCAGTAGACCAATCTCCGTCCAAGCTGGAGTCTTCATTCCGCGATTGGTTCTGGAATCGAGAGGATTCCATTCGCCAGGCGATCGGAACATTGTATCCATCGACAAAGCTTGTTTCTCGACTGGGTCAAACGCACCGCCGCCCGTTCTGGCTCGGGGACAACACCATCGTGACGTACGCGCTTGGGTATAATCTGCCGCGCGGTTTCCATCGGGTCACGGATGATGGCTCCATGAGGCGCCTTACCTGGAATGAGATTACTGATGATGCCGTGCTGTTTGTACCACCTCGCAGTGGCGAAGCCTTCTATTCGCGGTATTCGGAGAACCCGCTGGCTCCGGAAGCGCGGACATCATGGTCCTACAGGGTCGACCTGAATACCGGAGAAGAGGAGCGAATCGAAGGAGCGGGGCATACCTACAATCCGGTCATCCTTTCTGACGATCGCATCTTGGCGATTCGTTCCTTTGGTCAATTCAATCGAATTGTCGAGTTGACCACCGGAGAACAGGAGGAGCGTTTGCGTCATCCCTCGCTGGAAATCGTGTCCATGGCGCCCCGGCCTGGATCTGATTCGTTGGCCGTCATTGCCAAGGTCGGAACGCATCAGGGCGTCTATCTGGTTGACACGTCAGCGGAGCAATGGCAACTGTCACCATGGATCGGGTTCGAGTCGTCTACGATCTACGACGGCAGCTGGAATGAAACGGGACGCTATTTCGCGTTTACCTCCGACCGTACGGGCATCATGAATGTCTACGTGCTTGATGCGTGGACCGAACAGATCATTCAGGCGACCAACGCCCTCTACGGGGCCATGGAAGGTCATGTCAGCTCGGATGGGCAGTCGCTGGCCTTCGTCGAGTATGGCGAGGAGCAGTTTGACCTCCGAACGGCTGACTTGACGGGCGATTGGGTCGAAACCGTTAACAGGGACCAGGCAAACCATACGTGGAACCTGCCGTGGCAAGTCCGGATGAATGAGGTCAGGCCCTTTTCGGCTCTGGATTCATCGTTTGCTGATGCCAAGCCGTATCGCTCATGGAAGCGCATGGCTCCACGAATGATCTATCCAACCGCTTACCTGGACAATCCACGTGAACGTCCAGACGATGCCAGGCTGGGACTTGGTATCGGCGTAGCGATGCAGGGAACGGATCCGTTGCAGCGGATGGCGTGGTACGGCGAGGGAGTCGTCCAGAAGAATCGCCTCTGGGGTGAATTGGGCGTCCAATCCGCCCGTTGGGCATTCAGGCCCGGGGTGAACGTAGAGCGGCGTCCCACCACGGTCGATGCCATCGTTCCGGGAAGGAACGAATTGCAACGGGTCATTCGTGATCGTATCAGCTGGACGGTATCAACGCGATTACCCTACACCATCGAACAGAACGTGCACCGGACGAGTGTGGTACCCGCGCTGGCTTTCAGTTTTCGATCGGATCGATTCCTCGACGATGGTCTGACGGTCCTTCAGGATAGACGAAGTCGTCTGTCCATGCTCCCATCGTTGTTTTTTGGCCGGAAGTTGCAGCGTAATTCGCGTGACCTGTGGCCATCGAGAGGTCAAAGCGTGTCTTGGTTCGCAGATATCGAGCTCAACCGGGACGTAGGAGAAATGAACAGGGGCAGCATCACATTCGCCAATGCCTATTTCCCATGGTTGAGGAGGTCCAATACATCGATTCGCCTCGATGCAGGACACTTGTATCAGAACCGGCCTGGAATCTTCGGATTGGCGTTTTTCAGACCCACCGGCTGGGATGATGCGCGAGTCGGAGACGACCATTGGGCTAGATACGGTCTCAGGATCATGCAGCCGGTCGCTTTTCCCGACAACGGTTGGTTGACGATTCCGGGATATATCCGAGCCGTTTATCTCCGGGCAGGTGCGGAATCGCTGGTCAATCTGGCAAGCACGAACGAGCGATACAGCAGTGTGAGCGTTGGCGCCGGCATCAAGTTCAGGATCTGGCACTTCTTCGATATGGATATCTCCTGGCAAGCAGCCTATCGGCTCCAGACCAAAGACTGGGATACGGTCTGGACAACGGTGTCTGAGAATTAGAGTCGATTCTCGTCGGGCGATTTCTTGGTGTCTGATTGCAACAGCTTCAGGATTGGACCGTAGGTGGTAAATAATTAGCAGCGCTGGATCTTTGTATTCAGGACACCGCTGTTTCTCCAACCTGCCATTTCGGTCATGAGTCCTTCGCCCCATCCATCACGTGATCTGAGTCGTCGAGAGAGACAGATCATGGATGTTTTGTTCAAACACGGTCCCAGTACGGCAGCACAGGTCATGGATCGCCTTCCAGACGGTCCTGGCTACTCTGCGGTTCGAGCCATGCTCCGAATACTCGAGGAGAAGGGACACATCCAGCACGAACAGGTCGGTCCTCGCTACGTGTATGAACCCATTACGCCGAAAGACGAAGCGGGTGAGCGAGCCATGAAGCACACGGTCTCCACGTTTTTCAAGGGATCCGTTTCTAAGGCCGTGGCCGCGTTGCTTGACTCATCGGAGACCAATCTCAAAGAGGATGACCTCGAACGCTTGGAGAAGCTCATTGAGGAGCGACGTAAACGAAAAGGAGGGACGTCATGACTGGCATTGACTTATCCCTGATGATCACGATCGCCGTCCGAACTACCATCATTCTGGTTCTGGGTTTGTTGGCCGTCCGGATGCTCCGGAAAGCGTCTCCCAAATTGCGATACGAAGCCGTGGTAATGACCATGGCGGCCTGCTTGGCAATCCCGTTACTGCACGTTGCTTTGCCAGCGCTGAACATTGTGCCCGTGCCTCAACAGGTCTCGGAAACACCTATTTGGTCTGCGTTGACCGGCGGTGACATCACGGAACTTGGTGAGTCGAGTCATTCGTCAGTGTTGCCGACTCAGCAGACTGGGTCTACTAAGCTCGACACAAGATCCGAGTCAGGCGTTCCCGTGATTGAACAGGAAGAAGCTGGAGGTGCTGCTTCCAATGGGATGGTTGAGGCCATGGGATATCTGTTCAACGGATTCCGGTCTCTTTCCATCATTGAGCTCGCAGCATTGCTCTGGGCATTTGGGGCAATGATGGTCGGAATGCGCGCGATACACTCCCGATGGTCACTCCGGCGTTTGTGGAAAGCTTCCAGGTCTGTTGATACCAATCACTGGAGTGACCTGCTCGAAGAAGCTGGTGATCGTGTCTTCTTGACACGAGAATTCGAAACACGGGAAGTTGCGGGCATTCGATCTCCGATGACGTGGGGCATCCAGGCGCCCAAGCTTTTGTTGCCGCTGGAAGCGAGGGAATGGTCCAGTGAACGCAAGCTGAATGCCATCATGCACGAGCTTGTACACATCCGGCGACGAGACGCTGTTCATGATGTTGTCGCTTCGGTGGTCGTCGCCGCGAACTGGTTCAATCCGCTGGCATGGTCGATGCGCACCGAGCTGAAAGCGCAACGCGAAACCTCTTGCGACTCGGAAGTACTTGCGCTGGGTGCGCAGCCTGAAGAGTATGCGCGCATGCTTATCGATGTCGCCAAGGAAATGCGTCAGCATCGACCGGCCCCGCAGTTCGCCATGACGATTGCGCGACCATCGCAGTTGGAAGGCCGCGTTCTGTCCGTGCTCAATTACAAAGGTGAATCAGGCAAGCCTTACAGTCGCTGGGGACTAGTGGCAAGCGTGACGTTTGCAGCATTGTTCACTGCTGCCGCAGCACCTACGCCGGCATCACTACTAGATCCGACGGCAACTGCTTCCTCGGATGGCGCGACGGTAGACGATGCTGAGATCAACACCGAGCAATGGCAGAAGCCTCAGAAGGAGTCGGGTGAAGACCTGGCAGTGAAGACCCCGGCTACGCCAAATATTGAAGTTCAGACCCCTGGTCCATTCGCGTTACCACAGCCCGACGTGGATATTCCGGAAAGTCGCTTGGATCTCGATCAAGAGATGGCTCCCGGCATAACCATGGAGGACATCAGCCGGGTGGACAATGAATCGTTGGGTGATATCCTCGCTGTTGCAGGGATTCGTCTGGCAGATACCGTTCTGAATGAGTTGGCCTACACCGTCGAAGAAATCGACTGGAGTGAGGTGCTTGGAGAGGCTACCTGGGATATCGAGGGGGACGGCTGGTCCTTCGAGAACCGAGATGGCGCGCTGGATGATGGTGAGGAGATTCAATTGGACACGGCTGTTTCGCGGTTCGCGGGCAAGATGCAGGACGCCATTGCAGTGGAACTCGAAAAAGTCATCCGTGAGAACAAGGGTACAGACAAGGCACGACGAGCATTGACTGCGTTGCTCGAAATGGACACAGACGCCTCTGTCTCGGCGCTCGATCGCTTGGGGTATCGTCCGATCCAGAAGCAGTAGGACGCGCCAAATTCAGTCAGTCGAGCCGGGCACGCAATAGAATCGACGTTCTGACACTCCACCGCGGTTCGTCTTGCCGGTGGTCCACTCGTGTGAGTGCCTGCATGGTGACATGCTGAGAAATGGCCCATCGAAGCCGCTGGATGATGATGAGGGCCTCTCCCGATCCTGAAAGCACTGGAAAACCGTCAGCCAAAGCAGGTTGAACAGCATACAAGGTGGTTCGGACATCACCTGATCGCCGAATGAGAATCATAGTGGACCAGTCCGAGACAGAGCCTAAGCCAAAGCTTCTGGCTTCCCTGAGACTTCCATCTGAACGTCCCGAAAACAACCTCCTGACGGTGGCGCCCATCAGCCACGTGATTCCTGTCTCGTTGCCTGATACACGTCGGTACCCAGCTTGTCCTTGGAGGTCGTAGATCCACTGTTGGCTGAATCCATCCTGCTTTCGAACGGTCAGGCGCGTGGCGCGAGAATCAAGTTTCGAGTTGACCAAATGGGAGGTAGCGTGGACACCGACTTCAAGCAGCCTATTGCGTCGGTTCAGCCCTCTGGGCCTTCGTATCCAATCCACGCTCAACCGTCGGGTAGTCTGGGTCCCGTCGAGCTTGTTTCGGTTCTGCTGAAGCAGCCGTATGTGTGCGTCGTTCGCGTTGCCGAATCGCCAGCTGCCTGCTGCAATAGTCTTTTCGTCCTTGAGATACGGCGAGAAAAACCTACCTCGTGACGAATAGGGGCTGCCAACAGGTTGCTGAGATACTTCGCGGTCGATGAGCATTCCGCGACCCGGTCCTTGTCGCCAGCGAATCGCAAGTCGCTGATTCGGCTTCCAACCGCCGGAAAACGCTGCTTCATGCGCCCAGGAGATCGAGCGGACACTGATCCGATACGAAACACTTCCAATTACCATTGACGCAGGCATTTCAAGCTCTATGGAGGTGTGCTCGTCATCTGCGACAGACAAGTCCTGCCAATCACGCGACAACCTTGTTCGGATATGCTCAGCAAGCAACGCTACCTGAACACCAGGTGAACCAAGAACGGTCTGTATGCCGGTCGACTGAAGACGCAATGCGTTGCGTCGCTTCAAGCTTGATTCGGACGTGAAAGACGACGTCCCCGACACATCCTGAATGGATAGCCCATCGATATCTTGCAAACTGCGAGTGGAAGCCGTTGCTCGATGCGACGATTGCCAGAATCGGATCACGCCATACCTACCTTCCAGGCCCACCATGGCTCCCATTCTGACGGCTCCGGATACGGTCCCGGCGTACGAACGCGCCGATGCGAGCTTTCCAGGGAGGCGCAGAGGATTGCCTCGAGAAGGAAATACGGACCGTCTCGCTCCGGAGGCCAAACCGAATCCGTGATTGACCCTGAACAAACCCAGAAGGACATGCCTCCCTGATTGATCGGGGTTACTGTAGCGCGCCAGTCGCCAGCGCTTGAGTTCGGGGCCGCGCCAAGGAATAGCAGCCTTGCCCCAGGGTTCGGCCATGTCCTTATCCAAGACGAATCCTGATGACCACCGGCCTGTGACGTTGCTGGCCCGCATTTGCCATTGCCTTGGTGATCCAAGTGACGATGGGGAAGATCCATAGGAACGCCAACCCCATCCGATTTGTACGGCGGTTTCCTCAAGCCACTGTCGATCCAAGAGATTGGTCCACGTGTTCACATCCTCCTCGAATCCATCCACCTGCGTTATCGCCACATAGATACTGTCTTCCGGTGACGGACGCACGCTCGTTTGTCCTATTGCAAACTCACAGATGAAGCCCATCGCCACCGCCGCCAGTGCAATGCGACGAAATTGCGTCCAACTGTGATCTTTGCGGTCGCCATTGACGATCGATTTCCTGCGCATCACCATTCACCCTCACATGCCTTCCGTTCACCCGGAACGACACTTCGAGCAGGAAACCGCAACCTGTTTACCCGTGTTCACGACGCACTCCATCCCGGTTGCATCATCCAGACGCCCTACATGACCTCCTGGACCCGCAAAATCCTGATCTTGACCTCGGTGGCGGCCATGGCCGCATTTTCCGCTCCACAGCTGCATGCACAGGAGTTCAATTGCTCGGTCGGTGTCAACTATCGCGCCCTTTCAGGATCCGATTACACATTCCTGGATGAGTTGGAAGAGCGCCTGTTCGAATACATGAACGACCGTCGTTGGACGGAGGACCGGTTTGACGAGGAAGAACGCATCGATTGCAGCCTCCAGGTGGTGTTTACCGAAGCGTTGACGTTGACCAACTTCAGGGCCCGACTCGTATTGGCCATGCGCCGTCCGATCTACGGTTCGGCCCAACAGACCCAGGTATTGACGCTCAGCGATGACGAATGGGCCTTTGAGTATTCGCAAGGGACACCATTGATCTTTCAGCCGGATCAGTACCACCCATTGACATCGGTACTGAACTTCTATGCATACCTGATGCTGGGGTATGACTACGACACATTCGACTCGATGGGTGGACAGCCACACTTCGACGAAGCCCGTCGCATTGCCACACTTGGATCAAATCAAGGGGCATTGGGCTGGTCATCCCTCGGTTCTGGGCAGTCACGAGGCGAATTGATCTCACAGATCATGGATCCGCGATTCACCAGCCTGCGAGAGATCTACTTCGACTATCACTTCGGCGTGCTCGATCAATTCATCGAGGAGCCGGACGAGTCACGACAAACGCTATTGTCGATCGTACAGGAATTACAGGCCTTGCGCGAAGATGTGACACGCGCCTACTACCTCGATCAGTTCTTTGCGGCCAAGTATCTGGAAATGATCCGCGTTTTCCGTGGCAGTTCGGAAGCCTCTCAAGCGTTTGACGCCCTTTCCCAGAGCGATCCTGCCCACCTATCTGACTATTCTACGATGATGAACTGATCAAGCAGGAGAATCTCGATTCTTGTTCGACAGTCGGTAACGTCGTAAGAGACAGGCGATCACAAGAATCAATTGTACGAGAGGGGGGACTCGAACCCCCACGTCCTGAGGACACTAGATCCTAAATCTAGCGCGTCTACCAATTCCGCCACTCTCGCAGAGCGCGCTGTTATTCTGAATGAACCATTGGAGTTCCGATTGAAGAAGCTAATTGAATCATTCTCTATCAAGCCGAGACTGACGGGCCTCGTGGTCATCCTGCTCATTCTGGTTGCAGGATGTACGCCTCCACGTGAGGTGTTGACGGTGAGTGAGCGACCTGAGAGGATTCCCTCAACAGAAGAACCGCTGGAGGCAGAACCTGCTGTGGTTGAAACGCGCTATCCTGAGGCCGAGTTAGGCCGTTTCGACGATGGGCGAATGTGGACATTCGAGGCGCCACCGCTCGATTGGTGGAACGAAGCGTACGGATTCCAGCCAGAAGACAGTTGGTTGGAGCGTGCCCGGCGGGGAGCATTGCAGTTTGGGCAGATCTGTTCATCCTCCCTTGTCAGCAGAAGGGGGTTGGTGATGACCAACCATCACTGCGCTCGGGACTTCGTAACCAAGGTGTCTGCAGAAGGGGAGGCGCTGCTTGACAACGGCTTCCTGGCGCAAAATGCAGCCGATGAACGTCGCATTCCGGGTTTGAAGCTCAGGCAGCTGATCGAGATTGATGACGTCAGTGATGAAGTGATCCGGGCTGCCCGGGATGTGAAAGGATGGGGACCCAAGGCGGATGCTCGGCAGAAACGTGCAGAAGCCATCGAACGTCGACTGAAGGACCGCAACGTCCGTGCTGATTCCACACTCGAATTCAAGGTAGTCGAGCTCGTGGCCGGTGTTCGCTATTCTGCGTACACCTATCGGGTATACCATGACGTCAGACTGGTTTGGGTGCCGGAGTTGGCACTTGGGGAGTTCGGCGGAGATGCCGACAACTTCGAATGGCCGCGCCACACACTGGATGCCGCGTTTTTTCGTATCTGGGAGGATGGTGAGCCCCTTCGTACGGCTGACCATTTCCTGTTTGACCCCATGGGAGCCGAAGACGGTGAACCAGTATTTGTCGTCGGCAATCCTGGATCGACACAGCGGCTGGTAACCATCTCACAGCTCGAGTACGAGCGGGATATCGAGTTACCTGAAGAATTGTTTGTGCTCAAGAACCGCATTGAACGGCTGGAAGAATATGTCGATAACCATCCGGCTCAAGCGGACTCATTCGATGTCCGCAATGATCTCATGGGTGCGAGAAATCAGTTCAAGGGCATGTCCGGACAGCATGAAGCCCTGTTGGCTGGTCACGTGCTCTCGAGGACGCAAGCCTGGGAGGATTCGGTCAAGCGTATCCTGAGCCGGGACGAGCAATTGGCTGCGAAATTCGGTCGCCCTTTCCGGGACGTTGAATTGATTCAACAGTCGAAGGAATTATCGGCGCCGAGAGCCCGTTCGTTTACAGGATTCCTCAATCCGTCCATCTCGTCCCGGATTCTCATGCGAGCCATGTATGGGTACGTTTACGCGCTATCAGCACGCCGCGGAGCACCGCCAGAGGTGTTGAAGGACATCATGGACGAAGCCATGCAGATCGCTGACTGGCCACGCGAACTGGAACGTGACATCATCGCGGCCCGCCTGTTCGATTTTCAGCGTGCTCTGGGTGAGGATGACCCAACCGTAAGGCGGATGCTCGCTGGTGTTTCCGCCGAGCACATGGCTGATTCGATTGCCACTTACTCCGTGCTTGCGGATTCAGCCGGCTTCAGGTCCACGCTGGAGGCCAATTACCTGGCCAGCAAAGACGTCTCGGTGGACCTGATCAACACCATTGGAGCGCTGTACTTCACGCTGGACGGACAAGTCCAGGCGCTGAGCGAGCGCGAGAATGCCATCATTGATCGTCTGAGCGAACTGCGTCATCACATTCAGGGCGACACAGCAGCTCCAGATGCTGGATTCACCATGCGTATCACCGACGGTCGCGTGGACGGATATCAAGCTGATCAGAGTGATTTTCCTGCGTTTACCACGTTGGCCGGCATGTACGCCATGTCGGATTCTCTCGCTGGGAAAGAGTATTGGGATCTTCCAACCCGCTGGTCCACCATGGAGTCCACACTGGATACGAGCGTTCCATTGAATCTGGTCGCCACCACGGATATCACGGGCGGAAACTCCGGGTCAGCTCTGCTGGACAAGCAGTTGAGAGTCGTAGGTCTCGTATTCGATGGCAATCAGGAAAGCCTGGCAAGCGAGTACGTCTTTTCCGATAGGTCCGGACGCACAATCGCCGTCGATGCACGAGCCATCATCGAAGTGCTCGAAGTAGTCGAAGATTCAGATCGCCTCATTCTGGAGCTGTTGGAAGGCAATTACTTCGCGACCGAAAGCGAGGCGGAAGCCGCCCGATAGACTACGCTTCGAAGGCGCTCGACCGTCCTCAACCGCGCCCTATAGCTAGGGCTCATGCAGATGCGCTGAGCCCCAAGCTGGCCAGGATTCCGTGATAGACGCCGGTCAGGTCTTTGACTCCCCGGAAATGCGTGCTACCGGGGCCACGAACGATTAGCGGGACCCGATTGCGGGTGTGCGTCTTGGTAGAGAGATCCTCCAGGTTGCCGTGATCGCTCGTTAGGACCAGCGTCGTAGAGTCGAAGTCCAGGGTTTCAATCAATGCTTGCAGGTACCGATCAATCGAAAGGAGGCAGGAATCGGCTTTCTGATGATCCTGAGCATGCCCTGCTTTATCAGTATGGAAATACTCCGACACGACAAGGCGATGAGATCGGGTAAGGCCCGCTATTCGCTTGGCCGTTTCCAATTCGGATATGGGCTGAACGGGTGATTCCGCGACAGCGCCCAAACCGCGGCCGGTGAGATCTGCCGCGATGGCATCTCCTGATCGAAGGTCATCCAACGTGCGAATCCTGACGCCGCTGTCCAGGCAACATCGGGTGGTGGTTGGCCAACGATCCCGCTGTTCTGCCCACCGGAAGAATCGTTCTGGATAAGCGTTCGCGAACGCGCTGCGTTCTGGACCGACCATTCCGAAAAGATTTCGCTCCTTCAACACAGGACGGGACGTCGAGTGGGGAAACGGCCCGTAATGTCTTCCTGCCAGTTCTGCACAATTGACTCCGGTAAATAGGGTCGCCTGTCCGGTCCCGCTTTGCGGCAATCCCTCCAATCCCAAGTTGGCGTCGATCGCGCGAGAGACGGCTCCAGATTCATGAAGCTCTTCGAACTGATCCGAGATAAGCCGATCGCTCCCGCTAAGAGCCGAAAAACCCTCCAGGCCATCACGATCGAACGGATTATGCGCTCCGCCTGGACCAAGTCCTATGCCGTCCACGAAGAAGAAGTAGACCGAAGATTCGGTGGACATGATCGGATGAATGGGTTGCCGTGACTGCATGCGAAGCGATCGAGATTTGTGCTTGATGCGATCTGGATCCGCTTAGGCGGAAGCGCAATATCGAATCCCACCGTCGCGCGAACAGAAAAGGGCGAAAAAAAACAGGCACCGACCGTAAGATCAGTGCCTGTTGTTGTAGCGGGGGCAGGATTCGAACCTGCGACCTTCGGGTTATGAGCCCGATGAGCTACCAGCTGCTCCACCCCGCGATAGAGCACGGAATATACGCCAAGACCTTGAATTACCAATCTCCACTCAGTGCATTATCAGGGAGTGTGGCGAAAACAACCACTCAAGGCCGAATGTCGCGTTCACTTCGTGTCTTTTTCATCGGCCGGATGGTGAATGCGTTCGGGATGCCAATTAACATGCGATCTCAATCGGTATGAAAGTCTCCATCAAACTGCCCGTAGCATGGCCATCCTTCATCCCTTCAAAGCGCTTCGTCCTGTACCTGAGAAAGCAGCTGAAGTCGCGTGCGTCCCCTACGATGTCATAAACACGGCAGAGGCAAGGAAGCTGGCCGAGGGAAAACCTGGAAGCTTCCTTCACGTCATACGGCCAGAGATAGATCTTCCTGAAGGCATCGATGAGCATGCCGACGAGGTGTACGCGAAGGGTGCAGCGAATCTGAAAGCGTTTGCTGCTGGATCTGATTCTGTCATGGAGGATGAGCCCTCTCTGTATGTGTACCGACTGATCATGGACGGACGCAGCCAGACCGGCATCTTCGGATGTGTTGCGGTTTCAGATTACGATGACAATGTTATCCTGAAGCATGAGCTGACCCGTCCGGTCAAGGAAGACGATCGAACACGGCATATCCTGGAGCAGCAGGCACATGCTGAGCCCGTCATGCTTACGTTCAAAGACGATCCGGAGGTGGCCGGCGTCATCCGGACTACGATGGAGGGATCACCATTTTATGATTTGACGGCTGATGATGGTGTTCAGCACACGATCTGGAAGGTGGGAGACGCCAACCATCTGGTCTCATTATTTGCGCGATTGCCTGCCTTGTACGTTGCGGACGGTCATCATCGCTGCAAAGCGGCCAGCAGGGCATCAGCGGAAGTAAAGGACCGGCCAGAGGCCGCATTTTTCCCGGCCGTGCTGTTTCCAATGGGTGACATGGCCATCCTGGCCTACAACCGCATTGTGATGGATGTCCCCGGGGGCGCTGCAGCGTTCCGGGCCGAATTGGAAGGAAAGTTCGCACTCGAACGCGTCACTGACCCGGTTCCGAAAGTCAAAGGTGACGTCTGTATCTACATCGACGGCGTGTGGTATGGGATGACATTACCTGCTACAGCCAGCGATGCCGTTGTAGATGAACTCGATGTATCCCTATTGTCCGAGCACATTCTCTCGCCACTATTGGGAATAACAGATCCGAGAACGGATCCCAACATCGATTTCGTGGGTGGTATTCGCGGAACCGCTGAACTGGAACGAAGAGTTGATCGCGGAGACGCTGCGATGGCTATTTCAATGTATCCAACAAGCATTGAGGAGTTGGTGGACGTATCGGATGCCGGTCTTCTCATGCCTCCCAAGTCGACCTGGTTTGAGCCCAAGTTGAGAAGTGGCTTGCTCGTTCACTTGTTCTAACCCATAGATCCCATGAACGTACTACTTGCAGATGCACTGTCTGAGTCCGTCGTCCGATCCCTGGAATCTGCCGGGTGCACGGTGTCCAGTCAGCCCTCATTGAAGGGAGACAGCTTGACCGAGGCCATGGGCCAGGTCAATCCCCACGTGCTGGTCGTCCGATCGACGAAAGTCACGCAAGCAGATATCAATGCGGCAAAGAACCTGGAGCTGATTGTCAGGGCCGGTGCGGGATATGACACGATCGATATTGCAGCAGCCTCATCCCATGGCGTGTTTGTGGCCAACTGTCCAGGGAAGAATGCCTGCGCTGTTGCAGAGCTCACAGTCGGCCTGATGCTGGCCCTCGATCGATCTATCCCTGACAACGTCATGGATGCCCGTAATGGCGTCTGGAATAAGGCGAAATACGGAAAAGCCGCTGGTGTGAAAGGTCGGGTGTTCGGCGTTGTGGGAACGGGAAACATCGGACAGGAGGTAATCAAGCGAGTTCAGGCTATGGACATGCCTGTAGTCGCTTGGAGCCGGTCATTGACTCCTGAACGGGCCGCCACTCTTGGTGTCCAGTTCGCGTCCACGCCCGAGGAGGTAGCCCGTCAGGCGGATGTTGTGAGTATGCATTGCGCAGCGACAACGGATACCAAAGAATTGGCTTCCGTCGCGTTCTTTGATGCCATGAGGCCAGGAGCATTTTTCCTCAACACAACGCGCGGATCAGTCGTCGACGAGGACGCCATGATGAAAGCGGTTGAGGAAAAGGGCATTCGTGTCGGGCTCGATGTCTTCAGCAACGAGCCAGCTGTGAAGTCGGGAGACTTGGACCATCCGCTTGCCAGTCATCCTTCCGTCTATCTGACGCACCATATTGGAGCTTCGACACAGCAAGCCCAGGAAGCCATCGCCGAGGAAGCAGCCAGGGTCATAACGACGTATGTGACAGCCGGGGAGGTGCCCAACTGCGTCAACTTGGCCACGCAAACGCCTGCTACCCATCAGCTTACCATTCGCCATGTCGACAAGGTTGGCGTGCTGGCCCGTGTGCTGAACGAAATCAGCGTTGCCAATTGGAACGTGCAGGAAATGGAGAATGTGATTTTCGATCACGCCAAAGCAGCGTGCGCATATATCCGCATCGATGGCGCCCACAGCCAGAAGGTCCTCGACCGGATTTCTGCGCTGGACGATGTGCTGGCGGTATCCATCATTGAGCTTTAACGGGCAGCACAGCCTGCAACTAGCGTCATGATGTTCGCGACGTGCGAAAATCATCGCACGCACCATCATCACGCGCAATTTCATCACAAACTGAACACTGAATCCACAACCGGGGAATCCACCATGGATCGTCTTTTCAACTTTTCAGCTGGACCAGGCACACTTCCTGCATCTGTTCTCGAAGAAGCGCGCGATGAAATGCTGGCGTACAAGGATGCTGGAGCCTCTGTGATCGAAATCAGCCATCGCTCCCCCCAGTACACCGAATTGGTCGAGCAGGCTCGCGGCCATTTCAGGGACCTTCTGGGCATTGGTGATGAATGGAAGATCCTGTTCTTGCAGGGAGGAGCCTCACTCCAGTTCTATCAGACGGCACTCAACTTCCTGGGCGAAGGACAGGTTGGGGACTATGTGGTCACAGGTGCCTGGGCGAAGAAAGCGATGGCCGAGGCCAAGCTGGTGGGAGAGACCAATGAGGCGGCATCCAGTGCCGAAACGGGTCACGACCATACTCCCGACCCCTCGACATGGCAGGTCAGCGATCGTTCTGCGTACGTCCACATCACATCGAACAACACCATCTTCGGGACGCAGTTTGCCAACGATCCTGATCCGGGCGTCCCGATGATCTGCGATGCATCCTCGGATTTCTTGTCCCGACCGATCAACATGGATCGCTATGGCTTGATATACGCTGGAGCCCAGAAAAACATCGGTCCGGCGGGTGTTGCCGTTGTGCTTGTTCGTCAGGATTTCCTGGATCGCATTCCAGAGGGATTACCGACGTTGCTTGACTACAGAACGCATGCGGCCAAGCTGTTCCATACGCCGCCGGTTTTCGCAGTCTACATGGTGGAGAAGGTGCTTCGCTGGATCAAATCTGGAGGAGACCTCGCCGCGATGAAACGTCGCAACGACGAGAAGGCCGCTCTGCTCTACGACCGGATCGACGCCACAGACTTCTATCGGGGACATGCACGGACCAACTCCAGATCAAACATGAACGTGACGTTCAATCTTCCGACGGAAGAACTGGAAGCGGCGTTTGTGGCGGAGGCGAAGACACACGGCTTGGTAGCGTTGAAAGGGCACCGCAGCGTAGGGGGCATTCGTGCTTCGATCTACAACGCATGTCCACGTGAAGGAGTCGAAGCTCTGGCCTCGTTCATGGCTGATTTTGAGGCCTCCAACGGCTGATTTGGCCGACGGCTAATACGGTCCGCGGCCGAATCTGCTGACTGCAGTTCGTGTGGGGTGACGTGTAGGGGTTTTCCTGCCGATGGCGAGCAGGAAAGGACAGTGGTGAGGCGTTACGCGTCTTATTATATAGACCACGCATTTCCGTGACTCTTGTAGCACACACCCTGCCATCATGCCTTACACCATTGGAGTTCCGAGAGAAACAGCGGACGGTGAACGCCTGGTAGCCATGGTCCCCGAGGTCGTAGCCCGTCTGGTAAAAGCCGGAGCGACGGTTGTTGTAGAACGGGGAGCTGGAGCCGAGGCCTTCTATTCGGACGCAGCCTTTGAGAAAGTTGGTGCCACACCGGGCTCCCGAGAGGATGCCTTCGGTGCTGATATCCTGGTCAAAGTCCGCCCTCCGTCTGAGGAGGAAATCCCGCTGATGAAGCAAGGTGGAGCCTACATCGGCTTCATGGCTCCGCTGGATACGCCGGAGCTCTCCAGATCCATTGCCTCACGTGGAACGACGGCGCTTTCGATGGAGCTGGTACCTCGCATTTCGCGCGCTCAGAAGATGGATGCGCTGTCTGCGCTCAGCTCCATTGCTGGTTATCGCGCCGTTTTGTTGGCATCAACGCTGCTTCCCAAGTTTTTCCCGCTGCTGACTACCGCAGCCGGAACAGTCCGGCCTTCCAACGTGCTGGTGCTTGGTGCTGGTGTTGCAGGCCTTCAGGCCATTGCCACTGCCAGACGACTCGGAGCCAAAGTCTCCGCTTATGACATTCGCGATGCGGTTGCTGAAGAGGTCC
Organism: Rhodothermales bacterium; assembly: GCA_028284865.1. GTDB lineage: Bacteria > Bacteroidota > Rhodothermia > Rhodothermales > UBA10348 > JAAZVD01. Next base: position 52,338 of record JANQQV010000020.1, on the reverse strand, counting down.
AGAGTCTGGGCGCATCTTTCGTCGAACTCGAGATCGAAAGTCAGGACAGTAGTGACTCCGGCGGCTACGCCAAAGCCTTGGCAGAAGAGAAGGCCAAGCAACAGGTCAGCCTGCTGGTACCATTCATTGGGAAGTCCGACGTGGTTGTAACCACTGCTCTTATTCCCGGCCGCCCAGCACCACTCCTGATTTCTGAGGAGGCTGTGCAGGCCATGGCTGAAGGATCAGTCATTATTGACATGGCCGCTTCCAACGGAGGCAACTGTGCATTGACCGAACCCGGGAGGACCGTTGTCAAGCACGGCGTCAAGATCGTCGGTGCAACTGACCTGACATCAGACATGTCGGTTCACGCCAGCCAGCTGTATGCCAAGACCCTGCTGGCGATGCTTCAGGACTTCACTGATGAGAACGGCTTCGCTCCGAATGAGGAGGACGAAGTGTTCACCGGTTCCTGCGTCACGCGGGGCGGGGAAGTGGTCCACGAACGCGTCAAATCACTTCTCAACTGATCTGATTCACCCTATCCAATAACGCGATGCTTACCAATCTCATTGTATTCATCCTCGCGTCCATCATCGGGAGTGAGGTGATCAGTAAGGTGCCGCAGACGCTGCACACCCCGCTCATGTCGGGATCGAACGCAATCTCCGGAATCACCATCGTTGGCGCCTTGGTGGTGGCCGGTATGGTTGGCGATCCGTGGGCGATGTACATCGGTTTGGCTGCTCTGATTTTTGCCACGACCAATGTCGTAGGCGGATTCTTGGTGACAGACCGCATGCTGCAGATGTTCAAAAAGAAAGAATAGGCGACAACAACGATCGCACGGCCCATCTGGGGCCTGTTCGTGCATCCACCACTCATTCTGATTACTTCCGATGAAGACGAACATCATTGATATCGCCTATCTCGTGTCGGCCATCATGTTCATTTACGGGCTGAAACGGCTTCAGTCTCCGGCAACGGCGCGAAAAGGAAACCAGCTGGCCGCCATGGGCATGTTCGTGGCTGTGGTCGCTACGCTGTTTGTACAAAGCATTCTCACCATTGAGGTCATGATCATTGGCTTGGTCGTCGGTGGTGGATTTGGCGCATTCCTCGCCAAGCGTGTGGAAATGACCGGCATGCCCGAGCTCGTGGCGGCTTTCAACGGCTTTGGCGGGATTGCTTCCGCACTGGTTGCTGGCGCAGAGATCGCCCGATTCATGGCGCCCAACGCGGCTGACTTGATGGGTGGCGCATTCATGGGCAGCATCGATGCCATCACGATTTCCCTGTCCATCCTGATCGGTACGATCACCTTCACAGGGTCCTTTGTTGCGTTCGGAAAGCTTTCTGGACGGATTTCTGGTAACCCGGTGTCATTCCCTGGCATGCGGTTCTTCTCGATCCTGTTCGTGCTGGGTGCCATTGCCGGAATGGTCTGGATGGGAATGAACTCCGGCGATTTTGCAGCAGCGGATTTCGTAAATGAGCCCATCGTCCAGGCAGCACTGGGAATCGCCATCGTGGGCTGTGTGCTAGGCGTTCTCCTCGTCATCCCGATTGGTGGTGCCGACATGCCCGTCGTGGTTGCCCTCCTCAACTCGTACTCGGGCCTTGCAGCCGCAGCTACAGGATTCGTACTGGACAATACCGCACTGATAGTCTCGGGTGCGCTCGTTGGAGCATCCGGTCTGATCCTGACAAACATCATGTGCGAAGCCATGAACCGCTCGCTGTTCAACGTGCTGATCGGAGGTTTTGGTGGTGACTCTGATACGTCGGGACCTGCAGGTGCTGCGTCAGCCGCGAACTTGACGGTCAATTCGACAACTCCCGACGATGTCGCCATTCTGCTCAGCTATGCAAGCAAAGTGATCTTCGTGCCGGGATACGGCATGGCGGTCGCTCAGGCCCAGCACGCGGTACGCGAACTGGCGGACGAACTGGGCAAGAAAGACGTCGACGTCAAGTTTGCCGTTCACCCGGTTGCCGGCCGTATGCCTGGTCACATGAACGTCCTGCTGGCAGAAGCCAATGTCTCGTACGACTTGCTCTTCGAGATGGATGAGATAAACGGCGAGTTCGATACAACCGATGTTGCCGTCGTGATTGGCGCGAACGACGTAGTAAATCCGGCTGCTCGCCATGACAAGGCTAGCCCGATCTACGGGATGCCGATCCTGAACGTAGATCACGCGGCCACGTCAATTGTGCTCAAACGCTCGATGCGTCCAGGATATGCCGGTATCGACAACGAGTTGTTCTACAATTCGAACAACCAGATGCTCTTTGGAGATGCCAAAGACTCCATCACGAACGTGCTCAACGAAGTGAAGGCGCTTTAGAAAGAGCAGGAGACATTCAGAATGGTCTCAAAAAGGGGGCTCCGACAACGGGGTCCCCTTTCTTCTTGGATCATTCCGTCAGGAGGCTTCTTGTCTGGAGGCCACGATTGGCATAAGGGCCTCGGTCACTTTTTCAGCAATGACTGCGTGACCTTCTTCCGTAGGGTGAATTCCGTCACTCTGGAGAAGGTGAACAACGTCCTCGAAGCTATCGCCAATGAAGGGGGCGAACGCCGTTTCGTATTCAGCCGCAAGGCTGGGATACATGTCGGCAAACTCCCGCGTGTACTCGATACCCAGGTTGGGAGGGACTTCCATGCCGACAAGCAGGACATCTACTCCTGGCCAGGTTTCCCGCGTTTGTTCGATGATGGCACCCAGGTTCGAGCGCGTGAGCGATAGGTCAATGCCTCTCAGGCCATCATTCCCGCCCAACTCGAGCACTAGGATATCGACCGGGTTTTGCAGTAACCAATCCAAGCGATTCAGCCCGCCTGTGCTGGTGTCTCCTGATACGCCGGCGTCGATTGCTGTCACGTTGTAACCACCATCGGTCAAACGCGTCTCAACCAGTGCTGGAAAGGCATCGAGCTGATCGATTCCAAACCCGGCCGTAATACTGTCACCCAGAAACAGGATTCTGAGCCCTTCATCATCCGCGACTGCGGAGTCGGTCAACGTTCCGTCTTCCTCATCCACGAGGACTTCCGAATTCGAATCGACGTCGCTAGCTGCACTGAGCGCCGGGTCATCGGAAGGGGACGCACATCCCATCACGAAGATGGCCAATAGCAAGAAGGCAGGAATCCACCCGGCAGTGACAACACTTGACAACACGTTTCTCATGTTCGAATCGAATCAGGAAGTATTAAAGGTGGAAGGTCTAACCAAGACCTACCAGAGTGGAAACAGACCGTTGACGGTTCTTGCCGACGTCTCGTTCTCCATCCACGGCGGCGACACGTGCGCCATCGTGGGGCCGAGCGGGTCAGGTAAGACCACATTGCTCGGACTCTGTGCAGGTTTGGATACGCCGTCCTCTGGCTCTGTTACACTGTGCGGGCATCCATTCGGTTCACTTTCGGAGGATGAGCGCGCTGAAGCCCGTAACGAGCATGTTGGATTTGTTTTTCAGTCCTTCCGTCTGATTCCAACCCTTACGGCCATCGAAAACGTGATGGTACCAGCTGAGCTACGCGGTCGCTACGATGTCCGCGACGAGGCCGCAGCACTCCTTGCAGACGTCGGGCTCGGAGATCGCCTGGATCACTTCCCGTCACAGCTTTCAGGTGGAGAGCAGCAACGTGTCGCCCTTGCGCGTGCGTTCATCAACCGCCCGGATATCCTGTTTGCTGATGAACCGACTGGGAATCTTGACTCGGAGACCGGGGAGCACGTTGTCGAGCTTCTTTTTCGCCTGAACAAAGAGGCAGGTACTACGCTTGTTCTCGTCACCCACGACCTGGATCTGGCCAGTATGACGGATCGGACCATCCGACTGCACGGAGGTCATGTCGTTTCCGATACGGGTTCGTCGACAGCTAGTGAAGCGGCTCCGTCATTAGAAGCTTCTTCGGACGCTTCCGCGGGAATGGTCGACGCATCGGTTGAAGCAGCGACTGAAACGGCTTCGGAGGCATAGCATGAAGCGTTGGGTCTGGCGATTTGCAGGGCGGGACACACGGGGCAACCGTGGACGGCTGGCTCTCTTCGTGTCCTCCATGGTGCTCGGAGTGGCCGCTCTGGTGTCCATCAACTCGTTTGGTGACAACCTTCGCGGTGCTATCGACGAGGAAGCGAAAACGCTTCTTGGTGCCGACCTGAGCCTGGAGAGCGGAAACCCTTTCAACGAGCGCGTCGAGGCTATCATCGATTCACTCGGTGGTATTCAGTCCCGTCGGACGTCGTTTGCATCCATGGCCTATTTCCCACGGACAGAAGCCTCCCGATTGGTAACTGTGCGTGGAAACGAACCGGGATTCCCGTTTTACGGCTCCATCGAGACCGATCCTCCAGAAGCCGCTTCTACCTACCTGGAGACAGGTGGTGCGCTTATCGACGGTACATTGATGCAGCAATTCGGCATCGTGGTCGGCGATACCATGCGGATTGGCAACATGTCCTATCCCGTTGAGGGGCGCCTTCTCCAGACGCCTCGTGAATCAGCAGCAGTGATGCTGTTCAGCCCGAGAGTGTACGTTCCGCTCGCTCGCGTGGACACGACCTTGCTGGCGGTTGGTGCACGTGCCGACTACGAGGTGTATTTCAGATTCGAAGACGAGCGGGACGCGGACGCTACCATCGATCCGCTTCGCGATGAATTGAGGGAGACTCGCGTCGGTGCTGACACCATCGAAGAAGAACGGGAGAACTGGGATGAGGCGCTGACCAACCTGTATCGCTTCCTCGGCCTGGTCGGGTTCACGGCCTTGTTGCTGGGATCCCTCGGCGTGGCATCCTCCATCAGCGTGTACGTACGCCAGCGGGTTCAGACGATTGCCGTCCTCCGATGCTACGGAGCCTCGATTCGATCCACCGTCTGGGTCTACGTGCTGCAAGCCGGTGCCATGGGACTGTTTGGAGCAGCTTTGGGAAGTGCTGTGGGGATCGGCATCCAGACACTGATCCCGCAGGTCCTGGCCGATTTCCTGCCTGTGGACGTGGCCTTCAGTATTTCCTGGTCCGCCGTGCTCATGGGCTCGGGCATTGGCTTGGGCGTCACATTGCTCTTCGCTCTCTTGCCGCTGCTGTCCCTGAAGGACGTATCCCCACTCTCGGCACTTCGCTCTGGAGTGGAGACGACGGCCAGTCGAAAGGGGCTTTCCTGGTGGCTGACTGTGGGCGTTATCGGCCTGGGCACAACAGCGTTTGCCGTAGCTCAAGCACCGACGATCGGTATGGGAATCGGGTATGCTGTTGGAATCCTGATCGTTTTCCTACTCCTCGCAGCGACTGCGCGACTCTTGATGTGGGCCCTCGTGCGCCGTCCACCGAGAGGGGTCTCTTACACGGTCAAACAGGGCATTGCCAACTTGCATCGCCCCAATAACCAGACGCTGACCATGATGCTTGCGCTGGGACTGGGGACATTCCTCGTGACGACCATGCTGGTCAGCGAGAATACGTTAGTCAATCAGATCACATTTGCTGGCGCTGGAGAAAGCCCGAACCTCATTTTCTACGACATCCAACCGGACCAAGTCGATCCGCTGAAGGAAACGATTGAAGAGCAGGGGCTGCCGATCATGAGTGAGGTCCCCATCGTCACCATGCGAATCCATGCGGTCAAGGACCGAACAGTGGACGAAATCCGCGAGGACTCGACGACACGAGCGACCTGGGCCCATCGCAGGGAGTACCGGTCTACATTCAGGGATATCCTGACAGATTCGGAAACCTTGGTGGAGGGTGAATTCGATGCCACGTACGATGGAGAGGGACCGATCCCGATTTCCATCGAGGCAGATGTGGCCGCCGAGCTGGAAGTCAGTATAGGTGATGCCATTGAGTGGGATATCCAAGGGATTCGTCTTCCATCGGTCGTTTCCTCGATTCGCGAGGTCAACTGGAGACAAATGCAAACCAACTTCTTTGTGGTCTTCCCTCAGGGTTCTCTGGATCAGGCTCCGGCCTTCTATGTGATGATGACCCGGACGGATACCGAAGAGGCCTCAGCGGCGATTCAAAGTGCTGTGGTGCGCGAACAGCCCAACGTGTCTTCGATCGACATCTCACTGATCCTCGGTGTGTTTGACGCCATTTTCTCCCGGATCGCATTCGTGGCCCGATTCATGGCGCTGTTTTCCATCCTGACAGGGCTCATTGTGCTTGCCGGAGCTGTGTTGATCAGCCGATTCCAGAGAATTGAGGAAAGCGTGCTTCTCAAGACGCTCGGAGCCTCGCGATCCACGGTACTGCGCATCATGTCTGTCGAGTACTTCGTTCTCGGGGTTGTAGCCTCTTTAACCGGGATCGTGTTGGCATTGGCAGCGGGGTGGACCATATCCAGATTCGTTTTCGACGCACCGCTAGCCATTCCTTTTGGACCGGTATTCCTCATCATGGGTGCGGTAATTGTACTGACACTCGTGATTGGTCATCTCAATTCACGAGGCGTTTACGATCGGAGCGCCCTGGACGTACTGAGGTCCGAGGTCTGATGTCGGCTGCTGGAACGGGATTCCAGATTCAGGATATCATCGGCCGCAACCGCGATCATAACCGCGATCATAACCGCGATCATAACCGCGACCGACTCAGCCTCCGTCGATTACACAGCTAAGCTTCATGTCAGCCACCGAGCGACAACAACGACTTCTCGAGATTGGAGACCGCATCGCTGCTGCGGCCAGCCGTTCGGGACGTTCTCAAGACGACGTTACGCTGATTGCAGTGTCCAAGACGTTTCCGGAAGACGCCATCCTTGAGATCGCAGACGCTGGGCAACGAGCCTTCGGTGAGAACAAGGTCCAGGAACTCATCGCCAAAACCGATTCGCTTGGTACAGGGACCACCGCACGACCGCTTGAGTGGCATTTCATTGGTCACCTTCAGCGAAATAAAGCCAAGGACGTCGTGGGTCGTGCAGCGTTGTTTCATGCGCTGGATAGCGAACGGCTCGGACGTGAGCTGCAGAAACGGCTGGCCGCCATTGATGCTACAATGGCGTGCCTCATTCAAGTCAATGTGTCTGGCGAGGATTCGAAGTTCGGCGTCAATCCTCAGGATCTGGACGCGCTGCTCGATGCCCTTGCTTCCTTTGACCGCCTCCAAGTCAAAGGACTCATGACTCTTGCCAGTCCGGCACCGGATCCCGAGTTGGTCCGACAAGAGATGGTTCGCATGAGGGAGTTGGCCTATCGCGCGGCTGATCGTTTGAATGATGGCAAACCGTTGCTGTCCATGGGGATGAGTGGCGACTATGAAGTAGCCATCGAAGAAGGTGCAACCCACGTTCGCATCGGAAGCGCCATTTTTGGAGCCCGTTGAATCCGGGCCGCAAGCTGTCGATAATTTGGTATCTTCGTGCGACTCCTCAGCACGCACCAAACCCGTCAAACAGAGCTCAGAAGGCCCATGAAAATCACGGCGCTGGATATTCGGAAGCAGGAATTCGCTCGCACGTTCCGAGGGTATGATCCTGACGAAGTCGACTCGTTCTTGCAGGTGATTGCCACGGGATGGCAAGAGATGGTGGATGATCTTCGCCGAAGCGAGGAGAAGATCAACGAGCAGCAGATGAAGCTGCAGCACTACATGAAGGTCGAGGAAGCACTCGAAGAGGCGCTGCAAACGGCGCGTTCCAGTGCCCGGCAGACCATAGAGAGTGCAGAGAAGAAGGCCTCCGACATGCTTGAGGATGCGGAAAACCGCATCGTGCATCTACAGAAGGAGGCCGATGCAAACCGCCTGGAGATCAAGCGTGAGACTGCGCGATATGCCGTCCGGCAGCAGGAGATTGTCGCCAAGCTTCGTGCCTTCCTGGTTTCCGAAATGGAAATGCTACGGCATTTCGAAGCCGATACCGGCGAGCGGACGCTGGCACAGCCTACCAGCCGTCGCGAAATCGAGATGATTCGGGAAGCCCCGCCCGCGATCGACGATGAAAGTGATTCCCATGAGCATGCAGCGGGCGTAGAAGATTCCGCTGAAGATGGTCACCGTCTCTCAGACGAGTTCTCCAACGACCAGTTTGAAGCAGAGGGCACATCGGAGGCGCACGAAGAAACGGACGAAGATCCAGGTCATCATGAAGGCCCGACAGACACGTTCGAGGAGGACGACTGGGACGAGGAAGATGAATGGGATGAAGATGAGTGGGACGATGAGGAGTTGGAAAATGAAGAGCCAGAATCCCTCGACAAGGAGTCTCATCACACCGTAGCCGGTTCGGCCGATGCAGACTCCATCGCAGAAGACCACTCCTCCGATTGGGACTCCCGCAGCGAAAGCGATGAAGGCACCGATCCTTCCAGTCATGATTCCGATCAGGGCGGGGCTGGAGGTTGGCGGGTGACGCCTGTTTTCGAATCGGCGTCAGACGGGTCTGATGTCCGCGAAGCCGAATCGCCAGCCATGCCGGAAGATGACTCCGATGATGAGATCAAGAAGATCCACGAGATTCTGAAGGGTCTCGACGAAGAGCAGGACGCAGAGGAACACTGAAAAAGGAATGGACAGCATCCAGACACACGTAGAAGCGGTGGAGGGCGCAACCGCGTTCCTCAAAGAACGGCTCGCCAGCATTCCGGAAATCGCAATCATTCTGGGTACCGGACTCGATGGAGTCGGTGAGCAAATCGAGGTATACCAGGAGATCCGGAATGATGACATTCCCGGCTTTCCGAAGCTGACCGTCCAGTCTCACTCAGGCACACTGATCGTCGGCAAGCTCGGACACGTACCCGTCCTGGCCCTGAATGGCCGGGCGCACCTGTACGAAGGCTACTCAGCCAAGGAAGTAACCCTTCCGGTTCGTGTACTCGGTGCGCTTGGTGTGCAGACCCTGATCGTTTCCAATGCATGCGGCGGAATGAATCCCGCATATCGCGCCGGCGATATCATGTTGATCGAGGATCACATCAACCTCATGGGAGCAAACCCGCTTGAAGGGCCGAATCATGCCACCTGGGGGCCTCGCTTTCCGGACATGAGTGATCCGTATGCGTCCTCGCTCCGTCACATTGCCCGCGAAGTTGCCCAAGAAGAAGGAATCCCACTTCACGAAGGCGTTTACGTCTCTGTCGTTGGACCGAATCTTGAGACGCGAGCCGAGTACCGGATGCTGAGCACGATGGGTGCAGACGTGGTCGGAATGAGTACCGTTCCCGAGGTACTGGTCGCGCGCCACATGGACATCAACGTGCTCGGCTTTTCCGTGATTACGGACGAATGTGATCCGGACAACTTGGCTTCGATCAGTATTGAGGACGTTTTGGCAGCCGCCGAAATGGCCCGAGAGCCGTTGGCCCGCCTGATGTCTCGGGTCGTTTCCCGTATCCATTCCAGCTAGGACACTGCTCGGGATCTGATTACCCGGGAAGTCTCCGGCTGATGTGCGACGTCATGCGTCGCTTCTTGAGGAATCCCATAATTCGTTCTCACGCTATTTCCTGTGCGTATCGAAGTACGCTGCTGAGGCCGTGAATCGCTATATTTCGGGCTTCAATTCAATCCCGAGCTGACGCCCTCAACCCTTAATCTCAGCGCCCAGAATGGCCTTCCCAGAGACAAAAGACGTCGACGCCAATCATCTTGAGAAGGAGATCCTGTCCTTCTGGCAAGAGCACGACATCTTCGGCAAAAGTATCTCCCAGCGGGAGGGCGCCCCTTCCTTCACGTTCTACGAAGGCCCGCCAACGGCCAACGGCAAGCCTGGCATCCATCATGTCATGGCACGGACGATCAAGGACATCTTCTGTCGCTACAAGACGATGCAGGGGTTCCACGTAGACCGGAAGGCAGGATGGGATACCCACGGTCTCCCAGTCGAGATCGAAGTCGAGAAGGAACTCGGACTGGAAGGGCGTCATCAGGTCGAGGAGTACGGAATCGCCAAGTACAATGCCGCCTGTCGGGAAAGCGTCCTTCGATACAAAGGCCTTTGGGATGACCTGACGACCCGGATGGGGTATTGGGTCGACCTGGACGATCCCTACATCACCTTTAAGTCCAGCTACATTGAGAGTGTATGGTGGCTTCTCAAGGAGATGTACTCCAAGGGGTATCTCTACCAGGGATTTAAGATCCAGTGGTATAGCCCGGGGTCAGGCACGGTGCTGTCTTCGCACGAAGTCAGCCTGGGCTATAAGGAGGTCCAGGATCCGAGTATCTACACGCGATTCCGATCGGCAGAGCGTGAGGATCTCTACTACCTGGCTTGGACGACGACGCCTTGGACGACCGTGTCGAACGCGGCGATCGCCGTGGGCAAGAAAATCGACTACGTACGCATCCGTTTGAACACCGAGGATATTGGTGAGCATGAGATGATCCTCGCCAAGGCGCGGCTGAGCGTCATCAAGGAGGAGTACGAAATCCTCGATGAGTTCAAGGGGACCGATCTTCTGGGCAAGCGCTATGAGCCTCTCTACGACTTTTTCGTCGGCGAAGAAGGGACTGAGAACGCCTGGCAGATTGTCGCCGCGGATTATGTCTCCACCGAAGACGGAACGGGCCTTGTCCACACGGCGCCGGCATTTGGCGCAGAGGACTACGAAACCGGCCAGAAGGAAGGCATTCCCATGCTGAATGCCGTTCAGTCCGATGGACATTTTCGGGATGGATTCGGACTCGTTTCCGGGATGTGGTTCAAGGATGCGGACAAGATCGTTTCTCGCGATCTGCGTGATCGTGGCTTGATGTACCGGCACGAGACTTATCTGCACAACTATCCCCACGATTGGCGAAAGGGGACTCCGTTGATGAGTTACCCCGTCGAGAGCTGGTTCATTCGGACCACGGCCATCAAGGATCGGTTGATGCAGCTCAATGACACCATCAATTGGCAGCCAACAGGAATTGGAACGGGGCGCTTCGGTGATTGGCTGAAGAACAATGTTGATTGGGCGCTCAGCCGTCGCCGCTACTGGGGTACTCCACTTCCGATCTGGCAGTCCGATGCAGAGGGATCCGAGTACATCGAAGTCATCGGCTCCATTGCAGAACTCCGGGAGAAGTGTCCGGAACAGCTTCCCGCAGACGATGCGGACGTGGACCTTCACCGACCATTCGTTGATGACTTGACCTGGCCAGCGCCCGACGGCGGGACCATGCGCCGCGTTGAGGACCTGATCGATGTCTGGTTCGACTCTGGAGCGATGCCGTTTGCCCAATGGCACTATCCATTCGAGAACAAGGAAGTATTCGAGCGCAACTTCCCAGGTGATTTCATTGCCGAAGGCGTGGATCAGACACGTGGTTGGTTCTACACCCTTCACGCCATTGGCGCCTTGGTCATGGACGACGTGGCATACCGAAACGTTGTTGTGAATGGCCTCGTCCTGGATGAGAAGGGCGAAAAGATGTCCAAGAGCAAAGGCAACGCGGTTGACCCGTTTGCTCTGATAGAGAAGTACGGCGTAGATGTCATTCGCTGGTACATGATGATCAACACGCCGCCTTGGGAGAACCTGAAGTTTTCCGAGCGCGGTATCGTTGAGACTCAGCGTAAGTTTTTCAACACGCTCGCCAACGTCTACTCGTTCTTCGCGACCTATGCCAATGTAGACGGTTTTGCTGGTGACGATGTAGTGGCTGTAGCTGACCGTCCTGAAATGGACCGGTGGATCCTCTCCCGTCTCCACACGACATCTGTGGCGGTAGGAGAGTCCCTGGATGCTTACAACCCGACCAAAGCTGCACGAACCGTTGAACAGTTCGTGGATGAGCTTTCTAACTGGTACATCCGCAGAAACCGACGTCGTTTCTGGAGTGCAAAGGGTGGCGATCTGGATGCCTCGTCAAAGAATGCTGCCTATCACACCGTAGCAGAGTGTCTGCTGACGGTGAGTCGCTTGATGGCTCCTATCGCACCATTCTATGCCGAGTGGCTGTTCAGCGCCGTTAATGGTGTGCTTGGAGCGCACTCAGAAGAGTCGGTACACCTTGCTGCCTTCCCATCCGCTGAAGAAGGAAACAGTGCATTTGATGAACCGCTCGAGCACCGTATGTACCTGGCTCGGACCATCTCGTCGATCGTGCTCGGACTCCGCAACACGGCATCCATAAACGTCCGTCAACCGCTTCCCAAGATCATGGTCGTCACCGGCCCGGATGTTGAGGAAGACGTCATCGAGACCGTTTCAGATATCATCAACAGCGAGACGAACGTCAAGGAGATCGAATATGTCCATGGTTCGTCTTCCGTCGTGAGTCGCCAGGCGAAACCCAACTTCAAAGCGCTTGGGAGACGTCTCGGAAAGCAGATGAAGGCCGCGAACGCAGCTATCCGGGATCTCTCGGATGAGCAGATTGACATCTACGTCGACACCGGCGAGCTCACTCTGGAACTGGACGGCGCTCCGGTCACTTTCTCCGGTGATGACATCGAGGTTGTCAGCGAAGGCATCGAAGGCTGGCTGGTCGGGCAGGAAGCCAAGATCACGGTTGCGCTGGACACGGAAATCGATGATGAGCTACGCCGTGAAGGGACCGCTCGAGAAATCATCAATCGCATTCAAAACATGCGAAAAGAGGTCGACTACGCCGTAACCGATCGTATCGTTGCTACGTGGAATGGCGCTGACCAATTCGCTGAAACACTGACTGAACACGGTGACTGGATCCGGAACGAGACCTTGTGTCTTGAGTTGGAACGGTCCGACATTCCTGAGGGCGATCTCGTCTCGGAATTCGACATCAATACAGAGAAGCTGACGATCGGCGTTCGGCTGGCCCACTCCGGCTGAATCCGCACCGAAAACACGCGTGAATCCCATGGCTGACACAACCAACACCTCGAAAGGAAGCGACGCTCCCAACTCACCGTTCAGTGATGCTGAACTTGAGCACTTCAAGAGCCTCGTCATCAACAAGCGAGACAAGGCCACGGAAGATGTCGACCGGATGCGTGCGCAGCTGGCCGACGCACGTGAGCAGGCCGAGAACGACACGGCATACAGCTTCCACATGGCTGATGCTGGCACCGACGCAATGGAGCGTGAGAAGCTTTACTTGATGATTGCTCGCGAACAGAAGTACATCGGCTATCTCGATCGTGCTCTCGAGCGCATCGAAAACAAGACCTACGGAATCTGCAAGGTGACGGGGAATCCGATCTCGAAGGAGCGTTTGGAAGCCGTACCGCACACCGAGATTTCCATCGAAGCGAAACTCGCTCAGAAGAAATAGGTCGGCTCGCCATCCAGCACGGGCCTGGACCTGTTTGGATGCGAATTGAAATGGGATACCCTGATCCCGTTTGCATGTTGTTGGGCGGCACTCGCCGTTCGGGTCTCTTCAGGAAGTGAACTGAATCCAATCCATCCGAATGGAACAGGCAGTATCCCGTAAGTGGATTACCCAGTCGATGATGATCATCCTGATGGTGTTGATCGTCGATCAGGTATCAAAAGTCATCGTTCTCAAGACGATGTACAAAGGTCAGTCCATTTCTGTGATTGGGGACTGGCTGCGACTCACGTTCACCGAAAACCCTGGTATGGCGTTCGGGATCGAGTTCGGACCACCGGCCACAATCACGATTCTCTCCCTCTTTGCCACATTGCTGATCATCGGCTACCTGTTCAAGGTCGGAGGCATGTTCGCACCGTATCGCATCAGCCTGAGCATGGTTCTCGGAGGTGCGCTCGGCAACATCATCGATCGCGTTTTCTACGGCAAGATCCTCTACGATGACCCTCTCTTCCTGGGTAAGGTGGTGGACTTCATCCACGTCAACGTGTGGAGAGGCGTCGTTCCTGATGCTGTCCCGTTCCTGGGTGGGAAGTATCTGGCGCTGTTCCCCATCTGGAATGTGGCAGACATGGCCATCGTTTTGGGAGTCGTAGGCATTCTCGCTTTCCAGGGGCGCTTCCACAAACTGGCCGAGCAGATGCTTACCGGTCAGAAAGAAGAGGGTGATACCGAAGACTCTCGGCTCGCAGAAGAGGACCTGAGCAACTCCTTCGAGTCCTTACCAGGTGAGGCGAGCAGCGAAGGAGATGACGCGGGGAAGCAGCAGCCTGTTTGACCGCTCAAGCAGCCCAGTCGAAGGCAACTCGCCGCCGCCAAAGTAGGTCTCTTCATCCATCTGGAATCGCCATTCGGCCGTATTGCTACGATCCAGTACGTTGATGACATCCGCACGCAGCTGCAAGGAGTAGTCTCCCAAACGGAGTGAATACGCTGCACTCACGTCCAGTTGATGAATGGGAGTCAGTCGATGACCTTCCGGATTGGTGAGGTCATAGTTTGATATCTGGCGCTCAACGCGTCGGATGGCGTCTGCCGAAACCCCGTTTTCCCTCATCTGATCAAGCAATGACGAGACGTCATTCAGATGGGCGCTCAGGAAGTCGTAGTACGCCTTCCGATATCCCCATTCACGCCCCCACACACTCCGCCAGCGACCAAGGACAACCAGACGATTCCAAGGAGCAATGTCGGCCGACACTTCGAGTCTGAGCGGTTCATTCCACGGTACCGACAGCAGGTTGTCGTCGAACAGATTCCGAATCCGGCGCATGGATTGCGTACGGTCCATGCGGACTTTGACATTCCCCGGGCCAATTCTCCGCTTGACGGATCCTGAAAGCCCGTACGAATGCCCCCGAGTTGTATTCAGGAAGGCATCCTGATCCAGTGAATTGGTGTCTTCCGTGGCTGCCGCGTAGTCGACTGACAGAATGTGGTACTGTCGTTTGTAGAAGGATTCGAGCGTCAGTGACCACTTTGCATTGGGCAGCACCAGCATTTCAGCAGCGAAATGAGCTGCTTTGGGCGGTGTGACGGTAGCATCGTTGCCCATCCAGAATCGCGTGGAGGAGACGAAGGTCCTCGGACTACGGCTACTGATATCGAATTGGGAGACAAACTGACGATACAGCCCGGAGCCCAGGTACAGAGAAAATCCTCCGACCGGCGTATCTACCCAGTCAAATCGTGCTGACAGACGCGGCTCGGCATACAGGGTTCGATTGGCATTCAGCCAAGTGAAGCGCGAACCTCCTTCAACGACGGCGTGCTTGCCAAATCGAACGCGATCCTGCACGAAGGTCGCGAGCCTCCATCCTGAGGATTGGTGGAAAAGCGGGAATTGCTGTGTACCGGCTACGGTAAAACGACTTCCCGTGTGTATCCACTCCGCACCAAACTCAAACTCGTGTCGTCCATCCGGGAAGTAGTTCGCATCGGCACCAAGGGCTACTTCGTGTACGCGATTCCCATCGTCCTCCGTGTTTAGCGCCGATGCGGCATCGGAAGCGTCGAAATCATGCTTGAGTCGATAAAACGAACCTCGCGCACCGAATGATGTCAGGAGCCGTGCAGAGCGGACATCACTGACCCGAACCTGACCAACACCGTTCTGCCATGAATACAGGTCCTTGAAGGTATTCCGTACAGTAGCTGGCTCATCAACGTTCAGCAAGTCAACCTCAGACAGGTTGTTGCCCAGACTCGATCGTCCCCAATACGAGGAGGCTGTGATGGTCCGGAGTCCTTTCTGGATTTTCGTTGCTCCGTGGATGTCGGCAAACTGGATGGCCGGATCACCACTGGGAGGGAAGTTGGCGAACGGCGTGTTCTGTTCCGCAAAGGCAGACAGCAGGAACGTATCGATCACATTCCAATCATCCATCAGTCTTGCCAGAGAAGGAGGAGCCATCAAGCTCCATGTCCCGATACGCGCTGCTGTCAGCGTCGTAATCTTGGTCCCAGATGGCTTGAGCCAGAAACCCGTATGGCGTGCATTCGATGACAGCGGATCAACCTGCACCGTGAACTGGGAATTGCTTCCTGCCGAGCTCACGCGATTCGAAGGTGCGCGGAGATCATGCTCGGCTGAAATGATACCGGAGATCTGGGAGCCCAGCGTCGCCCCAAAACCGGCCTTGTTGACCGTAATCTTGCCCAGAGCGAAGGGGCTGAATGGGCCGATGAATGATGCTACGTTCAGTGGAAGGAATACTGGAGCCCCGTCCAATCGGAATTGGTGTTCGCCAGCTTCACCGCCCTGGATATGGATATCGGCTGTGGCGTCATTCACACGTACGCCGGGAAGTGCGTCCAGGCTTCGGATCAATCCCGATGTCCCGGCAGAGAGTTCACTGGTCAATTCTTCCTGGGAAGCCTGCGGAGCACCCAGCAGCGTGGACGAGGGCATCATTCCAATTCCGTCGACAATGACCTGCGAGATCAGAATTGGCTCTCCAGACTCAAGAATGACTTCAATACTTTCGGACGTGCCTGCCGCGATCGTAATGATCTGCTCGGTGGTTTCGTAGCCCATGTGGCTGACGCGGATGCTGTAGTCACCAGCCAGCAACCGTGGAAAAATGAACAAGCCGTCCAGGTTGGCGACGCTCACACGATTGACGTCGGCAATCAGGACATGAGCGTGGGAGAGAGGTTGTGCTGTTTCCCCGTCGAGTACGATTCCACGGAGATTGCCGTATTGCGCTGGGCCCTCGGTTGCTATTTCCAGGACGTACAGGCCGTTGGAACGCCGAACGAAATCGAGTCCTGTACCACCAAGCACGCAGGAGAGCACTTGCTCAACTGTTAAGCGATCGGCGACGCAAAATGCGCGTTTTCCCTGTGTAAGGAGGGGGTCCCAGGAAATATCCAGTCTTGTTGCTTCCTGAAATTGACGCAGCGCATCATCCAGAACCACACCTCGCCAGGCCATGGTGTAAAGCGCTTCAGGATCTAGCGTCCTTGATTGCTCTTGAGCCGTTGCCGTTCCGATTGGAGACAGGAGCGCAGCCGCCACCAGAACGGTGGCCCAACGGTAGGCAAAACGGTCTTTGAAACGACGTTTGCTACGTATGGGAAATTGCTGGCTGAACAGTCCTGTGAAGAGTGGCCGAGTGAGTAGGACGGGTTGGGCTACATCTAAGGCCTGAAATATACGAAATCAGCCCGAAAACAACCGTTCAGCCGTAGAAAGCGACATGCGAATCTCTGTTCCACAAAAAAAGCCGACAGGAATGACCCATCGGCTTGAGGCTCTGGAGGCAGTGAGGACTAGTCGAGATACATCTCGAACCCGTTTGCCGTCGTGCGGAATCGAACGGAGATGGTAGCGGCAATATCACCGATGAAGTCGGCAGCTTCCGTGACTTCGGTGCGGTGAATCGTGATCGGACGAAGACGAATCGAAGCAGGTGCGGCGATTCGGACATCAAACCGACGCTCGACGTCGTCTATGATCGTTCCGATCAGTTCGTTGTCGTACGAGAACCCGCCAGTTCGCCATGCAAGACGATATGCAGGATCTGTTTCTACCGGGGTCAAGACTTCTTCCGAAGCCGTCAGGGCTTCTCCCGGCTCCACAATGGCGTCCAGATCTTCAACGGCAACGGATACGCGACCAGATTCAACAACTACCTGCGTCATATCCGTGAGGCTTCCAGGCCATGAACGGACATTGAAACGGGTACCAAGCACCGTAGTCTCGGCGTCGATGGTTCTCACTTTGAATGGCGCTGGGCCTTCTGAGACGTCGAAAAATGCTTCTCCGTGGAGAACTACCGTCCGATCGTTCTCTCCGAAACCATCTGGCACGGACAACCGCGATCCCGGAGCGAGAAGGACTGAAGATCCGTCGTTCAAGCTTACAAACTGAGCATCAAGCCCAGGGGCCACGCGATAGTGATCCGACGAAGGGGACAGAGCGATCGAAAGGGCAACAACCAGAGCTGCTGCAACAGAAGCGAACCGGAAACTGACCGTTTTCAGGACAGAGGCCGTGCTGACCAGGCGAAGAGCGGAGCGTTCGACTTGAACAGCAGCGCTCTTTTGAGCTTGGATGGCCTGGAACAGACGATCCTTTGCGACTGCCTTGTCTGTGACAGGAGCAGCCGGCTGAACATCACCAAAGAAATTCCAGACTTCCTGCATGGAACGCTGCTGCGCTTCATCCAGACCGTCAAGGGTCTCTGTAGGGAGGTGATATGTATTGTCAGGTTTCAAGGGGAGTGGTTAGGCTCGCGAATGTGACTCAATGAGAGCCAGGATTACGAGATTTCGTTTTCCCTGAACGCATCCAGCCGTTTTCTGATATGCTGGAGCGCTAGTACAATGTGATTGTTGACCGTTTTGGGTGCCAGATCCATCAAGGAAGCGATTTCCTCGTGGGACAGGCCCTCAAACCGACTCAACATGAATGCTTCTCGACGCCGCTGGGGCATCTCGTTGATCCAGTCTTCGAGATTTTCTCTCAGCTTGGCTGCATCCAACTCATCGTCGTTCACCGTGTCAAAGCGGACAGAGGGGTGGTCATCTTCGATGGCCTCAGCGGCATGCCGCTTTCTCTGTCTTTCGTGATTGAGTGCGTAGTTGCGGACCATTTGATACATCAACGCTCTAAGAGAACGGTCAGGATCGATGGTTTCGCGCACTTGCCACAGTTTCAGGTATACGTCCTGGAGGATATCCGATGCAGCAGCTTGATCGTGCGTGATGTAAAGCGCGTATCTGAATAGCGCGTCATAACTCGCATCGAAGAGCTCTGCATACGAAGCCTCGTCAGAACGTAAAAGACCGTGACTCCAGCTGCGAAACTGCTCATCCGGGATGGATCGCATGTCGACTATGCCTCAGTCGCTGTTAGTACACGGAAAACACACATCCTACCCAAAATCACGCTATTGCTAACAATACACTTTAAACACGCGCTGCTATACAATGAAAGACATAGTGTTACGCCGTCTTGATCAGGTTGTATAGGGGATGTGGGACGAAAAAAGTTCAAAAAAATGTGCCCTGACTTAGGGTCTTGCGCTTGAAGTATCACATGAGGTGGCTGCTACCGATGCACATGCTGCCGGTTCGCAACTCTGCAAAATATGTATTGATTGACTTCAACGAGAGGATTTGAATGGAACCGCCCCAACACCCATCAATTACAGAGCGCAATCCCGGAACTGAACCCTTACTGTCAGGCTCTCAACTGCATGGCCATCGACCAGCGTCGCATTCGAAATTTCTGCATCATTGCCCACATTGATCATGGCAAGAGCACGCTGGCGGACCGCTTACTGGAGCTGACCGGTACGCTTTCCAGTCGGGAACTTCAAGAGCAGGTACTGGACTCCATGGATCTTGAGCGTGAGCGAGGCATCACGATCAAGAGTCACGCCATCCGGATGGACTATCACTCCGATGATGGAGAAGATTACGTCCTGAACCTGATCGACACGCCAGGCCATGTGGACTTCACCTACGAGGTGTCTCGCGCCCTCGAAGCCTGTGAGGGAGCCATTCTTGTTGTGGATGCTGCGCAAGGCATCGAAGCTCAAACGATATCCAACCTGCTGCTTGCGATGGAGCAGGAGCTGGAAATCATTCCTGTCCTCAACAAAATCGATCTCCCGGGAGCAAACCCGGACATGGTTGCGCAGTCCATTGAAAACCTGATCGGTGAGCCGGCAGAGGACATTCTCCGTATCAGCGGCAAAACAGGCGCCGGCGTGCATGAGCTGCTGGAGAAAATCATCGAGCGGATTCCTGCACCTTCCGGTGATCCAGATGCTCCTTTGAAAGCGCTCATCTTCGATTCAGTCTTCGATACCTACCGCGGATCCGTTGTGTATGCCCGTGTTTTCGACGGTACACTCGACAAACGTGAAGGTATCCGCTTCATGGCCACCGGCGCAGAGGCTGATGCAGAGGAAATCGGCTTCCTTCGCATGAAGATGCAGCCAGTGAACAAGTTGTCTGCCGGAGAAGTGGGCTACATCATTGGCTCTATCAAAGATGTAAAGGAAACCCAGGTCGGCGACACCGTCACGACACGGGCAAATCCTGCGAATGAAGCCATTGCCGGATTCCGGGAAGCGAAGCCCATGGTTTTCTCGGGTGTGTATCCGACCAACTCCGAGGACTTCGAGGATCTGCGTACGTCACTGGAGAAGCTCCAATTGAATGACGCGGCACTCACATTTGAACCCGAGACATCCGCAGCTCTTGGTTTTGGGTTTCGAGTCGGATTCCTGGGCCTCCTGCACATGGAGATCGTTCAGGAGCGGCTCGACCGAGAATTTGGTCTCGACATCATCACGACCGTCCCCAACGTAAAGTATCGGGTGCTCAAGACGGATCGCGTCGAGATTACGGTCGAGAACCCGTCGAATATGCCGGAGGTGGGAAACATCGACACCATCTCCGAGCCGTATGTAAAGGCTGAGATCATTACGCCGTCCGAGTACATCGGCGGTTTGATGCAGCTGTGTCAGGATCGGCGCGGCATGTATATCAATACGCAATACCTCGATTCAGAGCGCGTCAGCCTGGAGTATCAACTCCCATTGGCCGAAATCGTCTTCGATTTCTACGATAAGCTGAAGAGCATCAGTCGCGGTTACGCGTCGCTCGACTACGAGTATCTGGATTACCGCGAGAGCCACCTCGTCAAACTGGACGTCATGATCAATGGCGACCCCGTCGACGCCCTCTCGACGATTGTTCACCGTGACAAGGCCTACGAAATGGGTCGAAAGCTGGTCAAGAAGCTTCGAGAACTCATTCCGAGGCAAATGTTTGATGTCGCTCTCCAGGCTGCCGTCGGTTCACGCATCATTTCCCGTGAGACCGTAAAGGCGATGCGCAAGGACGTTACAGCCAAATGTTACGGCGGCGATATCTCCAGGAAGCGCAAACTGCTTGAGAAGCAGAAAGCAGGGAAGAAGCGCATGAAGCAGGTTGGTAGCGTAGAAGTACCTCAGGAGGCCTTTCTGGCCGTCCTATCGATGGAAGACTAGGTTGCGGCAACCGAGGACGCCCCAGCGCGTGTATGATCGGGAATCCCGAATTTCACGTATGCGGCGACTCCACTTCATTCGCACCTTTCTTGTGGGCCTGGTTCTGCTGGTTCCTGTCGTCTCTGCGAATGGTCAGCACTTGTCATCGTCTGAATTGCTTAAGCGGTACATGAATGCCCGCACCGCGGTATTGGCCAGCCGGGATGTTCAACCCGCATCGTTTCGGCTCCCGCCTCGCGCACCAGAAACCCTGTACCTCGAAGGGGATACGGTCCGGGCCTGGTTGGAAGGATTTGAGCATCAACGACTGCTAAGCAGTTTGCCGGACCCGCTACCATTGTTCACGGTCGACGGCTGGGAGAAGATCAGTCATCTGCGTGCGCCAGCCTATCGTAAGGCGTTCGATCGGACGGAATGGGCCTTTACCGGTAGCAATTCGCGCAGTCCCGTTGATACCATGCGAACGGCAGATCTGCGTAGCCGCTTCCAGACCCTGTTCGGAGCTCCAACCGTCACTTTGGCCGAAAGCCCGAGCCCGGATTCGCTTCAGCGGGAGCAAGTCATTGAGTTCGAGTACTGGTTCCTGCTCAACGATTCCATTCGGGTGGTAGTCCTGGACGTGAATGGGCCTTGGGATAGGGGTGTCGTCCTTGCCGCTGATCGCCGATATCGATCCAGACTATCTGTTATCAAGCGGGACTTTCTGGAGCAACTCATTCCGGAAGCCGAACGTACACCGTTTGTCGACTACTACTATAACGTAGATCAACAAGCCTGGTATTTGACCGGATTTGACGGAGCATCTTTTTTTGACAGGCGTATTGAGCGGCCTGACATGAACCTGGGGCGCCCCTCACCAGATCGCATTCCTGATCCTGGTCCTCCTGAGGCCCCTAACGAACAGCATTGAACCCGTGGCAAAAAGCCGAGCAGACGCGCGCCGGGAAGAACGCAAGAAGCGCAAGGCCGACCGAAAGCAGACGAAAGGAGCAGCCGATAAATCATCAGCGGCCGCTCCTCAAAAGGGCAAGTTTCGCGAATGGCTGGATGCGATGGTTTTTGCTGTCGTGGTCATGGTCATCTTGCGAACGCTCTTTTTCGACCTGTTCCGGATCCCTTCACCGTCGATGGAGAAGAATCTCCTGGTAGGAGACTACCTGTTTGTCTCCAAGCTGCACTACGGAACGCGTACACCCATGACGCTCGGGGTGCCGTTCACCCAGATCTACCTGCCCGGACTGACGTTTCCCTCAACACGCTTCCCAGGATTCTCCGAAGTGAAACGCGGAGACGCTGTGGTCTTCAACTGGCCAGATGACAATGTGGACGTCATCGAACGTCGTATGCACTACATCAAGCGAGTCGTGGGGCTACCTGGAGAGACCGTTTCGATTGATGACAAGCAAGTGCTCGTCGATGGCACGGTCATTCCGCTTCAGGAAGGGATGCAGCAGTATTGGGACGTAACCAAGACCGACCCGCGCGTCCAGTTGCCGCGAACTGCTCTGGAGGAACTGGGGATATCACAAGTATCGCAGACCGCAAATCCCGCTATCGTCAGGCTTATTGCTACTGAGGAGTCAGCTGATATCATTGCAAATTGGCCCTGGGTGTCTGCGGTGTCCCCGGCTGTTGCCACGGCCAACTCAGTGTATGACGCTGCCATGTACCCACCGGGAAGAAACTGGACTCCTGACAACTACGGACCGGTTACCGTACCAGGGGAAGGGATGACGGTGACACTGACAGAGGAAAATTGGCCCGTTTATGAGCGGGTGATCTCCCGTTTTGAAGGTCACGACACAGGGCGATCTGCCGATGGGCGATTCATCATTGATGGGCAGCCGACCACCGAGTTCACCTTTGCGCAGGACTATTACTTCGCAATGGGCGACAATCGCGACAACTCCGAAGACAGTCGCTTCTGGGGATTCGTCCCCATGGATCACATCGTCGGCAAAGCCCTGCTGGTCTATTTCTCCTGGGATAAGGACGCCATGCTGCCGCGCTTTGGACGTCTATTCTCCGTTATAGACTGATTCGCTGCGCCCAGGAGGTCTGACGCGTTATAGCGGGACGTCAGGTCCGTCGACGTAGGGATGTCAAGCCCCTCGTCGTAGCGACCTCAGGCGCGCTGTCCTAGCTCCGTCAGGCGTGACCCACCTCAGGGAGAAGTCCCACGAATGCGATCGAAGTAGCGCTGCTGATCCGTTCCCGGCGGAATGTCGAACGGATGAGCCGGAAGCTCGACAGTATTCAGAACCGGCATCCGACCCTCCTTGCTGAACGTTTGAGGGTTGCCGAGGGGATCATCGCCGATGACCAGAAACGTGGTGCCAGGTTCGGAAATGGTACCGAATCCAGATCGATATCCACGGGATCCTTTCGTCCAACCGTCTGCCCAGTTATAGATCCACTGAGCATCCTCATCGACGAGACGCACACAACCGTGACTCATCGGGCCACCGCTGGGCATCGGGTATTGATGAATGTGGATGCCTCGTGACTCGACGAAGTTGAACACCCAGTACATCTCCCACGGCTCACCGGGAGGGCTGTGGGACGAGACACGATACTCGGTCTTCCAGTTGAAGTTGAAGCGACCGTTTGGGGTGCGGTGATTGGGATCACCCGTGTTCACGATACCCCAGCGTGCCAAGCGACCACTTTCATAAGCGGCCCAAGCCTGAATGGACTTGTCAATGATGAACAGCTTGTCGAATGACAATCCACCCGCATAGAATCTGGGAAACGGCGAATAGGCGCAGAAGTCCAGATCCCACTTGTCTGGAACGACCAGGGTGTCGCCGATGCTTACCTGATGCATCAACTGGCGATTCAGCAATCCGACCAGCAAAGAGCGGCTGCGGCCAACGTTCACATCCCCGTCGCCAATAACCTTGTAGAAGGTGTTCCGGGCCAGGACGTTGTTGCCCCGCGAGTTGTAAAGCACCTTGTAGTTGTAGCGGACATTCGGGAGCCGCTCCAGCTCAGGTGTGCACTCGTGCATGATCTCGGCGAGTTCGCCCTGATTCAGGTAGAACTGTGCCCGACTGGGCGCCACCAGGAAGACGAACAGGGCTGCAAGAACAACGACATGTCGAAAACGAAGCAACGGCATGACAGCAAAGGAATCGGTTCTGGGGTAGGGTTTTAAACTGGATCAGCAATCGCGACGGGAAAAGGACCGCTTGATCCGCCTGTAAAACACCAATAATCGTGCCTTACCTGTTGTTCCGCGATTACGGAATCAAAACAGCGATTTGGCAGCGCAGCCTTCCAATCTGAGTCTCGAAATCATCTCGGTGCTGCCCATTACAATGAGCGTATCGCCCGCGTTGATGATCTCGTCTGGTCCGGGATTGAACGACATACCATTCGTCTTTCCGTCCATGACCGCGACTACGATCGCATCGAACTGTTGCCGGAAGCTTGATTCTTTCAGCGACTTACCGGCAAGCTCTGATCCGTCTTCTACAAGAACCTCATCCATGGAGTAGGCGAGTGCGTCCGATTGCATGACCCGCTCCATGAATCGCTCGACCGAGGGGCGCAGCAATACTTGCGCCATCCGATCAGCCCCGATCTCATAAGGCGCCACCACTTTGTCCGCGCCTGAACGGATGATCTTGCGCTTGTTGGCATTCGTATCCGTTTTGACCATGATGAACAATTCCGGATTCAGCTCCCGCGCAACCAGAGTCGCAAACACATTCGCGCGGTCTTCGGGCAGCGTGAGTATCAGTCCCTTCGCGCGATCAATCCCCGCATTTCGAAGCACGTCCTCTGATTCCGCATTTCCCAGCAGGTACAAATACCCGTCTCGCTCAATGATCTGCGCTCGCTCCTCATTCATCTCGACCACGACGAAAGGAACGCCTATCCGACTCAAGTCCTTTGCGATTCGTTGGCCGATACGGCCAAATCCGGCCAGGATGTAATGATCAGACGTAGCATTGATGGAGCGCATCATTTTCCTAAGTTGGAATGCCTTTGTGTTCAGTAGGACCTGTGCCGTGCGAGTGGCGATGAAGGCCACACTTCCGATACCGACCAAGCCGATGAAGATGGTGAACCAGCGGCCGGCATTTGAAAGAGAATGGACTTCCCGGAAGCCGATCGTTGTCAGCGTGATGAACGTCATGTACAGGCTGTCCGGCCAGGGCCACCCTTCGATGATGGAATACCCGATGGTCCCGGTCACGAGTACGCCAGCGAGGAACAGGTTGGCCACAACCAGCTCGCGGCTCATGAATACGTTTCTGCTGCTCTGGTGCGCGTAATCCATTCTTGGAGTCGAGACGATTGTCAGAGAGCCGGTTCTGTACTGGGCAGCAGACGTGCATGCCAGGAGCTACCAGCGGGTCTCATGATTCCTCCGGAGCGAAGGGCTCCGAGCTGACGAATGGACAAGTCGACGACACGCGTCTCTGCATCAATCCGGCCTTCTTCGGCAAGTACCTTGAACTGTCGACGTGGTACGACTTCGATATCGCCGGCTGCATCCTTGTAGACAATATTCAGAGCGGAAGCCCAATTGAACGAGCGGGAATCCGCGACCTCTTGAAGCAGATGCAGGGACTTGTCGATTCCGCAACCGCTGATATCGCCGTCCGCGACATGGGCAGCGACGATGACAATACGACGATCCACCACAACACAGGCACCAGCCACTTTCCTGCCATGTGACGACCAGTCTTGCTGGAAGGTGTCGAAGAGAGCCGTCAACAAGTCCGCTTCATCGGAGGAGAGTGTCCGGTCTGCGGCGTAAATCCAGCAGTCAGCTTCGTCGGGTAGTCCGTCAAATACGTTCAGCATACTCGAAATATGGTTGACGATTCATCGAGGGTAGCACGTCGGCGACCGCCTAGCGTGGCGTCGATTCCGACGTGATCGGAGTTCCTGTCAATTCCCTTCAGGATACGCATTCGATGTCCTAAAGATCGGTATACTCGAACCCGAATCCCACAACCAAAATATCTTCGTCATGGACCTAGGATTGAATCAGAAAGTGGCCATTGTCAGTGGCGCCAGCAGAGGGATTGGATTGGCTATTGCGCACGGTCTGGCCGCCGAGGGTTGCCGGCTACTGGTGTGCGCACGAGGAGCTGACGCGTTGGATGCGGCAGTCACGTCCCTTCAGGCGCACGGTACCGAAGTCCATGGAATGGCCTTAGACATTACTGAGCCCGATGCGGGCGACCGACTGGCTGCGAAGGCACTCGACATTTACGGCGGCATCGACATTCTGGTAGCCAACGCTGGCGGCAACCGCCGAGGTAGGTTTGAGGACACCACGGATCAGGACTGGGAAGACATTCTTGAACTGAACCTGAAGGCTCACCTGCGTACCTCGCGCGCTATGATCCCCGCGATGAAGAAATCAGACGGGGGATCAATCATCTTCATCTCGTCCATTTTCGGACGGGAGGCCGGCGGCGCTGGGCTATCGATCTACAACACGACGAAGTCGGCATTGATCAGCGCTGCCAAGATCATGGCCATCGAATTGGGGGGCGATGGTATCCGCGTCAACTCCGTGGCTCCGGGCTCCATCCGGTTTGAAGGCGGCTCATGGGATCGTCGCTGCAAGGAGGATCCAGAAGGCATGGCTGCATTCATCGCAGACAATATTCCGCTGGGACGGTTCGGAAAGGCCGAAGAAGTGGCTGACGTGGTGACATTTCTTTCGTCTCCTCGTGCCTCATGGGTGTCCGGGTCATGTATCACCGTGGATGGTGTACAATCCCATTCGCTGATCTAACGAACCGGTCGTCGATCCCGAGTGGCGATGCCTACTCGAATCGGGTAAACGTGACCTTGACCGTACGCGTCCGGTCTTCGTTTCGGCGCCACTGAACAAGAATCGGGCTCTGATACGTGCCGTTGACGATTCGGCCTTCGCCCGTTCCTTCGTCAGCGACGATCAAATCCACTTTGCGCTTCATGCGCAGGAAGCGATCAGCAGGGACCTGGAAGAACTTGTCAATGATGCGTTCGACCTTGGTCTCGCTTAGCCCCGTGGCATCGATGAATTCGTTGACCACGTGTACTAAGTCGTACTTCATGTAGTCCTTGGCCTTCTCCTTGATGGCTCCCGGATCCCGTAGCATGTTCACGCCGCGCTGGGCCATGAATCGTAGGGGATTCTTCAGGACATCCGGGAGGTCATGACGCATCAGCAACGTCTCGTACTCGTTGACCGTCAGACCGGTGCTTTTCTCGTCAGAAGCAAGGGAAAGGCTGATTCGCCCTTTTTCCAGGCCCAGTGACTTGATCCGTTCTTCTAGTTGCTCAAGAACGCCGACTCTCGGATCCCAGAGGTTAACGGATCCAATGGGGTGCTTGCCCATCGGAATACGCAAAATCTCTTCCTCGACGATCGACTCGTGGTTGTACCCGATGACGGTCGTTTTGCGGGTGCGCCGCATTTCGCCGTTGGTACCGTCGAGATCGACGAAGTAGACTGGAGCCTTACGTTCGTTGAGGTAGGTGACGCAATTCTCGAGGCCAGCCCCGATGTACGTCAGGTGCGAGTCGGCATTCCGCGGCTCAACCAGCTTCTGCGCATCGCTGAGCTCATCGCGAAGCTCCATCTGGTCATGCCGGTAATCGGCTTCCGGAGGGAAGAGCTTCTTGAATGAACCCACGTACTTCTGCAGGGCCTCGGGATCGTGCTTCAATCGCCGGGCAAAGCTCTGTTCGAAGAAGCCAGCAGTGGTGTGATGAGATGCGTAGGCGCTTTTCCGATACGATTCGAAGAACTCGGCGTCCTTCTCCTTGACTTGTTCGGAAACGTCGATGAGCTCGACCCTGGATTCAGGCTGGAGCGTCAGTCGGATGTCGGTAGGTTTGGCAGGCATGAGCGCGTGTGATGGATGCCCTGTGTGCGTTGGCATCAGGTTCCTGTTACAGCGGTCCTCTCATCGTTCAGGAAAGGGTGGACTCTGTGTTCTGCGTGACGATACCTGTACGACCTCGCAGAAGCGGCAGCAGCATCGACTGCCAATCCTCAATAATACGTTCGTTGAATGGAATGGATGCTTGGACATGGTGAATTCTGAGTTGCTGTCCAGATTGGACTATCCACAGCATGAACACCTAGTTTCAGATCCTGAATGCTATGATAAAGCGAAGCATTCCCTCTCGGACAGACGCAAACCGCCACGCCCATGATGACTCGAATCGTCAGCCTCGCCATGCTGACTGTGATCGCCGCCTCAACCGTCTCCGGGCAAGGCACGGATCTGTCGTTCCTCCTCACTGCAGCCGAACGGACTGGCTTTGATGAAACGACGCGATATGATGAAGTGATGG
The DNA here is from genome assembly GCA_028284865.1 of Rhodothermales bacterium. GTDB lineage: Bacteria > Bacteroidota > Rhodothermia > Rhodothermales > UBA10348 > JAAZVD01. The sequence goes on along the minus strand of JANQQV010000020.1, from coordinate 24,263 downwards.
CCTTCGTAGAGGTAGCTGCCGCACAGCACCCTGACCTTCATCTGACCCATTTCGGTTACTCGCTCGAAGGACGCAAACTCCCACTGGTGGTTTTTGGAGATGTAGCTGATGCATCGCCCGAGGCCGTCCTGGCCACCGATCGTCTCCGGATTTTCGTGCAGGCCAACATCCATGCTGGCGAAGTATGTGGCAAGGAGGCTTTGCTGATGCTGATTCGCTCCCTTGCCAGCGGCGAGCACGCGGAATGGGCCGATTCGGCAGTGGTGATGTTGGCACCTATCTACAATGCGGACGGCAATGAGCGTGTGAATCTGTTCAACCGCCCGAGGCAGAATGGACCATTTGGAGGCATGGGGCAGCGTCCGAATGCGCAGGGCCTCGATCTAAATCGGGATCATACGAAGCTTCGAAGTCCGGAGGCCCAGTCGTTGATCCGACTCATGAATGACTACGACCCACATGTAATGGTGGATCTACATACAACGAACGGTACCCGTCACGGATATCATCTGACTTACTCGCCGTCGCTGAATCCAAATACCGATCCTGCCATCGATTCGCTACTACGTCAGGACTTGCTGCCGGCCGTTCGCCAGGCCGTGTCCGAACGATCGGGCTGGGACACGTATTACTATGGCAATCTTCCATTCAGAAGGGGAGATCCAGGATGGTACACCTTCGATCATCGTCCCCGATTCAACAACAACTACATCGGTCTTCGTGATCGGGTCGCCATCCTTAGCGAGGCCTATGCCTACGCCTCGTTTGAAGAGCGCATCCTTGCCAGCCTGTATTTCGTGAACGCGATTGTGGACTACGCCGTCGAGCATCGCGACGTTATCGAGTCCACGATCGCTTCGGCAGAGGAGCGGTCCATGCCGGGACTAGAGCAAGGACTGCAGTTCAAGCCGTTCCGCAATGCGGAATCAACCGAGATTCGCATGGGTGTGGTTGAGCAACGGGTAAACCCATACAGTGGGGCCCCATACTTCGCCCGGACAGACTCCACGTGGTTTCAACCCTTGCCTGAATTCGGTGCTTTTGAAGCTACGGAGACATCATTTATCCCCGACTACTATATCGTAGAGCCCCGAGCCGCTGGTTCAGTAGGCGGCATGCTTGATCGTCACGGGATAGCATTCTCGCAATATGATCTGGATTCAAGCCAGGAGACGTTGGTGTTCGTCGTCGATTCGACGCAGGCTTCGCAACGCGCCTTTCAGCAGATCAACGAGCGAACTGTTTGGGGTACGTGGGAGAACCGCCAGATGACGATTGAAGAGGGTAGTCTGCTCGTTCCAACCGCTGGAAACAAGGCGCGTCTGGCCTTCTACCTTCTCGAGCCTCGTTCGGATGACGGGTTGGTCAATTGGGCATTGATGGACGATTGGATCGAGCCGGGTGAGGACTTTCCAGTCTATCGTCTTGTAAAGGGACAGATTGATTCGCCGTGACGAAAGCCGCCTCATTGGAAAACGCCCTTCCTGTCGAGATCCAGGAGGTCATCGACGGGTTCACATCGCTGACGCCGACATCCACCGATACCTTCGATCGATTCGCGCAAGCTGTCGTGAGCTATCAGCGAGAGAGAAATGAGGTTTATCGTCGATACGATGGATTCACCTACCTGCCGGTGCAGGCATTCAAGCTAGCTGATGTGGCGACGTTTGCTCCCTCCGAGGCCGAACGCGTATTCGTGAGCTCTGGGACGGCTGGCCAGGACCGCAGCCGGCACTACGTCCGAGACCTGCGGCTTTACAATCGCAGTCTGCTAGGCGCCTATGATTCCATGGTGGGTTCCAAGTTTGGATTCGAACTCAGCGCCCCCGTCATCCTGGGGCACCTCCCAGCCTATGCCGACGAAAGCTCACTGGTTTACATGGTCAATCACCTGATCGAGCATCGAGGCGCCGATGGTTCAGGTCTCTTTCTGCGCGATACCGCTGTCCTCGAAGCGGCCTGTAGATCGCAAGAAGCCCCAGTGCTGCTATTCGGTGCGGCGTTTGGCCTACTGGATCTATTGGAGCACCATCACTGGAAACTGCCGCCAGGTAGCGTCGTCATCGAAACGGGAGGGATGAAGACGCACCGTCGACACATTGGTCGGGTCGAACTCCACGACCAAATAAGCGATGGCTTCGGTGTGGATCACCAACGCGTTGTATCGGAATACGGTATGTGCGAGTTGCTTTCCCAATGCTATACCGATGAACGTGGCATCTTTCGAACCCCTGCATGGGTTCGATTTGAAGTCCTTTCACCTGACGACGGCCGCACACCTGTACCTGAAGGCGAACCCGGAGCACTTGCGCTATTGGATTTGGCCAATGTCCATACGGTAAGCGCCGTCTTGACTCAGGATCGCGTCTCGGCCCGAGATGGAGGGTTCATCATTCATGGAAGACTGAGCGAGGCTGAGCTTCGAGGCTGTAACTTCCTACTGGAACAGTGACCGACAAAGAGCCATGATTTCCATTGAACACACTCGGGATGGGCGGATCGTCACCCTGACCATGAATCGCCCCGAGCGCAGGAACGCGCTGAATCAAGCACTTGTCCTTGAGCTGACACGTGTTCTGCAGTCGCTTGCGCAGGATGATTTTGTGCGGGTGATCCTGATCACCGGAGCAGGGAAAGCGTTCTCAGCTGGCGCCGACCTTGATGCCCTGTCCCAGATGTCGGAGGCGTCGGACGAGGATAACCTCAAGGACTCCTTGGCACTAGCGGAATTGTTCTCAACTATTCGCTCATGTCCAAAAGTGGTCATTGCATGGGTGAATGGTCATGCGATAGCGGGAGGTAGTGGATTGGCAACGGCGTGCGACCTGGCTATTGCAGGCCGAAGCGCAAAGTTCGGATTTACGGAAGCGCGAATCGGCTTCGTTCCGGCACTGGTATCCGTCTTGGCTCGAACGCGGCTCACTGAATTGGCCATGCGGGAGCTCTTCTTGACAGGCACACTGCTCTCCTCTGAAGAAGCCGCTCGAATCGGCTTGATCACACGCTCAGTAGCCGATGAGCATGTCGAAAGCACGGTATTCGAGCTGGCTGGACAGATAGCCAGAAACACGTCGCCTGAGGCGATCAAGCGAACTAAGTCGCTCCTCGTAGAGATGGACGGACTCCCTTTCGGGCGTGCCATGCAGCACGCAGCTGAGGCAAACGCGTCTGCCCGTCGCTCCAGCGATTGTGCGGCAGGCGTGCAGGCATTCCTGAATAAGGCAGACGCGCCATGGGTGTCATCCTGGGACCGTGACCACAATGACCCTGCATGACATGACAAACGCAGGCCCTTCAACGATACCTGATCCGACGATGTGGATCTCCAAGTGTGGATCGAAGAGCGATAAGGCTGGAGTTGATGAATGGTCGCAATGGTTGCGAGGACTCATTCCTTTGACCGATGTGGAGTGGCTTCCAAGAGCCAGGCAAGAAGCCCTGGAAGCGTTCTCGGCGGGCCGGATGGCCCGCACGCCATCCGGCCCGCCTCCCCAAACGCTTGTTGAACAGCAAGTAGCGGAAGGGTGGCTTCAATGGGCAGCTCTCGATGCCGATCAGCGATTCGCCACCGCATCCTGGACACGGCATATCACGCCGTGGGTCCACGGGGCCGCTTCCATGTTGGGTTTTAAGGGCGCATGGCGCCATCCGCATCTCGACGCCGGGATGATGGCGGTCTTGCTGATGCTGAGATTGGACATGTTGCGAAACGCACCGGACCTGCCGCTGAATGAGAAAACCGCCGCTGATGTCGATGAAGCCAACTCAAGGGCGAATCCTTCAGGTGGCGTTGTGGTCGTTGGTCGCGCATCCGAATCCGATCGCGCAAGAGCTGTTTGGAGAGAATGTGTCTTGATTCGCCAGTACTTGGCGGATATGCTTCCGCTGGCTCAGGATCTGCCCCGAGGCGCTCGCGGCCCGTTCAAGCGATGGTGGTTTGCCAGTCTTGAATGGACCCGTATCGCAGAGAAAATGGGTGCGCGTATGTGGTCAGAACCTGTTCAAACCAGCAGGCTCTCCACTATGCAGATCACTTGGCAGCGATGGTTCGGAAAGCTGGCGTTCCGGTAGGATCTGTCCATCTGGACCCAACACCTCCGGACTCACACGCAGGACGCCAGGCGACCAATTCGCCTAAGACTTTTCATTCTGATTCAGCATTCCGTCTCAGCCGAAAACGGTACTTTGACTGACCAAGCGCCTCATCCCAAGAAATGCGGCCGAGAGACGAGCACACATCGGAAGCTGATCCTCGAGATCGCGATTCCTCTTCAGCAGTTCTGATTCCATGACGACTTACAAAGATGCCGGCGTAGATGTCGCCGCAGGAGAAGAAATGGTCGATCGCATCAAGCCATTGGTGCGCAAGACATTCACCGACGGTGTGATGACCGACATCGGAGCGTTCGGTGCATTCTTCCGAGTCGATTGGCGAGCCTACGAGGATCCCGTGATGGTTTCCTCTGTGGACGGCGTGGGCACGAAGCTGAAGGTCGCCTTCAAGATGAATCAGCACGACACGGTTGGTCAGGACCTGGTCAATCATTGTGTCAATGACATTGCAGTCTGCGGCGCCAAGCCGCTTTTCTTCCTCGATTACTTCTCAACCGGGAAGCTGGATCAGGACGCAGCTTTCCAGGTCATCAAGGGATTCGCTACAGCGTGTGAGGAAAACAGCTGTGCGTTGATCGGCGGTGAGACGGCCGAGATGCCAGACATCTATGATGAGGGTGAATACGACCTTGCCGGAACGATCGTTGGCGTAGTGGACCGAAAAGACATCATCGATGGATCCCGCATCGAGGAAGGCGATGTTCTGATCGGATTCCCTTCAACCGGGCTGCACACCAATGGCTATAGCCTGGCCCGGCATGTCTTGTTCGCACATTATGACGTGCACGATAGACCTATTGCACTGGGAGGCGCATCCGTTGGAGAAAGCCTTCTCGCAATCCATAAATCCTATCTGTCGAGTATCGACATGATGCGTGAGGCTGCCGACATCCGAGGACTTGTTCACGTGACTGGTGGAGGCATTCCCGGCAATGCGAAAAGGATCATGCCAGAGGGACTGACCATCGACGTGGATTACACAAGCTGGGAGCGCCCGGCCATTTTCTCGTTGATTCAGGAGCTTGGCAACGTACCGGAAGACGACATGCGATCGGCATTCAACCTTGGGGTTGGCCTGATCGCTGCCGTTCCTGCTTCTGATGTGGAGTCCGTCCTTGCGGCCTGTGCTGACGATCGCCCCTTCGTCATGGGGAAGGTGGTCCAGGGCTGAACCAACCGCCTGTCCGACGCTCCATTCAGCGGATTGCTTCCGGGAACGTTTGGACGTAATCTCAGGTAATTGTGAACTGAGTGTTTAGCAGAACCGGACACCCACGATTCCCATGCTATCCGTTGCGGTCATTCTGATTCTTAGCTACCTGGCTGGCTCTATCCCTGCCAGCGTCTGGGTAGGTAAACTGGCGTACGGAATTGACCTGCGAGCCCATGGAAGCGGCAACGCAGGTGCAACCAACACATTTCGCGTTCTTGGCTGGAAAGCCGGTGCGATCGTGTCTCTCGTCGACCTCGGCAAAGGTCTTCTGGCCGCAGGTGTCATTGCCACCATTCGTCTCGATGCGCTTCCTTCCGGATTCGGTTTCTGGGAAGTGGAGTCAGTGGTCAGGCTTATGGCCGGAATGGCTGCTGTCATTGGCCATATGTACCCCGTCTGGGCTGGATTCAAGGGTGGCAAGGGCGTCAATACCACGGCTGGCATGCTTTTGGCCCTTACGCCTGGAGTCATGCTGCTCACGCTCGGCATTTTTGCTCTCGTTCTTTTCTCTTCGCGATACGTTTCGCTTGCGTCATTGAGCGCCACCGTGGCCTATCCGAGTGCGATCGCCATCAAAAAATACGGGCTTCACGCTGATGGTCTGGATGCCTCCATCTTCGTATTCAGTCTGGTACTGGCGACGGGCATTTTCATCGCGCACCGCAGCAATATTCAGAGGCTGTTGTCTGGCACCGAGAATCGGATCAGGACATTCCGGGCTGCCAGGGGCATGAGGGGAAGGGGCGAACTCTGATTCTCCTTTCAGGGCACTTCAACGCTTCATCCTTCCGATCCAATCACTTCGCGAAATGAATACCCGACCTGTCTCCGTTGCAGTGATTGGCGCTGGTAGCTGGGGGACAGCTCTGGCCATCAGCCTGGCCAACGCTGGCCACCCTGTACGCCTTTGGGCCCGTAGGGAAGAAGCCGCGCACTACATGGATACTGCGCGTCACAACCCGGCCTATCTACCTGACGCCCTGATACCGGATTCGATTCACATCACGCATCACTTGACCGATGCCATCCAGGGGGCAACCTGTTGGCTGATAGCTGTGCCCTCGCAGGGAGTACGGTTGGTTGCTGAGCAATTGAAGCCGTTTTTCAACGAAGAGACCTTGATCGTTTCGGTGGCCAAGGGCATCGAGAACAAGACATTGATGACCACTTCCGAAGTCCTTTCGGATGTATTTGTCTCTGCCAGACCTGATCAGATCGCGGTGTTGTATGGCCCCAGCCACGCAGAGGAAGTCGCGAAGTCCACGCCGACCACCGTTGTAGCTTCGTCGCTCGACATGGAAGCTGCTCAGCGGGTCCAGGACATCTTCATGACACCGACACTCCGCGTCTATGTCAACACGGATCTCAAGGGTGTTGAAATCGCAGGCTCGGTAAAAAACGTTCTCGCCATCGCTGCGGGTATTTCTGATGGTGTCGGACATGGTGACAACGCCAAGGCGGCAATCCTGACTCGGGGACTGGCCGAGATCAAACGGCTGGGAGTGGCACTCGGTGCTCGTGAAGGTACGTTCGGCGGACTGGCGGGCATTGGTGATATGGTCGTCACGTGCATGAGCACGCTCAGCCGCAACCGTAATCTTGGTTACGCCATTGGTCAAGGGAAGTCGCTTGAAGAAGTTCAGGCGGAAATGACCATGGTTGCGGAAGGGGTGAGAACAACGGCATCTGTGATGGAGTTGGCCCGTTCGCTCAACGTCGAGATGCCCATCACGGAAGCGGTGCACTCCATTCTATTTGAGAATGTGCCACCTGAGGAAGCCGTGCGGGGTCTCATGATGCGAAGCGCCAAACAGGAGGAATGGATCGTATCCGATTCATCCATGTGAACCCGAATCTGTCGTCATGACACTGGAAGAGATCAAGCGGCTTGTCGCCAGGGGAGAAGGCCGTCATCTGGAATTCAAGCGAAGGGTACCCGAACCCGAGCGTTTGGCTAAGGAGGTGGTGGCGTTTGCCAACTCCGGCGGCGGTCGCGTTTTGATCGGTGTGGGTGACGACGGCTCCATTCTGGGCGTCCGCGATTCCCTCGAGGAAGAGTTTGCGCTCAAGCAGGCGCTTGGCATGAATTGCAGGCCTGCGGTGCGATGGGTTTCCGAACGCATTCCGGTCACTTCCAAACGGGACGTGATCATGGTGACAGTACCCAACAGCACGCGCAAACCTCATTTCATCGTCACGAACGTGGAAGACGGAAGCGGCCCGTCATACGTGCGGGTTGACGACATGAGCGTCGAAGCCTCACCTGAATCCGTCGCTCTCATGCAGACTGAACACTTGGGCGATGGTGTTCATTTCGAGTTCGGCGAGAAAGAGCTGCTGTTGATGCGCTATCTCGAACAGTACGGTCGCGTGACGGTGGATGGATTCGCACAGATCGCTGATCTCGAACGGGAAGATGCCAGTAAGCTCCTGGTCACATTGACGCGAGCCGGTGTCCTGGATCAGCATCGCGAAGCCCGCGGTGACTTCTACATGATCCATTACGACGAGTAGTATCGGACGGATTTAATTATCCACGTGTCGAGTCCGGAATGAAGATCGAATCGGGCTTTCGTACATTGCTCCGCTGGTCACCTTAGTCCGTTATTGTTCACGGCCCATGCCCGTCGTAGACGTCATCCCATTGCACGAAACAACGCGTTCCAGGTATCTGAACTACGCGTTGTCCGTTATTACCTCCCGTGCGCTGCCCGACATTCGGGACGGCCTCAAACCGGTCCAGCGTCGCATCCTGTATGCGATGTTTACCAACCTGAATCTGTACCCGGATTCGCGCTACAAGAAGAGCGCGACGGTAGTGGGAGAGGTCATGGGGAAGTACCATCCCCACGGCGATTCAGCCATCTATGACGCGATGGTCAGGATGGCGCAGGAGTTCTCGCTTCGAGCTCCTCTGGTCGAAGGTCACGGCAACTTCGGATCGCTGGATGGAGACTCGCCGGCCGCCATGCGCTATACCGAGGCTCGTCTTCGTCCACTGGCCATGGAGCTGCTCTCCGAAATCCGCAAGGAGACGGTCGCGTTCAGGCCCAACTTTGATGGCTCCCTGTTCGAGCCGGTGGTCGTTCCAGCGCGCGTCCCCAATCTCCTGCTGAATGGTGCGTCGGGAATCGCGGTCGGAATGGCGACCAATATCCCTCCGCACAACCTGACCGAGCTGATCGATGCGTCGATCTACATGATCGGCTCACCCAATGCGCGCACTCAGACGTTGGTGGAGAAATTCGTCACCGGTCCGGATTTCCCCACAGGGGGCCGGGTGCTCAATACTCAGGAGCAGCTTGTCCAGATCTACTCTGCGGGCGAAGGCGCTATCGAGCTTCGCGGCGAGTACGAGAACGAAGGCAAGAGCCGCGTGATCATTACGTCGATTCCGTACGGGATCACGAAGAGCGCCCTGATCGAACAGATTGCAGACAACATCATCAAGGGCAAAGTGCCACAGTTGGTGGATGTCCGGGACGAGTCCACCGACGACGTGCGAATCGTCCTGGAGATCAAGCGAGGCGCTGAAAGTGCTGCTGCCATGGCCTTCCTGCTCAAGCACACGGCGCTTCAGTCTCGATTCCACGTCAACCTGACATGTCTGCTGCCAACAGACAACCCTGAAATCGGAGCGCCTGCCAAGGTCGACCTGCCTACCATCATCCGGCATTTCCTCGATTTTCGCATGGAAGTCGTGGTGAAGCGTTTGGAGTATGAGCTCGCGCAGCTGGAGAAGCGCATCCATATCCTGCGTGGCTTCGAGAAGATCTTCAATGCACTCGACGAGGCCATCAAGATCATTCGGGCATCCGAGAACAAGTCGGACGCCGCTGGAAGACTCATCCATCGCTTCCAGATTGATGATGTGCAGGCAGAAGCCATCCTTGAGACGAAGCTCTACAAGCTCTCTAGGCTCGAAATTGATGCCATCCGGAAGGAGCTGGAAGAGAAGGAGGCTATGGCTGCCGAGCTGCGCAAGCTGCTCGGAGACGAAGAAGCGCGCTGGAAGCTGATCAAAACAGAGCTGCGCGAAATCCGGGATACGTACTCGGAAGGACGCAGAACGACGATTGCCGGTCCAGACGAGAAGGTCGAGTACTCTGCCGAGGACTACATCATTGAAGAAGACGTCTTCGTCATCGTGACGAATGATGGATGGGTCAAGCGACAGCGCTCATACGGAGACGTGGAGAGCATCCGTGTCCGGGATGGCGATTCGGTCGCCTGGATTCTGCCTGGAACGACGCGCAAATCCGTCATCTTCTTCTCGAACTTCGGTAAAGCGTACACGACCAGGGCCGAAAATCTGGCAGCTACGACAGGGCACGGATCGCCCATTCAGAAGCTGTTCGACTTCTCTGATCGCGAACGCATTGTGGGTGTCGTGTCCATGGACACACGGGCGCTCCCGAAGCCCATTCCCAAGGAAGACTCCGAGCTGGAACTCTTTCCCGACGGCGAACCCGAGTTGGAGGGCCCGTACGCGGTGGGAGTCACGTCAGACGGTCAGACCTTGCGTATCGCGCTGGAGAACTATGCCGAGCCTTCCACTGTGAGCGGGCGTGCCTTCATGAAGGTCGGAAAAGAGGAGCAGCTCCTTCGAGTAGAACCTGCAGCGGGATCCGAAAACGTATGCCTGGCAACCCGTGACGGCAACTGTCTCATCTTCCCGGTTTCGCAGATTCCGGTCATGAAGAACGCAGCAAAAGGCGTCATTGCGATTCGACTCAACGCCAGTGATGAGGTGAATGGATTCACGTTGTCACGTGCGGCCCGGCAAGGTCTGGAAGTCGAAACGACCCGAGGTCGATCGGAAATTGTGCGCCCTACCAAGTTTCCGGTGGCCAATCGAGGAAACAAGGGACGATTGATCATCAAGCGCGGCGCTATTGGTCGTGTGATCTACCCAGTTGTCGAAATCACGGACGGGATGTCCGACTAATCACCCAGTATTCCATTGAGCGGATCCAAGTATACAGGCGAAAGCATCCAGGTCCTTGAGGGACTCGAGCCGGTTCGGAAGCGTCCCGGGATGTATATCGGTGGCACCGGAAAACCGGGTCTTCACCATTTGCTGTGGGAAGTCGTCGACAACGCGGTGGATGAAGCCACGAATGGGTATGCCTCCCACATCGACGTCATCCTGCATCGAGATGGTCGTTCCATTACCGTTATCGATAACGGCCGCGGTATCCCCGTCGACAAGCATCCCACGAAGAAGATTCCCACGATCGAAGTCATCCTTACCACGCTTCATGCGGGTGGCAAGTTTGACAGCTCCAACTACATCACTTCAGGTGGACTCCACGGAGTAGGTGCCTCTGTCGTCAACGCTCTTTCCGAAGAGCTGATTGCAACGGTGAAGCGAGACGGCGGGACTTGGGAGCAGCGCTACGAACGAGGCAAGCCGGTCACGAAGCTCAAGAAGACCTCAAGCAGTACGCGCGGCTCCGGGACAAGCATCTTCTTCCGTCCCGATGCCGACATCTTCGAGACGGTCGACTTCGACGCTTCAATCATCGCCGAGAACCTGGAGACGAAGACGTACCTGAACGGTGCGCTGCGGATAGCCTTCAAGAACGAGGCAACGGGAGAGAAACAAGAATTCCACCATGAGGGGGGCATCGAAGAATTCCTGGCCCACAAGGTGGCGATAGGGAAGATCCGGCCGGTTCACCCGGATCCATTCGTGCTTCGCCAGGAAGCCATGGAAAACGGATCGCGGGTGGAGGTCACGCTCCAATGGAGCGAAGCACCCAGGGAATCCCTGTTCTCGTACGTTAATGGGATCCCAACCCCCGATGGCGGCACGCACGAGCAAGGCCTGAAGAACGCCATCCGCTCTGCAGTGCGCTCCTACATGGATACCCACGATCTGCTTCCCAAGAAATTGGAGATCTCTGCAGATGATATCCGGGAAGGTGTGGTCGGCATCGTGAACTTGTTCATGGTCGACCCACAGTTTCAGGGGCAGACGAAGGAGAAGCTCAACAATCCCGAAGTGAAAGGACACGTATCGAGTGCCGTTCGCCTGGAGCTTGAGCAATTCCTGAATCGGCACCCCTCAACGGGTGATGCCATTGCAACGCGTGTGGTTCAGGCAGCGAAAGCACGTCATGCCAGTCGGGCCGCAGCAACCAAAGTGCGTCGCAAGACCAGCGTCAGCCATCGGCTGAACCTTCCCGGTAAACTCGCGGATTGCGCATCTACTACACCGGAAGACAGCGAACTCTTCATCGTTGAGGGCGACTCTGCCGGCGGATCCGCCAAGCAGGGACGAGATAGGGGCACTCAGGCCATTCTTCCTCTTCGCGGGAAGGTGCTGAATGCAGAGCAGGCCACCCTGAAGAAAGTGATGGACAACAAGGAGTTATCCAACGTTGTTCAGGCGCTGGGTTGCGGCATCGGAGATCAGTTGGATCTCGGCAAGCTGCGTTACCACAAGGTCATTCTCTTGATGGATGCCGATTCAGACGGGCATCATATCTCGACGCTGCTACTGACCTTCCTGTACCGGTACATGAAACCGCTGATCGAGGAGGGCTTCGTTTTCATTGCTCAACCGCCCTTGTATCGCATCGATGCAGCCAAGCAGACGTATTGGGCACTCGATGACGATGACCGGGAGCGGATAAAAGCCGAGATCCAGAAACGCAACAAGAAGACGCGGATCGAACTCCAGCGATTCAAGGGACTCGGGGAGATGATGCCTCAGACCCTGCGCGACACCACACTTGATCCCGAGAAGCGCCGATTGCTGCAGGTCACGATTCCTGATGCCGAACGACTGATCACCGAGCAGACCATCTCCCAGCTGATGGGCAAGGATGCCTCGGCTCGATTCGAGTTCATCATGAACAACGTGGATGAGGTAGAAGACCTCGACGTCTGAGCTTACCTGCTACTCAGCCGCAAATCGATGGCCTATTGATCCAGGTCAGGATACCCGCTGACAGCGATGCCGTCGAAATGAGCGTCCATCGATGCGGAATCCACTCCGGCTGCGTAGGGATCCAACGTGTGGATTTCCTGGATCACGTGATAAGCCGTTCTAGGGATCAGGTCAAACTGCCACCGCTCATCTGTGGGGCCCTTGGCGACCACGCCAAACCATTCTTCATTCATGTTGTCCTGCCCTTCCTCAAAGTCCTCGGGATAGCCCTCATTGTGCCATGAGGCGGTGGTATCATGCACATCCAGCCTGGTCTCCTGTCCATGTTTCCACCAGCCGTCCGACCATTGGAAGGCCAGGCCACCAACCGAATTGCCCGCACCGTCAAATCCTGAGGCGTTCGCATAAATGTCCCTCCATTGGGAATGGAAGTACTTGGCCTGCGTCTCCTGATCCTCGCGTCCCTGCTTGGCGTCATAGGCATCCGCACCAAACTCAGTCAGCATAACCGGCTTCCCGAATTCCTCATGTACACGATCAAAGAGATCCGTGAAGTCCAGTCCTCGATAGACGTTCGTACCAAAAACATCGATTGACGCAGCGTGCTCAACGAGCAGATCCATGTACCCCAAGTCGCCATTGGCCATGGCAACAGGGCGTAGGGTGTCAATCTCTTTGATTCGATCGGCGGCTTCGCCAAACAAGGTGTACAGAGGAGTTGCCAACTGAACGTTCAGCTCCTCTTCGGGAAGATTCTCGGTTTCCGCTCCGCTCCAAACCAGTCCATAGTTGTTCTCATTGCCCAGCAGCCACATCAAGACGCCCGGTGTGTCTTTGAAGGCTTCGACCATGGCAACAACTTCGGAGATGATTACCTCCCGCGAGGCAGGATCGGCATAATCCGTGTTGGCGATCCACTCGCCATCTACCGAGACGCCGTAACGACCCAGCGCGTGATTCAAAACTGTGTAAATGCCGTAGTTCTTATGGATATAAGCCACCCAGCGCGGAGGCACGCCGACATATTGGCGAATGGCATTGATGCCGGCTTCCTGCATCATGCTCATCTCGCGATCAAGCGCATCCTTGATGACATCGTCCGGTTGCGACCACAGGCTGAATGCGTAGTTGGTGCCGCGAGGGAAATAGTCCCAATTCATGCCCATGACGAAAAAGTCCTCACCATCCACCGTCAGGCGCATTCCTCGTTCATCATCGACAACCTGGACGAACTCTACTGGCGACGCACTTGCTTCGTTCTGAGGAGTTTGTTGTTCAGAGGAAGGAGCCGCCTCGCACCCCAGCAGGGTGATGGCGATTGCAGTCCCGAGCAGAACGGATTTGAGAGGGAGGGAGGAAGCGGTTCCGGGCATGATCAGCGTGTTGACGAGGCGTGATTGGTCCGGGTTCTATCCCTGATCGTGATCAGAGTTCAGTCTCCCAGCACGATTCAAGGACATGGTCTCGATGATGATCGAAGATCAAATTCGTCTCTACATGCTCCACCTCGACTTGCGCCGTAATTCCTTCCAGCACAACCCTTCGCAAATGCTCCGAGTCTTTCACCGCCACATGGATCAGGAAGTCGTTCTCACCTGCCACGTGATAGATATCTCGAACCTCCCGGAGTTCGAGTACGTGATTCGTGAACCGGAATACAGCGTGCGGATCGTGTTTGCTCAACCGGACTGATATCATGGCGAGGAGCCGGATGCCGAGGTGTCGTGGTTCTACATCGGCATGAAATCCTTTGAACACACCGATCTGCTCCAATCGCCGTGTTCGCTCCAAGGCTGTGGAAGGAGCGATTCCAAGCTCAGCTGCGACCGATTTATTGGTCATCCGAGCATCCTTCTGATAGAGCTCGATAATTCGTTCGTCGATTCGATCTACTCGTTTCATTCGGGAATAGGACTGAATAGAGTTCGGCCGGAGGGATTCTTTGCCGCATAATATGCATCATGTAGCGATGAGTCTGCATTCATGATCGCCAGAACCCATGGAAATCTCGACGACGTCCGAAAACACTCAACGCATGGAGGCAGCCCGAGTCCTGTCGCCACGCCGCAAATCGACAACTGCTTCGACCGTGGAGGCTCTGGCCCGCGAGCAGCTGCAGCACTTCAGTGTTGAGCCCGAATCGGAGTATGGCCACGCACTTTTGAACGCATGTTCGGCCCTTTACGAGGCGCAGGCTGACATGGACAGGCTTTGGAAGGTCACCGCAGATACGATCGAGGGCCTTGACCGTACCGATCGGATTGCATGGTTCAATGCGAAGAAGTTTCTGTCTTTTCAGGTCGCCAAGATTCTGGACACGCTTCAGAACCCATTCCGGAAGAGCTACCAGGAGCTGGACATGTCCGACGACTCCCTGCAGGCCAAGGGACCGTATCCGATTTTCGACAATGTGACCGCTCTATTCTCGGCCAATCCCGTAATCGTAAGAACGGCCACGTACATCTATGCATGTACAGAATGGGTGGATGACGCTTTCCACGGGAAAGAGGCGCTGCACGAGATCTACTCGAGATTGCTCAACCCCACTTCAATCTCGTTGGCCAATCACATCGTCGACCTGGAGGCAGGACCGCACGCCTCCGAGTATCTGGCCTGGAACTTCAATTCAGGGATGGCTGCCATCGACACCCTGCTGGGACACGTACTTGGTCGGGGAGACATTGTCCTGGTTTCTCGAAACGTATACGGCGGTACCTGGCAGCTTCTCCATGATTTCTATGGTGACGAACGGCGACTTGGAGCCCACATTGAGTGGTTCGATGGCTATGACCGGGAGTCCTTCGTTTCGCGAGCTGAAGAGATCTCCGAACAGTACGCTGATCAGATCGCTGCGGGTGCCAACGTCTTCTTTTACGTTGAGTCGCCTTGCAACCCGCACGGCTTCGTTCTTGACATCCCGGGTATGTCAGCCGAATCACATAAGCGCGGATGGACCGTAATTCACGACTCAACCGTGGCTACTCCGTTTCTCGATAAGCCCCTTCAGCGTGCAAACCCGGATGAACGACCTGACTATCTCATTCACTCGTATACGAAGGATCTGACGGGGAATGGAAACGCCACGGCAGGCGTGGTCATCGCGCGGAATGAGCGCATGTTCATCCCGAAAGGAGAGGAGATGGCAGGTCGATCCTGGCAGGACACGCTGTTCTGGGATGCCTACTACATCAAGGGCGCGTTCCTGGATGCGGACAAAGCCTTTGAGGTGATATCGGGGATCAAGACTCTCGAGATGCGCATGCTGAAGAAGTGCATCAACACCTTGGTGCTGGCTCGTTTCCTCGCATCTCATTCGGGAATTAACGTGCACTGCAATGCACTCGAAGGCCATTGGAATCATGACCAGCGCGAGCGCGGACTTCGCTTCGGACTCCCTGCGCCGCTATTCACGATTGACTTTGAGGATTCAGGACTGGAGCGAGAGACGTTCATAAGCTTCTTCGACAGCCTGTCACCTGTATTCAATCACATGGTGAGCCTGGGCCAGTGCAATACCACCATCCTGTGTCCCGCATTCACTTCCCACTCTGAATTGGATCGCGAAGCCCTGGCGGAATCAGGAATTGCTCCAACAAATATCCGTATCGCCGTTGGTGACGAGAACCCCAAAGAGTTGATCGGTCACTTTCTCGGAGCATCCAGGCTGGTTATCGACCGAGATCATCCCGGATTCTCGGACAGATTCATGTCACCGGCCGAAGTCGATGTTCTGGTCAGGGACACCTACCTGGACGTCCACTCGAAGTACATTCAGGCGGGACGATCGCTCGAGTCGTTCCTTAACTGAACGGGCCAAACATGAAGCTACCGACGGTCGTGCAGCGAGGGAGTGTCAAGCCAACTCCGGCCAGACGCATTCAATCGCTGCCACCCGTCCCGACCGACCGAACACCTCACGACTGACGTCGCCGCAAAGACGGGATCCTTCAATGACATCTACCACGCCGCTCAACTCGTGGACTCGGATCTCGCGGCGATCTCCGGGTCGGTAGACGACAGGCACCTGGCATACCGTGAACGCGAATCCGCCAGCGGGAACGGAAACAGATGCTGAATGGCCTTCGAGGTTGAAGTACTCGAACTCCGTTTCTACTCTCACACATTCGCTCGGGTCGAATCCGCAAAGGGAGAATCCGAGCATGCCCTCCTCGATCTCAACGCCCAGTTCCATGTATCGAGCCAGGACATCTTCTTTGACCTGGCCGGTCATTCCGGGCTGTTTAACACCAGCATTCTCTGGCGTGTGAGAGTACGGATCGGACGGAAAGGCGCCATAATGCTCCGGTGATTTTTCAGCTCCGATTCCATCCCGTATCGATTCAAGGTGAGCACGAAGCGCCTCCTTGTGGTGATCCGGATAAGCATTGGCCTGGGACTTCTCGACATACTCAGCTACCGCCAGTCCGAGCTTGGATACCATGTGCCAATAGATGGACCCGAGACCTTCGTAAGCGAAAAACGTACCCGAGCGCCCGGTAAACGTTCGATGATCAAACACTTCCTCGAACAACTGACACACTCGCTCTCGATCTTCACTGACCAACCCTGCATACTGCTGATCCAGCTGAGCAAGTGCTTGCCTTAGTTCAGAGGCATTTCTGAAGTCTCCATTGAAGTGGTAACCGCCCTCGACATCCCTTTTCACGATTCGGGTGTCTCCCGCATCTACAAGGGCACTCAGCAACGGATACTCAGCGATTTGAGCGGCAGTCAGCTGGTTCTTTTCGAGGAACTCTGGCAGGTCCCGATTCGGATAGAGGATGTAGCTGTTCTGATCTGCCCGGAAGAGCGCACTCTGTCTCAGAGCTTCCAGCAGATCAATAGCCTCCTGACTGGACAGTAAGCCACTGCTAAGCATGGCGACCTGGCCTTCGAGCATCTCGTACAAGACATCTACTTCGAGGCCAGTACGTGTCCACCTCAGCAGATTGTACGAGTGGTAGAGCCCATCCTCGCGTCGATTGGCGCGGATGCTCGCAGCCATCAGGCTGCGTGATTCCGATAGAAATGAGAGCAGGTCGCCACGATCCAGTTCTTCCGTATTTCCCGAAGGAGTCTCGTTGTACAGCGTGTCTCTGTAGTCTGACCCCACTCGCGAGAGCGCCTCAACCATGCGAGCGCGCGAGGTAGAATCGAATCCGTGTTGAATGTGCGGGCGATTCTCCAGAATGACCTTGTGGATCGCTACGAGGGCATTCTTGACTTCGGATGAGATGGGATAAGAGCCGTTCTGCTCCTCTTCGATCCAATCAACCAGAAAGTCGAACCAACGATGGAGATAGCCGGTCGTGACCATGGAAAGCCCGTTTCCAACCAAGGCATTGTTGGCATCATTCCACTCGGGACGCTGTGTATTCAGCCAGACGCCTCCATCTGGGACAAAATTGGACAGCTTTGCGATGGAGAGCGTCAGAAGCTTTTCGAGAAGCGTCACGCGATGGATGCTTCCCGATTGATCGCGCAACAGCTTTCCGTCAGAGCCCGTCTTCTCGACGCGGCTTTCAATCTCTTCAGACAGCGACCAATCATAATCGATGGTCTCTTGCGGATTGGCCTTGATGGCATCAAAGTCCTTGATCCGGTAGGGCACCTCAGCATGGACGAATACCCTCTCGGAAAGCAATTCCCGGGATGATCCAGGGTGGAAGCGACGATTCCATTCCAGAAGCTTCAGCAGGTATATGATCTGATGATCACTCCAGTACCCGATGTTTGACCACGGGTCTTCCGGCTCGGGCGCTTCCCACTCCAGACCATCCTTGGTGATCCGATAAGCGTTGTAACCGTCAGCAGTCGTCGCATTGACGAAGCGGCATATCATAGCCGGGTAGAAATCCGGGAAAGCCATCCCCAGCGCTTCCCAGTTCTGGAAGATATCGCGCCAGTTGCCCTGATAGTTCAGGTTGCTACTTCCGTCCTCACTCTTCAGATCAATGGAGAACCGATTCCACGGTCGAGTCGGATCTCCATGTCGCCGACTGAAGGCAAGAGGCAAATACTCGAGTCCAAGACGGATGAGATCCGGATCCTTGGTTTCAGCGAGACGCTCATTCAAAACAGCATGATCAATCTGATCAGGCAGCGTCGACAGTAATTCGGAATGGCGAATAGCTACATCCCGATTGAACACGTCCACATGCTTTCGGAAGTCGCTTGTATCTACCTCGTAGTTTTGAAGCGGAACGCCTCCGCGCATGACATTGAACAGCGTATTGGAGAAGTGCCGATTCGTTCGATTCAGGTTCGAGCCGCACTGTAAGCCGTCTGACGAGGCGATGAGGCGTTTGAGGTGGGTTTCGCCCTCCGCAATATCCTTGTCGACCATGTCCCAGGTATCGGCACCCGAAGCGAGCCAGGCGGAGTGATTGATGACGTCGGCCTGATCCTTGTCCAGGTCCGCCACTTGTCTCCAACGGATGCTGCTCCCTGGTGCCAGATCCAGTCGTTTGGAAACAAGATAGGCCGCTACTTGGCCACGTCGTGCGTGCTCTGTGACAATCTGTTCACCCCGGATGGCGGCCGGCACCTGAGAGGGGGAGAGGAGCAGCGCATCGGGATCAAACCCATCGTGCCACACGATGGTGGAGCGCAGACCTTCCGAGGGCTCTGCTCGGTCCGTAGGAACGGAGCTCAAATAGAAAATGCCGAGGCGACTGGATTCCAGGAGCTCACTCTTCTTGTACGCATTGCCGAGGTTGCTGAAACGATGCCAGAAATCCTGTCCGACACCACATGGGAGCAGGTTCTGAATCCCGTCCAACACATCGATGGTGCGATCGGATCGCCCGGTGTTAGTCAACACACAATCCCTGACAAAGCCGAACCGGGGGCTGAACGTCCATCGGTATCTGAATGTCAGCCCAAGATCATCGTTGCGCTCTTCGAAGACGACCTTGCTTCCCATGGGTGACTTGAACACGGACTGCTCGTATCCAGCTTTGTCGCCCGTTCCGATCGAGAAGGGCTGCCACACGACTCCTGTGTCCGGGACGGAGATGACGGTCGTGGGGCCGGTACTGCGCTGCATGGCAGAAATCTGGTCATCCGGAGCGTATGGGAATATGGCTCCGTCTGGATTCCGCCTTCCCGCTGAAAGCGCACCTCGGCTGGAAATGAACATCCAATGGTCGTCTGCCCCCACGATGGACATGAAGAACTCAGCCATCAGGTGGCTGTTGCGGATTTCGTAATACGATTCCCCGTCCAGCTCTACATAGGAGCCTGCGACGCCATTTCGGGTCGCGTGATGCTTGGCAGGTGTATCAACGTGAATCGAGGTGCCTGACATAACGGTGCTTGTTTGCCCCATTTACGAGGGCAGAAAGTGAACGGGTGAACTCAGGAAGCGGAAGACGTAGCGACTGACGCACGATCGGCCAATGCCTTGCGGATTTCGTTGGCCTTTTCCTCAGTGATATCGTAATTCCACATGATGGCTATGGCTCCTATCACTCCTGCAATCGGCAGGAAGGTGTAGAACAAACGGAGCCCGGTCATGGCATCCATGGTGACATTGGCTGCGTCGAAGCCCACCATGGCCATGATCACCCCTGAAAGCAATCCTGCGAATGCCTGACCGAACTTGGTCATCCACCAATAGACGGCTCCCAGGGTGCCTTCACGCCGCCTCCCGGTATTGTATTCGTCAATGTCACAGACGTCTGCCGTCATCGACATCATCAGGGTGAACAGACCCCCGATGCCGAATGAATGGAAAGGAAGCGCCCAGAGAAAGAGGTAGGGCTTACCCGGAACGAACAGGAACCAGAACAGGATATAGCCGACAACCGAGACCGCCTGAGACAGAATGAAGGTCTTCTTCTTGCCCAGGAATTTCGACACCCATGCCACAATGGGGATCACGATGAACGTGGTCACAAGCGCCCCGATCGAACCGTGCATGGCCGGCCAAATACCCACGGCTGCTTCATCGCCGGCAAAGAGATAGTGCAGGATGATGAAGAAAGTGAACGTCGCGATGACGTTGAAAGAATTGAAGATCAGGAAGGTGGCAAAAGCGATCTGTCTGAACTGCTTTATCCGGAAGGCATCCGCTGTCGCTGAAGCGATCTCCTTTAGACTCTGACCCATGGTCGCCATGGAAACAGTGGCCAGATCGTCCCGGTCCACGGTAGACCTTTGCTTGATGAAAATGGCCGGGATCATTGCCAGAATCCCGCAACCGACTCCGACCCAAATGGACAGCTCTCTGACCCCAGTAGCAGCATCTGGAAACCATGCTGGATCGTAGAGGATCACCCAGAACCACGGGGCAATCACCCAGGCCCACTGCCCGACAAACTGGCCCACTGCCATGATGTTGGTACGCTCGTGGAAATCATCGCTCATCTCATATCCCATGGCCACGAAAGGCACGCTGAATATGGTCAGGCCGAGATAGAACACGAGCGAGAAGCCCATGAAGTAGACAAAATTGAATGTGACACCGTTCTCAGCGTACAGCTGCCACATGGCCATGTAAGACAAGCCGAGGATGATCGCACCAATGAAGATGTATTGGCGACGTCGCCCCCATTTGGATCTCGTGTTGTCGGAGATGAATCCCATGATGGGATCCGTGATGGCATCAAAAAGCCGCGGTGCGAAGAAAATGACTCCCCAGAGGAGGGGGGAGAAGCCCAGATTCTGGACGAGGACGACCAGAAATACCCCCAATGCTGCAGGAAACATCTGATTGGCCAGCATTCCGAAACCCCAAGCCAGCTTCAATCCGAAGGGGACTTTTTTGGAGGTCGATTGTGCAGCACTCATGGCTTGGAAAGTGGAGTGATTGGGGTATTCAGGCATGATTGAGGGCACACGAAGAGTCGTGAAAGCCGTCGCATCACCACATTCTGAAAACGTTTTCAGAGTATATAGATTCTTGGACCTTTGGACAAGCAGAAAGCCCCATTTTGTCCGTCTGACGCATGTAGTTTCCGTCGAAGAAGGCGGTCCAACCCCTGCAGACCAATAGCCTTGAGGTGCAGCTAGTAACACTGACGAACTCCAACTCAACGCAGGCGCATCACAATCAAGGAAATCGATGCTATCCAAAGAACTGCTCTCTGAGATCCGAGCCGGACTGACTTTCGAGAACTACATGGACCAATGGCGGGCCAAGAACGCTCTTCCCATGAAAGGGCTGGATCCCGTTGCTCGGCGTACCCGGTTCTATTCCAAGTACAATCTGGAGCGCCAGGAGAGGGTGGAAGAGCTGTGGTCTCCATCTCAAGCCTTCCAGGCGGCCGTGAAAGCCCTGACAGGCCCTGCTGACTGGCTCTTCATCACAGACGATTGGTGTGTCGACTCAGCATACAGCCTTCCGATGGTGAAATGGGCAAGTGATAGGCATGAAAACATCACTCTACGCATCCTTCTTAAGGATGACCACCCTGAGGTGATGGAGCAGTTCTTGACAAACGGCAAGCGTTCGATACCCAAACTCGCACACATCCAGCCCGATGGGACAGTGGATTTCGTTTGGGGACCACAGCCCGATGCCATTCGGGACATTCGGCAGGAATTGATGGATTCTGGCGCTGAGGGTCGAATCGTCTCGTCAACGACTGTCGACTGGTACGCCGAAGAAGGTTGGCTGGAAGTAGAAAAGGAGCTGACGGAGGTCTTTTCCAAGGTTTGACACTTTCATATTCGTTGGGCGAAACGAAGTACTTGTCTCGTGGTGTCCGCGGGAAGGATACCTGCGTTTCTTCATCCCAACGGGCGGTTTTCAGTGTATCTTCCGTTGCAGATGCACCGTAGCATCTTCATCTGATCATCCGACAACGACGCATGCACACGCACGAAGAATCCTGGACCCATCTCCATGATATAGCCCTGGTCTTTTTGACCTTGGCTTACTCGACAGACGCGGATCTCGCAAACGAGGAAGTAGACGCCATTTCGGCCTCTATCCGGAAGTGGCGACCGAATCTGACCGATCACGACGTTCACGAAATCGTGCTGGAAGCTGCTTCGGTGTTCTTCGAGTCCGACGCGGAGAAGGAGTTCGTGCATTCGGTGCGCGCTCTCGGAGAAGCGCTCAAAATCGAACAGCGTCGAGAGGTACTCGAAGATGTCATGCGCATTGCCGAGGCGGACGGTGTCCTGCTCAACTCAGAGCAGAATCTGTTGTCCATCCTAGCGACCGCCTGGGATATCAAGGCTACCAAAGACCGTCTGATCGATGAAACCAGCGCACGCCTCGAAAATGACCCCGAATGGAGTGTCATGCATGATATCGCACTGATGTACCTAATCATGGGACACGCATCCGATGGCGACTTGACGGACGTAGAAATCCGAACAATGATCAATCGACTGGGGGAGTGGGAGCCCGATCTGAACGAGGAAGATCTCCGCAGCATCCTTCGAACCGCGATCCAGTATTACGCACAGGGACCGGACGCATCCGATATCCAGGACTCCATTGGAGCCATCAAAGATGCGCTACGTCGCTCGCAACGACTCATCGTCCTGGATGATTTGATCACGATTGCAAAGTCCGACGGCGACGTCACAGACGAAGAGCGCGAGATCGCCGAAAGTCTTTCTGCCGCATGGCATATCGACGTACGCATCGCGTACTGAATGAAGTAAGCAGCGACTATTTCGCGTCCTTCATAATGTCGGCCATGATCTTCAAGTGATGATCGAGGTGAATGACCATAAAGGCTAGAGCTTCATCACGATTCATGTCGCCGAGGTACGGGTGAGTAACCACGGATTCCGATTCGGCATTGGGTAATCTGGCGACCCTTTTACGACATGCTCGTAATTGCTTCTCGAGATCGTCTAGCGCGGGACTGTCACCTGGAACGGTGGCCTCGGGCGCCTGAGCTATTCCGCGTGGAATACGACCGCGATTCAACAGCGTTGGCTTGATGGAACGCTGGTCGCCTTCGTCTTCAAGGGTGCGGTTCCTGAGCAACAGAACGGTCAACAGGGATGTCGCTGCAAGGATATGCTCGATGTGCTGTCCGACAGACCATTCTGAAACCGCGCTTTCCTGGAGATCATAGTCGCCCAGGTACGTTTCCAGTGTATCTAGATGCGCCTGAATCGCAAGCAAATTCTCCGCAGGCGTCTTGGTCGCTGGAGACTCAGGTGACGGTTTTTTGGGCATATTCAGACGCCTGAAGTCGGCTCCATATGCGCAGGACGCGATTTTGCCGAGCCTGAGACGATCGGCTCGTCTTCAAGTGAGGCCTCCTGCGGCGATTCCGTTCCCGCATGTGGAGTGCCGGACGGATCAGGGCCACTTTGTTGGCTCGTGCTTCCACGATACGCATTGTACACCGAACCAGCGCCAAAGCTGACGCGAAAAGCTGGATTCGCCGTGAACAAGGCCGACAGGACATTTCTGAATCCGGCACGGGTGACCGGAATCAATCCGGCCAATCCAATGACGTCCGTGATAACGCCCGGCGTAAGCAGCAATGCAGCGCACACGAGAATGATGGCACCGTCCATCAATTCTTTTCCTGGAATCTGGCCCTGACTGAACCGCTGATTCAATGCGCGCCACGTGGCAAGGCCTTGATTCTTGGCCAGCCAAGAACCGAGGATTCCGGTCCCAAGGATGAGCAGGAATGTGTTCATTGCACCGATGACCGTACCGATCTGGATCAGCACGTACAGCTCAAGTGCCGGGACAACGACAAACAGAATGAGTAACCAGGGCATAGCGTCTGTGAATGATGAGGACTGTCGTACGGCAATTCAGTCAGATTGCTTCACGAATGACGGTATTCACGTGTTAAATCCGTTTCACAAGCTCCTTGTTGTACGATAACTATTATTATCATACTTTATAAATACGAGTGAGTTTCGATCCCTTGACCTCTGAGTGCACCCTTGTCCGACCATCTGGTACATATCTCTTCCGGATCCCCGGCGAAGTCCTTTTCGGACAGGCTGCTTGATACGTATCTCTTGAAGTTTGATCGTCCAGCCACGCGGCGTGCCTATCGATCTGATCTCGTGGATTTCTTTGGCTCTGAGGAGATCTCACTC
>JANQQV010000018.1 GCA_028284865.1 Rhodothermales bacterium | reverse complement strand
AGTGCGACCCCCCCCTTTTCATTTCCGCGAGTCGGAAAACGGTTTGTCGAAGAGGTCTGTCGGACGAGGCGAGTCGGACGAAGTCAGTCCGACGAATCCCGTCAGACGAGTTCGCCGACCTTCTCCTTGTACATCTGATTGACGTAGTCCAGAATCATGCGATGGGCGCTGAATCGATACGTCAGCGACCGGATCGAGGAGCGGATCATCGAGATCCATTCTGTTGGCAGCCCATCCTCCCCCCGGCTGTTGAACAGCGGCAGGACTTCGTTTTCCAGGACCGAGTACAGGAATTCGGCGTCCTCGGCATCCTGAACTTCAGGGTCCTTGATGACGTGGGAAGCTTCGTGACCAATCGCCCAGCCATTGGAGCCGTCGTAGCCTTCGGGCCACCAACCGTCCAGGATGGACAGGTTGAGTCCTCCGTGGAGGGCAATTTTCTGTCCACTGGTTCCGGAGGCCTCGTAGGGCCGGCGCGGGTTGTTCAGCCAGACATCACAACCTGAGACCAGCATGCGACCGATCTCCATGTTGTAGTTCTCCAGGAAGATCAATCGACCTTTGAACTCGCTGCGCTGTGACAGCTCGTAGATCTGGCGAATGAACGCCTGCCCACCTTCATCCTTCGGGTGTGCCTTGCCGGCATAGATCACCTGGATGTTGCGCTCGTACTTGCTGAACAGCTCAGCTACGCGCTCGACATCCGAGAAGAGAAGCGGAGCGCGCTTGTACGTGGCAAACCGACGGGCGAATCCGATGGTCAATGCGCGCGGATTCAGAAGCGATTCCTGGGGCAGCGTCTGACGAGCCACCTGGCGATTGACGAAATCGATCAGGTTCTGACGCAGCTTGCGACGATACTCCCAGATATCCGCGTCGGACACGTTTTCAATGCGATCCCACGTCGATGGCTTATCGCGATCGTTGGTCCACGAGCCTAGGTTCACGCGCAGGAAGGTCCGGGAAGCCGGGGATGCCCACGTGGGCAAGTGGATACCGTTGGTGATGTGCGAGATCGGCACTTCGTCCACGTCCCGATCGGGATACAGGTGGTGCCACTGGCGACGTGCGACTTCACCATTGAGCTTTGAGACGCCATTGGCAGCACGAGCCAGCTTGAGGCCGAGCACCGTCATGGTGAACTCCTCAGCGTGATCATTCACGTCGACGCGGCCCAGGCCGAGCAGCGTCGTCTCGTCGACACCAAGCTCCTGGCGCATGGTCGACATGACCCAGTTGAACTGCTCCGGTGCGAACCGATCGTGGCCAGCTGGTACCGGCGTGTGCGTCGTGAACACGCACTTCTGACGGACCTTCTCACAGGCAGGGCCCCAGGTCAATCCCTCTCCCAGTGCTTCTTTGAGTAGCTCCAGAGCGAGAAACGCACAGTGGCCTTCGTTCATATGGTAGACATCGGTCTCCACGCCAAGCGCCCGAAGCATGCGAAGCCCACCGATCCCGAGGATGATCTCCTGCTGCAGCCGCGTCAGGCGGTCGCCCTGGTACAGGCGGCGCGTGAGGAAGCGGATCCAGTAAGGGTTGTCCGAAAAGTCCGTATCGAGCAGATACAACGTCGATTTGCCCACCTGCATGCGGAACGACCGGATGTGGATGGCCTCTTCGCCCGAATGGACGGTAACGACTACCGCATTCCCGTCGTCGTCCGTCACCAGTTCGACCGGATGGTCGGTAACATCGATAGCAGGGTAGTCATCGTGCTGGTTTCCCTTCTCATCGAAATACTGGCGGAAGTACCCTTCACGGATGAAGAGCCCCACTGCAGTGAAGGGAAGACCGACGTCAGACGCGGCCTTGACGTGGTCACCTGCCAGGATGCCGAGCCCTCCCGAGTAGAGCGGCATGCTTTCGTGCAAACCGTACTCCATGCAGAAGTAGGATGTCTTGGGTCCGTCCTCCTGTCCACCCGGAGTCTCCATGTACCGGCGAAACTTGCGGTGGACCGAGTCGATCTGCTCGATGACATAGGGATCCTCGAGGGCATCCTTTTTGGCATGCTTGAGCGCGACAAGCGGATTGTTGCGGGAAGACTGGAATGCGAACCGGTTCAGTCGCGTGAACATGGTCAGCGCATCCGGATTCCAGCTCCACCAGAGGTTTTCGCTGAGTTCTTTTAGTTGGTCCTGTGGAGTCATGTGTGGCCAGGAATGGGCAGTGAAAGCAATGGGACTGGGCGGGTAATCTCGAATTGAAGCCCAAAAACACTCTGTACGGCCTT
The DNA here is from genome assembly GCA_028284865.1 of Rhodothermales bacterium. Classification (GTDB taxonomy): domain Bacteria; phylum Bacteroidota; class Rhodothermia; order Rhodothermales; family UBA10348; genus JAAZVD01. The sequence continues at coordinate 225,112 of JANQQV010000018.1, read as the reverse complement.
TAATAGCCATGTAAGCGTTTACATGATGCCCCGAAAAAATTCCCGGTCACTCGAGGAGCGGACCGGGTGGATCGGAGTACCCTGCGTCGGGTTCAACGCGTAAATATACACTTCCCTTCAAATCCTCTAAATGAATCCGGTTTCCGAAACGGAAAAGCTGATAGCTGACCTGACAGCCGAGTTGATCGCTGCGGGCATCGAGAACCCCAGAAGGGAAGTGGAGTGGATGGTCCAGGATGTGACGGGATTCTCGCGACTGGAGTTGATCACCGGAGCGGCAGCGCCACTGGGCTTCCGATCGCTTCAGGCCCTCCACGACATGGTCAAGCGACGGATTCAACGAGAGCCCATCCAATACATCCTCGGGGAAGTCGTTTTCTACGGTCGCACTTTTCAGGTTTCTCCAGCCGTGTTGATTCCTCGGCCGGAAACGGAAGAGCTGGTCGAACGCGTCTTGTCTCTACCATCGAATATTCTGGAAGGCGGCATCATCGACCTTGGGACGGGCTCGGGATGCATCCCGGTCACCATCGCCTGTGAACGTCCTGGTACGACCTGCTTCGGGATTGACGTATCACCGGCGGCCCTCGAGATGGCCCGAACGAACGCGACTCGCCTCGATGCCTCCGTGCGATTTGAAGAAGCCGACATGCGCGATGCCGATCTGGCCCGGATGCTTGACCGGTCTTTTTCAGTTCTGATTTCCAATCCGCCTTACGTACCAGACTCCGAATCGGACGACCTGCAACCGGAAGTCCGGGACCACGAGCCACATATCGCCCTGTTCTCAGGTCCTGATCCGTTGCATTTCTATCGGGCGATAGCGGTTCAGGCGCTTCGTCTGGTCACGCCGGAAGGGTATGTATTCGTGGAGGTGCACGCGGACAAGGGAGCGACTGTGGCTGAGCTGTTCAGCAAAGAGGGTCTGCAGGATATCCACGTTCATAGGGATCTGGCCGGTCGGCAACGGATCGTCGAAGCCAGGAGGCCGTGACATGCGCTCCTCGTTGTCGGATTTCTTCCTGTGCGCCAAGGACCTTCCTGAAAATCCTCAACGTTTAAGCGAATTATGCCGAGGTCGATCACGATCTTGAGTAGTCTTCTGATTTAAGTAGTCACTTGCCCGTTCAACCCTGTTCGTCGTCCTCGTGAAGATCCGCGTCTATTTGCGACCGTTGTGCTTCGTGCTGGCCTGGTCCCTGTTGGTGGCCGGTTGCACGGCACCGCGCACGGCCACCACGCCCGTGCAGGTGGATCACGTGGAGACGGTCGCGTTTACGAGTATGGCCGAGCGGGTAGACATCGTTGATCAAGCCACGTCAGCCCTGATCAGTTCAAATTTTGCCATCACCCTGGCTAATGACCGCATCGGATTGGTGCAGTCGGATTTCGTGCCGTTGTCCCGTGTTCAACAAGCGCTGGCCGACACGCTGGATCCGGTACCTGATTTCAGCAACATCCTCATGCGCGTTGCTGTGAATGCGGAGCGGGGCGATGAGACCAAGTTTGTTCAGGTGAAAGGGACATTCCAGCGCATTGGCGGAACGGCTCGCTCGACCGATGACCTGATCGGCTTGTACTGGCTGGAGCAACTGACCAGCAAGATTGCGTCGGGAATCGATGCTCCCTTCTCGCATCAGGTCAGCGATTCGACGTATGTGCAGTTGCTGGCAGAAGGCAGTGCCCCGATCGAAGAGGACGAAAGTCCGGGAATCGGCGGCGCCATCAAGGTTGTCGGTATTCTCCTGGCCGTGCTGTTCGTCGTGGAGCTGGCCTCTGGCGCATTTGGACCCGTCTCTTCACCGACGCCTACTCAATAACCACCTACATGCCCCGAATCGCCCTTATCCAGCAAGCCGCTGGGCCCGATCCTCAGAAGAATCTTCAACGGGGACTGGAAAACACCCGAAAAGCCGCAGCCTCCGGCGCACAAATCATTGCGTTTCCCGAAGTCGCTTTCCAGCGGTTTTTCCCACAGGTGCGACTCGAAGGGGACCGATTCCGGTTTGCCGAGACCATTCCGGGGCCGACAACGGAAGCTTTTTGCGCGTTGGCCCGCGAGCTGGGCGTGGTCATCATCCTGAATCTCTTTGAGCAGGAAGGAGACAAGGCGTTTGACACTTCTCCGGTCATTGATGCCGATGGTTCCATCCTGGGCATCACTCGCATGATGCATATCACGCACTACGAAGGGTTCTACGAGCAAGATTATTACGACCCCGGCGATCGCGGTGCACCTGTCTACGACACCGCATTCGGCAGGATTGGAGTTTGTATCTGCTACGACCGCCACTATCCTGAAGTCCTGCGGGCCATGGCGCTCGATGAGGCTCAGCTGGTAGTCGTACCGCAGGCCGGATCCGAAGGGGAGTGGCCTGAAGGGGTGTATGAGGCGGAACTCCAGACGGGGTCATTCCAGCACGGATTCTACATGGCCTTGGCCAACCGGGTTGGGCCTGAAGACGTACTCACCTTCGAAGGCGCCTCGTTCATAACGGATCCGAATGGCTCCGTTTCAGCACGAGCTCCGAAGGGCGAGGATGCAATTCTGGTCGCTGATCTCGATTTTGGGCTTGTTGACGCTTCTGCGGCTCGTCGTTTGTTCATGCAACATCGACGACCTGAAGCGTATGAAGGCGGCGCAGTGAAACGCTACAATCCATCATCACCGGGAGTGGATGGGAATGGAGTCTGACGGAACGGGAATACAGAAACTGGAGTCGCGATTCCAGCTGAACGACCAACGTGTGTGGTTCGGCAAGGCCAAGCTGTTGGCTGATCGTATTTCCCTGAAGGGATGGGGCTACCGCCGCATTGTGATGTTGAATGACATCGTTGAAGTCCGTTGGGCTGGCAATGAACTGATCTTGGTTACCAGTGATGGTGATGAAATCGACATGATCATCTCGGCTGCAGCTTTGTGGAAATTCGAGCTGCAGACCAGATGTGGATTGCAGGAGGCTCCTTCCCAGAATGTCGACGTTCCAGTCCTTAGTTCGCGCAACCCTGGTGCTCCGGTTGACCTACGAGATGGTTCAACCCCAGGAGATGGACAGAGTCGCGATCTTCCCGAGTTGGACGATATCGTTGATTCAACCGGGTCGTCTCTTTTGGAGCGACCTGATAGCGTAGTTGCGGACGAATCGAAAACTCCGGGCGAGCAGACCGAGATGTTTCTCGAGCAAGAGTCTTCGTACCGGATCCGGAGTTCGTTCGCCGAAGACCGTCCGCATAGCCCGAAGCGTGCAGACGACGCTACCGACTAAGCGAAAGTGTGAGCACCGGCGGGGACGTTCTTGTACCGGAACGCTCGAAGACCTGCGGTCTGAGTTGCTTTATCGACCTTCGGATTCAGCTTCAGCTGAAAGGAAGTCTTCGAACGACATCTCCCGGAAGGACTCCGATCCGATGAATCGGATGACATCGAAGAAGTCCTCGTACGCGTGGAAACCCTGAAGGCGAGTGATGTACGTGCCGTCTGCCTCGAGGAATACCGTAGTTGGTGTGGCGGTGGCTCCAAAGCCGGCAGAAAGCATCTGGGAGCTCATCGTGTAGCCACGGTAGGAAAGCGTATCGCTATCCTGGTCGATATCCAATCGTCCGAGCTCGAACGTTTCCAGAATGTAGTTCTGTAGGTCAGGCTGCGTGTACACTTCGGTCTGCTGCTTGCGGCACCAACCGCAGGTGCGAGACCAGACATCCAGAAGTATGATGCGCTCGGATTCGACAGCCGTTTCCAGTGCTTCCGGGAAAGGGGGCCAATCCAGCTGGGGAGCCAACGTGACGGCCGATCCGACAGCAGACTCGCTCTGCGCCTGTACGTCCGTCGCCATGACCGTAGCCAAGGCGACCGAAACCAGTAGCAGAAGCGTCAGCAAAGTGTGACGCGACTTGGAGCGACGATGTGTCAGAGCGATCATGGAGTTCGGGATGAGCGAGCGTCGTATTTGGGGTGGCGACCATCGATGGCACGGGCCGTTCCCACAATGAGTCGCTGAGATGCTGATTCCCACGCAAATGTTTCTGCGGCGGATGGGAGTTGCGATCTCCACGCAGCTTGTCGATCCGGGTCCAGCATTTCACGAATGGCAGAAGCGATTGCCGAGGGGTCGTCGGGTGGCGCCGTCATGCCGATTCCGTGGCCTTCGACGATATCCTTCACTTCCTTCAGCTTTGCTCCAAGCACCGGGATACCGGCATGGATGTAGTCGAAGAGTTTGTTTGGAAGAGCGAAGCGATGATTCAGGCAGGTATCCTCCAGCATCGTCACGCCGATGGCAGCGTCCTTGATAGTGCTGCGGATGTGATCCGGAGGCACGGGATCGCGAAAGAAGACGCGGCTACTGAGTGACAGCGATTCCGAGAGTTCTTCCAGTCGGGCCCGCTCTTCTCCGTATCCGAGAAAGACCAAGCGCGCATCCGGCAGTTCTCGCATGGCGCGTACCAACGCCTCGCATCCGCGATGGGCTTTCATCTGACCCAGGTGAAGGACGATAGGCCCTGTGCCATCGATCATGGAGGCCAATGATCCGGCGTTGGAAGCCGTGTCGATTGTAGGCGTCGAGCGTGGCGGAGCGTTGTGAACCACGACCGGACGAGAGATGCCATAATCGCTGGCCAAAGCGTCAGCAATTGAATCCGAAACCGTGAAGACCTGGTCGGCTCGCCGGATATGCGTTCGCTCGAGCCTACGCCACCACCACCGAGCCCAGGGTTTTCCGACCGTGCCGGCGACGTGCGGATAATATTCCCGAGCGTCGTAGGTCAGCGCGCATCCCAGAGCATCCGCACGTCGCCGGCACGCAGCCAGTGCGTACAGATCCGATGCGTGGATGAGGTCGGCGTCTACGTTCGAAAGCGCCTGGCTGAACACTGACGTCACCTGGCGGAAAAACAACGGGCCTCGACCTCCGGGTCGCGGCAAGCGGCGCAGGGTGACCGATTCGGGAATCGGAACGGGCGGCGCTTCTCCGCCAAGGTGGAACAGTTCGATCTCGTATCCCGCATCCGCCAATGATCGTGACTGCTTGATTGCGCGACCGTTGCGATGGAAGTCACCCGTCATGACAAGCGCGATGCGCGTTGGCCGGCTGGGTGAAGACGGGGCTATCGTTTCGGGACGGTTTTCAGTCACTGGGAGGGGACGGCCGATCGCCCGGCGGTGGAAAGTGATATGCCAGGCTGGCACGTGTTCGGGTGATCCGGATTGAGTGGCTACAACCCGGGGCTGCTCCCGGTTGATCCTGCCCTTTGAAAGGCACCTGCCGTGCGCTCAATGCCTGTGAGGGAATCCCGCAATCTGAACTATGGAGTTGAGAGTTTGCGCTGAAGCTCTTACCATCCGTGCTCATGTAAGCGCTTACAAGTTTCTTACATGCCTGAATTTTCGGCTGAATGCGGCATGCAGAGCATCTCATGCAGCGTTCCGGCCAGTCCACAAGACCGAATGTGCCCCAGTGGGAATCACGATTTACGACATCGCTGAAGAAGCCGGCGTGTCCATTGCAACGGTATCGCGGGTGTTCAACGACAACCCACGTGTCTCCGAATCAACCCGGGCAGCCGTCCTGGAAGTGGCAGAGCGACTTGGCTATCAGCCACACGTTTCCGCTCGCAGCCTGGCCCGGCAGCAGACCGAAACGATCTCGGCCATCGTTCCCATGCTTTCCAATTATTTCTATGCCGAGGTCCTCAAGGGCCTCCAGGATCGGATGGCGGCGACGTCGTACGATCTCCTCGTCTACTCGGCGCCCACGTTGGGAGAGATTGAGGGCCAGCTGGAGAAGGCCCTCCACCGCGGTCGCTCCGCTGGGGTCATGTTGTTTTCTGCTCCTGTCACAGGAGGGTTGGAAAAACGGTTGCAGCAATCGGACACGCCTGTGGTCCTGGTGGACTGTTTCCATTCGGGTTTCGATTCCATCTCGACCGACAACCGCCGTGGTGGCGAAATCGCTGCCGCTCATTTTCTGAGTACCGGGGTGCGGAATCCAGCTGTCCTGATGGCCAACCCGCATTCGGTTCCAGCCAGCCAGCGTCTGGAAGGATTCCGCAGTGAGCTGGCCCGTAACGGTGTTCCACTGAACGAAGACCACATTGTCATTTCTTCGAGCGGCTACCACGATGGATTCAATGAGCAGGCCGGATACGAGGGCATGACGGCACTGTTGAACTCAGGAGTGATTCCCGATGCCGTGTTCGCCACTTCTGATGTGCAGGCGATCGGTGCCATGGATGCGCTCCGGAGCACGGCTTACAGCGTCCCTGACGATATTCAGGTCGTCGGATTCGACGATTTACCCATCGCTCGCTACCTCGGCTTGACTACCCTGCGTCAACCGATGTCTGAAATGGGGGCACGCGCGTTCGAGTTGTTGATGGAGCGCATGTCGAAGCCAGCCACCACGGTTGCGCACACAGTGTTTGCCCCTTCGCTCATTTCCCGTCAGACTACGAAGGAGTATGTGGTTGTCTGAGTCCAAGGGGAGTGCAGAAAGGACGCGATGGGTCCCGACCGTGATGGTTGCTTTGCTGCTTTCCATGGCAGCGGGGCCTGTGATGGGACAGACAGTAGCGGTGCCGTTTCGGTACGCGGATACCGCCAATACGACGTCAGTCACCGTTCCGGGGACCTTCAATGGGTGGCAAACCAGCGGGCCTTCCACCATGGTGCGGGTGGACTCGCTCGGCCAATGGTATCGAGCGCAAACCCTGTCCGTGGGATCAACGGCTCAGTACAAGTTCTTTGTGACGACCACGTCAGGATCCCAGTGGGTCACTGACCCCAACAACCCGAACAGCAATCCGGCGGACAACAACAATTCGGTATTGACGGTCGCTGATCCGGCCGTTTTCCAGCCCATGATCCGGGACGATGGAAACGGATTGGCTACCCACTTCACTGCAGGGATCATCACCAGCGGGGACGTACAATCCATGACGCTTTCCGTTGGCGGCAGCGATGCTGTGGATGTGCTGGGTTGGTACGATGCGTCTTCCCGGGTCCTCCAGTTCGCGTTGCCCCAACCGGTTGTCGCCGACACGCGGTTCGAGCTGAGCGTCGTCACTTCGTCAGGTACAGCTTCAGCAACGATCGGGACGCTTACCTCTCCGCTGTCCATCACGACTACCCCACGCAGAACGTTGGGCAGCACCTTCCGACTCAGAGGTGTAGCCACATCGTCCACCGGGCAAGTGGATCCTACCATCACCCAAGTGGCTCTTCAGCGGAACGGGATGGTCTTCGGAACGGCTGAGGTGAGCAACGGTCAGTTTGATACGACCGTTGATCTTGAGCCAGGAGAGAACGCGTTCACGGTGGCGGCCACGATCGACGGCTTGTCTCTGGTCAGCGATCCTGTCTCCATCACCCGGTGGGAAGGTCCCCTGGCTGAACGGTGGTTTTCGCTGGCGGTAAGTGGAGCGGCTCGGGCGTTCACGATCGACGTTATTGAGCGTCCCGCCTCACCTGGATTCACGTCGGTTTCGTTCACCCCCGATGAGCACCTGTCGACGGTCACTTGGACGGCTTTCGCTGGCGCAGGCAATTCGGCAAGCGGTGTTGCGGATGGAGCCGGAGAGATCTTTGTCGATGTGGTAGCTATGAGCGCCGACGGTTCGACGCAGCAAGGACGCGCAGCGGTCAGGATCGCTGCGGACGGATCGATTTCAGACTATGCCTGGGCGGAAACCGCCGACTGGATTGACCAGGCCGTGGTTTACGAAATATTTCCGCTCACGTTTGGACCGACTGAGGCAACAGGAAGCGTCGGTGCAGAAGGCAATCGGTTCAACGAGATCACGGCCCAGCTGGAATACATCGCGGGGATGGGGTTCAACACGATCTGGTTCATGCCCATCATGCAGAACCTGAGCATGAGTCAGATTGGTGGCGGCTACAACGTGATTGATTTCCGCCGAGTCGATCCCAAGCTGGGGACGAACGATGACTTCAAAGCGCTTGTCGAACGGGCACATGAACTCGGGATCCGGATCATTCTGGACATCACCGTGAATCACAGCTCACCCGACCACCCCTGGGTACAGAGCCTTTCGAACGACGGAGATTTTCCGGATTTCATTCAGACCACCCCCAGCTCGCATTCTCGCGGTTCCGACAACCGTGGCGCCAGTTTGCCCGAGCAGTGGAGTGATAACGGTTTGTATCGGGTCTACGATGGTTTTGGTCAGTTGGCCAACCTGAACTGGGATAATGATGATCTCCAGGCCGAAATGCTGGACATCCTCGCCTGGTGGATCACGGAGTTCAACATCGACGGCTATCGATTCGATGCTTATTGGGGTCCATGGCGCAAGTATGGTGCGGACCGATTCGGACGTCCCGTCCGGGATTTGATTCGCCAACTGCGTCCTGATTCCTGGTCCCTGGGCGAAATCGAAGGCACGGGCGAGGGAACGGAGGTCTATTTCGCCGATGCCGTGAATGGGACTCCGTTCGTGGGAGGACTCGACAGCGGCTATGACTGGACGCTGTCCAGTTATCTTCGCAATCCGGTCTACTACGGGCGTGTAAATGACTACAAGGACCGCATCACCAACTACGGGTTCACCCCCGGACCCAACACGCGTCTATTCCGCTTCCTGGAAAACCATGACGAGGGCCGTATCCAGGAAGTCCATCGTTCGAATCCCGACCGGGTGCGACCGCTGACCGGTTTGCTCATGACGGTCCCGGGTATTCCCATGATCTTCCAGGGCCAGGAAGTTGGCTGGGGCGAAGGCAACGGGGACAGGCGACGGCTGCCTGTGAACTGGACAACCACGGACAACGGTCAGTGGGCGACGTGGCACCGACAGTGGGCCACCGCCCGTTCGCAATTCCCGGCATTCGGCACCCTGGACCTAACGTTTCTGGATGCGCCGAGTGCGGCCTTGGCCTACGTTCGGCCCTGGCTGGATGAGAATGCGGTTGTGCTGATCAATTTTGCTGGAACCGCTCAGACGATGACAATCGATCCATCCGATGCTGTCTTGATGTCGACCGATGGGCCGATTCCGTATTACGATGTGGCAGCAGATACTTCGGCTGCCTATCTCGACGCGTTCACCGTTGAGTTGGCTCCGTTCGAGGTGGTCACGTACATCACGTCCGACAACGCCAGCCTGAATCTGGGGCCCCTGCCTCAGTTGCCGTATTCGGGAGTGTACACATCTACCGACGCTGCACCAGAACAGCCTTCCGAGAACCAACTCATGGCTCCCTGGCCCAATCCGGCATTCGATACGGCCCGCCTCGAGTGGGTTTTGACGGATCCAGGTTCAGTCAAACTCGAGTTATTCGATGTGCTCGGACGTCGCGTCCGCAATGTCGCAACCGGTTTTCATCAAGCAGGTGTCCATCAGGCATCCGTGGATGTGACGGGATTGTCTGCAGGGTTGTACGTGCTTCGCCTGGACGCACCAGGAGGGCAATCGTCCCGGAAACTGGTGATTTCCCGATGAATGCGTTCACTGGAATCCACGCCGTCAGCCAGAATCCGGCTTTTTCCACCTTTGAAGGTGAGAATACCTCTTTTTGTGAGGGGATTCCCGCCTTGACGTTTACTTCCCCATAACGTACCATTACCTCGCAACGTGAAAGCGCTTACACAGTCTTTCATTCGTTCCTACGGTCGTTTGCAACTGAAAAGCTTTGCAAATACCGGTCATGGAAGGGAGAAAAATTGGAACCGCTTCCATCATTGCCGAGAACAGGAGCCCCCGGGATCGCTTCCCACCACGATCCTTCGCGATCCCCGTGCATCCTGGCAATTCATGCAGAGGCTTTAATCGGATCGAGCATATGAGATCTTTGCGCCCCAACCCGAAAGGGATCGCAGGCCTGATCGCCAGACTGTCAGCCGTCAGTCTGGCTTTGGTGTTCATGCTGGCGGGATCCTCCGCTATGGCCCAGACCACCGGCAAGATTGCCGGTGTTGTTACCGATGCTGACTTCGGCAGCGGTCTCCCGGGCGTGAACGTGTTCATCGAAGGCACGACACAAGGAACGGCAACCAACGTCGATGGCTCGTACTCCATCATCGGCGTACCACCGGGCACCTACACCGTAGTGGCGTCCTACATCGGATTCGCCACCCAGAAGACGGAAAACGTCATCGTGAATGCCGGCTTGACGGTCGAAGTCGACTTCGAGCTGAGAGAGGAAGTGTTCGAAGGTGAGGAGATCGTGGTGGTTGCAGAAAAACCACTCGTGCAGAAGGACCTCACGGCAACGACAGCCATCGTATCAGGTGATGAGATCCGCTCCCTGCCCGTTGAAAACTTCGGTCAGGTTCTCGGCTTGCAGGCCGGTGTCGTGAACGGTCACTTCCGTGGCGGACGTATCGGTGAAGTGGGCTACTGGGTGGACGGCATGCCGGTGACGGATGTCTTCGACGGCAGTCTGGGCGTCTCCGTCGAGAACAACATGGTTGACGAGCTTCAGGTCGTGACCGGCGCCTTCAACGCGGAGTACGGTCAGGCCATGTCGGGTATCGTCAACATTGTCACCCGCGATGGCAACAACAATTTTTCCGGCGGTCTGCGCACCTTCCTGGGAGACTACGTTTCGTCCAATGATGACCTTTTCTGGAACCTTGACTCGTTCAGCCCGACGGCCGTCCGCAATATCGAGGGCGACTTTTCCGGTCCGATCAAGAAAGAGAAGCTGTTCTTCAATACGTCAGCCCGCTACTTCTCCAACGAAGGGCACCTCTACGGTCGCCGCGTATTCGAGCCACAGGATGTCGGCATCGACCAGACAGGTCGACTGACCCTGCTCAATCCCGGTGGATCTGGAGACTCCACCTTTGCCTCACTGAATCCCTACGAGAAACTCAGCGGTCAGGCCAAGCTGACCTACAAGATGGGCAACATGAAGTTTGCCCTGACCGGGATTGCTTCCCGTGAGGACTTCCGGGGCGGTGGCGGAACGCACGACTTCCAGTACATGCCTGATGGTCGTCGCGATGAGACCAAGGACGCGTTCACGACCTTCTTCAAGGTGACGCATACGCTGACGGCGACCACGTTCTATGAGCTGGGCCTGACGCGCACGAGAACGGAGTTTGACAGCTTCCTGTTCGACGATCCGCTGGATCCGCGCTACCTCGACAACGACTATCTCGGATTCACCGACGGTATCCAGACGTCGAACTTCCGGATTGGCGGTACGGACAACGGCCGCTTCAATCGCTCCACGGAGACCTATCTGGCCAAGCTCGATGTTACCAGCCAGGTCAATCAGCGCAACATGGTCAAGGCCGGACTGGAATTCCGCCGCCACGACCTTTCCTTCAGCGATGAGTTCACGGCAGTATTCCCTGTGGGCAACGAATTCGAAAAGAGCCTTCGCTCGAATGGAAACTATCAGCGCAATCCAATCGAAGCGTCCGCCTACATCCAGGACAAGATCGAGTTTGACGGACTGATCGTGAACGTCGGCCTTCGGTGGGATTACTTCGACAGCGATGGTCCGGTCCTAACCGACGAAAGCGATCCGGACATCGTGTTTGAAGAGCGCCGCCAGAATCTGACGGAAGACCAGATTTTCTCCGAAGCCTCCGCCAAGTCGCAGCTCAGCCCGCGCCTCGGGGTTTCTTTCCCGATTTCGGAAGGCGGTGTGGTGCACTTCTCGTACGGCTGGTTCTTCCAGATTCCGAACTTCGAGTTGCTCTATCGCAACCCGGATTTCCGCCTGGGAACGTCGGGCTCGGGTCTGATCGGTCTGATTGGCAACGCCGATCTGAAACCGCAGAAGACCATCAACGGCGAGATCGGCCTCAAGCAGGCGCTTTCCAGCGAGACGAGCGTCGAAATCACGGCCTACTTCCGTGACATCAACGACCTGGCCGGAACGGCAACGGATCCGATCCTCGTTCGCGGCACGTCGGCTCGTTACGGAAAGTTTGTCAACTCCGACTTCGGATTCATTCGGGGGATCATTCTCCGCATGGACCAGCGCCTGATGGATGCGCTTTCGGTCAGCCTCGACTACACCTACCAGGTAGCCAAAGGCAACGCTTCCGACCCAGCAGCCGTCTACAATGCTGCCGCAGCCAAGCAGGAACGTGAACAGCAGATCGTTCCACTGGACTGGGACCAGCTGCACACGGCCAACGTGAGCATGACCTACGACAATCGCGCCAACAACTGGGGAATGAGCATCATCTCCTCGTTCGGATCGGGGCTTCCCTACACGCCGCAGCAGACCACGCAGCAGACAGGCGTCATCCTGCCAACGACAATTCAGCTGAACAGCCAGGCCAAGCCCACCACGTGGGACGTTGATGTGACAGCTTACAAGGCTTTTGATTTCGGCGATGCCCAGGTCCAGATCTTCACCAAGATCGACAACCTGTTTGATCGTCAGAACGAGTACGGCGTCTTCGGTGATACTGGCCGAGCCACATACTCGCTTCAGAAAAACGTCGACCAAGCGTCATTCCAGGGCAATGAAGCCTTCCTGGATCGCTGGTACGAGCGTCCAGAGTTCTTTGCAGAGCCCCGCCGCGTTACGCTGGGCGTCCAATACCGATTCTGAGTTGTGACCATGAAACTGAATTCAATCATTGCGGCCAGGAAGAGTCGTCCCGACGGGATCGTGGGGACGGTTGCCGGACTCCTTGTGGTAGTGCTGTTGTCGGGGACGATGTCCGTGGACAACGCTGCCGCTCAGAGCCGGTCGGATCTACCACAGTTCCTCTTCGAATCCCAGTACTGGGGAAGTCGCGACAACGAAAAGAAGAACATCCACGACGGCAACCAGATTGCCATCACCTTCTTCAATACCGGTCTCTGGGCTGGTGTCGGGGAAACGCGTGGTAACTGGCCCAAAGGAACGCGCGATTTCTATATCGGGGATGTGGTACCGGTGATTGTAGCCGAGGTACCCGTGGATCTGGACGGCGACGCACGGCCTGACACGAACGTGGTCAAGGCGCTGACGCCTCGACATCCGCGATCGGGATCGAACAACAACCCGGAAAACCCCTCGATCTTCTGGGGCCTTGAGCCCATGGCAGGCTTTGCCAATGATTCAGAAGACAATGAGAGCCCGGCCATTTCGACGGATCCGACAACGTGGCCGAATCGCTGGCCCGATCAACCGAACTGGATTGACCCAGAGACTGGTGGGGCAGACTGGAATGGCTTCTTCGGCCGCGACATCTTCAACGCAGACCTCGAGTCCTACTACTGGGCTGATGACCACTCCGACAAGGAAATGCAGTCACGGTACCCGTTCTTCAATCCGGATTCGACCAATGAATCCCGTGATGGTCTCGGCCTGGCTGTAAAGGTTCGCGCCCTGCAGTGGACGCAATTCCTGGCCCAGGATGCGCTCTTCATGATCTATGAGGTCACGAACACGGGAACGACGACGTATCCTCGCGTGGCCGTCGGAATGACCGCGGGAACGCTGGCTGGTGGTGATGGGGATTCGCAAGATGACCTCGCCTTCTTTGACCAGCTCAACCGAATCGTGTACTCCTACGATTCGCCCCCATTCACGGGTAACGAGGGTCAGAACGTGGGGATTGTGGGCTACGCCTTCATGGAAAGCCCGGGCAACGCCCTCGACGGAATCGATAACGATGGCGACGGCGATCCGCTTGAGGAACCTGGTCGCGACATCGATGGCTTTCCGTACGTATCTGACGGCACGGAAGGATCTGGAAACGTGTTCAACCCGACGGACTTTCAGGCTCGCACACTTCAGGCCGGCGATCCGCTCATCCTGATCGACGGCGACACCTTCGAGCGGTCCATCACCTACGTTCCCAACGACGGGTCCACGATTACCGTCAACTCCCAGGGCGTTGAGTACACCGTTGGTGCAGGCTCCGTTCTGGAAGAGACCACGATCACGATCCGAAGCCAGATCGGCTCTCAGGAAGTGGTCGAGAAAGACCTCGTCGATAACGACCTGGACGGTCTGATCGATGAAGACGAATTGCTCCACTTCCAGCGTCGCAAGCAGAACTTCCAGGGAGAGATTGAAGAGCTTCCAGCTGTCCGATTCAAGAACTACGTCGAGTTTGCGAACGACGTACGTGGCCGGGCTGCCACCCGTCAGGATTCGTTGGTCCATGGCCTCTTGAACCTGATGATTGATGAGGACAACCGCGATGGCGTCGACAACGATGGCGACTGGGACATATTCACGGATGACGTTGGAGCCGACGGTCGCGCTGGAACAGGAGATGCAGGAGAAGGCGATGGCGTACCAAGCGCCGGTGAGCCGAACTTCGAGAACCTTGACGTGACGGAAACGGATCAGGTCGGTCTGTCCTCCTTCTTCTACTTCACGCCTCCGGGAGCCGTCCGCATGAACGACGACAACCGTTTGTGGGAAGCCCTCACCCCTGGATTCTTCACGACCAACGAAGAACTTGCCCAGCAGCAGAGTCAGGGCGGCGTCGATGGCGACTTCATGTACGGTTCAGGATACTTCCGACTTGAGCCCGGACAGACGCACCGTTTCTCCATGGCACTTGTTTTCGGTAACGGAGAAGACTTCGCCCAGAAGCTGTCCACGATCACGAACAACGTGATCACGGTCCAGGAGATCTACGATCGCAACTACAACTTTGCGCGTCCTCCGGACAAGCCTCTCGTTCAGGCCGTTCCTGGAGACGGTCGCGTCACTCTGTTCTGGGATGCCAAAGCCGAAGCTTCCATCGACCCGATTCTGGGTATGGACTTCGAGGGGTATCGCATTTACAAGAGCACGGATCCGTTCTTCCGCGATCCACGACCAATCACCGATGTATTTGGCAACCCGGCCATTCTGGCGCCGATTGCCCAGTATGACCTGGTAAACGGCAAGCAAGGTCTCTGGTCAGGCGACTTCTCGGTTCAGGAGCGTGTTCGAGGCGTCCCGTTCTGGATCGGGGAAGACACCGGACTGAAACACTCCTTCGTTGATACGGATGTCGAGAACGGACGCACGTATTACTACGCTGTCACTGCGTACGACCACGGAAGTCCGGTCTTCTACCCGGCTGAGAACAGCCGGACGGCAACCGTGACCGAAGACGGTTCGGTCAAGACCGACAAGAATGTCGTGGCCGTCGTGCCGAATGCGCCTGTTTCCGGGTACTTCGCTGGAGGACTCAGTGAGGATGTCATCCACACGGCAGGACCTGGAACGGGAGAGGTTTTCGTGGAGGTCCTTGATCCGCGCATGCTGGAAGATGACACCGAATACACGGTCACGTTTGACGACACAGCCATCAATGCGAGTCGATTCAGCGTTGAGCTCGACGGATTCGACATTGTCGAGGAAGCGACCCTGGCCGAAGCTGAGGGTGTAGTCTTCGACGGGCTGCGCCTGATCTTCAACAACGACACCAACCGCCTCGATTTCGACCGTACCGGATTTGCGGATACGACCGGGATGGTCTCCGTCTTTGTCGACCGGGCAAACGTTACCCAATGGCGCTACACCGGCGAGATGGTGCCTTACGACTACGAGATTCGCTTCTCGGATCAGACGGTAGCCCAATCCATCGGTGGCTTCCGTCTCGGATCCCGCGGCCCGAATGCCACAGCAGGTCCGGCCAACTTTGAAGTCTGGAACGTCACGCTGGACCGCGCTGCCGAATTCGTCTTCTTCGAAGTCGCACCGAATGGACAGTTCGACACGACGACCGACTTCATCTTCATCTATGAGGATATCTACGGAAGTAGCACACCGACCTTTGCACTGCGTGCTGAAGCTGGCGGTGGCGCATTTCCGCGCGGCGGTGACGTGTTCACCATAGCCACGCGCAAGCCGTTCTCCGGTAGCGATGTGTTCACCTTCTCGACCTTCGCTTCGGGAGTGGACGACGACGATGCTGAGTCCCAGCTGGATCGCATCAAGGTCGTGCCGAACCCATACGTGGCGGCAGCCTCGTGGGAAGCTCCTCTACCGCCTACCATCACGAGTGGTCGCGGCGAGCGTCGAATCGACTTCATTCACGTGCCGAGGGATGCACGTATCAGCATCTACTCGTCCCGTGGCGAACTCGTGCGTGAACTGCGACACGATGGATTCATCGACGATGGAACCGTCAGTTGGGATCTGCGCTCGCGGACCAACCTGGACGTCGCATACGGAATCTATTTCTACCATGTCGAAGTCCCTGGAGTGGGTGAAACCACCGGGAAACTCGCGCTGATCAAATAACATGATGACACAACCACATACTCTTCGAGGTCACGCCCTCCTGGTTGCTGTCGCCCTGCTCCTGGCAGGAGGATTGTCAGCCGGAACGGCTCAGGCACAGAATAAAGTGGGAACGTCGGCTGCGGCGTTCCTGGGAATTGCTACTGACGCCCGTGCGGCGGCAATGGGCAGTGCCCAGGTAGCTGTGGAAGGCGGCCCCAATGCCGTTCACTGGAATCCCGCAGCCCTGGCCCGTATCGGCGGCAGCGGAATCGATTTCGTGCGCGCAGACTGGTTCGTTGATTCGCAGTATCACCATGTTGCCGCAGGCATCCAGACACCCGTGGCCCATCTCGGGATCTCGGTGATGGTTCTCGATTACGGCGAAATGGAAGTGACGACGATTGCCAACCCGGAAGGAACGGGTGAGCTGTTCAATCCGCAGGACATGGCAGTCGGCATCACGATGGCGCGGAATATCACGAACCGGTTTTCTGCTGGCGCCACGGTCAAGTACGTGCAGCAGCGGATCTGGAATGAAAAGGCCGGCGGCACGGGCCTGGATCTCGGCGTGTTCTACGAGGCCGGTGTGCGCAACCTGCGTATCGGAATGTCGATGAGTAACTTCGGTTCGGACATGTCACTGACCGGCAAGGACCTTCGTCGAGCCATCGACATCGATCCGAACATCGAAGGCAACAACCCACGTCTCGGCGCGGAGCTGGAAACGGACGAATGGCCCATGCCGCTCACGTTCCGAGTCGGCCTCGCCCTCGATCCATGGACGACCGATAACCAGCGCATCACGGTGTCAGTAGATGCCATCCACCCGAACGACAACTCGGAAAGCGCGTCGTTTGGATTCGAGTATGCCTTCCACGAGTTCTTTTTCGTGCGAGGGGGATACCGACAAGCTTTTTCGGATGTAGCTGACGACGGCGGCTTGACCGGAGGATTCGGTCTTGCTTACCGTGTTTCCAATACGGTGACCGCGCACTTCGACTATGTGTTCCAGGATTACGGAGATCTTGGAACACCTCAAATGTGGACATTGGGAGCAACATTTTGATGGTTCCAAACCACACCTCTCCGCGTTTCGATGCCGGGTTCACCGGTATGTACTCTCGACTTGAGAGCGCATACCGGTGCATCCGCATTGACCACTTTTACCCACTCACCAAGGAAGGAGGCAACCCATGAAGTTTGCTACCAGACTGCTGGGTGTCCTGCTGCTCGGAATGTTCACTCTCCAGAATGCGACCGCCCAGGTCAATGTGGAGATTGAGTTCCGTGTCAACATGGGCGTTCAGTTGCTCAGCGGTGAATTCAACCCCGCAGACGGCGACGTTGTTACCGTTTCAGGCAGCCTGAATGGCTGGGATTCTACTGCAGATACGCTCGCCGCCGATTTCATCGATCCGAACATCTATTCGAAAGTCGTTCAGATTGAGAATTTCACGGCACCAGGCGACGTGTTTTTCAAATTCACCACGCGCGACACTGACGGCAACGTTGGTTGGGAAGGCGGCGACAACAAAGTCGTTAACATCACCGGCAACGAGACCGACGGCGATGGCAATGGCTTCCTCGATGCCTACTATCCCGCTCAGGGCACGGATCCAGGTTTCTTCAACGGCGTGACCTTTGACGATGTGTTCACGAAGGATACCAACGTTGTCGTGACCGTCGATGCGCGTCCAGCCTACTACCACATCGCGGACTCGATGGGTATGCCAGCTGACGTTCAGTCCGGTGATGCCGTAACGGCATTTGCCGGCCTGTTTGCGAACGGGCCGTTTGCCAACGAAGTCAACGGATGGGAAGGCTGGGGTGCCAACCTCGCTGCTCGTACCGATCTCCAGCTCCTCGATGACGGAGCAGGAGACGATGCCGTTGCCGGTGATTCGATCTTCACGATCACGCTTGCCAAAAAAGCCGGTCAGGCCAAGCGCAAGGTTGATCTCAAGTTCGGTGTGAACGGATTCGACAACGAGTCCACGTTCGCTGGTAACCACACGCCAAGCGTGGACGAAGACAATCCGGTCGTCAACATGGTATTTGGTGCCATGCTGCAGGCCGATGGTTCCTTCGTCGACGGCCTCTTCGATCCATACATCATCATTGACAACAGCGCGATGCCTCCGAGCTTCCAGGTTGTTCGTCGTGGTGGTGAGAACGATATCATTCCCGTGGATGTGGAAATCGAGTTCCGCGTCAACATGGGTGTTTCTCTCCTCAACGGTTCATTCGATCCGGTCGCTGGTGACGTTGTCACAGTTTCCGGTAGCATGAACGGCTGGGATTCCACTGCTGATACGCTGGCTGCCGACTTCATCGATCCAAACGTATACTCGGGGATCGTTCGCGTCGAGAATTTTAATGGAGGCGAGTCCGTCTTCTTCAAGTTCACGACCCGCGATACCGACGGCAATGTGGGTTGGGAAAGCGGTGACAACAAAGAACTCGTCATCAAGGGTGATGAGTCCGACAGCGACAACAACGGCTTCATCGACGCGTTCTATCCGGCAGAGGGTGCGCCAGCACCGTTCTTCTCGGGCATCACGTTCGACGACGTGTTCACGGCTGAGACCAATGTTGTGATTGCCGTAGACGCACGTACTGCGTACTACCACATCGCTGACTCATCCGGTATGCCGGCTGACGTTCAGACGGGTGATCCGACAACGTCCTTCGACGGCCTGTTTGCCAACGGTCCATTCGCCAACAGCGTCAATGGCTGGGAAGGCTGGGGTGACAACCTCGCTGCCCGTTCCGACCTGCAGCTGTTTGACGACGGTACCAACGGTGACGCCGTTGCAGGTGACTCGGTATTCACGATGACCCTCACGAAGGGTGCTGGTGAAGCCAAGCGCGGTCAGGACCTCAAGTTCGGTGTCAACGGTCTCGACAACGAGTCCACGTTTGCGGGTAACCACAAGCCGGACGTTGACGAAGCCAATCCGAGCCTCAACGTGATCTTCGGTGCCATCATCGAATCTGAAGGCACGTTCAACGACGGTCTCTACGATCCTTACGTGCTCGTCGACAACAACGCTACGCCTCCGACCGCCATGGTCGTTCGTCGTGGTGGTGAAAACGACACGGGCATGATCACGAACACCGAGGATTCGGTCCTTCCGGAGCAGGTCACCCTGCACCAGAACTACCCGAACCCGTTCAACCCGGTGACGACGATTGCTTACGAGCTCGCTCAGAGCTCACGCGTCACGCTGACCGTCTACGACCTGCTGGGTCGTCAGGTGGCCACGTTGGTTGATGGCATGATGCCGGCTGCTGCCCACACGGTACAGTTCGACGCCAGCCAGTTCGCGAGCGGCATGTACATGTATCGCCTGCAGGCAGGCGATCAGGTACGCATCAAAACGATGATGCTGCTCAAGTAAGCCAGGTGGCTTACAGACCCGTTCCATGCTGAACGAGGTTGAATAATGCTGGGGCCGGCGCGACCAAGGTCGCGCCGGCCCTTCGCATTTCTGAACCCGGCCCATGATGCCCACCGCGTTCAATGGCGCGTATTGGCGCAAAAGGACGCTCCGGAGCGTGACCATCGGCCACCCCTTCTTCACCCGACCGATTTGACCATGCTGTCCAGTCAGAAGAACCTCACCCGTTCGTTCTTCATGTTGCTGAGCCTTCCGGCCACAGCCATGGGGTTCGCCCTTTCCGTTCAGATTTCCGCCCTCAGCTGGATCCTGAGCACCAAATACCATCTCGAGATTGAAGAAATCGGGTTGGTCTGGGCGGCGGGCCCGATTGCTGGAATCCTCGGACAGGTGGTCATCGGCATCATCTCCGACAACGTCTGGTTCTGGAATGGCCGCCGACGGCCATTCATTCTCATCGGCGGTGTACTGGCCACCTTGATGTTGCTGGCCCTCCCGAACATCGACGTCATTTCGACGGCCATGGGAATCGAGGGCATTCTGGGCGTCGCCATTGCCATTGCCCTCACCCTTGATCTGGCCATCAACGTCAGTTTCAATCCCACGCGTTCGATTATTGCCGACGTCACACCCGAAGGTGTGGAACGAACGAAAGGATACACCTGGATGCAGACGGTGTCAGGTACGTTCGGCGTCCTGGCGTACGCCGTTGGGGCCATCATGGGCAACATCACCCTCATTTATGGGGGCGCCATCCTTGTCTTCGTGTTCTCCGTCGTCCCGACCTTCTTTATCGAGGAGCCACGTGAATTGACTGGCGAACAGGACGGCTCGTCTGATGGTCCGGGATTCTCATTCTCCGAGCTGGTCCGCACGACCCGTCCGCTCTGGGGATTCTTCATCTATTCGGTCTACGCCATGACCATGCGGGTCATGGAAGTAGATCTTGGACACTATTGGGTCGAAGTCGGGCTCGGCATCCTGACCGTCGTCCTGATCGCCGAGTCCCTGTTCAAGAAGGAAGACGGACTTTCGCGCGAAGCCGCTTCCGACCTCGGATTCAAGAAGGTGCTGGCGGCGCACTCATTCACCTGGGTAGGCGTGCAGACGATGTTCGTGTACATGTTCGCCTACGTGACCTATGAAATGCCCGGCCTGACGGATGTCGAAATGGGCCGAGTCGTCTCCATTTCGTTCCTAGTACTGAATGCCGTCGGCGCCATTCTTCCCGCCTTTGTCCTCGAGCCCATCACCGAGAAAATCGGCCGTGTGAAAACTCACATGGCGTGTATGGCCGTGATGACGGTGGGATACGCAGGCATCCTGTTTATCGGGTCCTCGCCTTTCATGGTCTATGTCATGATGGGTGTCGTGGGAGTCGGATGGGCCGCTACTGTGAGTTTGCCTTTCGCCATCATGTCCCAGAAGGTGGATCAGGCGAAGATGGGTCTGTACATGGGCCTCTTCAATCTATCCGTGGTGCTGCCCCAATTGGTTGCCTCCCTTGGTATCGGTGAGCTGATTGGCTCAGCGGCCAACAAGAACATCATTTTCGCCATCTGTGCCGGTTCGCTGCTGATCAGTACGCTGGCGTGGACACTCGTGAAGGACACCGCACCTGATAATGCCTGACCAGATTGCCCTCCAGATTGACATGAAACGTACTCTGCTCTTCCTTCCTCTTCTGGTTGCCCTTGTAGCCGGATGTGCCGCACCGGAAACACCTCGCGCCACCATGTCCGCGTCCGCTCCTGACGGCGCCATCGTCCATCTGTTTGAATGGCGTTGGGAAGATGTGGCGCGCGAATGCGAGGAATTCCTGGCCCCGAATGGTTACGCAGCCGTTCAGGTCAGCCCGCCTTCCGAGAATCACATTATCGGTGGTCGGCCCTGGTTTGAGCGCTATCAGCCGGTCAGCTACCAGCTTGAGACACGCAGCGGCGATCGCGCAGCTTTCGCCGACATGGTTTCCCGATGCGATGCGGTGGGCATCGATATCGTGGTGGACGTGATCGTGAATCACATGGCCGATGCCGATCTCCAGCACGACGGGGATCTGGTCTTCACCGCCACGGGAACGGCAGGTACCGAATTCGGGCCGCTGGAATACCCCGACCTGTACACGCCAGACGACTTCCATCAGTGCGGCTTGACCGACAACAACGACATCTGGGACTGGAACGACGTCGAACAGCTTCGCAAATGCGAGCTGGTTGATCTCTCCGATCTGGCCACAGAGACGGACAACGTGCGAAAAACTGTCGGTGCCTACCTGGCCGATCTCGCCTCCCTGGGCGTCAAAGGATTCCGGGTCGACGCCGCCAAACATGTCCTTCCCGGAGATATCGCGGCCATGCTTTCCTATGTCCAGGAAGATGTGTGGGTGGTTCAGGAGGTGGCAACAGCCGGGCAGTACCTGGACTGGATGCAGGAGTACGAGCAGGTTGGCGACTTGACCGAGTTTTCCTACACCGAGGCCCTTGGAGATCTCCTGCGCAACAGAAACTGGGCAGACTTTGCACCCGAAGGGTGGTTCTGGACATCACGCGAATACATCCCGTCTGATCGGGCGATGATCTTCGTCGACAATCACGATCGGCAACGAGGCCACGGGGGAGATGCAGCCATCAACTACAAGGATGGTGCCCTGTACGAACTGGCTCAAGTGGCGACATTGGCTTGGCCGTACGGATCCAAACGGGTGATGTCGAGCTATGCGTTCGGAACGGACTATCAGGGTCCTCCAATGAATGCCGATGAAGCGACAAAGCCGGTCCACGGCGCCGACGGGGTGAACTGCGGAAAGGGAGAGTGGGTGTGTGAGCACCGCTGGCCAACGATTGCAGGCGCGGTGGCTTTTCACAATGAAGTGAAGGATGCCGGGCCGGTGACGGATTGGTGGACTGATGGAGAAAACGCCATCGCGTTTGGTCGCGGTGCTGCCGGGTTCGTATTGATCAATGGCACAGACGCCGTGCTGGATGGTAGCTGGTCCACGTCCCTCGAAGAAGGGTCCTACTGCAACCGGCTGAGTGATGGGGAATGTTCTCCGGTCTCGGTCGATGCCGATGGCATGTTGACCGCCCGCCTGCCGGCCATGTCCGCGCTGGCGATTGATCGCGGCGTACGCCAATAGGCCCTCACGCAGGGAAGGGGGAACCGCTGACCGGGAGTTCAAGGTGATTGTTCGCATCCCCGGACGGGATCGCCGTATCTTGATATCATGAGTACCCCGGAAAACAACGACTGGTCGGACTTTGGGCGCTTCTGGACGATGCCCAATGTTCTGAGCATGATGCGTCTTGTTCTGATCATCCCCATGGTGTGGCTGATCGTGACAGAGGGTTCTCTGTTCTGGATCATGATCATCGTTGTGCTGGCCATCGCCTCAGACTATTTCGACGGGCGCATTGCCCGCTGGTCGAACTCCGTCTCGGAGTGGGGCAAGGTGCTGGATCCATTCGCGGACAAAGTGGGGGGCGGAGCGGTCATCGCCGCGCTGACCATCCAGGGCAGCCTGCCCTGGTGGTTCCTTATTGCCATGGCCTCCCGGGATTTCGTGATTTTCATTGGTGGAGGTATCCTGCGCGCCAAGACCGGCCAGATCGTCATGAGCATGTGGTCAGGAAAGGTGGCCGTTACGGCCGTGGCCATTACTGCACTTGCGGCGTTGCTGCGAGCCGATCCGCCCGTTCTGGAGTTCTGCCTCTGGGCAAGCACCGTCTTGCTCGCCTACTCGTTCTTGCGATACATGGTGCGGTTTTTTTCAATTCTCGGTTCAGCAGGACAGGAAGCGGATCCCATGGCTACTGAAGCGGGTTCGGAGTAGCCGTTCGTCGGACCACCCTTCTTCTTACCCAACCACCATCACCCATGGGCCTGTTCAACCGTTCGAAGCAGCAGGAATCGCTCGAATCCGGTCTTGAGAAAACACGAAGCTCGTTCTTCGGAAAGCTGAACAAAGCGTTTCGCGGGAAGGACCGCGTGGATGATGAGCTGCTGGATGACCTGGAAGAAGCTCTGGTCACGAGCGATGTGGGGGTCAAGACGACCGTCGACATCATCCGGAAAGTCGAAGATCGAGTGGCACGGGACAAGTTTGTTTCGACTTCGGATCTGAATGCCCTGATCCGCGACGAAATTGCCAGCTTGCTGCTGGAAGACAGTCCTCAGCAGCCTATTGATTTCGAGGCGCCATTACCTGGAAAACCGCACGTCATCATGGTCGTCGGTGTGAACGGTGTGGGCAAAACGACGAGCATCGGGAAGCTGGCATCCCGCTACAAAGCAGCTGGCAAGTCGGTGATGCTTGGGGCCGCCGACACCTTCCGTGCCGCAGCGACCGAGCAGTTGGACATCTGGGCCGAGCGCGCTGGCGTTCAGATCGTGAAACAGGGGCATGGTGCCGATCCGGCAGCCGTTGCCTACGACACGCTGGGTGCCGCAAAGAGCAAGGATGTTGACGTCGTCCTGGTCGATACGGCGGGTCGTCTGCATACCAAGGGCGGACTCATGGACGAGTTGACCAAGATCAAGCGGGTGATGGATAAGCAGATCCCGGGTGCGCCTCATGAGGTATTGCTTGTTCTGGACGCATCCACGGGTCAGAATGCCATTCGACAGGCGCAGGAGTTCACGAATGCCGTGGATGTCACCGGACTGATCCTCACAAAGCTCGACGGGACAGCCAAAGGGGGTATTGTGATTGGCATTTCGAACGAATTCCGGATTCCAGTAAAATACATCGGTGTTGGTGAGGGCATTGACGATCTACAGGTCTTCGATCGCGCAGGCTTCGTAGGTGCCCTTTTTGGAAGCGAATAGCCCCGGTTTCCCGCCCCGGTCGGTTCATTCAGGAGCCCTTACCGTTCATCACGGAAAAATGACGGTCTGTTGCTGGCCGATGGACTGTACTGCGTTAAACACCGATATTAGTATTTGACGATCACCTGAGTCACCCGCACGACCCTTTCCCGTTGGGTCACCAAGACAGTTCGACTGATCCACGTCAGTCGGTGTGCAATAGAGACATCAGGCAAACCACATGATTTGTCCTCCATCGACGCATGGGCACATTTGCTACGAACATTACACGATGACGCGTCCCGCCACATTCCGGAATGATCTTTCTGCGTCCCACGCGTGGTCCGGTCTCGGTTCCATCGGGCGTTGTCTGATCCTGATTTTTGCCGTTGCCGTTCTGTTCTCCTCGCCGGTATCTGCCCAGATGGTAGAAGCCGATTTCGAGGTGGATATCGTGGCCGCGCGCAGTGACGACGGACTGCAAAGTCCGAAAGTCGATATCTACACCCGGGTACCAGTTACCCAGATGAGCTTCATCAACTCGTCCACTGGCTTCACCGCTGGATACGAGGTCAAACTCGATGCGATCGAGTGGTCCGAGGATGATCGCCTTCGCAACCTGGTGCAGTCGCGCATCTGGAACGCGAGCGTGACGGTCAACTCCTACCAGGCCACCCAGTCGGACGCCCAGTACGACTTCACGACGCAGACGCTGGCCATTGATCCGGGCAAGTATCTCTTCGAGTTCGAAGTCTCGGACCGCAACTCCAATCGCACCTACGTTCGCAGCGTACCGGTTACGGTCCGCGAAATGGAAGGCGAAGTGGCTGTTTCGGACCTGACCCTGATCGATTCGTACGACGAGACGGACTTCACCATCGTCCCACGCGTCAACACACGGGTGGGCAGCGATGAGGCGGGTTTTCAGCTTTTCTACGAAGTGTATTCCGACTCCGAGCGTGAGCTGGCAGTCACGCGGCAGATTCGCCGCACACGGATGGACGGCACGGCTCCGATCATGCCCGCCACTGTGGCTGAGGGTGAAGTGGTAGAGTCCGACATCGTATTGACCGAAGAAGAGACAGTTGGAGTTTCCACGGCGACGAACCAGTTCATCGTCACCGTGCCGATGGCTGACCTGAAGGTCGGAGCGTACTCGGTCGAACTGACCCTGTCTGATCCAGCGACAGGTCAGATCTACGACCAGGCCGAGCGGTCATTCATGGTTGAGTGGAACGGCCTGGCATCCCACATTCAGGATCTGGAAGATGCGATCGCCCAGATGGAGTACATCGCAGAGGCGCGCGATTTGAATTTCATCCGGGAAGCTCCCAATGAAGTAGAGCGCGTCAAGCGCTTCGAGAGCTTCTGGGACAAGCGGGACCCGACTCCCGGAACTATTCGCAACGAGCGGATGGAAGCGTACTACTACCGCATCAACGCTGCCAATCGCAATTACGGCGTTTCCATCACGGAAGGGTGGCGCACGGATCGCGGTTATGTTCTGGTGCGCTTCGGTGAGCCGGATCACATCCGTCGCAAGCCGCACAGCTTCGACTACGAGCCGTACGAGATCTGGACGTTCGAGCGCATTGGCCGTCAGTTCATCTTCGTCGACAAGACAGGATTCGGCGACTACGAGTTGCTCTTCAACGTATGGGATGAGCGCACGCGTCTCTACTAGATCGGGCGGCTCTTCCGACTGACATTCTCGCGCCCGCATGCTCCGCATGCGGGCGCGTTTGTTTTTTCCAGTCCGCTCGTATTTCTGCCTGAGGTCCCCGCCTATTTCTGCCTGGTCGCTTCACCTCGCAACTGCGGGTGTCCTGCCTGGAATCGACTGAAAACCTCGTTTTGAGACGATAACTGGCGAACGGGAAGTGAATTCAAGCGTAGGCCAGTCAATCATCCCGACAGGTTGGATTATCCAACCCTGAACATGCCTCCGTCAATCGAAGACACGCCACGCATTCTCTTCATGGGGACACCGCACTTTGCGGTGCCTTCCTTGCGTGCGTTGGTCGAGGCCGGCCTGAAGCCGATTGCTGTGGCGACGGCCCCTGATCGCAAACGAGGACGCGGGCAGATTACCTCGGCGACGGCCGTCAAAGAAGCGGCACTCGATCTGGGTATCGACCAGATTCTTCAACCCGAGGATGTAAAGGATTCGCAGTTTGCAGCAGACGTCCAGGCATTGCAGCCTGATGTCATCGTGGTAGTCGCATTCCGCATCCTTCCGGAAGCCGTGTTCGCGGCCGCACGATTGGGCACATTCAATCTCCACGGTTCGCTTCTGCCCGCATATCGCGGTGCCGCGCCCATCAATCGGGCCATCATGGCGGGTGAAACGGAAACTGGGGTCACCACATTTTTCCTCAAGCAAAAGGTGGACACCGGCAACATCATCTTGAAGCGCTCGATGCCGATCGGTCCAAACGAGACGGCTGGTGAAGTTCATGACCGCATGATGATGCTGGGGGCAGATGCCGTAGTCGAAACGACAAAACGCATCCTTGCGGGGAATGCCGAGGCGAGCGAGCAGGATGATGCCTTGGCCAGTCCTGCGCCCAAAATCTTCCGGGATGACTGTCGGATAGACTGGAATCGGACGGCGGCAGAGGTTCACAACCTGATCAGAGGCGTTTCGCCGGTCCCGGGTGCATTCACCGCGCTGAATGGGAAGCAGTTCAAGGTGTACCGATCCCGGTTGTTGCAAGGAGCCACGTCATCAGAAAAGGCATCTCCCGGGATCATTGTGGCGACAGACGATGGCATCCATGTCGCAACAGGTTCGGGATCCATCGTGCTTGACGAGGTGCAGTTGGAAGGCAAGAAACGCATGCCGGCAGAGGACTTCGTGAATGGGCATCAGCTTCGCCCCGGAATCCAGTTGGGGGAAGCGTGAGATGAAGGCAAGTGATCTGAGCAACAAAGGAGGCCCAACGCCCTCATTCGTACGCCCTTTCCTGTATGCGCTCAACCGTATGCAGGCCAACGATGTGCTCAGGCCTTCCCAGTACACCGATCGGGCGCGTTCCATTCTCATGGATCGTCTAGGCGCAGGAGGCGGGATGCCGCAGACGGCCTTCAGTCATGGCGCAGCGGGAATCATCGCCGATCAAACGCATTATTTCGACGGTTTTGCGCTCATGTTGCGACTGTCGCAAGGGGTGGCCGTGTCGGTACGGGAGCACCAAGGAGCCGCCAGTCGCGTTGTCATTGAGGGCGTTCCGGAGACGATGCAGTTCAGCGCGTCCCACCCGGATGTCCAGGGCTTTGGAGGGTTGCTGTCGCGGGCGATCCAGGCGTTCGACAGTCACCAAACCGAATACGACATCTCCATTGTCGGAGGCATTCCCACTGGCCTGGGTGCTGCATTCCATGCGGCCGTCGCAACCAGCCTCTTGCTGGCCATTGACGCCCTGAAGTACGATCGAGATCGACCACAGTCACCGGCGTTGCGGCCCGAGGACATGCCGACGGAAATCCGTGATGCGGCCATATCCGCGCTGTCCTCGTGGTACGGTCATCGATTCTCTCCGGCCTTTGTTGTGGCGAGTCTCAGCCGGGATGATGACCCTTTCTTGCTGGTGGATACCGGCAGGCTGAGCTATTTGCCCGTCGTTTCCGACGCCAGCAGTCGTCCAGGCTGGGCAATCGTGGAAACGTCACACGACTGGAAGCAGCCCATGGAAGCTTCCGTCCGTCGATTCGAGCGGACCGTTGATGTGACGGAGAAACTCCAGAAGAAGGAGTTCACCGAGCTGAATTCACTCCGGGACCTGGAGCACCGTGATCTGGAGCGGGCCTTGCAGGTGGTGGGTCGCCGCCATCGATCGACACTGAGGCACCTGGTGTCAGAAAACCGCAACGTTCAGAAGGGAGTCGTGGCGGTTCGGAAGGCGGACTGGCAGTTTCTAGGTGCATTGATGATGATTTCCCAGGCCTCCAAAACCACCGACTGGGACACGACCGGCCCGGTTCATGAACTGGTAACGGAGCTCGCGGAATCAGCCTCTCTTGACGGTATATTCGGGGTGGTTCAGACTGGAGAGGGAGGATGCATGCTCGTGGCCGGACAACCATTCTCCCTGCCAGCTTTTCTGGATAACGTCCGGGAAAAAGCGGCGGTACATACGAGTGAGTCGATTGAATCGTTTATCATCTGATTGAAGCGAAAAACCCATAGGGATGAGTACAGATTTTGATATTTCAGCGGTCAATGACCGGATCGCAAAAGAGAGCGCATTCATCGACGATCTCTTGACCGAGATCGGGAAAGTCGTGGTAGGGCAGCGCTATATGGTCGAGCGGCTGCTGATCGGTCTTCTCGGTGATGGCCACATCCTGCTCGAAGGTGTTCCAGGCCTGGCTAAGACTTTGACCGTGTCCTCTTTGGCGGGAGCCATCGGTACATCATTCCAGCGCATCCAGTTCACGCCGGATCTGCTTCCTGCTGACGTGCTCGGAACGCTGGTCTTCAACCCGAAGGAAGGCAGCTTCTCCATCAAGCAGGGACCAATTTTTGCCAACATCATCTTGGCAGACGAGATCAACCGTTCACCGGCCAAGGTGCAAAGTGCGTTGCTTGAGAGCATGCAGGAGCGGCAGGTGACCATCGGCGAAACCACATTCCCGCTCGAAGCCCCGTTCCTCGTTCTGGCTACCCAGAACCCGATTGAGCAGGAGGGAACGTATCCGCTTCCTGAGGCCCAGGTCGACCGCTTCATGATGAAGATCAAAGTGGGCTATCCGACGCGGGACGAGGAACTCGAAATCATGCGTCGCATGGCCCGGACCGGTGAGAAATCCGTTGTTCGTGAGGTCGTGACTCCGCAGCAGATCCTGGATGCGCGTTCGGTACTGAACGCCCTGTACATCGACGAGCGCGTTGAGCAATACATCGTCGATCTCGTAGTTGCTTCTCGTGAACCGGAGTCTGTTGGACTCGGCATGCTGAAGCCGCTCATTGAATACGGCGCTTCACCACGTGCCACCATCAACCTCAACCTGGCAGCGCGCGCACACGCTTTCCTTCAGCATCGTGCGTACATTACTCCCGAAGATGTACGGTCCATTGCAATGGACGTGCTGCGACACCGCATTGCGGTCACGTACGAAGCCGAAGCGGAAGAAATCAGCAGCGAGGACATCGTTCAGCGTATTCTGGACACCGTAGAGGTGCCCTGATCCTCATTGACCCGCCCTCGGTTGTCCCATGGCCCGCAAGCCCAAGACGTTCAAGAAAGAGTCGATCTCGGTAGCATTTGCCGTCGAGCAGCTCGAGAACACGGTGGGAATCCCGGTCAAGCCGCTGAATGCGGGTGACGCCGAGACCAAGCTGATCACCGAGAGCAACCTGCATCGCCCGGGAATGGCGCTGGCAGGCTATCTGGATCTCTTCACCCATCAGCGCATCCAGGTGCTCGGCAACACTGAGTGTCGATACCTGGATTCACTCGAAGAAGAGGATCGGCTCAAGGCCTTCAACAACATTCTGAAGTTTCCCATCCCGTGCATCATCCTCACGGAGGGTAATGAGCTGGAGGAGCAACTTCTGGCGAAGGCAACGACAGCCGGTGTACCGGTCTACGTGACGAGTGAGCCAAGTACCAAGTTCATGTACTTGCTCCGGGACTTCCTCGAGGATCAGTTCGCACCCCAGCAGTCGCTGCATGGATCCCTCGTGGACGTCTACGGGATCGGACTGTTGATCATTGGTCCGGCTGGAATCGGAAAGAGCGAGGTTGCACTTGATCTGGTGGAGCGTGGTCATCGCCTGGTGGCCGATGACGTTGTGATGGCGACCCGGAAAGAAGGCCAGGTCCTGATGGGGTCTGGAACGGACCTCGTCCAGCACTTCATGGAGATTCGCGGCCTGGGGCTGGTGGATGTTCGGGCGATGTTCGGTATTCGGGCCATCCGATTCCAGAAGCGCATCGAGGTGGTCGTCAATCTGCATCCGTGGGACCCCGACGAAGAGTACACCCGTCTGGGAATGGTTGAGGAGACCTACGACATTCTGGGCGCGCAACTGCCGCTGGTGATGCTTCCCATCACGCCAGGAAAGAACGTGACCGTGCTTTGCGAGGTGATCGCGATGAATCATCTGCTGCGTCACTACGGGTACGATCCTGCAGAAGTGTTTGCCGAGCGATTGGCCGAGCGGATTCGGAAGAAAGGCATGGCGAGTGCCGATCCCGGGAGAGGGATTGAGTATTTCGAACATGATTATGAGTAGCTCGGGCGCGCTGGTCGAATGAGCATTTTGCGGCGCAAAATGATCGTCCTCCTCACGATACCCCCTCGCAAAGTCTGGCCTGGTGTTCATTCGGTTGCGCAGGCGTTGATGATTCGCGCACTGACCATTCTTTCTTTTTTCGGTGTTGTCGCAGCATCATCGAGCGCGATTGTACCAAGCGCGATGGCACAACCATTCGTCGAAGTCGAGACGGGCACCTACCCGCTGATCCTGTCTGCGCCCCACGGGGGATATCTGGCGCCCGATTCACTGGCCGATCGCACATGTACTGCGTGTGTGACCGTGCGGGACTCTCGCACCCAGGAGTGGGCGCGGGCTCTCGCGGACGCCATTGAAACTCGAACGGGTAAGCGTCCCTGGGTGGTGATCAACCTGCTGGACCGCGTCAAGCTGGACGCCAACCGGGATGTCGGTGAAGCAGCCGACGGCGACCCACATGCTGCGGCTGCATGGGCGACCTACCACGCCGCGCTGGACGAGGCATCCGAAGCCGTCACTTCGGAATTCGGTGGTGGTTTGCTGCTTGATCTGCACGGGCATGGTCATAGTCAGCCGCGATTCGAATTGGGCTACCTGCTTTCT
This sequence comes from Rhodothermales bacterium, assembly GCA_028284865.1. Lineage (GTDB taxonomy): Bacteria > Bacteroidota > Rhodothermia > Rhodothermales > UBA10348 > JAAZVD01. Next base: position 193,914 of record JANQQV010000018.1, on the reverse strand, counting down.
GCATCCCGTCTTCGCCAGTCAGACGCAGAGCTGAACCAATTTGCCTCACTTAGCAGCATCCGGGCACTGCACCATCGATCTGGGGAGTCCTTCTCCACCTTGGTCAGGGGAAGCGAAAGCTTTGGACAACTCCTTCAGCTGGTGGGCGTGGCATCGACGCCCTCACAGGCTGATCCCGCGCCTCTTTCAGGGCAAGCATTCTTCTCGGGAGGCTATATCACAGCTCGTCATGGATCCCGCGACGGCGGTACGGTTGATGCCATCCAATTGGAGGCGCACCGCCCCGGAGCAAGGGATTCGCAGGAAAACGTTGTCGCGCTCGCTGAGAACGTCGCTGACGCCACACTGGCATACATGCAGCGGTGGTATGCGGACGCGACCTGGAGTGAACGCATCCCATCATCTGATGGCCAAAGCGCCTGTCTGTCCCAGCGCGGTGACGAGCTGGTGCTTCAAGGCGACTGTGCTTCAGGACAGGTGACGCTGTATGACATGCTGGGGCGTCGCGCGATTTTGTTGGAAATGAACCCGGGACAACGAACAACCCTGCCGGTTATGGCGCGGGGTGTGTACATAGCCCAATACCTCCCGCACAACTCAGCGAGATCCGGTCGCGTCTCAACGATAACCGTTCTTCTTTAAGCGAACGGTTCCGCTTCCTCAGGCTGCCTCGACTTCCTCCGTCTCTTCCTCGGTTTCGAACTTCACGCCGACCAACTTGGACACGCCTTGTTCGGCCATCGTGATGCCGTACATCCGGTCAGCTGCTTCCATCGTTCGCTTGTTGTGCGTGACAAGGATGAACTGCGTCGAATCCGAGAACGTGCGGATGAGGTGCATGAACCGATCCACGTTGGCATCATCGAGGGGCGCGTCGACCTCATCGAGAATACAGAACGGGCTCGGCTTGACGAGATAGATCGCGAATAGCAGGGCAATGGCTGTCAGCGTTTTCTCACCGCCTGAAAGCTGGGAAAGCACGCTTGGCTTCTTGCCTCGAGGCTTGGCAAAAATGTGGACATCAGACTCGAGCGGATCATTGTCGTCCGCCAGTTCGATGTCGGCCGAAGCCCCTTCCCCGAACAGCTCTTCGAACAGCTTCCGAAAGTTCATCCGGATCGCTTCAAACGTTTCGTCGAAGCGAAGGCGCGCCGTCGTGTTGATCTCGTCGATCGTGGTTCGCAGCGTCGCTTCTGCCTCTTCAAGGTCGGCCAGCTGCTCCTTCATGAAGGTCAGCCGCTCTTTCTCTTCCTCGAAAGACTCCAGCGCGAGGGCGTTCACTGGACCCAGGTGGCGAATCTTGTTTTTGAGATCCTGTACCTCGGTGCGTGCTTCCTTACGATCGAAGTCCTCGGGGACGTCCTTCTCAAGAGAGGTGAGGTCGAGCTCATGGTCTTCCTGGAACGAAGCCAGCAGGTCTTCCAGTCGGGTCTCGAGCTCTGCGCGACGGACAGCCCTGTCGGACTCGCCCCGCATGGCATTCTCGCGCTCGCGACGAATGTCGCGTAGCCTCGCTTCGAGTTCAGAGATGGCCACCTTGGTTTCCATCAAGCGCTCTTTGGCCGCGTTGACAGCGTCGTCCAACTCGATTCGACCTTGCTGGCGCTCTTTGATGGCCTCCTGGAGATCGCCACAACGCTTCTCGAGTTCTGCTCGCTGTTTGATCAGCTGCTCGATCGACGTCTTGCGTTCTTCGGCGCGGCGGGTGAGTGTGTCCAGGTCGGAGCGGACACGGGTCAGTTCGCGCTTCAGGTTGTCCATGCGATTTCGTGCCTGGACAGCAGCAATGTTTGCTTCGTTGAAGAGACTGAATGCCTTACGACTGGCCTCTTCGATTCCGGAGAAGGCCTCCTCAGCGTCTGCTCGTTTCTGTTGCAGATCCGCGACCTGAAGGGTGAGGGCTTTGATGGACGAAGACGCCTCTTCCAGTCCGGCCTGTGCCTTGGTCAGCGTTTCTTCCTGAACCTGTATGCGTTTTGCCAATTCCTCTTTCCGACCACCAGCCATGTCGGCAGAGGCAGAGGCCCGGGAGAGCGTGCGCTCAGCTTCGAGCAACTGATGATTTGACTGAGCAACCTGAGACTTCGCTTCGGAAAGATCGAGTGCATCGAGCGCGGTTCGAAGCGTTGTTTGCTGCTCTTCCGCAGCGTTCAATGTTGCCGCTGTCTCCTCAAAGAGGGCACGTGCTTGCTCAAGTTGCTCGCGACGGCCCATACGAGAGGAGGCTCCGCTTGTCGAATTCTCTCCGCTACCGGCGTGCAGGTAGCCGTTGGCGTCACGCCACTCACCAGCTCGTGTGATCAGCCGACCTCCTTCGCTGACGGAGGTGTCGTCCAGCGCATCAACCAGGTACGTGGATCCGAATACCAGATCAACGAGCGTCTGATAGACCAGGTCAATGGGTTCGACCAAAGAAGCCAGCGACGTTGCTCCGGAAGGAGCATCGGGAGCCACGGTCGAGCGCAGCTTGTCGAGAATCAGGAATGTGGCGCGGCCTTTCTCGTCCTTGCGCAGATTGGCGATTGCACGAGCGGCCTCATCTTCGGTTTGCACGACGATACAACTGGCCAGATCACCCATGGCGGCCTGAACGGCCCCAGCGATAGCATCATCGCAACGGATGACGTCCGAAAGCGTGAGTAAATCCTTGTCGCTCCATCCCGGCGTCGCGGCCAGGTACTGTACGGATTCGTCGAGATCCTCATAGGAACTCAGCAATCCTTCGAGCAGCCGAACTTCCGATGCGGCTCCATCATGTGCGCGCTCGGCTTTGCGGACATCACCTTGGTGAACCTGCAGGGCATTCTCCAACCGCTCTTTTTCGGTTTCGAGAAGGGCGAGAGCCTCGCGCGCCTTGTCCGCCGCTTCGCGTGCGGCGCCAACGGCAGCCTTGGCGGTTTCAACGTCGCCTACCAGGTCGGCTGAAGCCGTGTCATGATGCTCGAGGGCAGACCGCGTTTCTTCCAAGTCGGCCGTCGTGATCTCAATGCGGCTGGCCAACCGATCAATTTCGCGCTGCTTCTCCGTCTTGTCTGAAGTGACTTGCCGTTCCTGCAAGCGCAGGTTGTGCAGTTTCACCTGATGCTTCTGTTGCGTCAGCTGCGCTTCGTCCCTGATCCTCTTGGCATCCGACAGATCAGACTCGGCCTTCTCGGCTGCGGGAACGACATCATTGTATTCGGTCTCGTAGCGCGTCAGATCCTCTTCAAGCGAGGCGCGCTGGCCGACGGCCGCATTTGCTTCCTCGTCGAGCCGAGTCAAATCACGTGATATCGTGGACAGCCGTTCGGTTGCCACCCGCAGGTCAGACTCGGCCGCCCGCAGCGCGTCCATGTGCTCTGACAACTGAGCCTGGGCGTGAACGACGCCCTTCTCGCGGTTGACGTGCTCCGTCCGGAGGGCTTCGTGGTCCGCTTCTTCAGCGGCAAGCTTGGCGCTGAATGTGGCCGCTGCATCGGAAAGCTGTCCGATATCCTTGCGGACCAGTTTGATGTCAGCAGTCAGTCGACGGTATTCAAGCAGGCCCAGGGTGACCTCAAGCTCGTGGAGTCGCTCGTCGTATTTCTTGAACCGGGCCGCCTTCTGGGCCTGACGTTCCAGGCTCCGCACGCGCTTTTCCAACTCATCGGTCAGGTCGCGAACGCGATCCAGGTCTCCCTGCGTGCTCTTGAGCTTGCGAAGGGTCTGACCTCTCCGAATCTTGTATTTCGTGATTCCCGCTGCTTCTTCGAACAGGTGACGACGGTCCGCTGCGTTGTCGGAAAGGATCTCCTCGATCATCTTCAGCTCGATGACCGAATAGGCACCGGCTCCCATCCCTGTGTCCATGAACAGGTCGGTGATGTCCTTGAGTCGACAGTTCACCCCGTTCATCAAGTACTCGGACTCGCCACTGCGGAACAGGCGTCGGCCGATGGTGACTTCGCTGTACTCCGTGGGGAGGATGCCGCGGGTATTCTCAATGGTCAGGAGAACCTCCGCCATCCCCAATGCACGCCGCTTGGAGGTGCCATTGAAAATGACGCTGTCCATCTTGTCCGAGCGAAGGATCCGGGCACGTTGCTCACCAATCACCCAACGGACGGCATCCACAATGTTGGATTTGCCGCATCCATTGGGACCCACCACAACGGTTACACCGTCGGAAAAATCGACAGTGGTTCGGTCGGCAAAACTCTTGAACCCGTGCAGCTCAAGCTTGCTTAGATACATGGACGATCAGCGGTGATTCCGGGGCAGTGACGAGAAACGGGCAAAGACCAATAAACCCTGTTGAATGCCGTTTTGCAAGTTGACTTATCAACAGCAAAAGGGGTGCATGGTTGCGAATGTATGATCCTGTAATACCGTGGTTTACGCACAATGATTCAGGGTGTCTGCGAGTGCTAAAGCCGTTATTGCGGGTGACTATCGACATGCCTTGGAAAGAACCAGATCAATCCCTTGCGAACGGGTCGCTTTCAAGCTGAAAGCGAAGCCCTGGACACCAATTAGTATCCAAATGTGAAACAAATGATGTTTTATTCCGCTATGCCCGATCATTGACCGGAAGATGCCCTCCTCAAGGGCATTTCAGCTCAACTTCGATCTTCCACTCCATTCCATGCTCACACGCGCCGAAGAATTGATCCTTTTGGCAGTCTGGCGACTGCAGGAAGAGGCGTATGGTGCATCCATCCGGACGCACTTGTCCAATGTGACGGGAGAGGATTGGCCCATTGCAACCGTGTATACCCCGCTTGACCGGCTGACTCGTAAGGGGCTACTGCGCTCAAGAATGGGTGCACCGACCGGTGGCAGGGGAGGTCGAAGTCGGAAACTATACCGCCTGACTGGCGATGGCGTGCGTGCGTTGAATACCGCTCGCTCCGTGACGGATGCCATGTGGAAGGACCTGCCCGATCCTGGGTTGTCGCTCACGTGAGTCATCCCCCCCGCATATGGCAGTTGGTACTCCGGTCAATTGTTCATCACAGTGAGCAGCAGTTCGTGGAAGGCGATCTCGAAGAGACGTTCCACGAGATCGAAGGAGACTATGGTTCGCGTCGAGCCCGTCAGTGGTATCGCAGCCAGGTTCTTCGATCGATTCCCGGATTCCTGCTCCGAACTACCTACTGGAGTCTGGAAATGACCAAGAACTATCTGCTTCTCGCCCTGCGGAATCTGAGGAAAAGCCTCGGGTTCATGTCGATCAACATCACCGGACTCGCAGTCGGAATTGCCTGCACGATCATCATTGGTCTGTTCGCCATATCCGAACTCTCCTTTGACACGCATCACGAGCAGGCCGATCGCATCATGCGCGTCGTCCGAACGTCCAACTTCACTGAAGTCGAGACCCGATCACCGATCACCGCCGCGCCATTGGGCCCCATGTTCACGGCCAACTTTCCGGAGATCACGAACTATTTCCGGCTTCAGAAGCGCCGCGCGGATATCGAAATGCGGGTAAACGGTCGCGTCTTCAGCGAGTCTGACGTCTACGATGCGGATGCGTCCATTCTGGATATTCTGAACATACCCGCGGCACGTCCGATGACAGCTGACGCGCTGGAGCAGGCCTATCGACTTCTGTTATCGGAATCTGTGGCGGAGCGCATGTTCGGCACGCAGGATCCGCAGGGGCAGACCATTCAGGTACTTGGATCAGACTATGTCGTGGACGGCGTATTCAGGGATTTTCCGGCCACCTCGCATTTCCGGCCCTCCGTGCTGCTGTCTTTCGAGACTTTGGTTCAGACCCGCCCTGGTGTGATCAACCACATGGGCAACAATTTCTTTCACACCTATCTGTTGCTGAACGCGGCGACCGACCGATCAGTCGTCGATGCAAAATTTCCTGCCGCAATTGAAGCCGTTGCGGGACCCGAAGTCGCTTCGCGGATCGGCTTTCATTTGCAGCCCATGTTGGACATCCATTTGCACTCCCACATGGATGGAGAGCTTGAACCGAATGGCTCTGTCGAGACCCTTTTGATTCTTGGGATGATCGCATTGTTCATCCTGATCCTGGCTATCGTCAACTTCATCAATCTCTCGACGGCACGTAGCGCGAGAAGAGCGCGGGAGGTGGGCGTTAGAAAAGCGGTTGGCGCACATCGAACGCAGGTCATATCCCAGTTTCTGGGGGAGACCATCATGTTGTCTGCGCTCGCCCTACTGGTAGGCTTGGGCATGACGTTCGTATTCGAACCCATTTTTTCAGAGCTCGCTGGTCGACCGCTCGATCTCTCTCTTCTGGTTCATCCCGGCTTCCTCGCTGGGCTGGTGGGCTTTGTGCTGTTCGTAGGCCTGCTCTCAGGCTTCTACCCGGCTCTTGTACTGGCGCGGTTCAATCCCGTCGTGGTGCTGAAAGGGGACCTGCTCGCGGGACAGTCAGGCAGCAGCTTCTTCCGTCGCGCGCTGGTGGTGTTTCAGTTTACCGTGTCAATCGTATTGATCGTTGGCACGCTGATCGTGAATCGTCAACTGTCGTACTTGCAAGATCGGCCGCTCGGGTTTGATGAGGAGCAGGTACTGGTTACGCGCATGCGCACGCCGGAAATGCGACGGTCGGGAGCGACGCTCATCTCGGAATTTGAACGCCAAGCAGGCGTCGAAGGCGTGACCGCGTCAAGTTCTTTGCTGGGGAATGGTGCGGGAGGCGTGCTCCTTATGCCTGAAGGTGTTGAGAGCGGGGAGGATGGCGTCAGTGTGGCCATGCTCCATGTGCGCCCCGGTTTTTCCGACTTGATGGATGTTTCGGTTTTGAACGGCCGTCGATTCGATCCAGACCGCCCAGCTGATCTGGATGAAGCTTTTTTAATCAATCGAACGGCCGCACTACGGATGGGGTGGACGGCGTCAGAGGCTGTGGGCCGATCCATTGTCTGGCCCTCCAGTCTGGATGGCTCGACTCCGGATGTCATGGAAGGCAGGGTCGTTGGCGTGCTCGACGACTTTCACTTCCAATCGCTGCACACTCAGGTGGAACCTCTGGTTTTGGTGGCCACTGCAGACGTCCCCTCCTACATCATGACCCGGGTTCGAACTGAAGATTTGTCTGCGACGATGCAGGGGCTTGAGCAGGCCTGGGCACAAGTGTATCCGGATGATTCCTTCGAGGCATTCTTCCTCGATGATCATTTCAACAATCTGTATGCGGCCGAAGAACGATCAGCTCGCATGTTCAGACTGTTTTCCCTGCTGGCCATCGCATTGGCTGGATTGGGCTTGCTGGGGCTCGCTTCGTATTCCACATCCCGCCGAACGCGCGAGATTGGAATCCGCAAAGTGATGGGTGCCAGCTCGACGTCGATCCTTCGCCTGCTGGTTTCAGAGTTTGTGATTCTCGTCTCCATCGCGTTTGTGATCGCTTCTCCAATTGCCTGGTACATCATGCGCGGATGGCTGTCCAACTTTCCTTATCGGGTGGGTGTCGAACCTCAAGCGTTCCTCATGGCTGGCGCGGCTGCCTTGATCTTGACAGTAGTGACTGTGGGCTATCATGCGACACGAGCGGCGTGGTCCGATCCTATCGAGACCATTCGATACGAGTAAGAGACTCGAACCCGCTGAAATTGACGTTTTGGACGGGTGGGAAATCGGCCCGAAAGCCTTGTACGATAAGGGTTTCCATTCCGGCGTGGTTGCCGTACCCTGTAAGCTCCACCCCTACAACAGCATAACCCTTCGACTCCATGAACGACGAGGGGATGGTTACTCAGCTGATAGCCGCCCACCGGAACGGTGATGACCGTGCCGGGGATCGCCTCTTTGCGCTCGTCTATGACGAACTGCACGCGATGGCGCGTCGTCAGCTTCGATACCGCAAGCCAGGCGAAACGTTGAACACGACAGGTCTCGTTCACGAGGCCTATTTGAAGCTGTTTGATCGGGATGAGAACGGCTGGAATGACCGGGTCCACTTCTTCTCGGTTACCGCACGGGCCATGCGACAGATTCTGGTGGACTATGCCCGCCGAGTCAAAGCGGAGAAGAGAGGGGGAGGAGCACACCACACTGAGCTGAATGCCTCGTTGATTTCGGACACCTCCAACAACGTGGACATCCTCGATCTGGATGATGCGATGAAGGAGCTCGAAGCACTCAATCCGCGTCTGGCCACAATCGTTGAGTGTCGGTTCTTTGGAGGGATGTCCATCGAGGAAACTGCTGCCCTACTGGATGTGTCTTCGCGAACGGTGGACCGTGACTGGTTGAAGGCGAAATCATTCCTTTTCCTGGCGCTGAAAGGGGGCGAATGATAATGCGCGATGATACCAGAGGGCGTCTGGTCATGGACGGGTCAGAACGCGCGGGACACGAATCATGAAGAACATCGACCCGAAACGATGGCAGCGGATCGAGTCCATCATGGACGAGGCCCTGGAGCTTGATCGCGATCAGCGGGAAGAACTCGTTCGCAAAGAAGCGGGCGAAGACGTGGAGTTGGCAGAACAAGTCCTGAAGATGCTGGCTGCTTCGGACAAGGCGGACACGTTCCTGGACAACACGAATCGCTCGGATCTCGAAGAAGCGCTGGCTCGCATGTCCTCGGTTGTTGAAGAAGAGAGCGGTGACGCGGAGATCGAGCGCGCGGGTCCTTATCGGTTGATCCGGAAGCTGGGCCGCGGTGGCATGGGTCAGGTATTCCTCGGTGTCCGTGATGACGAGGCATTCAAGCGTTACGTTGCCGTCAAGGTCATCCGCCGGGGGATGGACACAGATGACATCCTGAAACGATTCCGGGTGGAAAGGCGCATTCTCGCCAGTTTGAATCACCCGGGCATCGCACAGCTTCTCGATGGCGGGGCGACTGATGAAGGCGTTTCATACTTCGTCATGGAGTACGTCGATGGCGACCCCATTACCAAATACTGTGACGAGAATCGACTATCCCTCCAGGATCGACTCAAGCTATTCCAGAAGGTTTGTGCGGCCGTCCATTATGCGCACCAGAACCTGATCGTTCATCGGGACCTGAAGCCCTCGAACATCCTGGTCACCAAGGATGGAAACGTCAAGCTGCTGGATTTCGGGATCGCGAAGTTCCTGAACCCGGACCTGACAGGATACACGCTTCCCATGACCCGGGAGGAACAGCGTGTTATGACGCCAGAGTATGCTTCGCCCGAGCAGGTACGGGGTAACTCTTTGACGACGGCGTCTGACGTCTATCAGCTCGGGGTCCTGCTTTACGAATTGCTGACTGGGCATCGCCCATTCACTTTCCAGACGCGGGTTCAAGGGGAGATCGAAAAGATCATCCTCGAGAAAGCTCCAGAGAAACCGAGTACCATGATCTCGAGGGTGGACACGGCGGTCGATGCGACCGTGGACGGTCCCAGCCCCGAGATGGTGAGCACGAAGCGTCGGACGCCGCTTGCCAGCCTGCGCAAGCAGCTAAGCGGCGACCTGGATCGCATCGTTTTGATGGCGCTTCGCAAGGAGATGGATCGGCGCTACCAGTCCGCCGATCAGCTTCAGCTCGACATTGGACACTACCTCGGGGGTCGTCCGGTCAGTGCCCAGGACGATACGTTCGGGTATCGCGTCGGCAAGTTCGTCCAGCGTAACAAGATTGCGGTAGCTGCTGCAGCCGCTGTCGCCGTCCTTCTGGTCTTGACAACGGTCATTGCGGTCTACTCCGCGGCAGTAACGGAGCGCCAGCGCGAGCAAATAGCGCTCGAAGCCGAGAAGTCACGGGAGGTGATCGATTTCCTGGTGACGCTGTTTGATGCGGCAAATCCGGAAGTTGCCCAGGGAAGGGATGTGACGGTCCGTGAGATGGTTGATATCGGCGCAGAAAATGTCCGAGACCGACTCGACGAACACCCCGAAGTGCAGAGCGAATTGATGCGCGTGCTCAGTTTGGTGTATGCAGGGCTTGGAGAGGAGAATGAGGGCCATGTATTGGCAGAAGCCGCTCTTGCAGTCCAGGAGTCGCTTGCGGACGGTGAGATAACATCTGACCTGGCAAAAGCGACGTACGCGCTTGCCGTGCTGGAAGACGACATCGGCAATTCGCAGCGCTCTCGTGAACTGCACGAATCGGCGCTCGCCATGCACCGTCAGATCTACGGAGAGCAACATCTGGACGTCGCGCAGAGCTTGAACGATCTCGGCGTCACCCTATACGGAATGGGCAAGTACGACACCACAAGAGTTGTGTGGGAAGAAGCGCTGGCCATCAGGGAATCTCTGCACGATGGCGCGCACCGAGATGTGGCTGAGTCATTGGCCAATCTTGGAGCGGTTTATGGCGTGTTGTATTACCTCGGGGGGTTGGAAGAGGAGACGTTCCGAATAGCTGAAGACTATTTCGAGCGTGGTCTACCGATGACGCGGCGTGAAATCGGTGAAAACCATCCATTCTACGCCTCAAACCTCCACAATTACGGAGCCCTTCTCTTTGACAAGCAGGCCTATACGGAGGCGCTGACCCAATTTGAAGAAGCGATTGTTCGCCGAACCGCCATTTACGGACGCGATCACAACGTGACGGCAAACTCGGTCAACTGGAAGGGTCGCGTCTATCTGGCCCTTGGTCGGACGGAGGAAGCAGCCCCGCTATTCGAAGAGTCCCTTCGCGTGCATGAACTACTCCTTCCTGCGTCGTCCTTCATCATAGGTCTCGACCATCAGTGGCTTGGGGATCTCGAAGTCAAGCGAGACGACCTGAATGCAGCAGTCGGCCACTATTTCGAAGCTTTCGAAATTCTGCGTCTGAGCTATGCGCTCGAACATGGTCGCGTCGTGGGAGTCAGCAGAAAACTGACCAGCACATTGGAATCGCTGAACCGGCTGCCGGAAGCCATTCGCTATGGCCAAATTGTAGTCGATGCAATCGGTGACGAAGGCCCTCGAAACGGCCGTCACGCTCAAGACCTCATCAACCTCGCGCGGGTGCAGATGCAGAATGGTCGCGCGGACGCGGCCGAGTCCAATCTGGAGCGCGCCGAGGCGTGGCTTTCAGAAAACCCAGACGACGAACTCGGCGCGCAGATCGCATCGATCCGAAACGGCTGAGCCGCTGTCAATCAGCTTACGCTTCGGCTTCCGGGGTAGGGAAATCTTCCGGATCGACCACGGACTCTGCTCCAGAGTTGCCTGCTTCATTGCTCGCAGCTTCATCGCCGGCGAGCGTTTCGAACGTGAATCCGTCGCTCTTGGCGTCAGCATCAATGCGAATCGTTTCACCAGGCTCGATCCATCCTGACAGGACTTCTTCGGCCAGCTTGTTGGTGATCTCGCGCTGAATGACGCGCTTGAGCGGTCGAGCACCGAAGACGGGGTCGAACCCGATCTCAGCCAAACGATCCCTTGCCGGGTTCGTCAGGTCGACTTCGATCATGTTCGATGCCAGGGCCAGCTTGCGCACTCGCTCGAACTGAATGTCCACGATGCGACGAATTTCCTTCCGGCCCAGTGGGTGGAACGTGACGATTTCGTCGATGCGGTTCAGGAATTCAGGACGCAGTCGCTGTTTCAGCAAGGCCATCAGGTCCTCGTTCAGCTTGCTCTCCTCGTCGGCGCTCAAGCCAGCGTCGGATACCTTGTCCAGGCGGGCCTGGATGACTTCCGAACCCAGGTTTGAGGTCATGATGATGATGGTGTTCTTGAAGTCCACCACGCGACCCTGGTTGTCGGTCAGCCGACCATCGTCGAGCACCTGAAGCAGGATATTGAATACTTCCGGGTGCGCCTTTTCAATCTCATCGAGCAGCACGACCGAGTACGGCTTGCGACGGACTTGCTCGCTCAGCTGTCCGCCTTCCTCGTAGCCCACATATCCAGGAGGCGCACCCACGAGACGACTTACAGAGTGTCGCTCCTGGTACTCGCTCATGTCGATGCGCACCATCGCATTCTCGTCGTTGAACAGGAATTCAGCCAGTGCTTTGGCCAACTCTGTCTTTCCGACACCGGTGGATCCCAGGAAAATGAACGAACCGATCGGTCGCGTCTCCTCCTGAAGTCCGGCACGGCCGCGTCGAACGGCATGCGCGACGGCGGCTAACGCTTCTGGTTGACCGACCACCCGTTGTTCGAGCGAATCCTCGAGGCGAAGCAGCTTGGCGCGCTCGCTCTCCATCATCCGCGAAACCGGAATGCCGGTCCAACGAGACACGATGCCTGCGATGTCTTCCGAGTCAATATCTTCCTTCAGCAACGCGCCGCCTTGCTGAACGCCATCTAGTTTCTGCTTGGTCTCCGTGACCAGGTCTTCCAGCTTTGGAATCTTGCCGTAGCGCAGCTCAGCGACTTCGCCATATTCGCCCTGGCGTTCCAGACGCTCTGCTTCCACGCGCAGGTTCTCGATGTCCTCCTTGGCCTGCTGAATGGTCTGGATCATCTCCTTCTCCTGCGTCCAGCGGGCTTTCAGCTCAGTCCGCTTTTCGTCCAGGTTGGCGAACTGCTCCTTCAACATGGCCAGTTTCGAATCATCTTTTTCGCGCTTGACGGCTTCGCGTTCGATTTCAAGCTGGCGAATCTGTCGTTCCAGCTGATCCAGCTCCTCGGGCATGGAGTCGATCTCGATGCGCAGTCGGGCTGCCGACTCATCGATCAAGTCAATGGCCTTGTCCGGAAGGAAGCGGTCGGTGATGTAGCGATGGCTCAGCTCCGCCGCCGAGACAAGCGCGCCATCCGTAATGCGGACCCCGTGGTGCACTTCATAGCGCTCCTTGATGCCGCGAAGGATGGAGATAGTGTCTTCGACCGATGGTTCGTCAACGACCACGTTCTGGAATCGGCGCTCAAGCGCCTTGTCCTTCTCAAGGTACTTGCGATATTCGTCGAGCGTCGTGGCGCCGATGGCGCGCAGTTCGCCACGGGCAAGTGCCGGTTTGAGGATGTTGGCCGCATCCATGGCGCCTTCCGCGGCACCAGCGCCTACCAGGGTGTGGATTTCGTCAATGAAGAGGACGATTTGTCCATCGGACTCGACGATTTCCTTGACGACGGCTTTGAGGCGATCCTCGAACTCACCGCGATACTTGGCTCCCGCAATCAGGGAGCCCATATCGAGGGCCAGAATGCGTTTGTCCTTTAGGCCATCGGGCACGTCGCCGGAAACGATGCGAATGGCAAGGCCTTCGGCGATGGCTGTTTTACCGACACCGGGCTCGCCGATCAGGATCGGGTTGTTTTTCGTGCGGCGGGACAGAATCTGGAGCACGCGACGAATCTCATCGTCACGGCCAATGACCGGATCGATCTTTCCTTTGCCAGCCAGTTCGTTCAGATTCCGCGTGTAGCGCTCAAGCGCCTGATACCGACTCTCCGCATGCTGGTCGGTCACCTTCTGGCTTCCGCGGACGTCCTTGAGGATGCCGAGGATGGCGTCCTTGGTCACTCCCTGGTCTCGCAAGGCGTCGCCAACGGCTTCTTTGGAGGCGGCGAGGGCAATGAGCAGGTGCTCGCTGGCCACATATTCGTCGCCGAGCTGCTCGGATTCTGCCAGCGCTCGGTCGAAGACCTTCTTGGCATCGGCACCCACGTACTGTCCACTGACGGAAGAGCCGGTTACTACCGGAAGCTTTTCAAAAGCCTGATCCGTCTTGGCCTTCAAGAGATCGATACTGGCTCCCAGACGGGTGAGCATCGTGGTCACAATCCCGTTGGTGTCCGCCAGAAAAGCTTCCATCAAATGGGGAGGTTCAATCCCTTGATGGTTGCGCGAGGCCGCGATCTCCGTAGCCGTCTTCACGACTTCCTGGGCCTTTATCGTAAATTTCTGCAGGTTCATGGCTCTCTCGACCGTGTTGTGCCCGCTGGCGCAATTCAGACGAAATGGCAGCATTCGGGCGATAATCGTGCTTCCACTTACGTAGCGAAAAGCATACCAAGCCGATTTGGCTGACATCATGGCAGCAGGCGGGTCTCGCGTGCCGTAGAATGCCCTCTTCTTCACCCATTCGATCAATCACATGACGGACTCACCCCGCCTCGGACTTCGCGCCAATCTGGCGCAGTTTGTCCTCTTGGTGGTCGTCAATGCGTTTGTGGGCGCGATGGTCGGTCTCGAGCGGGTGATCCTGCCTGTTCTGGCCAGTTCTCGTTGGGGAGTGGAGAGCTATGTGGCCGCGCTCTCGTTCATCGTCACCTTTGGATTGGCGAAGGCGCTGGCCAATACCGTGGCCGGCCGGCTCGCGGAGCGAGCCGGCCGTAAGCGATTGCTGATTCTCGGCTGGTTGTTGGGAATTCCCGTTCCGCTGATGCTGCTTTGGGCGCCATCCTGGGCGTGGGTGGTGGCAGCAAACGCTTTGCTGGGATTGAATCAGGGATTCGCGTGGACCATGACAGTCGTGATGAAGATCGACCTGGTCGGCCCGAAACAGCGGGGTCTGGCTTTGGGCATCAATGAAAGCGCCGGCTATGCAGCGGTATCGCTCGCAGCTCTGGTATCCGGATTCTGGCTGGCCGCAGGTCATGCGGAGTGGACATTCGCGCTGGGAGCCGGGCTGGCAGTGACCGGGCTGGTCGTGTCCATGCTGTTCATCCGGGACACGATGGATCACGTGGCACTGGAGCAAGACGCGCACGACGGAACTGAAGAAGAGACGCTTTCTTGGGCGGCCATTTTCAAAGGCGTTTCCTGGAAGGAACGCCATCTGCATGCGGCCTCGCAGGCGGGGCTGGTGAACAACCTGAACGACGGACTGGCCTGGGGCCTTCTGCCGATTTTCTTCCTGCAGGTCGGGATTTCCACAGGGCATTCAGCCTGGCTGTTGGCGATTTATCCGCTCATCTGGGGCGTGGGTCAATTGTTCACAGGAGGATGGTCAGATCGCGTGGGACGCAGAGGGCCCATCACCGCCGGAATGGTCCTTCAGGGGATCAGCATTCTGTTCTTGCTCTCAGCCAATGACTTGCCGACCTACGCCATCGCCATGGTCGGCATGGGCATAGGAACCGCGCTCGTGTATCCGACACTGCTGGCTGTCATCTCGGACCACGCCGCTCCCGCCTGGCGCTCATCTGCGCTCGGAGTCTATCGGCTCTGGCGTGACGGTGGCTACGTGGTGGGCGCCGTCCTTGCAGGACTATTGGCCGACTCCGTTGGACCCGAAGGTGCCATCAAGGCCATCGGTGGATTGACTGTGCTATCCGGACTATGGGCGGGCTGGTTGCTCCGTCCCTGAACTAGTGAGGCTGACCCGGACGCAGAGAAGCCGTCTGGATGTAATCGATGAGCACAGTTCCGGTGCCATTCAATCGTATACCGACTGGTCCCGTACCTCCATCAGCCCCGTGACCGTGAGCGATCATCTGCTGATCGGCATAAGCTCGGAAGTGAGTCTGATCGGCGACGGCCCGATAGGTAACCCATCCGGCAGGGGTGTAGTCTTGATTGTCCATCAGGATCAGGTCTCCAGACTCACTGACGCCTTGACGGACGGACTCGTCCGAGAACGAAGTGAAATAGTAGTTCTCTTCGTCTTGGACGTGTGTGACCATCATCAACGTGCCGTCGAATCGATCGAGATTCATGGGGGCATCGATCTGAACGGAGGCCATCGAATGGTCAAATACGATCATGACCGGATCGCCTTCGACTGTCAGGGCGAGGACATCCCCACGTTCACCGCCATCCTGAAGAGACGCGACCAGTCCGTCAGCATTGCCATAGACGGTCATATCGTCCAGCCAGACAGCTGCACGTGTTGGCTTGAGCGTCCATCCCCCCTCATCATTCATCACCGGGCCGGAGGTCTCTGATGAGTCGGGGAGAGTGAATACCAGTGCTTCGACCTGCGCAGCCTGAACGCCCGCTCCATGTTTGAAGACCAACTCGGCTCCGTGATCTGCCGTCACCCAGGTCAGCCCGATCCCGACCAGCCCAACAATCCAAACAACACCGCGCAGTGCCGTTCGGGATTCCAGGCTCAGTCCGAACATGATGAGTCGGATCACGGCGTAAACGCCGAAAAAGATCAGCAGGTACTGACCCAGATCCGCATGCTCGGTCAACACGACATTGGCCTCCGTAGGCAGAAAGACTGAATCACCGGCTTGACGACCACTGAACCAGGCGGCAACAACACCCAGGGATCCGAGCAGGTACAGGCTGAATGCTCCTTTTCGAAGGAAGTCATTCGAGCGCATGAACATTCCGACCGTGTCCACTGCCGCTGCCGTAAACAGCAGCGCGATAGGGAAGTGGACGATCAAGGGATGGATATTCGGGGCCCAATCTGGAAGCATGTCGGTCGTGATGGCTGGATTGCGGGTGAGAACGAAAAGATACGTCGGTAGGGTCACGAGTGATTCACGAAACCAACAATCAATCCGAGGGTGTATAGGCGCCTGCGCCGATTCTGGCGCCGACATCAATCTCCCAAGTGCGGTATGGCACCTCAGAAGCTACCCCTGACCGATCCGAACTGGTGGACCAACTTCCAGCAGCTGCTCGACGACAACAACGAGTGGCCGGCTACTTATCTGTTCAAGTTCATCGTGCCGAAAGCAGAGCTGGAATCACTCAAAGCCGTCTTTGACGGACATGAGATCGATGTCAAGGCCTCCAAGAAGGGCAACTACCTGAGCTTAACGATGCGCATTCACGTGGAAAGCAGCGACGAGGTCGTTGGCTACTATCGTGCAGCGGGAGAGATCGAAGGCGTCATTGCGCTCTGATTGCGCTCGCGGCTCCGAGCGTTCAGCTGTCCAGGACGTTCAATAGTGCGTCTACTTCTTCTCGTGTGTTGTACTGCCCAAGCCCGATGCGAAGCATGCCTCCGGCATCCGTGAGACCCAGCCGCTCGATGACTTCGATGGCGTAGTAGTGACCCGGCCAGACGAAGATGTTTGCGGCTGCCAGTTTTTCTGCCATGGCATCGGGATGTTCGCCTGCTTTGACGATGCCCACAGTCGGCACACGATCAGACATGTCCTCACTGGCCGTCAATCCATGGACGGTGACACCGGGAATCGCCAACAGGCCGTCAACCAGGTGTTGGCACAAGTCTTTCTCGTATTCCGCCATCACCTTGAAGCCGGAGGTCAAGCGGTCTCGGCGGGTTTCGCCACCGCCGCCCATCGTCGCCCCGATCCATTCAAAGTGATCGATCGCGCCCAGTGTGGCCGCCATCCCCTCGTGTGATTGCGTGCCCGTCTCGAAACGGCTCGGGAGCGTGTTGTCGGCCGGACGGACTTTGTAGGGTTCGAGTGATTCGAGCAGTTCGCGTCGTCCCCAAACTAGTCCCTGATGGGGACCGTAAAACTTGTATGCCGAACATGTCAGGAAATCGCAGTTGATGGCATTCACGTCGGTCAGGAAGTGAGGCGCGAACTGTACAGCGTCGACGTAGACCAAGGCGCCAACAGCATGGGCACGCTCAACCACCATGGCAACGTCGTTGACCGTCCCGATCGCGTTAGAAGCGTAATTGACGGCTACCAGCTTGGTTTTCGAGGTGATTGCTGCATCAATTGAGGCGAGATCGTACCGATAGGTAGACGGATCAAAGTCGATCCAGCGAACAGTACATCCGGCGTCACGAGCCATCAACAGCCAGGGGCTGATGTTGGCGTCATGATCCATCCGAGTGACCACGACCTCATCTTCAGGCCCCAGGGTGCGTCCAATCGACCGTGACAGATGGAGTGTCAGGGTTGTCATGTTCTGTCCGAACACGATTTCTCCCGGATCGGAAGCCCCCACGAAATCAGCCAGGGCCTCGTGGGTCTCTTCGATCAAGTGGTCGGTCAACCGGGACGTGATGAAGGGTCCGTGCGTATTCGTGTTCGCCCGAACCAGATAGTCGTTCATGCGATCGATGGATCGCTGACAAATCTGGGTACCGCCCGGGTTGTCGAAATACACGCGGGCTTGGTTGTCATCCGTCACTGCGAGAGAAGGGAATTCGCTGCGGATGAGATCGATATCGTATGGCATGGGTGTTCGGGCTGGGGATCAGAATGACGGAATGTACGATTGGCGGTGCAGCGTATTTCTTGCCGAGCGTCCGCGGTTTGGGTATCCTGACGTCGTATCCACTCACGGAGGCTCCCATGCGCTCGACTCTCATTCTCACCATGCTTCTTGTCCTGGTCAGCCCGGCCGTGGCGCAGACGCTACTGGTTCCGGATCGGGTATTTGACGGTGAGGAGATGCACGAGGATTGGGCAGTCCTCGTGGACGGCGAGGTCATTGCCGCGGTTGGTCCCGTATCGGATCTGGTTGATCAGGCAGACGAGCAGATGAACCTGCCGGGAGCCACGTTGCTTCCCGGGATGATTGAGGGGCATGGCCACCTGCTGCTGCATCCGTATGACGAGACGAACTGGAACGACCAGGTCCTCAAGGAATCAAGGGCTGAACGGGCGATCCGGGCAGCCGTGCATGCCGAAGCGACGCTGATGGCGGGGTTCACAACGCTTCGTGATCTTGGATCTGAGGGAGCGGCCTATGCCGATGTCGGAGTGAAGGCGGCCATCGAAAAGGGCGTGATTCAAGGTCCGCGCCTGCTTGTGGCGGGTCCAGCGATAGTGGCAACGGGTAGCTATGGTCCGAAGGGATTCCATCCCGAGGTCGGGCAACCATTGGGTGCGCATGCCGCCGACGGTGTGGACGATCTGATTCGGGAGACCCGAACGCAGATCGGAAACGGAGCGGATTTCATCAAGGTGTACGCAGACTATCGCTGGGGCCCCAATGGAGAAGCCATGCCGAGCTTCACGTTGGAAGAACTGACCCTGATGCGGGAAATCACGGCGTCAAGTGGCCGGCCACTCGTTGCACATGCCGCTACGGAGGAGGGGATGCGTCGTGCGATCATGGCCGGTGTCGAGACCATTGAGCACGGTGACGGAGCGACCGAACAGATCTTTGGAATGATGGCCGCGCGTGGCGTTGTCTGGTATCCGACACTGGCAGCAGTCGAGGCCATCATGGGTTACAATGGCTGGCGAAAAGGAATCGACCCGGATCCCGCTCGCATTGCAAACAAGAAGACGATTTTCAGACAAGCCATGGAGATAGGCGTGAAAATCGGAATGGGTGGAGACGTTGGCGTCTACGACCACGGGGATAACGCCTGGGAGATGGAATTGATGGTGGAGTACGGAATGACTCCTCTCGACGTATTGCGAGCGACCACCTCATTGAATGCCGATACGTTTCACCTATCGGATCGAGGACGGGTAAAGGAGGGGCTTCTTGCCGATCTGGTCGCCGTGAGTGGAAATCCAGCCGATGACGTCTCCGCAGTGCGAAACGTGATGCTGGTCATGAAGGGCGGCGAGATCGTCCGAAACGAGATGCGCTGAGGCTGGACGCTTTACGGCCGTTGGAGATTGATCTCGGGATCAGATCTCTTTGAAGATGCGCACGTCGAGCCAGGAGACTTTGTTGCCAGGACGGCTTTCCAATTCGGAAACTGACAGCTCCACTTTCATCTTCTGGCGCTGTGCCTGTACCAGGAGCTGATTGATCTCTTCGGCCTTGTGCTTCAACTCTTCAGCCAAGAGGAAGTCCTTGTCCCTGAGCAGCCGGTCGACGACGGCATCGAGATTTTCTTGACGTTCAGGCTGTGGTTCCATGGTGGCAATCGGCTCAAGCTTTCGAAGATGGGGAGGGTATGGATCCCCTGAGGGGACAAATCCGCCCCTCTGCTCTTCTGGGAACGTTGAAAACCCGGGATTTTGCGCGTCCGACGGGTGTTGCTCCCCATTGTTGGACGTTGCGGTAGGCGGTGCGTCCGAGTATGGGTGATTCTGGTCCACGGACTGATGTCGCAACCAGTCATCATCCTCCAGGTCAATGTCTTCAGCGGTCAGACCTGGATACTCTTTCTTCCATACAGGAAACTGCGGCCGCATGGGACGGACCGCTTCCATTTGAGGCGAACCCTCTTTGGGATTCCAGAACTCTTCCGGTTTTTCTTCAGGCTCGGGCTCTTCGTGCGATCGACGCGGCTCGCTTGATTCCACAGCGGCATCGTCGGACCTACCAAAGACCCGCTTGAAGAAAGAAGAAAAGGGGCGGCGCGCTTCGCGCTCCGCCCCTTCTTCTGAAAGCTTTCTGGCCGGCTCGCTCATTTCAGCTTGAACGTGATCGGCAATGACATCTTCACCTTCACGGCCTTACCGCGCTGCTTGCCCGGCTTGAACTTGGCTTCGAGAATGGCTCGGATGGCTTCCTCGTCACATCCGGCACCGATGCCGCGGGTGACGATTGGATCGTGGACGTTGCCCTGCTCGTCAACGACGAACTGCAGGTACACACGGCCTTCGACGCCGGCTTTCTTTGCAATCTCCGGGTAGCGGATCTTCTTCTGCAGACCGGCGAGACCACCGATAAGCTCAGGAGACTGCTCCACGATGACGAAGATTTCCGGCTCTTCTTCTTCCTCTTCCTCAGCCGGTGGTGGCGGAGGCGGGAGGTCTACCATTTCGTCGAGATCGAGGGAAACGTCCAGGTCAAGCTCGACATCGTCGAGAACCTCATCGTTGGGAACCTCAACCGGTACCGGCGGACGCGGTGGTGGCGGTGGTTTCTCGATTTGCTGAGTCTGCTGGATTTCTTCCATCTGTACCACTTCCTGTTCTTCGAGCTGAACATCGAAGGAATCGTCGACGGACATGTCCAGACGGAAAGCAACGATCAAAACGGCCAAGGTCATGACCATTCCGAGCTCGACATACAGCGGGTATCTCCGCTTGATGTCGGCTTTATCTGTCTTTTTGAGAGCCATAGTAGTGCTGAGCTGAGTGCCTGGAGGGCACGAAATCGGTCGGAACGTAGAGTATACGTAGAGCGCGTCCAGAATCGAAAGTGAAAAACGGCGGGTCGATTGCGAATTCGCATGACCCCAGCCTCCCTCTCAGAAGCGCCATTTCACGCCGAATGAACGTGTTCTCTTCGTGGATTCAATAACAGGACCGATGGGTGTCGGCAAAGTTGCCGGGTCCGTGCGTCTTTTTCTGGAGACTTTTCTGAATACCAGTCGGTGCTACTCAACGGATCGACCGCGTCCTCGTTCCGACCACCGGTTCAGGCGGTCACGCAGCGGTAGCCACACAACAAACCCGATTACAGCGCCAGCTGCATCGGCCGCTGAATCAAGGAAATCGGCGTGTCGACCGAATGGCAACCAGCCTTGGTACAACTCTGACAAAACAGAAAATGCCAGTATGATTGTCAATACGGCAACACCGGGGCCAACCTCGCCTTTGCTGATCGCTACGAGCCAGAGCAGGGTTAGTACCAGGAAGAGCCCACCATGGATCAGCTTGTCAAACTCGAGAAGCGAGGACTGGGGAAGCTGAGATCCCGGCAGCGTCAGTCCCACCATAATGAGCATCGTCCAAAGGACGGCCAGGAAACGGGGGGACGTTAGAAACATGCGGAATACGGTCGCGGTGCGTCAGTTCAGGAAAGGCTTCGGAGTGTTGCTGGCAGTGCTTCAATGATGTCTGAAGCAACGAGCGACTGCGAAGCGCCCCGTTCTACGAACTGGCTGACGGCTGTTCCGCCGATATGGATGCCGGCCGCCGCGGCGGCGAATGGCTCCAGTCCCTGAGCCAGCAATCCGGAAACGATACCTGCCAGGACATCCCCACTTCCCGCCGTCGCGGCGGCCGGATGCCCGGATCCATTTACGATCACTCGACCATCCGGCGCCGCTGTGATACTGGGTTGTCCTTTCGCCAGGACCGTGCACTGCCAGGCTGTTGCGATCCGCTCCACCCTAGAGATCCGACTGGAGTCTGCACCCGGCATGGCGTCTTCCGGATCGAGCCGGCTCAACTCGCCGTCGTGAGGCGTCAGGATCACGCGACCCTTCGCTTGAGTCGCGATCTGGTCACGAAACGGTGCGATCGCGAACAAAGCGCCCGCATCCAGCACAATCGAGCCATCAAAACGAGCAACAAGCGCGAGAACCAGCTCAGCGACTCCTTCTTCGCGGCCCAATCCCGGGCCGATCAGCAAGGACCGGGCCTTTGTCCATCGATTGTCCAGCTCCTCCTCGAGCGTTGAAACGATCGTGTCCGCTGACGCCGCTGGGTCGAATCCAGCTACGGGTATGGCATCCAGCGATTCCTGCATGCGTGCCCGGATGGACTCAGGCCCGATGGCCACAACATAGCCGCTTCCCGTCCGAGCTGCAGCGCGTGCTGCCAAGGCGGGCGCGCCGGGGAATGCTTCGGAGCCTCCCACAATCAGCGTTGGTCCCGTCGTGTATTTGTGATCTGTCCGGACGCGGGGCCGAAGGTGTGCCGAAACCCAGTCATCTGTAGACCGAAACCCCGAGCCTCGGTTCGCTGCTTCCCGGCGCAAGACCGAAGCGGGGATACCGATGTCCACCGCATGGACTTCGCCTGAACAGTCTGGACCTTGTTCGAGCAAAAGGCCTGCTTTCAAGGCCCCCATGGTCACCGTTGCGACCGCGCGGATATGGGGATCGAAGGCAATCCCCGATGTCGCGGAAAGCCCCGAAGGCATGTCGAGCGCGAGTACGGGGGCGGGGTGCGTATTGATTGCGCGCACCAGATCGGCGTAAGGCGCTCGCAGCGCAGACTCGAGACCCGTGCCGAACAAAGCGTCAATGATCAGATCCGCCGGCATGTCGACGAGCTCGTCAAGCGACCATGATCCCGATTCAAGAATGGACAATTCCTTGGCCAAATCGTCCAGGACCATGCGGGTGAGGATGTCGTGATTGGCAGCGCAATCCGGAGACAATTCCGGTACCGTGGCTGTCATGAGCACGCGAACGCGGTGTCCTTTGTCAGCCAGCCATCGTGCGACCACGAGTCCGTCACCACCATTATTACCTTTGCCCACACAGACCAGGACATCAGACGGCCCATCCAGGTGCGCGGCCGCCAGGCGGGCTGACTCCCGTCCAGCCACTTCCATCAGCGTAAAGCCCGGAATACCCAGCCACTCGATCGTAAACGCGTCTGCGGCCCGCATGGCGGCCGCGTCCAGAACCGGATCGAGCAGCGCTGAGTGCGGTATCGAATAAGGCGTGCTTGGATCGCTCATGTTAAGGGGCAATCAGTGACGGTATTGGTTCAGATCACTCTTGCGACGGGACGTCTTCAGTCGGCGCCATGCCCGGAATCATAAGCGGCGCCAATCGCAGTGTGTCGGCAGCAATCGTATCCCATCGCGGTCGGACCGGTTCGCCGAACGCATGCCAACCTACAGGCTCGGCGGCGCGATAGGGAAGCAGGGATCCCGGACTCCAGGTGCCATCTCCGTCCTGATCCACGAAGACCAGCGCGCGACCCCTGAAGCCTCCCGAAAGCTCTTCGAACAGCAGCATATCGCCTTCAAGCGAGGTGGTCGCAATCGACGGTCCACTATCACGAGTACGCCAGAGTATGCCGACGATCTCCTCCGGGTCGAACTCTCCCGCTTCGACCACGAGACCGAGCGCACCCATGTCCCGTTCGGTTGCTGTCCGCAACCAGATGGCGTGGGTAGAGTCATCTTCAGCAATGCGGAGCATCGCTTTGTAGGTAAAACGTCCGCGTACGTCCGGATACCATTTCGGTGCTGCCGGATCGGAGTAGTCCACCTGGAATGCCATCTGAATGCCGCTCGAATCGACAAACGTGATCTCGGAATCCACGGTTGGCCCAGAGAGCCGCACGCCGGGCGCCTCGAACGGCCATACCACCCGGAACGTGGCGGGCACATCATCACCGGCTGGCACGGCTCCAAGCGAGTCGGGTGTCCACGAAAGGAACGTCACCGGGTCGGGTGGAGGCAGGCCGGGCGAGACTGAGAAAGGCTGTTGGGAGGGGGCCAGCTCGTTTCCGGACGAGTCCGCTGCTGCAAATACCCCTTCCATGGTCCACGAACCAGGAGCCAGCTCCTCGACCGCGCCGTAAATGATGCGGGGGTTGTTCTGCGAGAACCAAAGTGCATCCACACGGACAGAACGGGATCGAAGAGAGTCCACCACAAACAGGTTTTCTGGCGGCGCAATGGCATCGTCGAGTCGCCAGGCCAGCGGTTCCGAGAGGCGGATTTCCAGTTCACCAGTGGATATCGCACGCACGCGCTCCACGGTTGGCGCTGATTCGTCAAACCGAGCCAGGACCCACGGACGAGCAACGGCGGTCATGCTGGTATCGGCCGGAATGGCAGCCTGGGGCGGAACGGCAAGGGCTTCGCCTGTATCGATCTGGCGATTCCGATTGTCATCTTCGAGCCCCACTACGAAGTAAGAACCCTCGCTCAGGTACTCGAGACGGAAGCGACCATCGGACCCAGTCTGTGTACGATAAAGCGGGCCCTCGTTCAGGTCGGTCGAGTCAGCAGATGCGAAAGCCAGCACATCCACCCCTGCGGCCGGTTGTCCGTCTCGCGCCTGCAGGATTCGACCCGACAGGCGACCCCGATCGATCTCGGAGCCTGTGGCGAATGCCAGGGTGATGGGTGCGTCCAGCGTGACGCTTCTTCGATCCCTGAGGGAAACGTCCAGGGTAACGCGATACGTCGTGGAAGCCCGCAGCGCTTCAGGCAGGCGAACTTCCACGGTTCGTCCCGATCCGCGAAAATCGATAGCCCCGTTCATTTCGGGCGCGATCGAGAATGCGGTCCGGAAAGAAGCTTCGTCCACGGGTTCGGAAAAGGTGAACCGAAGTCGATCGGTTTCGACGTTCACCGCACCCGGAGCTGGTTCGGACGATTCAAGAGCAGGTGGCGTGGAGTCCGGTGGTCCACCCGTGGGTGGGACAGGAACGGCGCATGCTGTCAGCGCAGCAAGCAATACGATTGAGCAGCTATAGCGCAGTCGCAAGCGGAAAGGGAGATTGCGAGAGGGTCGCCTCCGTGATTGAACAATGCTCATCCACCATCGCTGCGCCGACTGCGCAGATTGAACAACAGGTAGGTCCCCACCGCCGTAGCCCCAAGCAGCACAACTGGCTGTGCTGCATTCAGGATTCGGGAACGGGGAGGGAGGTCCGGATCCAAACCGGTGGTGCCTGCAACAGCAAATTCGAGGGCCTGATCCCGGGTCAATTCATCCGTTTCGGTCGCCTGGCACGAGGCGGTGCCCAGAATGGCTCCATCAGCAGCAGACAACCACCAGGTCAGGTTGAGACGCGCCGTGCGATCCACCGTATTCCTGGATGCACGCTCAAGGGTAATCTCCGCTTGGTCGGTCGTTACAACCAGAAGTGGTGCATCGGCATCAGAGGGTGCTTGATAGACTGTTTTCCCCTGGGCCGTCCAGGACGCAGCAAGGGGAGAGGCAAACGACACCGTCCGCTCCTGGGCAAGGAAGCGGAATGCACTCGCATCATCGGTTGGCGATTCCAGACATCCTGCCGCCAACAGTGTCAGTTGCTCGACATGCGATGGAGCTTCATCCGCGACTTGGCCACTGGCCTGGTGCGGCAACAGGAGCAGCAGGAGGATGGCGAAAAGGAGTCGAGACACGGACGGATTCCGGGCGGCGTTGGAAAAGCAAGCGGGCTGGTCGCAAGATGCGACCAGCCCGCTCCACAGTCAACATGACGTCCTGCGTTCGGAGTGGGTCTATCCGTTTCAAGACAGATTCGCCCGGCGCAGGATATGATCAGGCGTAGATGCCGCGCAGTCTCAAGGCGTCAGCGACTTTCTTGATGGCCAGCACATAGGCACCAATTCGCATCGTGGTGTCGTGCTTCTGGGCGCGGTCATAGACTTCGTCGAACGCCTTGCTCATCATGCGGTCGAGGCGACGCTCCACGCGGTCCTTGGTCCAGAAATAGCCCTGGCGATCCTGCACCCACTCGAAGTAGGAGACCGTTACGCCACCAGCGTTGGCCAGGATGTCTGGAATGACCAGCGTGCCTTTCTCGGCGAGGATCTTGTCGCCTCCAGGCGAAGTCGGACCGTTGGCGCCCTCGGAAATGATCTTGGCGTTTACGGTGTGAGCATTGAGCGAGGTGATCTGGTCTTCCTTGGCACACGGAGCCAGAACATCCACTTCGAGAGCCAGCAATTCGTCGTTGGTAATCGGCTCTGCGTCCTTGTAGCCCTCCAGGCTGTAGCCGTTTTCTGCGGAGTATTTGAGCATCGCCTGAATATCCAGGCCGTTCTCATTGTAGTACCCTCCAGAAATGTCACTGACGGCAACCACTTTGCATCCTTGCTGGGTCAGCAGGTCAGCAGCGACCGAGCCGACATTTCCGAAGCCCTGGATGGCAACCGTGCTGCCGGCGACTTTCATGTTCAGGCGTTCCATGGCCGCCAGCGTGACCGTCATTACTCCGCGACCAGTCGCCTCGCGACGTCCCTGCGATCCACCGAGTGAAATCGGCTTTCCGGTGACAACGGCGGGCTCGGTGCGTTTTACGGACATGGAGTAGGTATCCAGAATCCACGCCATGATCTGCTCATTCGTATTCATGTCCGGGGCCGGGATGTCCTTTTCCGGTCCGAATACGTCAGACAGGTTGGCGGCATATCGACGCGTCAACCGCTCGAGTTCCGAGCCGCTCATTTCGCGCGGGTTGCAGATCACGCCGCCTTTGGCGCCGCCGAAAGGCACGTCGACGATGGCACACTTCCATGTCATCCAGGAGGCAAGCGCCTTCACCTCATCCAGGGAGACATCCGGTGCATAGCGGATGCCACCTTTCGAGGGGCCGAGGATATCGCTGTGGATGACCCGGTAACCCTCAAACATCTTGATCTTGCCGGTGTCCATGACCACGGGGATAGCCGTGATATGGACGCGAGCCGGTGTCACGAGGTACTCGTAGAACCCCTCGTCCAGTTCGAGAATCTTGGCCGCGACATCGAATCGCTCGACCATGGCCTCGAATGGATTTTCGTGGCTACGCTTGACCGGAGCCGGTTCCGAGTAAATGGCTTTGCCGTGGGGATCACTAAACTTCATCAGGGTACCTCGATCGGCCGGAAAAGCGCTTCCGGGCCGGATTGTCGATTGGGGAGATGCAACAGGATTATCGGAAGAACCAGACCGGATCCACCAGGACAAACGCCCTCTGGATCCTGAGCGCAAAAGGTATGAACCCCCACTTGGAAACCTCCGGCTTTCCGGGCGATACTCCCCTAATCTTCACCATTCATCCTTATTCCGGCAGGCATGTCCACTCCTACCGCTCGACAACTCAAGGAAGCTGCCGGATTGGGTCGCCGAAAAAACCGCGAGGCCATGGGATGCTTTGCGGTGGAAGGGTGGCGATCCGTCGCATCTGCCATTCAGGCAGGGGCGACCATCGAACACGTTTTCCTCTCGCCGGGACTTGAGCTGACGTCCGCGCAGCGTGCCGATCTACAGCGCACAACGCGTGTCTTCGACATTTCGGAACGGGAGATGAAGCGCCTCTCCGATGTAGCCACACCTCCTGGTATTCTGGCTGTCGTGCGATATCCGGATCTGGCCCCACTCGAGCCGTGGCCATCTCGCGTTCTGCTGCTGGATGGCATTCAGGATCCAGGCAATGTCGGGACGCTGATTCGCACGGCTGCATGGCTGGGGGTTCAGAGCGTGGGGATCGGACCTGGAACGGCCGATCCATTCCAGCCCAAAGTGGTGAGGTCCACCATGGGTGGTTTGTGGGACGTTGACATCCACCTGATCGACGATCTGGATGAATGGCTGGAACGCGCCGCGAGTGCTGGCGCGTCGACCTGGTACACGGACATGACGGGCGAATCAGTTCGGGATGGTCATCCTTCTGCGCCGTCGATTGTTGTCATCGGAAGTGAGGCGCACGGCGTCTCCGACGCCGTGCGCCGGAAAGCCAATGGAGCAATTTCCATCCCTGGCGGGGCAGGCAACGATCGCACACGCGGTGTGGAGAGTCTCAATGCTGCAGTTGCAGGTGGCATCATCATGAGTCACTGGATGCGCTCGCCGGGCGACACCGTATATTAGAATCCTCATCATCCCGCCCGCCCCATGGAAGTACCTTCGCTACAAGGATTGGGACTCGAAGCCGGAGTCCTGACCAAGGAGAAAAAGAAGCCGGTTGACCGCAAGGGCCAGACGCTGATCATTGGCGTGCCCAAGGAGGCCTCGGATGACGAACGGCGCGTTGCCATAGCGCCAGCCGGTGTAGCCACGCTGGTAGCCAACGGCCATCGCGTGCTGGTTGGACAGGGTGCCGGCGAAGGCGCAAACTTCGCTGATACGGAGTATGCAGATGCGGGAGCAGAAATCTCCCCATCGGCAGCCGATGTCTATGCCAACAGCAACCTGATTGTGAAGGTTGGTCCCCCGACCGAGGACGAAGCGGCCATGCTGCAGGAGCGACAGGTCCTCATTTCGGCCCTCCATCTGGGCAACACATCACCCGATTTCCTGAAAACCACGATTGATCGAGGCGTCACGGGTTTGGGCTTCGAGTTCATCCGGGATTCAGACGGCAGCCTGCCCATCGTCCGGATGATGCACGAAATCATGGGCTCGATGGCCATCCAGATCGCGGCTCGCTATCTGGAAAGCGCTGAGGACGGACGCGGCGTGATGCTGGGCGGCATCTCCGGAGTTCCACCAGCAAATGTGGTCATCCTTGGTGCCGGCGTGGTGGGCGAATGGGCGGCTCGCACGGCACTTGGTTTTGGAGCGCATGTCATCGTCCTCGACAACGACCTGGGAGCGCTGCGATCAATTGAGCACTATCTCGGTCGTGGAATTACGACAGCTATGGCCACGGAGCAGTATCTGTCAGGAGCGCTGCAGACGGCTGATGTTGTGATCGGTGCCATGATGGCGGCCGGGAAACGTTCACCCATCATCGTGACAGAGGAAATGGTCGCTTCGATGCGCGATGGCGCTGTCATCGTGGACACCATGATGGATCAGGGCGGCTGCATCGAAACCAGTCAGCGCACGACCCATTCCGATCCTGTGTTCAGACGACACGGTGTAATCCATTACGGAGTCCCCAACATGCCGTCCAACGCGGCGCGAACGGCCACGTATGCTCTGACAAACGTGCTCGTGCCGTACGTCATCAAGATTGGCGAGGCGGCTTCGGTCAACGAGGCGCTGTGGATGGACGTTGGATTGCGCAACGGGACGTACGTCTATCGGAAGCATCTGACCAAGAAGAGTCTTGCTCAGATGTTCGGCATTCCGCACCGCGACATCGAATTGTTGATCGCCTCCGGCATTTAGGCTCTCGATCCGCCACACTGGCTAGAAGTCCGTCACTTTTTCTGCGACACGCCATGGCTCGCAAGCATCTCCTTCTGTCTACTTCACGCACCCACAGCACCGGATACCTGGAGCATGCCGCTGAGGGTGTGTCCTGGTTGCTGGGCGAATCGCGCCGGAGAATCCTGTTCATCCCATACGCTGCGGTTCGCTTCTCCTACGATGACTACGAAGATTTCGTCGCAGGCGGCATGCCGGATCACGAGGTGACGAGCATTCATCGCTACGATGATCCGGTGCAGGCGGTCGATGACGCCGACGTGATCGCGGTTGGCGGGGGAAACACATTCAAGCTGGTCCGCGACATGCAGGCCAATGGTGTGATGGAACGCGTCCGCGAACGGGCGTTGGCCGGCGTACCCTACATGGGGTGGAGCGCTGGCGCCAATGTCGCATCGCCCCGATTGTGCACGACGAATGACATGCCGATTGTAGAATCGGACTCATTCACGACGCTGGGGCTGATGAACATGCAGTTCAACCCGCACTACCTCGATGCCCATCCCGACAAGCACATGGGCGAGACGCGCGAGGAGCGCATCCAGGAGTTTGCGATCATGAATCCCGACATCCCGGTTGCCGGGCTTCGTGAAGGCGCCTGGCTACAGATTGAAGGTGAATCAATGGTGCTTGGAGGCGAAAACGGCGGCCGTTTCTTTCACGGCGACCGAGAGCCTGAAGAACTGACGACAGGTGCTGACCTGAGCACCTGGCTCTGACCGGCCGGGCAACGGGTGGACCAACACATGCATGCTATGGAAAACGAACTGACGCCCCTTTCACCACTGGCCATTCGGGTCCTCGGTGTTCTGATCGAAAAAGAGCTCAGCACACCCGAGTACTACCCCATGACGCTGAACGCGCTCACAAACGGGTGCAATCAGAAGTCGAATCGGGATCCGGTGATGGCACTTCAGGAATCCGAGGTCCAGGAAGGACTGGATGAGCTGTATCACCAGAAGCTCGCCGGTCACGCCTCGGTCGCCGGAAGTCGATCATTGAAGTATCGTCATGCGGTGGCTGAGCACTGGGGGCTGGGTCAAAAAGAGCGAGCTGCGCTGGCGTGTCTGTTACTTCGTGGTCCCCAGACCATCGGAGAGATCAAAGGCCGCACGTCACGGATGGCTGAGTTTGAAGACCTGGACGATACCGCCGACACATTGCGAAGCCTGCGCGATCACGAGCCTTCGCTCCTGGTGCAGCTTCCTGTGCAGCCAGGCAAAAAAGAGGCGCGCATGGCGCATGTTTTGTCTGGAGCGGTGGACGTTGAAGAACTGGAGGCCTCGGCGGCGCCTGCACCACCTCCCAAAAGTGCCCTGCGCGAAGAATTGGAAGACCTCAAAGCCCGATTCGATGCGCTGGAGGAAGAATTCCGCACCTTCCGATCCCAGTTCGAGTGATCACAGCGACGACCTCGGCCACGAGCAACCACCGAGAAAGAGTCCTCGGGTGATCCGGTCCAGCGGGGTATATTGCGTCCGCTGAACGCTTTATTACCCGACACGCATGCAGGCCAGACATTCCGCGATCCACGCGCCCCACGGTACCCAATTGAGCTGCAAAGGCTGGCACCAGGAAGCCGCCATGCGCATGCTCATGAACAACCTCGATCCGGCCGTAGCCGAGCATCCAGAAGAGCTCATCGTTTACGGCGGGGGAGGCAAGGCAGCTCGCAACTGGGAGGCCTACCATCGCATCATTGCCACCCTGAAGCGCCTGGAGAATGACGAGACGCTGATTGTCCAGTCGGGAAAACCCGTTGGGGTCTTCCGCACGCACGAGGAAGCGCCGCGGGTGTTGATTGCCAACGCCCATCTGGTACCACGCTGGGGCAACTGGGACGAATTCCGGCGACTAGATGCCCTGGGACTGACCATGTACGGCCAAATGACGGCCGGCTCCTGGATCTACATCGGCACACAGGGCATCCTGCAAGGGACCTATGAGACCTTCGCGGAATGCGCGAATCAACACTTCGGCGGGACGCTGGAAGGGCGATTGGTAGTGACGGCGGGTCTCGGCGGCATGGGTGGGGCACAACCACTGGCCGCGACCATGAATGGAGCTGCGTGCCTGTGCGTTGAGATTGACCCAACGCGCATCGACCGTCGTGTCGAGACCGGCTATTGCGATGAGCGATCCGACAATCTGGACGAGGCCCTCGACAAACTGTTGGCCGCCCGCGAACGCAAGGAAGCGCTATCCATCGGCCTGCTGGGCAACATTGCCGATGTGCTTCCCGAGATGGTAAAGCGTGGAATCACCCCAGACGTGCTTACAGATCAGACATCGGCGCACGACCTGGAGCTGGGGTACCTGCCTGTAGGCCACACGGTTGAGTCCTCGGCGGTTTTCCGCGAATCGGACCCCGCTGGGTACAAGGAAGCGGTCCTCGATGCCATGCAGGTCCACATCCAGGCCATGCTCGATTGCAAGGAAGCCGGCGCCATCACATTCGATTATGGCAACAACCTGCGAGGCCAGGTGGCCGACCATCGCGGCATGACCGAAGCCTTCGACATCCCGGGCTTCGTGCCTGAGTTCATCCGTCCGCTATTCTGCCGCGGATCCGGTCCGTTCCGCTGGGCAGCGCTCTCAGGCGATCCTACTGACATCGCCGTGACTGATGATGCCGTGCTGGAGACCTTTCCCCAGAAGGAGGCCTTGGCCCGCTGGATCCAAAAAGCGCGCGAGCAGGTGCATTTCCAGGGACTTCCGGCTCGAATCTGCTGGCTGGAGTACGGTGAGCGCGCCGAGATGGGACTGAAATTCAACTGGCTGGTGAAGACCGGTCGTGTGTCAGCGCCACTGGTCATCGGCCGTGACCACCTTGATTCAGGCTCCGTAGCCTCACCGAACCGCGAGACAGAGGGCATGAAGGACGGATCAGACGCCATCGCCGACTGGCCATTGCTGAACGC
This sequence comes from Rhodothermales bacterium, assembly GCA_028284865.1. GTDB lineage: Bacteria > Bacteroidota > Rhodothermia > Rhodothermales > UBA10348 > JAAZVD01. The sequence continues at coordinate 161,864 of JANQQV010000018.1, read as the reverse complement.
CTTGCTGAACACGGCCTGCGGTGCCAGCTGGGTATCCCTCCATCACGGCGGTGGCGTCGGTATCGGGTACTCCATCCATTCTGGCATGGTCAGCGTGGCGGACGGGACCGACATGGCCGATCGTCGCCTGGAACGTGTGCTCACTGCCGATCCAGGAACGGGCGTCATGCGCCACGCAGACGCCGGCTACGATGAGGCCATCGAAACCGCAAATGATCGCGGAGTCGATCTGCCCATGATCAACGGATCGCCTTCGCAGTGATTCTCAGCAACTGAGGCGGCACATGTCCCATCGCATTTCTATCGCAAACTTGCCTGGCGACCTGACAAATGCCATCGAGGCGCTTGTCAAGGATCGCTCCCGGGTGGCAGCCTCCCGAGCGACGCTGGAGACACGCATCGCGGCCGGACAGGCGACGTACGGGGTCAACACTGGTTTCGGGAAGCTGGCGAACCAGCGTGTCCCGGACGAAAAGCTCTCCGATCTGCAGCGGAATCTCCTGGTGAGCCATGCCGTGGGCGTAGGGGATCCCGTTCCGCGCGACATCACCCGAATCATGCTCGTTCTCAAGCTGCATTCGCTTGGGTTGGGTTACTCAGGGGTTTCTCCCACCACATTCGACCGCTTGTTGGCCTTCGCTGAGAAGGATCTGCTTCCAGTCATTCCCTCGCGAGGTTCAGTCGGGGCCTCCGGCGATCTGGCCCCGCTCGCCCACATGGCATTGCCGTTGATCGGTCAGGGCTTTTTCTGGAATGCCGACGGGCAGTCGGAGCCGGCAGCCGATGTGCTAGCCAGATATGGCATGTCTCCAATAGCACTCGGAGCGAAGGATGGCCTGAGCCTGATCAACGGGACCCAGTTCATGGCTGCTTATGGCGCGTGGGTTTTGCATCGGGCGACCAAACTTGTTCGCACGGCAGATATCCTGGCCGCCATGAGCCTCGAAGCTCTTCAAGGCAGCGCGCACCCCTTTGATGAGCGCATTCACAACGCGCGCCCGCATCCCGGACAGTTGGATGTAGCGCGCAACATGCGAGGCTTGCTCGTCGAAAGCGAGATCCTCGAATCCCACCGGGATTGCGGCAAGGTCCAGGACCCGTATTGCCTCCGTTGCGTGCCGCAGGTCCATGGGGCCAGTCGCGATGCGTTATCTCATGCTGTACGTGTGCTCGAGACCGAGATGAACGCGGTCACCGACAATCCGCTCGTTTTTGATGATGGGGATGTCATCAGCGGTGGCAACTTCCACGGGCAACCGCTTGCATTGGCACTTGATTTCGCGGCCATTGCACTGGCCGAGCTGGCTTCGATCTCGGAGAGAAGGATTTACCTGCTTCTGGAGGGTCACGATGGCTTGCCGAGACTCTTGATGCAGGAGACAGGCCTGAATTCGGGTTTCATGATTCCACAGTACACGGCTGCTGCGTTGGTCTCCGAGAACAAGGTGCTTTGCCACCCGGCATCGGTGGACTCCATTCCGACATCGCTTGGACAAGAGGACCACGTGTCGATGGGAAGTATCAGCGCCATCAAACTGCTGCAGGTGCTCGAAAACGTGCAGCATGTGTTCGCCATCGAGTTGTTGACCGCAGCCCAAGCGCTCGACTATAGGCACCCGTTGCGACCCGGCAAAGGGGTGGAACAGGCGCATGGCTTGGTTCGCGAGCGGATCCCGCATCGCGAAGGCGACTACCTCTTCCAGGATGACCTGGCACCCAGCGTGGAGTTGATTCGATCGTCCGCTCTGCAACGTCACATCGAGTCAGGAGGCGTTCACCTTGACTGACGAACATGTCATTGGATACGCCCGGACGGATTTCGAACCCGGCCAGGATGGGGTACTGACGGATATTGGCTGGTTGGCCACGTGTGCTGACCACGGTTCTCAGCATGAGGTTCACGCGATCACCGATGCTGCTATCGCCTACTCCGGTGGCCGAATCGATTGGGTTGGACCCGCTCGCGACCTGCCCGGCATGTACCGGGATCGTCGGGCACATTCGGCGGAAGGTCGCATGGTGATTCCCGGTCTCGTGGATTGTCACACGCACCTCGTGTTCGGAGGGTGGCGAGCGGACGAGTTCCGACGCAGGCTGGCCGGCGAGTCTTATCTGGACATCGCGGCTTCGGGCGGAGGCATCAAGCGCACCATGAAACAGACCCGTGAAGCGTCCGGTGATGCATTGAAGGATCACGCGATGGCGTGTCTGCGGGAAATGAGTCGCCTGGGAGTGACGACGGTCGAATGCAAATCGGGGTATGGTCTTTCGCTGGACGATGAGCTGCGCATCCTGCGAACAGTCGCCGAATTGCAAAGCCAGACACCGCAACGATTGATCGGCACGTTGCTGGCCGCGCACGTGGTGCCTCCTGAGTTCGACAAGGAAGCGTACATCGGAATGATCGTGAACGAGCTCATACCCGCGGTTTCGAGGGAAAAGCTGGCTGTGTTCAATGACATATTCGTCGAGGAAGGAGCGTTCACGTCCGACGACGCGCGTCGCGTTCTGGGCGCGGGTCTTCAGCATGGCCTTCGTCCGAAGCTCCACGTCGACCAGTTGCATGATGTCGGCGGCGGCCATCTGGCCGCCGAGGTCGGCGCGATCAGTGCCGATCACCTTGAGTTCACCTCACCGGCCGGCCGCAAAGCGATGGCCGCCGCCGGGACCGTAGCCGTTTGCCTGCCTTTTGCTTCCCTCTACCTCAACCAACCACCAATGGACGGGCGGGCCTTCATCGAGGATGGAGTGGAGGTAGCGGTGGCAACAGACTTCAATCCCGGGTCGGCTCCCTCTTACGACCTGCCCCTCGCGCTGATGCTGGCCTGCACGATGAGTCGATTGACGCCGGCTGAGGCGCTCAAAGGCGCCACGTTGATGGCAGCGCGTGCACTGGACCTGGACCACGAAGTTGGATCCATTGAGCCAGGCAAGAGCGCAGACTTCGTCGAACTTTCTGCGGACAATGTGGATCAGTGGCTGTATCATTTCCGGCCGAACGTCTGCAAACGGACGTGGATTGGCGGACGCGCCCTCTCCTGATTCTGGTCAGCAGGGACCGCGAACGTACGGCCATCCGGCGGTCTATCACCACTCAATTCCGATTCCCATGAAGCTTGCCATCGTCACGACCGGAGGGACCATCGATAAGGTCTACTTCGATGCCAAGAGTGACTTCAAGGTGGGTAAGCCTCAGATCAACGGAATCCTGGAGCGTGTCGGGGTGACCTTCCCGTTCGAAGTCCACGAACTGTTTCACAAAGACAGTCTGGATATCACGGATGAAGACCGAAAAACCATTGTTGAGGCGGTAGCTGGAACGGATGCCACGCACGTCATCGTGACGCACGGAACGGATACCATGGTTGCGACGGCAAAGGCACTCAAGGAGCGTCTTGGTCTTGAAAAAACGGTCGTATTGGTGGGGTCTCTGACCCCCGCTCGATTCCGCGAGACGGACGCCGAATTCAACATCGGCGTCGCCGTCGGAGCCGCCCAGGCATTGTCCCCCGGAGTATACCTTGCCATGAATGGTCGAATTTTCGATCCTGAGTCTGTTCGCAAGAACCGGGCAGAGAATCGATTCGAGATCATCTGACCCGGGTTTTCCACTTCCGGAACAGATGAAATCGTGCGTCGGCTTCTGATCATTCTCAGCTTTTTGCTCGCCGGGCATGCGCACGCCCAGGAGGTAGCTCGGTCAGCGATGATCTGTCCGGTCGAAAGGCTGGACCACCTGGCAGCGTTCCAGTCTCCCGGATTGCCACTCACCTCCGAAATCGCGTCCGTGATCGGTGATGGCCCTGCGTCCCCCTCGTGGACGATCCCGTATTCGCCTGTTCGCGGCATGCGCGTGACCGCGCCCGCCCACGTCTTCGCTACAGATCCGGACGGCGGTGACGCCGTGGAAGTGGAGCTTCAGGGACTGGTAGGAGACGGGACCGTGCTGGATGGCGAGTTCGTCCGAGTAGGGTCTGATCGCCTGGATGGTGCAGGAGTACTTGCTTCCAGTCCAAGTGCCGACTATCGCTTCGCTCCCGACACAACGGAAGCGGTTCACTGCATCACGGATCTGGCCGAGTGCCCCCGATTTGACGCGGTGAACGTGTACCATCATGTGGATTCGTACGCCCGGGAATTCTGGGAGGATCGCATGGAGGTCGACATCACCTTTCGTGCAGAAGCCCGAGTCCATACGGCGGGTGATGGAGGATTCGCTGACTGGCCCACACGCTCCATGAAGCTGGGGGTGGGCAACATCTTCATGAAGAACAGCGCCCTGTCGGATGACCTGATCTATCACGAGTACAATCATCTGGTGATGGCCTCGCTGGGATTCGAGATCGGGGTCGGTGTGTCCGAGGAGACCCGTGCCCTGCACGAAGCCTATGCAGACTACTTCATGGCAACCTGGACCGACGATCCCCGCATCGCTGAATGGGTGGTCACGTGTCCACCGCGACTCCATTGCGAAGGACCTCCGGACGACACGGACCTGAGGACCCTGATTCTGGATGCAGAAACATGGAATTGGCGCCAGGGCCAACCGTCGGAGACACTCAAGTATGGTGCTTGCCTGCGCTACCACGAAGGCGATCGCAAGTGCAAGCAGTCCTGGAATAACTTCACCAGTGTGTATGTCTGGGGGATGATCTGGGGTGCAGCACTCTGGGATGTGCGGACGGCAGTCGGAGCCGAAATTGCGGATGGCATCGCGCTTGCGGCCGTTCGCCGTCACACATCCGAAACCGGTCTTGATGAAGCACTGACCCACGTCATGGACGAGGCAGAAGGCAGATACGGCCCCAATGTGGCGGGGGCAGTTGCTGCCGCATTCGAACAGCGAGGGTTTCTCGTTTCTGTCGACACGGGACTGGATCGACCTGAAAGCGACCTCCCTGTTTCACTCTCGATCGACGTGTGGCCCAACCCTGCCGAGCACTCGGTTCATCTGCGTCTCCATCGTAATTCGGCGCGATCACAAGGACCAGCGATCTGGACGCTCACGGACTTGCTGGGTCGTCAGGTCCTTGAAGGCGCGATGACTGATTCTCAGCCCGCTTCCATCGACATCTCGAATCTGACATCCGGGTTATATCGGGTCACCGTGCGTGTCGATGATACTATGAGCAGCGCCCTGTTCCTGAAGATGCACTGAGTGCACCAGACGGGGCGGACGCATCTATTGTGACGAGCTTTTCTGGCCGCGATCTGGCCCGAATGAGCATGTGCCCTTTGGCGATGGTAGATTCACGTCACTTCGCGCAGATTCCCACCCATTTCCCCGTTTTCATGACGATTCGCCCCTTCCGAACGCTCCTGCTCTTCGTGCTGGCCTTGAGTACCTCCGTGGTTACGGTTGCTCAGGACCAGCTGTTGCCCGAGGCGTTCGACTTTGCTCCCGAGATTCCACGCGATGCATCTGTGCCTTCGCCCGAGGACTTTCTCGGTCGCGAAACGGGTGAATACTACACGATGCACTCGGACGTGGTTCGCTACATCCATGCCGTCGCTGAGGCATCGGATCGGGTTACGATCCAGGAATACGGCCGGACGTATGAGGGACGTGCGCTTCACGTTCTGACGGTGACGTCGCCTGAAAACCATGCTCGTCTGGAGTCCATTCGCGAAGCCAATCGCGAACTCGCAGACCCCTCGACAGATAGTGCGCGTGCAGCTGAGCTCGTGGCCAATAACCCTATCGTGACGTGGCTGAGCTATAACGTGCACGGGAATGAACCTTCCAGCTCCGAGACTGCAATGGAGGTGCTCTATCTCCTGGCTGCCGGACAGGGCCCGGCCATAACCGATCTTCTTGATCAGTCGGTAGTGTTGATCGATCCCGTACTCAATCCGGATGGGCGCGATCGATACGTGTACTGGTACAAGTCCATGCGGTCGAAGCAGTTGCGGGTGAGTGCGGATGATCTAGAGCACACAGAGCCGTGGCCAGGAGGTCGGACAAACCACTATTGGTTTGATCTGAACAGGGACTGGGTCTGGCTCGTGCATCCAGAGTCCCAAGGTCGGATTCGGGTTTTCCAGGAGTGGATGCCCCAGGTACACGTCGACTACCACGAGCAGGGCTTCAACAACAACTATTTCACGATGCCCGGGAAGCCTCCGCGCAATCTGAACCTGCCGGAGGACTATGATTCCTGGGCAGACATGTTCGGTCGTGCAACCGGAGAGGCCCTGGCGGACAACCAAGTCAACTATTTCACCCGGGAGTCCTTCGAGTTCTTTTACCCGGGATACGGCTCTTCGTACCCCAGCATCATGGGCGCCATCGGTATGCTAACCGAGCAGGGCGGCCACAGTCGGGGTGGCCGGGCCGTTGAGACCAACGACGGCTATGTCCTGACGCTTCGCCAGCGCACCTGGGATCACTTTGCCACGTCGATGGCAGTGGTGGAAGCGGCTGTTCAACATCGACAGGAGCTGCTGGCCTACTTCCGGGAGTTCTTCAACCCTGAGCGGGCCGAAAGCGCAACCACCGCCTACATCATTCCGGACGACCAGGGGCACGGATATGCAGGTGATGTCATCGACCTCCTGCTCAAACACGGTGTTGAGGTCGAGCAGGCGGACGAAGCATTCTCTCTGGAAGCGTCGGATTACTGGACGGCTTCCCCTTCACGGCACTCTTTTGAGGCTGGGACCTGGATTGTTCGCACCGACCAGGCTCGACACGTGATGGTCAATACGCTCATGCAACGCCAGATGGAAATCGAATCCTACGACATGTACGACATGTCTACGTGGTCCATTCCGCTGGCCTTCAACCTGCAAGGGGCCGCGTGGACCGAGCAGGACATCCGGGTCGCTACCAGTACCGTAACCGAGGCTCCGTCGCGCGAGTCTGGCGTCACAAATCCGGATGCACGCTATGGCTACGTCATGGACTGGCGCCAGCAGCATGCACCCAAAGCGCTAGGCATGATGTGGGAGGCCGGATACGATGTTCGATCAGCACGCCGAACTCTTGGCGTGGGCGACAAGGATTACCCGGTCGGCTCCATCATCGTTCTCAACGGTCGCAACCGCGATCGGATGGATCGGATTGCCACGGACATGCAGCGTATTGCTTCAGAAGCGGGCGTTCAGATTGAAGGGTACGATGACAGCCGCGTCGATCGAGGCATGGATCTGGCATCAGCAGATGCCCGAGTGATTGAAAAGCCGCGCGTCGTTCTGATGCTCGACAGTCCGTTCGGCTCAGAGACCGCCGGTCAGATCTGGTACCTGTTTGATCAGCGCATCGAGTGGGGCATCGATCGCGTGCGCGGCAATAACTTCGCTTCTCTGGATCTGGATGAAGTCGACGTGCTCGTGTTTCCTCCTGGGAATCTGAGTGCAATGCTGGATTCGGTCCAGACCGCGCGGGTCAGCCGCTGGATTCGCCAGGGCGGCACACTGATTGGTTCGGAAAGCGCCGCCTCGTATCTAACTGGATCTCGAACGGGACTGAGTTCAGCAGAACTCGTACGCGTCGAGCAGGATGAAGAAGATGAGCCTGAAATCGATGAGCGCGTCTATACCCGCTATGAGGATCGACGGGATTCGACCAATGCCGAGCGGGTATCGGGCTCTGCCTTCCGGGCCATTCTGGACAACTCGCACCCATTGGCTGCCGGAATGCCCGAGCGGATGTTCACGCTCAAGTTTGGAACCGATGCCCTGCAGCCTTCTCGGTCCATCCACACGGTCGGTTACTACGACCGGGATGCCGAAAACCTGCTCGCTTCCGGATTTGCCTCTCAGGAGAACCGGGAGAAGCTTGCCGGCAACATGTTTGCGGGTGTTCAGCAGATGGGATCCGGCAAGGTCGTCTTCCTGCTCGACAAGACGCAGTACCGCATGTTCTGGCTTGGGCCGACCCGGATGTTGGTCAACAGCATCATGTTGATGCACGGCATGTAGCCGACGATCACTCGCAATCGAGATGCTTCCCTACGCAATCAAAGAAGGACTGGCAGGCTTCAAGCGAGCCTCGTTTTCTTCGGTCGCCGCCACCAGCGCGATGACCGTGGCGCTAGTCATGGTGGGCCTTTTTGCCGTGGTCTCCTGGCAAGCGCGCGGGGTATCCGAGTGGCTCAAACAGCGGGTAGGCGAAGTCGAACTGTTTCTTGAGGACACCTCTGACCAGATTGCAGAAACGTTGTACGCCCGCGCCGAGGCCACGCCCGGGGTGGCGGAGGCCGAGTACATCTCCAAGGAGCGTGCTCAAGAAATCTTCCGCGAGGAATTCGGGGAGGAAGCAGACATCTTCTTTGACGGGGCGTTTTTGCCCGCATCCATCCGGGTGCGCGTAGAGCCGGACTACATCAATACGGACAGTCTGAATGCCATGGTTGCCGAGTTTTCCAGCTGGAATCGGGTCGAAGAGGTGGTCTACAATCGACCGCTCCTGGCCAAAGTCCAGGACAATCTGAGACTGCTGTCCTTGATCGGGGTCTCGATCGGCGCGCTGGTGCTGTTGGCATCCATCTTCTTGGTCGCCAATACGATCCGGCTGGCTATTTATGCGCGGCGGCTAATGATTCGGACCATGAAGCTGGTCGGGGCCACGGACGGATTCATCCGCAAGCCATTCATCGTGGAGGGCATCCTACAAGGGCTTATATCCTCCTTGCTGGCCCTGTTTATTCTTTGGGTCATTCACCAGGTGGCCATTGCCTATGTGCCGCAGCTGCCGCCGCTACCCTGGTCCGAGTCTGTGTTCTTCAGCGCCGTTCTGGTAGGCGCCGGATTCCTCCTGGGATGGATTGGCTCCGAAAGCGCCGTGCGCCGCTTCCTGAAACAGGTCTCGCTGCACTGATCGTCGTTGTACTGATCGGATCAGCTCTCGGGTACGATCCCAACGATCCGGAGCGGCCCTCCTGACCCTCCTTCGATTTTCATCGGAAGCGCGATGACAGTTGACCCAACTTCAGGAAGCTGATCCAGATTGGCCACGTTCTCGAAAGCCGGAATGTTCTGTTCGAACAGGATCTGATGGCTTTCAAAGAACCGGGACTGACCGTAGTCAATGCTCGGGGTATCAATCCCCACCGCATTGATGACTCGATTCTCGACCAGCCAGCGGGCGGCATCCGGATGGATTCCGGGGAATCGCAGCTTGAAAACGGCCTGCGCGCCGCGCTCAGCCGTTCCCATATAGGCCTCGCGATCCGGCCAGTACTGACCGAATCCCGTTCGAAACAGGAGGATGGATTCGTCAGGAATTGCGCCATGTTCGCTTTCCCAGGCCTGGATATCTGCAATGGAAATTTGGTGATTCCGATCAGCAGCGGCTTGAGCGCTGACATCAACGACAACCGCTGAGCCCATCAATCGATCGAGGGGGACCTCATCTGCCGTATTCCTTTCGGCGTAGAAATGGATCGGCGCGTCCAGGTGCGTGCCACCGTGTTCGGCCGTCGTGACCGTGAATGCCGTGTAGTAGAACCCGTCATCTGTGATGCCTTTGAAGTCCGTGTTCTTGGTGAACCCAGGTGCCGTTGGCCAATAGATAGTGTCTTCGTTGTAGGCGTACGACAGGTCAACGATTTCTCCGGCCGGGAATACGGAGATGGTGTCCGGAGCGTGGTAGTCCACCGTGCATGCGGAAACCAGAACGGCGAGGAAAAGGAAAGTGAGGCGGCGCATGACAGGAAGGGATGAATTGTGGTGCCCCAGTATAGCGTGTCCCGGTCATATCGTTGTAGGTTCGGCTCGCCTCGACGGACACCACCATGCGCATCGGACTTGTATACGACCTATTTGACGACTACCCCTGGATTGAAGGGGAGCCGTTCGATGCGGACGCCGAAAACGAGCCTGAAGAGACGGTCGAGGCATTGGAGTCGGCCTTCAAAGCGCTCGGACACGAGACCCTTCGTATCGGACCGGCGCGAAATCTGCTGACAAGAATGGACGAGCCCGGCTTCGATGTGGGTTTGTCAATCGCAGAGGGCGCCCGGAGTCGAAACCGGGAAGGAGAGGCTCCGACCTTGTTCGAGTTGATGGGCGTACCGTTTCTCGGGTCGGATGCGCTGACCATGTCGCTCAGTCTGGACAAGGCCTGGACGAAGGACCTGGCGCGGGCGGCAGGTGTCGCTACGCCAGCCTACTCGATTGTGTCGGAAGGCGGCGTTGGGTCGCCCGGCACCGTTGTGAGGCGGCCCTCCGATTTCCCATTGTTTGTCAAGCCGCGCTACGAGGGGTCAGCCAAGGGGCTTACCGAAGCCAGCCGGGTCGAGTCGGTCGATATGCTAGAAGCTCAGGTGTCGCACATCGCGACGACGTACCAGCAGGATGTATTGGTCGAGGCCTTCGTTGAGGGAGCTGAGTTCACGGTTGCGGTGGTCGGTCATGATCCCGCGCGCACGCTTCCCGTCATCCAACGCGCCATCGAACCGACTTCCGGAATCGGTCTGCATGTATTGGATCGGAAAGGCCTTCCCGAGATCGAACGGAAATGGGCATTGCCGGGTGATCTGACGGCCGAACTAGAAACAAAATTGCAGCGGGATGCGCTGGCCATTTTCCACAAGCTGGAGTGCAGAGACTTTGCCCGTCTGGACTTCCGCGTCGATCGCAACGGTGCACCCTGGTTTCTGGAGATCAACCCGCTGCCGACCTTTGCGCCCGATGGCACTTTTGCCATCATGGCGGAGTTGATGGGGCAGTCTTACCCGGATTTCCTGGCCGAGGTGCTTGAAGAGGCCCTGCGCCGGGTATCACCCTGATCCACCCCGGGCTCGTGTGATTCCACCATTGTTCGCTCTGTGACCCTTCCCGAGACACCCCTTTCTCCGACTGCCGACCAGTGGAATGACTGGCGATGGCACATGCGCAACCGGATCCGTTCGGCAGATGCGCTGGGCGACTGGCTTGTGCCTACCAAGGACGAGTCTGAGGGTATCCGTGGTACGGAAGGCGTATTTCAATGGTCGATTACGCCGTATTACGCTTCGCTGATGGATCCGAATGACCCATCGTGTCCGGTACGTCGCCAGGTCGTGCCGCTGGACGACGAACTGGCCCCTGATTTTGTGGGCGTAGCCGATCCGCTGGAAGAAGTAGCGCACTCACCGGTCAAAAACCTGATCCATAACTACCGGGATCGGGTCGCATTCTGTGTGACGAGCCAGTGTGCCATCTACTGTCGGTATTGTCTGCGAAAGCGGATGGTGGGTGAGGCCGAGTTCATGATGCGCAAGGACGAACTCCGCGATGCCATCGCCTATATCGCTGACCACCCGGAAATCAGGGATGTTCTCCTCACGGGCGGCGATCCGCTGACGCTGGGCGACGCGAACATTGACTGGCTGCTGACCGAGCTTCGAGCTATCGAACATGTCGACATTGTGCGTATCGGCTCGCGCATGCCCGTCAAGCTGCCGCAGCGTATCACGCCTGAGCTATGCGCGATCCTTGAAAAGCATCATCCGGTATGGGTGAATACGCATTTCAATCATCCCAAGGAGTTGACGCCAGAGGCGGGTGCCGCCATCGATCGTCTACTGCGGGCAGGCGTCCCGGTCGGTAACCAGACCGTACTGCTGAAGGGGATCAATGACTCTCCCGACGTGATGCGGGAGCTGTGCGAAGGTCTGGTCCGGATGCGCATTCGCCCGTACTACCTGTACCAGGCCCAGCTCATTGGAGGCACAGCCCATTTGCGCACTTCCATCGAAACGGGCATGCACATCATGCGGGAGCTGCAGGGGCATCTGACCGGGTTCGCGATTCCCAAATACGTACTCGACACCCCATTCGGAAAGATTCCGCTGACCCGCGACTACATCGTCGGACGGGATGGCGATCGGGTGCTCATGAAAAGCACGAGGGGCGCGAATTGGGCTGAACCCAATCCGCGCCCCGCGCGATCCTCCCTCTTGGATGTCGATGCTGACGCCTGGCCCGAGCTGGACGAAGTAGTGTGTCCGCCCGGTACACAGACGATCTCGATGGAGACCGGTCAGCTGGCCGTCTTGTGACGGCGAAGGTTGTGTTTTCGAACCTTGGCCCGCCGCGTAGAAGCGCGTTGCAAGGTGTCCAGTCGTCGATTGCGTGATCGTCTGACAGGACGGGATTCTGTGGCAGCGCGCTCGCGAACAGCTTCTATCAAGGATGCCGTTGTACGGTATTCGCTCTGGCCGCTGAGGAGTCGGGTATGTTCGAACATGAGGGGGCCCTCCATGTGAGGCAAGGGGAATGATGGACAGGTGTCCATCTTCAGGTATCGGTCAGCTTGTCACTCTCAAAAGTCGTTTGGTTTGCAAGGAAGCCGTCGTTTGAAAGTCGTCCGGTTGGATGGAAGCCGTCCTTGTACACGACCACGGCGAATCTGAGGACGGGAGCTGGAGGGGTCCGGCGATGCCGCCCGGCCCGTGATTCACACGAGGCCGGGCGGCGCGCTGGACCTACTTAAGCTCTACTTCAGCAGGATCATTGTCCGCGTGAACGTCTGGCCACCAGCTTCCATGCGGACCAGGTACGTACCGCTCGGTACATCGCCTGCATCCCATGTCACCTGATGCGTGCCAGCCTGCATCATGCCGTCGACCAGCATGCCGACCTGACGACCCAGCATGTCATAGACCGCCATCGTCACGCGCGAGGTCTCGCGCAGATCAAATGGAATGGTCGTCTGCGGGTTGAACGGGTTCGGATAGTTCTGCTCGAGAGCAAACGAGGTTGGAATCTCGCTTCCGCCGAATTCGTCTTCGGTGTTCGTGGAGATCTTCATGTTCGGAGCCAGGAAGACACCTGCACCACTCGTACCGATGACCAGCGTTTCCGTCTGCTGGTGTACTGCAAAGGCAATGACCGGCATGTCGGAGAGACCGAAGTCATTCCATTCGTTGGTCAGAGCATTGTACTGGACGACACCGGCATTCCAGGTACCACCGTAGATCTCGTTGCCCGTGAAGGCGATCGTGCGGAACTGGAAGTTCTCGCTGTACAGTCCGAACAGGGACCACGTCTCGGCGAAGGCGTCGTAGCGATAGACTCCTGCGTCGGTAGCGGCAAAGAGCTGTCCGGCGTACGGCGTACCGACTGGTGCGTAGACCATGTCGAAAACGTACGGGTTGTCGAGGCCGTTTGACGGCGAGCCGATCTGATCAAAGGTCAGGCCCTGATCAAAGGACTCATAGATACCCGCGCCCATCGTGCCCACGTAGATGTGGTTGTTGTCGTTCGGGTCAACCGTGACCGACCAGACCGGATAGATGAAGTTGCCGACTTCGCTCCAGGTGTCACCACCGTCCATTGAGCGGAAGAGGGCGCCTTCGCCAGAGATGTTCGCACCGGCGTAGACGATGTTCTCATCGACCGGATCAACAGCCAGCGAGATGATCTGACGCGTGCCGTAGGCCAGGAATTCCCAGTTGCGGCCGTCGTCCGTCGAGCGCCAGATACCACCCAGTCCGTCGGCCCAGATGCCGATGAAGAGCGTGCCGTCTGATGTACGGTCGATGGCGAACGTCCAGAGGTTGTCCAGACCACGGTTCATGCGCGTCCAGCAGTTACCACCATCGCTCGAGTAGAGGATGCCGTAGCCGTAAGTCGCTGCCCACATGTCACCGTTCGGTGCCACGACGAGGTCCTGGATGATGGCACTCGTCATGAAGTTGGCGACCTGGTGTGCGATATCCGGGATACCGTCGAAGTCCTGGTCATAGATGACGTAGATGCCTTCGCCCGGCGCACCTGCGTACACTTCACCGGTTGGACCGCCCGTCATGGCGCTCACCGTGAAGACCGGCAGGTTACCGATGGACAGCCACTCACCTGTGATCTTGTTCAGGAAGTAGGCACCCGTTTCGCGGGATCCAGCAAGGATCTCACCATTCGGACCCGACCCGATCGATTCGATCGGCTCATTGTCCAGGCCAAGACCCAGCTGCATCCAGGAGCCGCCGCCCCACATGAACACACCACTGTTGTTGTGACCGGCCAAGACGATTCCGTCCGGGCTGCGGTAGAGAACGTTGACTTTGCCGGTCGGCAGTCCCATGTCTGCAGATGACCATACACCGCCCGAGAAGACCCACGTACCACTGGCTGCCGACGTGGCAAGCACGGTGTTGTTCGTCTCCTGGTAGACAACAGCCAGTACCTGATCACCCGCGAACGGGTTGGTACCTGCTCCAACCGTCTCCCACACGAGGCCGTTGAGACGAAGGACTTCGTCCTCTACTGCTGCGTAGGCTGTGTTGGTGTTGTCGTCGATGTCCAGATCATTCACCTTGCCACCGAACGGACCGATGTTCGTCCAGTTGTCGCCCGAGTTGGTCGAGCGGTAGACACCCGAACCGAAGGAGCCCACGTAGACCCAGCCGTTGCCATCGATGACGATGTCGCGTACCGGAGCTTCGTTGTCCGTGTTCAGGAAGGCAGGCCAGTTCTGTCCATCATCATTGGAGATGTGGACGGTACCGATCTCCGTACCAGCGTAGATCTGGTCGTCGAAGGTGCTGTACTGCAGAGCATTGACCGTACCGAGATCCGCGCACTCAACAGCGATGATGTCGCCAACAGAGCCAGGTCCACGGCTCTCGACGAGCGCGTTGTCCTGATCATCTTCGGTCGGTACACCGTTGCCTGGTGTGGAATCAGGATCTTCCTGATCCACATGCGAGACCTGTGCGATGTTCTCGATCATGTTCGTGATGACCACTTTTGTGCGGATCTTCAGCGTTTCCGTCTGTCCGACAGGCAGATCGCCGATGGTCCAGTAGCCCAGCTTGTTGGCTTCGTACGTTCCATTCGTGGACTCGTAGTCCTGGAAGACGAGACCGACAGGGATGATGTCGCGGACGATGAGGCCCGTGGCATCAGCAGGACCGTTGTTGGTCACCGTGATGGTGAACTCGACCACGTCGTCGAGAGCCGGTGAGCTCGTGTCGACTTCCTTGGTCAGTTCGAGATCAGCCTCGACGGCCTGTGGATCGAAGTAGAATCCGAAGTCAGCCAGGTCGAAGTCCTCACCGTTGCCAATCACGACCGTCATCGGGTCGTTGGCCGTCGTGAGTGCGTAGCCAGCCGGTACCGTAGCGTTGTCAACGTCCACGCAATACGTACCCGCAGGCAGCATGGTGAAGTCGTACCCACCGCTCAGGTTGGAGACGCGCGTGGCGAGGGGTGTTCCTGCTGCCGGGCAAGCGCCGTCATAGAGGCGTACCAGGATTCCGGTCAGACCACCTTCACCGTTGTCGCGGACACCATTGCCGTTGTCATCGGAGAAGACCTCATCGCCAATCGAACCGAGGACGACAGGCTCCAGCTTGAAGCCGAAGTCATTGCCCGTGTCTTCATCGCCGTAACCCGGGAAGTGGGCCGTTTCGATGTTGTCGGTCGTCAAGGCTGCACCAGCTGGGTACGTACCCAGATCGGTCTGGACGATGTAGTAGCCACTCGTCAGGACCTGGAAGGCGTAGAAGCCATCCATATCCGTTACCAGCGTGCCTACCAGGTAGTCCGGGCCGTCAAGGACGCCATTGCTGTTCTTGTCTCGCCACAGCTCAACCGTCACACCGCTCTGGCCAACATCGCCTGCGTCCAGGTTGGCGTCCTCGTTGTTGTCGAGGTAAACCGTACCACTGAGCGTGTTCGGGACATTGGTGTTACAGGTGATGGCTTCATAGTCGAAGTTGCCGTTGATGCCCAGATTCGAGACCAGCGTCGTCGCGCCCGTATTCAGGTTGATGCGGCGAACTTCGTTGGTCGTCGATCCCAGCGTACCGAGCAGCTGGCCATTCGAGCGGAAGGCCAGGCCGCGGACCGATGCGACATCGATATTGGCTGTCAGCGCCGAAGCACCCGTTGCCTTGTCGATGGTGATCAGTCGGCTGACGCCACCACCGTTGACTACACCGTACATCTCGCCCGTGTTCGGGTGGATGGCGATGTCGTCAACTTCATCCGCACCGGAGACGGCCGGAATGACGACGTAGGTCATGGAAGGGCCGAAGGCATTCGTGACTGCCTGTCCGTTGAGCAGGTTGATCTGGATGAGCAGATCAGCACCGGCCTTGCGGACCGTAGCGTAAAGGACGCCCGTGTAGGGATCCAGCGCCATGCCGCTTATGCTGTCGAAGTTCTGACCACCGAGAGCACCCTGGCCACTGCCAAGCGAGCCGATCGGTGAGAACAGTCCATTGCCTGGGTTGAGCGTACCGAAGGTGCCGCCATCCACTGCGTAGAGCTTGCTGTTGGCGCCGACGTACTCGATGGCGTTGATGTTGTTCGTACCGGTCAGGCCAATGGATACTTCCTGGCCGTTGCCCTTGATGTAGGTCAGCACGTCTGCGCTGCCCGTGTGGTCTTCGTTGTCAGCGACCACGTAGCACATCAGGTTCGGCGGATTCAGGTTCGGCGTGATCGTCACACAGGACGAATCGTCTTCGCCGGCTCCGACGCCGTTGCCAGGAACAGAGTCCACGTCGTCCTGATCGTGTGCCGTGATTTCAGCACAGTTCTGCTGGATGGCGTTGACGTTGACCGTGACAGGGATGTTGATGATTTCGACTTCGCCGATCTCGAGCGTTCCAGCTTCCCAAACGATGTGTCCGCCTGGATTGACGGTCACTTCGTAGGCGCTCCAGCCCGGATCGATGCTGACACCAGCCGGCAGATGATCTTCCACGATGACGTTGGTTGCGTCTTCGGTGGCGTCAGGGCTGTTGGTCAGCGTGAGCGTGTATATGATTTCGTCGCCGATGGCCGGGTTGGTATTGTCCACCGTCTTGACCAGGCTCAGGTCAATGGTCGGATCAGGCGTGTCAGTCGTGACACAGTCGATGTCCTGCCCCGTGCCATTGCCGAACGTGGAATCCAATGGATTGCCCTGTGCGGCCATGATCTCGGCGCAGTTTTCCCACTGCCCCGGCTCATTGACCTGGGCGTAGATGTGGAGGGTAACCTCATCACCTGGTGCCAGGCTCGGGATGAGCCAGCTGACAACATTCGTTGCGTTGTTCACGGCAACGTTGGTCGTCGGGTTGGTCGACTGGATGCTCATGCCAGCAGGCACGTTGTCCACGACCTGGATACCGTAGGCGGTCTGCGTGGCAGCACCGTCGTTGCGGACCGTGATCGTGTAGTCCACGACATCACCGAGACCAGGATTGGTCGGATAGGCCTGCTTGTCGACGTAGAGGTCGATGAACGGCTCGTCCGTGGTGGTCACAGCACAATCGTAGTCTTCACCCGTATCGTCGCCGTAGATATCGTCGACGTCCTGCTGATCAGCGCTCACGACCTGGGCACAGTTGCAGATGAATCCGTCTTCGATGATCTGGACTTCAATTTCCAGCTCATAGGAATCACCCGGTGCGATGGCTGGAATCAGCCAAGACAGCGTGCGCGTGCCAGCGTCATAGGAGACGTTGGAGGACGGCGTGGTGTCGACGAAGAGCAGTTCCTCAGGAAGGACATCCTGAACGAGAACGTTGGTAGCTGTCGTTCCTGCGTTGGCGTCATTGGACACGGTCAACGTGTAGAAGATCGTATCGCCAACAGAGGCTTCGCTCTGGTCGACATCTTTCTCGAGCGACAGATCAACGGCCGGGTCGCCCGGTGTGATCGTGATGCAGGAGTAATCGTCGCCCTGTCCGTCGTTCGGAGTCGAGTCGACATCGTCTTCCGTCACTGACGTAAGCTCGACACAGTTCTCGATGCTGCTGACGATCGGTGCGGCCGTGAAGAGCCAATCGGAGATCGGAGCATGCACGAGGTTGCCATTCTGGCCGTGCATGAGCCAGCCCCAGCCACTGATGCCGTCGTAGCCATTATAGCCGTTGTCGTTGTCTTCATCGCCGAGGCGGAAGGAGAAGGATCCGTCCGATTTGTCGAGAAGGTCGAAGACCTCACCAGCGGTGAAATAAGCCGTCGTGTACTGGGGAACGATCGTTCCTGTGCTGACGCCAGCGTTGGCATCCTCTACATACAGATCGTCATCACCCGGTACGCTCGTGACCACATTATTGTACTCAAAGTGGACATTCCACAGACCTTCCGTAGCTGGATCGTAGGCAGCGCCCACGTCATGGCCACCGTAGACAACACCGTCGATGACTACATCGTCACCATCGATGGTCATGATGACCTCGGAGTCGGGATGGTCAAAGTCGAAGGTGATGCCTTTCAGACCACCGAACAGCTCATCAAGACGCAGACCGTAGCCCGGAGGCGCCATGTCGTTGCCAGGATGGTTGTGCAGCAGGTACTGGCCATTGGAGAGCGAACCGGAGACGCCATCCACCGTGACGGTGATATCAAGCGTCGCTGATGCGCCTGCAGCCAGGGATGCGATGGACCAGAGACCGGTGCCCTCATCCCAGGTGCCGAGGCTTTCCACGTGCGAGACATACGAGACGCCGGCAGGCAGGAATTCCGTGATGACCAGGTTGGTGGCCTCATCCGGTCCGAGGTTGGAAACCGTAATCGTGTAAGTGAAGGCTTCGCCGAACTCGGGAGACAGCGTGCTGGCCGTCTTCTCGACTTCGATGTCGACCTCAGGATCCTCTTCCATGCGTGGGACGCGCACGCATGCGTCGTCATCCTCTGCATCGAACGGAGGTGCGTTGTTGGGTGTGGAGTCCGAATCGTTCTGACCCGCAGCCGTAATCTCGGCGCAGTTCTCCAGCATGTCCGGGATCGGATAAGCCGTGAACAGGAAGTCCGAGGTATGCTTGTGGTCGAGGACGCCATCACCATCGTGATTCAGCCATCCCCAGCCGGAGATACCATCATGACCGCGATGTCCATTGTCGTCCGAACGATCGCCCAGGCGGAATGAGTATCCACCAGATTCTTTGTCCGACAACTGGTAGGAGTTGCCAGAAGTGAACCAGGCCGTGTCGTACAGCGGAGTGATGAATCCGGAGCTGATCTCGGCGTCGCCACCAAGTGCAGCGAGGTCATCGTCGCTCGGATAGTTGGAAAGGACATCGTCGAATGTGAACGAGACATTCCAGAGACCGGCATGGTCGTAGGAACCACCGACGTCTGCGCCACCCCAGGTGGTACCGGAGATCACAGCCGTGGCACCGCTTTCAGACAGCGTCATGCGCATGTCAGACTGCGGGTGGTTGAAGTCGAAGGTGATGGTACCGAAACCACCGAAGAGCTCGTCGAGGCGCAGGCCGTAGAGCGGCGGCTGGGCATTGCCATCCGGGTGGTTGCGAAGCAGATACTCGCCATCAGCCAGGAACATGGAGGACGGCATGTTGCCGCTGAAGCCGTCAAAGACTACTTCGATTTCCAGATTCTTGCTCTGACCGGCGTCTACATCGCCGACGTTCCAGGTCACCGTGTGATCACCGGAATCGTAGGCTGCGGCCGGAGTTGAGCTGACAAAGCTGACACCGTAGGGCAGTGAGTCCGTAACGAAGACATCCGTCGCGTCTTCCGAGCTCTCATTGGTCACAGTCAGGGTGTAGACAATCGTGTCACCCAGACCAGCTTCTTGTACGTCTGCTGTTTTTTCCAGTGAAAGGTCAATGTCGGGATCAGGACGATCATGCTGGGTCGGGGCGCAGTCCTGATCGTCTTCACCGTTCTTGACACCGTTGCCTGGAAGGGAATCGAT
This sequence comes from Rhodothermales bacterium, assembly GCA_028284865.1. Classification (GTDB taxonomy): domain Bacteria; phylum Bacteroidota; class Rhodothermia; order Rhodothermales; family UBA10348; genus JAAZVD01. The sequence goes on along the minus strand of JANQQV010000018.1, from coordinate 142,276 downwards.
ATCGATTTCGCCGGCCTGCAGGACCTCAGCACAGTTCTCCAGTTGACCGTTCACTGTTGTTGTAGCATTGATCACCAACGATGCTGAAGCACCTGGAGCGATCGTGCCCACATCCCAGCTGCCGTTTCCGCTGTTGAACGAACCCTGTGAAGGTGTATCGGATACGTAGGAGGCACCAGCAGGAAGGACATCCGATACGATGATGTTGTCGGCGTCCGTGAACTGGTAGAAAGCGAAGTCATTGCCCGAGGACGTTTCGCCGAAGCCGGCAAAGGAGAGCGCTTCTTCGTTGTCCGTCGGATCGTAGGCATTGTTGGTGATCGTGGAAAGATCAACGCGAACGATGAACGCACCGTTTGCCGAAACGACAAATTCGTACGATCCGTTGAGGGCCGTCTGTGTGTCAGCCACGAATTCGTCAGCCGGATCCCAGATACCAATAGTGCCTTTGTCGCGATAGAGTCGGACAGTAACACCGGCAAGAGCAGAACCGGAAACGGGGTTGCCGCCCTGAACGGGATTCTGATTGTCGTTGGTCACCGTGATGGTGTATTCGACAGCGTCAGATGCCTGACCTGGCGTGACCTGTGCAGTTTTTTCCAGCTCCAGGTCGATGCGATCAGGATCACCGAATACCGATCCCTGGATCGTGTTGTCAGGTTCACTCAAGCAAGCGATACCTTCATAGTCGCGCCAGTTGTTGACGCCAAGATTCGAGATTGGAATCGTCGTGCTGCTGAATGGGTTCAGCGGAATCTGCATTACGCTGCGGAAGGAGTCCCCGTTGACTCCCAGCAAGCGACCGTCCGGGTGGAAGGCCAGGCCTTCTACATTGGGTACATCCAGATCACCGATATCCGTCGTGGCCCCCGTTGCCTTGTCGATCGTGATGAGACGGCTGTCATTGCCGTTCGTGTTCTGGATGGCGTACATCATGCCATTGTCCGTGGAGATGGCAATGTCATCGATATCATCGAGGCCATTGATCTTCTCCACTACGATGTAATCGACGCCTGCACCAAATGCATCCTCGATCACCTCACCCGTGGTGATGTCCAGAATGAACAGGACATCATCTTCTCCGCCGGAGCGGCGGGCGGATCCATACATGGTCTGTGTGAACGGGTCCCAAGCGAGGCCGTCGACATCTTCGAAGTCGATCTCGCCTTGAGCACCATCTCCGGAGCCGAACGAGCCAATCTCGGTGAAGTCGCCATCAGTGAGATCGATCTCACCGAAGTCGCCACCGTCAGCAGCGTAGAGCTTACCTGTAGAAGGAACGCGGGTGATGGCTTCGATGGAGCGGGTGCCGGTCAAACCGAGCGCCGTTTCTGAGAATGCCTGGTTGACGAACGTGATACCGTCGTTGCTACTGTTGAAGCCGTCGTTGTCGGCTGAGAGGTAGCAGAGGACGTCGTTCGGGTCCTGCTGGGCAGAAGCCGTACCTGGCATCATGGCCGAGGCAAGCATCATGATCGAGAGCAGGAGAGCAAAGAATGGAACGTGCATGTTTCCGGAAACGGGGGAGTTGGAACGCATGATGGTTTCGACTGATCTGGACCGAGGGGTGCGGCATGCAGGGGTTGCAGCAGCTGGGGTGGGGAACAGATCGAGTCGCATTGTGAGGGGATGTTTGGTGGAACAGGGCGCTTTCAGGCGCACGCGAAACACTTTGTCAAAAGACGTGCCAGTCTCATTTTGAAGCAGTCGAATCTGCATTTCAGGCCACTGAGGGTGGTTTTCGAAATGGGCATCGTGGTTCGTTTCGAGACTTCTGGTCCAGCTTTGGGAAGTCGGTTATCGGCCGGTCTGTTCATTTCCGCAGGCCAATTCCGAGCTTGTTGGACAGCGCGAGCTGGTGCCCTGAAGGCGTGGGGACTCCAAAGCGTATTGCCCGAATGCATGCGGGTCGAAGGCGCGATAACCCCAAAGCGTGTTGCCCGAAAACAGGCGGATCGAAGCGCGGTGACCCTAAAGCACAGCGGCCCCGCGAGCCGAGGGCCCGCGGGGCCGCTTGGGACTATCCAGAGAGGCGTTGGATGGTCGCATGAAAACCGTCACTCAAACCGCGGGAACGAGAGGGTCCGGGTCGCACTGAAGGAGGCATGTCAATGCGGGTATCCGGTGCGGTGCTCGTGACGCAGTGGGAGTCTTCCAAACGCCGTGCCAAAACCTTGAGGATCCTCTCAATCAACCTGAAATCGTCGATATCGCATCATCGACTCCAGTTCCAGTCTCATTCCTGTACCCATCCCGGCACTCGAACCAAGACGCGGGTTCAGGGTTATCCCCAATCATTGACTTTTGAGGTGGGTGCAGATAGCTTGCCTCGATCGCCCATCCGCACCGATAAACGTCGTCCCGGACTGCATGCTGCGAGTCCTTTTCATCATCCTTGCTGTGGTCTCGATTGCGTTGGCCATCGTGCTCGGACAACCGATGTTGTATCTGCTTGCGCTGGCCCTGCTCATCGGGGCTGGGTTGTTGGTGACCATGAACATGCGTCGTCGTCACAAGGATGTCCCAGAGACATTCATGCAGGCGCCCGAGCAGCCAGATGAAGATCTTGCGTCCCTGGGCATTCTCGATATCAAGCCGAAAGGGGCCGGAGAAGAAGACGGAGAGACGACCCCGCAGACCGCTTCAGACATCGAAGAAACGGCTGAAGACGCTGGCGAAGCCGAGGTCGTCGAAACCGCGACAAAAGCCAAGGACCGATCGGTCTCTCCGACGGCTGCCCAGGCCCACGTTGCCGGTGTTTCCAAAGCCCGTCAACGACGCCCGCGTGCCCGGATCATGGTGTCCGAGGCCTCGTCTGAGACCAAAGCAGATGTGCTGATTCCTGCCCTTCGCTCGCTGCGGGCCTCCCTCGATGCCTACACCGTATGCCTGTTGCGCCAGGAGGACGTGCCGCTTCGTTACGAAGTGGAAGTCATGGTCAGCCAGAATTCCTATGCCCGCGGCGGCGGTACGTATTCGGCGAAAGAACCCATGCTTTCCGGCCACAAGGCGCTGGTACCCGTCGTCTACCCAAGGGTCGGTCCCAACGGCTTCCCGAAAGCAAAGCTGGGCTATTACCACGAGCCGATCAATGTGCGCCAGGTCGCCATCGTTCCCGTCATTCCGAAGCAGTACGACGACCTGTTTCTCCTCGTTGTCGACACGGTCAACGAGGATGGTCTGGAGGCTGCCTCTGTTCGCGTGCTGCTTGAGCAATATGCGCGACTGGCCACGACCATTCTTGATACGATCGATACCTCCGCCTCGGCCGACGAGGAGTCCGAAGAGCCACGCCCGCGGCGTGAGATCATCGCCGATGAAATGGAGCAGGCTCGCTCGCTGTCGCACCCATTGTCGCTGGCGCTGGTCTATCTGAACCGCGGAGAAGCGCTCTCCGGTGACGGCTTAGCCGACGTCGATGATCTTGAGGACCTGTTCTCGGACCGCCTGCGATCCGTGGCCCTCGATGCTCGAGTCGAGCGTTTCGGCGAACTCACGTACGGCATTTTCTACCACGGATCACACGAATCCCTGGCCGATTGGGCATCCGGGATCAAGGAGGCCTTCCCTGAAGAAGATGATTCCTTCGAGGGCGGCGTAAGCGTCGGTGTGGCTCCTCTCCAGGACCGCCATGAAGGAGCGGACCAATTGCGTTCCGAAGCAACGGCGGCCCTGCAAGAGTCCTTCCAGTCCGGCGAGTGCGTCATCGTAGGGTGAACGCATGATCTTCGTCACCATCGTTCTGGATGGCGTGGGAATCGGGTGGCAGCCTGATGCTGATCGATACGCCGATCGTGGCGCCGACACGCTCGGACATGTGCTGGCCACCTGCAATCCGTCTCTCCCCAATCTCTCGCGTGCTGGCCTGGGTCGTATCCGCGCGTTGATTGGAGTACCCCCAGACACTGCACCCTTGGCCTCCTGGGGTCGGATGCAGGAGCACTCTGCAGGGAAGGACTCAACAACGGGCCATTGGGAATTGGCAGGCCTGACGCTGGCAGAGCCGTTTCCAGTCTACCCAGACGGGTTTCCCGAAGCTGTCGTGCAGGACTTCTGCGAGCGGGCCGGGGTCGACGGCATTCTTGGGAATCGCCCGGAATCAGGCACGGTCATCATCGACGAGTTCGGCGAAGTGCACCAGCGAACGGGGTTGCCGATCGTGTACACATCGGCTGACAGCGTTTTCCAGATAGCGGCACATGTTGAAACGACGCCGTTGGACGAGCTGTACCGGTTGTGCGAACTCGCCCGGAATGAGGTCTGTGTTGGACCGCACGGAGTCGGTCGTGTGATTGCTCGGCCGTTCGAGGGTTCACCTGGTGCCTGGTCTCGTATTTCAGGCAAGCGGAAAGACTACTCACGTCTTCCCGAAGCGACTCCGGTACAACAGATGCTCCAAGAAAAGGGTGTCGCTACGGTTTCTGTGGGCAAAGTGGCCGACCTGTTCGGCGGCGTTGGATTCGATCGAACGATAAAGACCTCAGGGAACGCCGACGGCATCGCTGCCACCATCAGGGAGATCCAGCAAGCAGAAGGCCCGAGTTTCGTCTGGACCAACCTCATCGATTTCGATCAGGAGTACGGCCACAGGAATAATCCGAATGGTTTCGCCGCAGCCCTCGAGGAGTTCGATCGGGCCCTTCCGGACATCGTCGATTCGTTGCCAGCAGGCGCTCGTTTGGTGATCACGGCTGATCATGGCAACGATCCGACCTTTCCCGGCACGGATCACACCCGTGAGTACGTACCCCTTTTGTATTATGGAGCGTCCGGCTCTGCCGATCTCGGTACCCGCACATCCTTCGTGGACCATGCGGCGACCGTTGCGGCGTTCTTCGGGCTGGACGAATCATTCGGCGGAACGTCGTTCGAATCGTTCTGACAGATAGAACCACTCCTCCAGGTAGACATGATCCTCGGAAAAGTCATCGGCACCGTCTGGGCCACCCGCAAGGATGACCAGCTCAAAGGCATGAAGCTCCAGCTGGTCCGGGAGATTGATGAGGACGGCAAGGACAAGAGCCGGGTCGTGGTTTGCGTCGACAGTGTCGGAGCCGGTGTGGGAGAGGTGGTGCTGTTTGCCCAGGGCTCCAGTGCCCGTCAGACCGAATTGACGCGCAACAAGCCCGTTGATGCCGTGATTACGGCCATCGTTGACAAGCTCGACACGCCCTGACCCGCCATCATGAACCTGGGTAAAGTCACCGGACGGGTGTGGGCAACGCGCAAGGATGGAAGTCTGGAAGGGCAGCGGATGCTGTTTGTGCAGCCCCACACGTTCTCGGGCAAAGAGATCGGCGGGCGAATCGTGGCGCTGGATACTGTCGATGCCGGTGTGGGCGATACAGTCATCTACGTCTCCTCGACAGAAGCCACGGTGCCTTTCAAGCCGCAGTTGACGCCCACCGATGCCACAATCGTGGGCGTTGTGGACCGGGTTGACCACACCAGTGGAAGCTGGAAGCCGGCGACAGAATCGAATTAGCGCTTGGTCACCGATTCATTCTCAACGGCGTCAACAACGTCCGTCGCGCTCAGTCCGTGTTTCCCAGCAACGGAACGAATCGGAATGCCTCCATCTCGACACGGTCGAACTCATCTTCGCCCATCCGGACGATATAGGTCATCATCTGCTTGTCGCGACCGCCGACGGGAATGACCATCCGCCCGCCGGGCTTCATCCCTTCAGGCAGTTTGAGTTGACGGAGCAGCGAGTCGGGAATGTCCAGGGCCCCTGCCGTCACGATGATGCCATCAAACGGGGCCATCGACTCCCAGCCGGCCATACCGTCTCCGAAGCGGCAATTGATGCGATAGCCCAGGCTGCGCAGCAGTGGGGCGGTGCGTTCATACAGACCGCGAACGCGCTCGATTGAATACACGCGTGCCCCCATTTCGCACAGCACCGCGGCCTGGTAGCCACTTCCAGTACCGATCTCCAGGATGCGTTCTCCTGGCTGCGGATTCAGGGTCTGGCTCTGATAGGCGACCGTGAAAGGCTGCGAGATGGTCTGTTTCAGGCCGATGGGCAGCGCTTCGTCGTGGTAGGCGCGCGAAAGGAACGCCGGGTCGACGAACTGTTGGCGCTGAACTTTGCCGATGGCCTGCAGGACACGCTCGTCGGAAATGCCTTTTTCACGCAGCTCGTCGACCAGTCGGGCGCGGCGTCGTTGGAATTTCCAGTCCTCGGTCATGGGCTCAGGCGGTGGCGGGTGCTGGTTCGGGCTCCGCATCGAAGTTGGGTGCAAGCGCCTCGACGATATAGTTGTCGAGCAAGTCAATGCTGACGTTTCGCTTCAGCTCGCCATTGCTGGCCGTGCTGATCTGCCCGGTTTCTTCGGAGACCACGATCACGAATGCGTCGGACACCTCGGTCAATCCAACCGCGGCGCGGTGACGCAGGCCGAGAGTCGTATCCAGATTCATGTTGGTCGAGATGGGCAGGATGCAACGCGCCGCCTCGATGCGCCCATCGCGTATGATGACGGCACCATCATGCAGCGGATTCTGCGAATAGAAGATCGTTACCAGCAGGTCCCTGCTGACCTGGGCATGCAGCTGAGCCCCGGTCTCGATATAGCTTCGAAGGCCCGTTGATCGCTCAAACACAATCAGGGCACCGATTCGGCGATGGTTCAAATCCCTGACCGCCAGGACGATTTCCTCGATTCGCTCTTGTTGAGCCGGCGACCGCATGAATCGCCGAACCAGCGGATTCTGTCCAAGCAGGAGCAGCAATCGGCGGATCTCTGGCTGGAACAGGATGATCACCGCCAGCACGAACACTTCAGAGATCGATCCGAACAACGCCCGCAGGATCGTCATGTCCGCTGCGGTCACGATCAACTGAATCAAATAGAGCGCCAGGATCCCGACGAAAATCTGGACGGCAATCGTTCCGCGCATCAACTGGTACAGCTTGTACAGGATGTACGCGACCAGGCCGATCTCGAGAAGATCGACGACACGGATTGGTATGACCCAGGGGATCAGCGTCACGCGATCGGGTTATTCATGAAGGCCAGCTCAGGAGTCGATTGGAAGACGTTGCTCCTGACCGGCACGCTCGTCAGGTACCGCTCAAGTATACGGCTCTGAGGTCTAGTTCTGACCATCCTTGACTCGAATGGTTGCGTCCAGGACCCTCAGGAATTGCCGTGTGGCCGCCACATCATGCGTTCGCACGATACTCGCCCCCGCTTGAACTCCGATTCCTGTCGCAGCCAGCGATCCGGGCAACCGCTGATCGGGAGGGGGAAGAAGCTCTTTCGGAGCGTCGATTCCCGCAGCAGCTTGTGCAATGCTGCTCTTTCGTGACACTCCGATCAAGACTGGCACACCCAGATCCAGCATCTCCCGTACCCCGTACATCAGTCGCAGGTTGTCTTCCACCGTTTTCCCGAATCCGAATCCCGGGTCCACGACAAACTGGGAGCAGCCGCAGTCGGAGGCGAATGCAATCGCGCGTTTCATATCGCTCAGGACATCATCCATGATGTTTGCTGAAGGAGCGACGTGGGGCATTTCTCCCGGAAGCCCGACCGAATGCATCACGGCCAGAGGGGCGTTGGCCTTTGCGACAACATGGGCCAGGTCCGGGTCGAAGCGAAGGGCGGTGATGTCGTTGATCATGTGCGCGCCCGCGGCCAGCGCTTGTCCGGCAACGTCGGAGCGGAAAGTGTCGATAGAGATCCAAGTCTGAGGCAGGCGACTCACAATGCGTTCGATCACCGGGAGGATGCGACGCATCTCCTCATCAGCACTGATCAGGTCGGCCCCCTTTCCATAGGTGTTGCCACGCGGTCGAGAAGAGGCTCCTCCGATGTCGATAATGACCGCGCCTCCTTCCGCCATTTCTTCGGCTCGATCCGCCGCGACATCTGGATCCAGGTACTGACCTCCGTCTGAAAACGAGTCCGGTGTCACGTTTAGAACACCCATGATGTGAGCACCTCTCGGCACGGGAAGCGAACAATCCAGTGTCAGGGATCCGGAGCGAAGGATGTGGGGCGACTCGGACACTATGGGCGAAGGGAGAACCGGTGCGGGCGCATGGGGTACATGGGAGCTGTGAAGATAGACACCCCTGCTCGAACCGTTCGGAAGACGGAATCGAGGGTCCAGAAAGACTCATCGCGACGACATGCCGTTCAATTTTCCGGTCATTGACAAGGTCCGCCGACCCTCGTCCATATCTCCCTTACAGGTCATCCGATCGTTCAAGGCTGACCCGGTGGGGACTCAGGTCCGGTTGCTCAAGGACCTCACCCGGAAAGCTTCCGGGACGGAGTGGGGGAAGCGATTCGGGTTTTCAGACATTGCGAATGCTTCGGACCCTGTGCGTCTGTATCAAGAGCGCGTACCGTTTCACCATTATGACGCGTATCGCAGCGATGTAGATCGCATCCGGAAGGGCGAACAGGACATCATCTGGCCAGGAGAGTTCAAACACTTCGCCGTTTCGTCGGGAACGGCTTCCGCCGGAAAGATCATTCCGCTCTCCCAGGACATGCTGGACGTGAATCGCCGCTTCACGATGGCCGTGGCCATGTCGTACTTCAAGTCCGTAGCGGATCCTTCTTTCCTGTTCGGACGACTGCTGTCGATCCCCGGCCGCATAGAGGATGACCCTGAACATCCCGGATCGTGGATCGGTGAAGTATCCGGCCTGCAATTCCTGGTCACTCCTGCGGTGATCCGGAAGTTCTATCAGGCGGTGCCGCGAGACATCCTCTTCCTACCGAACTGGGAGCAAAAACTGGACGCCATTGTCGAGCACACCTACAACATGAACATCCGGGCGATGGCCATGGTGCCGTCCTGGGCCCCGGTCCTGTTCAGGAAGTTGATCGCTCACCACAACAAGCTGAATGGCGACTCAGCGACGACGGTGTCCGAAATCTGGCCCAACCTGGAAGTGTTCTTCTCAGGTGGTGTCGCGTTGTCTTCGTACAAAACCTTGCTCGAGGAGCAGATTGGCGGATCGGTCAACTTCGTCGAGAATTATGGCGCGAGCGAGGGATACGTTTCGTTCCAGGACAACCCGAATGCCGATGACATGCTGGTCCATCTGGACACTGGTGTGTTTTTCGAATTCGAGCCGGTAGATGGCAGCGGCCCCCGGGTGTCCATCGAGGGTGTCGAGACCGGTGTGCGTTATCGCATTTTCGTCTCAACGTGCAGCGGCCTCTGGGCCTACGAGATCGGTGATGTCGTCAAGTTCACATCGACCGATCCTTTTAGACTGGTCGTGGCGGGCCGTACGAATGAGGTGCTCGACACCTATGGCGAAGCAGTGTATGGCGATGAGGCCCGCAAGGCGCTCGAGAAGGCCTGTGAGGAAACCGGTGCTCAGACCACCAACTACCACATCGCTCCCATCCCGGCATCACAGGCTTCGTTGCCCGGCCACGAGTGGTGCATCGAGTTTGACGAGCCGCCGTCAGACGTGGAGGCGTTCTCGAACGTCATCGATCGTCATCTCCAGGAGATCAACCGACACTACGTGATTCGCCGCGAGGCCCAAGCCTTCCTGCCCCCGAAGATCTCGTCGCTACATCGAGGGACATTTTTCGAGTGGTTGCAGCAAACCAAGAAGCGCGTGAGTGCCCAGACCAAGGTCCCGAGAATGAGCGAGGGACGGGAAATTGCGGATGCCCTACTGAAAATTTCAGGAAACAATCCGTAACAATGAAGTAATAAGGACTTACGTCGGGAAGGGGGGAACAACGCCCCACGGCCCGCGTGAATCAGGCCCGCTCGGTTTCGCGGGTCCCGTTAGAAGAAACCATGCTCAACCCGCCGACCCACCAGCTCGGCACAACCGGTACTGCCGGAACCCTACAGCTACCAAGAATCAGGACAGAGGAAGGGGAATATGTACGTCCCACGCCAGCAGCGCATGCTGGACCAGTATCTTCAGGAGATCGGTCAGATTCCACTGCTGACTCCCGATGAAGAGGTCGATCTAGCGCAGAAGATCAAGCAGGGTGACCAGGATGCATTGCATCGTTTGACGAGAGCCAACCTTCGCTTCGTGGTCTCGGTGGCCAAGAAGTATCAGGGCCAGGGTCTCACGCTTGCTGACCTGATCAATGAAGGAAACTACGGTCTGATCAAGGCTGCCCAGCGTTTCGATGAAACGCGTGGGTTCAAGTTCATCTCCTACGCCGTCTGGTGGATTCGCCAGGCCATTCTGCAGGCGCTTGCCGAGCAGAGCCGCGTAGTCCGACTGCCGCTCAACCGAATTGGAACGATCTCGAAGATCCGCAAGACGAGCGCCAAGCTCGCGCAGATCCACGAGCGCCAGCCCAACATTGAGGAGCTGGCCACCGAGCTGGAAGTCGACGTCAACAAGATCCGCGAAGCCCTCCAGCACACGGGCCGTCATCTCTCGATGGACGCTCCGTTCAACGAGGACGATGACAACAGCCTGCTGGATGTCCTTCCCGATGACGAAGACATCAAGCCGGATGACACGCTGATGGACGAGTCGCTCAAGATCGACATCGAGCGCGCCCTCAGTCTGCTGCATCCTCGCGAAGCCGAGATCACGCGCCTGTACTTTGGTATCGGTCGCGAACACCCGTTGACGCTCGAGGAGATCGGGCAGCGCTTCGGACTGACTCGTGAGCGTGTTCGTCAGATCAAGGAGAAAGCCCTCCGCAAGCTTCGTCAGAAGCATCGTCGCGAAGAGCTTCAGATGCATATTGGTTGACGCTGGTCGTTACCGCTTGAAGGGGCGGCTCCCGAATGGGAGCCGCCCCTTTTTTGTTGCCGCGCAACTACATACGAGACGACATGCGCCATACCATGCAGAATGAAATGCGCGATGACTTGGGACGTGGCAGGGATTCGTGTCGCACCCGTGGATTCGCGTCTTGGTGGCCTTGCCCAATCAGCAGCTAACCAATATCCTTCGTTCGCATCCCCACCCCATCGCCCCACCATTCATGAAACGCCACTTCCGACGGGACATCGACGAATTGTCGGCCATCGTGGCGTTCCTCGGCGAGGCGAGTGATCACTACGCTTTCGACACGGGCGCGTCTTTCGCCCTGAACATGGTCGTCGAAGAGCTCTATACCAACATGGTCAAATACAACGGTCACGGCGCGGACGACATCATGGTAGAGGTGGATCGCAAAGACGACCGGATGCTGGTAAACCTCGTGGACTTCGACTCAGAGCCGTTCGACTACACACAGGCTGGCGAAGTAGACACGAATGCCACCCTTCACGAACGCACCCCGGGTGGACTGGGGATTCATCTGGTCAAGCGATTCATGGATGAGATCGTGTATGAATACAAGGACCGGAAAACGACGATTCGACTCGGAAAACAGCTGACGCAAGATGCTTGATATCATTCGGGAGAGCGCGCAAACAGTGCGACTCAAAGGGCGGCTGGATGCCACCCAGTCGGAAATGGCTTTTGCCGAGTTCGACACACTTGACGGAGAAGTGACCGTCCATTTTGATCAGCTGGAGTACATCTCCAGCGCCGGTCTGTCGGTCCTTCTCCACACGCAACAACGACTGTCAGGGTCAGGTGGCTCTCTCAAGCTGCGAGGGCTCAATCCGCACGTCAAGCTGGTGTTCGAATACGCTGGTTTCGACCAGATATTCGACATGGGATAACCATTTCCAACTTTGATCGCACTGAATTGTAATTGCCTCGGAAAAGGTCATGAATGAACAGAGTGATGACCAGCTGATCGAACAGACGCTCAAAGGAGAGCGGGTTGCATTCGGCCAACTGGTTCAGCGATATCAGACAGCCGTGTACTCCGTAGCATATAACGTCCTGCGAAATGCGCCCGATGCAGAAGATGCGGCCCAGTCCGCTTTTCTGAAGGCGTATGAGCACCTGGATCGGTACAAGCCGGAATACAAGTTCTTCAGCTGGCTGTATCGCATCGCAGTGAACGAATCGATCAATCTTCGCCGCAAGAAGAAGCCACTGACGGGTGTAGAGCACGCCGAAGCGGTCGAGCAGCGAAGCTCGGATGCGCTCACGGAAGAAAACGAGATGGAAGAACGCATCGGGGAGGCGCTCATGGAGCTGACTCCACCCGATCGTGCCATCATCATTCTGCGTCACTATCAGGACTTTTCCTATCCGGATATCGCATACATCATGGATATCACGGAAAAGAAAGTGAAGTCGCGGCTGTACACCGCACGGCAGCGACTGCGTCAGATTTTCGAGCAACGCGGAATTCAGATCCAAGCATGACACAGGATATCATTACCCTTATCCAGGCCGAAGTCGACGGTCAGAACACATCGTCAGACTCGCAGAAACTGGCAGAACTCTGTCGCCAGGATCCAGCCATTCAGACGGAGCTGGATGCTGCCATGGCCGTGGGGAGAGCGCTCAACCATCTCTCGGACGCTCGGCTACCCGATGGATTTTCCTCCCGGGTGATGAATGCACTGCCGGATGAACCCGCTTGGGCGCGCAGTCACGTCCAGCAACAGGCACCCGCCAGACCTGCCATCAAGCTATGGGCCCGTCCGTGGGCCAACCTGGCCTATGGACTCGTCGTTGGCGCATTCGTGATGTTCGCAGCCATGTCTGTTTTGCAGCCGGATGCTGTGCCCATCGAAGGTGTCAGCGGCTCGATGATTACCCCGGACATCAATCCGGACATCGAGGAAACGGTAACGCTCGACGACTCCCATGCCGTGGACGTCTCCATCTGGAATGACGATTCAGGCATCACTGCCCAACTGGTTGGCAGCATGCCAGCAGGTAGCAGTGCTGCGATCATCATCAATCTGCCGAACGGCGATTCGATCAGTATTCCGATCAATCGGCCCTGAGTGCCCACCGTTTCCGGTTACCGCTTGAAACCCTATACTCGGCCCGTCGGCACTACTCATTTGCCGCGGGCCGTTTTCGTTTTGTGAGCGATTGCCCGCATTGCTCATCGGGCCATGTTCGCCATCCACATCCTGATCAGCCTGCTCCCGGTCGTCTTTTTCTTGACCGGCTTGGTGTTGATCGACAGCTACAAATTGGTCCGATTCAGATCCGTTCTCATCGCGCTCGCGGCGGGAATGGTGGCTGCCGGAGCTGCGTGGCTAGTCAACAATGGGCTGTACGGTCTGCTGGACGTGGATCAGGTTTTCCTCTCCAGGTATATCGCTCCGGTGACCGAAGAGGTGCTCAAGGCATCGTGGATCCTGTTTGTCGTCTACGCCGACCGTGTGGGGTTCAGCGTTGATGCGGCCATCATCGGCTTTTCCGTTGGGGCCGGATTCGCCGTGGTTGAGAATCTGTACTTCCTCAGTGCGCTCGACGCGGGTACGCAGACTTGGGTCATTCGAGGATTTGGCACGGCGATCATGCATGGAGTTGCGACAACGGTGTTCGCAGTAATCCTGCGCACGCTTGTTCACGATACGGCGCGATCAAAGCTGGGTGGTGCTCTGCTGGCACTCGCACCGGCCATCGTACTACACAGTGCCTACAACCATTTCCCCTTCACCCCAGCTGTCTCTACGGCCACTCTGATGGTCACCGCACCTCTGGTTGTGATGCTGGTGTTCCATCACAGCGAACGGCAAACGAGGTCCTGGCTGGGTACGGGTTTCGATACCGATCAGGAGTTGATGACGCTGTTGATGAGTGGCGACTTCTCTGCCTCACGCATCGGGCAGTATCTCACGTCGCTCCGTGATCATTTCGAGGGCCCCATTGTGGCTGACATGCTCTGCCTGATCCGCATACGCGTGGAGCTTTCGATCCGGGCCAAGGGGATGCTGATGATGCAGGAAGCTGGATTCGTGCCACCACCCGATGAGAGTGTTCGGGCCAAGTTCACGGAGCTCGAGTACCTCGAAGACTCGATCGGCAAGGCGGGTATGCTGGCGATCGAACCGATTCAGCGATGGTCCAGCAAAGAACTCTGGCAGCTGAACATGCTGTCGGAGCGGGAAGCTGCCTGAGGACATGTAGAGGCAGCTAAGGCCGGCTCAGGTCAGGCCACGCTTCCGGTTCTTGCGCTCAGCCTGCTTCTTGCGCAGCGACGTCAGTCCGACAACGGTCCCGACTCCAAGGACGGTGACAATGATCAGCCAAGCGCCCATGCCCAGGTGTCCAGTGTCTGAAGAGGCCCTCTCGAATTCGGCCAGGATGTGACGATCAGCAGGTACGTCTCTGTCCGTATTGATGGCGTGCGCTGCGTGGGTCGCGTGCTCGGAGTAATGGGAAATGAAGTCCAATGGCTTGGCAAATAGCAATCCGAGGAATGCTACTGCCGCCACGATGACGAAGGCGCGTTTCATAAGTCTGTCCGATGAGTGGTGCGCGCGGCGCATGCCGCGCGCACCACAACGGTAGGGATTTCGGACGACTTTGTAAAGACGCCGTGAAGGCGGGTTGTAGGCCCGAGCCATCTCGGCTCGGGCCACCGGTCACCCAAACAGGCCTTCAAGTCGATTCAGGCAACTGGTCCAGCCCTCGCTATGTCCTTGGACCGCTTCTTCTGCCGGGAAGAGCTCATGGGTGAGGAGTACTTCCGTATGTTCGCCGATAGCGCTCAGTTCGACCGTCACAACGGTTTCGATACCCATGTGGTAGTCTTCTTCGACCCAGTCCCACGTGTAAACGAGTCGGTGCGGCGCGTTGATCTCCTTGTAGGTCCCAACAGCTGTATGCAACTGGCCCTCAGGCGTTTTCATGACCAGGGTGTAGGCCCCACCTACGCGCAGGTCGACGTCATAGGAGATATGCTCGATCCCTTCTGGGGCAGACCAGCGGGATAGGATTTCAGGGTTGGTCCAGGCTTCGAAAACCTCTTCGATTGCTGCCGGAATAATCCGGGTCATTTGAAGGGAAGAGGTTGTGGTGGTGGTCTTGTTCATTTGGATTCCCTCTCAGGCTGATTGGGTGACGGGGAGTGATCCCGCTGCTCGAAATAGCGAGCCAGCGAGTCGAGTTGCTGTTCCCAGAACATCCTGTAGACCTCAACCCATTCCGCTGCTGCCCGGATGGGACGGGCATCAAGCGAGCACCGGCTGACCCTGCCGTCCTTCTCTGTTGTCACCAGACCGGCACGTTCAAGCACGCGAAGGTGCTTTGAAATCGCAGGGCGGGACATGTCGAAGGGTTCGGCCAGCTTGCCAACGGTCGAAGGACCACCAGACAGTTGTCCGAGGATGGCGCGCCGCGTCGGATCTGACAATGCTCCGAAAGTCAGGTCCAGCTGCTTCTCCCGTTCCGGGTCCGATTCAGGAGACAAGGCGCCAGGTGTAGGTATGGATGAATAGGTAACCATGTGGTTACCAATATACAACTTCGCATTCTTTTGTCAACCCGACTGGGTTGTTCGTCCGAATTCAGGTCTTTGGAGCCCTTCTTGATCCCCGAACAGGTGATGTGGATCTTTGACCTCCCTCTCTACTCAGACTGTCTCGCCGGTATGAACTGGATCAAGAATGCCATCATCGATATTGCTGTCACCATCGTCATCGGTGTCTATGCGTTCACCGGTGCGACCTGGGGATGGTGGATCATCGCCATCTACACACCTTTGATGCTGTTACTCAAGGTTTTCGGCCTCTCCAGCGCTGCGACGGCTGTTCAGCAGAAGGCCAGCGATGTCCCGGCATGGTTCTACCATCTCCTGTATGCGGCCAACCTGGTGCTGCTGCTTCGGGCCGAATTCTATTGGGCTGCGGCCGGTTGGGCGGCCATCTGGATCCTTTCTGTCGTTGCCGAGGCCCGACGTCGTCCAAAGGCACGAAAGGCTTCCTGATCTTCTCCGATTGATTACGTCGCCCGGAATGGGCGGTGCACCATCTTGCTGACCAACTACTACACCCTCCGTGCCCTTGTCAGGGAGTGGATTCCCTTGTTGACTGGTTCCAGACTGGTTGATGCCTATTCCCAGCACAAAGGAAGTCTGGTAATGGTGTTCGTTGATGAGGAGGAACACGTACAGTCGGTAAACCTGTCTGTGCAGTCCCCGGTCCGACACCTGTTTCGCTATGAAAGCTCGAATCGGTCGCGCAGGAATGTGGTCGATCATTTTCCTCGGCTTCGATCGAAGGTTCTGACGAATATCTCCATTGCTGAAGGGGACCGACTGATCACGTGGACTTTTGAAGAGGGGCATGTTCTCGTCATGATTCCCTTCGGAGCCCGGGCCAATGCGCTCCACCTGGACGGCGAAGGGGCCATTGTAGCCTCATTCAAAAGCAACGCGCCCGAAAATGCGCCTGAGCCGCTGTCGGCCTCCATGCCAGCCTCGGTAGACGAAGTGGAGAGACTATTGACCTCCGGCAAGCCAGCCTCCAAACTTTGGCCGCTTCTATCCGGGCCGCTCCGGGATGAATTGCTATTCAGGGTGGGGGGTACAGAGGACCCAGCCAGGCTGTTTGAAACAGGTCAGAACCTGCTCCGAGAATTGGATCAACCAACGCCTCGCCTGTACAAAGACGAGGATGGAGAACCGACCTTGGCGTTGGCCGAGCTTCGTCACCTGGGGACAGAAGCTGAGCGATTCGATTCGGTCGATAAAGCGGTCCGGGTCTGCGCGCGCATCAAACTGGCCCAAACCCGATTCGACGGGGAATACAAACCGCTGCTGGGAGCCATTCGCAAACGGTTCGCACAGGCTGAGCGATCGCTGCAACGAGTTGAGAGCGAGTTGGCCAAGCCTTCGAGGGCCGAGCACTATGAGCATCTCGGTCATTTGCTGATGGCCCAACTGCATCAGGTGAAAGCCGGGGCGGAGGTGGCCCAGTTGCCCGACTTGCTCGGGGATGGATCGACAGTGACCATCCGGTTGGATTCCACGTTGTCCGCCGTTGAAAACGCCCAACGCTACTACGAAAAGGCAAAATCCAGCCGGGCCGCGAGGGAAGTTGCACAAGAGCGTTTGGAGGGATTGCGTTCCCAGGCCAGCCGACTGGAGATCTTGCACTCCGAGGTGAAGGAGCTGGCAGATGTGGCCGCTGTTCGGGATTTCAAGCAGCGCAATGCCGATGTCATTTCAACACTCCAACAAGCTGCGGGAGACGAAGACGGGATTCCCTATCGAAGGATCGATCTGGGAGAGGGATACGAAATCTGGGTCGGCCGGAATGCGCGCCAGAATGACGAGTTGACGTTGCGTGATTCGCGTCCATTCGATCTGTGGATGCATGCACGTGGTGTCGCCGGGTCACATGCTGTCTTGCGGGTCAAGGGACGCACTGACAAGCCACCTCGGCACGTCGTTGAGAAAGCCGCAGCCGTGGCAGCTTGGTTCAGCAAGGCACGAACCAGCGCATTGGCTCCGGTCATCGTGACCCAGCGGAAGTATGTCCGCAAGCCTCGCAAGGCAGCGCAGGGCGCCGTCCGCATTGAAAGGGAAGAGGTCATTCTGATCGAGCCTGGCCTGCCGAACTGAGCGCGGATCATCAGACCAGCAGTGAGTTGTTATGCGGGCTCGCTGTCGATTTATTGCGAAGGGTGAGGTTGCCCGTCACATGGCCGATAACCGCGTTGTAGATTCTCGCTTCTTCACGCACTCAGCCAATTCCAGAACCCATGACCTGGTGGGAGTCCATCATACTCGGCCTGATTCAAGGGCTCACTGAATTCCTTCCAGTGTCCTCATCCGGACATCTGGTGTTGGGGCAGTACGTTCTGGGCTTGGAGTCCGGCAACGATGGCGTGTTGTTCGAGGTTCTGGTCCATTTTGGAACGGTTCTGAGTATCGCCTGGGTGTATCGCCATCGGCTGGGGGCCCTGACCACGGATATCCTCAAGGGGCTGGTTCGCCCTGGCCAATGGAATACCAGCTATCAGCAAGACGCCAATTTTCGGCTCGGTATTCATGTCCTGCTGAGCATGATTCCGACCGGTCTGATTTACGTCTTCTTTGGGGATCGTATCGAAGAGGCGTTCACATCGCCCAAGCTGGCCGCAGGCATGCTGCTCGTAACGGGTACACTGCTGCTCCTGACCATGTGGAGCAACAAGGGCACCCGCAAAGTGGGCCCGGGCAACGCGGTCCTGATCGGCCTGGCTCAAGCCGCAGCCATGATTCCCGGAATTTCCCGATCCGGCGCGACGATCTGCACGGCCATGTATCAGAAGATCAATCCAGAAGAGGCGGCGGACTTTTCATTCCTGATGCTGCTTCCCGTAGTTATCGGAGCGACCATGCTCAAACTCGGTGAGGCCTACAGTGCGCTCGATGGAGCCGCATGGAGTGTGATGACTCCGGGTATGATCGCTGCCTTTCTTTCCGGCATTGTTGCCATTCGCCTGGTAATCTCCTTCGTCAAGCGCGGACAATTCCACCTGTTCGCCATCTACTGCTTTGTCGTGGGTACGGTAGGCCTGATTTTCATCTGAGAGCGGTTTCTGGACCGTCTCATTTTGATAAAAACACCCTTAAGAATCCGACGTGCTGCCCGATAACGGAGTAGCGAAGTCCTGATCAGGACAGGTCCGAACGGCCAAAATTGATCAGGATTCGCATCCCTCACCACTCCATATCGCCCGTTTCCCGGAGGGCACACATGAACTATCGGATCTACGTCGTCGATGACGACCGGCATTACGCCCGGATGTTGAGCTACCGGCTCGACAAGAATGACAACTACACTGTCAGCGTTTTCCACAATGGGGAAGACGTCCTGAAGGCTCTCGATGACAAGCCGGACCTGGTCCTGCTCGACATCATGATGCCCGGTATTGACGGTATCGAAGTCCTTCGCCAGATGCTGACGCGCGTTCCCGATGTCCCTGTGATCATGGTTTCAGCCCAGGGTGTCATTGATACCGCTGTCGAAGCCATGAAGCTCGGTGCCTACGACTACATCACGAAAGGTCAGGATGACCTGGTGAAGCTGGATTCCATCGTGCGCAACGTGCTTGAGAAAGTGTCTCTCGAACGTGAGGTGGAATCCCTGCGGACCGAAGTCACCGAGAAGTACCAGGTCAAAGGAATGATCGGTGAGTCGGCCGCGATGCAGGAGGTCTACCGAAAGATCCAGAAGGCAACGCGCGGCGATCTGATGGTCGCTGTTCAAGGCGAGAGTGGAACCGGGAAAGAGCTCGTCGCCAAGGCCATCCACTACGCATCCGGCCGCAAGCGCGGACCGTTCGTCGTGGTGAACTGTGCCGCCATTCCGCGTGAGCTGATGGAGAGTGAGTTCTTTGGTCACGAGAAAGGCTCGTTCACCGGCGCACATGCCCGCAAGATCGGGAAGTTCGAACAGGCCGACGGCGGCACGATCTTCCTCGACGAGATCGGCGAGCTGGACATGGACCTGCAGGCCAAGCTGCTCCGTGCGCTCCAGGAAGGCGAGCTGACCCGGGTTGGTGGCAGCGAACTCATCGATTTCGATGCTCGCGTGATCTGCGCAACGAACCGGGATATCGTGAGCATGATTCGCAACGGCAAGTTCCGCGAAGACCTCTACTACCGACTCTTCCAATTCCCGATTCCGCTGCCCCCGCTGCGTGATCGCGCATCGGATGTCCTGTTGCTGTCAAATTTCTTCTTCCGCGACTACATCTCGAAGCACCCCGACTTCAAGGGTAAGAAGATGTCCACCCAGGCCCGCCGGGCTATCGAGAATTACTCGTGGCCGGGCAACGTCCGTGAGCTCAAAAGCGCCATCGAACGCGCCATCCTGCTCTCTGACGAAGCCGAGATCAGTGCGCCCGATCTGATGATCGCCGACCAGAACACGATTTCCCCGTGGGCGGATCGACTGACGCTGGCCGAAGCTGCCGAAACGTCGTTCACGCGCCCTTCCAGTGTCCCCGCTTCATCCGCAAGCTTTGGCGCGCAACCTGAATCGTCATCCAGTAGTACACCGTCATCCGGAAACGACGCAGATCTGTCGTTCGCCGATGAAGACGAGGTACCCCTCGGCGATGGCGACGGCGGCATCGTTTCGCTCGAAGAACTCAAACACCGCGCTGTTGAGCGGGCCTACCGGTTGTGTGACCGGAATGTGGACCGTGCAGCCGTGGAACTGGGAATCGGACGCGCAACGATGTATCGACTGCTGAAGAAGTACGAGATCATGGACTGAACGGGGATTCCCGTCAGACTGTGATGTGGAGCGGACCATCCGCTTCATCGATCGGCGTCGCTTCCATCACCATCGAGCATGGACATGCGACTGACCGACTACGAACGATCCGTACAGAAGGAAATCGAGAAGTGGCAACACGGAGATGACTCCCTGTTTGCCCAGGCATTCAATTGGGCGATGGCGCCCATGGATTGGGTCGTGAATCGGGTCGTTCCCGAGGAAGTCATCGACCAAGCTGACAAAGCGATCTCGCAGTTCCTTTCGCTGCTCAATGATGCGTCCACCTGGACGTATGAGCCCAAGGAAGTTCTTCGGGCGGCGAAGGACAAAGGTCTCGACGTATCCGAGTTGGCGGATCTTAGGGATCAGGATCTCAAGACCCTCGACGAGATCGCAAAAAGCTACGTGTCTGAAAATGCCATCCTGGCGGCCGTTGAAGGCGGTGGCACCGGGCTGGGAGGTGCTGTTCTGATCGCGGCTGATATCCCGTTGCTCTTCGGTATCAACTTGCGGCTTATCCAGCAAATTGGGGCAGCCTACGGATTTGACGTCAGTTCGCCCGCCTATTCTCCACTGGTGCTGTCGATTTTCAACGTGGCTGCCAGCAGTTCACGCGAGTCCAAGAATCAGGCCCTTCGCGAAATCACGGTCGCCGCGGCCGCCATGGCACACTCGTCTGAGTATCGAGGACGTGTGTCCGGCACGTTTCGGGACCAGAATCGGCACCTTCCTCGCGAGATTGCCAAGAACATCGGGGGGCGCAAGATCGCTCAGATGATTCCCATCGCAGGTGCAGCTATCGGAGCCGGAATCAACTACTGGTTCACAACCGAGACGGCAGAGACGGCGTTCATGCTGTTCCGTGCGCTTTATATTGAGCGCAAGGAACGCTCCTGACGCTCTTCCCTTTCTGCCGGCATTGTGGCCGGTTCCGCCTGTATGCCGCTCGTTGCCATCGTCGGACGCCCAAACGTGGGCAAGTCCACCTTTTTCAATCGCCTTACCGAAGAACGCCGTTCCATCGTGCATGATGAGCCCGGTGTGACGCGGGACCGCGTCTATGGCGAAGTCATTTGGGGCGGTCGCACGTTTTCGATTGTCGACACCGGCGGATTCGTCACCAACTCCGAGGACCGGTTCGAAGCGGCCATCCGCGAACAGGTTCACCTGGCAATCGAGGAAGCTGATCTCATCCTGTTCGTCAATGATGTCATGGTCGGGGTCACCGATCTCGACTTGGAGATGGCCAACATCTTGCGCAAGAGCGATCGTCCTGTCCTGGTCGTAGGCAACAAGGCAGACAACGATGAGCGCCGATGGGAAGCCAACTCGCTGTATGAGCTTGGCTTTGATGATGTCTATGCCCTCAGCTCCATCAATGGCATGGGTACGGGCGACCTTCTGGATGCCGTCGTGGAGCGCTTGCCGGAAGGCGAGGGTGAGGAAGAAGATGATCGGCCGAGGTTTGCCATCATCGGCCGTCCCAACGTGGGCAAGTCATCGCTGACCAATGTGCTTCTCGGCGAAGAGCGCTCGATCGTGACCGAGATCTCCGGGACTACCCGTGATTCCATCGACGCCGTCATGAAGGTGGACGGACGGGAAATCGTGTTGGTGGACACGGCTGGTTTGAGAAAGCGGGCTCGCATCCGGGAAAACGTTGAATTCTACTCGACGCTTCGTACCGAACGTGCCATCGAATCCTGTACCACGGCGATTTTGCTGATCGACGCGGTGGAGGGTCTTGAGTCCCAGGACATCAAGGTGCTCAAACGCGCCGAGATCATGAAAAAGGGTCTCGTGCTGGGCATCAACAAATGGGACCTGCTCGAGAAGGAGACGAACACGGCACGTGACTACGTGGATAGCATCCGAGAGCGACTCCAGACGCTGGATTTCATCCCCATCGTGACCATTTCGGCCATGACAAAGCAGCGGGTTCGCAAGCTGCTGGACAAGGTGCTCGAGGTGGATGCAGAGCGACACAAGCGCATAGCGACGTCCAAACTCAACGAGTGGTTGAAGGTGGTTCTGGCCCGTCACAATCCGCCGATGTACCGGAATCAGCGGATCAAGATCAACTACGTGACCCAGGTCCGAGCTGCGCCACCTGTATTCCAGTTCTTCACGAATCAGCCCAAGGGTATTCGGGAAGGGTATCGTCGATATCTGGAAAACCGACTCCGCGAATCGTTCGGCTTCGAGGGCGTTCCTGTCAAGCTGGTGTTCAAGCAGAAATAGGATGTGGCCCGGTTTGACCGGATCCATGAAGCATGGCACGAGAGAACCCGTATATCGAGCTCAAGACGGCTTTCCAGAATCGGAATTTTGCGCCGATCTACCTGCTGCACGGTGAAGAGCGGTGGTTCATAGACCGCTTGCAGGCCCTGCTACTTGAGAATGCCCTGCAGCCGCACGAGAAGGACTTCAATCTGGATCTGCTTTACGGGCATGAGACGGACGCGCGGCAAGCACTGAACGCGTGTCAGGCATTTCCAATGATGGCTGAACGTCGCGTGGTCATCATCCGGGACTTTGACCGGATGAAAGAAAACGCCCTGTTCAAGGGGTTGGCCGAACAGCCTAATCCGGCGTGTGTCGTTTTTCTGGTCTGCGCCGGAAAGCCGAACATGAGCCGTCATCCGTACCGTGCACTGAAGAGCGCCGGCAAGGCTGTGGAATTCAAGGCGCTGTACCCCAATCAAGTGCCTCGCTGGATCGAGACACTGGCCAAGGAGAAGGGATTTGCCCTGGAGCCGAAGGCGGTCCAGATGCTGGGCGAATACGTGGGAGCCTCTCTCTCATCCGTGGAAGCGGAGTTGGGCAAGCTGGCCACATACGTGGGTGAGCGGGAAGTCATTACCGCTGAGGACATTGTCCAAGCAAGTGGTCAGACCCGGGACTACAATGTCTTCGAATTACAGCGCGCCGTGGGCGAACGACAGTTTGACAGGGCGCTACACATAACGGAACGGTTGTTGCAGCAGTCTTCGAACCCGACCGGGGAGAGCAACATGATTGTTGCTGTCCTGACCGCGTTCTTTATAAAACTGTGGCAACTGACAGCCTTTCGAGAGGAAAGAATTCCTGAAAAAGAGATGGCGAGAGCCATCGGGGTTTCGCCCTTCTTCCTGAAAGAGTATCTTGCTTGCTTACGTCGATATGACGTAAAGGCGATCCACAGGGCGCTTTCAGCGCTCTTGGCGGCTGATTCCGAGCTGAAAGGCGGGAGTCAGCGGTCCGATCGGCTTATCCTGAATTTGCTGTTCAGGAATATTCTGGCAGCCTGATACGGCGATGGAGGTGACTTTCGGTCGCACCCATCAAAAGCACGGTTGTTCCGGTCTCCGGATTGTTTCCTGAAAGGGTGACATGAAGGTGGCACACCGGGCGTCTAACCTGTAACAGACAATTTGTCAGAGCTACATACGATATGCGGGAATTCACCCGTTGATTACCTGAATCCATGACAGAAACTGAAAACGCAGGAAAGCTCAAGAAGAGGACGCTGACGGTAAAGGCGTCTGAGTTCGGAATGATGGGAAACCTCAATCCGAACAACAGGCATTTTGATGCCCTCTCCCAAATGAGCGATGAGGACCTCATGTCCCAGTTCCAGATGGGAACGGTGGAGGCCTTTGATATTCTGGTCAGTCGATACAAGGATCCGCTGACCAACTATATCTACCGTTTCCTGGGTGACATGAAGGAGTGCGAAGATCTCCTCCAGGAGACCTTCCTGCGCGTGTATCGCAACCGGCATTCCTATCGCCGGATTGCCAAGTACTCCACGTGGCTCTACACCATTGCTGGTAACCTGGCGCGTTCCGAATACCGCAAGCGCAAGCGTCGTCGGTTGTACTCGCTGCAGTCGGTGAACCGGGACGACGAGGAATACGAAGTAGAGATTCCGGACGAAACGTTCAGCCCGGACAAGCACACCGAATCCACGATCCAGGACTTCTTCATTCAGGAAGCCCTTCGCCAGATCCCCGAGGAATTTCGGGAGGTGGTCGTGCTTCGTGACGTGCAGCAGCTGGCTTACGAGGAGATCGCAGAGATCACCGGTTTGCCGATGGGTACGGTGAAGAGCCGTATCAACCGTGGCCGGACCAAACTCCAGGCGTTGCTGAAGGAAGTCTACACGCCGAAGACGGACTGACACAGTTTTGCTCAGTGCAAGCGAAGGGGCGGGTGCGCGGGTGCGCAGCCGCCCCTTTGTCGTTTGATGAAACGTTGCGCGTCACACGAAGCAAAAAATCCAGCCCTGCGAGAACCTTCACCTTTTCCACGTGTAGGGGATTTGAATCACTCCGCCACCGGTGCTTATGCCCGAAGGATACTACCCGGATCATTTCGACCAGCCTGACGACCAACTCGACGAGTTCCTTTGCGAATATGTCGACGGTACGATGGATGCGGCCGTGAAGGAGGCATTCGAGGAATTCCTTGAAGCCAATCCTTCGCTTGCTGCACACGCCCAGTGCCTGTGTCGAACCCGTAACATGCTGAGTTCCTACGGCGGAAGGCATGGTCGGGCGTCACTCGAGGCGCAGATCCGGCATCGGGTAGCCATCGAGTTGGAGCGCAAGAATCGAGTGGAGTCGACCTATCTTTCGCGACTCGGAAAGGCTGCCATGGCCACCTCTTTCGTAAGTCTGATGGTCATCCTGGGTATGATGGTTGGCCTGCAGACCGTGGAGCAGCGAGGCGCCGTTCAGTTGGTGGCTGCTGGAACAGTCGAGCACCAGGACTCCATGGCGCTTCCCTCTGACCATCCTTACAGTCTCGGTTCGGTTCCACTTGAGCAAGCCATCAGACAGCCGCACTGGTCCATTATGGGATCGGCATCCGTGCTTCCGGCCATCGACATGACCCCCATCGGGTACCACCAGGTTCAGATGGATGGGAAGTCAACGCCATTCCAGCTGCTCGCTTCTCCCTGACGTTGATCGGGGTCTGGACTTTCTGGCATTAATTCCGCGATAATGGGGCTTGCCACGCCTCATACTCTTCCGGTCCTTGTCATGAATCGTCTACTCCTCCTGATTGGAATCCTATTCGCTCTCGGTTCGACCGAGTCGCACGCCCAGTACGCCCTCCAATTCGGAGCAGCGGTTGAATCCGACGGGGAATCCATCTATGTCGGCGAGGGGCGCAATCTGCTCCAGAACGGATCCGTGTTCATCTATTCGCCGAATGATTCCGGAGACTGGGTCATGAGCGGTCGCGTGCAGGCGTCTGATCCGATCGAGTCCGGAAATGGCTTTGGTCGAGCCATGGAAATCAATGGCGACATGTTGGTCGTCGGAGCTCCGTTGGTCAGTGCGGTTTATGTATTCGAACGGAGTCCAGCTGGAGAGTGGATCGAACGCGCCCGGCTGAGTTCAGATGGCGCTGAGGCCCTCGGTACGCAGGTTGCGACCAATGGCTCACACATCCTGGCCACGGCCATGAGCAGCGATGATGGATCGATGACTGTTCATTCCTGGATGCGTTCAGGCGGTGGTTGGTCCTCTACGGGAGTGGTAGAATCTTCGCTCGAAGGTCGAACCGGGTTCGGAGGCACCCTGGAGATGATGGGCACGAACGCTGCTATCGGCGCTTCTGCCTCGGATGGTCGCAAGGGAGCGGTGGAGATGTTCTCCTTCTCGGGAGGAACGTGGACTTCCGATGCTGTCCTGACCATGCAAGATGGCGTCGAAGGTGATGCATTCGGGACCTCGATCATCCTGGACGATGCTCACATGGTCATCGGAATGCCCGGTCACGACGGACGAAAGGGTGCTGCAGCCATCTTTTTCAAGGATCCCGAGTCCGGAGATTGGGCCTACGAGTTCAAAATCGAACCCTTCGATTCCAAGGGAAATGAGCTGTTCGGGACATCGATGGACTTCCATGGGAGATCCATCTGGATTGGCGCGCCTGGCTATGGAGCACAGAATGGTGCCGTATACCGATTTGAGCCCAATCCGATGACCATGCGAATGGGAAGTACCGAACTGATTCAGCCCTCCAATCTTCAGTTCAGAAGCGGATTCGGTGGAGCCGTGGCTGTGCATGAAGGCGTCGCCGTCATCGGCTCACAAGGGCACGACAACTTCGAGGGAGCGGCGTTTCCTTATTCCTGGAATATGGTCGCATGGGAGCCCGGAAACGAGGTGTTTTCTGATTCGGGCGTTTTCGCATCCGTCACAGGCGGAAAGGTGGATTGCGAGGACGGAACGGCCGGAGAGTTTGATTGCGAGGAGGTCGACATGCTCTCCTTCCTGACGCGCAGCGAAGTGGGTGCCGAGCGAGGCATCCAGATGAGTGATGTCTGGGGATGGACCGATCCGGATACTGGCATCGAATACGCGATCATCGGACGCACCGACGGTACGAGCTTTGTCAGCCTGGCGGATCCAGAAAACCCACGGTATCTGGGCGACTTGCCGCATACTGCAAGCGGTGTGCGGTCGTTGTGGCGCGACATGAAGACCTATCAGAACTACGTCTACATCGTTGCGGACGGAGCCGGTGCGCATCACATGCAGATTTTCGACCTGACAAGGTTGCGGGATGTGACGAGCCCGCAGACGTTCGACGAAGACAACATCTACCGCGGCGTGTACAGTTCGCACAACCTGTTCATTAATGAAGAGACTGGTTTTGCTTACGCGGTCGGCTCGGACTCCGGCGGGGAGACCTGCGGTGGCGCCCTCCACATGATGGACCTCAAGAATGATCCTCTCCATCCTGAATTCGTCGGGTGCTTCAATGAGCCCCGTACGGGTCGCGGTGGTTCGGGAGCGACGCACGACGTGCAGTGTGTCGTCTATCGTGGCCCTGATACCGACTACGCCGGTCAGGAAGTATGCCTCAGCTCAAACGGGACAGCTCTTTCGATTGCCAACGTCACGGACAAAGCCAATCCCGTTGCTATCTCAGTGGCTGATTATCCCAACACCGCGTACACCCACCAGGGATGGTTGACCGAGGACCATCGCTACTTCTACCTGAATGATGAGGGTGATGAAGCCTCGGAAATCGTGGATGCCACACGGACCATGATTTTCGATCTGACTGACCTGGATGAGCCGGTTCTGGCTGGTGAGTACTTCGCCGACAACAGCGCCATCGATCATGACCTGTATATCCGCGGCAACATCATGTACCAGACCAACTATCTGGCGGGTCTGAGACTGATTGATATCTCGGATCCGGAGAATCCAGTCGAGATCGGCTCATTCGACACCGTCCCTTACGGTCCGAATGACAACTCGCCCGTGTTGGGCGCTTGGAGCAGCTATCCGTACTTCGAAAGCGGTGTCATCATCGTGACATCCGGTCGAGAAGGCGTGTTCTTCCTGAAAAAGAAAGAAGTCGATCTCTAGGGGCCCAATGCTTCCGGGGTGTCCGGGAAGGTCAAGTCAGTTGCAGCCCAGATCCAGTCGTGAGGCGGAATCGTTGGCCGGAATGCACCCTCCTGAAGGAACCGCTTCGGGCTGATAACGCTCCAGGTCCGGGTCGTTCAGTGCGCTCTCAAGGAAGGCGATCAGGTCATCAATTTCCTGGTCCGAAAGCCGGAGTGGCTGGAACTGGTCCGTGATGCGATCGGGGGGGAGGTTGACGGCGGGAACGGCGTCAACATAGTAATCAATGACCTCCCGGATGGATCGGAACGTACTTCCGTGTCCCATGAAGCTCGCGTCCGTTAGATTGTAGAGCTGAGGGACTTTATAGGTGAATCGGTCCTCTTCCACCCCGGTTAGTCCAGCTCGGCCCGGATCCGGTGGTGCCCCCGGCATGTCAGGCATGCCAAGAGCGTAAAAGGCCATCGAAGAAAGAGCCGGACCGGTGTGGCACTCGATGCAACGCGACCGTTCATCAAAGAAGACACGCGCACCGCGTTTTTCGGACAAGGTCATTGCCCTTGAGTCTCCGCCGAGCCATCGCTGGAACGGCGCGCGGTTCGCAAAGACCGTTCGTTCATAGGCAGCGATGGCCAGTCCAATCCGCTCGACCGTTACAGGCTCGCTACCCCAGACGGCTTGCCACAGGGCGTCATACGTGTCGTGCGTGTGGATCAAACGCTCAGCCGCCGCCTGATCAAACAGGCGATGTTTACTCAGCGCCCCGATGGCCTGCGACTCCATGCCCTGGTACCCAAGGTAGTTGGCGGCTGCATCCGGATGAGCGTCCCACCGGTCGTCGAGTCCATCATTGTCGCCGCCCGTGCCTGCTGCGCCTGAGAACATGAGGAGTCGCTGGTAGGCCTTATTCAGGATGGTCTGGCTCTTCAATGCGGGCGTGTCGACGTCACCATTCGGGGTGTTCGGGTCCGGGCGGCGGGCTTCGCCGCGGGTGCCCCAACCCGTTCCGCCTTCGCCGATGGACCGTGCTGCACCCGCTTCGAAGCCCGCCGCTGCGTGGTGACAGGTCGCGCAAGAAAACGTGCCTGCATTCTGTGAGTGCAAGGTTGCCATGGACAACGCGGGCTCGTGGAAGAGCAGCTTTCCAAGTGCCACTTTCTCCGTTGTCAGCGGATTGCGAGGGTCCTGGGGAATGGCGCCAAAGTCATCGCTGGCCGGCAGCATGAAATTCTCCAATCGACGTTGGCCATTCAGGGTAATCAATTCCCTCAGCTCAGCGTCGAGTGATTCGTGACTATCCGGTTCGTCAACAGACGAAGGAGAAGAACACCCTGCAACAAAGATCAGTGCTGCCAGCGAGAGTCCGCCTGCTAGCTTCGGTGCGGCCAGCACGAGTCGACCCGCGGGGAAAAGCGCTCTCTGCACCAGCCTGCCCGCGAAAAGGAGCATTCGGCACGGGGCTAAACTCCGGCAAGTGGGATCAGTCACCATCCCGCACCCAGAAAATCCAGACCGGAGACCATTCTGAATAGCCAGCCGGTCCCAATGCACGCACCTTCCACCAATACGGATACGTGAAGATGAGGCCGTTCAGCTCGTACTCCGGTTCGGCCAGATTCTCCAGATCGGCCTGGTAGAGATACATGTCCTCATCGATGGTCACAACCAGGTGATAGGAATACGCATCTGGTACAGGGTCCCAGGCCAGCTGGACCGTTCGTTCCAGGTCGAGAGTCCCGTCAGCCGGGATCGTCAATCCGGGAGAATCGGGAGGGTGTGCGTTTGAGACGACCTCGAATCGCCTTGTACTGCTCCAAGCGGATGCATCATCATCAGATTCCGAGCGCACGCGCCAGAACAGCTCGGCATCCAGAGGCAAGTCTCGAACTGGGAGATGAGGTTTGCCGATACTGGTCTCTTCAAGAAGCAGATTTGTGAACGCCTCATCAGCTGCTATCTGGACCCTGAAACGGGGAGCTGTATTCGACTCATCCCAACGAAACAGGATCGCATTGCTGGTTTCAGCTCCATCAGCTGGCGCCATAAGCCTCGGCGGAACCGTATCCCGACCCGAATCAACGGATCCCGATCCGCACCCTGACAACATCAGGGATGCTGCAGCCACCACAATGAGGAGGGCAACCTGGGAAATCCGACGCATGTTCGAATGGGTCATGATGGATTGGATGAGCCTACCTGTTGCGGGCGGGCTTTCATGCAATTCAGGGACAAATGAACCTGAATAATACCTGCGGTCAAGTCCGCTCTCTCCCGGCCTGTCGCGGAAATGAATGCGGGGGCCTTCCTTACATCCGGTACCTTCCGGCCCGTCTCCCTCGCTGCACTGTCAGAAAGGTGATTCCGCCATTCTCTGAAACAAAGGCAGATCCGAGTAGATACACGTTTTTCTGCCCCGAACATCAACATTCATCACGCGACCCATGGCACGTCTTGTTTCAGCCCTGCTGATGCTGGTTTTTCTGGCACTCCCGTCAACTGCTGCTCCTTCACTCCTGGAAACGGAGTCATCCATGGATGCCTATGGCAGCTCCCTTTTGATGGTCGGTAGTGACCTGCTGGTTGGCGAAACCTCTGGCTTTTCCACAACAGGTATGGTGCATGTGCTTCGTCGCAATGAGAGGGGGTCTTGGGACGTGATCCAGACCATCACTTCCCCTGATGCTGCGATTTCGGATCGATTCGGGCTTTCCACAGCGCAGGCCGACGGAATCCTGGCCATCGCGAGTCCCGGAGCCCTTGAGGGCCGAGGAGCGGTTTACGTGTACGAGGTCGGAATGAACGGCGAGTGGACGCTGTCTGGACGTCTTACCACCGACTCCAGGCAAGGCGACGGGTTTGGCAGTGCCGTTCAGGTCGCGAACGGGCACGTCTTTGTCGCAGCTCCCGGCGGATCGGATGGATCCGGGCATGTACACGTGTTTTCTGGTGAATCGGCCTGGGAAGAGACAGCAACATTGAGCTCCTCAGTCGATGAGGATGGCGTTCGGTTCGGCTCATCCCTGGCTATCTCCGGAATGATGCTGGCTGTTGGCTCACCAGGAGCGCATGACAACAGCGGCCGTGTTGATTTCTTCTCGCTGGATGATCTGTCGGCAGCTGGGGCCATTGAGCCTACCGACGATCAGGCCGATGCGCGCCTTGGAACAGCCCTCATGGCGTCTGGGGATCGCCTGTTGGTGGCCAATCCGCGGGCAGAACGGGGAATGGGAAGCGTGCATGTATATCGCCAGCGCAATGATGAATGGCGCCTCGACCGCACGCTGCAGAGTCCATCAGAAGGAAGCCGTGCCTTCTTCGGGGCAGCCATGGCTGGATCGGACGAGGAAATCTGGATTGCGGCACCGCTGGCGAATGATGCCAGTGGAATGGTGTACCGCTTTGACGCAGGCTCCTTCAAACAGATTGGTGAGCTGTCGAATGATCTGAAAGGTGGCCGGACCGGATTTGGAGGTGCAGTTGCGGTTGGAGCAGATGCGGCAGCCATCGGCATGCCGGGCCACGACTACGGACTCGGTTCAGCCGTAGTCTTCGAGCGCGACGGCAGCTCCTGGACAAAGATTGCGGCCTACAATCGGCCTGTCGCAGACCTCCCGAGCCTGACCGACAGCCCGGTCGAGTGTGACGAAGGTCAGGCCAACGAATTCGAATGTCAGAACGTGGACATGGTCTCCTTCATCTCGCTGAAAGATCTGCGGATGAATCGTGGCGTCCGACTCAACGATGTGTGGGGATGGACCGACGAGGAAAATGGTCGTGAGTACGGCCTGATCGGTCACATGGAAGGCATGGTGTTCGTGGACGTCACCGACGCAGCCAATCCGATCGTACTTGGTGAAATGCCTCGGACGGAAGGATCACCGGGATCCACATGGCGAGACATGAAAGTATTCAAGGATCACGCCTTTGTCGTCGCTGACGGTGCTCAGCAGCACGGAATGCAAATCTTCGATCTGCGCCGACTGCGTGACTGGCCTGGTGAATTCCAGGTATATGAGCCAGACGTGCTCTACACGGGCATTGCGAGCTCACATAACATTGTCATCAACGAAGACACGGGATTTGCTTACGCCGTAGGAAACAGCAGTGGGGGAGAGACCTGTGGCGGTGCGCTCCACATGATCGACATCAACGAGCCGAAGAATCCGGAGTTTATGGGTTGCTTCAACGATCCCAAGACTGGAAATGGAGGCTCTGGCGCCACGCATGATGCGCAGTGCATTGTCTACGACGGTCCCGATGCCGAGCACCGTGGCAAGGAGATCTGCGTTGGATCAAATGGCACGGCCATCAGCGTCGCTGACGTGACGGACAAAGCAAACCCGATCGCCATCAGCCAGGGGACTTACCCGAACTCGGCCTACGTGCATCAGGGATGGTTCACCGACGATCATCGGTATTTCTACCAGAATGATGAGGCCGATGAACTCAACGGAATGGCCGAGGCCACCCGGACCATGATCTGGGACCTGACGGATCTGGACGAACCGGAAATGATTGCGGAGTACTTCGGTGATGCCAACTCCACGGATCACAACCTCTACGTCAAAGGCGAATTCATGTACCAGACCAACAATGCGAGTGGTCTGCGCATCATCGACATCCGTGACCGGGCCAATCCAGTCGAGATCGGTTACTTCGACACGACGCCCAACAACCTGAACGTGGCCGGATTTGACGGGACCTGGAGCAGCTATCCGTACTTCGAGTCGGGCAATATCCTGGTCAATTCCCGTCGGGAAGGGCTGTTCATCCTTAAGAAGCGGCAGCTGGATCTCTAGGAGAACATCCTTCGCTTGGTTGTTGCTGTGCGCGTCACGCCCTAATTTCGGTCAACCATCCCTTACCGCTGGCGATGCTCCGGGTCACCCGGGGGTGTTCGCGGGGTGAACTCCACTCCCGAACCCGATGGACCAGGGCGTATCGCGTTCTCCAGCCACATGACATACACGAGTGCGTTAACCTACGCGACGCAGCGACAGCCGCTCGAGAAACAGATCAAGGACTTGCTCACGCAGTCCGAGGCCGAGCCGGTTGATTTCCGGGTGATGTCGGTGATCGTTCCCAACTCCGATCACATGGACGGTGCGCCGTTCGCGGCAGACGTCTTCCGTTCCCTGCAAAGCGATGACGTGAAGAATGTGATTTCCATTGCCTCGAACCGAGGCGAGGAATTCAAGCGCATCACGATCTGCTCTCTCGATACCTACAACACCCCATTGGGTGAGGTCCCGGTCAACGACCGGGTTCGCAATGAGCTTTGCGACGAGGACGACGACATCTACATCGACGACACGGGTCATTTCCTCCATCACGGTCTGGACGTGAATCTGCCGTTCCTGCAGCAGATCCTCACAGAGTTCGATGTCGTGCCGATGATCATGGGAAGCGAGTCTCCGGAGTTCTGTCGCGAACTGGGCCACGCGATCGGAGAGATCATGGCCAACCAGCGAACCCTCGTGGTAGGGTGCGTGGATATCATTGAAGCGACCGATGCAGGTCTGGAGCGCTTCAAGCGCCACCTTGAAGAGCTAGATGTCACGGCAATGATCACCCTTCTGAACCAGGAGACTGACATCCGCATCGAGGGCAAAGGGCCACTGCTGGTGGCCATGATGGCCAGCGCTTACCGACGTGCCAATCATGTCGAATTCCGGGGTATCCAACCCCCCTCAGATGATCGACCCGGGTTTGCCGGTGTACTGATCGGTCGCCAGTAGGATGACGGCAGGCACCCCATCGAAAGGGATGCCACCGCGGGGATCAGATTGGCTGGACTCGTTTTCGGTGGTGGGTACCGGTGCTTTGGCCCGGTCCCTGACGCGAGCACTGACACAGCATGGTCTTCAGTGCCGAAGTGTTCTGGCCCGATCGGTTGAGGATGCTGAGTCGTTGGTGGCACATGACGAGACACATCCGGGTGTCATCGGCCTGGATCCGATTCCATCTTCAGACGTCGTGTTCATCGCGGTGTCGGACGATGCTCTGGCCTCGGTTGCGGTCCGACTGGCAGAAGCCGGAATGGACGAGGGTCAGGTCTTCCTGCACACATCCGGCGTTCATGGCGCGTCAGCTCTCGAGCCACTGGCGGATGCAGGCGCGAGAACCGGGTCATTCCACCCGCTGCAAACGTTCACCGGGGACGAAGGCAAGGAGCGTTTCAAAGGGATTACGATCGGCATCGAAGGACACCCGGACGCTGTTCGGGTAGCACGGCGACTTGCGGACGATCTGCTTGCCTCTTCCGTGGAAGTATCGACTGATCGAAAGGCATTGTATCACGCCGCTGCTGTCATGGCCGGCAATCATGCGATTGCGATGCTGGCTGCGGCGTCTGAACTGTGGGAACGAGCCACATCGGATTCGAACGGCGCGACGGAAGCCCTTGGCCCGCTTACACGCCAAAGCGTATTGAACGCGCTGGACAAAGGGCCTGGCAACGCACTGACAGGCCCCGTTGCTCGGGGTGATGTGGGAACGCTCGAGCAGCACCTTGATGCCTTGAAACAGCACGCGGATCATTTGCTACCAGTCTATGCTTCCGTGGTCACCGAAACCATTCATTTGGCTACCCGGACGGGACGTTTGTCCTCCGAGCGTGCCGTCGAAATGCTCGACGCGGTTGCGCGCGGTATGCATATCGAACAGGAGGGTGATGCGTGATGGAGCCTGGCCATGAAATCCTGAAGCGGGTCGGTGAAATCGTGCAGGGCGTCGAGTCTACAGATGCTCGGTTCGTATCCGTGGTGACTGTCGTCGGCGCGGTGTTGAGACGCGTCCTGTCTGCGGAAAAGACCGCCCATCAAGCCGCCATATCCTTGGCTCAGCAGACCCAGCTGGAGCAGATGCGATCCGAATTGTCGGATTTGATCCGGATACTGGGCGCCTTCCAGCCCGAGCGGGTCTCCGTCGAGACGGTCGCCGCAAAAGAAGAGCCATCCTGGTGGTTCGCGCTCTCCGAGGCGACTCATGTGCTGGAGGAGAGCATCGACCAATTGTCCGTGCTGGTGAAGCAGCAGGAAAAAGGATCGGCTATCCGCGACCTGATGGCGCAGACGCAGCGACTGCTGCGCGAGCACTATAACGTGCTGCTGGAGCAAGCCCGCGGATATATCGACGGGTAAGAGCGATGGCAATGGCTCTCGTCCAGATAGCTACGAGGCGTGCGCCGTGAATTGATGGTCAATGCTGTAGATTGGGCGTTGACCTCTGGAACTGCTTCCAGCCCGAACCATTCGTCCCCGATTGTCCAGCAACACGGCGCAGTTTGCCATGAAGCCGACCACACTTGTCGTTTTTCTAGCGATCATTTCGCTCGCCATCCTTCCGGGATGCGCACAGAACCCATCCGAATCCATGTCTACGTATTACGCCATCGACACCTCCGCCGGTCGTCTGGTCGTCAAGCTCTATGACGAAACGCCCATTCACCGGGATAACTTCCGCAAGCTTGCTTCCGAAGGGTTTTTCAATGGCACGACATTCCATCGTGTCATCTCTGGATTCATGATCCAGGGTGGCGATCCGAATTCCAAGGATGAGGATCCATACAACGATGGTATGGGTGGTCCCGGATACACCCTCGAAGCTGAAATCACGCCGGCATTGATCAACCGTCGCGGCGCACTGGTGGCGGCTCGACAAGGTGATCAGGTGAATCCTGAGCGTCGCTCGTCAGGCTCCCAGTTCTACATCGTGCAGGGGCAGCCACTCCCGGATGAGATGCTGACACAGGCCGAGATGCAGATCAACCAGGCTATCGGTGGAGGCTTCTCCTACACCGACGCACAGCGTGACATCTACAAGAATCAAGGCGGTGCGCCCTGGCTTGATATGCAGTACAGCGTGTTCGGAGAGCTGGTCGAAGGTTTCGATATCCTAGACATCATTGCTTCGGCTCCCACTCCGCGCTCCACGGGACAGGGCGACCCGCGACTGGCAGACATGCCGCTGGATCGCGTCGAAATGACCGTGACGGCGCTGCATGATTACGAGCCCGCCAACTGAGGGACCGATCATGTCGAGAGTTTATTCTGAACAGGAGCAGGTCCGGCGGGATGCACGGGCCCGCATGGAAGAGGCAGGCGTAAACCCGTACGCGTATTCCTGGGAGGTCTCGCATCATGCCGATGACGTGCTCTCCACGTTCGACGATGAACGTCATCAGCCAGGAGAAGATGGGTCCCCGGCCGAGCCGCTGACGGTATCGATTGCGGGACGCATCATGTCCCGCCGCATCATGGGAAAGGCAGCCTTCTTTCATCTCCAGGATGAATCGGGCAAGGTTCAGATCTACGTGAGCCGGGATGATCTGCCCGAAGGGTTCTACAACACTGTTTTCAAGAAGCTGCTCGACATCGGGGATATCGTCGGAATCGAAGGGTTCGCTTTCCGGACGCGCATGGGCGAAATCTCTGTCCATGCCCAGCGCCTCGAAGTGTTGGCCAAGGCGCTCCGCCCATTCCCGATCGTCAAGGAGACCGAAGACCAGACCTTCAATGAGGTCACGGACAAGGAATTCCGCTATCGTCAGCGCTATGTCGACTTGGTCGTCAATCCTGAAGTCCGCGATACCTTCCGGCAGCGCGCTCGCATGATTACGGCGATGCGCTGCTTCCTGGATGAGCGCGGGTATGTCGAGGTCGAGACTCCCGTTCTGCAGCCGATTTACGGAGGAGCCGCCGCACGTCCGTTCACCACGCATCACAATGCGCTGGACATGAAGCTCTACATGCGTATTGCAGATGAGCTGTATCTGAAGCGCTTAATCGTCGGTGGTTTTGATGGCGTCTACGAGATTTCCAAGGACTTCCGGAATGAGGGGCTGAGCCGCTTCCATAATCCGGAGTTCACGATGATGGAGTTGTACGTCGCCTACAAGGACTACAACTGGATGATGGAGCTGGTGGAGGAAATGGTCGAGCACCTCGCCATGACACTTCACGGCACGACCGATTTGCAGGTCGGGGAGAACACGATCAGCTTCGCCCGACCGTGGAAGCGGCTTCCGCTTTTCCAGGCCATCGAAGACAAGACGGGCGAACAGCTCTTCGGCAAAGACCGCGACGAACTGGCCGCCGTGGGAGAGAAGCTGGGTCTCGAAATCGAAGACTCCATGGGAGCCGGCAAGATCATCGATGAGATCTTCGGCGAGTTCGTGGAGCCCCATCTGATCCAGCCGACCTTCATCACAGATTATCCGGTTGAACTGAGCCCGCTAGCGAAAAAACACCGGTCCCAGGAAGGACTGGTCGAGCGTTTCGAAGCCATTTGTAACGGCAAGGAGCTGTGCAACGCGTTTTCCGAGCTCAATGACCCTGATGACCAGCGCGAGCGTTTCGAAGAGCAGGTACGCCTGGGTAAAGGGGGAGACGAGGAAGCGATGCAGTTGGACGAGGACTACCTGCGAGCGCTGGAGTATGGAATGCCTCCAACGGCTGGCCTTGGCATCGGAATCGACCGATTGGCCATGCTCATGACCAACTCGGAGTCCATTCGCGACGTCATTCTGTTTCCACTGCTTCGTCCGGAAGCGGAGGAGGGAGCGGGTGATGGAGAATCCGGCTCCGAACCGTCCGAACAGGCCAACGCTTGATGGGATCTGACCAACGTCAGATCGGCTACCTGGAGCTCCTTCGGGAGAACACATCTTTCCGGCGCCTCTGGCTTGGGACCGTGATTTCCCTATTTGGGGACTGGTTCAACACCATTGCCCTGTACAGCCTGATCCTGACCCTTTCAGGCTCGGAATTCGCGTTGGGTGCGGTCTTCATCACCAAGATGCTGCCTTGGGCACTGGCGTCTCCGATCGCCGGCATCCTGGCTGACCGGTTCAATCGCCGGCGCTTGATGATCATCTCCGACCTGCTGCGCGCCGTCATCGTGCTGGGCTTCCTGTTCGTCGACGAGCCCTCGGAAGTATTCCTGATCTATCTGCTGACCACTGCCCAGGTCGTTCTGGGTTCGGTGTTCCAGCCGGCAAAGAGTGCTTCAGTCCCCAACATCGTCAAGCGCGAGCACCTGGTCACGGCAAATACCATCATGTCGGCGACGTGGTCGATCCTGTTGGCGTTGGGCGCCGCAGCGGGTGGATTCGCCGTGGAATGGCTGGGACTCGAAGCCGTGTTCATCCTGGACAGCCTCAGCTACATCATCTCGGCGTGGTTCATTTATCGTACCGTCATCCCGCAATTCAAGTATGAGTCGCGAGAGACTTCCCTGATCCGATCGGCACATCAGGAGGTCATGGATGGGCTCAGGCACATCAAGCGCTACCCTGCCATTCGACGCATGGCCACCACCAAGGCGGTCTGGGCCATGGGTGGAGGGGGACTGGTATTTCTGCTTGCCTTGTTGGGTGAATCCGTGAACCCGGAAGCGGCCTCCGTATCGATCGGAATCCTGTTCGCAGCGCGCGGGGTTGGCACCGGGATCGGGCCGATGATGGTTCGCGCCTGGGTACGCGATGAGCGGAAGTGGCCGCCCATCATTGGGACCTGTATCGTGATGACAGGCGTCGGCTACATGATTGCCGGCTGGATGGCTGCGGTTTTCACGGCCTCGTTCATTGTCGCGCTGCCCGTCATGCTCGCCCATACCGCTGGAGGAGCGAACTGGGTGTTTTCCACGGTCCTCCTGCAGCAGCGAGTTGTGGATCAATTCCGGGGCCGGGTATTCGCGACTGAGTGGCTGCTGGTCATGGGAATGGAGTCCATTTCGATCTTCCTGGCGAGTCTCATTCTGGAATTGGGACTCCTTTCGCTCGTTCAGGTGGTCATTTTGTTTGGTGGGATATGCGCCGTAGCAGGCTCTTTTTGGCTGTTTTTGGTCGTTCCCGCAGAAAAACGGGATCACGAGGCAGGAAAAATCCCGCAATCCTGATTTCTGGCATTGATTTCGCGGAGGGAGAAGCATCGAACCCAGCGCCTGCTTCATGTCTCTCGACTCCCTTCTCCATTTCATCTCCTCCTCCGGCTCCGGCCAGCGCGAAGAGGCCGATCTGGCCTTTGCTGAAGTCGATGGGGAAGGCTGTATCACAAGCATCAACCCATTCGGGCGCCTGGCCTGGGGTTGGCGAGCAGGAACGCAGCTGGACGGCGATTTGAAGTTCGCCCTCGAAGGACTCCGTGCAGATGATCCCCAGGAACTGCCGATCACACTGGGCGGCCTGCACCTTCGTGGACTTCGCTTCAGCGATCGTGAGGGTTGGTTCCTGATTGGACACGAGCCTGAGCAAGGCCCTGAAGCGGGCCAACAGGTCAGCTTCCGGTCGTTGATGGATCGGATTCCCATGCCGGCCTGCAGTCTTAACACCCACGGTCACGCACGATTCGTGAATGAGGCTGCTGCAACTGCACTGGGTACGTCGCGCGAAGAACTCCTGGGCCAACCGGTCCTGGCCGAATTGATTCATCCGGAGGATCGCTGGAAACTGGCGGAAATCGTTGAACTGGCAGCAGGTGAAGGGTCGTCTCACACAACCGTCCGCTACAGTAGCGGATCACAGGTCGGGGTTCTCCACGTCGTCCAGTCGGTTCCCGACGAATATCACGCCATCATTCTGCCTCTTTCGGGTCAGCAAACACCGGATGAAGTAGCCATCGTCCCCGAGACGTTTTACCAGTCCTTCCTTGAGCAAGGCCCGGTCGGGGTGGTGTACCTGGATCACTTGGGTCGCGTCACCTTCGAAAATCACCATTTCCGCTCTATCGTCGGTTCAACCCCCGACGACTCCTGGCTGGGCTTTCCCTTGACGGCTGTCCGTGTGCTGGACCGCGAAGACGCCAATAACATTCTTGAAACGACTTCGCGCGGAGAAAAGTGGACGGGTCCAACAACGCTGAAGCAGACCGGCAATGGTCGGGTCAGCAAGCATCTTTTCGTACATGCCTCTCCGATTCGTCATCCTGAGGGCCAGTTCATCGGGACGGCGCTCATGATCGAGGATCGAACGGATCTTGAGCATGGTCGAAATGCTATTGAGAATTACGAGCGTTCTGAATCCATCAAGTCCGCGCTTCGGGAGCTCTCTGCCGAGCATTCCAACCCAACGATATTCCGGGAGCGCGCAACCAAGTTGATCGGCGAGGCCTTCGGTGCCAATGTGGCTACACTTCTGGGTCTGTCGATAGCGAAAGAGCGCCTTGTCGACCTGGTTCGTTGGTCAGATGAGACAACGGAGAACGAATCAACATCCATTCCCAGGTCCCAGCTGGTCATGGGAGAAGAACAGCGATTCGGTCGATTCCTGGCGAAGGAAGAACAGAATGGGATGTGGCTCGACGACATCGCCGAGCTGTGGGCTGATCCCGTCCGGGACAACGAGCAATTCGCTGGCTACTTCCTGCTGGGGTGGAAACCCGGGCAGCGTAACCCTGAATGGGCTACGGAAGCGAAGCTGAATGAAGTATTCCGGTTGTTCGAAGGGCTGTATTCCGGCATCCAGATGGCTTCCCGGTATCGCACGACCGTTTCCGCCATTGACGACGCCTTGTTCGGATTTGCATTCACTCCAGATGGCGGGCGCCGCTACCACTTTGTCACGGATCAGATTGAAATCCTGACCGGGTACCACTCTTCCGAAGTCACGGGTATCGTGGATTCGGCGCAAGACTGGATGAAGGATCTGATTCATCCGGAGGATGCCCCCAGAGTCAGGGCTCATCACAGAAACCTGAAGGACGGCCACGAAAGCCGGATCACGTATCGTATCCGTCACAAGGACGGGACGGTCCGCTGGCTGAGAGAGCATGCCACGCCAAGAACTGATGCTACCGGGTTGGTAGCCGTCAACGGAATCCTGACGGATGTGTCCGAGCAGAAGGAAGCCGAACTGGTTCTGATGCAGGCCAAGAAAGAAGCCGAGACCTCAGATCGCTCAAAAACGGCATTCATTGCGACGCTGAGCCATGAGATCCGTACGCCGATGGGCGCCGTAAACGGATTTGCCCAGCTGCTGGAAAAAGAACTCGATGACTTCGAGGAAGAGCTGCCCTATGATCTCCCGGATCAGGTACGCGAGTTCGTGGCCGCTATTTCAGAGCGCTCCCAGAAGCTCCTGAATTTGGTGGATGACCTGTTCGAACTCTCCAACGTCGAAATGGGTAAGGCCTCCTTGCGACTGCGTTCGGCTGACATTGCACCGTTGGTTCAACAGACCTCCGCGGAGCATGAAGCCGTTGCGGCCGAAAAGGGCGTTGACCTCCACATTCATTTGCCAGCCGATGAGTGTCGGGCGAAGGTGGACGAGAAGCGATTCCGCCAGGTGATCGACAACCTCGTTTCCAATGCCGTGAAATTCACCGAGCGTGGTCGCATCGATGTCTCACTGGCATTGCGCGACGAGGAGTGGGTGGTCAGTGTGGAGGATACCGGAATCGGTATCTCTGAAGACTACATGGAGCGGATCTTCGACCCGTTCTCGCAGGAAGAGGAATGGAAGAACCGTCGTTTCGAGGGTACAGGCCTTGGCCTCGCACTTGTACGGCGACTGGTGGACATGATGGGCGGTCGGATCAACGTCGACACCCGCAAAGGATTCGGGTCCACGTTCGAAGTTGCGTTCCCCATGATCTCGGAGCTTGACCTCCCACCCATGGATCGACATGCAGGTGGTGATGGCGCGTCCGGTTGGTCCCATCGAGCCTTTCCGGCTCCGGGCGAGGGCATTTAGTCCAGAGCTCGTGTCTCCGGCTGTTCTGGATCGGAGTCCCTGTTACGCGTGGCGATCTCAACATTCCGCTTGAATCCAGCCAGCTTGGTTCGTTTCACTGGACTACGCCGGAATCGAGCACTGAACGCCTCTTGATCGAGGGACATCCACTCATCCAGCGGGGTATCCAGCACCCCGGAGCGTGGCTCGTAGGCTGGCTCTGTCGTTTCCGTTCTAAACTTGTTCCAGGGACACACCTCCTGGCAAATGTCGCAGCCAAAGATCCAGTTTCCATGGTCCTTG
Source organism: Rhodothermales bacterium (assembly GCA_028284865.1). Lineage (GTDB taxonomy): Bacteria > Bacteroidota > Rhodothermia > Rhodothermales > UBA10348 > JAAZVD01. The sequence continues at coordinate 100,894 of JANQQV010000018.1, read as the reverse complement.
GCGATGTCATTCGGGATGTCATCTCCTCTGAATTCAATGGTCGTGTAGGAGATACACCGATTGGCGTCCACGACATAGGGCTCGACGATGGCTTGTGTCGGGCAGGCATCAATGCAGGCCATACAGCTACCGCAGTGGTCCGCAATGGGTTTGTCCGGAGCGATTTCGGCCGTCACCACGAGTTCACCGATGAAGGTCCAGCTGCCGAGCTCTCGTGAGATGAGGTTGGAATGCTTGCCGATCCAGCCCAGCCCTGCCCGCGCGGCCCAGGCTTTATCCATGACGGGAGCAGAATCCACAAAAGCCCGGCCTTCCGTACCCGGTACTGTTTCCTGAAGCCATTCCAGAAGTGCAAACAGCCGTTCCTTCAAGCGTAGATGGTAATCGTCGCCCCAGGCGTATCGACTGATGCGGCCCACTTCCGGGCTGGTTTTCGGTTCGTAGGGGGTGTAGTAGCTCTGAAGGACGGAAACGACAGACCGCGCGCCTTCCACCAGGAGGGTTGGATCCGTGCGTTTTGGACCGTGCGAGTGCATCCATTCCATGTCGGCATGAAAGCCGCGCCCCAGCCATTCTTCGAGTCGTTGCGCCTCTTCATCGAGCGGTCCCGCCACTGATACGCCGCATGCATCCAGACCAAGGGCGTTGGCCTTCTCCTTGATGGCGCGATTCAGATGATTGGGATCCATCATGGATCCGTCGGAAGGGGCGATCATGGTCGGATCGTAGAATGGGACCGATGTCCAGGGCCCGTATTAGGTCCTTCAGCTGGGAATTGGCCGCAACCTACAAACGGAACGGGGGCCAGCAAAGCACGCCAGGATGCCGCGTGATGCTGTCAATCCCTCAAACCACCAAGTCATCACTACCCAGGGCATGAGGTCCGCCCGGCTACTTAACGGTACAGCAATGTACAGTCGAACGGTGCCGTAGCGACCTGGTGTTCTTCGACGCAGCCCTTGCCATCCTTACCCTTGGGACAGACGGACGGTCCGACTTCGGTCTCGAGCGTGAATCGGTCGGCATTGATTCCATTGCCGATGTAGTAGTTCAGGACGATCTCTGCCCGTTGACGGGCCAGTCGAAGAGCGGCAATATCGGAGTCCGTGCCAGGCGCGTAGCCTATGATGCTGACACAACATGTTGGATTGAGGCGCAAGGCTTCGATGTTTTCATCCAGTGCCTCGCGCGACATTTCGCTGAGGTCGATCACATTGGATGCGAAGTAGACGCTGTTCAGTTCAATCAGCGTACAGACGCGCGGTGTGCGCGGCAGTGGTGGATCGTAGCCGGGAACCGTGAGTGGGGGAGGAATCGGCGCCGGGGGCGGAGCCACCGGTGGTTTGCGGCGCATACACCCGCGCAAGCCGCCCATGATCAAGGACGTGTTGTGCGGATCGTACTCCCGCTCGTTCTTCCAGACGTAGTTCAGGTCCCAGCGATAGCTTGCCTCGGCGAACATGGACCAGCATCCATTGAATGCGATGTCCACACCAATTCCAAGAGGAAGGTGATACACGGATCGCTCGGGACCGGGAACGCCTGTATCTGGAAGGTCAACGCCACCTTTCGAGCGACTGGAGAAGATATCGGCTGTTGTCGCACCGAATCCGGTGAACACGTAGGGCAGTACGCGCGACTTCGAGCCAGGTCGAAGGGTCATCACCACTTCCGGCTCGAACATGAAGATGTGTTTGGTCAGAAACTCGTTGACACCCGTACCTACCAGCTCGCGACCGTCTTTTGTGCTGAAGTTGGTGAAGAGCAGCATTCCGCGGAAATAGAAACGGTCACGCGTGATCGGGAAGGATCCGAGCAGAGCGATTGCAGGATCGTGCTCACGAACGAAGTTGGCCCGGCTGCGAGGCTGCAGGAGGTCAATGGGTCCGTGGAAGGTGAACAGACCGACCCCGACTCCCAGGTGCGCCCGGGAGTCCCGGAACTGGTTGCTCTGGGAGAATGCCGGCGTCGCCAGGGCGAGAGCCAGGATGCATCCGATCAGGTAGCGGCGAAAGGTCATGAGGGGAAGCCACTGAGTTTCGTGTAATTGACCCCATCCCCGGACATCCACGCAGTGTGGCCATCTCGGGTAAAGAGGGCATCTCCTCCCGTTATCGTCCCTTTTTTGGATATCTCAAGCCGGATTCGAAGCAAAAAGAAGGGCCGCCCGGATTCTCCGGGCGGCCCTTGGGACGCGAGGTCCTGCGTGTCGATCACGTGTTGGCGGTTCCTGAAGCGCCTTGATCGAGATCCTGATGGATCAGCGAACGATGATCGTATCCACGCGACGGTACTGTGCAAGGCCGTCTTTCTTGCTGGTCAGGTCCTGTGCGCGACCGTTTCCAACAGTGACCATGCGGTTGGCAGGGATGCCATTGTCGCCGTAGTACTGCTCGACTGCGCGGGCACGGTCCTCGGACAGCTCCTGCGGACGACGCTCGCCTGGTGCGGCGACGCCTTCAACGCGGACATTCATGTTCGGGCACTCGGCCAGAATCTCGAGGTTGTCGCCGAGAGCAGCCATGCCTTCATCAGAGAGGACCGACGAGTTGCGATCGAAGAACGCGCTGCTCAGCTCGGTCACTTCGCGGCAAATGGCGGCCTCGTACCAATCGACGGTCACGCTCATCGAGCGGGAATCGGATCCGGCACGGTTTGAAGCGTTGAGCTGGACGGTGTAGGTGCCCGGCTCGGCAAACGTGTGGGTCGGGGACGCATCGCTGCTGGAGCTGCCGTCGCCGAAGCTCCATGCATAGGACAGCGGAGCGTCACCATTGACTGTTGCCGTGAAGCGTACACTGGTCTGGGTGTCCGGGGAATTATCGCTCGCGCGGATGCTGACGATCTGGGCAGGGACTGGTGGATTGACGACCACGACGGTTGCCGTGCTCATATCGCTTGATTTGCCCTTCCGGTTGGTAGCCGTTGCGGTTACCGTGTAGGTGCCAGGCTCGCCGAATGAGTGGTTGGCCGAAGATCCGGAAGCCGTTTCATCATCACCGAATGCCCAGCTCACAGAAACGGGCTGCTTGGCGTCGGCATTGGTCTCAACGGAAAACGCGCCGTTCTGGTTGGTCTGCAGGCTGTCAGGTGCGGTCATCGACATGATGTCGACAGGCACGCTTTTGCAGCCGGTCATGGTCAGGCCGGCTACGAGCAGAGCCAGCACGAATGTGTTGGAAAAGAGTCGTTTGGTCATGTCTTGGACGTGGGGTTGAATTGGATCCGGAGTTTCGGAATCAGGGAAATATAGGGTCTGAAGGACTATTGCCGGACAAAAAGCGCACAAAAAAGGCGCGGCTCCATTCGGAGCCGCGCCTTTCAAAAGCGATAGGAGCCGATCAACCCAGCGAGTTGACGTGCTTCTCGAGCTGGCTCTTGTAGTGAGCCGCCTTGTTTTTGTGGATGATGTTCCGCGAGGCCATTTTGTCGAGGTACGACTTGACTTCGTTCAGCATTTCGCTGGCCTGCTGGGCATCTTCCGTGGCGTGCAGCTTCTTCATCATCGTCCGCATTTTGCTACGGGAGGCGCGGTTGCGGATGTTGCGTCGCTCAGTCTGGCGGACGCGTTTGGCTGCAGATTTATGCTGTGGCATGGCTGATCGTGCCGGATACGGGGTTCTACGAAATAAAGTGAGAGCCTGTAAATATACGCCGATATCGCGCGGCGGTCAATTCTTCAGGCGTCGGAGGAACCGAACTTGATGCCTACGGTTTCGCCGAATCCCGCTGATTGACCGCGATTTCAACGAACATGCTCGCGCTTCTCTCTGAATTCATAAGGAATGTGGGTCACACCATCACGGTCATTGTGATGGACAAGGACCACATGGAACAGCCGCGCTCCTTTCTGGTCGAGCCAGGCAAGGTGTTCTGGAGCCTGGCGGGACTGGCGACGGGCTTGATCCTGGTTGTTCTGGCTCTCTTGCTCTTCACCCCCATCCGATTCTCACTTCCAGGCTATGGTTCGCTGGAAATGCGTCGAGAAGCCATCGAGAATCAGATGCGCCTTCAATCCCTGGAAGACTCGCTGAGGGTCCAGACTGAATACGTTACCCGTCTTCGCGACATGTTCCTCGGCAACAACCCCGCGCTGGATGGGACTGGTTCATCATCACGAACCGAAAGCCTGCCTGCTGCTGCCGACCTTCAGTCCTTGCCACTTCCGTTGGGTTCCGAGGATTGGGAAGAACACGAGCAACCTGCTTTGGGCTTCGACTTGTTGTCTGTCGCACCTCCGACCACCTCGCCTGCTTCGACTCCCACGGCCAGCTACCTTTCAGCCCTGTCATTTCCGGTACTTCCACCGGTTTCGGGTATCATCACCCGCGGATTTGATGCCCGAACCGGTCATTTTGCGGTTGACATCGCTGCGGATGTCGGAAGTGCCATTCGTAGCATCGGGGATGGTTATGTGGTTCTGGCCGACTGGATGAATGATGGGGGGCAGGTCATCGCCGTAGCTCATGCAGACGGCTACATTTCCGTCTTCAAGCACAACTCAAGCCTGTTGAAGCGGGTAGGGGATCGTGTCCGGGATCGTGAGGTGATCGCATTGTCAGGCAACTCGGGAGAAGTCACGACTGGCCCCCACGTCCATATCGAGTTGTGGCAAAATGGGCTGGCACAGGATCCCAGAGCCTACGTGCTGGGTTGGTAGGGAATCCATCACTCCTCATCCCGCCTCCTGACCATGGCACGCAACGATTCGACGCCATCCGTACCCTCACAGATCAACTTGATTGCGGTCGGTACGACCCTTGAAGGGACTCTCACAGCCAAGGACGACATACGAGTCAGCGGCACGCTGAATGGTACCCTCAAAGTTGAAGGCAAGGCGATCATTGCTCAGGAAGGACATGTTGACGGCGAGGTATTCGCTGCAGACGCGGATGTCGCCGGATCGCTGAAAGGAGACATCACCATCAAGGGCCGTCTCGTACTCAAAAGCTCTGCTCGCATCGAGGGTACGATCAAGACGACCCGTTTGATTGTGGAGGAAGGTGCGGTCATCGACGGTACATGCCGTATGGGACAGCTCGATCCGAAGCGCGCCGACGCGCTGAAGTCAGGCGATGGCGCCACAGGTTCGTCGCCCGCAGCAAACCCCAAGGCCAAGAAACAGGGCTCGTTCTCCCTGCTCTCTGGTGACTGATAACGGGAAATGGCAACGAGGGCTTGGTGAGGTTACTCCATACCTGACCATCGGAGTGCAGCTTGCAGCCACGATGGTCATCTATATCGGTATCGGATGGCTCATCGATCGCTGGCAAGAGACCACACCGCTGTTCCTCATCATTGGCAGTGTAGTAGGGATGGTGGCGTTCTTCGCGCAACTGTTGCGTGTGACCAAGGAGTTGACGTCCAAGAACGAAGCGAAAAAGCGGGATCGGGAACAGGCGGGGTAGCAAGTATCCGGGGGTCGGTTCATGCAGTTTTCACCCCCATAGGCCGTTCCTTCAATCATTATTCACCCCTCCCCGTCACGCGGCCGTGAGGCCATGACGTAGTTTTCCCGTCCTTGATCCGAATGCCCGGAGCCCCAGGGAAAACGAACCCATTCAGCATGAGTGAAGGCATTTTATTCAGTGCCCTCGCCGGCGTTGGGCTGGCAGCCCTCTACAGCGTGGCCGCCTACCTTCTCGGTCGCATCGCAATGCGATCCTCCAGGCAAACGTTCATGATGATCGTCATGGGAGGAATGGTCGCCCGCCTGTTTGTGGCACTGATCATTCTGACCTTGATCCTGGTCTTTGCACCGATTCACAAGGTGGCGTTCCTGATTGGGTTTTTCGTCGTCTTCATGGTCGGTCTGACCCTCGAAATAATCACGCTGCACCGACAACAGCAGGCGATTTCCCGTAACAAGGAATCTGCTGCATGACCGCCGGAACCAACCGATGATCAAACGAGCATCTGCTTTTCTCATTCTCGCCGCCATCGCTTTCACCGCGATGCCTTCCACCGCGTTTGCCGCTGGTGAAGATGGCGAACTGGATGCGATTCATCACAGCGCGAACGCCTACTATCTGGACTTCACGCCCATCGGCAAGCTGCAGCTGCCTCGCATCTTCGTTGTGCAGCACGAAGATGGCTCTTACGGACTCGAGCTGTTCAGTTCAACGGCTTCAGCCATCCTGAATGGAGGCTGGGTATCAGAGACCGCCGACTACGCCGACGAAGGGCACTCGGAAGAAGGGAACGCTGAAGGTGACGGAGAGGCGGCCTACGCCGGAGATGGGGAAGAGCAGGAGCCTGGCAAGTACGGCGGAATCACCCTTGCGCAGCTGGAAGGCTACATGGTGCCCCCGAACGGAGCGAAGGTGGTCCTCGATATGTCCATTTCGAAGCACCTGGTCTTTGCATGGCTCGGAATGATTCTGGTTGCCTTCATCATGACCCGGATGGCGGGCATGTACAAACGAGGCGTTGGTCGCGATACGGCTCCCAAGGGCATCTTCCAGAACATGTTCGAGACGCTCATCCTGTTTATCCGGGACGACGTCGCCCGCCCGAACCTCGGTGACAAGACGGACAAATATCTCCCGTACCTGCTCACCGTTTTCTTCTTCATTCTGACGTGTAACCTGTTGGGCCTCGTTCCTTTCGGAGCGACAGCAACCTCCAACCTGATGGTTACGACGGTACTGGCCACGTTCACGTTCGTACTGACCCAGATGGGTGGTACGAAGGACTACTGGATGCACATCCTCTGGCCTCCCGGAATCCCTGCATTCGTCAAGCCGATCCTGATGCCGGTCGAGATCCTGGGCATTTTCACCAAGCCCATCGCTCTGGCCATCCGACTCTTTGCCAACCTGACGGCAGGTCACCTGATCATCCTCAGCCTCATCGGCCTGATTTTCTCTTTCGCCAAAATGTTCGGCCCGACCGTGGGCTACGCTGTGGCGCCTGTGAGCATCGCGTTTGCGCTGTTCATCTACTGCCTCGAGCTCCTGGTGTCCTTCATCCAGGCTTACGTTTTCACGATGCTCTCCGCCCTGTTCATTGGCATGGCGGTCGAAGAGCATCATCACGACCATCACGAGGCGCATGACGAACATGCGCCTTCGGTCGCTTGACATCCAACCCTTTCCTTCAACCAAACGATAACAGGAAATCAAATGGAACCCACTGCTCTCGCATTCCTCGGTGCAGGTCTTGGTGCAGGTCTCGTTGCTCTCGGTGCCGGTCTCGGCATTGGTAAGCTTGCTGGTCCTGCCATGGAAGGCTCTGCCCGTCAGCCGGAAGCTGCTGGCGATATCCGTACGTCGATGATTATTGCTGCTGCCCTTATTGAGGGTGTGGCACTCTTCGGCCTGGTTATCTGCATCATCCTGGCTACCAAGTAAGCTGAGGCGGCGCCTCGTGCGTCGCATTCATCGTAGGGGCACTCATTCGGGTGCCTCCAACGCGCCGGATCGGTCTGATTCCAGGTATCTCGATACCTGTGTTTGCGATCGACCCGGTACGCATCCAACAGAGAAACGATGACCCTATTCGCAGCAAACCTCCTTGCTCCTGATCTCGGACTCATTGTCTGGATCACTCTCACGTTCCTGATTCTGCTTGGACTGCTTCGCAAGTTCGCATGGGGACCGATCACGTCGGCCCTCAACGAGCGCGAAAGCAAGATCTCGGAATCCATGGAGCAGGCCGAGAAGGCGTTGGCCGAAGCAAAACAGCTTCAGGCCGACAACGACAAGGCCCGTCGTGAAGCTGAAGCCCAGGCTCAGTCGATTCTGCGCGAAGCCCGCGAAGAAGCCGACCGTCTCCGGGGCGAGGAAGTGGACAAGACCCGTGTCCAGATTCAGACCATGCAGGAATCGGCCCAGGCAGAGATTGAGCGTGAGAAGCAAAGCGCGCTCGACAGTCTTCGCCAGGAAGTAGCCGACCTCGCCGTTTCCGCGGCGGAGAAGATCCTGCGTGAGAACCTGGATGCGGATCGCCAGAAGAAGATCGTCAACGACTTCCTCAGCGATCTCCCCAAGAACTGATTGGCGCTTAACGAGCCTCCATCATGAGCGACATCACAGTAGCCAGACGGTATGCACAGGCCCTGAATGAGCAAGCAGCTCAGGCAGGTATCCTGGAACAGGTCGATGCCGATATCGAGCTGATCAGCACCGCGCTGGATGATTCCCGCGAACTACGTGCGTTTTTCGGCAGCCCCATCATCTCCCGCAAGAAGAAGGGAGACGTTGTCCGGGCTTTGTTCGAGGAACGCATCCAGAAAGTCACCATGACCTTCATGGGACTGCTGGTGGATAAACGACGTGAAGGCATCTTCCCGACCGTTGTTGCCAGTTACCGCGAGTTGCGTGATGCGCAGCTGGGCAAAACGACAGTGTCTGTACGCACGGCCTACGAGCTTTCGGAAGAAGATCGTACCGCGCTCATGACCGAACTGACGTCCCTGACCGGCAAGCAGGTTCGTCTCGATGCGAAACTCGATCCCTCCATCATGGGCGGAATCGTCATTCGCGTGGGAGACACGGTCTACGATGGAAGCATCACCAATCAGTTGGCAACGCTGCGTGAAAGGCTCCAGGGCGGGTCGCACGCTTGATCATTTGATGTAAGCGGGCGCTGCCCGCATCACACGAAACCAAACAATACCAATGGCAACGGCAATCAGACCGGATGAAGTCACCGCCGTACTGAAGCGCGAACTGGGCGGCTTCGATGCAGGCACCGACGTTTACGAAGTCGGCACGGTACTTCAGGTGGGTGACGGTATCGCCCGCATTTACGGCCTCTCCAAAGTCCAGGCTGGTGAGCTCCTCGAATTCCCTTCGAGCGGCGTCACAGGCATGGTTCTCAACCTTGAAGAAGACAACGTCGGGGCCGTTCTGTTCGGCGATGCTGACAAGGTCAAGGAAGGAGATGAAGTCCGCCGCACGAGTCGCATTGCGTCGATCAACGTGTCGGAAGACATGCTGGGTCGCGTGATCGATCCGCTGGGCAACCCGATCGACGGTCAGGGCTCTTTCACGGGTGAGAAGTTTGAGATGCCTCTGGAGCGCAAAGCTCCTTCGGTCATCTACCGTGAGCCTGTTACCGAGCCGCTGCAGACGGGTATCAAGGCCATCGACTCGATGATTCCGATCGGCCGGGGTCAGCGTGAGTTGGTTATTGGCGATCGTCAGACGGGTAAAACAGCTGTTCTGATCGATACGATCATCAACCAGAAGTCGACGCATCAGACGGACAAGCCGGTTTACTGCATCTACGTTGCCGTAGGTCAGAAAAACTCGACCGTCGCCCAGGTGATGCGCGCGCTCGAAGAGAATGGCGCCCTCGAGTACACGGTCATCGTGAATGCCGGTGCTTCCGATCCGGCTCCGCTCCAGTACATCGCTCCTTTTGCCGGCGCATGTATCGGTGAGTACTTCCGTGATACGGGCCGTCATGCTCTCGTCATCTATGATGACCTTTCCAAGCAGGCTGTGGCATATCGCCAGCTTTCCCTGCTGCTTCGTCGTCCTCCAGGACGTGAAGCCTACCCTGGAGACGTTTTCTACCTCCACTCACGCCTCCTCGAGCGCGCGGCCAAGGTCAACGGTTCGGACGCGGTTGCTGCCGACATGAACGACCTGCCGGACTCGCTGAAAGGCAAGGTGAAAGGCGGTGGATCCCTCACGGCTCTTCCTGTTATCGAAACGCAGGCCGGTGACGTTTCCGCCTACATTCCGACCAACGTGATCTCGATCACCGACGGTCAGATCTACCTCGAGTCCAACCTCTTCAATGCTGGTGTCCGTCCGGCCATCAACGTGGGTATCTCGGTATCCCGTGTGGGTGGTAACGCACAGATCAAGGCGATGAAGAAGGTCTCCGGTACGCTTCGTCTTGACCTGGCCCAGTATCGTGAACTCGAAGCCTTCTCCAAGTTCGGCTCCGACCTTGATGCGGCCACGCAGCGTCAGCTCACCCGTGGTGAGAAACTCGTTGAGGTTCTCAAGCAGGGTCAGTACGTGCCGAAGCCGGTTGAAGAGCAGGTAGCGATCATCTTCGTGGCTGGTAAAGGCCTCATAGATGCCGTTCCAACAGACAAAGTTGGCGCCTTCGAAGAGGACTTCATCTCAAATCTGCGTCTCAAGCACGGCGAAGCGCTGACTTCGATTGCTGGTGGTGCGATGTCGGACGAAGTGGCCGAGCTCCTGACTAGCGAAGCGAAAACGCTCGTCGAAACGTACTCCGCCTGATCCTGCCACCGTATACGGTCGACTGAACCATGGCCAGCCTTCGAGACTTACGTAGCCGGATCTCCTCGGTAAAGAACACCCAGCAGGTGACGCGCGCCATGAAAATGGTGGCGGCCGCCAAGCTGCGTCGTGCCCAGGAGAACATCTTCAACACGCGGCCCTATGCGTATAAGCTGTCTGAGATCATTGCGCGTCTGAAAGACAAGCTTGATCCGACGGTACACCCTCTCTTTCAGGAGCGGGACGTGTCGGGCAATGTGTTGCTGGTCATCGTCACGGCTGACCGTGGCCTGGCTGGTGGCTTCAACGCCAATGTCATCAAGCGGGCTGAGCAGGAGATCGAAGAGCAGTATGCCTCGCATCGTGACGAGGGTCGTCTCTTCCTGATGTGTGTCGGGCGAAAAGGTCACGAGCACTTCGGTCGTCGTGGCTATCAGCTGATCGGCGATTTCCGTGGCACGTTCGACAAGCTGAGCTTTAATACGGCCAGCACCGTTGCGGACAGCGCCGAGGAAGGATTCCTGGATGGCCGCTGGGACGAAGTGCACTTGATCTACAACGAGTTCAAGAACACGATCTCGCAGAACCGGATCGTTGAGCCGTTCATTCCGGTCCGTGCTGACCGCTTCCTGACCCCGGTCATGGAATCAGAACTGGCCCACCTTGAGGATGATGACCATCAGTTCCAGGATGATCTGATCTATGAGCCGGGTACGCGTGCGATTCTCGACATAGTCGTTCCAAAGTACTTGAGCTACAAGCTCTGGCGCATCCTGCTCGATTCGAATGCTGCCGAGCAGGGCGCTCGCATGGTGGCCATGGACAACGCCACGAACAACGCGAGTGATCTTCTGAAAGATCTGAAGCTCAAGTACAATCGCGCCCGTCAGGACGCTATTACCAAAGAGCTCATCGAGATCACCTCCGGAGCCGACGCACTCGAGGCTGGTTGATCCGACAGCGATTCAAGTTTGCAAAAAGGGCGCCCGGCTTGCAGCCGGGCCCCCTTTTTATATGCTTCTAGTTGGACTCTCCCATTCTCTCAAGAATCCACGCGTGATAGTCGGACACTCTCGTGTAATATTCGGTCACGCCATACACCCCTTCGACTTGGTCGGGTCCGTGGCCTCCTTGATGCGAGCTTACCCCGAGGACGAACGGCTGGCCATCAGAAAACCACAGCGCCGGTCCGCCCGAATCGCCCGGCCCGCTGATTCCTTCCAGAGGAAGCGCGTTCTCTGACCCTGGCGGATCGAAAGTGAATTGGAGGTACCGTCCGACAATACCATCCACGCGGTTCTCAGCGCCTCTCGGTTTACGGTCCTTGATGATGTGCCCTTCGGCCATACCGTGGTCGCCCGTTCCGGCCCACCCGGTTCCGGCAAAGATTATGTTCATGCCGACCTCCGTCGAATCCTGAAAGAGGCGAGCAGGTGCGATGCCGGCTACCGGTTCTGTCAATTCAACCAGGGCAATGTCATTCTGGATGCCGTTGGTCATGCCGAATCCAGGGTGGACGATGGTGCGCTTGATGGTGTAACGGGTGCCTCCGATATCCATGTAATCCCTGAACCACGAACCGTCCACTACGTGTGCAGCGGTCAACACCCACGTCGGTCGGATCAATGTGCCATTCCCTCCGGAAAAGGAGCCAACCGTCTCTCCATAGAGCTTTCCCAGCTCCACGTATTCCTGATCGTCCACGTCGTGCCTGCCCACGATGGGAAGCAGGCCCACGGCTACGGTAGCAAGTAATAGAAAGCTTTTGAATGAATGCATCGTCCTGACGGGAAGGAATGAGCGGAACGTCTAAGAGACCTCCTCCCTTCAGGATAGTTGCCTGCCGGGAGGCAAACCTCCTACAGTCAGAGACGGTTGATGCGACGGGCGTATAGCATCCTTGGAAAGCGATCAGGGGGTGCCTCGATGGCAATCAATTAGGCACGCGAATGCGAACCGGCGTATCGCCGTGCAACTGACCCCATACCCATTTGGCATCCGGATCGCCCGCTTCGGCTTGTTGCTGCAGGGTTCGGAGGTGCCGCTGATTGCTGGCCGTCGCTTCCGCGAACATGTCATCCGTCATGCCTTCCCAGCGGTAGTTTTCTTGCATCGATTGCGCGTGAAGCAGCATCCCCTGGCGGGATGACAAGTCCAGATTCTTGTTGACGAACTGCTGCAAGGTCATTTGTGCGGCTGCGCTGCCGTTGTTGCGGAGCATGTCACTGACCGAAGCACCACTCTTCGTCTGACCAACGCCCAGCATGGCTAAATTCCTTAGCGCGCTGAGCGACCCCTCGTCGGCTTCTTCTTTCGCCTGGCGCTGTACTTCTGCAAAGCGATCAGCGTTTTGGACCTTATTGTACCAGAAGCGAGCATCCCGATCGTATGCATCAAAGTCCGATTTCCATTCATCAAAGCTGCTCCAGGTCACGGATTTCCCGGCGCGCGACAACGACACCGTTCCATCCTCCGATGACCTGAATGCGGCGCGCGCGGCCTGCATTTCACTCCACTCTACCACGTTTTCCACGCCGGGAAGCCGTTTGAATTGCTGGAGCCGCTGATCAGCGGGATAGGGCGACAGCTCGATGACCAACCAGGCACCGATAAAGCCGAACAAGGTGAAAAGGGCAAAACCGAATTTCATGTCGTCAGGGGTCTTCGCCGAACGTTTCAATGGCGCGTTTTCCCTTGTATCGGGAGGGATAGGCCCCCAATTAAGCTGGCCGTCCGCTCCTTTTGACACGCTCTTCGTTGACCTGCGGAGGGGATAGACGTATTTTTGGCGCCTTGCTTCGCCCATCGCGGCGTCGCAAAAGGATGCTTCGCATCTGCCAGGAGAGGTGGGTGAGTGGCTGAAACCACCGGTTTGCTAAACCGGCATACGCTTTAAAGGCGTATCGGGGGTTCGAATCCCCCCCTCTCCGCATCCAGCGAAAACCCCGGCTGCCGCTAGGCAGCCGGGGTTTTTTCGTATCGGTCCGGAAGGGCTTGCTTCCGGACGACCGATTGAAATACCCCGGAGCTCGCGGAGCAAGCTGGAGTTTTCATTGGTAAGGAGAACCCGGGGCTGCACGCGAGTGCCAGCGAGCGTAATCCCCCACCCCCGCGCTCATTACGAAAAAGCCTTGTTCTTCCTGCACTTCTTGGGAGAATTGAACTAATTGCTCGACTGCTCCGTCATTGACACAGATAGCGGAGATCACATCACGCCGAGCAGTGAATTCGAAGCACGAACACAGGCCTTCTCAACTCAAGACAACGTTCCTGGTCCTCAGGTGCCAGACCGGGGATATGGAGGCGTTTGGGGAGCTGTACCAATTCTTTGCTCCTCGAACTCAGAGCTATCTGACGAGCGTTGTTGGAGCGGACTTGTCTGGAGATGTTCAGCAAGAAGCCTGGATTACTGTGCTGAACAAGGTCAAAGACCTTGAGAATCCAAAGCGATTCAAAGCTTGGCTTTATCGATTGGTCAGGCACCGAGCGATCGACTACTTGCGGCGAGTGCAGCGGGAAGAGCGATTGTTCGACAACCAGGAGGCTGATTCGATAGACCCAGACGGCCAATCTGAGATCCTGGCGAATGAGCATCTGGATGTGGAGTCGATCAAGAGTGCTATTTCCATGCTGAGCCCGGTTCATCAGGAGGTTGTCTTCCTGAGGTATTGGGAGGAATTCAGCTATGCGGAAATCGCTTTGGTCACTCGGGTGCCGGTGGGCAGTGTTCGCTCCAGACTCTATCACGCCAAGGCGCACTTGAAGAAGCTATTTGAAACCGAAATTGACCCATTCTAGAGGTGAAAACCATGAACGAGAAACCGCAATCCGTATCGCAAGAGCTATGGAGTCACGTTGAGTTGGAAAGAAGAAAGGACAGACGTGTTCGCCGGATATCCATCGCAGCATGGTCCGTCACGGGACTTGCCATCGCTTTCTATGCGACCATCGTCGTCCAACAGTTTTCGCAGTATCAAAGGATGGTCGCATCCGGAATGATGCCAGCGGGAGCAGAGTGGAACGCCTTCACGCCGCTTGCCGGGGTGATTGGAATTGTCGCGTTGTTTGTCGCCACCCTCGCTACGATTGGGATGTTCTTTCGACTCAGGACATCAAGCCTGGAAGAATTGAAGGTAAGACTGACTTCGTTGGAGGATTTGGTAGTGGATCATATCGAGTCCAAGTGATCTGCAGTACTCAGTCACTATCCCGTGCGCTCATCTGAACCAAGTCCACCATGCGCTTCATTCGATCAGCTTCCTTCGGACTGCTTGTTCTCCTTGCGTCCGCCTATCCATGCATCGCCCAAGAGTCGCCGGACCCATCTCCGACGGCCCTTGTCGAGCGATTCATTGCCGCATTCAATGCGCACGAGATCTCGTCCATGCTGGCGCTCGTCAGCCCGGATGTTCAATGGCTCTCGGTTGATGGCGATTCTGTGACTGTACAGACAAATAGTGAGGAAGAGCTTGCCAATGGGTTGGGATCCTACTTCGAATCAGTCCCCTCCAGTCGCTCAACAATCGAGGCCATAATGGAGGCTGGCCGTTTCGTCAGTGTCTGGGAACGAGCCCATTGGGATCGCGATGGCGAACCGGCCTCCCAGAGTTCCCTGGCTGTATATGAGACCGAAGCGGGTCTGATCACTCGCATCTGGTACTATCCGGTGATGAAATGATTCTGCTGTCACTGACCTGTGCTCGAAACGCCGGGAATTATTCCACCCGGATCGAATCGACCGGGTTCATGCCTGCAGCTCGCACAGTCTGCAAACCGACGGTCAGTACTGCCACGCCGATAGCAAGAATCGCAGCGATCACAAATACGAAAGCGTTGATCTCTATCCGATAGGCAAATGATTCCAGCCACCTCGAGGCGGCGGACCATGTCAAAGGAACGGCCAGCACAACACCGATCAGGACCAGACGCACAAAGCCTTTTGAGAGCTGGGTCGCAATGCCGAATGTCGTCGCACCCAGTACGCGCCGTATTCCGATTTCCTTCGTTCGACTGGTGACGGACAACGATGCCAGACCAAAAAGACCCAGCGCAGCAATCAGGATGGCGAAGAACGAAGCGTAGCGAACGATCCGTGTCCAGCGCGCCTCTGATTCATACTGATCTCCCAGGTCCTCATCCAGAAATGAGTAAATGAATGGCACGTCAGGTGCGAACGACACCCACTCCGCTTCGATTAGCGTCAGCGCATCCGATACCCGGTCAGGGTTGATCTGGAACAGAACATCGCCGATCTGCCAATCGGGATCCAGTAAGAACATGGCCGGCTCGACGACCTGGTGCAACGAACGGAAGTTGAAGTCCTCCATGACACCGATGATTTCAGGGACCGGATCATCACCAAATCCATCTACCAAGTGCCCGATTGGTTCGTCGATTCCGAAGTCGTCGATGAATGCCTGATTCACCAGCACATTCGAGGAATCAGTCCCCAAGGCTGGATTGAAATTTCGCCCTGATGCCAGGTTGATGTTCATTACATCGACGAAGTCGGCTTCAACGCGATAGACGAACGCCGATTTCTGTTCGCCATTGTAGCTCCATCCGTTCCGGCTCCAACCGTGCGAAAAGGCATTGGTCATTCCGGTGATGCCCTCAAACTCACTCCGTCCTTCCAGTGTCGTCCGGAAATGCTGCAAGAGGCGCTGCCCGTCCTGGTTTTGGGCGTTAACGAGTACAACATGATCTCGATCGTAACCGATGTTGGTCGTTTGCAGGAACGTCATCTGGCGATTCATGATCACCGTTCCGGCAATCAGGGCCACAGACAAGGTGAACTGGATCATCACCAGAAAACTGGTCAAGCGTGCAGACCCACCGAGACGCGATTGTTTGCGCAGCATGTCCGTCGGCTCATAACGCGAAAGGACCAACGCCGGATAGAAGCCTGAAAGGACGGCAACCAGCATCAACAACAGGACAAGACCCATTGCCAAAGCCAGATGCCCGTCCGGAGCCAGGACGAGTTCCTTTCCAGCCAGGGCGTTGAACGTTGGCATCAACAGCCATGCGACAGACACGCCGAGTACGAGAGAGATACCACTGGTAAGCAGTGCTTCTCCGCCGAACTGCCCCGCCAGTTGCGAGCGGGCCGCACCCACAACCTTGCGTAGTCCAATCTCACGCGTCCGTGACGCGGAGCGTCCGATGGCCAGTGTCGTGAAGTTGATGCACGCCAGAAGCAGGATGATGAATGCGATCCCCGCCAGCACCCAGCTGTATCTGGGGTCCGAGGGCGGTGTTAAGCCCGCCAGAACGGTCGTGTCAAGGTGGATCTCTGCAAGTGGCTGCACGAGGAATCCAGTCGGGTCGTGAGGGGCCTCCCAAGTACCCTCGTCTCGTGCCTCAGCAAGGTTTTCCGCGTAGTACTTGCGGTAGAATGTGGTGAGCTGATCCTGCACGACATCGAGAGGCGTGCCAGGCGCAAGCAGCGCGTAGACGTGGTAGGAAGAGGCATTCCAGTGATCGACGTTTCGTGCGATCCAGGCGTATTCAGACGGCAAACGCTCGAATGGCATCAGGAAGTCGAACCGGATGGAGCTGTTGAAGGGGGGATTCTCAGCTACTCCTGAGACCACGACGGCCTTGAAGGTGTCATCGAACCTGAATTCCAGGGTCTTCCCCACCGCAGATTCGCCGGGGAAATAGCGCTCTGCCATCTCGCGAGAGATCACCAGGCCATCTGGTTCGGGTAGGGCCGTGTCCACATTGCCTTCGATCAGTGGAAAGCTGAACGAGGTCAGCAGCGACGGATCCCCGAAGAGCACGACTTCTTCCGTGGTCCCGCCATCTGAACGCACGAAAACATCCCTTCGCATCAACCGGGTGGTCGCCTCGACCGACGTCAGCTCCTGCTCAAGAGCCTTTCCCAGAGGAAAAGGGACGTAGGGATGCTTGCTGTCGGTACTTCCATCGGGAGCGTAGCGCGCCGTGATGATGCGGACGATGCGTTCTCCGTTTTCGTGGCTATCGTCAAACGTGAGTTCATCCTGCACATAGAGCAAGAGCAGCAGACAAAATGCGATACCGACGGCCAATCCGAAGATGTTGATGGCGGCATAGACGCGCTGCTTCACGAGCAGGCGAAGCGCGATAGTGAAGTAGTTCTTGAGCATGGCGGCCCTCCAGGCCAATTCATCACCGAGACGCCGGCGCTTGCGCAGCTTGCCCCAGTAAATCTTGCGGTATTCCCGGTCGATCTGGGGCAGGTGCCCCATCCGCCGGATGGCTGTACGAAATGCGTCTTCCTCTGACATTCCGTCCCGCATGCTCGACTCGACCGCATCACGGATGTGCCGCTCGAGCTCATCACGATCTTCCTTGTCAATCGAGCGCTTCCAGGTCAAACTGGCCCGCCACGTCGCTATCGCTTTTTCGAGATCAAACATCAGCTGTTCAGGCGGGCTTGAGTCCCGGCATATCCCACAAGGATATCAGCGCTTCGTGAATGGAGAGCCACTGCTGCTTCTCCGTCTCGAGTCGGGCGACTCCTTTCTTCGTCAGGCGGTAATACTTTCGTGCAGGGCCTTTCTCCACTTCCTGCCAGAAGCTCTCAAGCAGGTCCTCGTTCTCCAATCGATGCAGGACAGGGTAGAGCGTGCTCGTGGTCCAAGAGACATCCCCGCCTGTGATGGACTCCACATGCTGGATGATCTCGTATCCATAGGACGGCCCTCGGGAGAGCACCGAAAGGATGAAGGGCTTCAGGGAAGCGGCGATGAGTGCTTTGGGGATCATGGGTTTTCCGATGGTTGGAAGGCCGATACGTCGCCGCACGATATAGGTTGCGTCGTACTGCGATATAGCACGTGTCACGATATAGTTCGTGCAGCGATATAGCCCAGAAGGCGATATAGGTCGTACTGCCACAAGCAGTCCGCTCTGCTTCCATTTTCGTCGTTCGGCATCCGGGGCTACATTGGATCATCTCATCCTCCTCCAGATGCCACTCACCACCTACGAAATCCGCTGGTTCGTACGCGAGAAGCCGTTCGACATCGAATCGGTATTCGGGTCCGGTGTAGAGCCTGGACTGCGCACGGACTGGTATGCTCCGGTGGATCATCCGGGGACGGGTACCAAGCTGCGCGAAGGAAAACTTGAGACGAAGCTGCAGACCGATGTTGTCGACACGATCAATCAGGCGGGATGCACGGGGATCATGGAGCGCTGGCAGAAGTGGTCAGCTCGTCTATCCGATGTCTTGCCCTCAGAGACCCTTCTGCATGCTACAGGGTGGACAGCCGTCCACAAGCAGCGCTGGATGCACGTTTGGTCGGCCGACGCTCCTGAGCTCGCTATTGTCACAGAACGGGCCGGTCGGGGGGCGCTATTCGAGTTGACGCGCGTGACCGTACATGGAGACGAGTGGTGGACGGTGGCCTTCGAAGCATTCGGTCCGGAGGGGGAGCGCAGGCCGGCATTGGAGAAGGTGATGACGAATGTCCTCGACCAGCTGCCCGATCATCGGCGGCTTCAGGCGAAAGACTCCATGGGATATCCTGCTTGGCTGTTGCGGCTTGGATAGGGCGCTTGAATCCTGCGGGGAATGTTCACGGAACGCGGATTCGGGGACCCGGTACACCGCGACATGCTGACACGGCGCATCATACCCTGCCTCGACATCAAGGACGGCCGCACGGTCAAAGGAGTGAACTTCGTTTCGCTCCGTGACGCTGGCGACCCGGTAGAATTGTCACGTTCCTACGTGGAGCAGGGAGCAGACGAGTTGGTCTTCCTGGACATCACAGCCACGCTCGATGCTCGGGGTACACTGCTTGACCTCGTCACCCGTATCGCGGAGGTGGTCAATATCCCGTTCACGGTGGGAGGTGGTGTCCGTACCGTTGACGACGTCAAACAGCTGCTACAGGCAGGTGCCGACAAGGTGGCGGTCAACTCGGCAGCCATTGCACGCCCAGAGTTGGTGCGCGAGCTGGCCGATCAGTTCGGAAGCCAGTGTGTGGTTGTCGCCATCGATATCAAGGAAGTCGACGGGACCTGGTTTGTCCACTCCCATGGCGGCACGAAGCCTACCGACCTGGAGGCTGTTTCGTGGGCTCGCAGGATGGATGGATTGGGAGCTGGCGAAATCCTGCTGACCTCCATGGACCATGATGGAACGAAGGGCGGCTTCGCCATCGACATCACCCGAGCCATCTCGGACGCTGTTTCCATTCCCGTGATCGCCTCCGGCGGTGCCGGCAATGCCGAACATTTCCGCGATGTTTTCCAGAGTGAAGCGGCGGATGCCGCGCTTGCTGCTAGCATTTTCCATTTCGGGGAAGTCCCCATACCTGAATTGAAAGCCAACCTGAACGGCGCCGGAATACCGGTACGATTGACATGAGCGAATCCAAAGCACGCCTCATCGACTCCGCTTCGGACGTAAGCGGGCTATCGTTTGACGCCGCCGGTCTGATTCCGGCAGTCATCCAGGATGCGGAGACCCACCGTGTTCTGATGCTGGGCTATATGAATGCAGAGTCCGTCGGAAAGACGTTCGAGTCGGGAAATGTGACGTTTTTCAGTCGCTCCCGTCAGTCGATATGGGAAAAGGGAGAGACCTCAGGTAACACGCTGCGCTTCAGGGAGATGCGAGTCGATTGCGATGGAGACGCTCTTCTGGTGAAAGCGTCCCCGGTTGGTCCCACCTGTCACACGGGCGAAGACACGTGCTGGGAAGAGCCAAATGTCGATTCTGCCGCTTTTTTGAACACGTTGGAGCGGGTAATCGCCGAGCGCGAACAGTCGGGGGACGATTCGTCCTACACGGTCAAACTCCTCAACAGGGGGTCGATGAAGATCGCCCAGAAGGTCGGCGAAGAAGGGGTCGAAACGGCCCTTGAAGGAGCAGCCGGGACTGAGGACAAGCTCGCTGAGGAAGCCGCCGACTTGATGTATCACGTCCTCGTTCTTCTTCGCTCCAGAGGGATTTCGCTCAAGCACGTCACAGACGTGCTGAGGGATCGTCACGGAGACTGAGCGAGCGGGGAACGTCCCCTCCGTGAGGCTCGGACGCCATTCACCACGCGGACGATTCGGCTGACGGCACTCGAAGGACGACTGGGAAGAGTCACCGTTCGGTAGTGCAACAGGATCGGTATGTTCAGGCTGCCCATTCCCGCCATCCTGCAGGTTTGCATGAGACCGTTCCGCTACGGCCTGATTATTCTTCTTTTTCTTCTGTCCCACGAGGCCATGGCCCAGCAGGCCATCCTGCGTGGATTCGTGACCGACGCCTCCAATGAACAGCCCTTGCAAGGGGCAACCGTCGCTCTTCGGGCAGGCTCCGAACTGGTCGCCGGAACCGCCACTGATGGCGATGGCTATTTCGTTCTCAACAGGGTTTCTCCAGGACGTTATGACCTCGTCGTCTCGTATGTCGGGTTCGCGGACTGGTCCGAGTCGCTGAATCTCTCATCCGGCGATGTGCGCGAGTTCAGTATCGCACTGGCCATGCGAGCAGCCGAAATTGATGAGCTGGTGGTCGAGGCTGAGGCCGTTGGCGGCATCACGACGGTAGCCGCCGGTCTCGAAACGGTCGTTCCCGCAGCAATTAATCGAGTACCCGTCCCCGGCGTGTCTGGTGATCTGGCATCGTATCTCCAGACGGTACCTGGCGTGACCGTTCAGGGCGATCGGGGAGGGCAATTCTTCGTTCGTGGCGGCGCGGTCGACCAGAATCTGGCTTTGCTGGATGGTCTACCGGTATACATGCCCTTCCACGTATTGAGCTTCTATTCCGCGTTTCCCGAAGAACTGGTCGACCGCGCCGCATTCTACACCGGCGGCTTCGGCGCCCAGTATGGTGGACGAACCTCGTCCATTCTCGATGTCACGGCCCGCAACGGAAACAAGCAGAATCTGGCGGGGTCGGTCTCAATCGCTCCCTTCTTGAGTGCGGTTACGGTAGAAGGGCCACTCGTCCCGGGTCGCGTGTCCGCCATTTTCAGCGCTCGGCAGTCCTTTGTGGAGGAGCTGATCCCTGATTTGTTCGGGCAACGGATGCCGTATCGGTTCGGCGATCGATTCGGAAAGATCCATGCTCTCGTTGGTGGCAGCCACGAGATGTCCTTCACCTTCCTGGATACCGATGATCGCGGGGATATTGCTGGATCGAAGAAATCCGTCTTTGGGGATGCCGAAGCAACAACGATTGATGACTCCACGGAAGTCGCCTGGGAGAACACCGTCTTCGGCGGCACATGGATCTATCGATCCAACCGCATTCCGCTCGTTTCCCGTTTGACGGCGGGTCGTTCGGAGATGACCAACGCGTTCGGTCCTGATGGCAATCCTGAGCGGGAGGCGACGGTCGAAAGTGTGGAGGCCAGTCTGAGGCTGAGCTGGCTCTTGAACAACGGCGATGTTTCCGTCGGATCCACGCTAAGGAAGACCGACCTCGGCTACACGCTGGATGATCTGTTCACCGAATTCACCACCTCCGCTGAGGAGTTGACCGAGCTACAAGCCTATGCGGAAACGACACTGGATCTGCTCGGCGACAAAGCCAGCATCAATCCAGGCGTTCATCTCTATGCCTTGACCGACCGCTCCCAATCATGGGTCGAGCCGCGCGTTCGTCTCTCCGTCTGGCCGACAGGTCGGGAAGGCCGCCATCAGATCAATGCGTCCTGGGGGATCTATCATCAGGCCCTGACGGGACTGACGGACGAGCGTGACCTGGGCAACCTGTTCACCGCGTGGATCACAACTCCCGAAGGCCAGGAAGCGATGGAGTCGATGCACGGTATCCTGGGGTGGAATGTGCAGGTGCTTCCGTGGTTGAGTGGCGCTGTGGAGGCGTTTTACAAGGATTACGACCATATCTCGGCTCCAATCTTCAGCCCGTTCCCGCGCTTCACGACCACCCTTCAGGAAGCGACGGGATTGGCCTACGGAGCGGACATCCGACTGAATCTGGAGAACCGGCCATTTCTTATGGAATCCGTTCTGGATGGCAACGTGTCCTATACCTGGTCCACTGTCGAGTATGAGGCCGGTCCTTACACCTACAATCCCGCTCATGACCGGAGGCACCAGCTCAATGCCTTGCTCCACGCCCAGAAAGGGGAAGTAGGCCTGACCATCCAGTGGCAGTACGGCTCGGGTCTTCCATTTACGGAATCAGGTGGATTCGACGTCTGGTATCTGCTGACCCCGGACGTGGATGTCTCCTCTGAAGCCGGTGTTGATCGCATCGTGTACTCGGAGCCGTTCGGAGGTCGCCAACCGACCTATGCACGCATGGACGTATGGTTGGAACGGCGTGTCGAACGCGGGCGATACATCGGGACCCTGCGCGCTGGAGTTCTGAACCTGATCAACCGCGCAAACCTGTTCTATTACGACCTGTTCACCTTCAGCCGTGTTGATCAGCTCCCGCTCATTCCGTCTGTCGGATTCAAGATGGAGCTTCGCTGATGCAGCAGCGTGTGGGAGGGGGGCAACGATTTGTGTTGGGTGCGGTCCTGGTGGCTGTTCTCGCAGTCCTGTCGGGTTGTGACGAGACGTTCCTGGATCCGTTTGACAACGATGAGCGCTTCTTTACGGTCTATGGATTCCTCGATCCCATGCAATTGAGGCAAACCATCCGCGTCATTCCAGTGACTCGTTTTCCAGAAGACATCCAGGGACCGGCTGAAGATCAGGCGTTCATCGATGCCCGCGTCTATACCCGGGATCTGACAGACAGCACGTCCACCTTGTGGCAGCACGAGCTGAAGCAGCAAGATGATGGCTCATTCATCCATCTTTACCACGCAGACTTTCTGGTGAAGCCCGGCCATACTTACAGATTGGACATCATCCGGAATGACGAGACGACGACTTCAGCCACCACGATCGTTCCGCGCCCCACTTCAGACAAGATCGTTCTGGCGAGTGGTCCCGTGGTTCAATCGGACTCCAGTGTTGTCCAGGAGATTGCACTTCCCGATATCCCGGCGCTCTGGGATCTGAGTGCCATTTACCTGGTCGAGGGTCCAAGTTACCGGGATCGCGTGTTCGTGCCGTACCCCACGCCTTCCGGGCCCGACGAAGATGGCCTGTGGAAATACCGTCTGAATGTCACAGCAGATCAAGACTCCATCATCGCCCGCGCTGAGCGGTTCATGCGGAATCAGGCTGTAGATACCTTGCCCGTCACGTTGACCGCCATGGGTGTCCAATTCAGGATCATTGACACGGAGTGGCACCCCCTGCTGACGGAGTCTGACATCATCCGATTGTCACAGCCGGGTGTCGCGTCCAACGTCGTGAACGGATACGGCATGTTTGGCTCGATGGGATTGCACCGCGAAGAATGGGAGGTCTCTACCCAAGTCGCGGCAGTGCTGGGATATCCCATATCCGTAGACCTGGATGCCGTGTTCTAGGCACCGTCGGCGTCCTTGACCTTCGGTCTGCCATCCGGCCGTGGCACTACTCAAACAGTGACGGATCGAGCCCAGGTATGACGTTCATTGCCGTCTTGTAGTAGATGTGCTGCAGGACGTCGTCATCCAGACCTATTCCATACAGCCGCCACTGAGCGTGGTACTTGCGGTAGTAAGGGAAGTACTCGTCCAGCGTTTCGTAGGTGCGGAAATACGTGTGGAATTCCTCGGGGTTGTAGGAGTCTTTTCCCATCATCACCCGATCCTTGTACGCAGTCAGGAATTCCTTCGCTTTCCGAGGCTGGCGCCCCAATTCATAGATGATGGCACCCATCTCGGTCACCATGTTCGGATGCTCATCCAGTTTGGCGGCCAGGGCGTCGAGGTCGTTGCCCAACCATGACATGTGCGCACTGATAAACGTCGTTCCGCGATGTTTGCGCATGATGTCGAAGTGCTCGTCCATGATCTGCTCGAACGGCGGGTACTCTCCCGGCGGGCGATAGCGATTCGGGCGAAGCTTCAGCTCCAGCCACTTCTCGTTGTACTTGTCGCGGGGCTTCCAGAAGTTCGGCGGATCGGCCGAGTGGATGAGGACGGGCACATCCATTTCGCCAGCGAGCGCCCAGACGGGATCCATGCGCGGATCATTGACAGGGACCCGGTTGCCTTCCGTGTCGAGCACATCCATCCCGAGGTTCTTGAAGATCTTCAGGCCTCTTGCTCCGGCTTCAATGTCGGCGCGCAGCTGGGCCACCGCATTTTCCGTCCAACCTTCATTGCCAAACCCTCGGAAGTCGATGTTCGCGAAGGTCACGATGCGATTCGGGTAGCGGCTTTCCATGTTTTCAACCGCACCGCGCAAGGCTTCCCCCCAGCGCCCCGAGAGGTTGACGACGACCGCCATGTTCATCTCGTCCATCTCCATGATCAACGTATCCACCGCACCAGCAGACATCTCGGCGGCCCGCCAGTGATGGCTGTGCACGTCCACAAACGGGAATTTCGCCCGGGTGACAATGTTCTCGTCGACGACTAGCGTCGAGATCGGCTCGAACTCCTCAATGGTCATGTCCCCCATTTCGTCGGCGGAGGATGACTCCTGGGCTTCGGAAGAGCAGGCGACAAACAGAAACAGGGCGAATAGCGGAAGGAATCGGGACATGGAGCCTGAGGATTGGTAGGCGTTGGCGGGGCCGTTGGTGTGACATCGAACCATCAGCCACAGCGTGGGTACGAACAGGCGCAAACTACGGACTTCAGGAGAGAGCGTTTTTCAGCTCGTTGCTCGTGTCACGTCCGGTCCAAGACCCTCCGCCTTGTCCATGTCCGAACCTCGTACGTCCGAACTCCTCAAAACAGAGCAACCGTTCCAGGTTGTCTCCGAATTCGAGCCTACCGGGGATCAGCCCCAGGCCATCAAGGAGTTGATGGAGGGACTGACGCGGGGAGATGAACATCAAACCCTGCTCGGAGCTACAGGAACGGGGAAAACGTTCTCGATGAGCCACGTGATTGCCCAGCACGGCAAGCCCACGCTCGTGCTGAGCCACAACAAGACGCTCGCGGCGCAGCTCTATGCCGAGTTCAAGCAGTTCTTTCCGAACAACGCGGTCGAGTTCTTCATTTCCTACTACGACTACTACCAGCCCGAGGCCTACATCGTCCACTCGGACACGTACATCGAGAAGGACATGTCGGTCAACGAGCGCATCGACCGGCTACGTCTGAAGGCGACCTCCAGTCTCGTCTCGGGGCGACAGGATGTCATCGTAGTGGCCAGCGTCTCGTGTATCTATGGTCTCGGGTCTCCCGACGACTACAAGAAGCAGATCGTACAGGTCAAGGTCGGCGATACGATTCCTCGCAACGACCTGCTTCACGGGCTATCCGGTATCTACTACAACCGGAACGATATCGAATTCGTCCCCGGCTCGTTCCGGGTACGTGGCGACGTGGTCGAGGTCTTTCCAGCCTACTCAGAGGACGAGGCCTACCGTATTGAGTTCTGGGGGGATGAGGTGGAACGCCTGACGGTGTTTGAGCCGATTTCGGGTGATACGATCACCGAGCACCGGTACCTGACCATCTATCCGGCAAAGATCTTCGTAACGCCGAAGGAGCAGGTGCTCGAGGCCGTCAAGTCGATCGAGGAGGAGCTCAAGTGGCGATTGGCTGTCCTCCGAGAGAACGGCAAGATGCTGGAAGCGCATCGTCTCGAACAACGGACGATGTTCGACCTGGAGATGCTGAAGGAAGTGGGATATTGCTCGGGAGTCGAGAACTACTCGCGTCACCTTAGTGGATCCCAGCCGGGCGAACGTCCAAAGTGTCTGCTGGACTACTTCCCGGATGATTTCCTGATGGTCATTGACGAGAGTCATGTGACGCTCCCGCAGGTGCGCGCGATGTACAACGGCGACCGTGCCCGGAAGCTGAATCTGGTCGAACACGGATTCCGGTTGCCATCCGCACTCGACAACCGGCCGATGACATTCGAAGAGTTCGAGGCCAAGCAACACCAGGTCGTGTACGTGTCGGCCACTCCCGGCGAATACGAGCTCGAGCTGTGCGGAGGCATCTTTGTCGAGCAGATCATTCGTCCGACAGGGATCCCGGATCCGGAAGTCATCCTTCGCCCGACCAAAAATCAGATTGACGACCTCCTCGAAGAGATCAAGGTCGTCACGGACCGAAACGAGCGGGTGCTAGTGACAACGCTGACGAAGCGGATGGCGGAGGATCTGGCCGACTACCTGGACGGCTATGGCCTGAAGGTGCGTTATCTGCACTCCGACATTGACGCCCTTGAACGGGTGGAAATCCTCAGGGGGCTCCGACTTGGCCACTTCGATGTGCTGATCGGGGTCAACCTGCTTCGCGAGGGTCTGGATCTGCCCGAAGTATCGCTGGTCGCCATCATGGATGCGGACAAGGAAGGATTCCTCCGATCGGATCGGTCGTTGATACAGACGGCCGGACGTGCTGCGCGAAACGCGGCGGGCAAGATCCTGATGTACGGGGACAACGTGACCGGATCCATGCAGCGCATGATGGATGAGACGGATCGACGTCGAGAAATCCAGACCGCATACAATGCCGAGCACGGTATCATCCCGCGCACCGTCAAGAAGTCGATCGAAGAGATCAACCGGGGTACGGCCATCGCCGACGAGAAATTCCAGGATGGTGGTCCCGCATCGCATTACTACGATGGTCCCGACCCATCTCGCAAAGTGGCAGACCCGATCATCAAGTACCTGACGGACGATCAGAAGAGAGACCTGATCGCCCAGATGAAGGAGGAGATGGCCGAGGCTGCGAAGAACCTGGAATTCGAAAGGGCTGCCGAGCTGCGCGACTCCATCTCTCAGATCGAGCAGAGTCTGTGACCATGTCACGGTTGATGATCATAGGGTCATTGATGTGCGTCATGACGGCCACTTTCTGTGGGGATCAGGCATGGGCCCAGGCTCCATCTCAAGGTCAGATCGAAGCCAGCACTTTTGAGTCCTGCGAACCCCTTGCCTTGTATTGCATGGATCTGATCCCTCGCCCCGAATTCGTTGGAGCCAAGGGACGCATTGAATTGGCCAGAGCCCCTAGTGCTTACGGGATGTCCGTTACCCGTGAGGGCAATGCCCGCTATCGGGTGATTGCTCATGCTCAAGGCCTGCCAGATCCCGCCTCCATCGGTCCATACACCCGGTTTGCAGTCTGGGTCATGCCGCTCACGCTTTGGCCCATGACGGACCTGGGTGACCTGGACAACGGAACCACTGTACTGGGCGAAGTCAGCCTCAACAAGTTCATGGTGCTGGTGACAGCAGAGCCAGATGGAGAACTGGAAGAACGCACGGGTCCGATTGTCTTGAGGGGGCGCTCACCATCCAGCCGTCTTGAGCCGCACGACATGTTTCAGGTTTCGGCTTTTGCTGATCCCGAGGATCTCCCCGCCGGTGAGCACGCTCATCACATGATGGACGGTCCAGCCATGCATCCGGGAGTGGCGATGATGGACGCCATGATGACACTCCGCCCTAGCGAGCCAGCTTGGCTTCCCGACGCAGCAGCGGATCCTTCTGTGCTTCCCGAGGCCAAACCTCGTGAGGCGATCCATCTGGCAGACGGAGATTCTATCGCACTGCATGCGTACCCGGTTCGTAAGCGAATCGGGGGCCGCGAATACGCGATGCTGGGCTATAATGGGCAGATTCCCGGTCCGCTGCTGGTCGCCAACCAGAATGTAACAACAATAGTTACATTCGTAAATGACGCGCCCTTCGCCAGTTCCATCCACTGGCACGGTCTTCGACACGAAAACCGGTTCGACGGTGTGCCTGGTATGACACAGGACCCGGTTGCGCCCGGGGAGTCGTTCGTCTACACCGTGCATTTTCCCGATGCAGGGCTTTACTGGTACCACCCGCACCATCGCGAGGAAGCTCAGCAGGAACTGGGACTGTATGGCAACATGCTGATCTTGCCTGAAGATGAGTCCTTTCTTCCTCCGGTCGATCGCCACGATGTAATCGTGCTGGACGATTTTCAGACCGGACCATCGGGAGCGGTCCCATTTGGTGAAAGCGAGCCCAACTTCGCTCTCATGGGTCGCTTCGGGAATCACATGCTGATCAACGGCGAAGAGCGACCGGTGCTGACGGTTCACGCAGGAGAGGACATTCGGTGGTTCGTTTCCAATGTCTCGAATGCACGCACCTGGAATGTCTCTATTGATGGGCACGACCTTCGTGTCGTCGCTTCGGATCTGGGTCCATATTTGCTGCCTGTTCCTGAAGAGAGCATCACCATTGCTCCCGCGGAACGATACATCGCGGATTTTCGGTCGGAGATCCCGGGTCGTTATCCGATCGTGAATCGCATTCAGTCGCTGGATCACACGAGGGGATACTTTTTTGCTGAAGTCGACACGCTGGGATGGCTGGATGTTCTCCCCGCCTACCAGGAGAACCCTGCGGATGATTGGACGAAGCCAACCGAAGCCCAGCTGGAGCTGTCCGGTAAGATTGCAGCGTTCACGGATTGGCGGAATGCGGATCCAGGCAAGACCATCGAGTTATTGCTTAGATCGGAAGGCCTGCCGCCCTTGACGGAGTGGGTCCTGCGCGCGGATCAGTCCTACTTCCTGCCCGTCGAGTTTTCGGATACGATGCCGTTCATGAACTGGAGCGCGACGGGCAATGAGGTGGATTGGGTTATTCGTGAGCCCGAAACCGGACTTGAAAACATGGACATCGAGTGGTCCTTTGCGCTCGATTCGGTTGAGAAGATCCGCATCATCAATCGACGCGACAGCCAACATGCCATGCAGCATCCGATTCATCTGCATGGACAGCGATTTCTGGTGCTTTCCTACAACGGTCAGCCGGTCGAGCACCCGGTTTGGAAAGACACGGTACTCATCCCCACGGGGATGACAGCCGATGTATTGGTCGAGTTCACCAACCCCGGAGAGTGGATGATCCACTGTCACATCGCGGAGCATCTAGAGACCGGGATGAAGATGTCATTCTGGGTTGAGTGATTACGGACACCGGTGAAGAGGAACGAGGGGTCGACGTGATTCCGAACTGAGGGTGCTTGCGGTCAGGCCGTGGAATCGCCTATCATCGGATTCCGCTTTACCAGAATCAGAACCCGCCCCAGTCATGGTACGCCTCCTTCTTTGTCTCGTCGTGACCCTAATGCTGTCTCCGTTGGCATCTGCTCAGATGTGGCCGGAGCAGTTCGACGATGCGATTGCTGTTGATGCAGCAGTCGTGGCCATAGAGAACGTCACCATAATTGATGGCACGGGAGCCGATCCCGTGGCGGGACAGACAGTGCTGCTCCAGAATGGGATCATCCGGGCCGTCGGGACGGACGTAGAGGTACCGGGTAGCGCGTATTCGATCGACGGCAGCGGGAAAACGCTGATTCCCGGCATGATCGGGATGCATAACCACACATTCTATACGACCTCGCAGCGTCGCATACAGATGGACGCCACGGCACCGGTCATGTACCTGGCCTCCGGTGTCACAACCATCCGAACGACGGGTAGCTACGCGCCCTATTCCGAACTGGAACTGAAGCGCGCCATCAACAACCGGGAGCGAATCGGTCCGCGCATGTTCGTGACGGGTCCGTACATCACTGGGGGAGAAGGCTACACCTACATGACGCGTCTGGATGGACCCGAGGACGCTCGTCGTGTGGTTCGATACTGGGCAGAAGAAGGCGTGGACTGGTTTAAAGCCTACACCTTGATTACCCGCGAGGAATTGGCCGCTGCGGTTGATGAAGCACACAAACATGGCGTGAAGGTAACCGGTCACTTGTGCTCGGTGTCGTTCCGGGAAGCTGTCGCCGCCGGCATTGACAACATCGAGCATGGCCTGTTCACCAACACCGATTATGACGAGGATCGGCCTGCTGACTCCTGCCCGTCTGACTTCCGCGAAAGTCTGAGGGACCTCGATATGTCCAGCGACGACGTCCAGGCCACCTTCCAGGAAATGAATGAAGCTGGGATCGGCATGACTTCCACGCTAGCCGTGTATGAAATGTACGTCCCGAATCGTCCGCCACTCGAGCAACGTGTGCTCGATGCCATGTCCAGCGAAACGCAGGCGGAGTACCTGGCGACGCGCGCCAATATCGCCGACCAGGATTCGCAGCTCTGGAAAGACATCTGGGCCAAGTCGTTGGCGTTCGAAAAGGCGTTTGTTGAGGCCGGGGGACTGCTGGCCTCGGGCGTAGATCCGACCGGATACGGTGGTGCGCTCCCCGGATACGGTGATCAGCGCAACTACGAACTGCTTCATGAAGCCGGATTCTCGACCCCGGAAGTCGTCCAGATCATGTCACTGAACGGGGCCATCATCCTCGGAATAGACGATGAGACGGGATCGGTCGAAGCAGGCAAGCACGCGGATCTGGTCCTGGTCGATGGCGACCTGGCCTCCGATCCGGCACTCATCCGGAACGTCGAAATGGTATTCCGCGATGGCGTGGGCTGGGACTCCGCATGGCTGATCGAGTCCATCGAGGGAACGATCGGGATCCGGTAGTCGAGGGAGATTACAGCCGACTGGTCTGGTGATTCTCGCGGCGTTGAGTCGGGCTTAGATCATCCCCAGAATTCCGGTCCGGATCATCGCCACGGCGATGGCGGCCAAGAAGAGGCTTGTGACCTTCGCAACGGCTTTCGCCGTAGACGCGCCAAGCTTCTCGAGGAGGCCGGGGCCGTAGAGGAATCCGATGGTGATCAGGGCCAGATTTGTGAAAAGCGACACGCTCGTAGGCAGATAACCGAAACTTTGCTGGCTCACGAGGATCGTTGTTATAGCGGCTGGTCCCATCGTTAGAGGAATGCCGATCGGAACGATACCGATGCTCGTTTCGACATCCTCATCATCATCCGGGGCGCGCTGCCGAAAGTCACTGAAAATCAGATCCGTAATCGAGAGCACCAGCAGAATCAATCCTCCCCCGACACGCAAGTCGTTGACGGTGATGCCCATCGTCTGAAAGATGACATCACCGGCAAAAAGAATCAGCATGGCGACAGCAAACGCTGTGGACGACGCCTGAAAAACCAGCTTGCGACGAGCTTGCTTGCTCATGCCGTCGGTCAGTCCCATGAAAATGGGCAGGACCCCAGGCAGGTTCATGGCAACAAAAAGGGGCAGGAATGATTCGATGTAAGCCGTCATAGATCGTCACGTTGAAGGCGGTGCGGGAGATCACTCATACACCGATTCCATGTTCGCTACACAGGTCATGAAGCAACTTCTTCAAACCATAATATTCGCTTCACTGCTCTTTTCCTTGACTGCGTGCGAGGAGGCCGCCGAACTGGACGATGGCCCGGATGATGTGTTGGCTTTTGAGGCCATTGCCATCGGGCATGTTGGATTGGGACGGGATACCGTGGAGGTCATCCTCAGGAGTCAGACCGAGCTTGACGAGGCCCTTGAACGGTTCACGACGCTGGAAGCAGTACCCGAAGTCGACTTCGAGCAGTACATGGTCGGTGTCATTGCCGTTCCGACGGAATCGGGAGGCTATATCGTCGAGGTCAAATCGGTTGAACAGACCGGAGACGAGATCACGGTTCACTACGTCCTGAACGTGCCAGCGCAGGATTGCATCACGGTCCAAGCTCTATCGCTGCCGCATCAGATCGTGCAGATTCGGCGATCTGAAGGCAACGTCACGTTCGTCCAGGAGCGGGATCGCTACCTGTGCGGGATGTAGATCGCCATCGCTAAGGTGCTCGAACGGTCAACTACTCAGCGATTTCTGCGTTGATCTCGCCCTTGGCCGCATCCAGGTCGACACCTTCCAGGGTCGGCGACTCCACGCGTTCATCCGTCTCGATCTTGCCGTCGCGCAAGCGGATAATGCGGCGTGCGTGCTGAGCGATGTCTTCCTCGTGCGTAACCAGAAGGATCGTATTGCCAGCCTTGTAGAGCGCCTCGAACAGGTGCATGATCTCGATACCCGTTTTGGAGTCGAGGTTACCCGTGGGCTCGTCAGCAAGAAGGATGGAAGGCTTGTTGACCAATGCACGGGCTACGGCCACGCGCTGGCGCTGTCCACCGGATAGCTCATTAGGCTTGTGATCCATGCGGTCGCCAAGGCCAACGGCCTTCAGCGCATCGGCTGCCATTTCGCGACGCAGGGAACGCGGATGGCCGGCGTAGATCAGTGGAAGCTCCACATTCTGAAGACAATCAACCCTGGGAAGCAGGTTGAACGTCTGGAAGATGAATCCGATTTCGCGGTTGCGAGCCTCTGCAAGCTCGTCATCGTCCATGTCGCTGACATCCTGTCCATTGAGGACGTAGCGCCCGCTGGTGGGCACGTCCAGGCATCCGATGATGTTCATCATGGTCGACTTACCCGATCCGGAAGGGCCCATGATGGCCACATACTCGTTCGGGAAGACTTCCAGATTGGCCCCGTCAAGGGCACGCACAATCTGCGACCCCATCTTGTAGGTGCGATGGATGTCATCAAGAATGATGATCGGTTCTTGCTCACTCATGCCGTCGTCCGCGTTGAGGGTGGGAGTCGAATCAGTTGCTGGCAAAGCGGGCCGGCGTCTCGTCTTCCCGTTCCTTGATCAATTCACCCGGCTCCATGGTCCGGGAAACAGCCCGGTATGGGCCGATGACGACACGGTCACCTACACTGATTCCGGAGAGGATGACAAAGTGCGAATCGTCAGCAATTCCGGTCTCGACTTCGACGAGGCGAGTGCGGTTGTCTTCATCCACGGCGAACACGACACGGCGGAGGTCCTCTTCGCCAGTCACACGCAGGGAGTCGACAATGCCGCCATGCTCTTCATCAATCTGCATGTAGTCGCGTACGGTCACGGCCTGGATCGGCACGGTTGTGGCGCCTTCCACCGTGTGGGAGAAGATGTCCACGGTACCGCTCATTCCAGGACGGAAGTTTGGCATTTCAGTCGAGGCGACAGGCAACTCGTTGTCCATCACGACATCGTCCACTCCCGATGCGTCAAATGTGACGTTATGCGGGTCGAGGATGCGAATCTTGACTGGGAAGTTGGTGATCTGCTCCTGACTACCCATCCCGGTAACTCGAGCTGAGTTGGCGATTTCGGTCACCACACCCTTGAACAAGCGCTGCGGATAGGCATCGATTTCGATCGCAGCTGTATCACCGAGAGCCACGTTGACCACGTCGTTCTCGTTGACGTTGACCAGCATCTCCATCTGGTTCAGTTTGGCAACGCGCATCATCTCCGTACCCGTCATCTGCGTCGTACCGACAACACGCTCACCGAGCTCAACGGCCAGGATGGAAATCGTACCGTCCATCGGGGCGTAGATGGTCGTACGAGAAAGCTGCTCACGAGCCTCTTTCAGGCGGGCGTCGGCAATCTGGACGCTGTATTGGGAAGCCTCGTACGAGGCCTTCATGGTCTCATAACGGGTTTCCGTGGTCTGGAATGCCGATTCTGAGATTGCACCCGAATCGAAAAGCGACTTTTGACGATTCAATTCAAGCTCAGCATTCAACAGGTCCGCACGACGCTGAGCTTCACTGGCTTTGGCCTGCAGCACAGAGGCTTCTGCCTGGTCAACCTGTGCCTGATAAAAATCCGGTCGGATTCGGGCGAGAAGCTGACCGCGTGAGACCCGATCGCCTTCGGCAATCGGAAGCGCCACGATCTCTCCGGAGACGTCCGGGCTGATCCGTACTTCGACTTCGGGCTGGATGTTACCGGAGGCCGTCACCAGTTGGGTCACGGTGCGGAGCTCGACGTCAGCCAGTTCGACTTCGGTTGCACGTTCCTGACCACCAACAACGCCAGAGGCTCGGAGTCCGATGATCAAAACGATGGCGACTACGACCAATACACCCAGGAACATCAGGATGCGTTTCGTGGCGTTTTTCTTCTTCTTGGCCATGCTGCGGGATGATTCGATAATTGAAAGGGAGGAGGGAGGGATCAGCCGCGATGCGGAGTTTCAGGCAATCAGTCGAAGAGTGACTGGCCCGGATCCAGGATTCCCTGGTAGTATTCGATCAGGCGATGCTGAAAATGAAACTGGAACAGAGCCTGGGCCCGCTGGCTGGAGGCATTCACGAACTGTGAACGGGCCTGCTGCAATTCGACGAGGGTGGAGGCACCGACTTCGTAGCGCTCTTCTTCTACGCGAAGTGCTTGGTCGGCTGCCTGAAGGCTCTTCTCGGTGACATCAAGACGCTGTACAGCAATCTGATAGTCCAAATAAGCCTGGCGAACCTCGATGGCAACGTTTTGCTGGACGTTTTCCAGGTCCAGTCGAGCATTGGCAAACTGCACTTTTGAGGACTCGATTCCCCGCTTCACGTTGAGACGGTTGAAGAGCGGGATGGACAGGCTGAATCCAAGACGTTCGGATCGGTTGTTCTCAAGCTGCGTTCCGAAGTCGTCACGCTCGTTGGCTGATGTGTAGCCGGAACCGTGACTGGCGCTCAGGCTCAGTGACGGCAGATACCCCGAGCGGGCTATGCGAATGCCTTGCTCCGCTGCGTTAATCGACGCTTCCATGGCCCGAATGTCGGCACGGCGTTCGAATGCGCTGACCAGCAGATCCTCGGGATCGTAAGCGCGAACACTGAGCGGGAGCGTGCTTGGGTCGGGAGCCATGAATCGGTATTCCGAAAGCGGATCGAGCTGCAGAACCTGAATCAGGCGCGTCTTCGCCACCTGGAAGTTGCTTTCAGCCGTCAGCAGGTTGGATTCGGCGTTTGCCAACGTGGCCTGCTGCTGGTACAGATCAGAGATGGCCCGTGTACCGACCCGGACAAACTCTTCGATCTGATCGAGAAGCTGCTGCTGGGCCTCCACCTCTTCCTGGCGGATGCGAATGTTTTCCTCTCCCAGAATGACATTGAGATAGTTCGAGATCACATTGAACACGACCGTCTGACGTGTCCGCTCCATCGAGTACTCCTGTGCTTCGAGGGCGGCCCGGGCGGCATTCAGATTGGCCACATCCGAAAACCCGTTGAACAGGTTCAGCCCTGTACTGACACCGTAGTTGAATCCGTCAGTCGACGTATTTCGCAGCTGACCGACGGTCTGGTCAAACTGGAGGCCCCAGTTTCGGCTCGCTCCCGTATTCGCATTCAAGTTGGGGAGGAAATCAGCTCGTGCCGATCTGACCGTCAGTTCCTGCAGTTCGAGATTGTTCTCGGCCCGCTTGATGGTGTTGTTGTTATCAAGCGCGATCTCGACCGCCTGATTGAATGTGACCTCCTGGATTTCCTGGGCGTTGGCCTGCATGGCCATGAACAGGGAAGCAAAAAGAGTCAGCAACGAGAGGGCTGCGAAGTGCCGGAAGGCGGCGGAATCGAAGCGAGGCAGGGCGATGCTGGAAGTCATGTCGTCTGGAATGGTTGATACGGGGACACTGTCGCTGCAGACGCAACGAAGGCTCCTGGATGGAGGAGAATCTGACACCTTGCTTTGGACGCAAACCGCCGACTGTTCATTCCTGAGTGGAATTCGTCAGGGAGAGCGTTTCAGGAGGTGAAAACCCCTCAGGGCATCCTGGAATACCCCGTTGTTTCAGGCTACGCCGTCTACGGGGCCTGTATGGGTCGGTTGCGTTGAATGGAAAAGGGTTTGCAGCATCGTCACGGATTCGCGCAATCTTGAATTGAGTGGGCGGGACGTTGAGCGGCGCGATATGGACTCGGCAGGACAGGGTAATAGCAACAATTGCACACTCCTCAGGTACATCCTGGACCCGCTATTGCCTGCCTTTTGCTTCGATTCCCATGCTTCGACTCCGCTTAATTCTTGCTGTAATCCTTCTTTCACCGATAGCCGTTTTCGCGCAGACCGCCGCGGACAGCGTGAGTGCGGATGCCCAATTGCTCAGCCGAGCGGAATTGGCGCGGACGTATGGCACCGACGCCACTCGAGCAACGGTCCATGAGTTCGCCGATCCGGCCTGTCCAACCTGCCGTCGCTTCCATCTTCAGAGGAAGGACTCGTTGAACATGCTGCTTGCCGACAAAGCGAATTTCGTCTACCGTTTCACGCCTATTCCAAGATTGATGCGAGGATATCAGGGCTCAAAGGCGGCCCTCTGTGCCGGTGGTGTCGCGGATCGAGCTGGTTTTGAGGCGATGCTGGACAGACTGTTTGAAGAGCAATCAGACTGGCGCTACCTGCGCGATCCCTATCCCGCTTTCGAGCGGTTCGCCACAGATGCTGGCCTGCCCTTGGAGGAATTCCGCGACTGTTATGACCGCGATGCCGTCGCGCCGCTCATCATGACCGACCTGAGATTGGGCGGCGCTTATGGCGCGACGGGGACGCCCACCTTTGCCGTCGTTCCAGTGAACAGGGGGGCAGGGCCAGTCGACGTGTTCTACGGGAACGAACCGATGAGACGTTTTGAAGAGGCGCTATCCAAACTGCCTCAATCCTCGTCAAACGATTGACAGACGACCGATGCAGAGCGAGTAAGAGCTCAAGTGGTGGTCTCCGATCAGCCCGTCCAGACTCGTGTAACCCAACTCTTCCGTGCGCGTACGCACAGCAATGAATCGTTTTCTGGAAATAGTCCCCGCACAGCTGCAAGCCTTTTTGGTGTTCGCGGCATGTGCGCTTGTCGCTTTGCCAGCAGCTGCTCAGCCCAGAGCGAGTATCATGGCTCCTCCGACGCTGAACAACGGCCAAATGGAAACGCCATTCATCTATTTACAGGATGGCAACGAGTTCGAGTACCGGATTACCCATACGCGAGATGGAGAGTCCATTGACCCGGCTTTTCTGCGCTTCACCGTCACCGCTATTCAGGCGCCCGTTGCTGGGGTCGATGACTATTTCGTTCTGGTACAGACATATTCAGAGGATCGGCTGATCCGACAGGCTCAATGCTACACGCGTGAACAGCGCGGTCGCATCCATCTGATGGGAGCATCGAACATGGGCATGTCTGATTGCAACTGGCAGTCCCCGTTTTCCCAGCAAGACATGAACATGGTGGGAGAGGCGACCGCCATCCAGGTCGGAGGACAGACGGTCCCTGTTGACTCAACCGCGAGATATGAGCATTTCTGGGGCGATCAGAACGGCGACAACGGATTCATCTCGTTTCGCTACGCCGCAGGCATCGGCCTCTATCATTTCGAGAGCCGAACAACGGATTCGCCGATGGAACCCGATGCCGCCATGGTGGAATGGGTCGGCGATCTCCAGTATGCCCGAATCGGGGACGAGGAATTCGGTGTGTCCATCGTCAAGGAGCGCTTTGAGCGCTCAGACGTCGTCCCGGAGTTGACGCCCGCACAGTAGCCGTTTCCGCCCTCGATTCTTCCGGGCAATTCAGCGGGTCGTCTTTTTTTGGGGCTGGCGAATCAGTTCTCTTTCGGCGCCAGTGCGTCCCATTCTGCTTGTGTCGCCTGCTCCATCTGGTTTTCCATCAGCATCAGCCATTGACCACCTTTCTTGACGCTGAGGGCGGTGAAGTGCACCATGGCGCCACCTTCACCTTGATCGCTCTCCGAGCGATAGCTGAAGATGCCTTTTTCCCACGCTGTTGTCTCGCTGACCAAGCGCTGAGAGAACCGGAAGTCAACCGATGCAGTCATGGCTCCGCTGGCGGTGGCATCGAAACCCGCCTTCCAGCCGTCAAGTGCTTGCTGAAGCGGGACAGACTGGTCGTTTGATGCGAAAACCAACACCGCATCGGGATGGTAGACGGCCGCATAGCCTTCAAAATCGCCGTCGGCTACGGTCCTTGAGACTTCGGCCCAATAAGCGTCCAGTTCCTCGAGGGTGTCCTGGGCCGCAACGGGAAGGACCAGTAGAGTCAGTGCGACCAGAAGAATGCGTTTCATGTTCTAGAACGGGTTTTGAGATGATTGGGCTTCGCTATGGTAAATCACAGGCATCCTCCCTTTCCACTCGGACCAAAGACTTTCATCCTCGATCGGTCAAGTCCATGACCTCGTCACAGAACTGGTCCAGCAAAGCACGCGTGTGACTGGCGATAAGCAATAGACCTCCAGCCTTGCGGAAATCATCCACGAGTTCAAGCGCTGCCGATGTCGCTTCGGAATCCAATCCGCGAAACGGTTCGTCCAGCAGCAATACGTTGGGGCGAGCGACCAGTGCAACGGCCAGTTGGGTCTTCTGGATCATACCACTTGAGTACGTGCCGATCAGATTGTGCCGACGTTCATCCAAGAGCACGGCGTCGAGCATCTGCTCAACGCGAGCAGAGCCATTGCCATCCCAGTCTTCACGCTCTCGAAGAATCCACTCAAGCAGCTCAACAGCCGTCAAGTGCTGAGGTAGCTGGGCATCGGCGTAGACCTGGCCAACATGTCGCAGGTAGGTGAAGGGGTGGGCGTGAATATCCAGATCGCCATACTGAACACTTCCGGTCGTCGGATACGCAACGGCGGACAGCAGGCGGAGCAATGTGGTCTTCCCGGACCCGTTGGGTCCAACCAACCCCGTTGCTGAGCCCTGCACAAAGGTGTGGGTCAAGTCAGAGATGACCGGTGGACCTTGTCCGTATCGTTTGGAAAGGCCGGTCAGGCGAAGCGATTCAGGCGAGACGGCGGCGATAGCGGTATTCGGTTCTGAAAGTGAAGAAGATAGCCGTTGCAAATCCTACGACGGTGTCGATAAGTGCCCAGCCGAAGGCATGCGCATACGAAAGTGCGGGTTCGAAAAGGGCGACAATCATCAAACTGGCCAGTAATGGCATGGTCCAACGCAGGTTCACAAAAAAACGAGTGAACACCCAGCCCAGGATGGGCTGACGGCCCAGGTGAAACGGTAGTGGGGCCAGGTCTGGTCTGGTGAGCACGTGGCTGCCTGCGTTCTTGGTAACGACCAGAAGGATCAGATAGGCAGTCACGGTTGCGCTCGAGGCATCAATGTAGAAGAGGACCCAGAGCAATCCATGTGCAACTACCATCAATCTTCCGAGAGGCAATTTGCGGTCGAACTGATTGAGCAGCGCCCACAAATGCGATCGGTAGCGCTTGGGGCACCAATAAACAGAGCGGAACGGAAGTGCTTCCCGGGCCGACGTGCGCATTCCGCCCGTACTCCGGAATACTTCGCCATAGAATGCATTGGTGGCGTAGTAGGCGTGGTCGTGTTGCCCGGCATTCGACTTCATCGAATACAGCGTACTAGTCACCAGGACTATCCCGGGCAGCACCTCGAGCAACATGTGGACGGACTGTCCGAGGTAAGCCGAAGCAACAAGTACGACGATCCCCAAGGCAAAAACCTTTTGCGTGGCGAGCATGGCGGGGACCATGCCCTCTGGTACGGCGAATCCGCCAGGGGAATTCTCTTTCATTGTGCGGTACCAATCTCCCCGGGTCCCTTCCTGCCACGACTGGGAAACGGGGCCAATCCGGACATAGCACAGGAAGCTGTACAGGGAGACACCCAGCAGCAGAAGGGCGGTCGAAGCGAAGTGGAGGGATTTATCTCCCAGATTCTGCGCGAAATGCCCCGGATCCCAGAACGCCAC
Organism: Rhodothermales bacterium; assembly: GCA_028284865.1. GTDB lineage: Bacteria > Bacteroidota > Rhodothermia > Rhodothermales > UBA10348 > JAAZVD01. Next base: position 61,243 of record JANQQV010000018.1, on the reverse strand, counting down.
CAACACAGCCGGGATGATGAACAGCCAGACGACGGGCCGCCACTGTTCAAACTGATGCCGAAGTAGTTTTTCGGGCGATCGGTTGAGGCGCTGCATCAGGCGAAGGTTGCGGTCGGGCAACAGGACGTGAGGCGCCGCAATGGCAAAGACGGCCATTCCGAGCAGGGACCAGTAGCGCAGTCCTCGAGTGCGTGTCTCCATATCGGCGCCGGTGATGGCAACGACGCATACGTACCCGAATGCGATGAGCAGCGGGGCGTAGGTCAGCAAGGAAGAGCGGCGGGAGGACAATGAGCCGGAGCGGAAGGTTGCTTGGTGGGAAGGTAACGAGAGGAGGATGTGATCTGTTGCTCGTTCGGCCCTCACGGAGCGAGCTTCCTCCCTCCCGAAAGCAAAAAACCCCAGCTGCCTTTCGGCAGCCGGGGTTCTCGCTGGATGCGGAGGGGGTGGGAACACAGTATTGGTTGGGTTTCACCGGGGTTTCGACTGGTTTCGCGGTTTCTAGGGCTTTTACAGTGTATTGTTGGGTGAGACCTAGCGAAGCCTCTTGGTAATCTGGTCATTTATCGTCACCATAATCGTCACCTTCTTGTTGACCTGACCAATGCCCAAAGCCCGCATCGTCCCCTGGAAGTCCAAGCGTTCGCCCGACGGGAGCATACCGCTCTACCTCGTGCTACACCACCGTGGGCAGCGCTCGACGCTCTCGATCCAGATCAGCATCAAGGAGAAGGAGTGGAACGCCTCTCAGCGCGAGGTTCGCAAGACTAACCGCCACCACGCCAAGATCAACCGCTTCATTAAGCAACTACTCGAGAAGGCCGAAGGCGCTTTCATCGACGCCGTTACGAGCGGACGCGATATCGATACCAAAGAGATCAAGGAACTGATCGCAAGCGGTGGCTCGCAGAAGCCGAACGACTTCTTGGAAGACTTTGCTAGGCGCATCGAGGCGTTTCGGGAGCGGGGTCAGCATGGCTCGGTCGATGCCTATACGCCGGTCTTAGCCAAGCTGACAGCCTACTGCGAGTCTTCTCTTGGTAAGCCGCGCCTTCCCTATCGCGACTTGACCGTGGGTTTCCTGAGCGGCTTTGAGACCTACCTCATCAAAGTGCACGGTAATGGCACCAACACCGTCTCCAAGAACCTGGGCTACATTCGCTCGGTGCTCTATATCCAGATACGCGAGGGGCGTTTTCCGCAAGACAAGAACCCCTTCTTCAACCTCTCGCTCCGTAAGAAGCGCGCCGAGAAGGGTAAGCTCACCTTCGAGGAGGTCTGCGCGCTCGAAGATGCCGAGTTGACGGGCAAAACGGCCGACGTGCGCAACTACTTCGTCTTTGCCTTTCACGCGGCTGGGATGCGCATCTCGGACGTGCTCTTTTTGCGGGGCCAAGACATCGAGCCCGAGGGCGATGGCTACCGCCTGAGCTACACGATGCTCAAGACCGGGCAAGTAGCCTACCCCATGATGCTCTCGCCTACGGCTATTCGCATTCTGAGGCAGTACGGCTGGCTGAACAAGGCACCGGATGCTTACATCTTCCCCGAGATTCCAGCGGGCGTCTCGCCCTCATCTGAGGCAGGCTTCAAGGCGCGCAAGCGCGTAACGGCCAAGATCAACAAGCTGCTCAAGATTGCTGGGCAGAAGGCGGGCATCGCTACGCCCATCACGACCCACATGGCCCGCCATTCCTGGACCTATCATCTTGATCGCAACAACGTGCCGGTGCAGCGGATCTCAGATACGCTCTCGCACGGAGACATCAAGACCACGCAGGCCTACGTCAAAAAGGTGCGATCGCGCGAGGTCGACGACAAGCTGCTGGGCATCCTCAAGCGGGAAGAGCGCTGAACATGTCGGCTTGCTCGGCAAGCAAACGGAGATAGCCTCTCTCTTGCCTCCAATGCCTTGGCGGCACCACGCAGGGCTCCGTGCGTTTCTCGGCAAACCCGATAGCCCCAATCTGCCAGTCCATCAAGTCCTCGAAGTAGATGAACCACTTGCGGCCATTCTTGTAGGCAGGTAGCCCGCGGTACTGGATGTACTCGATGATCGTGGCGGGCTTTATGTCTTCGTCGAAGTAGAGGGTCGCCTCTTTGTGGGTAATCACGCGCCGCGACGAGCGAAGCTGCTCGGATAAATGCGCTACCTCCTCTCTAAGAGAGGTTAACTCCTCTGTGATCACATCCTGCAGCATGCGCCGCAGGCCAGAAGGATCAACCGAGGTTATGTGTAGCTGCCTTTCCACTGGACTCGGTTAACGATTGGCTCCCGAAGGTTGAGTTGAGCCCCCAGATTGCGCGGCATTCCAGCATTTTTTCAAAAACTGCTGGATGTGAGGTTGATATCGCTGGATGAGGAGCGCCAATAGCTCACCAATTAGCTCCTCTCTGCTCGGCTGAACAGTCGTTGCAGCTCCCCGAAGGCCGCCAGTGCTTGGCAAAACGCCCGGATCATGGGTCGTTTCATGGGTCGAGCGGCGCCTGGGCTCCAGCTTTGGAATGCCCGCCGCTTGTTGCCTTGTAGGAACACTTCCGCCACAAAAATCTCGTTTTGCGGGTAATTCAGGCGTTTTGTCCTGTAAATCAAGCGCATTGCCAGGCGAGACTGCTCCCATCATCAATGCCCACATCGTCTCTCTTGCAATGTTGTAGCCCTTCACGCGCCCATTCTTGCCTCGCTCGGCCCACGCACCGACATCATAGCCGCCACAGCGATGGCCATTCCTGACGGCTTTGCTAAGCGCTGCAGGTGTGACCTGAAGGAGTATTGCAAGCTGAGCGCCAGTAACCAGGATAGGTTCACTCATCATCGCTCACCATGATGCCCTTTGCCAGGAAAAACGCGACGCCTCCTATAAGTAGCGCCTGTGCAACGGTCGCAAGCTTATCTGCAGCTACAAGAGGCGCTGGAGCAGGCTCTTGCCCCGCATACATATTCTTGTACGGCCCTTCGTAGTCTCCAAAGACTTCGTACCAAAGACGATGCAGCGCTCCGAGCGTCACATCATCAGGCGCAAACTGGCCCTGCTCCCAGCGATGCACGGTAACCTTCGTTTTGCCCAGGAATGATCCCATCTTGGCCTGGCTCCAGCCCAAAGACTCGCGGAGGTAGCGCAGTTCATGCGGCTGCAGTGGAGCAAGTGGGTGGTAATCGCGGTATCGAATGACGGACATGGCGCTATCAGGTGTCGTTACTCTGTGATACCATGTTAATTAACCCCTGTTCCATTTTCAACCTCGCATCATCTACACATAGGAGCAGAATTACCTATTGCGTGCATCAGTGCATTCCCGACCGTTGAGTAAGCTCACTTGGCTACTAGTGTCAAGGTCGCGGCTTTAAATGCAATCCAAGCAAAGAGATCAATCTGCTTGTAAGCATCATGGCTGGGGGAATAACAATATGTCGCAACTTAGGCCTCCGGAACAAACTGGCCTCCGACGATTCCGCAAAAAACGCTTGATATAAAGCCCCACTACTCCTTGGTAGTCGGGGAATAGTCCAGAGGAAGGGCTTCACACAGGCGCTCCCATTCCCAATATCCATACCGCTTGGCCGCAAAATGGCCGTACTCGTTTCCGAGACTGTCCACGATCAGAAACTCATCATTTAGCTCTAGCCAGGACTGTTGAGATTCCCGAGGAATGAGTCTTCTCTGGCTTGCTTCAGCAGGACTGCGCTGACGTTGACCACTCTCGTCCTGGTATCGTCGATACGACATGGACTCGCGTTCTCCTTGGTAAGAAACGGCAAGCACACCTTCGAATCGTACAGCCCAAGTTGGAACCGTGGGATCAGCCAATTCCACACTGACATATTCCTCGGCATTGGGTGCCACCCGATGCTCAAACACGATGCCCGGGCGATGGGTTGTGGCGACGTAGAACCCTTCTTCAGTCAAACTTTCCCTCGACAGAGACGCAAAGAAATGTCGGGGCGAACCAAGAAAGGCAGTTCTGCGATTCGAGCGCCATTCTTCGAGCTGAGATGCGCTTTCGGGCTCAAATTCTTCGAATTGAAGATTCCCCTCCCATTGAAATCCGTCCGCTCCACCCTCAATGCGTGGAGAATGAAGCCTTACTCTGTATCCCAAGGCTTCATTCAAGAACTCGAATGGCTGATTTGACGTGGCTCGAATACGATCTGCGTGATTTATTCGGCTGATGCTCAGATACTCAGGCTGAACGATCATGCATTGATTTGAAGCTGGAGTTGTGCTGAATGCCAAATTTTGAAACTGGCGTAGGAGTACCCTCCAGTCTTCATTGGACGAGGCGACTGTGATTTCCTCCAACTGGTAAGTAGTCTCTTCCAGTTCGAAGTTGACCACAATCGTATTCGACCCTGCTATCTCGATCAATTGGCTTTTTCCGTCAAAACCAACCATTGAGGCTACAACTTCGATACTCTGCTGCCCTTTGGGATACCGAAACTCGAAACGGCCCTCGAAGTCAGCTGCCGTTCCGATTGTCGTGCCCGAAACGAAGACGTTGGCTCCAGGAAGTGCCGCACCTGAAGTGGCCGAGTGTACTTGCCCAGCAATGGTGACGAACTGCCGTTGACCAAAGGCCTGGCTTGGCAGCGCAAGTGTGCTCAGCAGAATCGGCAGAATCAGATAGGTAGTCGAGCCTCCCATGATCAATAGACAAGCAGGCACTTTCGGGGTTGCTGACGTGGGGCTTTATATCGGCTGGCGGAATCGAGGCAAGCTGCGCCCACTTTTCAGAAAGTGGGGGATCCAGTGCTCACCAACTCAAAATGCGGAAATGCCCAGTAGAGATATACTGTTTTGCTCTCCCCCTCAAGACTCGGTGGAAGTACGCATCGGGCAGATCTACAGCTCTGTATTCCAGAATGCTCATTCGCAAGCGAACCCGCTAATTGCGCTTGGCATCTGGACAGATTAGGTGAGAATCTTGACAACCGCCTTAAACAATCTGACAAGTGCAGCGCCAAAATGAGCTGCTGTTCCTCCAAGCACCACTCCGGTCATCATCAGCCATAATTTCTGGTCGAAATATCCTGCCAAACCCCAAAATAGCATGAGTGCTGCAGCCAATCCAACGAGAGCAGCAATGTCGCTTCGAATTCCAAAAATCAATGGAAGCGCCGCGCGTTCGGAGAGTTTGACACCTTCATGCTGAATCGAAACGATCGGTTGTGGAAAAGCTCCTTCGGGTTCTTCCACTAAGAAAGCGAACGACACTGAAGTGCTTCTGTTGAGGACTGGAATCACAAAAAAACGATTCTTGATTAAGGGTTCTACAAGTAGGTGTGTCTGTTCATCATCCGGGAGGTCAAGATACTCTTGCAGCTGTTGACGAAAAGCGGGAGCAAATTGAAGGCTGCTGAGCGACCCATCAATTGACCCGCCTCCACTTAGGAATGTTGTACCATCTCTGAACCCGATCTGTACTTCGACATCTATCAGGTCTCTGTGGCTTTCATTGGAAAGGACAACGCGGGCCATGTACAAATTGCTTGCTTGCCGACCGTTGTAAAGCACTTCAACATTCCCATAGAATGCATCATTGCTTGAAATGGCGAGTGATTGTACTTGTTTTTCAAATCGAATGGGAATCACTCTGCCTCTGAACTTGCTCCAGAGTTTTGCAAAAAGTAGACCGATTAGAGCACCAGTGGGAATCGAAATAGGATCCCACAAATTGGCAAATACTGAAAGGATAGAATCCATTTTATTCCAAAAATACTATCCAGGTAATGTCAGGCAAATATGTAGATAGCTAGAGCTCCCCTCTAAGTAACCGTTCCGACGACCACAAGCCCGCTAAATACACATGTATTGCGGAAAGATCTTTGATTAGTGAAGCCTCTCGATTTAACTCAAAGTGGTGGTGATTCACCACTTTTTGCTAACACTCTTACACTAACAGACCACAAAAAAAGAAGATTGAATCTTCCCCTTGCGATTCCGCATTTGTAGCCTCAAGAAGAGAGGAATATCATCTGGCGATTCTACTCATTGATGTCGGACCCAAGTAACTCATGCGTTGTTTAGCGCAATTTCACAACTGTGCCTTCTCTTGTGTCAGCCAGACTCGAAATCCGATAGACATACGAACCGGGGGAGAGTGGGCTACTGTCCACCACAAAGGTGTATACACCTTGGCCTGATGCCTCTGATGAATGGGAGTAGATTGATCGACCGAGGAGGTCAAATAGTTCAACCTTGAAAACTCCCTCTTCCGGCATCGCAATGTCGAATTGAAGCTGATCTGTGAATGGGTTGGGGTACGAATTCACCACAAAGCTCATCGGTAACTCAATTCCGTCATCCTCATTCGCAAATAGTCCAGAGGCGACTCCTTTGGCTCCCATTCCGGTCCAATAATTGTTGGCTTCACCGTCAGTTGTTGAGTCGACGTCGTGGTCGTCAAATGCATCTTCCGCCACATCGCTGCATGTCCCAGAGCAGCAAAATATGTTGCCCGGCGAACTGGCAGTTTTTTGGTAGCACCCGTCAGCAGCAGTGACTACGGCGTCCCGAAAATCCATGAAATCCGGGGAAGTGTCTGGTGTAGCGTCTGCAGCAAGCTGAATAATGTGGGGCACTTCTGATCCTTCGTCCTTCCAATAGTCCCACAGAGATCCAGAGATCACCATGGACATGTCATAGTAGTCTGCCGCTGTGAGAAGACCATCACCGTCAGCATCTCTTGTCGTTGCATCCTTCAAGTCTGACCAGGAAATAGTGTTGTCTACATCACGCTCCCAGTCTCCCGCGTAGTCGCCTAGAATAGTCTCTTCATTTGTCGGTGGATACAACTGATTACGATAGAAGATGGCCCACCAGTCGGCCATTCCTTCTCCCAATGCCAAGTGTTCGTCCAGGCTACTTGCACCGCTGACGTAATAAGAGGTGAAAATGTATTGGTGGATGTGCGCCATCTCATGAGCGATCACTGCTGGTTCGTGTGTCCAATAGGCGCTTGACGCAGAATCGTAGGTGTTAAACTCTACGGTGGCTGACCCGGTTACCTGTGGACCCCCAACATCCGAATCGATATAGAAATCAATGTCCGGAATCGTGTAGTCGAGAACTAGAGTATCAGGACCCGAGTCGTAATAGTCCTGATAATTGGTAAGCATCCACTGATTGAATGTGGTCATGTGGAAGTAGGCCTGGACTTGATCAAAATCCACTGTGCCGGTACTGTAGTCAAAGTCGTCCCCTACAGTTTCCTCAACTTCATCTCCGTTGGATGTATCTCCATCATTGTGAACACTACCAAACTTGCCAGTGAGCTTATACTTCCCACCGACAGCAGGACACAGATAGAGAAGAATTGAATCCGTCACGCCGCTATCGATGGTTTGTGCATTCCGATAAACATCCGCGTTTTCAAGATTGGTAGCCGTATTGTCAGCGCAGAATGATGACATTCCCTCTGTCCGGCTCGTGTGACGAAAGTCGATAGTCGCGTGGTCAGACTGAATACCTGCTTTGAGCCCCGTATTGGATATCACGGACTCGTCCCTCGCGTCGATGGTCACGTAAACCGTACCGTATTCATTTGCTTTGCTTGCGCGGTACGCTGGAATGAACGATCCGTTTTCCTGCTTCAGATATCCCAACTCGACCGTTGAGGGAATCCCTTCCAGCTCAGATGTGGCCAAAATGGTCGCGCGATTCAAATCCACATTTCGCCGTCCCTCTGTCTCGATGTCGAGAGCAGTTTTGGACGTTATGCGATCGATCGTCAATGGGGTCATGTGATCTCTAGAGTCCGGATCGTAGATGTCCCATCTTCCGTCCTCACTCGAGCCAATCGGCCTTCCTGACGGATATCTGTTTGCATATACCCAAATGCCGTGGTCGAAAACTGGCAACCCCAAGAAAGTTTGCTGGTACAGCTTCTTGGCACCACCGCCTAGAGTTGGAAGAGACTGAGTGGCGACAAACACTTCGCGTTCAGAAAACATATCCGATGTGAGATTCTTGACGATCACATCAGACTGTTCACCCAGAGTTGTCTCATGAGTGGCGATTCTAGCAGAAGTTACGGCAAACCTGCCATGGTCCACTGGCGAAAATCTTGTTTCGGCCTTATCTCCGAATTGAGCAGCGAAAGCCGTTAGTTTCGAGTCGGCCTCTTGTGCAATGACTTGGTTTGCGACTATCGAAAGCCCCAGAAATGCTATGGCGATGTAGACTCTCATTGGATTGAATGCCCCTCAGGTCTGTGGATAGGTCAGACCATGAGCGTTTGCCCTGATCAACGTATCAGTTGGTTCCAAAGAGAATCAAAGAGATCAAAGCCGGGGTGCGGTAGTCATCTCGCCCCATTCACGCTGACAAAAATTCCCCATTTTAATAGTCAGGGAATCCAATGAAATCGGTACCTGGCATGACTGAGGAATCTAGCCACACTGAGAACGTACCAAGATCTACATCCAGCAGATAAATGGTGGTGCCACCGTCAAGAGAAGGATCGGTAGTGCCCACGACTAACAGAGAATCCTGTCCAACCCAGACTGGAGATGTTGCGTTGTGGCCGCCCGGGAGTGGAAACCATCTTAGGTTTACCTCCTCCGCGCCAACCACAAAAACTTGTAGTGGACCATTTACCGCGCTTGGGCGGGCGACTCCGGCAATCTCCGAGGTCCATTCACTCTGAGAAACAAACCTAGAGATTTCGTTGCCCCAGGCGTCTAGCGTGTCTGCCCATGACGGGAGGCGCATTATTCTTGTTGTCGGGTCAAGCGATCTGAATTGGGAGCCAAAAGGATCGCGAGATACGATTTGTTGACCATCGACTAGGTCCGATCCTGTTGTGAAATAAGAAGTGCTGACTGTCTCCTTGATTTCGCTCTCAAATTCGTAGGTGAAAGTTGAGGCCGTTGCAGCAAACGTGTGCGACGCGGTAAACGACTGGTCACTCGTCCAGGAAATCGTTCGTGAGTCTACTTGCGTGTTGCGCGTGCCGGGAAGCTCATATACCGGTCCACTATCAATATCAGACACAAAAGGTCGCCAGAAATTGCGGACGTCACTGAATACAATTCTGGTTTTTGCCGGGTTAAACCTAGGCCTAAATATTTGGGTGGCAGTTGCCAGCCGCGATGCTTGGAAAGGGGAATCTAGTTCGGCTATCATCAACCAGCTACTGTCCGCAGTTGCCGGTGTAGGCCCAAAATATCGTACAAATGCGATTCTGGAATCGATTGGTGGAATTTGCTCAACTCCCGAAGAATCGACTAATGGGGGACGGTTTGGATCAGCTAACTCATTAGAATCACATGAACTCAGAACAATAATTGCAGGGATCACAAAAGTCAGGAATATGGCCCGGGGCAGGGAGACCTTGTGGACATTTTCTCTGACCTTTGAAACCGAACAATTACTCATTACTGCAAGCTCACCGTATTCATTAATCGAAAGTGACTTCAACAACACAATGTATGACAAGGTAGTCGCTCTCTTTTAGTCCCGAATTACCATTTCTACGGCCATATCCGACTTACAACCTTGACTATTGTTGATTCAGACCGCATCTCAGAATACATACCTATCTCGGGTGAATTCATAGAATGCCCGATAGGAATAAATCAGCAGGTATTCCGACAATCACCGCATGATGATCAACACGTAAGCGTTTATATGCTTGGATGTGGTCCGAGAAGGCAATTTCAGGGACGGGGCAAGCCTCTGCTACCGCTCACTACTAGGTGTTCAGCCACTAAGCCTCTGCGTGCATTTTGCCGCAGCACCATAATCTTTACTTCTAGATTGTCAATAAACAGTAAGTAGTCTCCCATACTTCGCAACAAGACAATAGCAGTATTTGCTGGCCGATTTGCGGTGTGCTAACGCCCACCTACCAAAAGAAACTGGTTATAGACTAGCACGCCAGAACTGTGAGACCGCAGAATGAGATTGTTAGACGGAGAACTTTGGATCGGATAAGTGCAAATCTTACGTCCTTTTTGCCAGCGGAAAGACCACCTCGAATGAATGTACTACTTTGCCCGAAGTCGGAGCTGATGTAGAGATGGTAATCTTAGTATTGTGCTGTTTTGCAACTAGCTGAGCCACATACAGTCCGTTTCCAGAGCCTTCTTTGTCGCTAGGACCTCGGAAGCCCCTTTTAAAGACCGAGTCATCAAGTTTTTTTGTGGAAAGAGCATAATTTCTCACACTCACTTCGACTTGCTGACTATTCGAATGCACATTTACTGTGACCATGGTATCGACTAGACCATACCGCAGAGCATTCTCAACCAGCACGGTAGCGATTATCGGAAATGTTTTATCACATGCACGAATATCATGATTGTCTAAGCCGGTGGCTTCTATCGACAAACGTTTCGGATGCAGGGACTTGTAGATCCTAACTACTTTGTCGAACATTCTATAGACCGAGAATGTGTCATTGAGAGGTAGATTAGCAAGTTCCTCATTTGCCATGACCTCAACAATTTCGAATTGTTGAGACATTAGTTCTGCACTCTTCCAAATTCGAACGACGGACTTATTGGCTTGGTCTGGTTTTTCAGGAGACTCTTTTCTGCATATTCGTTCAGCTTGCTGTTTGACGACTCGGTTTAGTTTGCGTATCTCATGAAGAGCCGTAGCGTATCGCTCTATTAACGTCTTTTCGATTTCTCGAAATTTCTCATCGAAGTGCTTTAATGCTGTGTTTATACGCCCAAGGGCTGTACGAACAATTTTGTTGTGAGGATAGTCTTTAGCCCGCTGTCTTTCATTTGCTCCTCCAATTCTTGGATATGGAACAAAGCCCGTCATCCCGACAGTAGTGGCTCCTAAAGTCAACTTGTAGGAAGCGAAACCATATGGACATTGGACCAACTCATTGTCATGTTTCGATGCCTTCAAGGCCGAGTAGTGGTCATAACATTTTGCAGATCTGCTATAAAACTTGGCACAGCAGCCTGGAGCCGAATGAGTAGTCCCATCAATGGGCGGTCCGATTCTGTCGAGATCAACAATGGGGAGAATAGATACGTGTTTGAGTTCCGAAAACGAAGGCATATTAAGCACCAATCGTAGCTTTTAATCCAAATTCAATCAACTTATCAACCACAACATCTCCTATCGTACTGCGCGATTCTTTACCACTTTTTGCGGAAACCAACATTTTAAATGCCTTCAGATCATCCTGACTGCCAAGTGCTTTCATGTATGCTTTCTGTAGGTCGTAGTCCTCTTTACTTCCAGTTGCCACCCCCTTCACGTTTAGAAATGCAGGCCATAGGTTTGATATCGCCTTTGCCTTATTCAAGGCCTCCTCAATTTTTTCGAATGACTCTCGAATACCAGCATCTTTGTTTAGAACATTGTCCGCCAACCGGTAGAAGTCAGCTAAATTCGACGGAAGAGCCTTTGAAGTGTAGGCCAGAACAACCATAGCCGGATTAGTACGTTTGCTTATTCGAAGTAGTTCAAGACCTTCATCGTCACCAAAATCACTTCCAACCGCTCCAAAATCTAGAATTAGGAGGTCATATCTTCCAGATGTAATTCGATTCATATCTGTCTTTTTGAGATCAGGCAGATAGTCGATCGAAAATCCATCGTTTTCCAGATCGTCGATTAAGTCAGGTCTTTCATCGTCCACAAGCAAGATTCTTCCGGTTCTCAGCAGTTGCTCCCTCGGTATCGAGACGCTAAGGTTGAACACAGAAGCAGTTCCCTTGCCAAATAACTTATTCCACAATTGCTTAATTACGCTCCACATATCGTTGTTAATATTGAGTTAGGAAATGATTCGAATAGCATTCGCAATAGCGCAACGGGAATGTGTCTCACTCTTCGCTCCGTTTGCTTTGTACACGACGACACTAACAGAGCCGTTTAACGTGTGATCTACAGCAATGCTATTGCTTGAAAGGAAGTCGATCTGATCACTTAGGCCCCCGAACAGACGAAATACTCCCAGGAAAACTCTACCTGTTTCCATTGCTCTCGCGTTGGTCGTGTATCCACACGGAGCATATCGATACACCTGAGTTGACTGCTCTTCATTTCGAGGAGTTTTTCTGGCAATAGCCGACCGATAGATTACAATTCAAAGACTACAATGCTCGGCACACCATCTTCCCGATATGCCAGCGCGTAAACACGGCCATCTTTTATACGGGGAGGGAAGTAGGAGAGAAGTGGGACATTCAAATGAAAAGACTTCAGGAACTCTCCGTTGGGGGAATATGAGTCGATGGTCGTCAATTCTCCGGCATCTGCGTATCGGGTAATCCAGACATCGCCGTCGTCGTCCACTACTATCCCTTGAATGGCCGGCTTGTATTCTGGCATCTTTCCAGCGATCTCATTTGCCGCTGTCACCATCTTCTGATCCTGAGTACCAACGGCGTCGATGTACCGGTCTCTGTCGTCTTGTGTGACGGGGACGGGTACTAGATCCGTTTTGACGATCATGGTGGTGTCGGCAGCTCGATTGAGTCTGGCAAACTCATAATCATACCCGGCGGCCTTCCAGAAGCCATCTCCGAAAGGGGACACGGTTTGTGCCCGAGAAGGGCTGTACATCAATCCCATGTTGCGGAAGCCACGGTCCATCGTGATGGAGTAATACATTCCAGAGACTCGTCCCAGCCAGGTGGTATCTGCACGCTCGGTTAGCGTGTCATAGGCGATCATGAATGCTGTTCCGGCGGTCTCATTGAAGCCATCTTTTGGCGGACGTTGGAAGTTCTCATCAAGCATCGAAGAGCCTTTCCAGATCTGTTTTTTGTGGTCCACCGTTCCGCTCCACAACCATCCGTAGCTCATAACGACAGGCGGGTGGGACTCTACTTCCTCGCCTTCAGTGTTGAACACCTTCACCCGCCACTGTCCATGATCGTAGAGCCATATGGTATCGTCAGGCAGTATCGTGAAGCCATTGGCCTCATCGATCTCGCCTGGGCCTACTCCGGACTGCCCGATAGTTTTCAAGTACTGTCCTTCAGGCGAAAACACGCGCAGTTCGCTTGCTTGCGAATCCAGGATATAGATGTTGCCTTCGCTATCGGCGTTGACGCCTTTGATTGTGCCAAACAGAAATGGGTCGTCTCCGTCTTCGGAACCGATCGAAAGCACGGGATCCAGAATCACCGGCTCGACGCTGTTCAGCCCGCTGACGCGCACCAATTCGTACCCGTCGATGATCTCACGGGAGGCACTAGTAACTGTTATCTCTTCAGAGGGTGAACAACCAGATAGTATCAGGATGGCAATAAAAACCAATGGGCGACCAGTCATCACAATTCGGAAGGATGAGTTGTTGGAATCAAGACGCGGGAGAAGGCGGGACAAAGCGATACACTAGCAACGGAGGATTTCGGCGAAGACGCTCTTCCTCATCCCTATACTCGTTCAGTAGTCTGAAAAACAAGCCGTCCCGGGCGGCAACAAACTGCGTCATGTACCCCTTCATAGTGATGGGATCTGCGTGGATCGTCTTGCCAGTCAGATCCATGATGCGAAGCCCCAGGCTGTTTGTTGAAGACACAAAAGGTTCTCTACCTCTGTTTGTGTGATACACAATGATCAGATCCTCCGCAAGGCGATAGTACCCCCACGTACGCGACTTGCCCTCCCATATCCGTTTACGGGCTTCGTTGATCTGATCCTGGGAAACAGCGCCAGGCGGAATGTCTTCTTTGGTTTCTACGAAATCAGGCGGCACCTCTCCCATGAGTGACAAGGAGCTGTCTGAAAGGGAGAGTCGCCAGACATGGGGCGAATGCCGAAACAGGATACCCAGAGTGGAATCGTCGATGGCGATGAGATCGCCTGTGTTGCTGAAATAGTTGTTATTCAGCTTCGCGAACTCGCTCCCAGATACAATCACCTGTTTGGTCGAGTCCACCATCTCCCAAACAGACCATTCGTCTCGTTCGATATTGAAACCGAACAATCGGTCCCCGTTTAGCGAGAAAGCGCTCGGGTTCCACTCGCCAACATCAACGGGTCCAATGCACTCGCCCTCGGCACCGAATTGGAATGACAGGGGCGAACCCATGTACATGATGGTGATCCCATCGTGATCGTTTAGCTCGACCAATCTGGGTGTACCCGAAAAACCAGGAAAGCACTGGGTGGGGTCGAGGATGGTCTTGAGCGTTCCGTCCGGGTGGAAGACATAAGCGACTTCTGCCCGCATATCGGCGGCTACAAGCTCCCCTCGACTATTGATCTGCACATTGGACAGTTCGTTGAAAAGCAGACTGTCCGAAAACTCCAACAGTCCAACCGGTTCAAACAACTCGTCGAAGCTGGATGTGCGAGGCAGTGGATCCCGAGACGCATCGTAGGGTGATAATTCATAACGGGATAGGAGCGCCTCTTGGGCAGCCTCGAGAGCAACTTCATCAAATGAAGTGGGTCCGACTGATGCGTCCTGTTCGCTAGAACAGGACGCGAGGGTCCCAAGAAGAACCAGTACACAAAGAGTGGCGAGTGCGCGCACCATACCGTCTGAAAGCGATTGCATGGTCATGATGACTACTACCTATTCGATTTTGCCTGAAGCCACATGGTACAGGAATACTATTGGAATCGCGCATGCTTTCTCAGACTTTGAGCAAAGGTGAATGATGATGAACCCGGCTGAAATCATGAAGAATCGAATCGCTCATGGCTTGGCGTTAGTTGGCTTGCTATTGGCAGCTCTTGCTCCCGTTTCCCAGGCCCAGTTCCTTGTCGAGAATCCCAGAATGCCCGATCAACCCGATGATCCGAACGAGCGCATTCGGGTAACTACGGTTGCTGTGTTTGGCGATGAATCGGGGCCGCCAGAGGCCTTGCTTACTGCCCCATTCGGGATTGTCTCGGATTCGAAAGGATTTGTGTACATCCTCGATTTACAGCAGGCCGTGATCAAGAAGTTTTCTTCTGATGGTACTTGGCTCGCGAATTTTTCCAGCCCGGGAAAGGCTCCAGGCGAGCTTTCTAGCCCTCGAGGCCTGTTTTTAGCGGCGGATTCCATTTTGATTGTCCAGGAGGACATGCAACGAAATACAAGCCGATTCACAACCTCCGGCCGTTTTCTGGACAGGTCCAATATGGATTTGCTGGGGCTTAGGCAACCGTCAATGGTTGGAGCGACTTCCGAAGGCCTTGTGGTGTTCGCATCGCCCATTGCGGATCGATATGCATTGCAGATCAATGTGGTCGACCTGGATGCTGAAGCTATCGTCCACTCCTTCGAGTATGAAGCACTTTCACTTGGCGGTGCGCCCGAGGGAATGCGCATCCCACCCTATGTTGAAGTGACTGCGGGCGGGACAATCATTGTTGCTCATCCTTTCGACTACGCCTACAGAATGTTTTCGCTAGAAGGCGAACACCTTGGCGACATGCGACGCAGTTTCGAAGGGCTGATACCTCCTTATGTATTCGATATGCGAGGCAACCGCATGGTTCGCTATTTCTCCGCCCTCAACGCGCCACGGTCGATCGGGTCGGGTTGGTGGATGGGACGGGCCAACTGGCCGACAAACTTCAAGAGTGGCGAAGAATGGTATAGCATGCGTGATGCTTCGGGGCAGTTTCCAATGGCAGAAAGAGATGCTATTGTGGACCTATTCGATGCTGAATGGAATCTGGTGTACTCGTTGTCTCTTGACGAACGGAGAGAACTGATGCCCGGAGGGGGAATCGTCACCATTTCGAGCGATGGCCACATTTTTCAACTGCAAGAAAACGGAACCGTCGTCAAGCGCCATATCGAAGTTCTTCGGTGATCTATTCAGGCGCAGAGATCTCAACCCGGTATCGCCCGATTTGAGGGAATTCAGCATTGGTGACGGCGTAGATCCGGCCTTGAGTATCGGATGCAAGCACCCGCCCGAACGCTTCGTGGCCTCTGCCTTCTGATTCAATGGAATACAGAAGCTGAAAATCGGAATCAAAGACGTCTAGCGTGCTCTGATTGCTCCAGGGCTGGTCCGTTCGCCGTGTTTTGAGCATGATCGTGGCTTCGGCGTTGGGATCGATATCTTGGTCAGGCCAAAAGGCTTCAACCAAGTAAAACCCGTCTGCAGCTAGGTGCACTGTCCCAAGTTGACTGAAGATGGCAATCATGCGACTGTTTCCGTCGACGGCGACTCCAGGCGGCACCAAACCCTGAACAGATCTGGTCACGGTTCGCTCTACCTGTCCCGTCAAATCCCGGAATTCGAATTGATAGCGGGAGACGTGGCCATTGACGACCGCTTTGCCCAATACCTGAACGGGCGGGCCCGAGAACAATCCTGGTGGTACCTCCTGTCCCTCAGACTGGTCGATATTGAACGAATCAGCAGCAACCCATCCACTGCTCTCGCGTCGCAATACCCGTATTCCGGCACCCCATATTCCAGAAACCCTCTCGGACGCAACCAGCACATCCGGCGAAGGCATCCCGATTCCGCCTAGACTTCCATACCCCACTGATTCTGTCGGTGTGCTCTCCAGAAACTGACCCTCCGTTGAGAATCGGTCGACTCGGGTGCCGGATTGATTGAACACATACAGGGAGCCATCTCCATCGTGTACCATGCTGAACGCATACCGGAACTCTCCTGGGCCTTCGCCTTCCCCAGAAAGCGTCCAGCGATGTTGTCCTTCAGAATCCCATGACGTCAGCGTCGCACTTTGCCCGTCGAGAGAGTACAGATTGCCTGCCTGATCGACCACGATGCGACCAATTCGTGCGATCATGTCTTCTGGCTCACCGTCCTCAACGCCCCAAGTCTGCTCGAGAACAAACCGCACCGGCGGCTCCGCTGCATCCTGCCAAATACCTAAACGGGGGTTGTGAACATCGGTCGAGTTGAGTTCTCCGTCAGAATTGTTGACACAACCTGAACCGACAGCAATAATCGCGATGGCGAGGGCTAGAAGACGCATAGGGCAACAGAGGGCGGGTTGATCACTCTATGATAGTGGCTTGATCCGTCAAAAAGTGGGGTAAATTCGCCTATTGTCTTTTGCCACGGTGTCCTTCAAGTTGCATTCCCTCCCATTCATCATCCATACGTCGATGAAACGCATTCTCGTTGGCCTTTTTCTGGTCGCATTTGGGACCGCCCCGGCCACAGCCCAATTGGACCAGTCCCCTTGGCATTTGGAAGTGGAATGGGAGTTGGGGGGAGAAGAGAGTGGGGTGTTTTTCACTTCTCCTCGCGACCTGGTAATCGGCGCGGGGGAGTACTTATACTTGAGCGACCGGCGCGATCTAGAAATCCGCATGTTCACAAAGTCAGGAGAAGAAGTAAGGACTATTGGCCGTGAAGGCCAAGGCCCCGGGGAATTCTCCGAAGTGACCAGCCTGCTTGCCATGCCCAACGAAGGCGTCTTGGCTCATGACCGCCGAGGTGGCCGACTTGCAGAATTTGATGCGTCCGGTCGGCTCGTGAGGCACATCACGCTGCCTGGTATTTCCTCGCGTCTCATGTGGTTGGGAGCATATGACTCGGCCACCGATCGGATCGCTTTTCTGCAGGAGGCACAAGAACGAGACGCCAACAGTCCTTTGGCCCATTGGGCTGATCTGGATGATGAGATATCGGGAGGAGGTGCTTTGGCCCCTACGGAGTTTCTGGATGTCGAGGATCCAGTGTATGCCTTCACCGCACGTAGCATCCTCACCTATTTGGCCGGATCGTGGTATCGGGGATCAGACCGAGAAGCGGTCTTAGTTGTGCCGAAATACTATACGGGAACTTGGGTTTCCATACCGTTTGAATCGGGTGACTTTGGAGAGTCCGTCGTTCATCGAGTGTCAAATGAATCGACGCTGCCGCATGCCACCAAGCTGGAAATCAGTCGAGAAGAGATGAGAGCCGCTGGCAACAAATATGGAAATGCCTTGGGGTCATACGGACGAGATGGCGTGCATTTCGCAGATATCCACAACTTCGCACATGTCACTTTACCGTTGAAAGACGGCGGAATCGGAATAGTTTTTTCTTCAGAAGAGAGCGGCATGGATGGTATTTGGATCGACGCCTTTGATCAGACCGGTCTGCACGTTGGTCGTCATTCAATAACCTTTGATCTCCCAATTGTCGAAAGTGGCATTGGTCCAACTTTTCTTAGAGGTAGTGGGACAGATGAAGTTTACTTCCTCTACTACACAGAAGAGATGGTGCCCATTCTGGGCCGAGGCAAATTGGTAGAAGCGAAATGAGAACCAATCAGACCGGCGCCAAAGGCATTCTGTTGGCCGTTACCCTCTGCTCAGTGTCCCCGGTCTGGGCATTTGCGCAGTCGTGGGAGGACACCCGCGGTGTTCAGCTTGAGGTTGAATGGTCCGTAGGCCACGAAGAAAGCGGCGTATTTCTGGATGAGCCCTGGATGGCCATTCTGGCGGCCAACGGTTCAGCGTTTCTCGTTGAAAAGTCCCAGAACTCCCTTCGACATTTTTACAGCGAGGGCAACGAGTTAGCTCAGTTGGGATCAGCGGGCTCCGGCCCCGGAGAGTTTTCGCGGATAGTCTCGATGATTGACGCTGGCTCCGACTCGTTGCTCGCGTATGATATTTCGAATGGCCAATTCAGCGCGTATTCAAATCAGGGCGATTTGATGGAAAGTGTTTCCGCAGGTCTCTTCGGAGGAAGGGCTATTGATCTGCTTCATGTCGATCCAACTTCCGACGAATGGGTCGTGGCATATCAGCCAGCTACGTTATGGGTCGAGCCAGAATTATTGGTTCATCGGTTCAGTCAGGATCAAGACATGATCAAGGCGTCGGTGGTCCACCCCAGTCAGGTGGTAGATTTAGACAATCCGCTTCACGCCTTTCGAGCGAATATGTTAAGAGCATTCCGTTCCGCTTGGATGCAGTCGGAAAGCAGTGAGGCTCGCGTGGTCATCGTTCCTGAGCTTTATTCGGGGCAGATAGTCGTCGTTCCTTTGCTGACGAACGGCTTTGGTCAAATCAAAGCGATGACCATTCCGGCCGATCTGGGGCCCGATCCGGGATTCGTGATCGAAAGCCCTGCTCAAGCCCCGAAGGGCACTAAAGGTCGCGTGCTGACATTACACCTCGCCGGAATCGGCAAGCAATCGTCCGTGATTCGCGTGTGGAACACCCAAGTTGTCACGTTGCCGGGAGGGCGATTCGGTGTTTCATTCACGTACGCTGATGATCAGCCACCAGAGACGTACGTTGATGTATTCAGCCTACGAAATGGATTCGAGGAACGTGTCCGGCTCGATCTCGACTCGCAGACCGGAAGCAGAGTTCGCGTATGGGACGCCGATTCTTCGGGGCGATTATTGATCTCCTTCGTAGACCCAGAGGGCAACCCAGTACTAGCCAGAACCACACCATTGGAACTATGAATCGAGTCGATAAATGTCTCCTGGCACTGGTTGTCGCTGTAGGGGCATTTGGCAACCACGCTTTGGCACAGATGCAGAACATCCAGCTCGGCGATCAGCGGTACGAGCTTAAGTTCACAATTGGGGACGAAGACTCAGATATCTTCTTTCAGGCCATTTCTGCGGCCTCGATTGGTCCTGACGGACAGATCGTGGTTTCGGATAGCCCAGGCGGTCAGATAGTTGTCTATTCGGCTTCGGGAGACCATTTGTGGACGGTAGACTCGAAAGGAGAGGGTCCCGGAGAGCTTTCTCGCTTTGGCAAAGCATGGTTCGTCAACAATCAGATTCATTTCACGAATCAGCGCGGGACGCGAATTGATTATTATTCCATGGCTGGCGAATTCGAAAGCTCCACGGCTGTGAATGAATTTGGCTTTGATCGAGCTGGTATATGCGGATGGCTTGACGAAAATAGGATGGTTCTAACGCGCTCGATGAGTGCGTCATATGGCAACCACACGTATGTGATTGATCGCACAACCGGGGCCGTCTTGAATGAGAGAGAATTCAGACTGCCTGGAGTCGACGATCCCCCTCGCGGGTTTAGCATCGGCGTTGGTTGCGAAGTCCTCGATGGCTCCGTCTTCATTGGTCACGCCTTCGCGGATGGCTATTGGAAGCTCACTGATCAATTGAAAGGTGAGCAATACGTTGCCGAAAGCGAAGGAAATATGCTACCTCCGGTGCTAACCCGATTCGACAATGGAAACTTGTCTGCCATGTTTCCTGTGGAGGTGGACCTGACGGCAATTGACACTGGCTACGTGTTCACCAATGTTCGTTGGCCGTGTGAACCGGATACCGTCGAGAAGTACCAAGCTGCCGCAAAAGCAGGTGAAACCATCACCCGATGCCGCACCCAACGACTTTTTGATACCCAAGGCGAGTTGATTGAGATCGTGTATGACGGCCCCAATGAGGAAGTGCCCTTCGCGTTTATTTGGGCTGGTGAACACGACACGTTGGTCGTTCAACCGGACGAAGAGTACCCCATGGCAGCTGTTTATCGTCTCGTTAAGTAGGGCTGTTCGATTCTGTCGGCGAATCGACGCCGACTATTTACTGACCTTCAACCGGTACTTGTACCCCATCCCTGTATCCGTATCAAACGTGTAGACGTGACCGGCACTGTCCGTTGCGTAGATGGGTCCGTTGAATACCTCGGAAATTTGGTCCGCATCAAGCGACCAAACGAGCTCCCAATCACGCGTGTAGAAATCAAGGGATTCACGGGAGTCTGCTGGAGGGCGCGTGCCCTCGACAGGGTTGATCATGAAATCGATGAGCTCTTCCCAGTTGAGCGTCCACCGGCTCAGAACAATCAACCATTCATCATCGAGTACCCATGGTGCTTGCTGGCGACTGTATTGAACCTGGCCGTATCCCCGTTCGCTTTCGACCAGCTGGATACCGACTAGACCAGTCTTTTCTCGGGTCATGGTCTTCATCAATTCGCCCGATGGCGAGTAGACACGTTGCTCGAAGGCATGTTGATTCGGGACGACAATGGACCCATCTACTGCGGCAGATTCCAGCCAAGAAATCAATCGAGCGTCGGCGGGTTCATCGTTTTCAAACTCTACAAAAAACGAGTCCGCGAAACTCCATTGGTCGCCGACAGAGACAGTAGAGAAGAGTCCCCCGTAGGATCCTCTGCGCC
Source organism: Rhodothermales bacterium (assembly GCA_028284865.1). Classification (GTDB taxonomy): domain Bacteria; phylum Bacteroidota; class Rhodothermia; order Rhodothermales; family UBA10348; genus JAAZVD01. Next base: position 40,219 of record JANQQV010000018.1, on the reverse strand, counting down.
AGTTGTAAAACACGGCGATCGAGTCGCTCAAAAAGCCCTGAAACGCGGGTCGATCCAAGCCCATCTCGGTGAAATCAAGGCTGGTTTCAAACTCTCCTTCTGCGGAAATGATATCGAGTCGAGCAGTACCCTGGTTCGGTAAATAGATCTTGCCATCGCTACCAAAGTGCGGCTGACCCGCGTTGTTGATCTCACCCGGTGCCTCTCCTGGTCCAAAAGCAGTCCACAAGTGACGTCCTTCGCCATCGAAAGACTTGAGTTCATTCGTTTGGTTGTCCATAACCACGATCTGTCCACCTGGGCCAACAGTCAGATAAAACCAACCGCTCAGCACCTCGTCCAGATTGTCGGACTCACCCCCAAACGTGGCCACAACTTCCGCCTGAATGTTGCTGAGTGCCTGTTCGTTGCCGTCAGGAACGTCTGGATTGGTCACGAAACGAGGGTCAGGATCAGGTCCGCTGTTGCATCCGACCACCAGAGAGCCGAAAAGGAGGGTGCTGAATGCAGAATTGAGGAGTCGCATGGGGAATAACCAGAGCTTGTCTATGCGGATGGACAATTAACGCATTGCGGTCAACAGTTTCGACGACCACTGGGTCGTTGGTGTGATTGTACTAAAGCCCCAATAGCGGGAAACTCCTGACCATCTGAGGGATCAATCAACAGGGAACTCTACTACCTTTCGCTTTCGCCTCCGATTGCGTTTTTTCAGGAAAGCCAAACGCACATCCCCATGACGGACAAGAAGAAGCGCCGAGGCATCAAAGCCTGGCATGTAGCAGGCGTGATACTGGCCATAGCCGTGGTTGGTCTTTCCGGATACGCATTGTGGCCAGCAATTGTAGGGGCCGAAGAATCCGAAGAAGACCGGCCAACGGCTGAAAGGACCACGTCCAATGCCGTAGTGGATGTCATGGTCGTGGAGCCCACAGACTTTGTTCTCCGAGCCGAGGCAACCGGTCACATGGCTCCCTGGCGAAAAGCAGAAATCAGCTCTCAGGCTACGGGCATCGTAACAGAGCGGCCGTTCGAGCAAGGCCAGTTCGTGTCTGCTGGCGACATGCTGCTTCGACTCGAGGACCAGGAGCAACTCATATCAGTCGCCGAAGCAGAGACAGAGCTATTGAATGCTCAGATCGAGTACGCAGCTCGATTGGCCGGCTCTCAGGCGGCTTCGCCCGATTCGACCCGATTGGTACGGGCCGAGGAGACCTTCAAACGAGCCCAAAGCGCTTATCAGGAAGGCGCACTGACGCTGGACGAGTATCGCCAGGCGCGGCGGGAATACGAAGTAGCCGTTTTGCGATCCGGAGCTCGCCGGGAAGAAGTTGAAGCCGTGGTTACGGGACTGTCTCAAGCCGAGCAGCGATTGGAACGAGCACGGCTCCTGGCTTCGCGCATGCGAGTGGAAGCACCTATTTCGGGCCGCATGGCGGACTTGCAGACTGAAGTTGGCCAGCGCGTCACGGTGGGGGCACAAATCCTGACGCTACTTGACGACTCGCGAATGAAAGTAGAAGTCAGTGTGCTCGAGGGAGACTTGATCGGTCTGTCGCCTGGGGCGTCGGCGAGGGTGCGCATTCCGGCCGTCGGAGATACGACCGTCACGGGGCGCATCCACTCCATCAATCCGGTTGTTGATCCTGCAACGGGCACCGGGACGGTTACAGTCGCCATTAACAACCGGGACCGGACCTTTATTTCTGGCGTGTTTGCGTATGTGGATCTTGAGACGGATCGCCTTCCAGGCAGACTCGTGGTTCCCACCGAATCGGTGTTGGTTCGGCAAGGGCGCGACCTGGTATTTGTGATTGAAGGAGGCAGGGCCCAGTGGACGTATGTGACGACGGGTCGCCGTTCAGGCGATTTTGTTGAGATCATCGAACCGCTTGTAGCTGGAGACTCTGTTGCGGTTTCTGGGCATCACTCTTTGTCCCATGATGCGCGTATTGCTGTCGGTAACGTAGTGGAGTTCACGTTTTGAAACGACTGGTTCAGGCGTGTTTCAATCGGCCAGTAACCGTCACGGCGTTCTTTTTGCTCGTGTCTGTATTGGCGTTGGTCGCTTACGTACGTCTACCCGTTTCCCTGCTTCCTGACCTTCGGTATCCGACGCTTGTCGTATGGACCCCCTATCCGGATGTGCCGCCCGAGCGGGTTGAACGAGCTATTTCCGAGCGAATAGAAGAAGCCGTTTCCGGAACTGACGGCTTACAACGCCTGACGTCACGGAGCATGCTCGGCGGAAGCATGGTTCGGATGGACTTTGGCTGGAATACAGACCTGGATCTGGCCATGCTCGATGTCCGCGAGCAGCTGGATCGACTTGGAGACTCCTTGCCACAGGAATCGGATCGCCCGATCGTACTCCGGATAGATCCAAACGACAAACCCATCATGATCGTGGCGTTGTCACGAGACGATGGTGGGTCTGAGGGGTTAGAGGCAGACTTGAGTGCGCTCAAGCAGCTCGGACGGGAAGTCGTTGCCCGAAGAATTGAGCAACTGCGGGACGTGGCTCGGGTGATCGTGACGGGCGGATTCGATCGGCAAATTGATGTTCGCCTCGACCCTGCCGCACTCGCAGCGCATAGTGTCAATCTGGTGCAATTGGAATCGGCGCTGCGTACTGCAAACGTCGCACAGCCTGGGGGATCGATCAGGCGGGGACCTTTTCGCTACTCGGTTGAAGTGACCGGTGAATTCGAAACCGTACAGGACATTGCGTCGACCGTTGTGTCCTGGAGCGGGGATCGCCCGATCCGACTCCGAGATCTCGCAGAGGTTCGAGAGGGAGTAGATGAACGGCGTGGACTGGTTCGGTACGACGGTACCGAAACGTTGATGCTGTTGGTGGAACGTCGACCAGATGCAAATACCGTCCGTGCGTCCGAAGAGGTGCGCCAAGCCCTGCTCGAACTGCAGGAAGACCTGGATGACATCCGCTTAGATGTCGTCGTCGACGAGAGTGTTTTTATCGAGGAAGCCATCAGCGGCTTGACTCAGGCGGTGCTTTTTGGTGGCTTGCTCGCCTTGCTGGTGCTCTTGTTGTTTCTGCGACGAAAGAGGGCACTGCTGGCTGTTGGTCTGGCCGTTCCCCTTTCATTGGGGATATCCCTCATTTTGTTTGAGGTGATGGACATCTCCTTCAACCTGATTTCGTTGTCCGGGCTGGCCCTCGGAGTGGGGATGCTGGTGGACAATGCCATCGTCGTAGTCGAAAACATAGCTCGGCTACGGGAAGGTGGTTTGAGCGAGAGAGAAGCCGGCATTCAGGGGGCATCAGAAGTAGCCGGGGCCATCACGGCCAGTACGCTAACCACCGTAGCTGTCTTTTTGCCGTTGACGTTGGTTGAGGGGCTGGCCGGGAGACTGTTTGCTGATCAGTCACTAGCCATCGTGGCCTCTCTCTCTGCATCACTGCTGGTTGGTTTGACCGTGGTCCCGTTGGTCGCCGCTTGGACCAGTGCAGAGGATCAAGACCTTTCAGAAGACTCAGATTCTCGAACGGGAGGCCCGGTGCTTCGGTTCTATGAGACACTGTTGTCTGGTGCCCTCAAGCATCGCCTGGCCGTGAGTGTGGGTGCGTTGCTATTTCTCATGCTGGGTGGCTGGGTTGGCATGAATGTCAATCGGGAAGTGGTGCCTCAAACCAACCAAGGGCGGATCAACGTTCACCTCGCCCTTCCTGCGGACGCGGATTTGGAGCTGGTCTCAGAGCGCACACGTTCATTCGAAGCCTTTGCCTTGGATTCGCCTGACTTTGAGCACATTCTATCAGACATCGGTGAGCGCGACGAATCTCGCCTGCAGATCGATCCCCGTCCGCCGTACGAGGCGGATTTGTTGGCTATGCTTTCGCCCGGTGTTGATTTGGAAGAGGCGATTTCAGCCATTCAATCATTGACAACCCCAGAGGATGTGCAGATTGAGGTGGCCTCAGAGCGCACGCAATTGGAGATGCTGCTTTCGAACGAAGAATCAGATTTGTTTATCGACCTGCTTGTGGAGCGACGAGAGGATGGGGCACCGGTGTTGTCGACGGCGTTGAGCTCGCTGGAGCAGATGCCAGAGCTGGTCAACGTGCGGCTGTCCGACGATTTCGAAGTGCCGGCTTACCGACTTAGCTTCGATCGAGAGACCATGTCTCGGTACGGCGTATCATCGGCCCAACTCACGACCCAGTTGGAGGCAGCGGCCAGCGGCGCCCATGCTACCGATTTGCGGTCGGTGAACGAAGAGATTCCGATTCTTCTGCGTACACCTCGGAAAGCAACCGTTGAGGCGTTGCTGGCCGAACCCGTTCCGACACAAGGGGGACTGCTACCGCTATCGACGTTCCTGAAGGCCGAGTACGTGCTGCTTCCCGCTTCGTTGATGCGAGGTGACCAGATTCCCATCCTTCGCATCCTTGCCGACGTAAGTGCCCAGTCAGATCTCGATGATGCCACCGACGCCATCCAAGCCCAGCTCGTGCCCGCGCTTCCGACGAACGTGCGCCTACGAGTCGGTGGAGCGAATGAGGCATTCAGAAACAGCCTTCGTGCTGTCGGCATCAGTTTCCTGTTGTCGATCCTGCTGGTTTATCTGATTCTCGCGGCGCAGTTCGAAAGCCTAGTTCAACCGTTGGTCATTCTGTTGACCGTTCCGCTGGCGCTTTCCGGCGTGGCTCTCATTCTGCTTGTGACGGGACAGACGGTCAATTTGATGAGCCTTACCGGATGTGTCGTCTTGATAGGTATTGTGGTCAACGATGCCATTGTCAAAGTTGATTTCATCAACCAACGCCGAGCGACCGGGGTCAAGCTCATGCCGGCCATTATGGAAGCCGGAAGGGATCGTCTTCGTCCGATCATCATGACGACGGTCACAACGGCGTTTGGATTGTTGCCGTTGTCCCTTGGGCTCGGCCCAGGCGCTGAGCTGCGTGCTCCTATGGCTATTGTCATCACCGGAGGCCTGGTTGCCGCGACGTTGTTGACCTTGATTGTGGTCCCCGTGCTCTACTCGCTGGTGGTAAGGGTGGATGCCTGACAGGCGACAAACAGATAGCACTCCTGCCTGGTTTGCCGCGTGGTTGAGCCGTCCGGTGGGTGTTTTGGCTTGGTCAGCGGCCATCTTCCTTGCAGGCTTGTTCGCGCTGAGATCCGTCCCGCTTGAATGGGCGCCGCAAATCGAATTGCCTTCGGTCACGATCTCCGCCTCCTGGGCAGGCGCCTCGCCACGGTCGATGGAGCGCTACGTAACTGCGCCCATTGAACGAGCGGTACAACGGGTCCCAGGGACGGACGAAATCCGAAGCTTCTCGAGAGAAGGAACGGCGCAGGTCACGGTTTCCATACACGAGGAAACCGAAGTAAGTCTGTATGTGGCAGAGCTGAACGAGCAGCTGACGATCCTTAGAGATGTACTGCCGGACCGTGTCACGCCGCGCTTGACCAAGCAAATCCCTGAGGAGCTCAAGGACGAACAGGGGTTCATGTCGTTACAGGTTATTGGCCCCATGTCCTCCGACGAGTTGCGAACGCTTGCCGAGCGAACGGTAAAGGCACGACTACTCAGCATCGGTGGGATCGCTGAAATTGAAGTAATTGGAGGAACCGTTCGCGAGGTGCTCATCTCTCTTGATCCGGAGAAGCTGACCGCATATGGCCTGGGTCCTGATGAAATCTTGTTCAGTGTCAGGCAGGAACTGAGAGACGAGGCCTACGGGAGCTTGCGCGGGAAAGGCCGATCGGCTCTGTTGTTCAGGGCGTCCATGGAGCGCTCTGCGTACCTCCACAACTTGGTGATCGGCGGGCGCAACGGGGAGCGCATCCGACTATCGGATGTGGCCGAGATTTCAACGGGACCCGCACCCGTTCGCACGATCAGCCGAATCGATGGGCAGTCGGTGATCACGATGCGGATCGACCGCGCCCGTGCGAGTCATATGATTGAGGTTGCGGAAGCGATTCACGCTTCGATTGAGCAGCTGCGTGATGAACTGCCTTCAGATGTGCGGCTGCTGGTTGCCGATGATCGAAGCGAAGAAATTCGCGAGCAGCTTCGCGATGTCCAGACTCGGGGCGGACTCGGACTCCTGCTGGTTGTTTTTGTCCTCCTGTTCATGCTTCAGAATTTGCGGGCCACCCTGGTCGTACTGTTCAGCGTGGGCGTCTCTCTCAGCATGGCATTTCTACTTTTGGGTCCACTTGGGCTGACTCTGAACCTCTTGACCATCGCCGGCCTGGTTCTGGTTTTTGGGCTTTTGGTGGACAATGCGGTCGTCGTTGTCGAGCAGCTTCAGGCGCGACCAGGAAAGGGAGGCGAGTGGGCGGCGTTGAAGACGGTCTGGCTTCCCTTAGTGGGAGGTACGCTTTCGACAATTGCAGTGATGCTGCCCTTGGTCTACCTCAGCGGCGACCTGCAGGAGCTGTTCCTTCCGTTTGGCATCTTGGTCGCCCTGACCATGACGGCCTCTCTGGTGACGGCCGCGCTCCTCGTCCCCGTCGTCGGACGTTTTCTTCCGGTGGTGCCTGCGCATGAACGGCGACGTGGTCGGCTGCGCAGATGGAGCGCTGTTCCGTACAAATGGGCGGCTCGATTCCCCAAAATCACGCTCCTGGCGCTGATTTTGCTGCTGGGCGTTCCGATTTGGGAGATACCAACGCGACTGGTAACTGCCGATTCGACAGAATTATCAGCTGACGACCCTCGCGTGCGACTGGCTTCGCTTTACAATGACGTGATGGATTGGGGGCCGGTTGAGTGGACTCGTGAGTGGCTCGAACCGGCGGCTGGAGGCGTGATGCGCAAATTCACGCGTGAGGTGTCCTTCGGTGCAGGATGGAATTGGGAGAGGCGGCCTGAGGTAACAGTGCGCATGACCTTTCCTCCGGGGCATCCGATTGGGCGAGCCGATACGCTGATGGCGGAGTTCGAAAACACGGCGTTGGCGTCCGAATCTGTTTCCAGAACGCTGGTTGACGTGCGAGAATCGTCAGCTTCCATGAGGGTTCAGTTCTACCCAGAGGCGCTTTTGACCAGCGGGCCCTACGTCCTCAGAGAGCGTTTGATATCGCAAGCTGTCAACGTGGGCGGGATCTACATTTCTGTATACGGCCTCGTTCAAAATGGGTACTCCAGCGGGTTCGGGTCGAGTCAAAGCGGATATCGACTCGAAGCGGTTGGTCCGAACTACGAAGACTTGGACCGCATGGTGGCCGATTTCTCTCGATATCTACACGGAAGAAGTAGAAGAGTGGCTGGTGTCGATGGCAATTCAAGCTATTCCGGCCGCTTCCAGCAAGCTCGGCAAGTGCTCTCGATTGATTGGGATGCCGACGCAGAAGCAAGAAGCGGTGTATCGGCCATGGAAGTAGCTGGTGCACTGCGTCCGTACTTCCGTTCTCGCGTCCCATTCAGTTATTCGGACATGGACGGCGACATTCAGTTACCCGTTCGGCTCGAAGTGAAAGGAGCCTATGATCGGGACATGGATCGCGTTGTGGTGCAACCGTTGCCTGTCCGGGACAGCCTGCAAATTCAACTGGCGGGTTTGGCGGAATACAATGTGGTCGAGCGACCAACCAGTATCGTCAGGGAAGACCAACAGTACATCCGATACATCAGCGTCGATTTTCGGGGGCCCAATCAGATGGCTTCCACCTTCATAGAGCGAGAGTTAGAGGCCTACCAAACCCCAGTCGGATACGAGATCAGGCAAAGCAGCTATTCCTTCTTCACGGATGAAGTCAAGGAAGCCTTTGGATGGGTGATGCTGGCCACCCTGATCCTTGTCTATTTGGTCACGGCGTCGGTTTTCGAGTCTTGGAGGTTGCCCTTAATCGTGATGCTCAGCGTCCCGATGGCGGGTGTGGGTCTGGCGCTCGCCTTCATCTGGACCGGGGCAAACTTCGCAGAGGGAGCCTTCATCGGGACCATCTTGATGGTTGGCATTTCCGTCAACGACGCGATTCTCTTGACGGATCGATATCGACAATTCCGAGAGCTTCGCCCGCATGGACAGCCTTCGGTATTAATGCGTCTGGCGGTGCGAGAACGACTGCGTCCAATGATCACGACTACGTTGACAAGCGTGGTCGCCATGCTTCCCATGATTGCCTTTCCCGACAACTCGGACTTCTGGTTGGGGCTGGCCGTGACGGTAATTGGTGGATTGGTGTCGTCAACAGTTTTGGGGCCGCTGGTGGCGTGTGCTGGCGTTTCATATAAACAAATACATGGACTATCTGCTTCTGTGTAACGCAAAATTGATCTAGCAACAACCGAGACAATCCTCCTCAAGGCATGAGGGCCTTCTAGCAACAGCAAAAGGTTAAAGTGTATATCGGAGCATCAAGAATATCGTCGAAGGGAATGACAAGAATCTCGCCATGCCACGATGACCATCGTGTGACTTTTCTTTTCCAATTTCTAGAAAACACGGGGACTGTCTGGCTTTGACGTACAACCAAATGCTGCGACCACAATTTTTGCTCAATGGAATTAACAGGTGGACGGCTCCAGGTTCTGATAGCTTGTCATCTTGTCTTCCAGGTTGAAATGATCCGGCTTGTCCTGAAACGATGAACGAATAATGACTGAATCGTCATCGCGAGCTTGTCATTCGTGCACCTCAATCGTAGCACAGAATCGATCCATTGTCTTACCCATATATGCCCGTTTCTAAATCTAGACCGAAGAAAAGGAAACGCAAGTCAAACTGCCCCGTCGGGATTCTCTGTCCTTCTGGAATTAGTATATAGTTACTATTTGAAATGACATCTTGAATCGTATCGTTCGTTTGTCAAACGATAGCTCGTTTGTAGTGAATACTTCAAACACAAGCGATGTACAGATGAACAATCCTTTTACAAGACTCGGAATCTCGTTTGTAATGATTTTGGGTTTGGCACTGGTGGTTAGCTTTACCACCTTCGGAGCAAATAAGCTAGCGTTCGCCGCCGTTCCAGTGTGCCAAGGGACGTGTGCAAGTTTTGAGTGTGATGGTGGTCAGGAAAACTGCGGAGTAATCATTTTTTGCTGTGATTCCGAAGACATACCTTGCACTGAAAATGGCCCTAGTACCACTATTGCTGGGTGTTTTCATAACTATTGATTCATTCTTCTATCTCATGGACTATACACTGCAATTGAAAATGAAAACGATACGACTATTACTCTCGTTGACCATCGTGATCCTAGCCTTGTTTTCAGCAGGCATTATCGGACCGATAAATGCTTCAGCAGAAGCGATTCCAGAATGCGAGGGGTTCTTCGCGTGCTATGCTCTTGGTTGTCTTGGTGGTCAGGAACCGTGCGCAACATATTTGTGCCTGGATGAAGAAAGTCACATGAGCTACCGCATGTGTTTTAATTCTGACGGTATCCCCATTTAGACACTAGGATGCCCTCCAGGGTGTTATTGTTATTTCAACCATTGTTATCATGGTTCCAGTCGGCAATATTGTTGCTGCAACTCTGATTATTGTCGCAACCGTAGGATGTCAGAGATCAGATTCGGGCCTGGCTAACTCGCACGGGCCAGACTCGGATTCCCATACTCAAGCCGACATGGTTGGCATCCCGAATGTTTGGGAGCAACAACTGATCCATCAAAGTTTGCAAGACCGACAATTCCGGAGTACTCCACTAAAGGAGAAATTTACTATTGGAGACAGTGACCCTTCTGGTGATATTCTCTATAGACCTGGAGGCCTGATGGCAGACTCCAACGGTGTATATGTATTCGACTATGGTGACTATCGGATTAAGTATTACGATTTGTCAGGTAACCTTCTGCTGCAAATCGGGAATGGAACTGGTGAGGGCCCAGGAGAATTTTATAACCCGATTGATCTGAGCATCGGGCCAGAAAAGAAGGTTTATGTACTTGACTCCTCATTAAACAGAGTCAGCGCTTTTGATGAACAGGGAGAGTATTTAGAGTCTGTTAATGTAGAGGTAGGTGGCACATTGCAACGAATGTCCGTGCAGCCACAAACAGGAGATCAAATGTTTATTGTATTTGCGGGTACTTCTCCGATGATTGTGAATACTGAAGAAGGAGTAGAGGTCCTTGATGCTTTTCCAAAGACAAAGTCGATAGCGGAAAGTCTGCTTTTGAACGGATATCTGAGGTCTACTGAAGACAATGGAACGATTTATGTCTCCTCGCTATATCCGATTATTGTAAAGATGGACTCCAATTATCAAATAGAATATGTGCGTTCCACTCCTGACTACTATTTTAGCGAGTCAGGGCCGCAAGTAGAAAAACCGGAGTTGCCCAACCTGGTACCGAGATCCTCTTATTTAAATGGTCCTATAAGCGTTGATGAAAAATATCTGTATGTCCTACTCAGAACAGAGTTGCCAGACGGTGGGAAGGCAAACATCGATGTGTACGAGGTGAACACGGGTAGTTATAAAGAAACGATTATGTTGCCTTTTGGAACTTCTTATACGAGTGTTTATGACGGTATTATGTATTCTCAAGTGACGGACACGAGTGTCACGGCTTATGAATTTAGTTTCTGACAGGCAGTGAAGGCGTAATACATAGAACAGCTGGTGGTGACCATAAATAAACATACTGAAATAACCATTCACGCAGTGCTTCTCCTAGCATTGGGGGCAGTCCTTTTGTTAAAGTTTAACAATGGACAATCGGTTGGTGCAGATCAGTCCTTCAATTCCCAATTGGTTGGTTTAGAAATACCATCAGGCTATCTGCCAGATGGAAGAGATCATAAATTGCTATTCATCGTTAGTCCAACGTGTATTTATTGTGGACGAAGCCTGCCATTTTACAGTGAATTGTCAAAACAAAAGAAAAACGGTGCGTTTGAGGCGTCTTTAGTGATTGCAGTTGACTCTTCTTTAACCGAACCGCTGCTCTTAGAGCAGAGGCGTATGTTAACGGAAAACAATGTGAGTCATGATCGCTTAATACGAATGGGTCTGGGTAGATTGGGAATCTTAAGTACTCCGACTGTTCTTCTGGTGGGGGGAGATAATACCGTTGAAGAAGCGTGGATCGGGTTGATGGACGACAAAATGATGAATGACATTGTACATCGTGTTAGTAACCCAAACCCCAATGCCCTATAGGGTGTTTAGTGAAGCCAATAGCCTTTAACACGGCCTGGTATGTCGCGGATGTGCTGAACTCATATTCACGAGTTTAATTCTCATACAGCTACTCCCAAGTCGACGGGGGTGTTCAGCTATCTGTTAGCCATTAAGTGGTCGGAGCCTTTGATTGGGTCGTGGACCGTGAGATCGTGCAGCCCTCACCTGTGGAGGCGTTTGAGGATTCAAGTGGCAGGCCTGGCTGACGATACACTTTCTTGGAGCGGCCATTCAGAATTGTGCGGGGGAGCAACAGTACACCCGCTATTTCAATGTGGACTTCTGCGGGCCGAACCTAATGGCAAGAAAGTTCATTGAGCGGGAAATGAAGGCTTATCTACGCCCTGAGGATATGAGATCATCAAGCAGAACCTATTTACGTTATTCACTGACGAGGTCAAGAAGGCCTTTGGTTGGGTGATGATGGCGGCGCTGTTACTGGTGTATCTGGTAACCATATCAGCATATTAGTCCTGGAAACTCGAGTTGATTGTCTTACTCAGTGTGCCCATGGAATAAGTCGGGCTCTGGTGCTGTCCTTGTTCTGGGTCGGTGCCAGTCTTGGAATAGGCGCGCTTGTCAGATCTATCTCAAATGTTGGGATATCCTTATATGACCCCGTATGTTGACCGACCATTTACGACATGATCAGGAGCGTCGACCTCACGGCAACTCGTCGGTGTTGACGCGCGTTGCCATGCGAGGGCGCCTACATCTTTTAATCACACCCTCCCTAACAAGCGAAATTGAAACGCGTTCCATGACGATATTATGCGGATATCTCCGACTGTGCTCGGGGCTGGGAGTGACTGTTATTGTCGGTAAAGTGACGTCGTCGTTATTAGGGCCGTTAATAGCGGTTTCAGCGACATCATTCCCAGACTAATCAATGTATGCTCTCGAGAAATCGCAGATCAGCACTTCACCAGTAGGGTGACTTCGGCGTCGTTCTGTCCTGTTTCGGAGTATGGGTTCTTATTAACTAGCGGTAATCCGACGGGTGAATTTTTAGTGTTCTATGCAAGAAAAGCGTAAGAGGACTAACCATGCCGTTGAAGTTCATTAGCTGACTAATTTACGCGTGGTTGTTGCTACTAATTCAATTACGAACCAGGTATGACAGCCGGCAGGTGATCAAATCCACTTTCTGACCATTCATTTAATTGGTGGACTCCTACAACCTGTTTAAGAACTCTTTGCTCGGAGACCTGAGGTCCTCCATCCGTAATGAGTACTTTTCTAGCCAGTACAGTGATTGACGGGGTAGAGGCAGGGGCATATGATTTCTCCCAGATATACCTATATGCTGCGGAATTCATCCAATTTGCCCCGCTCACAAGTTCGTCCCATGCTCCACTCAGACGAAGATGTCCCAGCCCTTCTTCTGCATCCCAATCGATCGCGACACCGATTGCTGAGAACATCAACCCCTCCTCAATGCTCCGTTCTTGTATCGCAATTTTTGCGCGCTCGACGTTCCCACTGACCCCAGGCATACTGCAAGCCTCGCAAGTTGCTGAACCTATGTATATGAGGGCAACTTGCCACCCTGAGTCAAAGCGTGGCTTTGGAGTGTAGATAGTCGAGTTTTCAATCTCGGTATGGCCATTCGCGTCACTCGATGAAAACGAATACCACAGAACTCCAAGGAGGACTGATATCGGAAACAAGATCAGTACAAGCCGTGTGTTGCTCATTTTAGTCAACGTAAACTATTGGTAGCTGAAGGTGATTAGAGGCTCCGGATTCGTCGAAAGAAAAGCAAAGGCGTCCAAGGACTTACTTGCGTACACCCACGGAATCTCACTTTCCGCAATGACACCCGAGGCACCATTTGAGGGATTCAGTAGAAAAGTGATGATTGCAGGGCGTGAGCCTTCCTGAACTCTTAAGGATTGAAGGACGATGATACCGGACGGTAGGGATACAACGTTCCTTGTAAATAGCATCCCTGGTAAGGGCCGCCCAAATCTCAGTTCATCGTTCCCACTCCGACCTTTTTCCATGCGAATGTCGATGGGCAAGTAATCTTGTACTTCGGCACTCCATTGAACTGCACCATCATTATCATATCTATTAATCGCTGGTATGTACTCATAAATAATGCTAATACCATTCTCGTCGCAGGTTATGGTTCTGCCTGACGACAATCTGTTTCTCATGATCGATGTCTCAGCATCATAAATCTTTCCCCAGGACAAGAGTAGCTCACCGTGTATATTATACATATGTATTAGTGTCGGCTCAGGCTCACCACTTGGATTCATGCCTCTAACCACTAATCGGTCGTGACAAACTTCAATTGATTCCGGATTGTAGTCCAGCTCGAATTCATTCAGAAATTCTAGATTGTACTCTGCACCTATTCGAAGGACTTTAATAGTGCGATTTCCTTGAGCAACCGCCAGAAGTGAATCGCCAATGATACCGAATGAAGTTGGACGAAATAATTCTGTGGGACCAGATCCAGGTGATCCTAAACTTTTGATATAGTGTCCATCCCTATCAATCGCATGAATTGTTGCAAACGAATGATCAAGTGCAAACATTAATCCTTTCGAGGAAAAGGATATTTTTGTTATTTCTCCTAGATATACTGACTGACGTTCTCCAAAATCTAAATCGATTGACTGGTTGTAATTATAGATTAGAGCCTGGTAGGCTGACTGAATGCCAGGGTCTTCAGAATATTTGGCCGAGTCAGATCTGATCGAGAAGATGTTCGAACGTGACTCGGCAATTGATAAGATGTTGGGGTGGTCATTACTGTCGTGATTATCTTTGTTGGCAGCGCAACTAGTCATCAATAGACAGGATGTAATCACAACCCAAAGCCCTTTCATTCGAGTTTTCGTCATGTCTGCTGGTCTGGTACAATTATTGGCACCGGGGGAGCGAGAATTATTCGCCCACCCGGCGCCAAATTGATGATCTACATGCCTACAGGATTGCAGGTGTCATCGGTTCCACACTCGTTGCCTTGCTCGTAAAGATTGCATTTAGTATCCACGTTCCAGTCGCAATGCCAGGGTGGAGTTTCTTCTTCGTTCCAGTCGCAAACCATATTATTGCAGTCCGGCCTTGCCTCAGCGGGGAGTGTGAAAGAGGAGGATATCGCTGTACCGGAAATGAATCCGAAGACCGGAATCAAAATCACGGCTAGGTAGGAGAAACCCTTCTTTGATCGAGAGTAGTTCATGGTGAATCTCATGGATAATTAGTGAGCTCGTAGAAAATCCCCTGATAACGGGTAATCACTCTAACCAGGATGTTGCACTCATGGGTAGTCATTTTGAACCAATTGTAGCGTGATGGATCAGATGCGTGAAGTGATATACATCAATGAAGGGTCAGAACCGACCGATTCACGCGCAGAATGCTTGGAGACAATCCGCTATCTCGTTGCACCGAGTTAGTAGCTGAACAACTCGTCGCATACTCGGAAATTTGCGACGACTAAACCACGCAGCAAAGCGACTAGTAAACGAGGAGATCGGGGATCTGATCGTTTACATGAATCTACATATGGCATTTAGCCCTAAATTCAGACATAGGCTCGAGTGACATCAAGAACCTCCAGACTAACAGGACACTAAATATGTGTCTCAGGTTTTGGGGTTACGGTGTAGTCAAAGTGCAATTAACTGAAAAGGCGGGACGCCTAATCAAGTCAGAAAGGAGCTGTAAATCTATTTCGCCAGGCCCAGGCAACTAATGAAGGTCGAGTATTAACGCCTGCAATCGATTTGAGAGATTCCACTTGATTTCTGACGGTATGCGGCGATTTAAACAAACGATCAGCTATTTGTTCGTTTGAAAGCCCTTCGGCTACCTCTATCAGCACCTCTAGTAACCTCGGGGTAATCCCGAGTTCTGCAATCAACCTATCGCGTTGCAAACGTTCTCCCTGTGCGATTTTGACGAAGTTTCCATGTGCGCCCTTAACCAGTTGTTTTGAAACAAAAACGCCTCCACGCGAAACTTGCAAAATGGCAGTAGCGATAGTAGCGGGTGATTCATCTTTCAACAGATACCCACTACATCCGGCCTCTAATGCTCCGATAACATACTCTCTCTCTGCGTGTCCGCTCAAAGGTAGTATCTTCGTCTTCGTCCTATCGCGACGAAGAGAACGAGAAACTTCTACACCATCCATCTCCGGCATAGACATATCGAGCAGTAGAACATCTGGATTTGTCTGAAGGACCAGGTCAAGAACCTCTTTGCCATTCGCTCCGCTTCCAACCAAGCGCAGCCTGGCATCGGACCGGACAATGCTCTCGATACCTGAGCGAAAAACAGGATGGTCATCTCCCACAACGACTGAAATTTGCTCCATGTTACTCAACCGGCCGAGGGTGTATTTATTGAGATTGTTCAGAGGTACTAATCGTGAAGACCAGGACGGTGCCACGTCCCGGCTCGGAATCGACAACAAAGCTTCCGCCAAACTGTCTCGCTAATTCGTGAAGCCCCAACAATCCGTAGTGACGATTTCTTGCAAGAGTGAGTAGCGAAGTCGGGACTGAGAAGCCAGCACCATCATCTTTCACCTCGATGGACAGCAAGGAGTTATCGCTTTTTACGCGAATTGAAAGGTGATTTGCTTTCGCGTGCCTGAGAACATTTGCTACAGATGTTTGCAGGGCCCTAATGCCAGCGAGCGCATGCTCTGTACTTGGCTCTTCACCGACTTTAATATTTAGATCGATTTGCAAGTCGGAGTTGGCAGATGCCACTCCTTGAACGAGAGATCGAACAGCAGATTCAAGTCCGAATGGACCCAATGAGGGTGGGAGTAATTCGCCACACAGGCGCCTCAGCTCTACAATTGATCGGTCCAATGATTGATATATGCTCGCAACCATTCGTTCGTTTTCTGCTTTCCCCAAGTGATCGAGCTGCATCTTGACGACGTAAAGATTCTGAAGAGACAAGTCGTGGATTTGGCGCGACAGTTCCCCTCGCTCTTTTTCGCGTGCAGATGCCAATGCCATTTGTAGCTCGCGTGACTCTCTTCTTCGTCTGTTGAACCATGCTCTGAATTGCCAACCGATTGCGCCAGCAACGGTCATCGCAGTCGCAACGATGAACCAAAGAGTTTGCCAGAAAGGGAGGGGCAAAATGAAGGAATAACTCGTCGAGTGGATCAGTCCAGACCCATCGCGGACCTCTAAATTGAATGTGTAGGGTTCGGTGCGGTGCGGCAGTTCGTGGTACACGACTTCGAGAACAGTACCTGCGATTGAGATTGGGTTGGGATCACTATCGAGAAGTTGATAGCGAATGAGGACCTCTTCGGCTCCATCGAATTTTGAAAGCTCAGCGTTTAAAGTGACAACGCTTGTGGAAGAGTTCAAAGTCGTTTGCCCTCCGTGTTCGAGTTCTCTCACGTAGTCTCCTTGATCGCTATTCAAGCTTGTTGAGAGGGGCAAAGGAGGTCTGACAAAATCGGCCCCGAAGAGGCCAGTCGGAAACATTCTGACCGTATTCGTGGCTCCGATAATCAACTCTTCA
Source organism: Rhodothermales bacterium (assembly GCA_028284865.1). GTDB lineage: Bacteria > Bacteroidota > Rhodothermia > Rhodothermales > UBA10348 > JAAZVD01. The sequence continues at coordinate 23,581 of JANQQV010000018.1, read as the reverse complement.
TGGGACAACTCCAATGTTCTGGGTTGAATAGACTCCAAAGAACTGGACTCCAAAACACTAAGGCAGCTTGGAGTCTCTTTTGCTCGATCCCATCTACAAACGGCCTTTTCGGTAGTAAACCACACAAGCGTTGAGTCGACTGGCAAGACATTGTTGACTAGGTCGGCTGGCAATCCATGCTCAGACGACCAATAGCTCCACGATGAATCATCCGCTCTCCAATGAATGAGACCTGCTGACGTCGCTGCGAAGTGCAGATTGTCTGAGGAAGAGGCAACGTCATGGACGATTCCATAGTCCACCATCTCTTTCAAATCCAACCAAGGCAGTGCCGGACGAAGTGCTAACGAATCTCGATGAAGCCAATGGGCACCTCTAGTTTGTGTCCCAACAAGCAGACGGTGATCGTGGGTGCGTGAGACAGCGGTTATAGTCGCAACTGGTTTGTCGAAACTTCTCGCTATTCTCAGCGGGGAAAAAGAAGACACTTCAATCAAGCCGGCTCCGGAAGTCCCTGTAAATACATTGCCTTCGAACTCTTCGAAATCCCGAATGGCATTTGCACTTGCCGGAATATCCAACTCGTTGCCTGTGGAATGCAGAGATACAGAATTCCAACTACCTAGCCCATCTCGGACGACAAACCCGTGTGAGCCTGTCGAAACCAGCGTGCTATTCTCGTCGAACTCAATATGTGTGACTGTGTTGTTCGCAACGAAGCCCGTGACTGCACCCACATCCATTTCGAATCGAACGTCCTGTCCAGAGGAATCGACTGAAATGACATTCCCATTCGTGCCTAGCCAGATGCGTCCCGTACTAGGATGCTTTACGATTTCAGAAACCGGCCCTTCGGCACCTATTTCTGACAATCGAATGTTTGAGGCAAGGATGGCTGGGATTGAAGTGAGGGTGATACCTGCCTGATGTCCAATCCAAATTGTCCCCCAATCGTCTACGTAGAGGAAAGTTAATTCAGGTCTTGTTTCGCCAGATTCAGTATCAATCGGTCCTGAAATCGGAATCGCCCGATTGGAATCGGAGTCAATCAAATCGAGGCCCCTTCTTGTGGCCACCAAGAAGTGCGTGTCTGTAAGCTGGGCGAAGCCAGAAACGATGGAACCGGATAGTTTGGTTTGGTCGGAATTGTACCTATTAAACTGCACAACCGTACCAGACTCCGAGTCGTACTTCAGCAACCCCGCACCTGAGGTACCAATCCAGATGGCGTCTCCCGTGCTCCACAGTGACCGAATCCGCCCTCCAGGAACCGGTAACTTGTAGCTGTTGAGAACATTGGTTGGCTGGTTCTGGTCGATTTCGAATCTCCACAAACCATCTTCTCGAGTCCCAATCCACCAACCACTTGAATCTCGGGTGTAGGTGCTGACCCACCCTCGGTACTCATCGGGAAGGTTGGAGAAACGAAGGCAAGGAGAATATAGGTCTGGCATGAGCCAAAGACCGTCAACACTGGACCAAAGCACCTCTGATCCTTCGTGCTGCTGGGATTCCGAAGGAGCCGATGTCGATTCAGGGTCTTTGCATTCCAAGTCGTCAGTATCGACATAGCTTGTCTCCTTGGTCGAGGAATCAAGGAGATACGTCTCCCCAGGTCCAGTCGTTATCAAGGCTTCGTCTTCGGAAACTCGAACGAGACGAATTATCCAATCACTCGATAAGATGGTGGTTGCCGAATCCAACCAATAGTCTTCAATGGCGTGCCGAGATGTTTTTAGTTGGACGCCTTCCTGTGAGGCAAGGATTATCTGGCCGTCATTCATCCGCAACATTGAGTGAGTTGTGGAGGACGATAATCCGTTTCCTTGAGTCATGGTGTCCCGTGAATCCAACAGACGCGACTGACCATTCAGCTTGAGAGTGGTGCAAATTCCCAAGACTGTGACCAACAATGTGGTTTGAGCAATAAACCGGGGAATCACAGGTGCAAGCGAAGACTAGTGGACAAGAATTTAGTCGATGACGACCAACGCAAATAGTGCAATAGAACTAAAGAGCTGACACAAGACCGCTCTAACTCGCAAAGGTAGTCGCACTCTCAAGACGACCGTGTCATGAAGGTGCACTCTTCAATCACGAAAACCTTTGTGAAAATGAAAAACCACTCCCTCTACAATGCCCTTCGCCTCGCCGGGGCTTTTTTTTTGGCTCCCTATTCTTGACCGCTTGTGATTCCTCGCCTATCGATGATTCCAGCGAAGTGAATGTGCAGATTGTCAGTCCCCCAACGGTCATGCCGTCTGGTCATTTAGGCGACATCTACGTTCAATTGGACTCTCTAGGTCTCGATTTGGGAGGAGGAATGTCTACAAGTGCCGATACGACTGAAAAGGATCCTCCTTCTGGCGGCGGTTGAGTTTTATTGGGGGAGTGCCTGATGGCACTCCCCCAGTCTTGTTTGTGGAAGCGTTCACAATTGGTTGATCGTGACTACCGGATCAATCTCGGATAGGCCTACCCTGAGATTTACGAGTCACTTCAACTTTCAACCGATTCATGGCCGTCAAGGACGCTGAAACTGGAATTGTACATAGAGGAAATCGAGGCGGGACGACCGCATGCGGAGTAGACACTCGCATGAAGCCGGGAAAGTGGGTGACCACTTCTGATCGAATCACGTGCACGGACAAGAGGTGTGATCGTAGGCGTCCGCCACAAAGCCAATCACAGTAACCAGTCCTTTTCTGTGCGGCTAGGAGTCGAAGTACAACTAGAATCCTTCTTTCAGCCGATACTCAACAATCTTTGGATTCAGCAGGGCGTCGGCCGATCCTCTTTCATCATACTCAACGGCATAGATGGATCCGTTGGACGTGTAAGCTGGTCGTATATCTTCTTGAAAAAGCACGCCTTTCGTGATGGGGTATCCATCCGTGTCCATGATGTGCAAGGCGATTGGAAGGCGACTTTCAGGCGGAGAGGAGGGGTGGTCTACATTGATAAAGCTGACCATGATTTTGTCTTGGTCCAACTGAAAGACCGTCCCTGTGGAGCTGTGATCTGTTATGGCCTGCCTCACTTTCTCCATGGCCAGGTTTGAACTATTGACCTCGGCCTCCGTGAGATCGCTCGGAATCGCATCGAAGAAGCTTGGGAGATACCCCAGTTTCTCCAGTTTTCCTGCTCTGTATCGATAGACGAATGGGCTATGAAAAGCCGAAATGAAGAGGTCACCGTCACCGCTTCTGGTCAATCCACCAGCGATGATTCGGGTGGCAAGTTGCGTGTTGGGTCCGCTTAAAAGCACTTCTTCATCGTCCGGCGACGGGCCATACTTGACGAGGTGCCACTCCGGGTTTGAAAGTTGGGCGGCGAAAACGCTCGAGTCGGGGGCGAAAACGACAGCCCTCGTGTATGGCTGGTGCGGGAAAACTCCAGTACACTCTCCTTGGTCGTTGAACCAGTACCCGCTGCGAGAATAGCCGAATATTAGAAAGCCGCCTGAGGGCAAGAACTGCGCCCGTCTCGGCGTCCATTCATACCCCGGATTGCACGATACCGGAGTCACTTCAGCGATGAGCTGGCCATTAGAGCTGAACAGCCCGGCGATTTTTCCATCCATCATCAGGAGCTGTCCTTGCGGGCCAATGACGGGGTTAGCTTGATCTCCGAAAACGATCTCATCCGAAGGTTGAATCTCGCTGACCTTTTCGAAGAGGTCATCAAAGCTCAGTACTTCATTCGAGTAGAGTGAAGGGTCAGAAGTAGAGGACTCGGAGCTCACCGGAATCAACTCGAGGGAGTCCAACCACACTTCCTTCCGCTCTGAACTGCATGCAGAGATGGTCAAAATGAGGACCAGGAATAGTGCAATCGTTCTCATGCTTTTTTGGGAGACTAGTGAGCGAAGGGGCGCAACGCTTGCAAATTAAAGTCTGTGCGAAGGTCAGCGCTTGATGAACTTGTATTCCACGATTTTTGGATTGATCGATGCATCACCTTCGTTTTCTAGCCCATAGTCGAAAACAAACATGGACCCGCGGGAGAATGTCGCCGGATTGAGGTCCATCAAAAAGAATTGGCCGCTTGTTACCGGATTTCCTCTTTTGTCCATCACGTGAATAGCTCCAATAGGCCTTCTCGATTCGTCAGGATTGGTGTGCGAGACGTTGGAGTGACGAATGAGTAAATAATCATCGCTGAGCTCGTACAGGTATCCCGTGATGCTGTTTGTACTCAAAATCTCTTGGGCTCGAGCGAAGAATGCCTGCTGATTTGCCAGCTCCTCCGAGGTGATATCGCGTTCGACGGGCCGAAAATATTCAGGGAGATATCCCAGTTTTTCAACTCGGCTGCCATCAATTCGGTATACGAATGGGCTGTGACCCACTACCAGAAAGTGGATATCGTCCTTGGCTGCTACCAGACCACCCGCCGGCATATTGTTTTGCATCAAAGTGCTGGTGCCGCTGAAGACGGTATCGACTTTTGCCTGTCGCGGCCCTAGTCGTATCAGATTCGCCTCAGGACCTAAAAAGCGGGCAAAAACAACAGTTGAGTCTGCAGTCATGTCCATATGTGTCCACGAATACCTGTGAGGAAACCTTGACGTGCAAACGCCTTGTTCGTCGAACCAGAACCCTTCGGACCTCCATCCGGTCACGAGAAACCCGCCATCCGGAAGGAAGCGAGCCACTGCGGGGTTCCAATCAAATCCAGGATGGCAATTCTCAGGGCTGACGTGTGCGATCAAACCACCCGACTCGTCGAATAGGCCTGCTTTTTCGGTGTCCATCACAATGAACTGACCTTGCGGTCCGACCTCCAAGCTGATACGATTTCCAAAGAGTATGTCGTCCGAGAGTCGGACTTCCCGTGATCGACGGAAATAGTCTTCAAAATCCAATAGTGTCGACGAATACAGGTCCGGATCCGAATTGGAAGACAGGTCAGAAACGGGAATCTGTTCGAGGTCGTCTAGAAAAACACGTTTATCGCTGTGGTGACAGCCCGGCATCAAGGCAACGAGAACAATTGCCAGTATGAGCTGATGCCATTCGAATCGCATTGGTTTTGAGAGACTGATCATCGTCCGACAAACCGATATTCGACGATTTTCGGATTCAGCGGGGCATCGTCCAGGCCACTTTGGTCATATTCGCGCAGGTACATGGAGCCGTTGGCGAACTCGAATGGATTGATGTCGCCCAAAAAGAGAGGGCCTTTGGTAATCGGGTTGCCGTCGAGATCAACAACGTGCAAAGCACCGGGATTTGGCCTTTCGATTGAGTCATCGTCCACGCGCATGTATCGCAAAACCAGCAGATCGTGGTCCAATTGATTTAGCCATCCTGTTGCTGAGCTGGACCTACTCATTTCCGACATCCGCTCCATCAATGCGTCCACATTTTGTTGCTCCTCCTGCGTCAGGTCCTCTTGAAGAGGGTTATAGTACGGTGGGATGTATCCCAGTTTTTCAAATTTCCCTGCACGGTAGCGATAAGCAAATGGACTGTGAGTTCCAGCCAAATACCAGTCATCGCCGGACCCCTGCACGAGACCTCCACCTACGAATCGTGAGCTCAAGCGAGTCGGAATACCAGAAAACAACGTGTCCACCTCTGATTCCTTGGTGCCGAATCGAAGGAGGTGCCAAGATTCACGTTCGGCTCGCACGGCGAACAGAGACGAATCGGCTCGCAACGCGAACATACTGGAATAAGGTCGATGAGGAAGTTTGGCGGTGCACGCCCCCTCTGAGTCAAACCAGAATCCTTGCGCCATCAGTGTCAATACCAGAAAGCCGCCATTCGGCAGGAAGAAGCCCTTCATGGGTTTAAAATCAAATCCAGGATGGCATGCCTCCGGGTTGAGAATTGCCATGAGATTTCCTGATGTATCGAAAAGTCCAGCTTGATCCCGTTCGGAATCCAACACCAGGATTTGTCTCTGCGGGCCGACAATAATTGAAGTTCTAGTTCCGAACACGATATCGTCCGACAACTGGACTTCACCGACCAGTTCGAAATAGTCGTCAAAGGCTAGAGGTTCATCGGTGTACTGCGAAGGGTCTGAATTTGACGATTCGGTCGAGACCGGAATAGGCTCAATATCATCCAGCCAGACTCGTTCTTGTGGTGTTTGGCAGCCGATAACAACCAGCATTCCGACAAGCAAGAGCATTTGGTGGCGAACGCGCATGGACTGGAGAGTGATGATTGTGGATCAACGGCCGATGAAACGGTACTCAACGATCTTCGGATTCAGCGATGCATCTTCGAGTCCGCTCTGGTCATATTCGCGGAGGTACATGGATCCGTTGGCAAAATCGAACGGGTTCAGTTCGCCCAAGAACAATGGGCCGCGCGTAATGGGATTGCCGTCGAAATCCATGATGTGCAAAGCTCCGGGAGTTCGTTTGTCGGCAGTGCCATCTTCGACGCGTAGGAAGCGGAGGACAAGCAAGTCTGTGTCGAGGTTGTAGAGCCAGCCTGTAGAGGAAGACTCCTTCATGATCAGAGACGTACGTTTCATCATGGCTTGAACGTTTGTTTGCTCTTCCTCAGTCAAATCAGTTTGAATCGGGTTGTAATAGGGAGGGATGTATCCGAGCTTTTCGAATCGACCCTCTCGAAATCTGTAGACGAAAGGGCTATGAGAGGCTGCAATAAACCAATCATTCTGATTGCCCGGTACTATTCCACCTCCGACGTATCTACTCAGCATTCGAGGAGGGAACCCAGTAAACAGATTTGCGACATCTTCCTCTTGCGAGCCGTAGCGTTTGATTTGCCAGTCATTTCTATTGACACGGTAGGTGACCACGGAAGAATCTTGCTTGAGCCCAAAATGACTTTGAAATACCTGGTGCGGAAACTTGGTAGAGCACTGTCCATCAGCGCCAAACCAGAACCCTTGCCCCATGTTTGTTAAAACAAGAAACCCACCTTCGGCCAAAAAATGCGCTTTTCTGGGTTGAAAGTCAAAACCCGGATGACATAGTTCGGGACTGACATGACGAATCATATTTCCGTTTGAATCGAACAGGACTGCCTGCTCACTGTCCAGCATGAGGATTTGCCCTTGCGGACCAATGGTTGGGCCACTCATGCCACCCAATACAACATCGTCCGACAACTGGACCTCACCGACCTGTTCGAAATAGTCGGCCATCTCAAGGGGCTCATCCGAATACAGGGACGGATCTGATGTCGAGGACTCGGCCGTCACTGGAATCGGTTCAATATCATCAAGCCACACCTCTTCACGTGGGGCTTGGCAACCGACAAAGAGCAGTAGGGCGATGGTGCAGAATGGTAGTCGTTTCATGGTCGATACGGCTCTAGCGGGAAGACAGAAACGCGGACCGTTTGGCCTCTGAGGAGCGCCAAGAGATTCTGACCGCCAAAACCATCGGCGACTAATTCAAAATCGTGCAGATAGAAGCCATTCTCAGTACTCGCGCGTCGTGCAAACCGCTGAAGAGTTCCAAATTCTTCTGAAGTACAGCTGCAATCAGCTATACAAATTGAACAATCCCGGTGATCCTAATTGTTGAATAGCGTAAGGGACAGGGATCCGTAAGCATGATGTCTGCCCCGGGAGAACTCTTTTGTCCGCATGACTTGTCGGTATGAAAGCAAGTAAGGTCCCACCAGGAGCTCCGCGCCAACTACATAGTCGAAAATCAAAACCTTTGGATCTACTCCAGGATAGGAGTCTTTTTCGCTGGCTCCGAAGGTAAAGTTGTACAGTGACTCCCGAATTGTGATGTTTGTGATAACTCGGAATCGGACTGATGAAGATTCATCAGCTGAGCTGGTCAGGTCTTCATCTTCCCCAACAAATGTTGGCGTCAAAGGGCCCAATGGAATTATTCCCCCTGTTCCTTGTACGAGAGTCAAGCCTTGCTCAAACCGGGAAAAGGTGTTGCCCTGCGTGGTGCTGAGGTTTGAAAACAGTTGGAGTCGTTTCCATCCCCACAGTCGTTGGGTAGTGAAATATTCAACTTGAAAACGAATCGCACTAGGTACCTGCGTATCCCACCCTAGGGGTTCAGGAGAACCTGTGATGTTGTTGTGTACCCAGGTTTGCGTCTTGCCAGCAAAAGCCAGCTCCCCGCTCACGCCAAGACGGAGCCTGAAATGATGTCGCGCTGCATAGTCCTTTTTAATGGCGTCGTAACCAACACTGGCCATCAGTAGACCGGCGAATGGCCTGTCATTTGGCTGGAGATTCTCCTGCTCAATGTCCCGAGGAGTGTACATTAGCTGGGATACGATGAATTCCTGAAACCAATAGTACTCTTGCTCTGCATTCTCCGCTGAGCCGCTCTTACGGATTGGGAAAAACAACGGAAAGCGACCTAGCTGAGGAGTCTCTGATAGCATCCGTGCATGAGTGAAGGTCACTCCGTTGGTATAGTATTCGTCGTCATTCGACCAAGTGGTGTCGGGGACGAGGACGTCCAGGACATCATTTTCAAAAGCGAATCCTGAGTAGCTTTGCGCCAGCCCCGAATCGGCGCTAATTGCGAGCATGACTAGAGCGGCTAGAATGCGCATAATCAATTCCAGTACCTCGTTGAAAATGACATGTGGTTATTAACGAATCGGCTCCGATTTGGAGGACTAGCAGGTCAGGACGTATGACATGTGTTGCAGCAGTAGTAGCACCCATTGATTCGGTGTCGAGGCCACTTGCCTTTTGCATGCGCCACCGCACCATGGCAGGAGGGATGCCGCCCCAGCTTGATTTGATTCTCAGTCGAGGGAAGGAATGAGCATCCCTTGGTGAGGTTGTGAACCTCATGATCTCCGTTGTTTTGGGCATTCTTGTTCAGAACGAATTCCGGCACGGTTTCCACCTGGAGTCTATTTGCGTTTCCAGTTCTTCCCTACAGTAGGATGCGAGGTAGACGGGTGGTTAGTTAGGGAGTACTAGTGAGAAAATCTGATAGCTCTCGATGAGAGTTTGAACATCAAAGAGTCATGAGGACCAGCTCCCAACCGGGAGTTTCGATGGCTGCTGAGTCCTGAAGATCCTGATCAAGGTGTAGTGGCTGTATTGCCTCCCAGTTGTATCTACGACGAAAGCGGTACTCGCTGAGGAGGCAAAATCGTCACCCTAGACGTCAGGTGGCAAAACAGCAAAGCCGCAACACACTGCTTAACAATGCGTTGCGGCTTGTTGATGCGGAGGGGGTGGGATTCGAACCCACGATACCCGCAAAGGTATGCCGGTTTTCAAGACCGGTGCGTTCAGCCAGGCTCCGCCACCCCTCCGTCCTCCCATCCCGCGGCGGAGAGCGGGAGGGGCGGCAAATCTACGTCTTCTTCGGCCGGCATTCAAAAGAAGAGACGGTCAATGCAGCGAAGGCCTATCGAAGCATCATCAATCCAGCCTGTTCAGCATGGGAGTCGGAGGCCACGCGGACCCAGTACATTCCGGCGGCTTTGGCGGGTCGCTCCAGCGCAACCCGATGTTCACCGGCTGGAAGAGACTCATCGAAGACAAGCGATACTTCCCGGCCCAGGATATCATGGAGGGACACCCTGACCGGTCCGTGAGCCGGTAGGCTGAATACCACTGTTGCCTTCGAAGAGGTAGGATTGGGATACAGTTCCAAACCAAATTTCTCTTTCGGAAGGTCAAGCTGAGATCGGGACGTCGCATTCGCTCCGGGGAAAAAGAACGTCAGCATGTCATCCTGATGTGCACGCCACATGCCCCAGGAATGGCCCTCATTCCACACATTGGCTTTGTAGGTCGCTCCGTGCTGGGTCAAGATGCCCTCAAACATGGCGCCGGTAGTCGTGATGCTGCCTTCGTACGTGCCCCACTCAACGTACCACTTGATGTTGGACAGATCGGCCTGGGACATCTCGTTCAGCAACGCTCCACCTGACACCCAGAACGAGGGGGAATAGGGAGCACACAGACCAAACACTTCGGGATGCTCAAAACAATGGCGCGCAGATGCGAGGCCAGCGTACGATGGACCGGTGACAGCGCGTCGCGATGCCACCGTGGAAACGTGATAATTCGCCTCCACCCATGGTATCAGCTCTTCGACAATCAGCCGAGTAAATGTGGTCGTGCTGCTGGTGGCGTACTCCGCTTCTCGGTTAAGCGGATTGACAAAAATGGCTACGATCGGCTCGACCTGCTCTTGGTGAATCAGGTTGTCGAGCGTGTTCTTGATGGATGCCAGGTTGGTATAGTCCGACCCATCGTGGTACAGGATTACCGGGTAGGCTTCTGATCGGCTGGCATCATATCCCGCAGGCAGATAGACCTGAACCTGCCTGGAATTTCCCATGATGGAACTGGCGAAGGTGTGGCTGTCCAGCTGGCCTTTCGCCGCAGCCGGGTCTTCTTCAATCTCCCAGGGCTGCACGTATCCGGGCATGGCCAATTCAGAATTCGGTCCAAAACCGCCCGGCACACGCAGCGGATTTGCAGGATCGAGAATCCAGCTGGAGCCGCTTCGGATGAACTTGTAGTCCAGTCGGGCATCGGCTTCAAAGGTGTCGATGCGATACCAGAGGTTGGTAGTGGAAAGCCGCTCCATCGTTCTGCCCTGCGACGACCACCCCGTGAAATCTCCCGTCACCAACATGGACGACGCACTGCCCTGCCACAGGAAGACCGCTGTGGTATCGTTCTCAAAATGCGGCTTTGTCGTCGACGCCAGGAAGTCACTTACCAACTGCGCACGATCTGCAGGGTCAGCCGACTCGACTGCTGCTTTCAAAGCGACGAAGGATTGTGCATTTGCCTGAGAGATGGCAAATATCAGCGCGAAAAGGGCAATGGTGCGGCGCATGGGGCTTGGGTTTGTTCAGCCCTCACTACGTCTGTATACGTGCCCGGATTCAGCAATTCGACCCGGGATCGACCCTATGCGTCCATGTCGGAGGAATGAACCACGCCAGGCATCTGCGGTGACCAGACACCACGTTCCCGGCGAAGTTTTTCCTCGGGCAGCATATGTTCAGGCGTCATCCATTCTGGATTGGTCATGGATTCACGCTTCTGAACGATCACCCGCTGAAGCGTCTCCTCGAACTTCTGATCTGCCAGCTGCCTGCCCAGTTCTTTCTCGACGAAGTTCTCGGGCTCGTGGTCGCGTTCATCCCACGAGCCGACCTCCATGGCCAGCATGATGAACTTGGCCACGAGTCCGATGAGGATCACTATCAGAGCAAAAACCAACATGTTGAAGGTATCGGACGGATTCCCGGCTGGTTTAGGCCAAATGGGGATGATTCAGTGGCCGACCTATATCGCCAGGAAGTTCTCCAACAGCTGCTGGCCGACAGTAGCGCTTTTCTCCGGGTGGAATTGAACGGCGTGGAAGTTCTCATGCACCATGGCCGACGCGAAGGGCACGATATACTCCGTGCTAGCAACCTGCTGCTCGCTTGTCTCGGCGTAGTACGAATGCACGAAGTAGAAGTGGGCGTCCTGGGCGATTCCTTTGAACAAGCCGGAGCCGTCGTGATGCACAGTATTCCAGCCGATCTGCGGAATCTTGGCATCGCCGACGAACTTCTTCACCCCGGTGTCGAAGATGCCAAAGCACTCGGTGTCCGCTTCTTCAGAATGATGGCACATCAGCTGCAGGCCAAGGCAAATGCCGAGCACCGGCTGAGTCAATCCCGTGATCGTGTCCACGAGATTTCGCTCATGCAAGTAGCGCATCGCTGACGACGCTTCGCCAACGCCGGGGAAAATGACGTGGGAGGCGGCGCGGAGCGCCGCCGGATCATCGGTCAGGATCGGCTCGATGCCCAGACGAGCGAGGGCGAACTGCACCGAGCGAACGTTGCCCGCGTTGTACTTGATGATGGCGACCTGGCTCATGGGTGGACCGCAGACTGGGTTTAAAGGCTTCCTTTCGTGCTCGGCAACGCATCATCGCCGGTTGGACGGATGGCCATGCCCAAGGCGCGAGCGAATCCTTTGAAGACGGATTCGATGATGTGATGCTCGTTGTCACCTGAAGCCTGGATGTTCAGGTTCATGCGCGCGTTGTCCGAAAGCGATTTGAAGAAGTGAGCAAACATCTCTGTGGGGACATCGCCGACGTACTCCCGCGAGAAGCTGACATTCCAGACCAACCAGCTGCGTCCAGAGAAGTCAATAGCCACCTGGGCCAGGGCTTCGTCCATTGGAGCCGTGAATCCGTAGCGATGGATACCGCGACGCTCGCCAAGAGCTTGATCCAGCGCTGAGCCAAGTGCCAACGCGGTATCCTCAATCGTGTGGTGTTCATCGACTTCCAGATCGCCATCGCACCGGACCGTCAGATCAATGCGCGCGTGCTTGGCAATCTGATCCAGCATGTGATCAAAGAAGTCCAACCCCGTACGCGCATCTGAACGCCCCGAACCATCCAGATCAATCTGGATGACGATATCGGTTTCGTTGGTTTTGCGTCGGACAAACCCCGTGCGCGTAGAAGTCGCGTCCAGCGAGGCGCGGCGAATCGCGACAGCTTGGGCGTGGCCCTCCAGCTGCTCTGCACGCGCCATCACTTCGACATGCTTGCCCAGTTCGTCGAGGCCTTCGGGTGTGGCTTCCTGGAAGGTGATCTTCCGGACAAATGAATCCAGCGACACGCCGGCATAGGCGCGAGCCGCACCGTTGGTCGGAAGCGTGTGATTGGTCCCCGAGGCGTAGTCTCCGAGGGATTCCGGTGTCCAGGGGCCGATGAACACAGATCCCGCGTGGGTCACTTCCTCTGCCAGTGCAGCAGCATGATGGGTCTGGATGATGAGATGCTCTGGCGCATAGGCGTCCATCAACGCAACGGCCTCTGCGCGTCCATCAGCGACCACAATGCGAGAATGCGCAAACGCCTGCCGGGCGATATCAGCTCGTGGCAATTCAGCCAATTGCGCATCAACAGCATTCAGAATGGCATCGGTGTTCACGGCCTCTGTGGCGACAACCAGCACGTCGCTGTCCGTGCCGTGTTCGGCTTGGGAGAGTATGTCGGCGGCGACGAAAGCCGGGTTCGCCGTGGAATCAATCAGGATGCCGACCTCCGTCGGGCCTGCAGGCAAGTCGATGGCGATGCCGTCGGAAGCAATCAATCGCTTGGCCATGTCCACCCACTGATTGCCGGGTCCAAAGATCTTGTCCACGCGTGAAACGGATTCGGTACCGTAAGCCATGGCGGCAATCGCTTGAGCGCCACCCACCCGGACTACCTCCGAAATGCCCGCTTCCCTCGCAGCGGCAAGGATAGCTGGATCGATCTCGCCCTTTTCACCGGGCGGTGTGCAGAGCAAAATCTCGGTACAGCCAGCAACGGCTGCAGGAATGGCGAGCATCAATACGGATGAAAACAGAGGCGCCGTGCCGCCGGGTACATACAAGCCGACTCGCTCGATAGCGACCGATTTTCGCCAGCACCGCACCCCATTGGTCGTGGTGACCTCCTTGACCGGCTCCTTCTGGGCCTCGTGAAAGGCTCTTATGTTGCGGCTGGCCACCGTGATCGCTTCCTGGAGGTCGTCCGGAATGATGGCCCCGGCCGTTGAGACGGTCAACGAGTCGAGCTCTACGCCATCGAAAGCGCTTGTAAACGAGCGGAGCGCAGCATCGCCGTTGGTCCGAACCTCATCCAAAATGCTGCGGACGTCAGCAGAGATGTCCCGCGCTTCGAGCGCAGGTCGACGAATGATTTCGTCGATGGAGACCGCGTTGGCTTCTGTGATCACCCGCATGACTAGAGCACCATTTTTTCGATCGGAATGACCAGCATGCCTTCCGCGCCGGCATCCTTCAGATTGTCGATCACATCCCAGAAAGCCCGGTCGGGGATCACGCTGTGGACAGAGCTCCAGCCTTCCTCGGCCAAAGGCATGACGGTCGGGGCACGCATACCAGGCAGAATGTCTTTCACGCGGTCAATGGACTCGTTGGGGACATTCATGAGGATGTAGCGGTGCTTCTTCGCTTTGAGCACCGACTGGATGCGGAAGCGAAGCGTATCCAGAATGGCCTGCTTTTCCGGGCTCAGGTCAGGCGATCCGATCAGAAGCGCCTCGGAGCGAAGAATGGTCTCCACTTCCTTGAGGCCGTTGGAAATCAGCGTGCTCCCGGAGCTGACAATGTCGCAAATGCCATCGGCAAGGCCGATGCCCGGAGCGATCTCAACAGAACCGGAGATCTCGTGGATGGAGGCGTCAATGCCCTTCTCCTCAAAGTATCGACCCAATAGCCCAGGGTATGAGGTCGCAATGTTCTTCCCGTTCAGATCCTCAAGGCTGTTGTAAGTCTCGGTCTTCGGTACAGCAATGGCCAGGCGGCATTTGGCGAAGCCAAGACGATCCAGCAGCTCAACGTCGGGGTTTTTTTCCAGAACAACGTTTTCGCCCACGACACCTGCGTCAGCTACACCGTCAGCAACGTAGCCAGGAATGTCATCGTCACGGACAAACAGAATCTCGATGTCAAAATGCTCGGAGATCATCCGGAGTTTGCGATCGGGACGGGAAATCCGGATTCCGCATGCTTTGAGAAGGTCGGTTGTGTCGTCGGAGAGACGTCCGGAACTCTGGATGGCGAGGCGCAAGCGCTGACTCATGAGAACAAACTGAAATGGGTGTAAAACAAGAAAAGGCATCCCGGAACGACCGGAATGCCTCTGCAAAAAGGGACTGCGCAGACTATTCCCGATCGTCCGAAGGACAAACGCCATGATGCTCGTGACCGTGATGGGCGGCCAGTGGCGAGAAGGCGATATGGAGGAAAGTGCGGGTCATGTCGTACGTTTCTGAAGCGCATTGCTGGCTGGCAGCATCACGTTTCGGAACTGCCAATATAGGACACGCATTGGCGCATGCCGTTACGATACGGTGAAAACGACCCCGAACTGCGTGAACAAGGACTTCGAACAGGCTCTGGCATGGACATCCGATGCGCCGATTGGACTATCGGTGGATCGAGCCCAAGGACCGTTTCTCTACCTGGAGGACGGGTCACGGGTGATCGACTTGATCTCCGGAATAGCGGTTTCGTCTCTGGGACATCGGCACCCTGCGGTAATTGGCGCCATCCAGGAGCAGATTGATCGGCATCTCCACGTGATGGTCTACGGGGAGTTTGTCCAGAAGCATCAAGCCGGGTACGCTGCCGAGCTTGCGGATGCCCTTCCCGATGGGCTCGACTCGGTCTACTTCACGATGACCGGCACTGAAGCCAATGAGGGCGCGCTGAAATTGGCCAAGAAGGCGACGGGGCGATCGCGAATGATCGGTTTCCGGAACTCGTATCACGGGGACACACACGGCTCTCTTTCCGTGACTGGAAGGGACGTCTACCGCGATCCGTTTCTTCCGCTGCTTCCGGATGTGTCCTTCCTGCCGTTTGGCGATGTGGACGCTCTTTCAGCAATCGACGACTCTGTTGCCTGCGTGATCACCGAGCCGATCCAGGGTGAAGGCGGCATTATCGTGCCTTCCGACGAATGGCACCGGGCGTTGCGCGATCGCTGCTCGGCGACCGGAGCGCTGCTGATTTTCGACGAGATCCAGACCGGGTTCGGGCGAACAGGCTCGCTGTTTGCCTTCGAGCAATTCGGTGTCCAACCCGATATCATCACGCTGGCGAAAGCGATGGCTGGTGGCATGCCACTCGGTGCCTTCGTCTCATCACGAGAGTTGATGAGCGCTTTTCGCAATGACCCTCCGCTGAGTCACGTGACCACGTTTGGTGGGCATCCTGTCTCATGTGCCGCCGCACGCGCGACCTTGCGTGTGCTGCAGAATGAGCAACTCCCTGAGCGCGCGAAATGGATCGAAGAAGTCGTACGTGAACGACTGGGTCACCCGGCGGTCGTAGAAGTCCGCGGACGAGGCGCGATGCTGGGCATGCTCCTCGACGATGCCGAACGCACGGCCAGGGTTGTTCAGAGTTGCCTGGAAGGAGGCGTCCTGCTGGGATGGACGCTTCATTCAAACAATCTGGTGCGCATCGCACCACCGCTCAATATCAGTGAGCCTGTTCTGGTGGAAGCCCTCGACGTTATCGTTGCCGCCCTCGAGGCCAGCTGAGCACCTCGATCACGCTGATCACCAGGTCTTCGCAGGCAGATCTCCACCATATTCGGCTGGAATCGGCCCGGCTGAGTTCTGGTCCTGCCAGAAGATGTTCATGATCCACCAGCGGCTGCCGTCGTTGAAGATCTGGAAGCTATTGATGCCTGCATTGAATGCTTCCGTATCCGATGCGGACTGGAAGGAATCGTACGTGCTGAAGACATGGGCCATGGAGCCATAGTACTCTTCGACACGGTGTCGTTCAGTCTCGAAGAAGCCGTTCTGCATGAAATACGGTGTTGCCACTTCGATGTACTGCTGCGGCGAGAAGTGATTCATGCCACACTCACCGGTTTCGGGATTGCAGGCCGTGGGAATCAGTTTGGCTTCCGGATGAAAGAGGGTCAGAAAACGATCCCAATCTCTCACTTCACCTGCTTCACCGGAGATTACACCATAAACCGCCGCAATGATGGCGTCCACGGATTCGACGTCGGCTGGATCAGCATCGGGAATTTCCCGGGTTTCCTGGGCGAATGCAGGCACGGCCAGCAGGAAGAGGAATGCGAATAGCGTCAGATAGGCAGAAACGTTTCTGGGCATGATGGGAAAGGGTTCTGAGTGGTTCCAATGAGTGGTGGCCGTGACGGCCAGACGGCTGTACGGTCACAATCAGGGCAAGGTTGCTCTACTGGTCAATACAGGTCGTATCGTGCCAATCGCCCTTCCAGCGCGCCATTCACCAACTCCTTTTTCCATGAAGCACGCAATCCGACACTCTTGAGGAGCGCAGGTTTGCCGACATAGATGAAGGCCGTGGAGTGAGTGCATTTCTGCTTGAGATAGTCTCCGAAGGCTTTGAAGAGATCGCCGATGGCGTTCCTGTTGCCGATGCGAAGCCCGTAGGGAGGATTGGTGACGATCACGCCGTTCTCATAAGCAGGTAGATGTCGGAAGTCCTTCTGCTCCAAATGGACGGCGCTGGACCCCTTGAGCCTGTCCAGATTGATCCGGGCGAGGCGAATAGCCTCAGTCTGGATATCTGATCCACAGATCAACCCATCGGGGACCGTCTTGATCTCTCCATCGATCGACCTTCGCTGCGCCTTCCATGCACCCTCATCATGATCGGGCAGCTGCTGAAAACCGAATCGGTCATGCAGGATCTGGGCCGGCATGTTCGCTGCCATCATGAAAGCTTCTGCCAGGATCGTTCCTGAACCACACATGGGATCGAGCAGGGGAGACGTGCCATCCCAGTCCGCCATGCGCAACATGGATGCTGCTACCGTTTCCTGAATGGGCGCTTCAAGGGCTTCCATCCGGTAGCCGCGGCGATGAAGTGACCGACCAGCAACGTCCAGGCTGATGGTCGCGCGATTGTTCTCGATATGCAGGTTGAGCGAGACATCAGGGTTGTGACGATCAACGCTCGGTCGCGAGCCGGTCGCCTTCCGGATGGTGTCAACGATCGCGTCTTTCAGTTTGAGTGCGGCATACTTCGAATGCCGAATCCGGCTGTTGGAGACGGTCGCAAAGATCGAAAAGGTCTTCTCGACACCGATCAGATCCAGCCAGTCCACCTCTTCGCAGGCGCGTTTGTAGAGGTAGCGATCCGAGTGACAGTCGAAAACGGCCAGGGGCGCCAGGATGCGTGTCGGAATCCGCGCGCAGTAGACGATGCGGCGAAGGATATCAGGCGAGGCGCTGAACTGGACTCCGCGATACCCGGGGTCGATGCTTGTGGCGCCGAGCTCTTCGAGCTCGGCGCCACCCAGCGATTCGATAGGATGGGCTACCTGCGCAAAGAAGGACTGGTGTTCCTGGTAGAGGTAGGTCAAAGTGGATTCTGGATAATCGAGCCGTGCGTGCAGCTATTCCATGATGGCGTCAAGCGTGCCAGCCGTGCCATCGTTTGGCGCGGGTTCGACGCCAAGGATGTCCGCCATAACATTGTAGATCTCGACATTCGAGAACGGCTCAATGGTCACGCCATCGCGGAAAGCCGGACCATGGGCGATGAACACGGCGCGCATGGATTCCAGCTCGTGATCATATCCGTGCGTTCCACCTGTAAACAGATTCGGATTCGCATCCAGCGCAGCGCGGGAGCGTGTGACGCTCCATCCATCATCCACATGTCCGACGATGGGTGGAATGCGACGATGATCTTTGTATTCAAATCGCGCCGGAAAGTCCTCTTTCAACCAGACGTGCAGGTTGGGGTGGGCCCCGTCAAGCGCTTCGAATACCTCTTGCGTCTTTCCATCCTCCGGCCAGATCCCGACGAGCGGATTGCTATCCATGAATGCGATGTCGGCCAGGTCGACATAGTCATCGAGCGCCACGACCCGATCGCGTGAAAGCTGGGCCATTCCGTGGTCGGCGACAACGATGATGTTCACCCGATCGAACAAATCGCGCTCTTCGAGACCATCGAGCAGCCGCCCGATGTATCCGTCCACATTTGCGACGGATTGGCCAGTTTCCGGCGCGCGTGGACCATTTCTGTGCCCGGCATCATCCACCTCGGACCAGTACAGCGAAATGAAATTCGGACGCTCTCCGTCCGGCATATCGAGCCATTCCAGGGCTTGATCTACACGATCGGCCCCTGGGATGCTACCGTTGTACTGGTACCAGTAGGTTGGGCGAACGCCGTCGAATGGCGATTCCGAACCTACCCAGAAGAACGTGGCGGCAACACCCCCGGCTTTTTCCACGGCCGTCCAGATCGGTTCGCCTCCCGACCACCAGGCCGGATTCTCCACAGCTTGACGATTGGAGATGGTGAAGCGGTCATCCATGTCCGGATCATACATGGAATTGGATACCACGCCGTGATTCGACGGCCGGAGACCGGTTACGATCGTGTAGTGATTCGGAAAGGTCTTGGTGGGATAGGACGAGATCATGCCTTCGTCAGCGTGTGCTCCCGAGGCGATCAGGCGATCCAGATTGGGGGTGTCGAACCAGTCGATGTAATGCGAACGCATTCCGTCAATTGACATGAGAATGACCGTTTTCTCAATGTCGGCAGGCACATCGCCACCATTGTCCGCAGTGCTGCACCCGGTGAGCAAGATTGCAATCAGGAGAAGCGGAGTCAGATGACGTGTCATGGTTCTGATCAGAAGTGTGAGGAGTCTTGAGCGCACGAATTGCCCGCCAGAACCAAAGAATATCATTCGGCCCACCGATAAGACAGCGCTCGCGGCGATCTTGTTCAAATTGTAACGGAACGCACTTGGCTGGCTTGGAACCGCTTGCGAGACCTCCTGTTTTACGCTGGCCTGTTAGAAACGCCCGAATTCCATTCACTTAGCCCCATTTCGACCCGGATGCAGATTGCCGGAATCGACTTTGGAGATCGCCCCATCTTCCTGGCGCCCATGGAAGATGTGTCTGACCCACCGTTTCGCCTGATGTGCAAGCGGTTCGGGGCTGATATGCTCTACACTGAGTTCATTTCTTCAGGGGGGCTCACGTACGGCGCAGACGGATCCCATCAGAAGCTGGATATCTACGAGGAAGAGCGACCGGTCGCCATCCAGATTTTCGGGGGTGATGTTGATCAGGTCAGGGAAGCGACGCGCATCGTGGATGCGGTAGGCCCGGATATCATCGATATCAATTTTGGCTGCCCCGTCAAGAAGGTCGTTTGCAAGGATGGCGGTGCCGGCATTCTCCGCAACTTGCCGAAGATGCAGGAGATCACGGCGGCTGTCATCGAAGAGTCATCCCGTCCGGTAACAGTCAAGACCCGTCTCGGATGGAACGATGAGACCATCCAGATCCTGGAAGTCGCCCGCATGCTGGAGGAAACCGGCATTCAGGCACTGGCCGTGCACGCCCGAACTCGAAAGCAGATGTACAAGGGCGAAGCGCGCTGGGAGTGGCTTCGCCGGATCAAGGAAGAGTCAGGCATGACGGTTCCGCTCATCGGAAACGGTGATGCCACCACGCCGGAGAAGATTGAAGCGATGTTCGACGAAACCGGAGTGGATGCCGTGATGGTCGGTCGGGGTGCGATCGGTAACCCGTGGATCTTCCGCAATGCCAAGATCTATCGCGAGACCGGGGAAGTACCTCCTCCGCCGACGTGGCGTGAGCGCACCGAGGTTGTTGCCGAACACCTTGCGCTGAAGTGCGAGTGGCTGGGTGAAAAGAAGGGAGTCCTGGAAATGCGCCGGATGTATGGTGGCTACTTCAAAGGATTCCGCGGAGCCAGCCGACTGCGAACGCTCATCATGGAAGAGAAATCCATGGATGGGGTGCTGGAGGTGCTACTCAATTTCGACGAGGACGACGCCAATCTCAGCGTTCCCGCCGATGTGCGCGCCGTTGCGGTGAAGGCCTCGTTGCCGACTGCAACCCGAGCGAAAGCTGCGCTTCCGCTGGTCGAAGGCTGATTGCGACGACTACTTCGGGCCTGTTTCAGCTACCCGGGTTCTCTTCCAGGTATTCCGCCCCGCGCCCTTTGATGTTTTCATCCCAGTACTGCATCCAGGTCGGGCCCTCGGTGGACAGGCGTTCCCAGTCGACGTCCATTTCAGGAATGGCATTCTCGATCATCCATCGCGGAAGGGTGTCGGGGTCGAGGTCTGTACGCGCGGGGATGCGGTAGTACCGGGTGGCCTGGTCAACCAGCGCCGAATCAGAGGTGACATGCTCATAGAAGAGCCGGGCCGCATCCGGAGCGGGAGCACCCGCAACGATGGCGATGCCATCTTGCAGCACCGGTGTGCCTGACGAGGGTAGTACGTAGTCAAACGGAAATCCGTTGTCCCTCTGGATGTACGTGTCAGGCATATTCCACAGGGACACATCTCCTTCCTCGCGCGCAACGCTGAGATACAGCTGAGCCGGATTGGCCGCGTAGGACTTCGTGTTCGCGTCCAGCTGCGCCAGCCAGCGATATCCATCTTCGACCGTTGGTTGCCGCATGATCAGTGCTCCCCAGATGGTTCGCATCGTGGAACTGGCCAATGGATACCGGATGATGATTCGATCCGCCCATTCCGGCTCCAGCAATTCGTCCCAATCCATCGGACGTTCTCCTTCAGGGACCGTCCGCTCATTCAGCAGAAGCACTTCGGGAGTCAGATACGTCGAAAGCCACATATCGTCCTCGCCCCGCCCTTCTGCGGAGACGGCATCCGCCCAGGTCGGTGTGTATGAGGCTAGCAGCCCTTCAGAAGCGGCTCGCGAAAATGTGGGTCCATCACCGCCCCACCATACGCTGGCGGTTGGGTTTGCACGCTCGGTGCGAATGCGATCATAAGCGTCCTGTCCGCCCATGTCGATCCACTGCACGTTGATGTCCGGGTACCGAGCCTCGAATGCCTGCTCTGAATCCGCCAGCATTTCCTTTCCATGGGGCGAATAGACCACCAGGGACGTGCGCTCATCGGAGGCACAGCCTGCAAGAAGGACAAGAACGAGAGTCAAAGAGAGGACGCGCATGGCACCAGGGATGACGGGAATGGGACGTTAAGTGTGGGAGCCCGCAGGGACGTTTCAACCGATGCGGCGCAGTCGGGCCAGACGAACCATCAGTTTCTTGGGTCCGACCTCTTCAAAATGAACGACTGCCTTCATTTGCTGGCCCGTGCCCTCCATGGACACGACTTCGCCGGCACCGAAAATATGATGCTCCACCTGCATGCCCGGCGCCAGGGCCTGGCTTTCCTCTTCGTCGTACACGATCCGTTGCCCGGACGGAGCCTTTGGTTTGGGCGAAGAGGAGGGAGCCGATCCGCCAGAGGAACGGGTGACCACGCGCGGCCGCCCTTTGGGTGAACTCTGGTTTTCCCGGAGGTTTTTGCGGTAGTAGTACGGATCCATCGTGTCATACGACAGACCGCTGGAGGAACCCCGGCTCTTGAACCGATCCTTGTCCGGATCGAAAGGCTGCCCCGCTTCGGTACGGACAAGCGATGCGTCGATTTCTTCCAGGAAGCGACTGCGCACCATGGGCGTCTGCTCTCCGAAGCGGAATCGACTCCGTGCGTGGGAGAGGAAGAGCAATTGCTTGGCTCGGGTCGCGCCGACGTAGAACAGTCGACGTTCTTCTTCCAGTTCGGTCGGGTCCTGGGCAGCCATCTGCAACGGGAAAAGATTCTCTTCCATGCCGGCGAGGAAAACCACCGGGAATTCCAGACCCTTTGAAGCATGCAGCGTCATCAGGGTCACCCGGTTCTCTGAGTCCTGGGCCTCGTCTGCGTCGGTAAGCAGCGAGACTTCCTGCAGAAAGGCGCTCAGCGAACCGTCCGGACGTGTTGAAGACTCGTCGTCCACCACCGGCGCGGCCGCTTCCTGGTCCTCGTTCGACCGGGAGAACTCCGTGATGGCATTCAGGAGTTCTTGCACGTTTTCCCAGCGTACCAGGTTTTCAGGGGTGTTTTCCTTCCTGAACTCCTCGAGCAGCCCGGTGTCCTTGATTAGTGCGCGGGCGACATCTTCTGCATCATCCGTAGCGGCCAGCTCACGGTATTTGTTGATCATGTCCCGGAAGCCGGCTACCGCATTGGTCGCTCGTCCCGGAAGACCCACTTCACTGATGCGCTCAAGCACATCCCACGCTCCAAGATTGTGGCGGGCAGAAAAGGCCCAAAGTTCGCCCTGGGTTTTTGCGCCGATGCCTCGGGTGGGCGTATTGATGACGCGTCGGAGGCTGGCGACGTCGTTTGGATTCACAACCAGGCGCAGGTAGGCCAACGCATCCTTGATCTCGCGGCGCTGATAGAAGGATACGCCACCGACTACCCGGTACGGGATGCTGCCACGACGCAGCGCGTCTTCAAGGGAACGACTCTGGGCATTCGTGCGGTAGAGGACTGCAAAGTCCTTGTACATGTGGCCCAGTCGGACCTGTACGTCCCGGATGCGCCGTTCGACCTTCTGAGCCTCATCCCGCTCGGAGATGGACTCGAGAAGAATGACCGGATCACCCTTCGAGTTGTCTGTCCAGAGTTTCTTGTCGATCTGCTTGGTGTTGTTGCGGATAATCGAATCCGCCAGCTTCACGATGTTCTCGGTCGACCGGTAGTTCTGCTCCAGGCGAATGGTCGTCGCGTTCGGATAGTCCCGCTGGAACGAGAGCATGTTGGTGATGTCCGCACCGCGGAAGGCGTAGATACTCTGGGCGTCGTCACCAACGACACACAGGTTGTTGAACTTGCGGGCCAGCGTCCTCGCCAGCAGGTACTGCGCCTTGTTCGTGTCCTGGTACTCATCGATGTGGACGTATTTCCATCGATTCTGATACTTCTCAAGCACATCTGGATTGTTGTCGAAGAGCTGAAGCGGTTTGAGCAGCAGGTCATCGAAATCCATCGCATTGGCGCGGCGCAGCTCATCGAGATAAGGCTGATACAGTTCCGCTGCTCGCTCCTGCTGAGGGGATGCCGCCAAGCGGGCATATTCACCCGGATCGACCATTCGGTTCTTGGCGCCTGAAATCAGGTGCTGGATCGCGCGGGGCCGGGTCTGCTGCGTGTCGATCCCGAAGCGGTTCATCAGATCGCGAATCACCCGCTGACTGTCATCCGAGTCGTAAATGG
>JANQQV010000017.1 GCA_028284865.1 Rhodothermales bacterium | reverse complement strand
TTCTTCGACAGAAGAACGATGCCCGCCGCCCGCGCTTGTTTTGGAATGGGCACCTCCTGTTCCCGTTTGGTCCACCCGACCCAAGCTGCTACATTGACGGGGCATTCTGTCGTCGCCCTACACCCGCCTTACCCGTCCGATGAAGCAGTCCACCAAGCGCATCCTTCTTTGGATCCTCGCCGCCTTTATCGGCTTCCGCATTTTGCTGCTTTTTGGAGGCTGCGCCCCGGCACCAGTCGAAACGAACGATTCACCGCCAAACATCGTGTTCATCTTCACGGATGATCACGCTCAGGCTGCGATCAGCGCCTATGGCTCACCCTATCACGAGACGCCGAATATCGACCGCTTGGCGCGCGAAGGCGTCCTGTTTGAGAATTGCCTGGTGACCAACTCCATTTGCGCGCCTTCGCGCGCGACCGTGCTCACCGGCAAGTACTCCCACTTGAACGGGCAGACGACCAACGGGCAGCTTTTCGACGGTAGCCAGCAGACCATGCCCAAGCTGCTCCAGGCGGCGGGATACGAAACAGCGATGATTGGCAAGTGGCACCTTCGCTCGGAGCCGACCGGCTTTGACCACTTCCAGGTACTCATCGGACAGGGCCCGTACTATAACCCACCCATTCGCACCGCGACCGATACGACCCGCATCACGGGATACACGACCGACATCATCACGGACTTGGCCCTCGATTGGCTGGAAGACGGCCGAGATGACAAGAAGCCTTTCCTTCTGATGTACCAGCACAAGGCGCCGCATCGCAACTGGCAACCGGGGCCGGATCACTTGACGATGTTCGACGATACGACTTTCGCCCTCCCTCCGACTTTCTACGACGACTACTCCACGCGCTCGGACGCAGCGGCTCAGGCCAACATGCGCGTCGACGAGAATCTCAATGCCTACGACCTGAAAATCAGCCAACAGCGCCCCCTCAACGAAGCGCAGCTGGAGGTCTGGAATGCGGCTTATGGCCCCAAGAACGACGCCATCCGTGACAATCCTCTCGAAGGGCAGGCTTTCGACGAGTGGAAATTCAATCGATACCTGAAGGATTACCTGCGTTCCGTCCAGTCCGTTGATGACAACATCGGTCGCCTCCTGGACTACCTGGACGAGGACGGTCTCGCCGACAATACAGTGGTGGTATATGCCTCGGATCAGGGCTGGTATCTGGGCGAGCACGGCTGGTATGACAAGCGGTGGATGTACGAACCATCGCTCAAAACGCCGTTCATCGTCCGCTGGCCTGAACGTGTGGACCCTGGCCAGATCAATGAGTCACTTGTTTCCAACGTGGACTTCGCACCGACATTCCTCGACATGGCTGGTGTCGAGATTCCTGCCGACATGCAGGGCAAATCCATCGTGCCCGTCCTGGAAGGTGGCACGGACACCGCATTCCGGGATGCGTTCTACTACCACTACTACGAATACCCTGCCTCGCACTGTGTTCAGCCGCACTATGGCGTGCGCACGGATCGCTACAAGCTGATCTACTTCTATGGGCTCGGCCAGTGGGAGCTGTTCGATCTCCAGGAGGACCCGGATGAGCTGAACAATGTCCACGGACAGGCCGCATTCACCGAGATCCAGGCTGGACTCGAGGTTCGCCTCGCTGAACTACGCGAGGAACTGGCAGTCCCGGACGATCCCCGACCCTATCCCCCGGAGCCGTGCAACAGTGACGCCGAGGGATGGGATGGGTATGATGCGGGTTGACGCTTGAACATGAGTATTGCCCATGCACCATTCAAGTCGCTCGAAGAGCTGGCGGGCTTCCCGCTTCAATCGCTCCGAATACCCCGCTCCTCCAACGCTTCCTTGACAGTCTTGGCCACATGGTCGACCATCTCATCTGTCATCTGCGGATAGATGGGAAGAGAGATTTCGCTGTGGCTCAGCCGAACTGTGTTGGGAACGTGCTTGGCTTCAAATCCCATTTGCTTGAACAGAGTCAGCTCGGGTAGAGGCAAGAAGTGCACATTCAATGCAACGTGGCGGTCAGCCGCGTACTGGATGATCTGGTCCCTCAACGTACCGTCCTCCTCGTGGCGGGCGGACCAGCCATCCGCCAAGCGAAGGGCGAACAGATGGCATGAAGAAGACCGGCCTCCAATATCTGTCGGAGGCAAGATGAAGGCATCTGATGCCAGCGCAGCAGCGTACCGGTTGTAGATGACACGGCGCCGTTCAAGAGCTGCCGGATAAGTAGCCATTTGGCCCAATCCTATGGCTGCGCAGATATCCGGCATATTGCATTTCATGCCCCGGGACACGATGTCGTATCGCCAGCCTCCCGCTTTTGATTTTGCAAACGCGTCTTTCGTCTGCCCGTTGAGACGATTCAACCGGAACCACTTCCGTTCCTGCTCCTGGTCAAATTGATCAGGCAGATTCAGGACGATCATTCCTCCCTCTGCAGTGGTCAGGTTCTTGACAGCATGAGTGGAATAAATCGTGATATCCGCTTTGCCGACGGCAGATTCTCCGTCCACCGTTGCTCCAAAGGAATGGGCAGCATCCGCGAGAACGGCAACTCGACCGAGTCGCTCCTGCACCGGTGAGCTGGCCGAAAACAGCCCGGATGATTCCTGAACAACGGCATTGATGGCATCGTAATCGACCGGCATTCCACCAAAGTCCACAGGGATGACGGCTTTCGTCCGGTCGGTGATCAACTCCTTGAGCGCATCCGGATCCAGACAGAAATCATCTCCTACATCGCACATCACAACCGTTCCACCAGCATGGATGACACTCAATCCTGTTGCCGCGTAGGTGTAGGCGGGAATGATCACCTCATCTCCAGGCTGCAATCCCAACCAGTGCAATGTCAGTATGGCGCCTGAGGTCCAGGAATTGACAGCAATGGAGGCTTGTGCACCGGTGAAAGCAGTGAATTCCTCCTCGAGGGCAGCTGTTTTCGGGCCGGTTGTGATCCAACCCGATTCCAACACCTCTGCGACATGTTGACGAACGTCGTCGGTTATCAATGGTGGTGAAAATGGAACCTTCATGCGGATGAGATTTGCTGTGGGTTGAGCCTTGAGTGGGGCCGGAAGATTTCTTTTCAGTGACTTGGCCTTTCCAGAACGAAGCAAAATACTCAGGATTCACTTGGCGGTTCACGCTTTCGTGGAAAGCTTGGAAGTTCAACGATCTCGGCCGCGAATCGTGGTCCTTCCGGACACCTTTTGACGCGTGGTCAGTAGGCAGGTGCGAATCAGCCACGCTCCACGTGCCCACCCATATCCTCGGCATATCGGCCTACTACCACGACTCCGCCGCGTGCATCGTACGCGATGGCGAAATCGTTGCCGCGGCACAGGAAGAGCGATTCTCGCGCATCAAGCACGACCATCGCTTCCCGCATCACGCCGTCGAATATTGCCTTCGTGAGGCGGGTATTACTGCGGATGAACTGGACCATGTGGCTTTCTACGACAAGCCGTGGCTGAAATTCGAGCGGCTGCTCGAGACGTATGTCGCCTTCGCTCCCTCCGGTCTCCCTTCGTTCATCAAGGCGATGCCGCTTTGGCTGAAAGAGAAGCTGTGGATGGAAGACGCCATCAAGCGTGACACCGGATATGAGGGTGATGTGCTCTTCCCCGAACACCATCAGTCCCACGCAGCGTCGGCATTTTTCCCGTCTCCTTATCAACGAGCCGCCGTTTTGACCCTCGATGGCGTGGGTGAATGGGCGACGACTTCCTGGGGCATCGGAAACGGCAACACCATCGAGCCTCGCGGCGAAATCCGCTTTCCGCACTCCATTGGCCTGCTGTATTCCGCTTTTACCTACTACACTGGCTTCCGGGTGAATTCAGGCGAGTACAAGGTGATGGGATTGGCTCCCTATGGCGAGCCGAAGTACAAGGATCTGATCCTGAACGAGCTGATGGACCTGCGCGAGGACGGCTCCTTCCGTATGGACATGCGGTATTTCAACTACTGTCAGGGTCTCACGATGACCTCGAACCGCTTCCATAAGCTGTTCGGTGGTCCGCCGCGGAAGCCGGAATCGCGATTGACCCAACGTGAAATGGACCTGGCGCGGTCCGTTCAGGACGTTGTCGAGGAAGTGGTTCTGCGAATGGCCCGGCATATCCGCCGAGAATCGGGCGAGCGCTATTTGTGTCTGGCCGGTGGAGTGGCATTGAATTGCGTGGCGAACGGCAAAATGCTGCGCGAAGGCATTTTCGACGACATCTGGATCCAACCGGCGGCTGGCGATGCGGGAGGATCTCTTGGTGCCGCCTTGTTTGCCTGGTATCAGGTTCTGGGGAATGAACGCTCAGTGCCGTCGGCGTCGAGCTCAAGCGCTGATCCGAGCGTGAGCACTGCTCCTCCCCTGCGCGATGGGCAGCAAGGCTCCTACCTGGGTCCGGAATGGACGAATGAGGAAACTCAGGCCTGGGCGGATGAACAGGGCGCGACGGGTATCATGCTGGATGATGATCTGTTGCTGGACCGAACCGTAGAGCTTCTCGACGCCGGAAACGTGGTCGGCTGGTTCCAGGGGCGCATGGAGTTTGGTCCCAGGGCACTTGGTGGTCGCACGATTCTCGGAGATGCACGCAATACTGAGATGCAGACCACGCTCAATCTGAAGATCAAATTCCGCGAGTCTTTCCGACCCTTCGCTCCTGCATGCCGCGTGGAAGACGTGAGCGAACTGTTTGAACTCGATCGTCCTTCGCCCTACATGTTGCTGGTCGCTCCCGTTAGCGAACACAGGCGGCTGCCCATGCCGGACGAGGATCTGTTCGGTATTGAAAAGCTCAAGGTCCCGCGTTCGGATGTGCCCGCCATCACCCACGTCGATTATTCAGCCCGGGTTCAGACCATCGACGGCGAGTACAACCCTCGATTCAAGGCCCTGCTGGACCGATTCAAGGAAAAAACGGACTACGGCGTGCTCGTGAACACCTCATTCAACGTCCGTGGCGAGCCGATCGTCTGTTCACCAGAGGAGGCCTACACCTGTTTCATGCGCACGGAAATGGACGCGCTGGTGATAGGCAACATGCTCTTCCTCAAAGAGGACCAACCGACTTTCAACGACAGCGTCGACTGGAAGAGCGAATTCTCAGACTGACCCACCAACACGCGAATCGCCGACAACGCCCACTGCTTCCCTCCATGCCTCTTCAATCCGACAAGAAAGCCCTCCGCAAATTCGGCTTCGTCATGGCCGGCGCGTTCTTCGTGATCGGAGGGATCGTGCATTGGGTGAACAATTTCGAATGGTCGCAGGCCGTCGACGTTCTTGCCGTTGTCTCAGCGGTCTTTCTGGCCCTGGCGCTCGTCGCCCCCAGGCTCCTCGCGCCGATCGAATGGGCCTGGATGAAACTGGCAATGGTCCTCAACTTCGTGATGACCCGGGTCTTGCTTACGCTGGTGTTTTTCCTGGCCGTGACGCCGATCGGTCTGATCTTCAAAGCCCTTCGCAAAGACCTGCTGGGAAAACGATTCGATCCGAAGGCCAGCACCTACTGGGTAGGTCCAGAAGAAGACGGGCCATGGACCCGCCCCAACAAGCCGTACTGACGGTCTCTTTGAGGGCCTGATCACTTTTGGCCTGATTCTTGGCATGAATCGGGGAGTCCCATCAGATTTCCCCCTTCCCCTTCATGCTTTCGTTCCGTTCGGCAAGCAGCAAATCGGCCTTCTGGTTGATTCAGACGACATTACTGGCGCTTCTTGTGTCGGTTGGCGTGCTGCCCTCGAATGCCCAAACCGCTCCGCAGGGTCACGTCATCGTGGTCACTGTTGATGGTTTGAGACCCGACGTGATACAGGAATACGGCGCGGAGATGCTGCCCGGATTCACCAAATTGATGAATGAAGGCGTCTACACCCTCAACGCACGTACAGACGCTGAATACACCATCACGGTGCCGAATCACACAACCATGATGACCGGCCGTCAGGTAGGTGATTCGCAGGGGCACAACTGGTGGTTCAACAATGATGTAGACGATTCGTCCACCTTGCACGCGCAGAAGGGGTCATATGTGGCCTCGATGTTTGATGTGGCCCACGATCACGGGGGCCGCACGGCGCTGTTCTCCAGTAAGAACCGGTTCAAGTTGTTCGACCAGTCGTACAACGCTCAGAATGGCGCGGACGACGTGACTGGCCCCGATAACGGGAGTGACAAGATTGATTCCTATGTCTATCACCCGACTTCATCGACGGTCTTGCTGGACGCCTTCCGTGACGGATCAGCATCTTCTCCCTTCGATCTGACTCTTTTCCAGATCGCAGAAACGGACGAGGCCGGCCATGCACACGGTTGGAATGACGATCCGGAATCCGCGTACGGCTACTCGGTCCGACTGGCCGACATCGTCATCCGGGAAATCCTCCAGGAAGTCGTCATCAATCCCCTTTATGCCGGCAACACCCACGTTATTGTCGTCTCAGACCATGGTGGAACGAAGTTCGGCCATTGGGACCCCGAGGATACGGACAGTAATACGGTGCCATTTTTCGTGTGGGGTCCCTCTGTGCAGCCCGGAGATTTGTACGCCATCAACCCCTCCCGATTCGATCCTGGCTCCACGTATCTCGACTATGATGCGATGGCGGCGACCCCACCTGTCAGCGTGGGTGATGTTGCCAACCTGGCCCTATCGCTACTGGAATTGCCCCCCGTTCCCGGATCCACGATCAATGCAAACCAGTCACTCGTGGTGTCTCCGTCGACGGACCCGCGGACGCCTCCTGTGGCAGCCTTTTCGTTTGCTGTCGATGGCTCCGATCCGCTGACCGTCACATTTGACGGCACCAGCTCATCCGACGCCGACGGATCCGTCGCATCATGGCAATGGTCATTCGGTGACGGCACAACGGGTGTGGGGTCGACCGCCCAGCATGCATACTCGCAGAGCGGCACGTACGATGTCACGCTGACAATCACGGACGATGACGGCCTGTCTGACTCTTCGACGCGGACGTTGACGGTTCAAGCTGCCGGCCAAGGCCCGATTACAATGGCCTTCCAGGACAACATGGCCCCAACTGTGTCCTACCAAGGCACACGCGACACGAAACTGATGTCTGATGCGCCATCATCGACCTTCGGCAGCAGCTCCCTCCTCGAAATCGACGGTACTCCTGAATACCGGGCTTTGGTTGCCTGGGATCTCTCAGCCATCCCGGCATCAGCTACCGTGCTTGGAGGCGAGGTTGTATTCGAAGTCACCAATATTTCGGAAGACCGGTACGCATTGTTCTCGATGAACCGTTCGTGGTCGGAATCCGAGGCCAACTGGCAGCAAGCCACGAGCGGAGATTCGTGGACGAATGCCGGTTTGACGTCGCTCCAAGACCGTTCGAATGTGGAACTCGCTGGAGCAACTCCCTCCTCTCTGGGCGCGGTCTCGATGGCGCTCAATGCGGCCGGGATTGAACAGGTTCAGGCCTGGATCGACAATCCGGCCTCCAACCATGGATTCGTTCTTGAAGCTTCCGGCGAGGCCTACGACGGAATGGATGTCGCATCATCCGAGGCTTCATCGCCCAACGATCGTCCTCGACTCGTGGTGACATACACCCTGGAAAGTGGTCAGTCACCCAATCAGGAGCCAACGGCTATCATCAACGCTGGGGCGGTTACGGGAGAAGCTCCATTCACGACATCACTCGACGGGACGGGCTCCTTCGACCCGGATGGTAGCATCATCTCGTGGTCATGGGACTTCGGAGATGGAACCACAGACGCCGGCTCGCAGGCATCTCACACCTGGGATTCACCAGGATCGTATTCCGTTCGTCTTACTGTAGTCGACAATCTCGGTGCCAGTGCCACCGCTATTGAAACCATCACGGTTCTGGGTCCTCCCGCTTCGAACTACGTATTCCAGGATGGCGTGTATCCTGACGCAGGATATGCGGGTACGCGCGATACCAAGTTGCTCAGTGACAGCCCGGATACGGCTTTCGGTTCGCAAAGTGAACTTGAAGTGGACGGTGCTCCCGAAGGCACGGTTCTGATGTCATGGGATCTCTCGTCCATCCCTCCAGGAACGACGATCCAGTCGGCTCGCATAACGCTCGACGTCACGAATCCAAGTTTTGATACCTACGAACTGTATGGAGTCAACAGGGTCTGGGACGAATCGAGTGCCACATGGCAAAACGCATCGACGGGGAATTCCTGGAACAGGCCCGGTGCCAGCGGTTCTTCGGATCGTGAATCCGTGGTGGTCGGTGTCATCGGAGCGTACGAGACGGGTTTAGATACTTTTGAGCTGAATCAAGATGGAATCGCGCTTATCCAAAGCTGGGTGGATAATCCGAATACCAATCGCGGATTCGCTATCCAGGATTTTGACGACGCCTGGGACGGGCTTGATTTCTCCTCCAGGGAATCAAGCGTGGCATCCCTTCGCCCGAAACTGGAGATCGAAACGGGCTCTTCCTCGGCTAATCGCATCGTAACGGTTGCGTCGGACACGGGATCAGCCATAGCATTTGGAGATGGTAACGCCGCCGGCTGGTCACAGCGGGCACCGTTGCTGCTTCGGTTCAGGAGCATGCTACAGGATTTCCCGAATCTGCGACCAGTTGCCCTTGATCACCGCTCCGGAGACGAAATCCGGGTCCGGACGTCGCATAGCTTGATGGCGGTTGTGCTTTCGCCTGAAAGCGACTCGCTGGCCGCGAGGGGCAGGTTGAATGGATTCTCAAGCGATGGTTCGATTTCGAACGGTGGTACCTCCTGGATGCGTTGGATCCGCGTATTGCCAGCCGGATCCCATTCACTGGACATTGTTGGCGGCGAATATCTGTTCCTTGAATCAAGCCAGGCAAATGCGCGAAGCGTTGACTCGGAGACACCATTGACTCGTTCTGAGGATTCGGTTGAAGCGTATCCCAACCCGTTTCGTGACGCATTACAACTGCGTTTTGCTGAATCGGGCGAACGGGTGATCGAACTCGTGGATATGGTAGGCCGGCGCGTACTCCGTGTGGGTACCAGCTCCGCCAATGTTCGCTTAGATACCGGGGCCGTTACGGCGGGTACCTATGTCCTCCGCGTCCTGGAGCCGGATGGATCCTCATCTTCGCGCATGGTGACGCGCTTGTAGGTAACGCTGTTGTTCTGTCCGCTCTGGAATTCGTTCACGACCGTTTCGGATTCCAGACCTTCATTCAGCGCGTTTTCGGTCGATAATCGGAAGTGAACTGGTATACATTTTTTCGATTTTCTCCCGATGGCCCTCAAGCGCCTTTCTTTTGATTCGTCGAAGCGATCCGCCCTCCTTGTGCGGCGTGCCTGCTGCGCGCTGGCGCTGGCCTTGCTGTGCGTTTTCTCGACTATTCCGAGAGAGGCCGAAGCGAGACAAACTGCAATTCTGGACACCATTCGGGTCGCCTTTCAAGACGGCGTTGCGCCATCCCTGGACTACGCGGGCACGCGCGACACGAAGCTGCGTTCAGATGCTCCATCAACGCCTTTTGGCGATGCTGACTTCCTCGAAGTCGATGCAGGACCTGACTACACCTCCCTGATTCGATGGGATCTTTCATCGATCCCGGACAGCGCCATTGTACTGGACGCAACGCTGGTTTTGAACGTAACCAACGTGTCTACGGCCAGCTATCAGCTTTACACCGTCTCCTCTGCCTGGGATGAATCGGACGCCACTTGGATCGAGCGTTCCTCAGGGCAGGCCTGGTCCATTCCGGGTGCGTCTGGCGAACAGGATCGATCCGACCTGTCTCTGAGTGATGTGGACGGACCTGTTCTTGGTGAGATCCGCATTCCCCTCTCTTCGTCTGCGATAACGACTATACAGGAGTGGGTATCCGACCCGATCAGGAATCACGGTTTCATCGTTCAGAATTATGAAACTGCTGACGACGGACTGGATTTCGCCTCCCGGGAGGCCACAGACCCCTCTCATCGCCCGCGACTGGAAGTGGGCTATCATGTCGGCCCCATCACTTATCTACCCGACCCGCCCCAGGCCCTGTTCGATGTCGTCAATGAGCGCGGTTCAGGTCTTGGTCTGGTATCCGTGGATGGCGCGCCATCTTATGTCCCGGGGACAGCTGTCGTCTCCTGGCAATGGGACTTCGGCGACGGTTTTCAGACCATCGGTACCCAAGCAACACACACATATTCTCAGCCCGGGACCTACGAAATCGAGCTGACCGTCACCGATTCATTGGGCGCTGAACACTCGGCGTCTCGGATTGTGATCGTGGACGATGCCGAAAACGCTCAAGCGTCCTTCCAACAAGGCGTCTATCCACTCCCTTCTTACGAAGGCGCCACAGATGCCAAGCTGCAGTCGGATGACTCGGACGAAAACTTCGGCAACGATGTATCGCTCTTCGTGGATGGCTCGCCGTTCTATTCGACGCTCATGCGGTGGGAATTGACGGCGATTGCACCCGGCATTGAAGTCGCAGAAGCTCGCTTGACGGTGGATGTAGTCGACGCATCAGAAGATGAATATGACATCTACCCCCTCCTTTCAGCGTGGGACGAAGACGAAACCACGTGGGATATGGCGATGCCTGGTACTCCTTGGGCCGTGGCCGGCGCGGCCGACGCCACAGACCGACTCGGCGAATCCATGGGGACGTTCGCTGCCGGCGCCATCGGTCCGGCTTCCGTCGAGCTGAACGACGTTGGCCGCGCCTGGATTGCCCGTTGGATCAATGAACCATCGACCAACCACGGATTCGTCATTCAGAACTTCGAGTCCGCTGAAGATGGCATCGACTTTCGATCGAGCGAAGCGGCGGATTCGCTGTCGCGCCCGCGCCTTGATCTTTCGTATCGCGTCGCGCATCATGCAAGTCTGCCCGAGCAAACAGAATTCGGAATCTGGCCGAACCCGTTTCGTGAATCGATGTCAGTGAACATCGCGTCCGACCTACGTCACAGCGTGGAGCTGGAGCTCTACGATCCGTTGGGAAGGCGCGTCCTGAGTCAGACCATCGACCCGTTGTCGTTTGGCGAAGTCCGATTGGACACATCCTTCCTGGCTGCGGGCGTATACGCTTTAATCCTTACCGAGCACGGCAGCCGGTTCTCTCGAACCCGGATGGTCGCCAAGCAGTGAGTGTGGTAGATTGATCGTGACTTGCACATCGCCTGGCAGTCTCGTTTTCCGGCCGGCCCTTCAATACCCCTCCGTCCCATGCCCTCACTGGCCATAATCGTCGAAGATGACTCTCTTTCCGTCCATGAGGAACGGTTGGTGGGCATCATCGAGGGTACGTGGGAGGTGTCGCTTCTTCGGGCGACCCGCGACGATCTCATTGCGTTGCGTGATCCGGGCTGGTTCTATCGTTTTTATTTGGCGGTCGAGTCGTGGTTCATTGGGTTGCTCGTTTCCCGCATCCGTCTTGGTCGAGCGCGAGTCCCTGCACGAGTCAGAACCATGTCGAGTGCGTCCGACACCCCGTTCGACCTCGTCCTGAATCTGACGCGAGGAAAATTGCGTGCTGATCAGACTCCATGGTCGAAGCACGTTGTTCTCAGTATCCATTATGGAGACATCCAAGCAGGCACCGAAGGGCCTCCTGCATTCTGGGAGTCGTGCCATGGCGCGAGCTCGACAGGCTGGTGGTTGACACAATCGCAGGCAGCATCTACTGACGGTGAATCGCATTCCAGCCCTGACCAGATCGTTTACTCTGGGCGCTACAAAACCAAGCGGCTCCTGTCGATGAATGTAGAGTCTGTTTTGCGAGAATCACACATCGATCTGGGGCACGAGCTGAATCGTCTGGCTGGCGATACGGCGTTTCGGGATGTTCGCCTCTCTGCGAGTCCAACGTGGGTCCGACCCGACATTGGTGACATTGCGCGATATCGCTTGACAACGATCTGGCGCGAATTGGCCTTTTTCCTGAGGACGAAGGCCATCAGGAAGCAGATGGTGTTTTCAGTTGCGTTCGCAGCAGGCCATTGGCAAGATGTCGACTTGGCTGGCGCGACGGTATTCCCGAACCCGAAAGGGAGCTACCTCGCCGATCCATTCCTGGTTGAGCGGGATGGTCGAATGGTGTGCTACGTAGAAGAGTTTGACCTCGCGTCTGAACGCGGCCGCATCTCATGGATCGACCTCGGCGACGGTCAAGCACCACCCGAATATCGTGGCACATTGATCGAAGAGCCCTACCACATGTCCTTTCCCTCTCCGTTCGAGTACAATGACGAGTTGTACATGGTGCCGGAGAGCTACGAGGCTGGCGAAATCAGCCTGTATCGATGCGTGGAGTTTCCGGATCAATGGGAACGCTCCGGCACGCTGATGGAGGACATCGAGGCGTCCGACTCCATGGTCTTCGAGCACGAAGGCCGCTGGTGGATGCTTACCAATCTCAGGCCAGCAGGTGCGCTCGATTTCTATAGCCGTCTGTACGCCTTCTGGTCAGATGATCCGACTTCTTCGCAATGGACTCCCCACCCCCTGAATCCCATCCTGGTGGATTCGGACGGCGGTAGAAACGGCGGCTTGCTGCAGGATGCATCTGGCCTCCGCTATCGCGTCGGCCAGCAGCAGGGGATCACGACCTATGGAGCAGGGTGGTCCTTTTCGCTGATAAATGTGCTTTCTGCAAGCAACTACAAGGAAACACGATCAGCCAAACAGGTTGGTCCGGATCGAACTGGACACCACGCTCACTGTACCGGTGATTGGAGCACAGTGGATATCCTTCATCGCTCCTGATCAGCTGATCTTCAGCGAACGTCGGCGTTGGGGATGAATGGTTCATTGGTCGCATTTCGACCGGATGAACCACACAGACGACTCGACTCACGCCAGAATTGCGTAGATTGCCAGTCTCACTCCGATCACCCCTTCCAGATGCGAGAAACGCTCGTAAATCTCCCCCGTCGGACCAAGCAAGCCATAGTTGCTGGAACTGACACTGCTCTTCTGATTGTGTCATTCTGGGTGGCATTGCAGCTCAGATTCGGAACGGTTCTCGTTCCGAGTGGCGACCAGGTGATTTTTGCTCTCATTTCGCCTCTGATTGCACTGCCCATTTTTGCCAGGTTGGGACTCTATCGCGCGGTATTCCGCTACATCAGTGTCCACATGGGATGGGCTATTCTAAAAGCCATCGTTCTTTTCTCCATCGTCCTGGGCCTGATTCATGTTCTGATTGACGCAGAAGGGGTTCCAAGATCTGCGCTCATCATCCATTCTGGACTCGCGTTCGTTCTCGTGTCCGGTTCGCGGGTCCTCTCTCGATGGTGGTTTTCCGAGCGGGGATTGCATCACCGTACTGGGGGAGAGCGCCTGCGCAGGCATCGAGCGGTCATTTACGGAGCCGGGGAGGCCGGAGTGCAATTGGCTGCCGCGCTGGGACACACGAAAGAAGTACTTCTCGTCGGATTCGTGGACGACGACCAGAATCTGCATGGCCGGGTGGTCAGAGGTTTGACGGTATTCAATCCGGCAAATCTCGAAGATCTGGTTGAACAGAATGAAGCAGATCAACTCTTGCTGGCCATGCCTTCGGCACCCAGATCCAGGAAAAAGGAGATCGTGGATGCTCTTGAAGGGTTGGATGTCGAAGTCCTCACACTACCGGGTGTGGCAGACCTCGCTCGCGGGCGGGTACAATTGTCTGACCTTCGACCAGTAAGTATCACGGATATCCTGGGAAGGGACCCTGTAGCTCCGGATGAAGCCCTGCTTGACTCTGATGTAGCAGGGAATGTTGTCATGGTGACAGGAGCGGGTGGGTCGATCGGATCAGAACTCTGTCGCCAGATACTCAAACGACGTCCACATCGCCTGGTTATTTTCGAACGGAGCGAATACGCTCTGTACACAGTCGAAAGAGAATTGTCCGGTCTGATTAGCGACGAGAAACTCGACTCTGAATTGGTCGCGGTGTTGGGATCGGTCAATCAAGGCGCACTCTTGGAGAGCTTGATGCGACGGCATGCGGTGGACACGGTCTATCATGCTGCTGCCTACAAGCACGTCCCATTGGTTGAAGCGAATCCCTCACAAGGTGTTTACAACAACATCTTCGGGACCTGGCGTGCAGCACGGGCAGCTGCAGACGCCGGAGTGGCGCGTTTTGTGTTGATCTCGACGGACAAAGCGGTCCGTCCTACGAATGTGATGGGGGCGACCAAGCGGTTCGCTGAGATGATTGTTCAGTGCATGGATCACAAGTCCGAGACCGTCATGTGTATGGTCCGTTTTGGAAATGTGCTGGGCTCATCCGGATCAGTCGTACCACTCTTTCAAAAACAGATTGAAGGTGGAGGGCCCGTGACGGTAACGCACCCAGACGTTACGCGCTATTTCATGACGATTCCCGAGGCGGCCCAGCTTGTCATTCAAGCTGGAGCCATGGCTACAGGTGGAGACGTCTTTGTCCTCGATATGGGAAAGCCCATTAGAATCGTTGATTTGGCCCGTCGCATGATCAAGCTTTCAGGATACAGCCTCAAGGACGAATCAAATCCAAACGGCGATATCGAGATCCGTTTTTCAGGCCTTCGTCCAGGAGAGAAGCTGTATGAGGAGCTTCTGATCGGGGATAACACGTACGAAACAGATCATGCCTTGATACTCAGAGCTCGCGAATATCATCTCACTGAGAGTGAGCTGACCTCGATCCTGGATCGCATCAAACAGGGCATGGAAGACGGAGACACGGAATTGATCAAAACGCTCTTGCAAGAGGCAGTGAGCGAGTATTCCGTTGCGTCCTGACCTTGGGTCACCTGCTTCCGGGCAGATCCTGACAGGCTCCCTACGTTGCGCTGCGAGGGGCCTCCTATGCAGTTGACACGTTGAGGACTTGCAGGGCCGTTTTCATGATGATCCCGAAATACTTGGGTATCGTCAGATGCTCGACCATCTCAGTATCCATCCTGATTTTCTCGGGAAGCAGTACATCGATGTAATACTGTTCAGCATTTTCCTGTCGCGCCAGTATTTCATTTTCATGTCGGAATGCCAACGAAGCTTCGCTCGTGATACCGGGGCGATGCTTAAGGAGTCGATTGAAGCGCGAGGGATAAATCTCGACATACTTGCGGACTTCCGGGCGCGGACCTACGATACTCATGTGCCCCAGTAGGACATTGTAGAACTGTGGCAACTCATCGAGCTTCAGGAGTCGCAGCCACTTCCCGATCGGTGTAATTCGGGAATCGTTGGCAGAAGTTATGGCTGCCCCCTTGTTGGCAACACTCATCGACCTGAGCTTGATGAGCTTGAACGCCCCTCCGCCTTTCCCGAGACGCTCCTGGCGGAAAAACATCGGACCTCCGTCGTGAACCTTCACGAGGATACCGGCAATAAGCACAACAGGTAGCGTCAATACGCTGATTACACTGGCTATGAGTATGTCCACTAGTCTTAACATCAATCCAATCCCTCTACTGCGACATCCTCATGGATTCAATCACTTCGCTTCCAATGGGTATAGTCTTTCTTGACCAGACTTGAAAGAAGGTCGATCTCGCGATTCAGATGAGTTACGACATGCGCTGGCCATTCCGTCACATCGATCGAAACGACGGAGTCACTGTACATCATTTTCTGAAGGAATCGATTTGCCTTCAATCGACCAAGCATTCTGAGATATCCATTTTGTCGCATGGTGTCTGCGACAGCCCTCCCCAGTCGAATCAGTTTTTCGTTGGTCGGCTGGAGTGCCCGGTTACGGTCTGAACGACTGAATGAAAGTTCTTCCGGCACGTCCAGACCAATATTGTCATAAAATTGAGCCACAAACCGGGATTCATCCCGTCTGAGATCTTCGAAGTCGTACAGATACAACCTTGCACGAAATCGCTTCAGATACGGCTCCAACAATGTGTGATACGAACTCTGGTGGACCAGATCAGGGTGCCGCTCGAGCAATGCAGAGAATGGCTCCTGATTTCGAACCTCACCCGCAGAGATCCTGAAACGAAGGCTTGAAACCAGGCGGTCGAAAGGATTCCTGAGAATGGAATGCAGGCTCAACTGACTACCCATCGACTCCAGATGAATCGCCGCGTCTTCGAAATAGACATACATGTTCGCGACTTCGCCACGGCGATGACTGAGAGCACAATCCGGAGCGTACAGGTTCCAGAATTCGCGCTCCGATTCGACTCCTTTGGAAAGAAAGAAATTGGTTTCCTTGATGTCTTCCGGAAGGGCAATCCGCACATCCTGACGAAGAACAGAGTCCATGAACGTCGTACCGGAACGTCCTGGACCGATGAACACGAAATCAAGTTCAGGCATCTTTGAATGACTCTATCATGCGATCAACGTGCGACTCATACCGACGATGCTCCCGTACCCACTCTGCACCTCTTGTCCCCATGGCAACTCGCTGTGATTCCGGCATCTCGTGGAGGGTCAGCAAGGCTTGTTCTACTTCGTCCGGGTTGTTTGGAGGGACGAAATACCCGCAGTCGGCCTCGTTGATCATGCTCTTGTATCCATGATCCGGGTACGACATGATCACCGGAAGTCCGTTGCTCATGTACTCAACCAGTTTGTTCAGCGATTGTCCGTAACGCCACAGTTCTGAATCGTGAGTCGAGATATATCCGACATCAATGGACCGGTAGAATTTCCAGATCTGATCTTTGCTTACGGCATCATAGAACTCCACATTGGTGCAGTCCCGCAAGATTTCCAGGTATCGATCCTTCATCGATCCCTTCCCGATGATTTTGAAGAAGAACCGATCATCATCACCCAATCGGTGAATCACGTCAATGAATGGATCGAGATTGTTGCCGATTCCAATACTCCCGGAATAACCGATCACCAGACGGTCTCCATCAAACGCGTGTTCGTAATCCGGACCATCATGATTCTGCCGGAGATCCTCATCAATGCAAATCGGAAAGAACAGGAACGGCCTGGGTAACTTCAGCACGTTGGCATTGTAGACATCTAGACGAGGGATCGAACTGATCACATATTCGGCATTCCTGGTTGACACTCTCTCTACCCAACCCAACGCCCTGTAGAAAAGGTTTTTTTCGCTGATCTGGCCTTCCTCTGAAAACGTGAGCGGCCAGATGTCCCGAACTTCGAAGGCATATCTCGAACGACGAAGGCGGGTGATCAAATACGCCGTAAAACCTGTCAACAAAGAGGGTGACGACGCGATATACCATGACTGACGTGGAAGCTTGAGTAGTTCGAACAGGACTTTCAGTTCGAACACAAACCAGGAAACCACACGGCGGTACCCATCAGACGCCCCATATTTGGTCGTTTTCAGGGTTATGACGTCCACACCCCCAACATCCCGGCGTTTCGGAACGTCGTCGATGGACGAAAGATGATTGGAGTCTGAAAGAATCAATGTCACCCGCGAACCACTCTTCGAAAGGTATTTCGCGAGATAGTAGACTTTGGTCAGGATACCTTCGTTTGGCAGACTCCCGTATTTGCAGACAATCGTTACGGAGTGAATTCCGGCAACATCTTCGATTCCGTTAGCTTTCATACAGTCTTGGAATCGAGTTGACCGTACGGATGGTGCTTTCAAAGTCCATTCCTACGGCGTCGAGGTACCACTTGATGTTCGGGTAGCGCGGACGGTTTTCATCCTTGACCAGCTCGAGAGCCTTTTCCCGAGTCATTTGACCTTCGCGGATCTGATTGCTTCTGAATGTATCGTGCTCCGTGAAGCCAGCGACCAAGTAGTAGATATAGTTGTAGAATGCAGCGGTACCATCCCCGATTCGCCACGTCGTATTGGTATCAGGTGCTCGCTCCCAGTCATACGTATCGAGCGTATCCTCGACTATCTTCTCGTCCCAACGCCAGTAATCGAAAATGTGGAAGTAGTCCACCTTCTTCAGGAAGCTCCTGTAGTACTCTCCTGAGACGGTATCCCACACAGAGCTGTTGAAGTACCCGGGGCTCTCCATCATGGCCTTGAAGCGAAGCTTCTGGTACCGAAGCTGCTTTCGAGAGCTGCTGATGTAAACGCGGTCTTCTTCGAAATCTGGGGGAACGCCAAGGAAACCAGCCTTGAAGTGGGTGACTTCGAGAGGGTTGACTCCCCAAAGATTCAAATTGATGCCCGTCTGACGCTTGATCGTTTCAACATGACGGAAGAAGTGCTTGTCACCGGCAGTCAGGATGCTGATCATCCCAAGATGGGGCGACTTCAACCATGCCTTCAGGTTCTTGTTGATGTTGCGACGCTTCTTGGAGATGTCAGCTGCAACAATGATGTTTTCAACGCCCAATTCAGCGCACATCCGGCTGATATTCCGACGTCCCAGATCCGTGACCATCCCCCAATCATAGGTATAGGTCACAGGCTTCATTTTCAGCTCGTGATAGATGAGGTGAAGTCCATAGCAGCTGTCGCGACCACCTGAGAACGGTACAATGCAATCGTTCCCCTTTGATCGGCGGTAGGGCTTCACCAATTCGAACAACTCTTCCTTCGGCTTCGGGTTGTTCCGGGATTTGTAGTTGTGACAATAGTTGCAGACTCCCTCTTCATCAAAACGGATGAAGGGCATGGTCTCTGGCAGAACGCAACGTGTGCATCGCCTCAATTCAGGCTGCGGATATTCAAGCAGTTCTTCTTCATTGCTCGACAGTACCAGCTCGGGAATCAGGTTTTCCGATCGGCTCGCGTGGTCCACCACGCTCAGAGATTCATGCTGCGGGATATCCAGGATTACCGGGTCGTAGACCTGCTCGACATCCTTGCAACCCACCTGGTCCAATGCGTACGACTCTGAGGCGAATTCCAGGACGCCTTCCTTGGTCCCTTTGTAAAGGCTGCCATTGTTGGAAAACAGAATCAGCTTGCCCAGTCGCGGAATCGCCATGGCACAAGCGATGACACCCGTACATTTCTCCAGCACCGAGTCGGCAATACCTTCAAGATCACCACCCTTCTCGATATGCTCGGCCGCTATGGCTGCAATGACTTCCGAATCGACCTGAAGCGTCCGCTTTTTTTCAAGGGTAGGCCAGATATCCTCGTGATTTACAATGATTCCATTGTGGATTACTACTACCCCATCCCTCACCACTGGTTGATTGTCTGAAAGTCCGTTGGTGATGAGACGACTGTGGCCCATCACGAATCCCGTCTTGCTGGTATCCGTCTTCTTGAGCAATCTGCGGATCGGGAAATCAGCTCGTTGAACATCATACCCGTCTGTTCGGGACACCACCAGACCGCTTGAATCCTGGCCACGCTGCTCAGCATGATAGGACAAGGTCCGTAGGTCGGTCGGCTTGCCTGCTGACTGGGGAAGGACTCCAAAAATGCCACACATGTGATTACTGCGTCTTTAACCTTTCAAACAAATTCAAACCGAAAGAATCCTTCGCTTCTGCGTGTCGGCCGAGGCCTCTCCGAGTGTTATCCAGCATGGCCGTTTCATTCGGGAAGTTGATTTTCCAACATGGACGGGAGGCAGATTGAAGCATCGTTGCCGTTCACGATGGAGAAGACTGACTCAATGCTCCTGCGAAGGAAACAGCTTATCTCAAATCACATCCACCTGGAGTGCCTGTGTCCATCAGGCCCCGAATTCAGGTTGAAAAACACCTTCGGTTTTCGGCGTGTGAAGATATCACATTGTTGTGGGAATTCGACACCGGGAACTGCCAAACATGAGAATTCATCCATTGATGATGATTCCGGCGCGAGCCGTTTGTCATATCAGCACCCATTCCCTGTGGCCTGACAGACCTGGCATTGTTCGTCGTTTAAATCACACACCTGCTCAGGGCATTCCCAGCTCCTTGTACAACCCGATCAATTTTCGGGCTTCGGGTGCCCAATTGTAGGTATCACGAACAGCCTGGCGTCCCCGCAGCCCCATCGAACGTGCCTCATCGGGGTTGTCCAGAACCCATTGCATGCCCTCAGCAATGGACTCAGGAGATTCCGGATTGACGAGTACACCGCATTTCTCCTTTTCAATCAGGTCCCGCCAAAGTGGAAAGTCTGAAGCAATCAACGGCAAACCAGCCGCCATATACTCGAAAAGCTTGTTGGGTTGCGAGCTGGTATGGTTCGGCAATGGGTGAAACAACACCAATCCGGCCCTGACATTGGCCAGGATGTCCGCTACCACAGCTCGTTCGGTCCATCCATGGAACACGACTGATTCCCACCCCGGAAGCGTACTGGTCTCGTCCTCAATGCGTCCGGGGCCGAATGCCCCCACGACCTGTAGTCGCACTTCCGGTATATCAAGCAATTCCAGCGCCTTCACCATTTCAATGACGCCTCTGATTCGTGTTATTCGTCCGACATAGGCAAAGTGCGGCTGCCGGTGCGTCGTCTCCGCTACATGACCCACGTCAAATTCTTCTTCGAAAGGAAAATTCTGGACCACAATAGCAGAACTCCCGAATGACTCTCCAATTGATGGCGTGACCACCACGATGGCACTGCAAAGGGTATCGGACAGTCGTTCGAGGAGACGAACCGCAAAGGCAAGCGGAGTCCGTATGAGAGCTGGGATGAATTTCTTCGATTGAATCGTTTCTCCAGCATTCTCATGAACGTCATATATCACCTTGATCCTCCAGAGCCTGAGCAGGAGCATCCAAGGCAATAACTCCGGATCATGGAAATGGACAATTGACGGCTTTGAGCGGATCAATCGAAAAAACATCCGAGCCGCCCCCTTGGTCATCCTGAGCAGCCGTGTCTTTTCTGGAGGCCCCGTGTCATGAATCTCATATCCCGGTTGGGAAATCTTCTCGTCCCCCAGTCCATCCTGAACGAACAGCGAAATCTGGTCTGGCCAGACGCCAGCCAGCGTCTCAACCTCTTTCATCCTGACACGGACATCATCGCGCGGATGAACAGTGGTGGCGTGAATTATCCTCATGCGATCGGATACACGTGTCGGTAAAGATCAACCAGTTTGTCCGCCTGATGCACCCATCCGTA
This sequence comes from Rhodothermales bacterium, assembly GCA_028284865.1. Lineage (GTDB taxonomy): Bacteria > Bacteroidota > Rhodothermia > Rhodothermales > UBA10348 > JAAZVD01. The sequence continues at coordinate 326,729 of JANQQV010000017.1, read as the reverse complement.
TTCAGCAGGTGGTCCACTCGAAAGCGTGCGAGGAGATGAATGAGGAAGATCCACGATAGCTCTGCGAAGATCCAGAGGGTCCAACTCCACCACCGTTCCAAGTCCCGTGGTATCCAGATACTGTTCAATCTCAGGAAGATTGGATCCGAAAATATGCAGCCCAGCAAAACTGTACTCGAACAACTTGTTGGGTAGGGAAAACACATCACTCAATGACACCGGCTCAATCAGACAAACACCGTAGTCGCACCGGGAAATGAACGGAACGATGCTGTCGTGAGGCATCCTTCCCAGAAACGTCACATTGTCGCAGCCCAACTGGTCAGCCATGGCTTTGAGTCTGTCCTCAGCCGACCCGTAGCCAATGATAAGGAGATGGGTCTCCTCCTGGATACCCGAGACGGCATTGAGCATGATCTCGAGACCCCGGCCTCGCTCCAGGCCACCTACATATACACCCACTGTCTTTCCCGGACCAATCCCCAGCTCCTCATTGATTTCATTACGTCCTGGACTTCTGTCTTCTCCCGTCTCCACCTCCGAGCTGAACACGGGAGAATTCAAGACGACAGCTGCATGCTCCTTCACTTTGAAATGGTCGAAATACCAGGTGAGAATCGAATCGCTGACTGTTATGAATCCGTCTATCCAACGCCAACAGAGGCGCTCAACCCAGAACGCTCCTCGCTTGCGGATTCGGGAACGAGTATTGGTATCCGATTCCAGCTCATGCGCATCGTATACCAGCCGGCTTCTCCACCGGATTTTGTGGGCAACCCCGATGGGAAGCACGAACCAATCGTGACAATGCACGACCGTTGTGCGGGTACGGAGCGCAGACAGGAAAAGCCTGCCGAACGCCGACAACCTGAAAAGTGCCTTCCTGATTCTCGTCAGCAAGACGCTTCGGTTCGAGTATCCGATCGATCGATTCGCGATGGACTGGATGTCCCCTGACCTTCCTCCGTCTTCGGAAATTCCAAGTCCATACACGCGAAACCCTGCACCTTTTTGCAGCGCATCGATTTCCTTGAGTATCCGACTGTCCGTTCGGATATCCGTATGGGACAGATGCAGTGCTGTCATGTATTTCCTATTTCCAACGAAGTCGGGGGAGAACAAGGAGGATCAACAATGGAATGAGAACCGTGATTTTCATGAACTCGCTGACACCTGAGATATTCACGGTCAACAAATACGAATAAAACCACCCTTCCACAGCTCGAATGAAAACGTATCCATTGTATCGATCGAATACGCGTTGGAAGACACCGATGAACGCGCCGATATACAAGGAGGACAGGACGACTCCCAGATGTCCGAAATTCGCATACCCTTCAGCCCAGAACACAGAAGGCGAGCTCCCGATGATTCCCCTTTCGAAGAAGTGGGGAAACTTCCAGTTCATGATCTCAATGGATACACTGTAGGGCTCCCAAGGCATTATCCCCATCGGGTTGGGTAGACTACGACCGTACAGGAACGGCTCGATCTCGGGAAAATACTCGAGATAGAAATGCGAGGTGCCGATACTTCCCGTGAAGACTCTGGAGAACGCGACTTCCATGGCTGTTTCATAGTCCTGAACTGTCGTAAACGTCACGTACAGGAAGACCACGAAAATCACCGAGGCGATTCCCCATCTGACCAACTGGGCGAGTGATGCCTTTTTGACATACTTGCTTCTCACAAACAGGAGCCCGGCAAGGAATTGCACAACGGCAAACTTCTCCGTTGAGAGGGTCAACAAGATGAGAATTGCGCCAAACAAGACGATAGTAAATGCTCTGTTGACCCATCTATCCCGGGAAAGGGACATGTAAATCACATGAAAGATGATCACGGGCAATTGGACCAGCGCAATCCTGAACCAATGAAGCCCACCGAAGTCATTTCCCATTTCGCTTCTGGCCAGAAGCACATCATTCATGCTGCCTTGGAGCGCCAGCAATAGGGCAATCGAGTTGACGGATCTGAGATACTGGAAAATGACCAGGGCGGAGATGATGATGAACCCTGCTGTGATCAGGGATTCCCACTTCGTTATTGCCACCTTGGCAGTTGTCCTCTCGGTCGAGTTTGAACTGACCAATGAGAAGGTCCCGAACACCACCAGGAACGCAACGATTGAATAGACCAACATCCTGAATATCAGGTCAGGATCGCTGATTCCAACGTCGACCCTGTAGGAGTCCAGCCCGAGATATAGAATGGCAATCCCGATGTAGTTGGCCACGGCAAACGAAAACACATACGCCCCGATCAACGAGCGTCCGATCCGCTGTCGGCGCTTGTAGACGAAAACACTCCCCCAAGCAAGGAATGAAACGTAGCAGATGACAAAAGCGGGGGTCAGCATCTTACAGGGGCGCCTGCTCTGGTGAGATCGTGGATCGTTTGACCGCGTGAAGGATGACCATTATGAAAACGGCATTGTATATCGCCCCAGCTATGGCGAACGCCTCGGAGAGATATCCTGCATAATATGCCGCCACTGCGGCAATCGATCCTACTCGAAAAACCAGACCGAATACCTGCATCCACATGGCTAGTTTCAACCGGCCGATGACGTGAAGAACAAGGGACATGGGCGAGGCGGCAAACTGAAGGATGAACATGGGCGTCAACCACGCAACCAGCCAACCGGCACGCGTCCACTCCGGTCCGAACACCCAGCCAAAAACCCAGGGAGCAACGGCTCCCACCAACAACATGGGTAGGGAACCCACTTTCAGGAGTGCATTCAACGTCTTCAGGGTAAACGAGTGGAGCTCTCCCTTTCGGAGTTTCTCCGGTGCTTCGACTACGAATACCTGAGCTACGGATGATCCGATGAGTCGGGTTGGAATGCCCATTACGCGCATGGCAACCAACAGGAAACCGGCTTCCGGACCGAGGGCGGCTGCGGCAATCAGGATAATCGGAATCTGGGCAGCTGCCGTATCAAACAAGGCTTCTGGCCCGGAATAGAGCGGAAATCTCCGATAATCGCGGGCGCGGTCACGCAACGATCCGAGTGAAACAGAGCGGATCAGTTGCCTGTCTTCTCGCAGGATATTCCTCGCCAATCCAACAATCCCGAGCCCCTCAGAAGCAATCTGCCCCAGAACCAGGCCGAACGGTGAAGGAGCATACAGTCCGTATCCGATCTGGGTACCGGCTCCCCCAACGGAGCGGGTCATGCGGGTTCGGGCGACCAGGCCGAATTGTTTTTTGCGCGAGACCCAGAACTGGAGCGCATTGTACGTTGACGCGACGAACACACCGATCGGAACCAGCCAAAGGAAGGACACCAATTCAGGTTGCCTGATCGCAGATCCGATTGCTTCGGGCGCAATCAAGAACAAGAGAGCGATCATACTACTGATGATCGCTGTGCAACCCAGAGCAACCACCGTCAGCGAAAACCCTTCCTCATCGGCTTGCGGAAGCGGAATCGCCATATTGTACCGCAGGCTCGACACAACGGTCAGGATGCTGACAACCCCTGCAAATGACGCAAGAAGGTTGAAATCCTCCGGAGAATACAACCTTGTCAATACAGGTAGAGCAGCCATCGTGACGCCCTGCGCTACCACCGTTCCGCCCGCCAGAATTCCGGCGTGACGGACGAAGGACCCTTTGGCAAAGAGATCTTTGACCCGATCGATCCACTGATGGATTATCGTGCTCATGAACCTGCTAGAGGAATTAAATTTTGGATGGCGCCGTCACGGATCCTGCAGAATCACCTGTCTGATTCGTGAAAGAAATGGCGGACCGGATGCGCTCATGGTCCTCAACGGACAACATAGTGCCCATACCAACGGCAGAAATTGATCCAGCGCCAAACCTGCCAGGTGAAGGGACGCTTCCCAGAAATGATCTGATCAAATTCGGACAACATCTCCTGCCGGTTGATGAAAGGAATCTCGATGTCTTCGCCCAACCAGCCTCGAACCGTATCAGAAAGAGCGAACAGCCACGCTTTCTCGGGAGTGGCGAATCCAATTTTATCCCTCCTATCCAATACCGCGTCAGGAACGATGCCTCGCATGGCTGCCCTGAAAATATGTTTGGTCTCTCCTTGATCCGAAATCAGGTACTCCTCGGGGACAGACATCAGCGTTTCAACCAGGTCTGTCGTCAGGAAGGGAACACGGCTCTCGATGGAAAACCGCATGGAATTGCGATCACCGTTCCTCAGGAGGGACACAATGCCTCTTTCAGTAAGGGAAGCTGCCAATTCTGCCATCAATTGTCGCCCCTTCAGTTCTGACACCGCAATCCGACGCGAGAACTGGAATTCAACTCCCGTTTCCTTCAATTCGTTGGCCTTCAGCCACGCTGGCTTGAGGGACCCGCCATTGACGGAACGGAACAGGCGATGCAGTTCATCTCCAGCGACATGGCTCGCCCACGCCTTTGCTCCGGCAGCCTTGCTGCGTCCTGGCCATGTCGACCAATCGTTGAGGAATCTCCAGGCACGCTTCCATTGACCGGTCTGGATCAGGCTATGCAGTCGCGGGCCGGGATACCCACTGTAGCCTGCAAGCATTTCATCAGCTCCCTGCCCATCCAGGGTGACCGTAATTCCGCTTTCCTTTGCCAGCCGATACACACAGTATTGAGCATAGATGCTGGTACTGCCGAACGGCTCACCCTGGACTCGAATCATGTCATCGAGGTCCTTAGCCAGATCCTGTGGGGTTACCACCACTTTATGGGATATGGCTTTAACACGGTCGTTTATCTGATCCACCCAGTGCTCTTCGCTTACATCACTCCCGGCAGCGATGAAGCTGAACGTGTGAATGGGAAGATCCGGCTCGAGATGCCGCATCGCACACACAATGGACGACGAATCCACTCCTCCCGACAACGCAGAGCCCAACGGCACATCACTTCTGAGGTGAAGCCGGACATTATCAAGGAACTGTTGGCGGATCTTCTCGACGGCTCCCGAAAAACCCAGGTCACGTCGCTCCCGGATGTCGGGACGCCACCAGGACTCGGGTGGAGTTACCTTCCCATCGGTCAGATCCAGAGTCAGGAAGTGACCGGGCATGAGGTGGTGAATGCCTTCGAAAAACGATTCGGAGTTGCTGTCATAATCCCCATGCACCAGGTAGTCATACGCGCGTTGCCAATTGACAGCTGGTTTCGAGGCCTGAAGCTCCAGGACCGCCCCAGTCTCGGATCCGAAGTGGAATCCGTCGTCAGAGTTCGAATAGAAGAAAGGCTTGATCCCGAAAGCATCCCGAACACACGTAAGGGTCTTCTCTTGTCGATCTAACATGGCGAAGGCGAACATGCCGGTGAGCCGCGGCAAACAGGCTGTACCCCATTGCTTCCAGGCGGCCAGCAGAACCTCGGTGTCGGAACCAGATGAAAACTTATGCCCCAGGCCTTCGAGCTCCTTTTTCAGCTCGCGGTAATTATAGATCTCCCCGTTGAAGACGACTGTCAATCGATCGTCCGTAGAACTCATGGGTTGATGCCCCGCGGATGAGACATCAATAATGGAAAGCCGCATGTGGCCCAACGCCGTCGTTGCGCCATCCAGCTGGTACAGGAGTTTCCCACGATCGTCCGGACCCCGGTGCTTCATGGCGTCCAATGAACGCTCAAGCCTTTCTGCAACATGCTGGGACCCTGACGGCCACCATCCTCCGGTTATACCACACATGGTGCACTCACCTCCCTGCGCCTAGAACCATCGAGTTGGGACAGCCTCGATCCTGCCGTGCGCTCCACGAACTCGAAAATGAATGCCGAATCACATCCTGGATTCCGTGGGAGTTCAACAATCATCTGGCCGTTCTTGCAACGAACGGGTGCATTTCGCCCGTGGTCTGGATCGGGGCGTTCCTGATAAAGGATACCGTCTCGATCGCAACCCGATTTTCTTCCAGTCCGAACCCATTTCCCTGAAGGATCTCTTCATAGGATCGCGTGTGCAGGTCGGTGAATCCACCAGAGAATTCAATGTCCTCTCCACCTGCCGTGATGGCTCGATATGTTCTCATTCCCTTGGCGCGTTCTGCTGCCGGGACATCGTTTACGTCAAGAGAAAGGAACCACCTGACTCGTGCATGCTCATACTCCAAATATCCGGCAGCCTTGGTCGGCGTACTCAGGTGAACCACGTTCTCTTGGAGACGACCGTACACCCATTGGAGCATGTCGTAGAAGTGGACTCCAATATTGGTCGCGATCCCACCTGACTTGGACGTTTCCCCTTTCCAACTCTTCAAGTACCAGTTACCGCGAGAGGTGATGTACGTCAGGTCCACATCCATTTTGGAACTGGAGTTGGAGGCGGCAATCCGTTCCCGCAACGAAATGATCGAAGGATGGAGACGAAGTTGGAGAATCGTGTTGATGCGACGACCAGACTCCTGCTCGATCTCCTTCAACTGATCAATTTGCTCCGGATACAAAACGAGCGGCTTCTCACAGATGGCGTCGGCACCTGTTCGAAGCGAAAATCTCATGTGCGCGTCGTGAAGGTAGTTGGGTGAGGCAATGGCCACGTAGTCCAGGCCCCGGCCCGCTCGCCGCTCGCTGTCCGCAAACGCCTCGAATTGCTCGAACTGGGTGAAGAATTGAGCTTCGGGGAAATGGCTGTCCAGAATACCAACGGAGTCATTTACATCAGCCGCAGCAACGAGATCGTTACCCGTGTCCTTGACCGCTTTCATGTGACGCGGCGCGATGTATCCCGCGGCGCCGATAAGTGCAAATCTCTTCATCAATCAGGCTTTTACGACGTTTTCTGACGGCTCCCGGTAAACACCGCGACTGTCAATGATCAATTGGGAATGGGAGAGGATAAGATCAAGATCGAATCGCTCATGATCCGTAGCCATGATGACCGCATCAAATCCCGCAAGCGCATCCTGGGTGAGCGCAACACTGGACAATTCAAATTGATGCTCTCTCATCCGGGGGAATACAGGAACGTGCGGATCTGAATAAGACACCTCGGCACCAGCATCCCGAAGCAATTCCATGATTTCAACCGACGGACTCTCCCGCATGTCGTCGACATTTTTCTTGTACGCGATTCCGAGAACCAGTACTCGGCTTCCTTTCAGCGCCTTCCGGCGCTCATTCAGCGCTTTGACCAGCTTGCCAATCACGTATTCAGGCATGGCCCTGTTGATCTCGCCGGACAACTCGATGAATCGTGTGTGCAGACCGTATTCGCGAGCTTTCCAGGTCAGGTAGAAGGGGTCGATCGGAATACAATGACCTCCCAGTCCGGGGCCTGGATAATATGGTGTGAAACCAAAGGGCTTGGTTGCTGCGGCGTCCACGACCTCGAAAATGTCGATCCCCATCCGGTCCGCGACGATCTTCATTTCGTTGATCAAACCGATATTGACCGCCCGGTGGATGTTTTCAAGAAGCTTTGTCATTTCAGCCGCCTTGGTAGAACTGACCGGCGTCACCGAATCAATCACGGATCCATACAGCGCGTTTCCTACTTCAAGGCAGGCTTCGGTGTGTCCACCTACCACTTTCGGAATGGTCCGGGTAGTGAAATCCTTGTTTCCCGGATCCTCGCGTTCCGGTGAGTAGACCACGAAAATATCTTCACCCACAACGAACCCATTGGCCTCGACCCGAGTGACGATTTCCTCTTCAGTGGTACCGGGATAAGTGGTGCTTTCCAGCGAAACAATCTGTCCGGCCCGCATGAATGGCAGAAGAGCTTCAAGCGAACTGATCACATAACTGAGATCCGGCTCCCTGTATTTGTTGAGAGGAGTCGGAACGCAAATAATGAGTGTATCGGCTTCTGACGCTCGGGCCATGTCAGAAGTCGCTTCAAATCCATTCTGAACGGCCTTCTCAATTTCCTCATCCTTGATGTGTTCGATTTCCGAGCGGCCGCTGTTGAGCAGGTTCACTTTGACCGGATCAATATCGAATCCCAGAACCCGAAAGCCGACCTCGGAGAAGCGCAGCGCGAGAGGCTGTCCGACATATCCCATCCCAACAATGCCGATAGTCACGTCCCTGGCATCGATTCTGGCTACCAGATTGTCCAAGCGGGAATTTCCCATTTCCATGTTGTTAGCTGATTCTTGCTAGTGCAAAGTTTGTGCGTCCCTCGGAACCGAACCGGTTCGAACCAGATCGCATCCAGTATTCATATTGGCCTGATCGATCAACGCATGCTGGCCCCGCCAAGGAGGAATTCGATCACCTTATCCGCCGCTTCTTCCGCGGAGCTTTCCTGTGTCTTCAGGTGGATCTCGGGTGATTCTGGTGACTCATAGGGCGAATCGATACCGGTAAAATTCGGTAACTCCCCGTTCCGGGCGCGTTGGTACAATCCCTTCACATCCCTTTCCTCGCAAATGGCGAGAGGCGTGTCGACAAATACTTCAGCGAACTCACCATTTTCAAGAAGTTGTCGCACCTGGGCCCGTTCGGCTCGGAACGGAGAAATGAACGAGCACAATACGATCAGACCAGCATCCACCATCAATGCGGCCACTTCTCCGATACGCCGGATATTCTCAACCCTGTCTGCGTCTGTGAATCCAAGATCCCGATTCAGACCGTGTCGGATGTTATCTCCGTCAAGCAAATAGGTCTTTTTGCCCATCGCGTGCAATTTGCGCTCGACAATGTTGGCAATGGTTGATTTTCCCGACCCGGAAAGCCCCGTAAACCACACACAGCGGGGGCGTTGCATCAGAAGATCCTCACGAGCCGACTTGTCTACGGAAACTGATTGCCATTGAACATTGGACGAACGTCGCAATGCGTGCATGATCATTCCTGCACCCACCGTTGCATTCGTTTCGCGATCGATCAGGATGAAATTCCCCATGGCCGCGTTGCGCTCGAATGGATCGAACGCGATATCACGACCCAGGGCCACGTTCACTACACCGACCTCGTTCATTTCCAAAGTCTTCGCTGGCTCATGACTGAGCGAGTTCACGTCGATCTTTTCCTTCAGGTCCGATACATACGCTGGAGCCGTTGACGTGCCGACCTTGATCAGATACCCCCTTCCCGGCAGTAGCGGCTTGGCGTGTAGCCAGACCAAATGAGCCTTGAACTGATCGGCAACCAAAGGACCGTCGTCCGGGTCCACCAATACGTCGCCACGACTCACATCAATCTCGCGGTCCAACGTCAGAGCAACTGAATCGCCGGCAATCCCCACGTCAAGGTCACCTCCCATCGCGGCGAGCCGCTCGACGCGGGCAGTTTCTCCCGATGCAGCTACCATCACCTCCATCCCCGGTCGCAATACACCGCTGGCGATCGTTCCACAGAATCCCCGGAACTGGCGGTCAGGACGAAGAACTATCTGGACGGGAAGACGCAACGGAAGTCCCGATCGCCCATCCTCAACATTGACGGACTCCAGGTACTCGATGAGTGTCTGTCCGGTATACCATGGCGTGTGGTCTCCGCGAACCATCACATTGTCCCCGCGAAGAGCCGAAACCGGGATGGCCTGGATATCCGGGAAACCCAATCCCTGGGCGAACTGGCGATACTCTTCGGCTATCTGGTCGAAGACCTCCTGATCATAGTCGACGAGATCCATCTTGTTGATGGCCAGCACGACGTGTTGGATACCCACCAATGACACGAGATAACTGTGCCGCTTGGTCTGTGTGAGCAGTCCGCCATTGCGCTGCACCGACTCTGCATCCACCAGGATGATGGCAGCCTGGGCAGTCGATGCCCCCGTAATCATGTTGCGGGTGTATTGCTCGTGCCCGGGGGTATCAGCAACAATGAACTTCCGCTTGACCGTTGCGAAGTAACGGTATGCGACGTCGATGGTGATCCCCTGTTCGCGCTCGGCTTCAAGACCGTCCAGCAGCAACGCATAATCGATGTCGCCTGACTGGGTGCCAACCCGCTTCGAGTCCGCCTCAAGAGCCGCTTTCTGGTCGTCGTAAACCAATTTAGAGTCCCAGAGGAGCCGACCGATCAGCGTTGATTTTCCGTCGTCAACACTGCCGCAAGTAATGAACCGCAATAGGCCTTCACGACCATATTGGGCTTCCAGGGAAACTGTTGGATTCGTGTCAAGGGTCATCTAGAAGTACCCCTCACGTTTCTTTGCTTCCATGGATCCAGGCTGGTCGAAGTCAATGATTCGACCCTCCCGCTCGGAAGTCCGTGCGCTGAACATCTCGTCTACAATTTCCTGCAGCGTGGTTGCCGTCGACTCCACAGCTGCAGTCAGAGGATAGCAGCCCAGCGTCCTGAAACGAACGGTCTTCATTTCGGGCACTTCTCCTTCTTCGAGCGGGATCCGGTCATCGTCCACCATGATCCACTGCCCGAAGCGCCGTACAACCGGTCGCTCCGCGGCGAAATAGAGCGGTACGATTTCGATTTCTTCTTGCTGGAGGTACTGCCAAATATCCAGCTCCGTCCAGTTCGACAAAGGGAAAACACGGATACTCTCGCCTTCATTCACGCGGGTGTTGTACAGATTCCACAGCTCGGGACGTTGATTTTTAGGGTCCCACTGGTGTTCCGCCGTCCGGAAGCTGAAAATCCTCTCCTTTGCGCGGGATTTCTCTTCGTCGCGCCTGGCGCCTCCAAAGGCTGCATCGAAGCGATACTTGTCCAGAGCCTGTTTCAACGCCACCGTTTTCATGATATCGGTGTGGTGCGCAGAGCCATGATCGAATGGATTGATGTTATCCCTTACACCATCCTCGTTGATGTGTACGATCAGGTCCAGACCGTACTCTTTCGCAACCCGATCACGGAATTCCACCATCTCCCTGAACTTCCAGGTGGTATCGACATGCAGCAGGGGAAACGGAATGGGAGCTGGGTAAAACGCTTTCCGTGCCAGGTGCAGCATCACGGAAGAATCCTTCCCGATTGAATACATCATGACGGGATTCTTGAAGCTGGCAGCAACTTCCCGGATGATGTGAATGGCCTCTGACTCGATCCTTTGTAGATGAGTCCTGTCGATCTCAAGCGATGTCTTCATGATGGGTCTAATTGACACCGAATGAAACGTGGTTCCAAAGGCGCTCGTGCAGGTAATAGAGCAGGAATTTCGCAACCACCTCTACTCCCCCAACTGCAAGAGCCGTCGTCCATTCGCCCGTTGCAACGTAAACGATGATGGCCGTTGTCATAGTGGCCAACACCCGCCATGAGATGGCTTTGGTCAATGATCTGAATTTGGAATCGTTCGGCACAGCCATTCAGGACTGAAGGTGATTGCTCCTAACTGGAGGCGATGTTGTCTAGAATCAGGACTATCGTTCCCACCATCGAGACGATTGGAAACAGGTCACGCCATCTGAATCCTTGACGGATGGTGGCCTCAAATGTCAGCACATCTCCGTCTGCGAGGATCGGATCCTCGTTGGCAACGATGATTTCATTTTCCATGGCCGAAGAGAATACCACCGTCTTTTCCGTACCGGATCCTTCCTGTCTGTGCAGCTTGAGTTGAACCAGCCTTGTGGACCGCTGAGCCCGTTCAGAAGCCTGAGGCCCTCCGGCCAGAGAAATCAGGTCGCTCAATAAAGAACTTCTTGGAATCTCGTACAGACCCGGAAAACGGACAGCTCCCCAAACATGAACCCTGATGGTTACATCACCCTGTTCAGTGTAGTTGTAAAAAGCTGCCTGATTGAGCCGAGACCGATCCAGTTCACTGATCTGTGCACTGCTGGACTGAACTCCCATCAAAACGGACAGGAGACCCAACATGGCAAGCTGGGAGAACCTGGTTCTCGAAAGTGAAAACATGTCGGTCATGGTTTTCTGTCTATAAGGATTTGCTGCATCTCCTGATCGGCATATATCCCGTCAGATCCTGTTCCGTAGCCATAGCCATAGCCATAACCATAGCCGTAGCCTCCACCATATCCGTATCCGTATCCACCGTAGGCTTCCTTGACGTCAAAACGGTTCAGGACAACTCCATTCGACGTTACTCCAGCGTCCTTCAATACCTCACGGGTTCGTTCGATCGCGCTCCAATGCGTCTCACCGGCCGAAGCCACGACAATCATCATGTCGGTGAACGGAGCCAATTGCAAGGCATCCGAAACGGTCAGGATCGGCGGGGAATCCAGAATGATGGTATCGAACTGCCGGGAAAGCCGTTCCATCAACAGTTTCATACGCCTTGACCCCAGCAACTCAGACGGGTTGGGTGCCGCCTTGCCAACAGGGAGCAAGTAGAAATCGTCGATGTAGGTCCTGAGGGTTTCCACGTCCCGGAGAGAATCATCAAACATCCAGTCGATCAAACCTGGCTGGCGGGATACTCCCAACATCTTGTGACCCTGTGGACGACGCAAATCGGAATCGATATACAACGTCTTCCGGCCAAGCTGAGCGTTCGCAATCCCCAGATTCAGGGAAATGGACGTTTTGCCTTCCCCTGGTTCCGGACTTGAAATCAGCACGATCTTCTTTTCTGAGTCTGGCGCAGAAAAATCGACGTTCGTTCTCAATCTCCGGTAGGATTCCGAGCCCGGCGATAGCGGATTCAAATACGAAATGAGTGATGTGCTGGTGCGGTTGCCACCGAACTCAACAAAACTCTTGCCGCCAAAGTCATTCTCAACCGAACTCCGCATGTTCGGGATAATGCCCAGCACCGCAAATCCACGGGCTCGCAGGTCCTCGGGGCGCAGCACCCGATTGTTCATTCCTGCGCGACCAAATGCGGCTCCGACTCCTACAACCGTACCAAGGATGGCTCCGAACAGCAGATTGAAGGGAATTCTCGGACTTACTGGATCCTGGGGCACAGACGATCGATCAATGATGTCCACATATCCCAATTCTGATCGTTCAGCAATCCGCACTTCCTGAAGGCTCTCAAAAATGGTGGTGTACAGCTGAGCTGACGTATTCATGGCTCGCTCAAAACGGGCCAACAGAACCGCCTTGTTGGGTATGGCATCAATCTGGGACTGGTAGAGCAGCTTCTGCTGGTCAAGCACGTCCTTTTTGGCCTGGGCACCGCTTATCTCAAGCCGTTTGTCAATCAGCCTGAGCTGCAAGTCGGAAATCTGCTTCATCGCCGCTTCCGAATTCTGCCCCAGCATGATGGATCCATCCGAGAACATTTCCTCGACCAGATTGGACGTTCGGAAATTCAAGTCCTGAGTCAGGTCCCTGATGGTCTGGAGATTCTTTGCGTACGTCGGATCAACCGATGGATCCTGAACAAGGTCAGGATTGACCGAGACCTTGACCGCGTTCTCAATCTGCAGTGTCGTGATAGTTTCCCGAATGGCCCGGATGGCTTCGTCATCGTTGGAGTTCAGTGCCCTGGCAAGCCCCGGGGTAATCTGATTCAACTCGGCTTCCAACGTCCGCAATTCTGATTGGCTTGCCCTCAGTTGGAAGTCGGTCCGATACAGCTCCGACTCCAACTCCATCATCTGGGCGAATAGTGTGTTGGCCTCGAGTTGCGGGTCGACTACACCCTGTTCCCTCGAATATGTCAGGATATTCGTTTCCGCACTCGCTACCACGCTGTCTGCCGCATTTGCCTGGTCTTCCAAGAACTCACGGCTAGCAGAAATCCGACGACGACTCTGGGTGAGATTGTAGTTCACGTATTCATCGGCGTACATGTCGGCGATGAACGCAGCTTCCAGGGGGACGGTGCTCGAGACCTTGACCGTGATCAAATCGGTTTCTCGGGACACGGCACTGACCGAAACGTACCTGCTGATCAGATCGGCAGCAACGTCCGCCTGGGTCGGAGGCGGCCCCAGACCCTCCATTCTCAGCATGGTGAACTGTTCATCCGTGCCGGGAATGATCTGTGTGTTGAGAATGTAATCCGCAACCCGCAGCGCGATCGTCCGGCTTTTGATGATCTCGATCTCGTTTGCTACGTTTCGATTCCCCAATTGAAGACCCATCAACTCACCCAACTGAGGAGTCGAGTTCTGGTCACTGATCAGAAGGAGGCTGGACGCCTCATACTTGGGAGCTGTCGAGTGGGTGAAGAAGGCCATCGCACTGAGTACGATGACATAGCCTGCAAGCAGAAACCATTTGTGTACAATCAACTTGCCGAGGAGATCACCCAGTGAGATCTCATCGTTTTCCCGGGAAAGGGCTGTTCCGGACGCGTGTTGCTGCTCTTGATTTATCATCCTGAAATATACGCTTTATGATCCAGCGATCATGACCATGAAGCCGTCAGAGCGTGAAATCTCTGTATGCGGTCTTCGCCGATGACACGTTGCCCAACAAACAATTGCCCCTTCCAACGGGAGTTCCGTCAGACGCGGCAGATATCAAATTGGTTGATATTCCGGTTGTGTTGAATATTAGCCACAGAAATGCTTAACAAAGCGTCGAGAAAGCCGAAACGCGCAGTATACAGCCAAGCAAAGCACCACAAAGGACAGCCGCATGAAAGTCGCTCTTATAACAGGGATTACAGGACAAGACGGCGCATACCTTGCCGAATTCCTGTTGAGTAAGAACTACAAGGTTCATGGCATCAAAAGAAGATCCAGCTCTTTCAATACGGGTCGTATCGATCATTTGTACCAGGACCCCCACGAAGAGAATCAGAACTTCTTTCTCCACTACGGAGATCTAACGGATTCGACCAATCTCATCCGGATTGTCCAAGAGGTTCAGCCGGACGAAATCTACAATCTGGGCGCTCAGAGTCACGTTCAAGTAAGTTTTGACACGCCCGAGTACACCGCCAATTCTGACGCCATTGGAGTTCTGCGGATTCTTGAAGCGATACGGATTCTCGGACTCGAGAAAAAGACTCGATTCTACCAAGCATCCACTTCGGAGTTGTTTGGACTGGTCCAGGAAATCCCTCAGACCGAATCAACACCGTTCTATCCTCGAAGCCCGTATGGCGTGGCGAAGCTGTACGGATACTGGATAACCGTGAATTACCGGGAGGGTTATGGGATTCATGCCAGCAATGGAATCCTGTTCAATCACGAAAGTCCGATTCGCGGAGAGACATTCGTGACGAGGAAAATCACGAGGGCTGCTGCGCACATCAGCCGCGGACTGCAAGACACGTTGTATCTCGGAAATCTTGACGCAAAACGTGACTGGGGGCACGCCAAAGACTACGTTCGTGGCATGTGGATGATGGTGCAACAGGAGACGCCGTCGGACTATGTGCTGGCTACGGGTGAGACGCACACCGTAAGAGACTTTTGTTCGAGTGCGTTTTCGGCTGCGGGAATCGAACTGTCCTGGTCTGGAAGTGGCGTGAATGAAGTTGGAGTGGATAAGGCTACAGGAGCAGAACGAGTCGTTGTGGACCCTCGTTACTTCCGACCCACCGAAGTGGATCTCTTGATCGGGGACCCACGCAAAGCCAGGGAAGAGCTTGGATGGACTCCTGAATACAGTCTCGACCAGATGATTCTCGAAATGGTGGAATCAGACATCAAACAGCTGAAAGGATGAAAATCGGAATCGTTGGAACCGGATATGTCGGACTCGTCACTGGTACGTGTTTCGCCGAGATGGGATATGATGTGACCTGTGTGGACATCGATCCTCGCAAAGTCGAAATGTTGTCGCAAGGAGTTCCAACTATCTTCGAGACAGGGCTGGAGATGCTTCTGAAGCGGAATTTGAGGGAAGGGCGCCTTCACTTCACGACTGCATTGGAAGAAGCAGCAATGAGCTGCAAAGTGCTCTTTTTTGCACTCCCGACTCCTCCTGGAGGCGATGGTGAAGCAGACCTTTCCTTTGTCGAGCAAGCCGCCCGTGACCTGGCGACCATCTGGTCTGAAAACGAACGATCAAGTTATTGTGTGGTCGTTAACAAATCGACGGTTCCTGTAGGCACAGCAGATCGGGTTCGGAACATCATTGAAGAATCGGGTCATGAATCCGGGACGTTGTTTGATGTCGTGTCCAATCCGGAATTCCTCCGTGAGGGCGTGGCCATCGCCGATTTCATGAAGCCGGAACGCATTGTTATCGGAACTTCGTCCGGCGAAGCCGAAGCGGTGATGCGGTCGATCTACGAGCCTTTCGTTCGACAAGGCAACCCGATCCTTGTGATGGACGAAAGATCCTCTGAAATGACCAAGTATGCCGCGAACTCATTCTTGGCGACGAAAATCTCTTTCATCAACGAGATCGCCAATCTGTGTGAGCGAGTCGGAGCCAACGTCGATCATGTGCGGCGCGGCATTGGTACTGATTCTCGTATCGGTAAGCTGTTCCTCTACCCTGGAGTGGGCTTTGGTGGGAGTTGCTTCCCGAAGGACGTTAATGCTTTGTATCGAACTGCTGTTCAGAATGACTACGAGTTCAGGATTCTCGATGCCGTTCTGAAGGTGAACGATTCCCAACGTCATCGGCTTTCAAGAGCCATCATCGAGCACTTTGGTGGGTCGCTGGAAAACAGGACCATCGCCGTTTGGGGCTTGGCGTTCAAGGCGAGAACTGACGATGTGAGAGAATCACCTGCGCACTATATCATCCGGGACCTCCTCAATGCCGGAGCGAGGGTCCAGGCATTCGACCCCGAAGCCATGGATACGACTCGAGCCGTCTTTGGTGATGACATCGAATACGGAAAGGAGCCTTACGAAGTCCTTGAGGGGGCAGATGCCCTGGCTGTGGCAACGGAGTGGCACGAGTTCAGAAGACCGGATTTTGAACAGGTACGTTCGCTCCTGAAAACTCCAGCGATTTTTGACGGGAGAAATCTCTACAAGCCCGAGCGCATGAAAGAGATGGGATTCGACTACGTTTCCATTGGTCGCCCAGTCTGAGGACACCGGATTGCCTCGCCGATTCTTGCCAGAATGGAACCGCAGGATTCTTGGCCTGATCGCAATACCTCTCTGCAGCCCCCCTCCTCAGGGCGGACGAGCCAACCAAGGCTTTTTCTCTCCGCAGTCCTGACGGCATCACTTGTCCACAGGGTCGCCACACTTCTGTGACAACTGCCCTCCTGATCCTCCGTTGTTTATGTGGAGACAGCGGCGGGACGAACCCAGCCGAACGTGTCAAGCGTTTGGCATCACGACGGCCTTCGTCCAGCATGAACACCCACGTTCACCGACATACCATTTTAGACGACGGAGTTGACGTCATGAATACCAGCAACCTCTTCAATCTCAAACAATTCATGGGCCGAATCGTGGTGGCGATGCTCATGCTCACAACGCTTGCCGCGTGTGACTCGTCCAGCGCCGTGGGTGGACTTGACGGCACTGAAGATTCTCTCGGGGAGACCGTTTCCCTGCTAGCCGCCGACCTCGGCTTGAATGCTCAGGAATCTGCGGCACTTTCAGCCTCGTTTGCCAAGTTTGGCGACCTCGATGGAGACAGTGACCGAGAGCCCGGATTCCTCTGGCGGGTTGCAGCTGAGCTGCAGGCCACGCTTACAGATGAACAGAAAGCACGCCTCTTCGAACGCCTTGAAGATGCAGGGAATCGGCGCCGAGGTGGCGGAGCAAATGGTGGCATCCAGGGACGACGCCCAGGACAGGGTGGCCCCGGCATGAACGGAAATGAAGGTCGGCGGGGTAATGCCCTGCAGCGCCTTGAACTGACGGATGATCAGCAGGAAGCCATTGCCGCCATCCGGGAAGAATTCAAACCTCAGATTGAAGCCATTCTGGAGCAGCGCGACACCCTGACGCGGGAAGAAATCAAGGAACAGCTTGATGCCATCCGGGAAGAAGTGAAGACCCGCATCGAAGGCGTACTGACGGACGAACAGAAGGCGCAACTCGAAGAATGGAAGGCTGAAGCCGAGCTTCGCCAGGCGGAACGGGAAGCAGCCCGGGAAGTCGCCCGCGAAGAAGCCAAGCTCGTCATGATTGAGGTTCTTGGTCTCACCGACGACCAGGTCAATGCTCTTGAAGAACTGCGCGAGTCAGCGGAAGCACAGCGTGAAGCCATTCGCGAACTGATCGAATCAGGTGCTGACCGAGACGCGGTACAGGCTGAGGTGGAAGCCCAGCGTGCTGCTCATCAGGAGGCCATGGCCAGCATACTCGATGACACTCAGTTAGAAATTACCATGATCCATCAGGTCCTGTCCCAGCGTATGAAGAATCGCAAAGGCAAGGGTGGTCAGGGCGGAAATGGCCAGAATCGTCCGGGTGGATTCGGTGGCCCAGGATTCGGCGGACAGAACGGAGTCGTCAACGGATAAACTGACTGTCAGCACGTCCACTTACGATGGCGGGTCGAATGTGGAAGTGACAGTCACAACTCCCTGAATCGTCTGCATGGTGGGGAGTGATGCGGCGGGCCGGCGAATGCCGGCCCGCCGCATGATTTTAAAGGCGCGACTCGTATCACTTCACATATCAGGTCTGTGAAATGCTGGTCTTCGAATTCACGCCTCGTGGGATCACACGCTGATGATTCACGCAGTGAATTCGCCCATCAGCTTTTCGATTTCTGCCTTGACTTGTGACAGTCGCGGACGGGCCGCCACATCCGAGTGAGTGCAAACAGCAGCCAGTTCGCCAATTCGAGAATCCGTATCGACGCCCGTTCTGGAAGACTGGCGAATCATGTCTTCAAGGAGACGGCCGAAAGCACATGTTTCAATGTGTTCTACCCGGACTCTTTCCTCGCTACTCAGCACCGAAAGATCGGAGGCAGCACCAAAGTCACATACATAAAGGTGTCCCGTCGCTGATGCCAGGATATTGTGCGCATACAGGTCACCGTGGGATACGTGGTTGGACAGTAAATGCTCAAGGGCACCGGCGACCTGAATGCCAACCGATGCAATCTGTGCACTACTGAACTTTGATGCCTCCAAGAATGTATCCCGGGTGCACGTTTCAAGCGACGGGGGCAGTCCCAGCGGCTCATAGCTCGGCGGCACAAGCTCCATCAACAACCCTTGATCGCCTCGCGTTGACCGGGTTCGTCCCAGCAGTTCGATGATGTTGGAATGGCCGAGACACCGGGCATGAAGCTCAACTTCGTCCAGCGCATTTCCGTCGCTTGTTATATCGCCGGAGAACTCCTTCAACGCAACATCACGCGTCGATTGACCACCTTGAAGCCGAGCCAGTGACAGTGTACCGCTCGCTCCTGCACTGATCTGCTTCACCCGAGTCACGCTGGCGGCTCCAATGAGCGGTAACCGGTCAATGGCACGATCAGGTGACCCGCCCGGATAGGCGTTTCCCGAAAAGGACATCCACGCCAGATTGGGCAGATCGAACAGCTCAACGGGCGGTCGCTTCAGCCGATTGGACGAAAACCGGACCAACTCCAAGCTTTGGCATCCGCCAATTTCCTCCGGGATCGACTCCAGTGCGTTTCCGGCAAACGCAAGCTTTCTGAGCTTGGAGAAGCGCCCGAAAGAAGCATGAAGCGTTGAGATCCGATTGTTGGTCACCATCAACCATCGAAGCCGTTCGGGAAGATGGTGAGGTTCAAGCTCACTGATCTGATTCGATTTGAACGCAATCGTGTCCAGTGACGGACACGCAGCCAACACCTCCGGGATGTACGAGAACTGATTATTGGAAAGAAACAGGATTCGTAGCCGGGAACACTCGGAGAGCTCGGCAGGAAGATCAGAGAGCCGGTTGTTCGAGAGGTCCAACAATTCCAATGTCTCTCTGTGATCGAACACCTCGTCAGGAATCCGGTCGAGCTGCTCCCTGATCCGGATCACGGTTGGACTGATATCTCTCATCGTACTTGACCACTTCTCTGAATTCTGGCCCGACAAAGTACTGATCCCGCATGGTCAGAAGACTCGGAAAATGGCTTTCACGATAGAAGTTGCACCTTTCTGAATTTCGGGTCGATGCACTGACCGCAATGACGACGAACGATTCTGGAGGGAGTGATGCGATTTGTGCTATTGACTGTTCTGTTGTTTTGGGTGACACCCGCTGGCGCCCAAACCACTTTTTTCTCGGAGACTTTTGACTCGGTGGTTGAGCCTGACCTGCCTTCCACGGTGATTTCTACCGATGCCAGCTGGAAGACGAGCGACTCGTCGCCCTCACCCGAGTCTGGTGGCAACAACGCCGTTCACACAGGAGCAGGACACGGTGATTTGGTTATTGGTCCCATTGACCTGTCTGCCGCCCTGAGCAGCACCTTTTCCTATTGGGCGCGGCGTACATCCTCCTATTCGGCAGATTCGCTTTTCGTGCGAGCCGGCACGGACGGGTCGACTTTCGGCACGTTGCTGTTTGGAGGCGGGCTTCCTGCAGCCTCCTCTTCATGGGAGCAAATCAATGTTACCGTACCTGGAAATCTGATAGGCGAAGAATCGGTTTATCTGCTGTTTGAGGGCCGAGGTGGATCCTCCAGCGGCTCCAACATGCGAATAGATGATGTGCTGATTGAGGGTACGGCCGACCCCTCGGCGATGGAGACGTCATTCGGATTCCAATCGAGCACCGACACCTGGGAATTGTCTTCCAGCCAATTCGCGATCCCAATTGACTTGGAATGGCCAGGGCCGGATTCGATGCAAGGATTTCAATTCAGTCTGAACTGGGACGCAGCCGTGGTGTCTGTAGACTCTGTTTCGCTTGGTCCATCCGCTGGTTATGGTAATGACTGGCTGGTTTCCTCATACCTCGATTCAGGAAACGGCAGCATCGCAGCTGTTCGCATCAATTCGGCAGGTCTTGCTCCAGCACCCTATCCAGGGCTTCTGCACCTGCACCTTTCTGCGACTGCCCCACTCCCCGCTACTGAGGTTCAAACTCCATTGACCATCAGTGGGCTGCTCGCGACCACCAATGCTGCTGATGCGGCGGAGCTCAGTCTGCCGGATGGGGTGCGATCTTTCTCGCTCATCCTGCAGCCGAGCTTCGCTTCCCTAGCCTTTTCCTCAGAGTGGGTGGACTTTGGCTCGGTAGCTGCGGGTGACAGCGTGTTAGTCCAGATCGACGTTTCCAATCCAACCGGAAGCGCACCGCTTGAGCTTGCCTGGACGGCCCCTCCATCCGGCCCTCTCAATCCAGTCCCAACGCTTCCCTCGAGCATTCCTTTTGGCGAGTCAGCGGCCCTTGACCTCTGGCTGCGACCTCAAATGATCGACGGCGGTCAGCAATCCGGCACCATCACCATTTTGCATAACACAGCCTCGAGTGCGACTGACCTGTCCTGGGTGGCACTCGTAATTGGCGGACGAGGAGATGCGGATGGTGATGGTGCCTTTGATGTCGCAGACGTCATTGAATCGCTCGACGGCACCGTGGACCCGGCTTCCATTTCTGCGGCCGAGCTACCTCGTCATGATCTCCACCCCTTTCCCGATGGAAACGGTCAGCTGGACATCCGCGATATCACCGTCGCCATCCAGGCGATTCTTAGAAATCAATGGCCCGACGGATCCGAGCTTCCCGTCCCTCCTGCCGGCTCTGCAGGAAAAGGTGCGTCGATCCCGTTGGTCGTGGCAGGTGACAGCCTTTGGATCGCCTCTCCGGTCGCCTTGAGAGGCGTTCAGATTGAACTGAAGGCTGAATCTTTAACGATCATCGCCGCCAAAGGCGCTTCTTCTGGATCGTGGAGCGACCCGGTAACCGGAACACATCGACTGATTAGCCTGGCGGGAGCGGATTCAGAGTTTGCCTCCGGATATCAACTGGTTGCTGTTCTCGAGCAGACAGACTCGGCCGTTCCTTTCTCCCTCGGTCAACCGCTTTCACTGGTTTCAGGAATGGCTGTCGACGCTTACGGATCCAAAATTCCGCTCTACCTCGAAGTATCGGACGACCTACCTACTCTGCCCCTCCCCAATTGGGGATCTTTCGCAGTCTACCCCAATCCGCTTCCTCTTGGCTCCCGACTTCATCTGGATCTTCCCATCGCCGAGATCACGCACATCGAATTGTTTGACGCTGTCGGACGACGACTCTGGTCGGACAGCGAAATCCCTCAGTTCATTCCTGCGGATTCCTTTCAGACTCCTGGCACCTACTTCGTCCGCGTGTCCAGCAATAAAGGGCAAGCTACCAAATCGGTCGTGGCATTTCGATGAGCGGCAAGCTCGCCCCATGCGAACACTACTCCCCGGAGTGCCACCAATAAAAAATGGCCGACTCTATTTGAGTCGACCACAACCGTCTCGTTCGCATTCGATCCTCTTCGCGATCGACCTGCTAGGGGAAGAGGTAACGATCCATATACAGGAAAAGCAGCGTGCTGGCACCAGAGATCCAGATCATGAAAATGACGACCAACGCAACGAGCTTCCAGGTTTCCGAACCATCCGTCCGTTCGGTCTTACCCATAGTCGGCTTATTCTTTTTCGCGCGACGCTTCTTGGCCTTCTTCGCTGGCTTGGTCACTGGATTGACCGTCATGGATAGCTCACCGGAAAGGTCAACTGATCCGCGACCGTCGCCTGATGCGGGAAGCACTTGAGGGGGCTGAGTGCTTCCGGCAGGATGCGAGTGATGGTGGCTGCGGTGGTGGGGGCGATGACCGTTCGCTTGAAAGACTGGCATCATGGGGTTGGCAACCTGGCGGCGACCATCTCCTGACCACATCGGCAATTCCTCTGAAAACCCGTCCGATTGCTGCCCTGCGTGTGCCAACTGCGCCTTGCCGTGACCGTCACCCGCATAATTGGGAAGGAACATGGCGGGGATACCGGACGACTGAGGTCGAACCGATGATCCTCCTGCCTGCTGCCCATGCGAGTATCGCGGGTCAAAGGAAGGGCGATCAAACATCAGAGAGTTTCTGGCAACGGGTGGACGTTTCGTTGCGAACAGGAAATGGCGATGACGCGCATATTCCCGTACCACAAGCGGGCTTACCACTTCAACAACGAGACTTTTCTGGTTTTTCGCGGTGAGCCTTCAGAAAAAGTTGATCCACTTTAAAGGAAGTTGTCCACAACGCGTCCCTGCAAGATCACTGTCCCCTGCACAATGCATTGCGGTTCTCACCACGCGCTGTGCAGAATAGGCGATCCGTCCTCCATCTGCCAGCACGTTCGTCGAAAAACTATCCCCAATTTCGGGTCGAGTTCTGGACGTTCGATTGAGCCAACAACCGGCTGTATTCAACGGCCTATCCGTGCCCGTATTTCGTCCAGGCTGTCGCCACCGAACTTCTCAAGAACAGCGTTCGCGATTTCCATCGCGACCACTGCTTCTGCCACCGTCGACGCTGCTGGAACGCTGGTCACGTCGCTGCGCTCGTAGCGCGTCGGCTGCTGCTCGCCTGTGGCCATATCAGCCGTCCCCAACGGCTTGATCAGAGTGGGAATAGGCTTCATGAATCCCCGAACGATGATGGGCATGCCGTTTGACATCCCGCCTTCAATCCCGCCGGCGCGATTCCTGGTGCGTGGAAATTCGCGACGATCTCCAGCAGAGATCGGGTCGTGTACACGCGAACCACGTTCCGACGCAGCGGCGATCCCATCGCCAATCTCAACGCCCTTCTGGGCCTGAATCGAAAGAATCGCTCGTCCCAAACGGGCGTCCAGTTTGCGATCCCATTGGACAAACGAACCGAGCCCTACCGGGACGCCAGTAACGATCACCTCGTACACACCGCCAAGGCTGTCGCCTCCTTTCTTTACGGCTTTGATGTGCTCAATACACTCCCGCGTCAAGTCGCCATCCAGCATCCGGACTTCGCTGGCGTCTGCATCAGGGTTGATTGATTCTGCGCCAGCGGACTCAATGCCTTTCAGGTGATGAGCGTATTCCGTTGGAGAGTCATAACCCACCTCGCCAATCCGCGTCACGTGGCTGCCCACCTGGATGCCCAATTCTCTGAGGAATACCCGGGCCAGAGAGCAGCATGCCACACGCATCGCCGTTTCACGGGCACTCGATCGATCTATCACTGGACGGATGTCGTCCAGTCCATACTTCTGCGCGCCCGTCAGATCCGCATGACCCGGCCGTGGTAGCGTAATCTTCTCCACTCCGTCGCCATCGCCGTCAATCGCCATGACATCCGGCCACCCAGACTTGTCTTTCCGATAGGCAGCGTTGTCCAGTCGCATCGCTATTGGTCCGCCCATGGTCTTGGAGAAGCGGATGCCAGAGTAAATGTGAACTTGATCCGTTTCGAATTTGGCCCGTCCTCCACGGCCAAATCCCAGCCAGCGACGAGCCAGCTGCTCATCGATCATCGGCCGAGTCACCGGTACGCCCGCAGGCATTCCTTCCACGATTCCAATCAGGGCTTCCCCGTGGGATTCACCGGATGTGAGATAGCGAAGCATGAGCCCTGGGCTTGGAAGGGATGGTTGGCAGCTGCAGGCAGTCTTTCGACCGCTTATTTGGGGGAGCCAAAACTACGCCATCGCCACAACAATACCCGGCCACCACTTACTCCTCGTGTTACTCCGCTACTTGTTCACCTCGAAGAACGCCGTCGTGCCGTCCGCACTCACAACGCGGACCAGCAACTCATCGGACGCGCGAACGGCGTCTTGCAAGGTGTCGACGTTGAACACGGGGAGGTCATTGATGGCCGTAATCACTACTCCTCTCGCAACGCCAGCGACATCAAACGGTCCATCCGCGGTCACAAAGGCGAGATACACACCATGTGCCACCTGGAATTGGCGTCGGGCGCGATTATCGAGGTTGGCCACTCCTACGCCCCAATCGTCGAACTCTACGACTTGATCGTCCTCGAACTGCGGAGTGAAGAACTGCTGCTGATCCTGATTCAACTCGGTCAACCAGGAAGCATATCCTGGATCATCGCGGCCTTTGAGAATCACGGTGAAGTCAAGCGTTCGTCCATCACGCCAGATTTCCACAGGGACCTGATCGCCCGGTGAGAACAATGCGATGGCGCTTTGAAGCTCGTTGGGCTCCGTCATGTCGCGGCCGTTTATAGTGAGCAGGATGTCGCCGTCGCGCAGACCGGCCTCATAACCCGCCAAACCTGGCTGCACCGAGCTCAGGTATACCCCTCTAACGGACTCCAACCCTGCTATTCGTGCCGCGCGAGCGGTCATGGCCTGAATGGAGACACCAAGGTATCCGCGTCGCACCTCGCCATATCTGATCAAATCGCGAACGACCCGCTCCATCAAGTCCACCGGTACCGCAAAGCCATAGCCTTCATACGAACCCGATTCAGTGGCAATGGCCGTTGCGATGCCGACAAGTTCGCCTCTCAAGTTGACTACCGCTCCGCCTGAGTTGCCAGGATTGATGGCGGCGTCGGTCTGTATGAAGCTCTCGATGCCCAGGCGGTCTTCAATCACATTCACTTGGCGACCGATCGCGCTGACGATGCCCGCTGTCACAGTGGACGTCAATCGGAATGGATTGCCGACGGCCAGAACCCACTCTCCCACCTCGACCTGGTTCGCATCACCCAGTGCAACAACAGGGATGGCATCCTGGGAATCGATCTTGATCACAGCCAGGTCCGTCGTTGGATCCGTCCCCACGACCTCGGCTCCGTATTGGCGCTTGTCGTTCAGGGTCACCCGGATGCGCGTAGCACCGTCGATGACGTGATTGTTCGTCACGATATAGCCCTGGTCGCTGATGATCACGCCGCTGCCCAAGCTCTGCGATGATCCGCGTTGGCTGAATGGAGAAAAAACGTTGCTACCGGGCAAGCTCTCCACTTCGATGAAAACGACCGTAGGGGTGACACTGCTGGACACGGCTTTGAATACCTCGTTCATGGACATCACATCGAGGTACTGAGTCGGCACGTCGTTTGAAGGCGATTCTACAAGACCAGCGTTGGCGTCGGATCCGAGCTGTACGGTTCGACTGACCTCGACGGGGCGCTGGTTGCCTGGCAACACACCACCGAACCATAAGGTGATCAGGATGCCACCCAGAAGGCCGATGATGATCAAGCCGAAGCCGCGATTGCGTTTCATGGTCGCAGCCACTCCGCCGTCGCGCCCGCTCCCAGCATCTCCTTTGGCCACTTCTGTTTGTCCTGCGGCTGATTCTGCTGCGAGGTTCGAAGATGGCCGTTGTTCGTTCTGCTCATTCATGGACTCGATAGGGACTCAGCTTGGCGACTCGCGTCGATGAAGCAAGGTACGCAGATTGGAGGAGTCGTCCTCATTCTCACCTTTGTACGTAGGTGCACCGGATCGTTTCGTCATCGAATGCCATCACTATGCCGCTCAACAACGAGCAGCAGCCGTTCGGCTCAATGTCTTTACCCAGAGATGGTGGCCGTCTCCTGGATCTGCACCTCTGGGGCGATTCTTTCAATTCCGCTGATAGCGGCCAGCTCTTCGTCCATAAGTCGCTGGACGGCTACTTGCGACTCCTGTGCCAACTCCTTCCGATTCCGTCCAGACGCAGAAATGGGCTCGCCGATGCGAATCACGTAGTGCAATGGACCCTGCCCGAGAACGTGCCAGATATTGGCAAACATTCCTTGCGGAGCGGACCAGGTGATGGTTTCGCGCGATTCTCGAGTCACTTGTCGCCCGTTGATCGTGCGCACGTGGAAATACATGGGAATGATATAGCCGTCATCCATTCCCGCTACGGCCTGAAATCCCCCAGTCTTGAAGGGCAGGAGCTGCTGTCCATTAGAAGTAGTGCCCTCTGGAAAAATGAGTACAGACACCCCGCTGCGCATGCGGTCCTGGATTTCGTTGACCGTGCCTGATGTCTTCATCACATTCTTGCGATGAGCGAAAATGATGCCGACGGCCCGACACACCATTCCTATGACTGGCCAGGAAGCCATTTCAGCCTTAGCTACGAACGCGACATCGAACTTCGCCGCCAGGATCCAGGGATCCAGGGTCCCGATGTGATTCGTAACGATAAGTGAGGGCAGGTTTTCGGGAATACGACCGTGG
This sequence comes from Rhodothermales bacterium, assembly GCA_028284865.1. Lineage (GTDB taxonomy): Bacteria > Bacteroidota > Rhodothermia > Rhodothermales > UBA10348 > JAAZVD01. The sequence goes on along the minus strand of JANQQV010000017.1, from coordinate 299,962 downwards.
ACCTCGCTCGTGAATCGCAAACCGCGCACCAACGCGGTACTTCCGGCCCGTTGTCGCTCGGCGGAATGCCTGGCACGGGCGCGCGCTTCCAGCGCGCGCCCTGTCACCAGCATGTGGACGCTATAACCGACCATCACGAGAAAAAACCGGATGGCCCTGAAGACCCGCATCATCGCGTGAAAAGAAGAATACCTTGATTGTCAGCGCGGAATATCGACAATCGCGCTCACACTTGATGGAAGGGCCTAGGCGGAAGCGGTATTACCCATGCCCATGACCCGACGTGGTCGTGAGCGAGGAGCTTCAGCCTTCGGCAGAGTGACGACGAAGTCCGACCCCTGACCTTTTTCACTACGGACGCGGATCGAGGCGTTCATCAGCTGGACAATTCCTGAAGTGATGGCAAGCCCCAAACCCGTGCCCTCGTAGGATCGCGCCAGGCCATCAGATTCCTGGAAGAACGCATTGAACAACTCGGGCAAGAACTCCTCATCGATGCCGATTCCCGTGTCTGTGACGTGGATGTCAACGCTCTCGCCCCGATCCTCAAACCATACCTCTACAGATCCCGAGTCGGTGAACTTGACCGCATTCCCGACAAGATTGTGCATGATGCGATTCAAACCGTGCACGTCAGCCGTGGCATAGAGCGGCGATTCAGGTCGGCGCACCCGGAGCTTGAGGCCTTTCTTCTGCGCAGCGTTCTGAAGTTGAACGGCGTCTTGGAAGCACAACTGATACACGTCAACCGGCTCAAGATTGATCTCCATAATTCCTGCGCGCAGTTTCGCCAGATCCAGAAGCGAATTCAGCGTATCCATCAACCGTCCGCCGCTGTCCTCGATGATATCCAGGAATTCACGGTACTCGGCTTCTTCAGGAATCTCGTCTTTCAGTACGCTGGTAAACCCGAGGATCGCTGTGAGCGGTGTTCTCAATTCATGAGATGTGGTAGCGAGAAATTCGTCTTTGAGTTTATTCGCCTGCATTAGACGGTCGTTGGCTTCCGAAAGTCGTTTAACCACCTCTCGCTCCCGCTCGAGCTCCTTTGCCTGCTCGGCAGCGAGCTTATGAGCCCGGCGCATGTGGATGTATCGGTGACCGGAGAACGTCACGCCAAAGAACAGTACCAGGTAAGCCATGTAGGCCCATGCCGTACGATACCATGGCGGCAGAATTACAAAGGAATATGAAGCCGTCTCGCTGAGCCGTCCAATGTCGTCTTTCGCTTGAACGACGATCGTATAGCTTCCCTCGTCGATAGAAGGGGTTATCGCCTCTGCTTCCTCAGACCACTCAGACCAAGGCCCCTCTTCTTTTCCATCAATGCGGTAGCGGTATTGAACCGTTTCCGGGCTGATATACTCGGTCGCCGAAAACTGGAACGTCAAATTCCGCGCCTCGAAGTCCAACGTGGGAATTGCCCAGTCTGGCTGGGATAAAGCAATACCACCATTAGGCGACCTAAAAAACCCGTGGAATAGTGTCGTTCCGGTAGTTGCGTTTCTTACTTCTGAAATCTGCGCAGCAAGTTTATAAGTATTAGGGGCGTCGTATCGAGAGTCATATCTGATTAGTTCACTGCCGTTGTTGAACCACAATACTCCGGAATTGTCCACAATCAGCGATGATGTACTACTCTTTTGAAATCTCAAAGCAGATGGTTCGCTGACAACCTGAAGCTGGCCATGTCGAAGTCTGACTTCGAAGACACTTTCGTCAGTTACCAACCAACCCTGTGAGTCAGCGGTAGACTTAAACACTGAGACATTACCAATTTCCCCAACTGGCCCGTTGACGATACTGGTTTGTATTTTGTCTTCCTCAATAAGCACATCGTAAATACTCTGGGAATTGAACCCAAAGATACGCCCTCCCCAAACCACGACGTCGTTTCGCCCTGGCATCTTCTCACTTCGAAAAACTAGGGGGTCCTTTTCTATCACTCCATTTGGTGCTGAGACCGCAAACAAGCCATGAAAAGCCGTTCCTATCCAAAGGAGATCCTCGTGAATTGCAATCGATCTAACTTCAACATCCTCCACTCCCAATGGGACCCTATCTACGTAACAGTGATTGGGGAGCACACGTACCACTCCAAGACCGTCGCCAAGTCCGGCATATAGCTGTTGATTGGCTGAATCCTCAAATAGCATAAACGCCTGCGTAGGCAACTGCGAACCGTCCGTGTTTTGAATCGGACAGACTTCTATTTCCGCCTTGTCGCGGTCAAAAGTGACTCTTCTTACTCCGGCTTCGGAAGCAGTGAACATATGCCCACGAAAAAAATGCGTATTCCAAACAATTGGACTATTATCTATTTGACGAAAATTTGGGTCGGGTGAGCCAGCTGAATAGAAGAAATCTGGGCCGGAAAATACTCCAGAGGCTTCGGTAGACGTGAAAATTCCTGCGCCGGTCGCCACGATCAGGCGCCCATCTGATATCTCCAGATCGTTGATATAGCCGGTAAGGCCGCTCTTTGAACCATAGGTTAGTCTAACCAAGTCGCTGTCGAGATATGTTGCCCCCTCATTGTCTAATCCAATCCACAGTCCCCCATTGAGCGAAGGGTGTATGAAGTTTTGGGAATCATCCGGAAATCCATTCGCCCGAGACAATTTCTTCAAGATTTGCCCTTCCCTGTCGACAATCAGCAATCCGGCTCCGAGAGTAGCAATTACATACCTATTTGAATCTAATTGCTTAACGGTATAGAGTCTGGTTTTTGAAGCTATCTGCTTAAGTTCTTGCGGGTATTCTACTTGTGATTCAATGGAATCTGACGATTGGCTTAGTCGCAGAATCCCATGATTCTGGGTCCAGATGATCCCCTCGGACGACCGCCCCTCGGTGATTCCTGCAATCAAGTCTTCCGCAAGCAGAGTATCGTTGGTGATCCTAACCAATTCCCCATCTAGATATCGGCTTAATCCGATTCCGAATTCCCGAACGAGGTATTGTCCATTGATTACGAACGAATTGTGGTAACCATTGTCGGATGGAAGCACAGAAACGTCGCCATCTTCGTAAACGAATAAATGATTCCTTGATTGGAAGATCACCTGGCTTTCGAGAACGTGTACATTCCACACATTGCCGAATGACAGACTATCAGAGACAAGGTCCCTCATTGACCGAGCAATGCTTCTACCTGTGCTATCTATTTCCACATAGCCGAAGTCGTCTTGTTCGCCAAAGAACAGCCGTTCACCGTGCTCGGTTGATTGAACTGCCAAGGATCTAACAGTAGATGCGTTTGGAGTCTTAATGAGGTTCCAATCATTACCTCGAATTGCTAGGATCCCCTCTTCCTCGGCAAAAAATGTCCACCCTAATTTGGACTCTGCGATCGACCAGATCTGGTTGTTTATGTTCGTTTCGGACGGACTTAGGTGATTGATCCTGATCCCTAAGGTGTCTGCTCCCACGACAGCAAAGATGTCGGCCCCGACTGATCCATGATGCTTAAGGTCAGGTGTTGCTTGCGCAGCACCCGAGTGGAGCACGAAAACGAAAAGAATGATTTGTAGACCGCGAAAAAGCACTGTCCTGGTTTGATACCTGAGGATACCCTCGAGAGTATCGGCTTCAAAAGGATCTGCTTTAGGATTCTTTCAAACGTGTGTCGCGAACTGGATTGCTTTTTCGTTTCTCTGGGTGACGTCCCCATTTATTGGGTTTCTAGCGACAAACCGCAATCACAGCAATCGACACCATGAAAAAGACTTTTCTTTTTGCATTCGTCTGCGCGGCTTTCGCTTTGACTGGTTGCAACCCAGACTCTCTTGTTGGATCTCAGTCAGGCGAGACCGCGGTCTTCGTCGACGGTGGCTCAGGCCACAAAGCCGACGGTGGCTCAGGCCACAATGCCGACGGTGGCTCAGGCCACAATGCCGACGGCGGCTCAGGCCACAATGCCGACGGTGGCTCAGGCCACAACTAGCCCTTCTGACATTTTCAGAACGAAAAGAGGCCCGGTTGACACTAGTCAACCGGGCCTCTTTCGTTTCGCACTTTTAGCAAGCCAAGTCTGCTTCTCCGATCGAGAGGCCGCGGATCGTGGTTCTAGAACTCTTCGATTGCTTTGAGGACCTCGGAGACGATGTCCTCTTCGGGGATCGTTTTCAGGATCTTGCCTTTCTTGAACAGGTGCGCGCGGCCGCGGCCAAGGGAAACGCCAAGATCAGCGCCAGCTGCTTCACCAGGACCATTCACGGCGCAGCCCATAAGTGCGACATTTAGGTCCTTCTCAAACTTCATTTCTTTAACGGCCTTCTCAACGTCATCAACGACTGAGAACAGATCGCCAGTCAATCGACCGCAGGTTGGGCATGCAATGATGTTCACACCAGGACGTCCAAGTCTGAGCGACTTGAGAATCTGGTGGCCAACTTCTACTTCATGAACAGAGTCGGCGGCCAGCGAGACGCGAATCGTGTCGCCGATGCCTTCAGCCAGCAATGCGCCGATTCCAATCGAGCTTTTGATCGTTCCGGTATCCTTCGAACCGGACTCGGTCACCCCAAGATGCAGCGGAAAATCCGTCCGCTCAGCAAGCAGCTTGTAGGACTGGATCATGAAGTACACGTCCGAGTGCTTGACCGAGATCACAATGTCTTCGAAGTCGCACTTCGTACAGATCTCCACGTGACGCATCGCGCTTTCGTACAACGCCTCGGGCTGCGGATATCCGTACTTGTCCAGAATATCGCGCTCTAGTGACCCTGAGTTGACACCGATCCGGATCGGAATGCCTGCATCTTTGGCAGCGTGTAACACTTCCGCTTCCCACTCCAACTTGCCGATGTTACCCGGGTTGATTCGGACTTTCGCAACACCAGCCTCAATCGCACTCAGCGCGTACTTGTGATTGAAATGGATATCGGCACACACCGGCACATTCGCGCCTGCGACAACCTCAGGAAGTGCGTCGACATCCTCTGGCCGCGGAACGGCCACACGTACCACGTCCGCTCCAGCTTTGGCAAGACGATTGATTTCGGCGACCGACGCTTCAACGTCATGCGTCTTCGATGTGGTCATCGACTGGACGGAAATCGGTGCACCTCCACCGATCAGCACATCGCCAACGGCAACCTGTCGTGAATGTCGTCTGGGGCGTTCCATATCTCTATGCAAAGTGAGTGAGCATCAGCTCGATTTATCCCGGAGTCGGCCCTTGGCAGCAACGGCTGAGGTTGCAAACGTCAATGCGAGAACGGGACGTGCGGAAGTCTACAGTCTAATCCATCTGTGGGAAGATGATCCGGGGCGTTACCGAAGATTCCATTCAATCCACTCAGCTACCACAACCGCAGGCCAAACCTCACGAGGACACGGAATGGGGTAATTGTAGCCAGCACCTTGCGTCGAAAACGGGCAATTCAAGCAAAGCCCGACCGCACCGCCACCCCTCGCTTAGTCCTCTCCACTCGACTCGACGAGCGTCCGCTTCTCGGCATCCGTCAATGAATCGTACCCAGTTGCACTGATCTTGTCCAGGATGCGATCCACCTCTGATGTACTGGTCGCATCACTCTTTTCAGGCGATTTCCCTCGATCCATTGGATAGATCTTGGCAGGGCCGGCTGACCGTTGCCGACGGACATCGCCACTATCGCCATTATCGCCACTATTTCCTGATCGGCTGGCCAGCCATTCTTCCAAAGACTGAAGAACACCACCGCCGCGTTCACTGATGCTGCCCCTTCCCGATCGCCCACTATTTCTATTGAAGAAGACATCGGCCCACGGTGTCGGATGAGAGCCCGATCGCGCGATCCTTCCCAGCAGGAATCCTGTTGCTACCCCGCCCAAGTGCGCGGAGACCGATGTGCCGCCTGCGGACAAAAAGAGGATATCCAATGCGATGAAGCCGATTACGACATGAATCAAACGCACAACGCCGATGAACATCAGACCAATGCGTTTGTCGGGCTGGTGGATGGCCACCATGGTCATCAGCGCGAGAACTGCGCCCGAGGCTCCGTGAACGGTCCCGCCAAAGGGACCAACAGATGGAAATACAGCATGCAGCGCGACGGTCAGCAGCGCACCACCCACCGCACCGAGGATATAGACTCCCATGATGCGGCCCGGTCCGTATAGCTCCTCATAGTCTCGTCCGATCCACATCATCCACAGCATATTGAACAGGATGTGCAGCAGGCCGCCAAAACCCGGACTCAGATGCAAGAATGCGTACGTGAGCAACTGCCAGGGCTCAAGCAGAATACCCGGCCACCCCGGATTCAGTGCAACGTGATTGATAATGAATCCGCGGGCCGGCTCGATGTACACGAGGGCCAGATTCCAAAGCAGGTAGACGACGACATTGATCGTCAGCAAAAGGCGTAGAGCGCGAGGCTGACTGGCGTACCAGAACTTGAAGTTTCTCGGCTGCATGACAACAATCGTGAGCAGTTGAAACAGTTTCAGATGGTAGACTTGGCGTCAGGGCGACCCTGGGGCCATGCGAAAACCATCACCAATACATCCGCTGTTGCGGTTTCCAGGGCAGCTTTCCTCGCCAGAACTGTATCAAGAGGAAACCAAACAACATGCCTCCCAGGTGGGCAAAGTGAGCTACGGCGCTAGAGCCGCTCACGCCGGCAACGAGCTCAATCAGCCCGTATCCGATGACAAACCACTTAGCCTTGATCGGGAAAAGGAAATACAGGTAGATGGGCTGATTGGGAAACATCATCCCGAACGCCAACAAAATCCCGAATACACCACCCGAGGCACCGATGGTCGGGACCCACCAGCGAGGATCGCCGCCTGACGACATGAAATCCCAGGTGATGATCGGCAACTGGATGAGGGCAGCACCAATCACGCAAGCGAAGTAGAAAACGATGAATCGCTGAGACCCCCACGTATTCTCAATCTGCACCCCAAACATCCACAAGGCGAACATATTGAACAGGATGTGGCTGGGGCTTCCGTGCAGGAAACCGTAAGTCAACATCTGCCACGGCCAGAACTCTCCGAGGCCGAATATGGGCGAATCACCCAATGGCCAGAGACCGAACCAGTTGATCAGTAGCCGATTCGTCTCAGGTACGATCTGCGCCAGAAATACCAATCCATTCAGAATCAGGAGATTCTTGATCACCGGCGGAAAGACCGAAAACCGAGTTGGTGGCTGATACGTGCCCTGATACATATGGGTGATTTACGGAATGTCGATGGTCTTGCTGCCGCTTCCGATGCACACACAGACCGGTGAGTCGGACCCGACCGCTTGGAGCGTCATCGCGGCAGCGCAGCAAGTACCCGCAAAGGGGGCAATGGTTCGGATGACTTCTTGGCCTGGCTTCTGTATCACACGCCCCCATCACCCTGCCGGGGAGATCACGTATAGCGCTCCACTAACGCTCAAGTTGCGTTGGATCCCGTAGCGAACGTGCAATCCGCGGAGAGCCTGAACCGCACTCTGCCGCAGACGCGGTCTTGTCCGGTGAGGATTCCTTCAAGACTCCCTCAGAATCGCTAGATTGACCTTGGACAACCGCAAAATTCGTGAATCAAACCGTACCTGAGAGCACGGAAAAGAGGTCCTTTTCCGGCAGGGATTCCCAGGCTTGGCCGGCCTGGTCGGAAGTGACGCGCTGGACAGACCCGGCGCGCAGTTGGGGGTGTACGCCCTTTTCTTCTCGTCAGTCGGCATCAGGTGATGGGTCTTCCAGAAGCTTCTCGCCACCGACGGTACGGTACGTGTCGACCTCCCGGTCTTCATATCAGAATCCTCAATCGACGCCTCTTCCTTCCGAGGGCGGAGACGGTGCAGGGTCGCGGTCTTTTCACGAGGCTCAGCGGCTGAATGATGCCAGGCGACCACGCCATGTTCTCTCCCCGGCGGCTTCACCTGCTCCCCCGAATCACGGTCACACATCGGGTGACGGAGCACCCGCAATACCTCCTCCCAGCGTAGCGGCGCCCCGTTATCTTCCGCTCAATGTCTATCTCGGCGAAACGCTGAACGGTCAATCGGGTCGGCCTCGACGAAGCCGACCCTACGCAACTGGAGCGACCTCACGGGAGCAGATGCCGGCGTCTAGCTCGGGTGCTGTTGCATCCAAGGACCAACCAAAGAAGAAGCGCCACATTGTTTGGCGGGTGATCCGAACCGGGTTCGTGGTGACATGCCTCGCCGTGATCGTGGCGGCCGGATGGTTCACGCTCCACGTTGCCGACCTTCATCGCAATCTGCCCGCTTTACCCGCAAATCCGGCGGCTACTCTTCCTGAAGCCTCTCTCATCCTGGCTTCCGACGGATCTGAGTTGGGGACGTTATTCGGCGAGCGACGCATCTGGGCCGGTCTTGATGACATATCGCCGCTGGTTATTGAAGCACTGATTGCTGCAGAGGACCATCGTTTCTTCGAGCACGAAGGCGTGGATTGGGTCCGCATGGCGGGCGCCTTCTGGAGCACGGTGAAGGGCGATCCTGAAGGAGCATCGACCATTCCGATGCAGCTCGCACGCAACTACTATCCCGAGCTCAAGCGTCGATCGCTGATGGATCGGAAGATCAGCGAAATCCTGCTGGCTCGTCGCATCTCGTCGACCATGACCAAGAACGCGACGCTGGAATGGTACATCAATACGGTCCCTTTCGGACACAACAGCTTTGGTATTGAAGCCGCTGCACAGCGATTCTTTTCCACGTCATCATCAGGATTGGAGCTGAACCAGGCCGCTTTGCTGGTCGGTATCCTGAAAGGTCCCACTCGCTACAACCCCGTCCGCAATCCGGAATCATCGCGCCTCAGGAGAAACACGGTCATCCAGCGCATGCAGGAATTGGGAGCCATCACGGCCACCCAGTCCCAGGAAGCCCTCGCCATGCCCATTGGGCTGGAATTGAGCTATTACGACCCTGCTGATTCGCCCGCTCCGTATTTCCTGGACTATGTTCGCCAGGAAGCTGAAGCGTGGGCCATGCGGGCCGGTTTCGATCTCAGAAGCGATGGTTTGATCATCCACACGTCGCTGAATCTTGAGCTCCAAACACTGGCTGAAAAAGCCGTTGAGCAGCAAACCCAAGTTCTGCAGAATGTCCTGATCCGCGAATTCGGTGCTCCAGGATCGGTGCGAAATGAGCGGTACTGGCGAATCAAGCGCAACGTGGAAGAGGACTTGGCCAGGAGGACGGACGTGCATCGAGCACTTGTGGAATCCGGCAAGACCGATCATGATGCCGTGCTCGCTGTCCGCGGTGATGCCGAACTGATGCGCGACCTCCGTCAAGAAGCTACGCGGCTGCAAGCGGGCCTCGTGGTGATGGAGCCTGGATCCGGTCAGGTTCTGGCATGGGTTGGCGGCCATGACTACCGAAGTGACCAGTTTGACAAAGTCGCTGCGGCTAAGCGCCAGCCGGGATCGATTTTCAAACCGATCCTGTATGCACAGGCACTTGAGGATGGATACTCGCCGTACTACCTGGTGGAAGACGAGATCAAGACCTTCATCACCAACACGCGCGGCGAACGATGGACTCCGACGAACTCCGGAGGCGGAGCAAGCGGGCGTCTCGTCACCCTTGAACAAGGGTTGGCCTGGTCGAAAAACACAGTCTCTGCACACCTGATTGATGAAATCGGTCCTCAGGATGTCATCGAGTTGGCTCGGGAAATGGGAATCACCTCTCCCATGATGCCGGTCCCCTCCATTGCCCTGGGAACGAGCGAGACGTCGCTTCTGGAAATGGTGAATGCCTATGCAACCCTGGCGGATGGCGGCGTAAAGCGGAATATCACGGCCATCACTTCCATTTCTGACAAGGAAGGCAACATCGTCGCCACGTTCCCATCGGAGCCGGACCGGGTGTTAAGCGAGCAGACTGCCTACACGTTGATCACCATGCTTCGAAAAGCTGTCGACCAGGGTACCGGCACGTGGATGCGATCACGGTTCGGGGTACGAGGCGATATCGCAGGTAAGACTGGTACCACCCAGAACAGCGCTGATGGCTGGTTCGTGGCCATGCACCCGGACGTGGTTGTTGGAGCCTGGGTCGGGTTCAACGACCAGCGTATCACGTTCGAGTCCGACTACTGGGGCCAGGGAGGACACAATGCATTGTTGCTAGTGGGTGATTTCTTCCGGCAAGGCATGCGAGGCCCGGGTGCACTTATCCCCAACAGCCGCTTCAAGCGTCCGGCTGGATACAAGGCCCCTCGCCGACCCATCTACACATCTCCGCCATCCGACCTCAACGTGAATGCGGCCGGTGGCGAGGTATTCGAGCCCTCCACGGACGAAAGGTTTGAGGCACCCATCCGCTCCCTCGATTCCCTTCCCTCTCGTTCGACTCGGCCCAGAATCCGGAATCTGCCGAACACGTCGACTCGGAACACCTCAAGCACATCAGCTCGACCGGGATCGTGATTCTGATCGTATCCGACCTCCATTTGGGCAAGGAACCGGACCGGGATGCGAAGAGCCTTGAATCGCTCGCGCAGTGCATTCGCGCTTCCGGAGCGTCTCACGTCGTCTTCCTGGGCGATGTGTTTGATGCCTTCATTGAAAGCGACCGACACATTCCCACAGTGGTTCGTGATTGGGCGGCCATGGCGGACAGCATCCAGGCGAATAGGATCACCATCCGATACATCATGGGCAACCACGACCGATGGCATCGGCGATATGTCAAGTCTGTCATTGGAAGTGCTCCCGTGCGAGATTTCATCGCTCTCGATTGGGCCGGGATGAAGGTCCGCCTCGAGCACGGGGACAAAGCGCAAGACCACGTTGGCATGACGTCATTAGCGCGGCGGGTATCCGATCAGGCCTGGGCGCATCGTCTGTATACAACTTTCTTGCCGTTTGGGGCTGCACAAGCCCTCGCAGCGGCCGTATCGAAGCGCTACGCATCTTTCGAAGCCAATCCTGTTGCAATATCCGAGTTGACCTCGCATGCCAGAACGCTTTGTTCGTCCGGGGAATGGAGCGGCGTGGTGATGGGTCACTGCCACCACCCTGGGCTGCACACCTTCGCTGACCTGGGCTCTCCGACGCCGTGGTACGCGAACAGTGGTGACTGGTACCAACGTCGCTCATTCCTTTTGCTGGACGAGGTCCGAGCCATGATTCGACTGTGTCGGTGGACCGAAGGCCGCATCCAGGATATCGAAACACTCGAAGTGGGCTAGCCAGCGACAACAAAACCGCAACTTCTGACGTTGCACGATTGTCTTTAAGCTGGGAGACGGCTTTTTAGAGCGGTTTCGCTCGAAATTGGGTCTCCCGGACGTTTGCGCATCGCTGACTGAGCCAACCCATCATGTCTGATTGGTCGTACTCCGACGAGGAGCTCAAGAATTACTTCAATGATTCCGGATCCCGCAAGACGAAGAAGGGACCGCACGCACACGTGGTCGCATTCTGGGAGAAGCGACTCAAGAATCTGAAGAAGGCACAGGCTGCCGCGCTCATCTCCTGGATCGTTGTCATTCTGGCGGTCAGTACCCTGTCACTCGGCCTGTATTTCGTCTCGCTGATTGACGAATTGCCGCCACTGACCGAAATCGAGAATCCCGACTTCCAGCTTGCAACGATTGCCTATACCGCTGATGGTGAAGAGCTGGCTCGCTACGCTCGCCAGAACCGTTCTTGGGTCTATTACGACGACATCTCCCCCCACGTGATCAATGCACTATGGGCGACGGAGGATCATCGGTTCTACGATCACTGGGGCATTGACGTATTCCGGACCGTCGTCTCTGTTGGGAAAAGTGTTCTGGCGAAGCTGCAGGTCCCTGGTTTTGACGTGCAGGGTGGCTCGACGATTTCGCAGCAGCTGGCCCGAAACCTCTACAACACCCGAATCGGTCGCGAGCAGACGATCGGGCGAAAGATGAAGGAGTGGGTGACGGCCGTTCAGCTTGAACGCAGGTACACGAAGAACGAAATCATCGAGATGTACCTGAATACTGTCGAGTTTCCGTACAACGCGTACGGAATCGAGGCGGCCGCGCGCACGTTTTACGGCAAGGATCCACGCGATCTGAATGAACTCGAAAGCGCTACGCTTGTGGGCATGCTGAAGGGTATCACTCGTTACAATCCGATTCGAAACCCGGAGCGTGCCCGACAGCGTCGCAATATCGTTCTGGCCCAGATGGTGAAGCGGGATGTCCTCGATCCGGAATTTCTGGAGATCCATCGGGCAGACTCCGTCGGCGCGGCATATCGGTCCGCAGCCATCACTCAGTCGGTCGCACCACATTACGCTGAAGAGGTCCGGAAGCAGCTGGATCGATGGGCACAGGAGAACGGATACGATATCTATGACGATGGCCTGATCGCCTACACGACGCTCGACTCGCGGATGCAGGCGATGGCGCAGGCTGCTGTCGACTCGCTCATGCCGTGCTTTGAGGCGGTCGCCGACTTCGAGTGGAGTGAAGAGGGCAGTGATATTCGATTGTGGGATACTGAACCCTGTTCTTACCTCCCCCTTCAGGAAGAACTCGATCTCAGTCCCTGGCAGACTTTCTGGCGGGAGTATCCGCAGGTCCTCGAAGGGAGCATCACTCAGACCGAGCATTACCGCAGTCACCGACGGGCTGGATTGGCGCGCAATGAGGCCGTAGCTGCGCTGAAAGCGAATGCATCATTCCTGGATTCCCTCAAGTCGGTTGTCACGCGCCCTGAAGTGGGATTCGTCGCACTTGATCCACAAACCGGATTCGTAAAGGCCTGGATTGGTGGACGCGAACTCAAGAGGGAGTGGTACGACAAGGTGTCCATTGCTGAACGGCAACCAGGCTCAACGTTCAAACCTTTCCTGTATACAGCGGCCATCGACAACGGGTATTCGCCTTACTACACGCTGTTGGACGACTCTCTGACCTATGTCGATGTGGCTGGCAACGTGTGGAGCCCTGGCAACTCGGGCGCAGCTATGTCAAAGGAGATGATGACATTGCGCGATGGGCTGGCTCAATCCAAGAATACCATCTCTGCACGCCTGATCCTGGAGGTGGGTGCGCCGAACGTGGCGTTTTACGCGCGGCGAATGGGAATCACGTCTCCCTTGGCCGAAGTGCCCGCATTGGCCCTGGGCGTCAGTGATGTCAACCTTCTGGAGCTGACCTCGGCGTACGCAACCTTCGCCAATGGGGGTCTTCTGTATGAGCCCACATTGATATGGCGCATTGAGGATCAGGCCGGGAATGTCCTGTATGAAGCGGATCCGGCACCACGAGAAGCCCTCTCGGAAGCCACGGCCTACACGATGACGGATATGCTGCGCGCTGTCATCAATCAAGGAACGGGACGACGAATGAATGGCCAGTATCGAATGGGGGCCTATGACCTTGCTGGGAAAACGGGTACGACCCAGAACAGCCAGGACACATGGTTCATGATGATGCATCCTGATCTTGTGATGGGATCCTGGATAGGCTTCAACAACCCATCTTATCGATTCCGAACAGACTGGTGGGGTCAGGGAGCGCACACTGCGCTTCACATCGTGGGGTCATTCATGCAGCGCATCACTGCAGATGGCGAAACGTTCATCTCGCGCGATGCCCGATTCCCCAATCCGGGTCGGTTCGGCCCGGAGATCGATCCGGCATTGAACGACTCAACCGAGATTGACGGGCTCGATAACGAACGTGGAGACGGACGACTGGACTGGTAGTCCAGTCACGCTTGCGCCCACATCAGCGGACGGCCGCGTTGCTTGGGCCCACCCAACTTCGCTTGTCCTCACCCAATTGCGCCATAGCGGCTTGTGCGGCAGCTTCGGTCGTGAACACCCCGAACACGGCTGACCCGGATCCGCTCATCGAAGCGTAGCCGGCTCCGGCGGCGTACAACTGATCTTTCAATTCCGCCACTTGGGGATACGAAGGAAAAAGAGAGGTCTCGAAATCGTTGACCAACTCGGCCCGCCACTCGTCCAGAGTACCATCCCGAACGAGTCGGCTCAAATCCGGCCGATCTCCATCACGCGGCGAAATACCGCCGTAGGCCTCTGCCGTCGAGATCCCCACGTCAGGCGCAACAACGACCAGCCACGTATCACGGAGAGCTCTTGGGAATGCCATGGGACTCAGAATCTCTCCGCGGCCCGTGCCCAATGCTACCCCCTCCTTCATCAGAAAAAACGGCACATCCGAACCGATAGCGGCTGCAAGGTCGTGGAGTAGAGAGAGGGATAAAGGTGATCCGATCTGCTCGTTCGTCGCTTCGAGACACGTGGCTGCATCGCTGCTTCCTCCGCCCAGCCCTCCGCCATGCGGCACCCGCTTCTCGAGGTGGATCGCCAACCCGATTGGGACATCTTGGGCATCAGGGACCCATGAGTCCGCCGCATTCAAGACGGCCTGGGCGGCACGCATGCACAGATTGGACCCGTCCGTTGGCAAGGACGGGTCAGAACATGTCATGGACAGCCCTTCGGCGTAGGCAAAGGAAAGTCGATCGGCCCAGCCAATACGCAGGAAGACGGATTCCAGGTCATGGAAGCCATCGTCCCGCTTTCGCAGGACATGCAATCCAAGATTGATCTTTGCTGGCGCTTCGAGAGTCACAATCTAGGTGTAAATGGAGCGATCAATGAGGCACTTAGAGTCCGAAAATACTGACCCAATACTGCCTTCGGCGGTGGGAAAAGGAGAATCGACAAAGCCCCGAAACCACTCGGCGAATCGTTGCGATGTGGGCTGATAAAACGTAGTTTAGGGCAAAATCAACGCTTTTTCCCGTTAGATCCAGACGGCCACTGCCTATTTTCTTTCGCTACTGAACTGCCTATCCCACGTAGCTGAACAGCCGACCCATTCGGCGATCTAACGAGTTGTCTCCTTTACCCATGAACCACGTGAAAACCACCTTTTCGAGGGTGGCGCTGTTCGTTTTGGTTGCGCTGATTGGATTCACGCCCCAGACCGCACAGGCCCAGATTTCAGGCGATTCCGCCTCGGAGCTGTTGGAAGCGGCCCAGACCAATCCCCTGCTGCTGCTTCGCCAGCGTCTAGGCCAGTCCGCCCTTGCTGCGTCCGGAATACCACTGGAAGGAGCGGTTGACGCCAACGAATATGTTGTAGGACCCGGCGATGCGTTTTCCGTTGTCATCAACGGTCAGGATGTCAGCGGCGCGCCGATTGCGGTGGGCGCTGATGGACAGGTCGCGCTGCCCGATGCTGGACTCGTCGATGTTGGAGGCATGACGCTGCAAGCGGCGCGCCGTGCCATGTCCGATGCCCTGGCAGCATACTATGAGGACGCCGAGACGGACATCTCGCTCGTCCAGTCGCGTCAATTCTATGTCCATGTGTCTGGCGCCGTACCTATTCCCGGGCGCTATCTCGCGCTGCCGGTTTCTCGCGTTTCAAACGTCATTGAGCTGGCCTTCGCCGACACGACTTCGCTCCCTGTCACCAATCCTGACTTTCAGCCATCCCTGCGCAACATCGAAGTGCGACGCACAGATGGATCGTCCGAATATGTCGACCTGGTCGGTTACCTCAGTTCTGGTGATACGTCTGCAAACCCGTATCTGCAGGATGGTGATGTTGTCCACATCCCGACCTACAATCCAGAGTACACATCCGTTTCTGTCGGCGGCCACGTCCCATACCCGGGCACGTACGAATTCAAATCCGGCGACAGCTTGAAGGATCTGCTGAACATCGCAGGCGGTGTCGCCGATGGCAATGGTATCGAGTCTGTGACGGTCACACGGACAACGACGGAAGGAATCGAGTCACGCTCCTTCACCGTCAGTGAAGCACTTGGCACGGATGGGGCATCCTACCCAATCGCAGCCCTCGACGTTGTCTCCGTCGTGGAGCGTGAGGAAGAGCGAGGCCTGGTCAGAATTGAAGGACGCGTGACACGACCTGGTACCTATCCGATCATCGACGGCGTTACGACGCTCCAGGAAGTCATGGAAGCTGCGGGAGGCCTGCGTGATGATGCGCTCGCGCGCGGTGCTTTCCTTGAGCGCCGTTCCTTGCCCGACCCAACACAAAGTGTCATCCCGGATCGAAATACGCATCCAGAACTGGCGATGCGACAGGCATTGAGGGCTGACACAACGGCCATTTTCCAGCGCCTACGCCTGACTGATCTGGACTTGATCAGCCGCACGTATTTCATCAAGGAGCTCTCCTTCCAGAATCGGGTCAGCCTCAACATGGAAGCCGTACTCGGAGGTCAAGGAAGCCCGGTACCGCTTCGTTCGGGGGATCGCTTGTTCGTCCCGCGTGATGAGTCGTCCGTGTATGTCTTTGGACAGGTGCTCCAGCCGGGATATCTGCCCGTGATTGAGGGACAGTCTGTTGCCGCCTACCTGGAAATGGCAGGTGGCCGATCGGACGTAGCGGGTCGCGTCCTGATAATTGATCTGGCAACAGGCTCCTTCCATGAGGATCTGAACCGATCACTTCGCTCGGGTGACATTGTGTTCGTGGACAATGATGCCACGGTCTCCGACGACCCTGAATTGGAACGACTGCTACTCGAGCGCGAACGGGCGAAAGCCAATGCGCGAATCGGAACCATGCAGGCCATTTTCCAGGGAGTCGGAACGCTCGCCTCCCTGATCACGCTGATCATCACCATCCGGCGCAACTAGCACCGCCAGATCCTCCGCTTTCAGACTTTTTTCCAACGTCGATCATGTCTCAAACCGAATCGAACGAAGGTGCTACGCACATTGAAACGATGACCTCGGGTGGCGCGCAAGCCTGGTGGAATATGCTGGGTGTCCTATACCGCTGGCGCCGGTTCATCATCATTGTGACGTCCATATTCGCCGTAGCGTCTGTCATCATCAGCCTGTTGTTGCCCAACTGGTTCAAGGCATCTTCCCGTCTGCTGCTACCGACCACAGGATCCGGAGGCATTGCCAGTGCCCTTCTTGGCGATATCTCGTCTGCTGCCCAATCGCTTCTGGGCGGAGGCGGAGGTGACTACGTCCGCTACATGGCCATCCTAAATAGTCGGGCCGTCATGGATGACGTCGTTCAAGAATTCGACCTGATTACGGTCTATGAGCTGGAGGAAGAGGAATTTCCGGTTGAAGAGGCGCGTGCCACACTCTCCGACAATGTGGAGTTCGTCGTCGATCAGGAATACGACTTTTTCTCGGTCGAAGTGATGGACCAGGATCCACAGCGAGCGGCTGACATGTCGAACTATTTCGTTCGCAAGCTGGAGGAGATCAACAATGATCTCTCAAAACAAACCGCCGGCAACTTCAGGCGCTATGTGGAAGAGCGTTATGGCCTGGCCGAAGAGGCTCGTGAGGACATGCTCGACTCGCTGGCTGCGTTCCAGCGCGAATACGGAGTGATTGACCTCGAAGCACAAACCATGGCCTTCTACACCCAGATAGCCGAGATGCGTGCGGATGCCGTGCAACTCGAAATCCAGCTGGCCTCCCTGCGGTCGCAGTTTGGCGAAAACAACCGTCAGGTCCAGAATCTGGATGCCCTCGTGATGGCCGCCAACGCCCAGTACGATCAAGCTTTGAACGGACGGGAGGCCGTACTTCCCGTTTCCCAGGAGGCCGCCCCGGAAATGGTGAAGCGGTATCTCGACCTGACGCTGGAGCGGACCATCCAGGAGCGCATCCTGGAACTGGTGGCCCCGATGCTCGAGCAGGCTCGCTTCGAGGAGGAACGCAATGCGCAGGCGTTGCAGGTCGTCGATCCAGCCGTCGCCCCGGTCGAAAAGTTCAAACCCAAGCGCAGCATCATCTGTATTGCCGCTACGTTGTCCGCCTTCATCCTGGCCGTCCTGTTCGCCCTGGCCATGGATTGGTGGCGCCGCAGCTTCCCGGTATTCGCCCAGAAACTGCGTGAAGCCGGCTCCGAGTGAGAAGGCGTGCATGCAGCTCGGGACATAGCGCAACGCGGACCCAGCGATCGTTGGCTGGGAAACTGGGGATCCTTCATTCTCTGGAGCGGATTCGGCTTCCTTCTGCTGATCCTGCTCTTCATCACATGGGCCGCCCCTGACATCCTTCCTTTCCTGCCATTCATATTCCTGGCGGGAGCAGGAGCCATCGTTCTCTTCCAGTACCCCCTGTTGAATCTGGCCACCGTGATGTGCGGATTCGTCCTGATTGTGGGGTTCAGTGCGGGCCTGGGCATCGGCGAAGCCCTCTACGGGTTGTACTATCTGGCATTCCTGGGGCACTGGTTCTTTACCAGGCTCATCCTAAATGGGACTGACATATGTCCGCGGCGCGAAGAGCGCGTCCTGCTGCTGTTCCTGATCCTGGCCACAGCGACCATCCCGATCTCGTTTGTTTTCGGTGCCATCCCCTCCTTCGTCATGGGCGAATGGCTGAGCCTGACGATGCTGGGGTTTTATTGGCCCATAAAGGAAGCAGTGGAAAAGCACCCAAAGGGACTGAAAGTGGTCCTGGGAAGCGTGATCTTCGTCGGCCTGTACGTGCTCGCCCGCAACCTGCTCGAGTACCGGAGTGACCTTGCCAACGCAGAGGCTGTATGGCAGATTGCGACCAGCCGTGCCATCACCAATGAGTCGCTCCTCATGGTGCCAGGCCTGTTCTGTATCGTTTTATTCTTGCGGACGCGCTCCTGGTGGGGCCGCGCATTTTTTCTTGGGGCCGTCCTCGGCTTGTTCGCCGGTCTGATCCTGACACAGAGCCGCGCTTACTGGGTGGCCTATTTCCTGGGCGCAGGTATCACCTTCCTGTTCGTGCCTGGTAAAGACAAACTCCGGATGCTGACCGTCGGCGTGCTTTCTGCGGCCGGGGTATTTGCCATCGCATACATCGTATTGGGCGAGTATCTGTTGCTGGTATTGACAGGATTGTTTGATCGATTCCTGACATTGGAAACGGCTGTGACCAAGGACATCTCCCTGATCAATCGATTCCTGGAAGCCAAAGGGGTCTGGTTGCACATCAAGGTCAATCCAGTTCTGGGCTATGGTATGGGCGTCCCGTATCGTTTCTTCAACATCACCTACCTCTATTCCGAGTCGAAGACGTTCGTGCACAATGGTTACGTGGCGCTATGGTTCAAATTCGGAATATGGGGAACGGGAATGATGCTGTTCCTGATGCTCCGATTCTGGATGCTGTCCTTCGGAAACTGGTGGAAGAAATTGGCTGCCCCGACACCGCGCATCATCTCCCTCGCCATCACGGGTGCCATCACGGCTCTTGCCGTAACCGCGACTACGGCCAATCCTTTTTATCAGAATGATCTCATGTTCATGTATGCGGTACTCTGGGGGATCGTGGGTGGCATTCGGGCTGGAGGTAAGCGTTGGATGAACAGCGACTCGGAGCTCGCAATCCCCGATCGCTCATGAACATGCGGGAAGCATCATCTTCCCCAACGTCGGAGGTCGGCTATGTGACCCGGTTCGTTCCTGCCTATCGTATGGCGGTCATGCGCGCATTGTCCTCCCGGCTTGGCGGAGGTCTGATCGTTGGAGCCGGTGATCCTCCCTCGGGCTCAACGCTGGCCGATCTGATCCAAAAAGACAGGAACGATGGGTCGGGTCTTCGCAGAATGACACTGCGCAATGTGTGGCTTCGTGGCGAATCGCTTCACTGGCAGTCCTCGGGGGCGATATTTTCCAACTTGGGACCATCCCGCGTTCTTCTGATTGAGGAGTCGCCAAGAACGATTTCTTTGCGATCTCTGCTTCGAAAAGCGCGTCGAAAAGGCTTGAAAACGGTTCTTTGGGGTCACTTTTCCTCGATCCACCGACCCTTTGATCGTGAACAGTGGCGGGATCGTCGTCGTTTGGAAACAGCATCCATGGCGGACGCGCTTCTCACGTACACTGATGAATGGCGGGATCGACTGACGACGTTGATGCCGGACAAGCCGATCTTCTCGGCCCGCAACACCCTGGACACCAGCACGCTGTTTCCGCTGGGTGATCAATTGATAGGCGAAGGGAGGCCAGCAATTCGCGCGCGCCTTGGCCTGCCTGACATGCCGACCCTCCTTTTCCTGGGACGGATGATTCCGGAGAAAAAACCACACCTGGTCATCGAGGCTGCGTCGCGTGTGGCGTCACGTATTGGTGGACCGGTGTCTGTGGTGATGGTCGGGGATGGGCCGGAGCGAATGCGTGTGGAGGCTCTGGCTGCAGAACGAGGCGTCAAGCTTGCTTGCACCGGGGCGCTCCGGGAATTGGAAGCGTCGGCGCCCTGGATTGCAGCCTGCGACGTACTTGTGAATCCGGGCTATCTCGGTCTATCTGTCAATCACGCCCTGTCGCTTGGTGTGCCGATCGTGGCTCCCAAGCCCGGCCCGGACGGCGTTGGGCACAGCCCCGAGTGGGTTTTCGTGAAAGATGGCGTCAATGGGCTGTTCGGTGAGAGGCCTCTACAGGTCGCTCCTGACCCAGAATCAGC
The DNA here is from genome assembly GCA_028284865.1 of Rhodothermales bacterium. Taxonomy (GTDB): domain Bacteria; phylum Bacteroidota; class Rhodothermia; order Rhodothermales; family UBA10348; genus JAAZVD01. The sequence continues at coordinate 279,582 of JANQQV010000017.1, read as the reverse complement.
ATTCAGCCCGGACGCCCCCCGCCGCATGCCAAAAGGCCTACTTCCGAAAGCAGTGGACATTGCTTTCGAAGACGCCCAGCTTCATGCGTTTGCAAGCACCTTGGCAGACGCCGTTTGCACCGTTCTCGAAGACAAGGAAGGCTACCAGCAGCGCTCGGCCGCCTTCGCCCGAACGGAATTGGGAATGGATCGCATGGTCCAGGGGATGCTGGATGCGATTGCGTACGTTTCGCCTGAGGTGAACATCCTTTCCTCTTCCGAGGGTGCCTGAGATGTCCCGACTTCCAGCCCATATCATCGTTATTGGACGCTTTCCTCCCCCCCCGGACGGACAGTCAGTAGCCACGCTGCGCCTTGCAGAACAGCTTCAAGCGGAAACGACGATCCACCGGGTGAACACCATGATTCCGGCTGAGGCGTCACATCTCGAGAAATTGGGGCACTATCGTCAAGCCGGTAAGAGAATCGGCAACCTGCTGGACCAGCACCCTGAAGCCCTGGTCATCTGGACGTCGATCTCCCCGGAAACGGCTGGACATCTGCGAGACGTGGCTACAGTTTTTCCGCATCTGAAAGGAAGGAGGGTGATTGCGGTGGCGCACTGGGGCAAGTTTGCGACCGTATTCGAAAACAAGGCGACCCGGGCTACCGCGCGGCGCCTGTTGCCAACACTGAATCGGGTAGTGTTTACTGCTTCGCTGCTTTCCGAGGCCTGTGCCGAGTGGCTGCCTGTGCGGCGCCGCGCGGTCATCCCCAACACACTCGATGCGGCCCTGATTCCCGATACAGCTTCAGTGGCTGATCGCATCGGCAAAGGTCGAAATGAACCCTTTCGCGTGCTCTTTCTAAGCAACATGATCCGCGAGAAAGGCTGGGAGGATGTACTGGAAGCGGCGGCCTTGCTGAATGACGAAGGGTTTGTTTGTCAGTGGGTCTTTGCTGGCGGGTGGCCACACACAGGCGAACAGGAACGATTCGAATCGAAGGTGCGCGAACTGGACCTGACTGACCACGTGCGCCACCGCGGCCCGCTCATGGATCGATCGCAGATCGCTCACGAGTATTTGGAGGCCGACCTGTTCGTGCTGCCATCCTGGCTTCGGGAAGCCCAGCCTCTTTCCATCATGGAAGCCATGGCAGCGGGCACCCCATGTGTTGTCGCTGACGATGGCGGCATGCCTGGGCTTGTCGGTGCGAATTCGGATGATGCTGCGGGCCTGACGGTACCAGCCCGAGATCCAGAGGCCATTTCGGCCGCCATTGCCAAGCTTTCCCACGATGTCACCTGGGAGCGGGCAGCTCGTTCGGCCAGAGCACGCTTTGAGTCCTACTATGCCCCGCAAGTCGTTGCACATCAGTGGATCGACCTGATTGGTCAGGTCACGCAAGAGGGTGACATGGCATGAGCACGTCCCGGGGAATGAGTGGGTTGATCCGCAACATGAGTTGGATGACGATACCGAACCTGATCGTCAAGCCAGCCTGGTTCCTGTTCATCACGCTGGTATGCATCCGCTTCATGGGCCTGGCCGAGTATGGCGTGATGACGGCCGCTCTGGCGCTGATGAGCATCTGTGACGGGTCGCTGACTTTGGGTTCATCACCCTACACCATTCGCGAATTGGCTCGTGACCCTTCCCGGTCCGGACTCTTTTTCTCCAATTTGCTCATCTCCAGACTGGTCTTGTCCCTCGTGGCTATCGGGGTTGGCCTCGGGATTCGATTGGCATTGGGCACGGGTGCCCTTGATGTGGTCCTCTTCGCAGGCACCTATGTCTTCTTCCGCAACTTGCTGGAGTATTGTCGCGCTGTCTTCCGTGCCCACGAGCAGTTCCAGATTGAGGCCGGATCAACCATCGCCGAAAAGGCCCTGGTGATCGGCGCAGGAAGTTGGGCGCTCACCGTGGCTCCGAACGCAGCGTCGGCCATGCTGGGGATGAGTGTCGGTATGGCGCTCGCGTTTGCGGGGACGTTTGCCTGGACGCATGTCAAGATGGCTCGATTCGCATTCTCGGACATTGCCTGGTCTTTTTACCGAAAGGCGATGCCTCATGCCATTCCGCTCGGGCTGTCGTCCGTCTTTGTCTTGCTCTACTATCGCACGGACAGCATCATGCTGGAGACCATGGAGGGTGATCTGATCACCGGTCAATATGGTCTCGCATTCCGCATCACGGAAGCGATGGTCTTGTTGCCGTTCATCGTGTCGTCGGTATTGCTGCCTCGGCTTTCTTCCCTCCGCGACGAGGACGCTGCATCCTTCACCTCCCTGTTCCGACGGGGCATCGTTGGAATGACCTTCGCCGCAGGCGGGGCAGCGCTCATCATCTGGGTCCTGTCGCCCTGGATCATCCCCTTCCTGGACCCCAGTCCGGAGGCCGTTCCAGCTATCGGTCTTCTGCGCATCCTGCTGATTTCGTTTGTAATCAATGCCATCAACCAGATTGGCATCACGCATTTGACGGCTACGCACCAGCAGAATCGCTTGGCCATCGTGCTTGCATCAGCGGCAGTGGTGAACATCGGCTTGAACTTGATACTCATCCCCCAGATGTCTGCCCTGGGAGCGGCCTGGGCTACCGTCGCCACACAGGTACTGATCCTGATCCTGTTCGCTCCGGCCCTGATGCGCCCCGTAAGGGCCACCGAAGCGATATCGTAGGTGATTCAGGGGTATTCCTCTCCCCTTGTAACCGTTTCTGGAGCTGGGACGTACCTGCGGAAACAATACGGATCGTGCCTGTTGCCCGCACAGCCAAACCGGCGGCTATCTGAATGCCGCATACAGAGCGAACGAGCGAGCGACCGGCCCAATCAAAAGGACAATACCCTGAAACCCATGCGTTTCTTCCGCTACCGCAATACCTCCCTTTTCAAATCTCTTGGCGTCCTCTTGACGATAGCCGCATTGGCCATTCCTCAGCACGCCCATGCACGTCAGGACACGCGCACGGTCGACAGCCGCGTACCTGCCGAATATGAAACAGTCGTCTCGGCCGTTCAGAAAGTCATGGGCCTCCTCAGTGATGTCACGCAGCGACACGCCACTGAGCCCATCAATGATCAAATCCTGGCCATCAATGATCGCCTCACATTGAGCGGCCCCGTGACTGGTGGCTTCCGCGGCATGCCAGAGGAGGATCTACTGGCGATGCTGCGCGAGATCGAGCGCGACCTGGAGAAGATAGTCGAAGCTCTCGATGACCGCGGCGAGGATGACCTCGCCTATCGTCTGGCCTCCGTGCTGGATGACCTCGAGGACGCGATCGAGGAGGCCGCCGATGAGGATGTCCGTATTCGTCGGGACGCCCCGAATCGCTATGAAATTCGCAATGGACGCGACCGCGTTGCCATCAAGACAACCGACGATGACTGGTGGGATGAAGACGACCGATGGGAGCGTCGAGAAGAGCATCGCTGGAAGCGCGACCGCGAAGAAATCCGAAACACGTGGCGTGACACCTGGAAAAGTGGCAGCTTCGATTCCTTCGATGATTCGGATGCCTTTGGCGAATGGAATTGGAAATGGCCATACCAGAACCAGGCCTGGTATCGCAATATCCCATCGATCCGATATAACCGGGTAGAGGGTCTCTTCCTGGGTGTCTCGCGCGCACCACTGGAGTGGTCCAGCTGGGATCGCGGGCGCATATATGGCCAAGGAGGTTATGCCTTCGCACTGGATCAGTGGCAGTATCGCATTGGTGCAGAGACTCGATTCGGAAGTCGTAAGCACACCCCAATCGTGGACCTGAAGGTTGGTGGATCGTATCAGCGCAACACCGATACGGATGATCTCTGGAAAGCCTCGTGGGGAGAAAACACGGCGTTCGCCTTCTTCTTCCGCCACGACTTTTTCGACTACTTCCAGACAGAAGGCTGGACAGGCTATGCCGTGGCACGCCTGTCACGGTATGCGCAGCTGAGCGCGGCCTACCGGAGCGAAGACTATCAGTCGCTCAGTCGGAATACCAATTGGTCCATCTTTGGAGAAGGTAATTTCAGGGCGAACCCGAGAATCAACGAGGGTCTGATGAACTCGATTGTGCTTGCCTTCGAAGGGGGTAGCATCAGCAATCGGTATCGCCAGCCGAGCGGAATGGCGTTCCGATTGGAGGCCGAGCTCGGTCAGGACATGGGCGGTGATTTCGACTACTCACGGTATTTGGGTGATGTGCGTACCTACGCCCGCCTGACGCGGGAAACCGGCTTGAGCCTGCGCTTCCGCGGTGGATTCACAGAAGGCACGGTGCCGCTGCAGAAGGCCTTCACGCTGGGCGGCATCGGCTCAGTGCGAGGCTACAACCAGAATCAATTCATCGGAACGCGGATGGTGCTCGCCAATGCCGAGCTGGCGCTCTTCGATGCTGATCTGGTTGACTGGGCCCTCGATGACCTGACCATCTTCGGAACGTTTGATGCCGGCTGGACCAACCTGCAGGCAGGAAGCGACGTCTTCTCGGCTGAGGACATGTTCAGCTCGGCCGGCTTCGGCGTCGCGCTTGATGACCATGACCTCCGCCTCGAGGTTGCGTGGCCGCTTCAGGATCTGGGCACGGATTACAAGCCGTCTGTCTGGATCCGATTCAACCCGAGCTTCTAGTCAACTTTTCGGCAGAGCATGAAACGCATGTTGGCCTGACACGCAAAGGGCGGGGCGATCGAAGATCGCCCCGCCCGTGTCATTTTCAAGATACGCAGCGGAATGTGGATTGCTCCGTCAGCTCACATCGCCGGTCAGTTTCTGCAGCGGCTTCGAGAGCAGCAGCGCTACCAGACCTGCGCCGGCGCTGATCCAAGCGACCTGAGCAAAAAGGCCGTCATAGCCAAGCTGCTCGACATCGCCCGCAACGAGACCTGCGAACAGGTTACCGAGCGCAGTAGCCACGAACCAGATACCCATCATCTGACCAACGCGGCCTTTCGGTGCGAGCTTGGTGATGGATGACATCCCCACCGGCGAGAGGCAAAGCTCTCCGACCGTGTGCAGGAAGTACATCACGATCAGGAACGTGACGCCAACCGTACCTGGCTCCGCATTCACGGCGCCCCAGGCAATCACGAAGAAGCCACCACCCAGGCCAAGAAGACCCAGGCCGAACTTCGTCAGGAAGTGAGGGTGCTTCTGCATCTTGGCTAGCGCCAGCCAGAGCGATCCGAAAAGCGGAGCGAAAATGATGATGAAGGTGGAGTTGACCGACTGCAGCCAGCTGGCAGGCAATTCCCACGAACCGAAGTCACGATCCGCATACTGCTCGGCGAACAGGTTCAGCGATGAGCCAGCCTGCTCAAAACCGGACCAGAAGATGGCGGCCAACACAAAGAGCCACAGGATTACGCCCAGTCGCTTCTTCTCGGTCGTGTTGTATCCGGCAAAGAAGATGAGGTAGACAAAGTAGGCTCCAACAATGAGGAGGATGCTCGATCCGAGCCCTTCTGCGATCTGGGTCAGGGTCAAGTTGATGACGCCGGACGACACCATGAAGCCGAAGGCCACACAGGCGGCAATGACCCCACCTGTAATCAGGTAGAATTTCCGGGCCTTGGCAGCCAGCACCTCGGCGGTGTCGGACGTCTTGAATGTGCCCGCCTCACCGAGATGCTTTGTACCCATGCGGTACTGGATCAGGCCCAGAATCATGCCGAAGCCAGCCAGCGAGAATCCGTAGTGCCAGTTGATCTGCTCGCCGAAATAGCCACAGAGGAGTGGCCCGAGGAAGGCACCGATGTTGATTCCCATGTAGTAGACCGAGAACCCGGCATCGCGTGCAGCGCCGCCTTCTGGATACAATTCACCGACGATGGTGGACACGTTGGGCTTGAGCAAGCCAGTGCCGATCACAATCAGGATCAGGCCAAGAAAGAACGTCTCGGTCATCGGCACGGCCATGCTGAAATGGCCCATTGCGATGATCACACCGCCCACAAACACGGCCTTTTGCTGACCCCAAATCTGGTCGGCTACCCAACCTCCCGGCAAGGAAAGCAGGTAGACAAAGAAGGTGTAGAGCCCATAAACGGCAGCAGCCGTCTTGACGTCCATTTCCATCCCGGGGTTGGCCCCGGTCGCCGCAGCCGTCATGAACAGGATGAGCAGGGCGCGCATGCCGTAATAGCTGAAGCGCTCCCACATCTCCGTGAAGAAGAGCGTGGCCAGACCGCGCGGGTGGCCGAAAAAAGTCCCGCCAGTGGCGGTGGCTGCTTGGGACATGTCAATGTGCGGGATAATGGGCGGGGATGACGGAAAGAACAGCTCAAGATATAGAAACCGACCCGGCCAGTCTAAACGATTTTTTCAGCCACCCGCGCGCGACAAGCCCCTATCTTTGAGGATTACGGCGGGTTTTTATGACTCGTGGCCCTCAGCGGGCCCCGTAATCGATCCATACTATCGATCCAAGCCATCGCTCCATGTCCGTTTCCCAGTTCCAGGTTGATTCCCACGGTCGCCGCACCCACAACAGTGGCGAGCTTCGCGCCGAGCATGCAGGCCAGTCCGTAGTCCTCAAGGGCTGGGTGGATTCCCGACGCGACCTCGGAGGTCTCATCTTCGTCGACTTGCGTGACCGCTATGGCATCACGCAGATCGTGTTCAACCCAGAACACAACGCGGAAACTGCCAAGCTGGCGGAATCCCTGCGGTTCGAATTCGTCATCTCGGTGAAAGGGTCGGTACGCGAACGCGAAGTCGCTGCCAAACACGCAGGCATGCCGACCGCGGCCATTGAAGTCATGGCTGACGACCTGATCGTGCTCAACACGTCCGAGCCGCTGCCCTTCATGGTGTCGGCTCAGGAGAGTCGTGAAACCAACGCTTCGGAAGACCTTCGCCTGAAGTATCGCTATCTCGATCTGCGGCGTCAGGAGTTGAAGAACAACGTACTACTGCGTCACAGCGTGTACCAGGCCGTTCGCCGCTTCTACGATGCGGAAGACTTCGTGGAAGTCGAAACGCCTGTCCTGATGAAATCCACCCCGGAAGGCGCGCGCGATTACCTCGTGCCTTCGCGTGTCCACGCCGGCAAGTTCTTCGCTCTCCCCCAGAGCCCTCAGACCTACAAGCAGATCCTGATGGTAGCTGGTATGGACCGCTACTTCCAGATCGTGAAGTGCTTCCGCGATGAGGACCTTCGTGCGGACCGCCAGCCCGAGTTTACCCAGATCGACGTCGAAATGACGTTCGCGACGGAAGACCTGATCTACGAGACGGCTGAGGGCATGCTTGCCCAGATCTGGAAGGATGTCAAAGGCGTCGACCTCGAACTCCCCTTCCCGCGGATGTCCTACGACCAGGCCATCCGGACGTATGGCTCTGACAAGCCAGACCTGCGCTTCGGCATGGAGCTGCACGACTTGAGCGACACCTTCAAAGGCAGCGGCTTCCGACTGTTCGACTCCGTTATTGACGAAGGCGGCGCCGTCGTCGGCATCGTGGTGCCCGGAATGGGTGATGCGGGTCGCGGCAAAATGGATAAGCTCGACAAGAACATCGTCCGTCAGAAGATTGGCGCCGGCGGACTGATCCACTTCCGCTTGCCCTCCGACGGATCAGAAACCGTTTCGAGCGTCAAGTCGGAGGTCCTTCCGACCGATTTCGTGAATGCCGCTGTGGCCCAGACTGGCGCATCAGCTGGCGATGCCGTGCTGATCCTTGCTGGCACCGCGCCGAAAGTGTTCGAACAGGTGGGCGACCTCCGCCTCCACATTGGTCGGGATCTGGGACTCATCTCGGACAGCCCGGACGGGCCATGGAAGTTCCTCTGGGTCACCGACTTCCCGCTGCTCGAGTGGGACGAGGACTCCGGACGATTCCACGCCATGCACCACCCATTCACCTCGCCTCGCGCCGAGGATATGGGCAAACTGGGCGAAGACCCCGGTTCAGTCCGTGCCCAGGCTTACGATGTCGTTCTGAACGGATCGGAGATTGGCGGTGGTTCCATTCGTATCCATCGCCCAGACGTGCAGCAGCAGATGTTCGATGCGCTGGGAATCGATGAGGAAGAAGCACAGGCCCGTTTCGGTTTCCTGCTCGATGCATTCCGGTTTGGTGCGCCTCCACATGGTGGCATCGCCTTCGGTCTGGACCGCATCGTGATGCTCCTCACCGGCGCTTCGTCATTGCGGGATGTCATTGTCTTCCCGAAGACGCAGAGCGCACAGGAGCCGATGGTCCAGTCTCCCGATGTGGTCGACGAGCATCAGCTTCAGGATCTGCACATCCAGCTCATTGAACGTTCGGACGACGACGCGTGATGGCAATCACGGACGAATTCGGGCGATTGAGTTCCGGAGACCCCGATGATGCCAATCCGGGCGGACGACCTGGATTCGTGGATTGGGAGCAGTGGGACGCTTTGATCCAACTGAAGGGCATTACCATCGAACGAGCGGCAGGCTCGCAGCACCCCAACCATCCGGATATTGTGTACCCGATCGACTACGGGTTCGTGAACGGAACGGACACGGTCGATGGCGACGAGATGGATGTGTTCAAGGGCACGGCCTCCAATGGATTGGTCGCGGCCATTTTTACGGAGGACCGGCGGAAGGGCGACCTGGAAGCGAAATTGATTGTCGACTGTTCACCGAAAGAGATCTATCTGGTCAACGGTTTCATCAACTTCTCCCCGGATTTGATGCGGGGACGGCTGGTGATGCGGGCGCCCATGAAGTCGCTCTCGTAGCAGCTCGGAGAAGCGTTCAGCCTCTCAGGCTGGACGGGTTGGGCCGAGGCCCATTCTCACTGAACCTTCAATTGCTCCGGTTTGGCTCCCTCCCGGGAGATGTTGTAATTTTCTCGTCTGCGCTGATACGTATAGTTCAGCCGCCGATCCCGTAGCTCAGTTGGCAGAGCATCTGACTTTTAATCAGAGGGTCCCAGGTTCGAGCCCTGGCGGGATCACAGGTCCATGACCGTTCAGAGCGCGCCTCGCGATTCCGCGAGGCGCGCTTTTTTTGTGCGTCCGCAGGTTGTGACAGGCGTATTCGATTCGTCACGGGGTCGATTCGCATTTTAGCGTTCGACTTGTCATGGGCATTCGGGTTGACCGCTTCCAAGTAGGCAGGACATGGCGTGGCGCTATCGGAATTTTCCCTACCCCGGACCGGGCACCATCCTGTCAGTCACGCTTGTGCGAAGTCAGTAATTGCTGATGTATCCAGGGATCGTCCCGGGAGCTCATCATCCGGCGAACTGACATGACGACCAACCCGAATCCTCGTACCCGCGTGCTGATCATGGGCGCGGCTGGCCGCGACTTCCACAACTTCAATGTTGCTTTCCGGGGCGATGACCGATTCGAAGTGGTCGCATTCACGGCCACGCAGATCCCGAACATTGACGATCGCCGATATCCTCCTGAGCTGGCCGGAGAGCTGTATCCCGACGGCATTCCAATCGAGCCCGAAGAGGATCTCGAAAAGCTGATTGCTGATTTGCGAGTCGATCAAGTCGTGTTCGCATACAGTGATGTCTCCCACGAAACGGTCATGCACCTCGGAGCGCGCGCTACGGCTGCAGGCGCAGACTTCGTCCTTCAGGGTCCCGATCGGACCATGATCCAATCCAACGTCCCGATCGTCTCCCTGTGCGCAACGCGTACGGGCGCTGGCAAAAGCCAGACCAGCCGTCGCGTCGTTGAAATCCTGGCCGAGGAAGGCCTGCGCGTCGTCGCTATTCGCCACCCGATGCCCTACGGGGACCTGGCCAAGCAAGCCGTGCAGCGATTCGCCACATTCGAGGACCTGGACCTGCACGATGTGACCATCGAAGAGCGCGAGGAATACGAACCGCATGTCCGGAATGGTCGCGTCATCTACGCAGGTGTGGATTATGAGGCCATCGTGCGACAAGCCGAGCAGGAAGCCGACATCATCGTCTGGGATGGCGGCAACAATGACTTCAGCTTCTATCGACCCGACCTGAATATTGTCGTCGTCGACCCCCATCGCCCGGATCACGCCATGCATTACCATCCCGGCGAAACCAATGTCCGGATGGCCGACGTGGTTGTGATCAATAAAGTCGATACAGCCGCTTTTGAGGACATTCAGACCGCCCGGGAGCAGGTCTCGATGCTCAATCCAGGTGCCACCATGATCGAGGCTGCAAGCCCCATCCTGGTCGAAAACGGTGAGCAACTGGCTGGAAAACGCGTCCTGGTCATCGAAGATGGACCAACCCTTACCCACGGTGGCATGGCCTATGGCGCTGGCTGGGTCGCAGCTCGTCGATATGGCGCTGCGGAAATCGTTGATCCGCGGCCATTTGCGGTGGGATCCATCAAAGAGACTTTCGAGAAATACCCGACGACTGGACCGGTCTTACCCGCCATGGGATACGGCAAGGAGCAAACGGCTGAATTGGAAGCCACCGTCCGCGCGGCTCCCGTCGATGTGGTACTCATCGCCACGCCAATCGACTTGCGCTACCTGATTTCGTTCGATCAGCCCGCCCTCCGCGCCAGCTACAACCTGCAGGAGATCGGTGAGCCCACGCTGACCAGTGTACTGCGTGAGTTCATTGCAGATCGGATGGCTGAGCCAGCCTGAGACCTTGTTCGTCAGCGATCCATGGGGTTGCGGCGTATGTTCGTTCTGAATCGCCAGAACGACTCAACCCTTATGACTACCCTTCAACGCGTCTCACTCTACGGCCTCGGACTGCTGTTCATTGCCGCAGGCGTCAATCACTTCATCAATCCGGACTTCTATCTGGAGATGATGCCGCCTTATCTGCCGTGGCATTTCGAACTGGTAATCCTGTCCGGAGTGTTGGAAGTCGTCGCGGGGCTGGGCGTGTTCGTCGTGCGATTTCGAAAAGCATCAGGCCTTTTCATGATTCTGATCATGATTGGCGTCTTTCCTGCCAATCTGCATATGGCGCTGAATCCGGCTGACTTCGCCGAAGTGCCTGTCTGGTTTCTCTATTTCCGGCTGCCCCTGCAAGGCGTCCTGATGTGGTGGGCTTGGGTGGCGACTCGGGTGGACACGAACACTTGATGGGCCTGGGTAGCGACCCGGGTGGAAACGAACGCTTGATGGACCGGGACCCACCCGGCAGAAAAGCCGGTTTCTAGGCCGGAGAAAGCGACAACTTCGCCGCTTCCCGGTGTGTAGTCGCATGCAGGTCCGCCGTCCGTTCGGGGGACTCCGCATAGCCGCCGGAAAGCAGACACAGCAAAGGAATCTCCCGACCCACAACTTCTTCCAGGATAAACCGGTCTCGCCGGTGAAGACCTTCGCGCGTCAGCGACAATCGACCAAAGCGATCTCCTTCCAACACATCGACCCCTCCGAGATAGATCACGAGGTCGCACTCGAACTGATTCAACGCGCCGACAACGGCTGGCTCGAGCGTCGCCATGTAGGCATCATCCCCGGTGCCATCAGGCAAACCGATGTCGACCGTTGAGTTCACCTTCTTGAACGGATAGTTCTTTTCGCCGTGAATCGACATGGTGAACACGTCATCATCTGACTCAAAGATGGCTGCCGTCCCGTTTCCCTGGTGAACATCCAGATCGATGACCATTGCCCGGCGAATCCAGCGCGCCCGGCGCAGTGCCCTAATGGCCACCGCTACGTCATTCAGCACGCAGAACCCTTCGCCGTGGCCGGGAAAGGCGTGATGGGTCCCACCTGCCAAGTTCGCTGCAATGCCGTCCTCCAGCGCCATGTACGCCGCATTCATCGTACCCTGAACGGCGTGACGGGAGCGTTTGACCAACGCCTGACTCCATGGAAGGCCCATCTTTCGCTCTTCTTTCTTGGTCAGCGTGCCGTGCGCCAAGGCGTCCAGATAGGCACGGTCATGAACCAGCAGCAGATCTGCCCAATCGACCTCGCGCGGAGCAACTACGTCCGACTCCGTGATCAGCCCTTCGTTCAGCAGCGTGCGATGGAGCGCCGGAAATTTGCCCATCGGGAATGGGTGCTTCTCAGGAAGCGGAACGAAGTAATCTGTGGTGTAGGAAACGCGCATCTCGGCCGAACCGCTTTTCGGAATGCTTGATCCTAGCTCCTGAACCAAAAGCGGCAACCGGCTTGCTCTGCATCCTCGTTGGAGGTTTTTCGTAGTTTCGATCACCCGCTGTGCTTTCCGCCGCGGCTCCCGCTCTATATCCTGCCAAATCGCTGGATGAGCCGGGATGGAACACCATGATCAAGGTCCAACGACATATCCTGTTTCGCCTCGGCGCGCTTCTATTTGCAGTTGGGCTCCTTTCGGCGTCTTCGCATCAGCTGGCGCATTTGGTCGTCCTTTCGCATGAAGACCATGGCGTGGAAGACGTGTCCGTCCCGATCGGTGAACAGCCTGTCGTCGACGCAGAGCACCTCGTTTGCCCAACATGCGAGCTGACCGCTGCTGCGCAAGGTCTGGTGGGACACACAGCATCTCTCTCTTCTGTCCTTCCAAGCGAGTCAGTTCTCCTTGAAGGTCTCGACGTCCCGACTTTTTGGGATGTTTTTGCGACTGGTGCGCGAGGCCCGCCGTCAACTTAGGGTTGACCGGCCTGTCCGACTCATTCTTACTCGGACAACGGCACCCCTGACGCAGGAGTGCCGTCTTGTGGGTGCATGGCACAGCACATCTGGTATTGGATCAACCCTTCCTATCGATCCTGTATCGCCTGATTCTCTCTCCCCCCTGCATGGGCTGCGCGAATCTCGCCTCTGCCAACTGCTCGCGATCGACGCTTAGACCTCGATTTGTGAGCGCCACCCCGCACCACAATGTTCACACGTCCGTCTGGTCGTACGCGTAATCGCTTTTTCCCGGTTTCAATAGACTCAAGTGCCTCATTCGTCCGCTTCTACGACGGCAGTCGGGCGGGGATGATCATAGTCACCCTATTTCTGATTCTCATTCCAATCCATTCGGCCTTGGCTCAGACCGCACGGGAAGCCGTTGAGCTGCCACGACTGTCTGGACCCATTGAACTCGATGGCGTTGTGAACGAGGCTGCTTGGGAGGCTATTGATCCCTTCCCGCTCGTCATGTACGGCCCCACCTACAAAGGCACCATCACCGAGCGCACAGAAATCAGGGTCGGCTACGACAATGAGGCGGTTTATGTCTCGGGGCGCCTCTACCACTCAGACATTTCCAATCTCCGCGCCAATTCCCTTTACCGCGATCGATGGAGCGGAGATGAGACCTTTGCCATTCTCCTGGACACCTTTAACGACAACGAGAATGCGCTTTGGTTTTACGTCATGCCGCTATGCACGCGCGCCGACCTCTCCATCTCTGACGATGCTGCCCTGGGCCGTCGTTCACAGAACGAGGACTGGAACACGTTTTGGGACGCGGCCTGCTCGATCACAGAAGAAGGTTGGTTCGCTGAGATGCGAATTCCGTTCACCAGTCTCGGCTTCCAATCAGATGGCGAACGGGTCGAGATGGGGCTCACAACCTATCGTTGGATGACCAACAATCACCGGTATATCTACCCTGATATTCCGCCAAACTGGGAGCGGGGCTTCACCAAGCCATCCTTGTCTCAGGACGTGGTTCTAAGTGACATCGAGCGTCGCAATCCCATCTATGTCACGCCATACGGATTGGGAGGAGCGGAACGCATTCCCATGCTGGATGAGTCCGGGATGGACTATGAGGGTGACATCTCTCGAACGGGCGAATTCGGGCTGGATGTCAAATACAGCCTCACCAGTAACCTCACCCTGGATGCCACCTACAACACGGATTTTGCCCAGGTTGAAGCCGACGACCAGCAGATCAATCTGACACGATTTTCGCTCTTCTTCCCGGAAAAACGACGCTTCTTCCAGGAACGAAGCGGGATTTTCGAGTTCGGCACCGGCGCTGGCGGTACGCGTCTGTTCCACAGTCGGCGCATTGGGTTGGCCAACGGCCGACCTGTCCCCATGTTGGGAGGCGGTCGCCTGGTGGGCCGAGTCGGCAAGTGGGATCTGGGCCTGGTGAATCTCCAAACAGCCGAACAGGGAGCCACTCCCTCCGAGAATTTTGGTGTGGCTCGCGCGCGTCGAAATGTCCTGAACCCCCTTTCCACAGTCGGCGGCATATTCACATCCCGCATTGATCAGGACGGAAAGCGCAATCTGGCGTACGGCTTCGACACCATCCTCAACGTCACGAGCGAAGAATTCCTGACCATCAAGCTTGCGCAGACGGTGGATCACGAGCCGGACGATCACAATGATCATGGCCCGGAAGATCACGATCACGACGATAATCACGCTGAGACTGAGTTTGACTTGCTCGAGTCCTCCCACTTTCTCGTCAATTGGCAGCGGCGCAACATCAGCGGGTGGAGCTACGACTTCGAGTTCATCCGCTCGGGAGAGGACTACAATCCAGAGGTCGGTTTTATTCGGCGAAATGGATATACGTACTTCAGTCCCGATATCGAGTACCAGTCCTTCAAAGGCGAAGACTCCCGATTCCGGCGCGTATGGTGGGGAAACTGGACTTACGTTTACTGGCAGAACAGCAGCAATAAAGTTGAAACGACTTGGGTTCACCCGTTCTGGTTCGCGGAGACCAAAACCGGCGCGACGCTGCTGATCTCCTCCGATCATTGGTACGAAAGCGTGGATGCTGCATTCTCGCTTTCATCCGACGTAGAAGTCCCTGCCGACGACTATACCTTCCACAACGCCTGGCTTGCTGCAAGCTCTCCGGATGCTTGGTATTTCCGGCCTTCGATCACGTTCAAGTCCGGTACCTTCTATGACGGATGGAGAACCCTCATCCAGGCGTCTTCTGACTGGAATCTGTCCAAGCATCTCGAGTTGGGCCCCGGTTATGAGCTGAATGTCATTCGTTTTGGAGACCGGGATCAGGAACTGACGACCCACCTTGCAAGGCTCCGCATTCAGGCGGCAGCCAATTCGAAGCTCTCCGCGACCGCTTTCCTGCAGTACAACACGCTTCAGGAGACCTTCAACATCAATGCGCGAATCCGCTACAACCCGCGTGAAGGGAATGATTTGTGGATCGTCTATGACGAAGGCATCAATACGGACATTGATCATAGAAACCAGATCCCCCTTCCCCGGTCGTCACGCCGTGCCATCCTGATCAAGTACTCGCATACGTTCATCTGGTGACCGGCCCTGATCTACCTCCCGGGGCTGGTCTTCTTGGACTCATCGTTGCCGACTCGAATACAGCAGAATCGAACAACTCGACTGAAACGAAACCACTAAAAGCTGACACAGAAAGGCGGAACCGAAACGGCCCCAGGGGTTTGTTTTCGACCCGACCCCGTCAGCCCAACCTTCTACCACCATGTTCACCCTGTCCAACGTCAAACATCGCTACGGCGCTGAGACCGTTCTGGACCTCCCCCACTTCCATGCAGAACAAGGGTCCCATCAACTGATCCTGGGAGATTCGGGTAGCGGAAAGACCACATTGCTTCACATCCTTGCGGGTCTGCGAAAACCCACAGAAGGCTCAGTATCCGTGGCTGGAGCTGACCTCGTCAGTTTGGGTGGGAATGCACTGGATCGATTCCGAGGTCGGAATATTGGAATCGTGTTTCAACGGATGCACCTGCTGGCGACGTTGACGGTCGAAGACAACCTTTTGATGGCGCCATACCTAGCTGACCTGCCTCAAGCGAAAGATCGCATCCGCGAGGTCCTGGCAACTTTGGATATGGACCACAAAGTGCGCGCCTATCCGCATGAGTTGTCCCAAGGGCAGCGTCAGCGAGTCGCTATCGCCAGGGCGGTAATGAACAAGCCCAAGGTGCTGCTGGCTGATGAGCCGACGGCCAGCCTGGATGACATTCGCGCCGAAAAAGTTCTGGAGCTACTCATTTCTCAAGCAAACGCGAACGGATCGACGCTTGCAGTCGCTACGCACGATCGCAGAATCGTCGATTCCTTTGAGAACACGCTCGTCATCGAATCCGGTGTGGAGGTGTCAGCATGAATCTGTTCCGTCTCAGTGCTTCCTACATCAAACAGCGTAAGCTGAGCACCGTCCTGAACGTGCTCGTTCTGGCGTTGGGAATCGCGACTATCGTTGTGCTGCTGATTTTGAGCACACAGGTTCGCGACAACCTGTCTAACAATTCCCGCGGAATCGACCTTGTTGTCGGTGCGAAGGGCAGCCCCATGCAGCTGATTCTGTCTGCGGTCTATCACATCGACGCTCCCAGTGGCAACATTGCGTTGGACGAAGCTGAGCGCGTAATGAATGACCGCGCGGTCGGCAAAGCCATTCCGATGGCCCTGGGCGATTCGTATCAGGGTTTCCGCGTCGTCGGAACGACAGTGGATTATCCCGCTCACTACGAAGCCGCTCCGGATCAAGGCCGTTTGTGGGAAGGAAACCGCGAGGCCACCATTGGCGCTCGTGTAGCCAAAGAGACTGGTCTTGGGATCGGTGACACCTTCGCGAGCTCGCACGGATACAGTGCCGATGACGGCGAAGAACACGCTGACAACCCGGTCGAAGTGGTCGGTATCCTGGCCGAAACGGGCACGGTGATGGATCAGCTGATCCTGACCAGTATCGAGACGGTCTGGCTGGTTCACGGCATTCAGCACGATGATACCGAACACAGTGAAGATGACCACGCCCATGAAGAAGAAGCCGAGCAAGCGGCTCCCGTCAGGGACTCGCGTCCGACGCCCGGTCGACAGGCGGAAGCGGCAGAAGCCGAGTACACGGCTATCCTGATTTCGTATTCGTCTCCGATGGCGGCGGCGGTTTTCCCTCGCTGGGTCAACAACGAGACTGATCTTCAGGCAGCGGCACCTGCTTACGAGACAGCCAGACTGTTCAACATGCTGGGTGTAGGATTTGACGCGCTTCGCGTGTTCGGTCTTGTCCTCATTTTGGCCGCCTTGCTTGCCGTATTTGTAGCGTTGATCAACGCGCTCAAAGAGCGTCGCTACGATCTTGCCATGATGCGGACCCTTGGCGCGTCCCGCATCAAGCTCATGTCCCATGTCCTGCTGGAGGGGCTGATCCTCTCCGGTATGGGAACAATTCTTGGACTAATTCTTGGACATACGGCTGCGGCAATCCTTGCTTCAGCCGTTCAAGAAAGCCGAGGAATGGCGCTTGACGGGTTTGCGATCGTCCCCGGAGAGGGATGGATTGTGGTCCTCGCGCTCGGTGCCGGTCTTATTGCATCGCTCATTCCAGCCTACCAGGCCTACAGAACCGATATCTCCTCGGTCCTCGCTGAGGGTTAAACGTATCAGAACCATGACTAGACTGCTTTCTCTGTTTCTCTTGCTCGCATTCACCTCTTCTGCCGCCGCGCAGGAAAATGTCCGCTGGGACACACTTGCCGAGGTTGATTGGGAGGAAACGGTTGTAGATGGTTTCACGACCTACACGCCCCAGTTCACCGAGGACGTTGAAGCCTTGAACGGTCAGACCGTGAAGCTGTCCGGGTTCATGATCCCGCTCGATTTTTCCGAGATGCAGACCAATTTTCTTATCAGTGCCTTCCCTGGCGACGGATGCTACTTCCATATGCCGGGCGGACCGAATTCCATCGCTGAAATTCAGGCCGAAGAAGGCGTGGAGTTCACGTACGACACGGTTGAAGTGGAAGGCAAGTTTGTAGTCCTGAAAGACGACCCTTACGGGTTGCTCTACCGTGTTGTGGAAGCCAAGCCCGTCAAGAACTGAGGCAACACAGCACCGCTGAAATACTTAGAATTGAAGGCCATCAAAACGGTCCTCCCTGGCGGGGACCGTTTTGAGTATCCACCCGCCATACTCACTGCTTGTTGAAATGAAGTCCTTGAAAGTCGAATCATTCGCAGATGCCATCGGAGCGTTCAGCTCCCTCGTCTGCGCTGTCCACTGTGTCGCTGCTCCGAGCCTGCTGGTTGCAGGAAGCGTCATCCCCGCCGTCATGTTGGAGGATGAAGCCTTCCACCGCGCCATTTTGTGGGTCGTCATACCCATGGCATTGATCGCCTTCGGAATCGGCTGCCGTCGGCACAAGGACCGTCGCGTGATGGCATTTGGCGCCATTGGAATTGCCGGGCTCCTGGCTTCGACATTCCTTTTTCACGACTGGATCGGTGAAGGAGGTGAACGCATCACCACATTGATTTCAGCTGGCTTCCTCCTCGCTGCCCATGCTCGCAACTTCAGGCGTTGCCGGGTTGACGGGTGTGAGCACGACCACTAAACGGGGCTGACCATGCGTTTTATTCGACTCCTGGCCCTTACGATTCTGCTCTCGTGGCCGGTCCTGGCACATGCCCAGAATGGTCCTTCTGTGCTGATCGTCACAGCTCACCCCGATGACGATGCGTCCTTTGCAGCAACCACTTACCGCATCACGCATGATCTCGGTGGAACTGCTGATCTCGCGTTAATAACCGATGGTGCTGGCGGGTATCGATTCTCGACGTTGGCCGAGGATATCTATGGGCTGGAATTGACCGACCAGAAAGTTGCCGAGAAACACATCCCTGCCATTCGCAAGAAAGAGCTTATGGCTGGCGGCGCCATCATCGGACTTCGGGACTACATCTTCATCGACCAGCCCGACACGGGAAAGACATTCGATGCCGACGCCGTGATGGAAAATGAGTGGGACGTGGAACTGGTAGCACGCGTTCTGGACCGAGTTCTGGCCGAGGGCGACTATGACTTCGTGTTCACCATGGTGCCGGTGCCATCAACACACGCTCATCACAAAGCCGCCTCGATCTTCGCACTGGAAGCCGTCAGCCGAATGGCTCCGGAAGACCGCCCGATCGTGCTGGCTGGTGGATCCCAATCTACCTTCCCACCTGCCTCGTTCGTATTTCGCATGCTTGACGGCCACGAGCTTACCACACTCAGCATGGATTACGGCCCGTGGGGTTTCAACAGGAATACCAAGCTTGGCCTGGATGACCGCCTCAACTACAACATCATCCGCAACTGGTTGATTGCTGAGCATAAAAGCCAGGGAACGATGCAGACCTACATGAGCCTCGGCGATTCCTGGGAAACGTTCTGGCTCTACGAGATGAATCCTGAGGGGTCAGCCGAAAAAGTGCAGGCACTGTTTGACGCCGTCATCCCTTCTGACGACGATTGATTGGCCGCAGACTGAACCTGTGAGCCCCCCGGGGTAGGCGCCTTCAGCTTGCCTGGGGGTTGTTGAGATCAACTACCAGGATCCGTACATGGGGTTTGGAAGCAGGACGAAGGCATCCTCATTCTCGGACAGCAGCGCCTCCACGTCGGCGGATTCCTGCGTGACCCCAGCGAAATCCTCGATGTTGTCCCCGACCTGCATCACGATACTGGAAGCCGGGAAATCGGAATGTCGCCGGCCGTCAGGATGATGGCAGCTCGCAGATCCTGTCCGGATTTGGGAGCGTCTGAGATCTTTGTCGTTTATGTAGTCCGCGCCATCAACGGATCCCTCATCCCGCTCTGATCTGCCCATCAAGCAGGCATTGTCGACGGAAATAGGAAGGCCAAGTGCCTGCATGTTGCGCCACGTGTGACTGTCCTGGGACCGATTCCGATTGGTGATGAACGCAAGCCGACCACCTTGCTCGATCACTGCCTCGATGAATGCAGCAGCTCCGGGTACCAGCACGGCCTGTTCGCTGGCAACCCACTCCGCCCAGGATGCAGAGTTGTAACTGGTCCCCGTCCGATCCAGATTGACCTGATAAGCGCTGTTGTCAAGCACTGTCTCGTCAATATCCATGGCCACAACCCACGGACCTTCCGGTAGGCTGGCTTCGAGAAGCGCTTCCGTTGCCCGCTGATAGGCGGACGTCGTCAGGAAATCGTATTCCTTGCTCGTCGTCTGCCAGGTGACCGAGTTCGAGAGTGGTAACTGACCTACTTCCATGGTCAGGGACACGGCACAATGATCGCTGAGCATGGCGTCCGGATCCATGTTATCGAAATCGTGCGCCATCGCTGACGTGATCAGCGCAGGATCCTGCATATTGCCCACCAGAATGTGATCGATGGGAGCCGGATACCATGGATGGCACCCAATAAGAAGAGCCGTTTTGTTGACGAGCGTAGACGGAGAGCCATCCGAATTGTCTCCCATCAACTGGGTCATGCGGTTGTAGGGCGCAGACAAGCGGTGATTGAAATCGCCCAGTACGACGTATGGCTGCGTCCTGCTCTCCATGCGTTCGATCCAACCGTCCAGAACAGGCGCCTGGAGCGCATACGTCTGGCAGGCGTCCGAGTCCTCGCGCGAGAAGTCGTCCACGAAGCAGCCGCTTTTCATGTGGACATTGAGCAGCCTGATTTCGCCCATGGATGTAGCAGCATTCAGCTCCATGCCGTGGCGCAGGCCAGGATTGTCCAGTCCGAGTTCGTCAAAATCGACGACTTCAAGCACCTCGATTCCATTCTTCACCGCATACGCCAGCTTCTGCTGCGTCGACGGCGCACCACTGCCTCTGCACTCATAGGATTCGCTGTCAGGTCGCTCGGACAGATACAGCTGCCACTCTTCTTCCGGAAAAAGAAGCGCCACGGCTTCGAGTGAAGCCACTTCCTGAAGTGCCACGATGTCCGCATTGAGACCACGCGCATACGCCTGGAGAGCGACCAACTCGTCTTCGGAACGAGGCCGACAACCGGTGTCGATGGGCGAAGCCAGGTGTTCAACGTTCCAAGCGACGACGCGGAGGGCCTCCCTGGATGGCGTCAATGAAGACGTTTCGGAGTCTGCCGTCGATGATGGCCCGGAATCGGGCGAACATGCGGTCAACCCGAAACTCACCATCAGCATAAAGGCCATAATTGTAAGGGCCGAATCGGTACGGAATGACTGAGATCTCATGATCTGATTCAAAGAGTTGCTGAGCTTGAATGCCGGACTAGAAGTGCACGCGGTACAAAAGCCTCACGTTTCGACCCGGCTCGGGCATGATACTCTTCACGCGCGACAGATGATCGCGGTACGTCGTGTCGGTGACGTTGTCGATGGCCAGCGTCACCGTTTGCAGCATGCCTCCTCGGACGAAGTGGACCTGACCTGAAATATCCGGAACGAGATAGCCGCCCGTTTCCTCCTCGAAAGGTCCCAGTCGTGTCTGCTCGGATGCTCCGCGCAACGATGCGGTCCATTTGAAGCGACTCCCTTCCTTGACCAACGACGTGCGGCCCTTTAGCGGAGGCGTCCACGGGATTGGTGTCCCGGTCTCTGTCATGGTGCCTCGAACCCAACTCAAAGAGCTCGACCACTCCAGCCCGGATCCCAGGTCAACGATCACCTGTCCTTCACCGCCAAACATGCGCGCATCCACGCTCGAGAACTGGTAGATCGGGATGTACACCCGGAAGTTGAGTTCACCTGTGTTCTCAGGGAAAATGAACCCCTCGAACCAGTTGACGAAGGCCGACGCAGAACCCGAGACTCGATCGTGATCGAGCAGAATCCCAGCCTCGAATCCGGTTCCGATCTCTCCGTTCAGATCAGGATTGCCCACTTCAAAGGAATACGCAGCAAGGTGCGGCCCCTCGGAAAACAGCTCTTCTATTCCTGGAAGGCGAATGCTTCGCATGGCCAGGAGTCTCGCCGACAATCCTTCACGGATGGGCTGAAGCGCCATGATCGAGGCCGACACATTTCCGAATGTTCGCTGCCGAATGAAACCGATGTCGGATACGGACTCGGTCCGGGGCGTGACCACCCGAGAATCAATCCGAAGACCTGCTTCAATCACGCCATTTCCAAGGTGGGCATCCTGGTATACGAACGCAGCAAACGTCCGCTCAGTCGTGGGTGGTGTAAACGAGAATCCGCCGGTGACGTAGTCTCGATGCTCCGCCCAGACCCCAACGGCGCCGCGATGAAAAATCCCGACTTCATTGGTGAATGCAGTCAGCTTGGTTCTCCACGTGATCAGTCCAAATTCTATGCCCAACGAGCCGTTCGACTCGAACTCCTGATGGAAATAGCGAGTCCAGGAAGCGTCCCATTCCAGACGATCGACCCAGCGCACCGGGCGCAGCAGCTCTGCGCGGTATTTCGCCATCTCACGATCGACTTTCAGGGACACACCGTTGGGATGAGCACCGACAAATCCGCCGGGAATACCGTAATCAGAGTCATAAATAGATCCGGAGAAGCCGACGTATCCTCGCGGACCTACCCAACTGATTCCGGCTTCGCCCGTGAGTGTGGATAGCTCGGTGTTGCCGAGGCGGCCTTCAGGAGTGCGAATATCTCCGGCCTCCCGAGCCGTTGCACTCGCATGCATTACGAGCGACGAGCCAACAGGTGCGGTGACTCCGAACCCTGCGGCTATACCCGAGCTGACGCTTTGGGCCTGCAGCGTCGCACTTCCGACGACGTCGTTGGGCAAGGAGGCAGATATCGACTCCTTGACAACATTGATCACGCCTGCGAGCGTATTGGATCCGTACACTAGCGCAGCCGGGCCACGCACGATCTCGATGCGTTCTGCCGCCAGCGGATCAACAACCAATGCATGGTCCGAAGAAGTCTGGGACAAGTCACCGGTTCGTGAGCCGTTTTCCAGGATCAGTAGCCGTTCGCCACCCAATCCTCTCAGCACTGGACGCGCAGGAGCAGGCCCCATCGAGCGGGTACTGAGGCCGGGCATGTCATTCAACGTCTCCGCGATGGTTGTACCGAGGTGTTCGCGAAGTTCTTCGCCTTTGAGTTCCTGCTCGGTCACGATGGCAGCCCCGACCATGCGATCGCTTTCAACGACGGCTTCCTCATGAGAAAGGACCGTTGGTCGCATGGTCAGCGACACTCTAAACGAATCCTGTCCCGTGACCTCGATAGACCGGGACAGGGTTTCGAAGCCAATACGACTGACCATGATCGTGTGCTCGCCTACAGGAATGTTGGCGAGCACGAACCGACCTTCGATGTCGGTAGTCGCGGTGCGGCGGATTTCGTCCAGGAATACCAAGGCGAACTCAACCGGGTCACCGTTCTCGGATGAGACGACGATGACTTCAACTACGACCGATTGGGCTTGAACTGGCCGCGGGGCAAGCCCCGCGGCCAGCAAGAACAGCAAGGAACTCAGAAACGGATGGATTATCCGTTTGCTGGTCATTGAGTCACCGTAATCGTAATGGCATCGCTGCTGGTAGCCGGGGGCGACGTGAGATCTGCGTGATCACCGTGGTTCAGCAGAACTTGCATACGGGTAGTGCCAGGCACGACGCCCGTCACATTGATTCCAAAACGGCCGTTCTGCTCGACGATCGCAATACCTGGGGCGACGACAGCAATACCGAGATTGAATTCGTCGTCCAGATCTTCCTCATGCAGTTCATCGCCGTCATGGTCGATCCATGCGACTTCGAGGCCCGTCAGCGTCTGGCCAGTCGCAACGGAAATACCGCAAGGAGCAACGTCACAAGTGATTTCTCCATCGAGAGCCTGATACAGAACAGTGGCTCCATCCAGAATCCGGACGCCTTCAGCGTCGGCGTGATCGTCATGATCATGATCGTCATGATCAGCAGGGTTGTCGGAGCAAGCAGTAAGAATCAACAAAGCTGCAAGTGGCAGCACGCGAAACAGGGACTTGAAGAAAGATGGTTTCATCGTAGATATCGAATGTGGCCCAACAATGGGCCATGAGTAGTGTCACTAAGGCGG
Source organism: Rhodothermales bacterium (assembly GCA_028284865.1). Taxonomy (GTDB): domain Bacteria; phylum Bacteroidota; class Rhodothermia; order Rhodothermales; family UBA10348; genus JAAZVD01. The sequence continues at coordinate 255,982 of JANQQV010000017.1, read as the reverse complement.
GGATTGATTGTTCAGATCAACACACTACTCACCGGGGGCGCACGCGGATTGCGCACCCTGACATCGTTTCCACTCCGGTCCACTCCTTGAAGGCGTATCGGACGGTCGGCAATCGCGGGGTACTCGTCGGGAACGCCAACATCAACAGTCGTCTGAAGCTGTGTCAAACAGCATGGGCACTCATCCTCTTCCGCCTCGGGTGCAGGGCAATCGCCTTGGAAAGCGACTCCTTCGAAATCGAAGTGGTTATGATGAGCCTCGGCCTCTCGCTCAATGGCGTGCTCGATCTCGTGCACAACGGGGAATACAACCCACCCGACGACCAGCGACAAGAGGAGGACGATCGAGTGGACCGACCCGACGATATGTTGGCGAAATGCCTGCATGCGAGGCTCAACCTGAGCCACCTTCCTCTGTTCCTCACAGAAGGCATGAAAACGACGAAGCGGGAGTGGAAATCGCTTTCCACTCCCGCTTCCATTCTTTGACCGGCCTGGTCGATCAAGTCACACGGACCAGGCTGTCATTCAGTCCGTGATGAATACCGAGGGCATCAGCTGCCGATGCCGCGGAGCTGGTCCGCCAGACGCGTGCGGATCATGTCCCAGTGCTCGGCTTCGTTGTTCATCAGGTTCTCGAGCGCCATCGCATCCAGCATTTCGCCGAATGCACGCATCTGCATCGACGAGCCTTCTTCGATCAATCCGGAAACGTACGAGCGATCGGCATCCGACATTTCGCCGGCACGGACCAGCTGGTCCATGTAAGCCTTGGCCACCGACGGGTGATGCGGGAAGTCGTAGCGCATCTGGTTCTGCGGATTCAACTCTTCCGTCATGACCAGCATGGCTGCGTCGATTTCATTCTGCGACAGGTGCTCACTGGGCTGCAGGGCGAATACATCCATGCCACGAACGATTTCGCTGCCATAGATGTAGCCGTTGTACCAGTACGTAGACCAGTATCCGCCTGTCAGACGACCTTCGCCGGCCGTGCTGATCGGGCCGCGATCGAAGTAGGCGATCTCGTAAGCATCCGATGGGTCGGTGAAGTCAAAAATCGAAAGACCACCCTGATACCAGGCCTGGGCTTTGATATCGCGACCTGGGACCGGAATCAGCGAACCGTTGTGGGCCACGCAGTTCTCAAACTCCGTCTGCGGTGCAGGAAGCTTGTAGTATCCAGCTAGCGTCAGTTCGCCGTCTTTCAGCTTGAACATGGCGTTGGCGCCCCAGGTCGGCAGGTCCGAACCCATGCAGCGCGGTGCACCTCCTCCTCCCCACTCATCCGTGAACAGGACCGTGGTACCGTCATTGTTGAACGTGGCCGAATGCCAGTAGGCGAAGTTCGGATCAACCACATCGTCGATACGGACCGGGTTGGCCGGATCAGAGATGTCGAGAATGATACCGTTGCCGGAGCATGCGCCACCAGCAAGGCCCAACTCAGGGTAGGCGGTGATATCGTGGCATCGGTCCGTGCGACGCGTGGACTGCGTGCCTTCGCCGTGATCGCCACCCTGCCAGAGGCCGGCCATGTTGCCGTCTACCTCGAAGATGCGAGGCTCATTGATGATGCGAGAATCTTCCGGACGGTCGATCGGCACTTCGATCACTTCGATGCGGAAGTAGGACGTATTCGGATCATCGCCGGGCTCGGCGCGAGAGCATCCTTCCAACTCATCTCCGGGACGCGCGGGGCTTGTTCCGCTGACGTAGACGAAAATGCGCTCTGGGTTCTTGATGTCGGAAACGAGCGAATGCGTGTGCGAACCGCGGCACGTCTGAATGGCGGCTACCTGACGTGGATTGCGGATATCTGCGATATCGAAGATGCGCACACCGCGAAGGCGCTCAGCGCTGACTTCTTCAGCTACTCCACCCGGAGCACAGTCCAGGCGCCCGCGCGTTTCCTGAGCCGACATGAAAAGAAGGTCGCCGTGAACCGATACGTCGCCTTGACCTCCCGGACAGACGATGGAAACCTCAAGCGTCGGGTTCGATGGGTCGCTCGCATCATAGATGTTGATACCGGCATAATTGCCAACGAACACCCAGTTGTCTCGGAATGCGAGGTCGGTGTTGCTCATCCGGCCGCCAGAGCCCTGTTCATCTTCCAGCGTGAATCCAGGAGGACGCGGCAGCGTGGCCAGTTTCTCCAGATTCCAGATGGCTTCTCCAGCATCATCGAGACCCGCTTCAAGGCCGATGCGGGGATCTTCCGGATCCCATTCCCAAGCGGCTTCGTCCTGCGCCTGAGCATTCGATAGCATGGTGAATGCCAGAAGCAGCGTCATACATAGCGTTGCAAATACCTTCCGGATCATGGTGATTGAAGAGGGTTGGTGGTGGGGAATCAAGGAAAAAGAGGTGTCGAGCGGGCTCAATCGCGATTGAGAGTACCCAGCATTTCGCGCATGCGCAAGATCTCGATGCGCTGATCGATGTCCACTTCGGAGGCAAAGTGGAAAATGTCCTGGTCCTGGCCAGCGCCGGGATTCTTGAAGAGCTCGTCGACCATCGTGAGCGCACCTTCGTGGTGCTGAATCATGAACTGGAGCCAGTATCCGTAGAATTCATCGCCTTCGGAGTCGCGAAGTGTTTGCATCTGCTCCGGGGAAAGCATGCCCGGCATCATCATCATTTCGTGATCCATGCCGTCATGGTTCATACCCGCATGATCCATATTGCTGTGGTCCATGTTGGCGTGGTCCATTTCGCCTTCGGAGCTATCGTCGCCGGGAATTGGTGGGACGTCCTCGCCTCGCTCGCGCAACCAGTTGACCATCAGCTTGATCTCCGAATCCTGGGAGACGGCAATGCGCTTGCCCAGCATGATCAAATCGCGGCGATTGGTTCGCCCCTCGATCAAGTCGACCATTTCAATGGCCTGGGCGTGGTGGTGGATCATGCCTGCCATGAAGTCCACGTCAGCCTGGGTGTATGACTTCGAGCCCAGAGCCAGCGTCGAAGCGTCCTCGATGAACGTCGCCTCGCCACCAGGAGCGCCCGGCTGCACGATGACAGCGGCTTCAGTAGTGTCCGATAGCATTTGATCGAACAGGTTGGACCATGTCTCGGACTGGGAAGGGTCAAAGATCGCTTCTACGTCCTTGATCGCCTCCTCAGGATCGACGCCTTCCACAAGAACCCGATAGAGGAAGGTGAAGGACGAGCCCCTGCGATTGGTGTTGCAATGCACCAGGACCGTCTTTCCCTCCTGCGCCTTCATGACGCTGTTGAACCAGTCGACGTCATCCGGAGTCGGGCCATCATCTCCCAAGGGGATGCTGACAAAGGACATGCCGAGCTCAGACGCACGGTTTGCTTCTTCCAGATTGGCCTCGGACGGGGTGGCCAGGCTCACTATCGTGTCGATGCCTCGGGCCTTGAGCGCAGCCATGTGATCCACGCCGGGCTGACCCGAGGTAATCAGGGTCTCATTGATGGGATGCCAGTTCAGGATGGAGTCCACCGGAGCTTCCATCGAATCCTGGGCCAGCGTTGGCAATGTGAAGACGCTGGCTGTCAGAAATGCGAACAGGAATGAGATCGTTCTTTTCATGTTGGAAATAAAAGCAGGTCTTGCAAAGAGATTCTTATTCCGACTTGAATCGGGGGCTGGTCAGTGCTTCGTCGATCAGGGCATTCCATGCGGGATAGTCGACCGGATTCCAGATGGACTCCATCGCCTGTCGAGCTTCCTCTTCTGGCACGCCTTCGACCAGCACCCGGTATAGAAAGGTGAAGGCGGATCCGCGAAAGTTCGCCACACAATGGACGAACACGGATCGCCCTTCATTCGCTTTCATCACCTGAAAAAACTGATCGACATCATCGAGCGTCGGCTCCTGCCACACTACCGGAATGTTGATGTAAGTCATACCAGCTGAAGCGACATGAAAGCCCTCCTGCCCGTTCACATCCATGCGTGGAGTCGCCAGATTGATGACCGTCTGGACGCCCTTCTCGGCGAGTAGCGGGACCTGTTCGTTGGCGATCTGTCCGCCCGTGAACAGCTGCTGCGTGATCGGCATCCAGTTTCGGATGGAGTCCAGAGGGGCAGGTGCGATAGAAGCTGCCGAACCGTCGTCCTGAGCTGAAGCCGGTGCGGCCACCAATGCCGCAATGATCAGAAACAGAAAAAGTCGGGGTCGAATCATCTGAAAAGGCGTCTGGAGGCAGTGAATCGGGTTGAAGTGTAAATGAAATGACTCAAGGTCGTTCCCGAATGTGTGCCGATTCCGTACCTTTGCGTCCTTGTCTGCCATCGGCCCTGCCGATCCAAGACCGATTGTTGCCCAGGTGGCGGAATAGGTAGACGCGCCGTCTTGAGGGGGCGGTGTCCGCAAGGACGTGCTGGTTCGACTCCAGTCCTGGGCACATTCAAGAAAAGCCGCACCGGATTACTCCGGTGCTGCTTTTCTCGTTTTAGCGCGTTGCCCGCGTCAAGGCAGGCTCAGCACCATGGGGCTATTTCAACAAAACCATGGTCTTCGTCTGAACGAAGTTTCCTGCGACAACCTGGTAGAAGTAGGTCCCACTGACCATGGGTACGCCGCCCTGATCGGTAGCATCCCATCGGACGGTATGCGTGCCAGCGTCCTGATATCCATTGACCAAGGTTCTGACCACCCGCCCCAACACATCGTAAACCCGTACCTGGACGATGTGTGCTTGCGGCAAGGTGTAGGAAATGGTCGTGGTCGGATTGAATGGGTTCGGGTGTGCGCTGAGCTCGAAGTCATCCTGCGATCGGAAGGCTCCTTCTTCGTCACAGTCGTCTCCGTCGTCTTCGCACTCCTCTTCTTCCCAGTCCTCGTCACAGTCGTCCCCGTCCTCGTCGCAGTCCTCGTCTCCTTCTTCATCGCAATCATCACCGTCGTCTTCGCACTCCTCGTCTTCCCAGTCCTCGTCACAGTCGTCCCCGTCCTCGTCGCAGTCCTCGGCTCCCTCATCATCGCAATCATCACCCTCGTCCTCGCACTCCTCTTCTTCCCAGTCCTCGTCACACTCGTCCCCGTCTTCGTCGCAGTCCTCGTCTCCTTCTTCATCGCAATCATCACCGTCGTCCTCGCACTCCTCGTCTTCCCAATCCTCGTCACAGTCGTCCCCGTCTTCGTCGCAGTCTTCATCGCCATCCTCGTCTCCATCCTCATCATCCCCATCGTCTCCATCATCCCCATCATCATTCGGGTCGATTGGAAAAAGAGTCGGAGGAGGAGCCACACTACCCACGTATCCATTGGATAGTCCATTTCGTGACTGCGCACCATCGGGCACAATGGCGCCTCCAAATGAGAATCCGAATCGATCGTTCAATTCCTGATTCGTCAATCCTACATACTCGTCCGGAATCGATACATCCTCGATGGAAATCGGATCAGGAATGGGAATGAATGAGGCTTCCTGTTCGCGATAGTACACACCTTCGGCTGACGAGCCGCCCAGGGTCCCCCCTTCGATTGTGATCCGGTCGGGCATCAGAAAGAAGACCGGGCTTTTGTCCGGGTCTTCGCTCTCGAGTCCATCCTGAGTCCGGCCGAACAGCGTGAAATCGGCAGCCATGTCGATATGTACCCGATCTCCCGGAGGAGAGACTGGGGAGTCACCGAAGCGGACATTGCGAAACGCCAGGGTCCGTGTATCGATCTGAGGATTCATGACCCAGAAATCAGTCTGATTCCTGAATTCGCCCCCCTCTATCACGATGTTGCCCTGCGTTGGGACACGCATCCCGATCTGGAAACCCTCGACCTGCATGTTTTCGAAACGATAGTCGTCCAGCAGGTGGAAATGCCCGGCATTGACACCGACCTGGCCGGCCAGCCCATTCCCGACGATGCGCACGTCCCTGAAAGTCAGATTCTCACTGTAGTTGAAGCCGATTGCATTCCGCTCAATGGACCACAGGGTGAGGTCTTCGAATGTCGAAGCCAGCGTATCCCGGTAGTCCTGATCTACAGCCCCTTCGCTGTCACCCAGGAAAGTGGCGTGCATGTAATAGATCTCCAGCCCTTTGACAGCGGAGTAGCCCGTATTACCCTTGAATGACTCCAGGGGAATCCAGTGGATATCGAGACGCGGGCCGTTCACCAGGTGGCCATTGAGCACCCGCGATGGTGAAACGCTCATCGTCCCCAATCCAAACTCTACCAGGCCTTCGGTCCAGAAAATGAAGGCATGGCCAGATGCCCCGGCCACGACGTTTCCATCGATTCGGACTCCGCCAGAGTGAAGCCAGAACCCGTCCCCCTGAAAAGCGAAGTCAGCGCGATCCTCACGGATATCGATCAACTCATCCGGACCTCCACGAAGCGGATACGCGGAGTTGATGGTTCTCAGGGCGATGTTTCGAACAAAGGATCCAGATTCGTCTCCAGCCTCCGTCTGAAAGGCACCTCCAACCACGTTATACGAGACGTTGTCGATGAAATCGACATTGCTTGAATGATTGACATATCCCCAGCCAGGATTGTCCTCCACCACGTTTCCGACCACCCGCGCTGGTGTGGTCGTGGCAGGGTCGGACCCACCCCGGTGAAAATGGATGGCGTAGCGGCCTCGCGGGTTGTTACCCTCCAGACGAAAGGCGTTCTCGGCTTCCAGATCAGGAAAAGAGAAGTCGTCGATTCGGATGGATTTGTCGGTCCGACCAATGCGATGAAAGCGTGCGTAGGCAATATCCACGTCCAGGTTGTGCATGAACATCACATGGCCACGCCGCGTCGGGTCCGCGTGCTCCGACGTGAACTCGATGTTGCGGGTCAGGTTGGCGACATGGACCTGCAGATCGGACGTTGGCGAGAGGTGGTCGAACTGAAGGGGCTGATCGAGGGTGATCTGATCACCCTGAATGGAGCGGATTCGTGCCCGGTCGTCTGCTTCCGGATTCAGCACATCGGTAGAGGCAACGACCAGTTCATCGCCCACGCGCCATCCGGTCGGGCTGTCCGTCAGGGTCAGGGTTGATTGACCAGCTCGAGGCTGTACCGCCAGTGCCGACCAGGACGTCTTGGCTGCACCGTGAATGCGGGTGGGTCCCATGAGGATCGCACCGCGACTGAGTAATCCGTCGTCCCAGCTTCGATCAATGGGACCATCGTCGGTGAAAATGACTCGGGCTTCGCGGCCATCCTGGATTGGATTGGCAGCCGTACCCATCTCCAAAACGCCGGTCATCGTTGACACAATGGTCTCCACGCGGAGCTCCGTATTCACATCGGAGGCGAATGTCAGCGCCCCTTCTACCCGGATCCAGTCGTGTCGTGCAGACAGCTGACCATCCACGCGTACCTGTACGCCGGCAGGTATGAGCACCCGTGCATTTACTCCCGGTACCCGGTTCGAGTCCCACGTAGTCGGACTGGACCAGTCACCAGACTGTCGAGCATGGATGGTTGCCTCACTGGCCGGAAACAGGAGATCGATTGATTGGGCTCCACTGGTCGCCGGGATCAGCAGTGCGAGGAGCGTCAAGAACAGGATGGAAATGCGCATGGAAGTGTCTGGATGCTGTGATTCATTCACTTCCCGTTACGGCCATGCGCCGCGCTACCCTACCGCGGTTCTCATTTTTTCTTGCAGTACGCAGTCCGGATCCATCGGCCCATTCATCCGGTACACGCCTGAATTACCCAGGCACCATGGTCTCATGGCATAATGGCATCACTCAACGACGCTGAACTTGCGGAACGCATTCGCGAGTCCGATGCAGAGGCGTTCAAAATGCTGTTCTACCGCTACTACGAACCGGTTCTCGGCTTCGTGATGCGACGCTTGGGAGATGCGGCCAAGTCCGAAGATGTGGTACAGGAGGCATTTGCGCGGCTTTGGGAGGCGAGAAATCGACTTTCAACTGACGGCTCCATTCGAGGATATTTGTATCGACTCGCATCCAATCGGATCATAGATCTCTACAGGGCAGATGAGGTCAGGCGCGAGCATGCGGCCACGGTTGATGGGAAGGTGACCCTGCCCGATGCCGAGTTTTTCTCGGTTACAGAGGATGTCAGAAAGGCAATTGACGCCTTGCCGGATGGAGTCAGAACGACGTTCATCCTTAGTCGATACGATGAGTTGTCCTATGCGGAAATTGCTCGTCTGCTCGGGGTGTCCATCAAAACGGTGGAAAAACGGATGTCCAAGGCCTTGCGGTCGCTGCGGCGGGATCTCGCTCATCTGCTGACCCTGCTGATTCTCATTTTGCTCGGCATGCGATGGTAGGGTACCGACCGACATATCCGTATTCGAAGTACACCCACTTTCTGGCTACTTCGATGTCCCTCGCTTTTGCCCTCGCGCTGTTTGTCATGCCCGTTGACGTCGCCGCACAGCCCGCGGCCGCCGATTCCGTGATGACTGTCGACGTGCACGATGAACCGCTACGCGCGCTACTGGACAAAATCAGTCGCGAGACGACCGTTCAATTCGTGTACGACGATGCCCTGGTCGATCCGGTCCGCGCCACGGTCCGCTGCGAAGCGTGCAAGCCGATGCGGATCATGGCATTGGCCCTGGAAAACACGCCGTTGGAAGCAATCCTGCAGACCGGTTCACTGGTCGTCATCAGGAAGAAACGGGAGGAAGGCGTGCTATTGTCGGGAGTCGTTCGTGACGCCGAGTCCGGCCTGCCTCTCGCGTTCGCTCATGTGATTCATGGCGATACCGGTACCAGTACCGATGAGGCAGGACGATTCGCGTTGCGCGTTGTCAGCCACTCCCGGGATGTTGAGGTCCGGTACCTCGGCTACGAGTCCAAATCCGCGACCTTGAGCGAAAACGAATCGGCGACCGTCCTGCTTGAACCCGGAACGGCGGAATTGGGAGCCGTCATCGTCCACGGTGGGGCGATTGCTGCGGCCGACGACCCGCGGACGCAAGCCTCCATGTTGACGGGGCGGCAGCTGGATGCCATTCCGTCTGTGGCGGGGGCTGATCCCATGATTGGACTGAGTCGAATACCAGGCGTGGAGGATATTGAGGAACGAGCGGGAGCCCTTTACGTGCGAGGCGCCACCCCGGATGACGTGCTGGTCGAGTGGGCTGGCATTCCGCTGTTCAACACCGATCACTTCTTCGGAATGATCTCCGCGATCAATCCCGAATCTGTGGAAGACGCAACCATGTATCGCTACGGCGCCCCGTCCCGGCTGGGCGGCCGCACAGGCGGCTACGTTGAGCTGGCGCCAGCATCTGCCTTCGGAGGATTTCTCGCTTCTGGAACGGTTTCTCCGCTTCATGTAGCAGCGTCAACCCGCTTCCCGCTGGGCAGGTCTGCCGGACTGCTGGTCGCCGCCCGCTCGTCCCTCCCTTCCATGGAGCAACGAAATGCCTACAGGACCTATTTCGATTCCGTACTTGGTTCCGAAGACGACCGGCCCGGGTTTTCTTTCAGGGACCTCAACGCCCGTCTCGCCATCATCCCGGGAAGCCGAAGTCTGTTTTCATTGAATGGTTATGCGAGCGGAGACCGTCTGGACCGGGCTTACGAAGAGGAATTCTCGCTGTTTGACGATGCGGAGCAGGATGAGGAAGACATCGATGACCAGGATCCTGAGGACGATTCAGACGCGGAAGACGATGACGCAGATGATTTCGATCCGTGCGATCCGGATGACTGCGACGAAGAGTTTTCCATTCTGGAATCCGAGCCCATTCATAACAGCTGGTCTTCCAGGGGTATGAGCGCCCAATGGCTGACGGCTTGGAATGATCGCCATCAGACCCACTGGCAGCTGTCCCTGTCCCGCTATTCCAGCCAGTTCGACTACCGCCGATCGGAAGAAGCAGAGGACTTTTTCGAGACCCACCGCTTTGCGTTCTCCAGTGTTGAAGAGCGTCGACTGCGTTGGGGTCATGATATGTCCCTCGGATCGCACGAACTGTCCATGGGCGGCTTTCTCAAGCGCGTGGCGCTCAAAGAATCAGATGGACTGACCGAGCGGCTGGATGATGTGGAGCAGCTGTTCGAAGACAGTGATTGGGCCGAAACGGCATCCATATCGGGATTGTATGCGGACTGGAACCTGAGCGGCAGGCGTTTCGACGTGGCATCAGGCCTCCGGGTGGTTCGATTCGGCCCCTCGAATCAACTCGATGTCGAACCTCGCCTGCGCGGTGCGTTCAGCGTGTCGGAATCGCTGTCATGGACGGCATCCTGGGAACGACACCATCAATACCTGTTCCGGGTCTTCGGTGTTGACGTACTGGAAGAACCGAGGGATCGCTGGGAAATCCCTGATCACGAACCGAGTGCTTCCACGCTGCGCTCAACGGGCGTCCGTTGGCATCAAGGATCAGTATCAATCCTGTTGGAGGCCTTCAGCAACGTCTTCGAAGGCGTCGCTCTGCTTTCACGGGGAAGGAATGCAGAATCCGCGGGAGGAGATTCGCCGGGATCGGGGCTGGCTAACGGGATTGAAGCCCAGATACGGGTCAAGAAAGGCCCTTGGGTTGCCTGGTCATCCTACACGCGTTCCCGGGTGGAGTACACGTTTGATTGGCTGAACGACGGCGCCTCATTCCCGGCGCTGCATGACCGTCCACATGCGACGAAGACCATGATTGAATGGCGCAATGGAAACTGGAAGCTTGGGTCTTCCATCGTTGTCGCGAGCGGAAGGCCAGCCGTCATTCCTGATGGCACGTCACGGGGCATTGACCCGATAGGCACTGCAGTTTCGGGCACGTCGGCGCGTTCGGTACTCGGCCAGCGGTTGCCGGTCTATGAGCGTCTCGATCTACATCTGAGGCGCCATGCGCAATTCCGGGGCGCCCATACCGAAGTGGATTTGACCCTGATCAATGTTGGAAACAGGTCCAACGTGCGCTATCGGCGATTCAACCAGACCGACGATCTCCTCCAGTTTTCTGACGTCCAGATGCTCGGATTTACTCCCACACTCACGATTCGCGTTGGCAGAGGCAGCTTTTAGTCATGGCTGAACACGAACACATGCACGATGACATGGTCCGGCGAATAGCCGATGGATCGGGTGTTTCTCCTAACGACAATCCGATTGACTACGATGCCTTACAGAACACGTGGGATGTAACGGCCGAATCGTCACAGCCAAGTGCTGACGTGGATGCGGCCTGGGATAGACTCGAACGGCGACTGAGCTTGAACAAGCGAAAGAAAGCGCGGATCGTTTTCCTGAGAACGGCTGTCGCTGCCTCGATCGTGTTGGCTATGGTTCTCGTCTTCAGACCGACCGGGCCGTCCGAACGCATCGTCCTGGCGAATGCTGGAGAGCAAATCACGTCGACACTGGACGACGGATCGCAGGTCCAGCTGAACAGCGACACGCGTCTTGCATGGTCTTATTCGGGGGATATCCGCCAGGTATCCTTGTCCGGTGAAGCGTTTTTTGATGTGGCGACCTCGGACACACCCTTCATCATTCAGACCGAGAACGCCACTGTAGAGGTTTTGGGGACGCAATTCAACGTTCTCGACCGTGGTTATCAGACGGAGGTCTTCGTCGAGGAAGGGCGGGTTTCCGTGTCCAATGCCTCCGGATCCGTCATCCTTGTCGCAGGTGAATCCGCAGTAAGTCGCCCGGACACGGGCGTTGCGAAAGACTCCTTGCAGACGTCCGCTACTCTTGCATGGCGTGCAGGTGGATTCGGCTTCGTCCGTTCGCCCCTGGCAAACGTTGTTGCTGAGTTGGAACGGAGATTCGGGGTCACCATCGCGATCGAAAACGAAGAACTGATCACCCGAAGCGTGACGGCTACCTTTCCTGAGCTGGATATTCGCACCGTTCTGGAGTCGGTATGTCTGACGCTCGATTGTACCGTTGAAGGAGACGGACCGTACACCATTCGATAGCCGATCGATCCCGAGGTCATGAACTGGACCCAGCACGAAATCATTCTTCGGCCGCGATCAAGGGGATTCCACCTCGTAACGGCTGAGGTCGAGGCCGGTATTCCCGACCTGCAAGTGTTCGGCCAGGGCCTGCTTCACCTGCTGATTCTGCACACATCAGCCTCGCTGACGCTCAACGAGAATGCTGATCCGGATGTACGGCATGACTTCCGGGCACACTTCGATGAAATGGTGCCAGAACGTGCCCCATACTATCGCCACACGCTGGAAGGCGATGATGATATGCCTGCCCACATCAAGGGCGCGCTCACTGGATTCGGACTGACGATTCCTGTCCGTGATGGCCGTCTCTGGTTGGGCACCTGGCAAGGCATCTATCTCTGCGAACACCGCAATCGCGGAGGCGCTCGGCGGATCGCCGCGACGCTTTTTGGTGAGCGTCGCGACTGACCACCAGTGTATCAGCTCTCCCCCGCCGCTTGGTAAGCGACGAACGTGCGCTTCAATGGATTCTGAGGACGTTAGTCCAGCAGGAAGACCGTGTCGACAACATGGACGACTCCGTTCGAGGCGCTGACGGTGCCGAGAATCTTGGCTCCGTTGACATACATGTCACCGTCGCGTTCTTCGACGTCCACATAGTGCCCCGTTGCCAGGTAGATCTTCATACCTGGAATCAGTGTCGGTCCGGTAAACGTTCCGGGCGAAGCATGTGACGTGATGATCAGCTGCAATTGCCGCTGATTCTCTGGCTTGACCAGCTCCTCGACAGTTCCTTCAGGCAGCTTTGCGAAGGCCGCATCGTTGGGTGCAAAAACGGTCAATGGGCCGGCGCTGACCAGGGTCGGTTCCATTTCGGCTGCGCGAATTGCTGCGGCGAGCGTGGTGTGATCAGGTGACTCAGCAGCAATCTGAAGCACATTCGGCCTCGTATTCTGACTGAAATCGTATGGATCCGGCTCATTCACGACCGTCGTTGTCGTTTCCGGAGCGGATTGTTGGCAGGCCGTGAATGGCAGAAGAAGTAGCAGCCCTGCCAGGGCGGCAAGAAGTGTGCGTGTTTTCATTGCCCTATTCGATGTGTTGTGCGGGATTGATGACTCTAATTTACGATAAAAGAGTATGTTGTCCTTAATGAAGATTATAGGGATCCGGAAGCACATGGCATGTTGGACGGCCAATACGGTGATTCGTATCGTGGGGCTCCTCTCACATGACACAGGATCCATGCGACGTTTAATCGTGCTGAGTCTCCTTCTGCTCTGCACCTCCCCGGGCTTTGCCCAAACCCGCGCCTTTGTCGGCGCCCACATCATCCCGATCGATGGTCCCGAAATTGAGAACGGGACATTGGTCATCGAGGATGGCACCATCATGGCCGTAGGGCCGGCCGACGACGTGCGCATTCCCCGCCGCGCCGAACGGATTGATGCCAGTGGCATGTTCATCATGCCAGGCTTGGTGGATACCCACAGTCACGTCGGCGAAGTCGAAGGTGGCGACCGCAGCGCGCCCATGCAGCCCGACGTCCGGGTCATCGATTCCATCAATGCCCGTGATGCCGGCTTTCAAAAGGCACAGTCGGGTGGCGTAACAACGGCAAACATCATGTCGGGGTCTGGGCACTTGCTTTCCGGACAAACTCTGTACGTCAAATATCGCGATGTCGATACCATCGACGGTCTGTTGATCCTTGACGAGGACGGTCAGTGGCAGGGTGGCATCAAGATGGCCAACGGCACCAACCCCAGGGGCAATTCGCCGTGGCCTGGTACGCGCGCCAAGGCTGCATCGCTGGTTCGCATCCAGTACATCAAGGCGCAGGAATACGGTGCCAAGAAGGCCAAAGCAGCCGAGGCGGGAGAAGATCCACCGCCAGTCAATCTGGGGTATGAAGCTCTGCTGGAAGCCATGTCAGGCAAGAAAATCGTCCATCATCACACGCACCGACACGATGACATTCTGACGGTCCTGCGTCTTGCGGACGAATTCGGATTCCGGGTCGTGCTGCACCACGTTTCTGACGCCTGGAAAGTGGCCGACGAAATCGCTGCTGCCGACGCATGGGTATCGCTCATCAGCGTCGACAGTCCAGGCGGAAAGCTGGAAGCCAAAGACAATCACTTCAAGTCGGGACGCATGCTCGAAGAAGCTGGTGCCAAAGTCGGGTTTCACACCGATGACGGCATCACCGATTCGCGATTCTTTCTGCGACAGGCAGCTCTCGCGGTACGGGCGGGTATGAGCCGTGAAGGTGCTCTCTACGGCATGACCATGGCGGGTGCCGAGATGATGGACCTGGGTGACCAACTCGGCTCACTCACCCCCGGCAAGGATGCTGATTTCATCATCCTGAATGGCGATCCCCTCTCGGTTTACACGCATGTCCAGCAAACCTGGATCGATGGAATACAGGTTTTTGATCGCTCCAATCCGGAAGACCTGAAGTACGCGACGGGCGGGTATGGGGCCAGCGATGATCAGGCTTCCTATGACCACTTGCTCGTTCGGGAGGCAGGACAATGAGAACACTATTATCACTTGTTGCAGCATCACTGCTGCTGGTCTCGAGCGCGAACGCACAGATCGCCGTCAAGGGCGACATGGTCTATACCATGGCCGGAGACCCGATCGAGAACGGAGTCGTGTTGATGCGCGACGGGAAAATCGAGCGCGTCGGGCAATTCGACATACCGGCCGGATATGAAGTCATGGAGGCCGCTGTGGTCACGCCAGGGCTTGTGGATGCACGTACGGTCGTTGGTCTGGCCGGGTATCTGAATCAACCCCATGATCAGGACCAGGTGGAGCGCTCCTCCCCCATGCAGCCTGAGCTCAGGGCAATCGACGCCTATAATCCGCGTGAGGCCCTCGTTGAGTGGGTCCGCGGATTCGGCGTAACGACGATGCATACCGGTCACGGGCCAGGCGTTCTGGTCTCGGGCCAAACCATGGTCGTGAAGACGATTGGCAATGATGTCCAGGAAGCCATTCTGGACCCGGCCACAATGGTAGCGGTCACACTGGGCAACGGTGCCAGAGCCAGCAGTGGCTCACCGGGTACCCGCTCGAAGATGATTGCCATGCTACGCGGCGAACTTCTCAAGGCCCAGAATTATGACCCGGAGAGCGGGACAGACCTGCGCATGGAGGCCTTCAAGGCGGTTCTGGACGGTGACATGCGCATGCTGGTGACGGTCGAACGTGCCCATGACATCCTGACCACGCTCCGCCTGGCAGAAGAGTTTGGTATCAATATCGTGCTCGACTCTGCATCCGAAGCCTACCTGGTCACGGACCAGATCAAAGCTGCGGGTGTCCCGGTGATCACTCACCCGACCATGGCGCGCCACGGTGGTGAGCGAGGGAATGCAACATTCGAGGCGGCCGCGCACCTGCGCGATGCCGGGATCCCTTTTGCGTTGCAAAGCGGTTTTGAAGCTTACGTGCCCAAGACACGCGTGATTCTCTTTGAAGCAGGTGTCGCGGCCGCGAATGGCCTGACCTTCGAAGAAGCGCTGGCCTCGATCACGATCGATGCCGCACGTCTCCTGGGCGTCGATGACCGCGTGGGTTCACTCGAAGTCGGGAAAGACGCGGATCTGGCCATGTACGACGGCGATCCCTTTGAGTACACGACGCATGCAATCGGTGTCATCATTGATGGCGAGGTCGTGAGTACGGTAGTCAGGTAGAACGATCCCACATTCAGGAAAGGGGTTTCTGGCAAACACGCTGGAAACCCCTTTTTCTTTGATCACACTCGTCGTGGAGAACGAGCAGTGTCAGCTCAGTCAGGGCAGAGTCTCCCGAAAAACGCGAAGCGCGTTTTCACCCATGATCGCACGAACTTCGTCGCGGGTGAAATCTGCTTCCAGCAGCGCCCGTGTGAGGACTGCCAGCCCAGCGGTGTCAAACAGCACATGGACGGTACCGTCGAAGTCAGATCCGAGCGCAATGTTGTCCACACTGCCGGTCAGGTCCCGCACGTATTTCATTGCTGCGACAATGTCATCAACGGTATCCCCGCAGAGCACGTCCGGCCAATAGCCGATTCCGATGACACTGCCACGCTCGGCCATCGCCAGAATGTGATCATCAGACAGATTTCGTGGGCCGGGGCACGTCCCTTGTACGCCGCCGTGTGAGTAGACCAGTGGTACGTCGGTCCTCTCAAGAATGTCATTAATGGCGTTCGGGGAAACGTGCGCAACATCAATCAACACGCCGGTTGCAACCTGACGGTCGATAAGGTCCTGTCCCATCGGCGTCAGGCCCATGCCGGACGTACCATGAGCTGATCCCGAGATGGCGTTGTCGAAGAAGTGTGTTGTTGATGCCATTCGATAGCCTGCATCATACAATGACTTGAAATTTGCCATGTCCGCTTCCATGGCATGCATACCTTCAATTGCCAACAAGCCAGCAACCAGTTTCGGATTCGACTGACGCGCCAGGAGGAAATCGTCCAGTTCTTTCCTGGTCTTGATAACGCGGAAATCATCACTGCTTTCATCGGCTCGATGCAGCTTTTCCGCCTGATACAGGGCTCGTTCCAAAAGACTTCCCCAGGTTCGAACGGGCCAAAGCTGACCGATCACGAGCTTAGTTATGCGGTCTGAATCACCGGTGTTTTGCTCATAATTCTGACCCGAAGGTGACTTGGTCACTGCGGAGAATACCTGAATATCCACACCTCCTTCCTGAAGCCTCGGTAGGTCTACATGACCGTAATTTGTCTTTTCAAGAAGGTCCCGGTCCCACAACGTCTGATCGGCGTGGAGGTCGACAATCAGCAGGGAATCGTGGAAGGCCTGGATATCAGCCGAGACCTCGTAAGGTCCGCGGTCGAACACCGGATTCATTCGATTGTCGACGATCCCGGGAGCCCAAACAAAAAAAGCCACGATCAACAGCGTCAGAAGCGCACCAACCCACGTAAGGACTCGCTTCATCTACTTGACCAATATGACGGATCGAGTCAGAACCGAATTACCTGTAGTCATGCGGATCAGGTAACTGCCTGAGC
Source organism: Rhodothermales bacterium (assembly GCA_028284865.1). GTDB lineage: Bacteria > Bacteroidota > Rhodothermia > Rhodothermales > UBA10348 > JAAZVD01. The sequence goes on along the minus strand of JANQQV010000017.1, from coordinate 239,118 downwards.
CTATGGAGGACGCATCCCAAGTCACCTGGTGGAATCCGGCCGGTAGCACTCCCTCCACCAGGCGGGCTACAGAACGACCCAGCATATCGAAGGCCTCAACCCGGACACTGGCCGACGCCGGCAGGTCAAAACGGACGGTAGTCGAAGGGTTGAACGGATTGGGATACGCCTCGTGAAGAGCCACATGGGTTGGCAGGACTCCCTCAGCCAACTGCTCTGATTCAACGGAAGCAGTTGGTCCAACCACGTATCGCAGGATGACGCCACCATCACCATAATCAAAGCGATGCGTAAAAGCCCCGTTGACGGTGTACTGGGTCATGCGGGCGGCATCGTCATAGGCATATCGAACGTCGTAAGCCCCCAGATCCTGAGCCTCGATGGATCCAGCCAATACGAACACCAGGACGAAGAATGATACAATGCTTTTCATGGTGTCTATCGGTTTTGGAATGGACGGAAAAACTCTCGGAGCTCGCGCTGGCGTTGATACTCCTGACGTAGCTGTTGCTCCTGGGCCTGCCGATCCAGTACCTCAGCTTCCGCGTCAGCGTCGTAGACCGCCTGCAAGTCCTCGTTGCCCAGGGCAATGTAGACGGTAGCTCCTGCATCGAAGATCAGCCCCGGCACGCCATTCTGCTCATACATGTCGTTGGCCAAGTGTGACAGACTATCTCCAAAATCGTGTTCACTCGATATCGGGGACATGACGATATCGGTCATCAAGGAACCCACAAAACGCCCTCCATTTCTCCAGATATCGGCGATGCGTGCTCCTTGCACTTCTCCTCCAGTGGCAAGCGAAATGCCGAAGTCCGTTGCATCCGATATCAGCACGAGGACAGCTACATAAGGGTTGACGGTCAACGCTACATCAACCGCACCCACGCCGGCTCCTCTGGCCACGTTTCCCGAGCTGACGGTCTCAACACCTGCTGAAATGGTACCACTGACGTTGGGAGCCAATTTTACACCTCCCGCGCCGACTTTGGTCAGCAGACCGAACTTCTGATGGTTCAGAATCACGGACCCCAACTTGCCGCTGTTGATCAACTGACTGATCGACTGTCCTTTTCCAGCCAGCTCCTTGAACTCATCCAGGGTCTCCGCTGTGGTCTGAATGATGCCGGCAGCTGTTCCTGCAGTCGCGATAGTTTCACGTTGCCCCATCGGATCGGAAAACACCGATGGATTGTTTGCAGCGTACTGGTAGGGATTCAGGTGAAGTGGATTGACTCCGACGAGCGGATCCGGAGTCAGGAATCGCGCAGTCCATGCATCGTACACGCGCGAACGCATCTGATAGATATCGCTGCCGAGATGCATGGTGCCTTCCTGTCCACGATAGGTAAACGGTTGCATCGTGTGATCGATATCTCCCCACGAGGCGATGGTCCTGCCGTACGGATCGTACGACCAAGCGCCAACCACGACGCCAGCCATATCCGTGAGAAGCCTGGTGTTACCCATCTCGTCGAAATGATAGAACCACGCATCACCTGATTCTGAGACGCGATATAGCAGTTCGCCAGCCGGCGTGTACACGAAGGCGACCGAGGAGCCCTGGCTGGCGGCAGTCGGCAGGCTCGTAGCGTAGTTCCAGGTCCATTCGATACCCGAGACTGATACGGGCATCCCGAAACCGTCGTACTGAAGCTCTTGTCCGTTGAAAGTCGCCATCTGGTTCAGCCCGTTCCATGAGTAGGTGTGACGACCGTCATCCGTCAGTCGACCCCGTGCGTCCCAGGTGTATCCTTCAATCTGGTATGCACCATCGATAGTCACCTGTTCATCGCGATCTTCACCCGATTCCGGGACAAGCAGCCCTTCATATGCGGTCGACATGATTTGACCAGCCGCATCGCGCTGCGTGGCTGCACGCATGACCGGATTGCCGTTTCGCACATCTGATATTTCCAACAGCACCCCGCCGGCAGAGTAGGAATAAGTTGAGATCGTTTCATTCGGGCGGGCCATTGATGAAACTCGACCGGATTCATCGTATGAAAACGTCGTTTGGCGATCATCCCAATCCCGAACAGTAGACAGTCTTCCACCCGCATCATAGGAGTAGGTTACCATACCCTGCGGATAGGAAAAACTCAGAATTCTTCCTTCCTCATCGCGGGTGACTGCAATGCCGTTGGTGTTTGAAATCCGGCCATTGACGTCTCGCTCAAACACCACCCCGGTTGTCTGCAGCAGATTACCTGTTGCATCGTACTGCAGACTGTGCGAAGCGCCCTCTGCTACGACTGATGTCAGCCGACCCCGCGCATCGTATCCATAAGTGGCAGACGTCCCGTCGGGGAATTGACTCCCACCAAGACGACCGGCAGCATCGTGCGTGAATGTCGTTGTTCTTCCCAACCCGTCGGTTCGGGAGGTCATCCTGCCAGCAGCGTCTGAGGAAAGGGACACGGTGCTCCCGATGGGCGTCGTAATGGATGCCAAACGACCGGCACCATCATAGCTCAGGCTCACATCGCCGCCTTCGTGCGTCATTTGGGTCATCCGGCCAGATGCATCGACCGTGACAGTTGACTGCGTTCCTGCCGGTCCAGCAATCCCGGTGATATCACCTGCCTGATTCCGGGTGTAGGTCAGAGTAGCCGAAGCGGGATCTTCGACCATGTGGACATCCCCATCGGGGGTCCGAACAATGCTCGTGGTCGCCCCACCCGGAGAGTTCATACCGGTCAGAAGACCCTCCGCGTCATACTGCCACGAGGTAGTAAGGCCGGCTGCATTGGTCCCACCGGTCCTGTTTCCGCTGGCATCGTAGGTGTAAGATGTAGTTCTGCCAGTTCGATCGGTCTCAGACGTGAGCAAGCCGACAGGATCGTACGTGTATTGACGGTCGTTGCCTGCAAAGTCACCTTTGCGAATCGGTTGATCCATGGCATCATACGTGAAGGCAGCGGTCCGGCCCATTTCATTCCGGAAGGCCGTCATGTTGCCCACAACATCAAACGTGTGTCCGAGCGTCGTTCCGTCGCGCTTTTCAATCTCGACTACCCGATCAAGCGCGTCGTACGAAAACCGACTCGTCGTTCCGTCTGCATGGGTGATCGTTGTCACCCGACCAAATGCGTCGTACGCCATCGAACGAGTGCGTCCGTCCGGAGCTTCGACGCCGACGGGTTGCCCCGAACTGTCGTAGGTGTACGTAGTCGTCCCCTTGCCCGAGACTGTCACTGACGTGGCCTGACCTACTGCGTTGAATACCGCTGTCCGAGACTCACCAGTCGGACGGGTTTCTGTCGTGCGATTCCCGTTCGCATCCAATGTGTACTGGGTGACGTTGCCCCCTTCGTCCGTGCGTGAGGTCAGGTCATAAACAGTGAACCCGTCGACGTCCTGACGAGCGGCGTAGGAAGCTTGCTGGCGCCGTCCATCCGAGAATTGGATGCTCAACGGATATCCACTCTCCGCGTGATATTCCATGCGAGTCTCAACCCCGGTGCGATCGACAATGGTCGCCCGTCGACCGGTTTCGTCGTAGGTGTACCGGACAGTTCCAGCTGCATCGGCCTTGGAAATCATCCGTCCATCCGCATCGTATTCGTACGTGGTCGTTCGCCCTGCTGGATCCACAACGGTGCTGACGTTTTCCGAGTAGGAAAAACTGGTTGTTCCGCCCAATGCATCCGTTTGCGAGACGACACGGCCTTGCGCATCGAAAGCTTGGGTGAATCGGGCCACGCCATCTTCCTTTTGATTAGCCACCAACAGCGGCAAGCTGAATTCCTGGGCGTACGTGAACATCTGGGCATTCCCCATCGCATTGACCACGGAAGCCAGCCACCCGTTGCCGTCATAGCTCAGACCAATGCTCCGCGTCCCGTCAGATACGGTTGTGATTCTGTCGCCTGTCCACGTGAACGTCAAGGTCCGTCCCAATCCGTCGGTCACTTCCTGAAGCTGCCCGTTTGCATGGCTCAGCGTGATTCCCGACCCCGCGCGTGAGCGTTCTGCGAAAAACTGACCATTCGTGTCGAATGTGCGCACCACGCCTGTTCTGGGATCCGCTGCCTTGAATCCAGAGGCGACTTCCTTCAACTGCATCGGAGCATACAGGGCCGACCCCTGGATCAGATTTCCTTCCGAATCTTCCTCAAACACCCATGTTCGACCCGTCGGGGACACCAGCCGATAGGCCGTTTCTCCGAACGCGTCCACGATGTCAATCTTCCACGCGTAGCTGTGAGACCAATTCGGCCCCAATCCGCTTTCGCCAACACCTTGCGTATCCTTGAAAGAAGCGTAATTCCTCGCGAACGAAAGCGGGTAGGGCCCAGCCAACGTCAGATCTGCAGGAAAGGTATCCGCAATTTCTCCGGTTGCCGGATTGACCGGATCACTGACCCATTCCGTCCAGGGCGCATCCTGACCTTCTCCGGGAGGAGCGAGGACTTTCCCGCTGGCAGAGGATTCATTATTCGATGCGTTCGTGTCATTGCTTGACGTCGTGACAGATGCGGTATTGGTGTAGGAGACAATGTCGGGCCGCACCAGTGGATCCGATCCAAACAGCTCCGGATTGAATCCCGCGCCGAATGTGATTACCCGTACCTCACCGGGAGCCATCGTCCCAAGGGGGCATGTCACTGACTGACCACCAGTACAAGGGGACGGCAGGTTTGGGTCGGCAAACACAGGCATCGTCGATTTCGGGTCCAACGGCAAGTTGTCCGTGACCGTGACATTTTCTGCTTCATCGGGGCCATTGTTGGTCACCACAAGCGTGAACACCTGCGAACCAGGACCGAAGATGGCTCGATCGGCCATCGCTTTCTCAATACTCACATCAGCACGTTTCCGGACTGTGATTTGTGCGGTATCTGTGGCCGGCGTGGTGACCTCAACACTGGTTGCGCTCGCCGTATTCGTGATGGTACCGGCTTTTGTCGCGCTGACGGTGACCTGGAACTCAGCCGAATTGCCGGGAGGCAACGATGGTGTCGTACACGTGATAACACCCAGGCTTTGAACGCAATCACTGGATGAAACGAACTCGACACCATCCGGAAGCGCGTCCTGAACCTGGATACCCGTTGCGGGACCGTTCCCTGTGTTCGTAACACGGATGGTGTAGGTTACCAACTCGCCCAGTCCCACCTCCGTCAAGCTCGCCGTTTTCTGCGTAGACAGCTCGGGAACGGCTGGTTCCGTAATGGTCACCAGATGACTGGGTGTGTTGTTGCTTCCATTTGGGTCAAAGTCATCATGGCTCACGCTCATGCTGATTTCCTTCGTTCCCAAAGACGTGCCCTCCAGAACCACGGTGAACGTCTTGGTATCGCCGGCGGCGATGGACGGGTATTTGCAGACCAACGTATTGCTCACCTGATTACAACTTCCGCCCGGAATCGAAAAACTCTTTACGGTCAGGCCGTCCGGGATGGTGATGATTCCCGTCGGATTTGCTGTATCGAGAGGCCCGCCGCCGACCGTACTCGTGTTGTCCAGCGTAACCTCCAGCGTGAACTCCACTCCCTGCTCGTATGAAGCACTCATCGTGGCGAGGAATCCTGCAAGGTCACTTGCCTGTGAGGTAGTGGACGAGACGAGTATCAGGCTGAAAAGAACCAGTAGGCGACGCATCATGAACTTCGATCCTTGAAAACGGGTCAATCGATTGGAAGGCTTTCAATTATACGAACGCATCCAACGCCCGCCAGACGACGTGACCGGTTGTTCATAAGTCGAAAACCAGGTCACAAAAAAGGGCGCGGCGGGATGAATCCCGCCGCGCCCGAGCAGCCTTCCGATGAGTGGAGCGGCTGAGAGGCTATGCAGCCAATGTCATGAATCGTCTGAGGCGACCGGCGACAACCTGATCATGAAGTACCCCATGAGGCCCGCGATCAGGGACGCAAACAGAATGCCTGTCTTGGCTCGATCAAGCACTTCCGGATCGCCAAATGAAAGACCGGCGATGAAGAGTGACATCGTGAAGCCAACACCGGTGAGGACTGCGACTCCGTACAATTGCAGCCAGCCCACTCCTTTTGGCATCTCGGCGATGTTGAGCTTGAGCGCCACCCAGGAGAAAATGGCTACGCCAACCTGCTTTCCGATGAACAAACCTGCGATGATCCCGAGGGCAACCGGATGGGTAAGTGCTTCAAAGATGGAGACCTGACGCAAGTCTACACCGGCATTGGCCAGAGCGAATACCGGCATGATGAAGAAGGCTACCCAACCATGCAGGGCATGCTCCATGCGAGCCAACGGGGTCGCAGCGCCCTTGGAGAGAATCTCCAGCGCGTTGACCGCCTCCTGGTTTTCCCGGTCATCTTCTTCCCCGACTTTCATCGAACTGAGGAAGCCCTGCGCCTTTTCGCGGAAAGTGACTTCGTCAAGTCGACGGCGAGCCGGAACGGTCAGTGCCAGGAGTACGCCAGCAATCGTGGCGTGAACACCGGACTTGAGGAATGCCAGCCAGAGAAAGATTCCCAGGATGACATAAAACCGGGTCTTCCGAACACCGAGTCGATTACCAAGAGCCAGCACAGCAAAGAGACCGAATCCAGCGGCCAACGCCACCATGTTGATCTTGGAGGTGTAGAAAATGGCGATGACCATGACCGCTCCCAGGTCATCGATGATGGCCAGGGCCGTCAGGAAGATCTTGAGTGCGACGGGTGCGCGGGTCCCGAGCAACGCCAGGATTCCCAGGGCGAAGGCAATATCGGTCGCCATGGGGATTCCCCAGCCGTTCACGAAGGGTGTCCCGCCCGTTACCAGAACGTAAGCACCAGCGGGAACGACCATTCCACCGATGGCACCCATGATGGGCAGCATCGCTTGCTTGGGAGATGAAAGCTCACCGACCAGGACTTCGCGCTTGATCTCCAGACCAACGAGGAAGAAAAAGATGGCCATGAGGCCGTCGTTGATCCAGAGTAGAAGCGGCTTGTCAATCACGAAATCCCCGAAACCGACTTTCAGGGGGATTTCAAGCGTGCTGAAGTAGGTCGTCGAGAGGGCCGTGTTGGCGAAAACAAGCGCCAGGACGGCCATGACCATCAATAGAATTCCAGAGGACGCCTCAAGGCGGAGAAACTGATTTATGGGCTTGAGGAGGTCGTCAATCGGACGGTCTTCTGGGAGAAGCTGTGGGGACGCCATTGTGGTGGATGAGGGTGAGCGTGGTGGATGATGTATGGATGATAGGGATCACGCCCTTATTCGCAACGCTAAACCCGTTCAAGTGGGGTGCAGAGATGCAGCCAACCATCCCTGCCACTCAGAGGGCATTCTATGATCGCACGCATGAATGTCATGATGGCCTCGATCCTTGGAGGTTCTCCGGGAGAGCCCTTCTTTCCCGGGCCCTTTTCTGTACGGGATTCCCCTACACCTGATCCCCCGGGATCCGTGAAATCGGCTTCACAGGAATCACACAGTCGATTTGTGGCCAAAAGGGGTCGAGCTTGCCAGCGCGTCCAGAGATGGTTATGATGCGTCGCCTGCTTTCCATCAATTGACATGACTCATGGCTCGCATACTCTCCTTTGTATTCGTCCTGCTCCTCGTCCTGCCTGTTGACGCGCAGCAATTCGGCACAACGGTCGTTTCTGCTGGAGATGCTTTTCTGGTCGCAGACACGAACCAACCCACGCTGCCCGGAACGATCTACGTATACCGAGCATCAGCTGAAGGCACGTGGGCCGAAGTTGATCGATTGACAGCCGGCAATCGTGCCAGTGATGGTGACCGCTTTGGCCGAGCGATGGCATCGGACGGCAGCCGACTGGTCGTCGCAACGAATGAGCAGCGCGTGGACATCTATGACATCCAACCTGACGGCCGGTTTGCATTTGAATCAAGTCTGGTTGGCGACGAGGACGGGTTCGGAACCCAAGTCGCCGTTTCAGGCGATCGAATCCTTGTCACCAGTGGTGCAGCAGCTGAAATGGCCGCCCGTGTTCAGGTGTGGAGAAACAATCCGTCCGATGGATGGACGCTCGAATCCGAGTTGGCTGCCTCTGACGAGTCGACGGACAATGCATTCGGTTCGGTCCTTGGTTTCAACGGGCATCAAGTCCTCGTATCCGCACCGACGGCCAACGATGGAAGCGGGGCCGTCTACACCTATTTCTTCGATGAGATGTCCGAGATGTGGTCGCTCGCTTCACAGCTGCCCACATCATTTCCTGCGGAGGGCTCCGGATTCGGGTCCGCATTGTGGATGGAAGGCAACATGGCTGCCGTAGGAGCCCCGGGATTTGCCGGAGGCTCCGGTACGGTCGCACTGTATGAGAACGTCGACGGACAATGGCAGGCCCGAGGTCGTCTGAACGCATTCAGCGCCGATCGCGGTGATCGGTTTGGCGCTTCGCTCGCCAATCGGGACGGAACGATCCTGATCGGTGCACCCGGTCATGGTGGTCGTCAGGGTACAGGCAGTGTATTCCAGTTCAACCTCGATTCGGAATCACTTACTCCCGTCGCCAGCAGCGTCCTTCCAGCTCCTCCATTACAGCGACGCAGCCAGTTCGGCGGTTCACTTGCAACGATTGGTGCCACTGTCATGGTAGGTTCACCGGGATTGGACAACCGTGCAGGGGCAGCTTTCATTCACTCCGGCTACCGCTCCGATTGGAGTGCCCCGCTGATCAATGAGACATTCGGTTACGATTCGATGGCGGGCGAAATGATCGAATGTACGGAAGGACAGGCCAGCGACTTCCCCTGCGATGGTGTCGACATCATGTCATTCGTCTCCATGGGTGATTTGGGAGCCGATCGCGGCATTCGCACCAATGACCTCTGGGGCTGGGAAGACCCGGACACGGGCCGCGAATACGCGATTGTAGGCATGTCGAATGCTACCTCGTTCGTGGATGTCACCGACCCATTCAATCCTCGCGTCCTTGGCACACTTCGCATGACTGAGACGGCCAACATGGCCGTTTGGCGCGACATGAAAGTGTACAAGAACTACGCCTACATCGTCTCGGATGGCGCAGGGCAGCACGGCATGCAGATCTTTGACCTGACACGTCTTCGCGACGTGGAGGGTAATCCGGTCGAGTTTGAGGCCGATGGCCTCTACGAAGGCATCTTCAGCGCCCACAACATTGTCATCAATGAAGACACCGGTTTCGGCTACTCGGTGGGTAGCAGCGCCGGAGGGACGACGTGTGGCGGTGGTCTGCATATGATCGATCTCCGGGATCCGGCGAATCCCGTTTTTGCGGGTTGTTTCTCGGACGGCGAAACCGGTCGAAGGGGCACGGGCTATTCACACGATGCCCAGTGCGTGATTTACCACGGGCCCGACCCGGACTACAAGGGGCAGGAGATCTGCGTGGGGTCCAACGAGACAGCCATTTCCATTGCTGACGTCACGGACAAGGAAAACCCGGTGTCAATCTCGATAGCAAGCTATCCGGCTGTTGCCTACGCACACCAGGGCTGGTTCACGGACGACCATCGCTACTTCTACCTGAACGATGAGATCGATGAAGCGCAAGGACTCGTGGACGGGACACGCACGTTGATCTGGGATCTGACGGACCTGGATGATCCGACGCTGGCCGGTGAATACGTGGCCCAAACGACCGAGACGGACCACAACCTGTACGTCAAAGGCAACCTGATGTATCAGTCCAACACGGCGGCCGGCCTGCGCATCATTGATATCACCGATCCAGAGAACCCGTTTGAAACAGCCTACTTCGACACCTCACCCGTCGGCGGCCGAGGCGTTTCGTGGAGCAACTACCCGTACTACCGCAGCGGCATGATTGCGGTCACGGCCGGTCATTACGGGTTGTTCTTGCTGAAGAAGCGCGAAGTGGACCTCTAGGACAAACACTCCTCCTACCCGCGTTTCGGCCCAAAACAGAAAGCGGGGGCGCGGCATTCGCCGCGCCCCCGCTACGTTTCCAAGAAAACAGGGTAGCCTATCGACCTCCAATGGCAACAAAGACGCCGCCACGGATTGCGAGGTTGGACCCATTGCCGATGGACTGATCCAGCTCGATGAACGGGCGGTAGCCATCAGCCCGGGAGCCGATAAGCCAGCCAGCCTTGAGGTTCAGGCCGATATCGGTGTCTGACTCGTCGCCGTTAGGGAGTGGGTTGTCAAAAGATGTGGCCGTGAAACCGAGTCCACCGCCACCATAGAAGGCCAGGTTACCGACTCCGAATGGAAACAGCACATCAAGCGAAACCGACGTGGAGCTTGCGCCATCGATGAAGGGATAGTAGTCGAAACCGACGTTACCCCACATCTCACGTTCCATCACGGGAAGGTCGAATTGGGCGCCAAGCCCCAGAAATACCTCAGTGCCGTCCAGATTCAGACCGGCGTGTGGTCCGACCTTGATCCCTTGTGCCGAAGCCGAATTCGGAGCAACGGTCATTGAAGCGACCAGGACCAGTGCCAGCAGGGAGAGAAAATGCTTCATGATGGGTGCGAATAGAAGGTTTTGTCAGGAAAGACAGCGTTTGTGCTCGGTTTGTCGCACTTGACGCACCGACCACACGAATGTACGGAGCAATATATACATTCCAATCCAGCACCTTGTCGTTCACCACGTTGTCCACTGATTTCCCTTGACCATCCGCAGCTTCATTCTGGTTCTGGGCCTTGTTGCAACTCCTGCGCTCGGCCAAGTCATCGACGATCCGGGGCAGCTCGAATCCGATGCCTGGGCATTCGGACTGGATACGGAGGTCGGGATATTGAGCTTCGAGAATCAGGACGGTGATGGAGAGCGGTTCCTTTCCTCCACCTTGGCGCCTTCGCTCGAGCGGGGACTCTGGTCGGTAGGGCTTCGACTTCGCTATCGTTGGAATCATCGAGGCGTGCGGGACGAGGATTGGGATGATTCCGAGGACGTCCTGGCCATCCTGCGGTACCTCCAATACGGCACATGGTCTGAAACGCCCGTCAACGTCCGGGTCGGCGACATCGATCACACCATGATCGGTCACGGACAGTTCTTCAATCGATATCGCAACACGCTCAGCCTGGATACGCCGAATACCGGAATTCAGTACAGCCGTACCTCCGACGATGTCAGCATCCAGAGCCTTTTCGGCAGTATATCAGACCCCGGCGTGTTCGGCGCGCGTGTCGCATTCACGCCGGCCAGCCTGGGACTGACGACCCTCAAGCAGGAATGGGAGTGGGGCGTCACGCTGGCAGGAGATGCGAGTGATGATGCACGCCTGGAAAACGAGTTCAAGAACGGATTACCCTTCTTCCGATCCGATCTCCCAGCCGGGGCAGACTCGCTTGGGCTGGGCCGGGCAGAGCGCGGTTCGCCCCTGACCATGCTTGGATTCGACGCGGGATTCCCGGTACAGACTGAAGCCCTGGACAACCTCTTTCTCTACGCTGAATTGGGCAACATCTTCGGATTCGGCAGTGGCCTCGGCATCGGAGCGCGAGGTGTCCACGAGAAGGAGAACATGCGCATCCGGGGCTGGGTAGAGCAGCGGATTCTGGGCGAAGGCTTTTTCCCGTCCTACTTCAATTCCCGTTACGAGCGCGATCGGCTCCGGAGCCTGTCTGTCACGTTGGCTGATGATACCGATCACATCGCCTTCACGTCGAAACGAAATCTGCTCCACGCCAGAGATCGTCTTGAGTTCGGATCCTACATCGGCATGGATCTTCGTTTATCGAAGTATTACCGTATCCGCTGGAGCCTGGAGCATTCGTGGAATCGCGCGGAGTCCGGGTGGTTTGAGCTCGATGTGCGTGTGAGCGACCCTGAGCTCCCCTTCCAGGTTCGATGGGTGTTCGACAGGGTGAACATGAACTCGCTGAACGACATCGTGAATGGCCCATCGGAAAACGGCCTCACACGTCTCGAGGCCGCCTACCAATACCGGAAATACATCCTTGTAGGATTCCGCTACCGACAAAGCTTCGAAACGGTCCGCGTCCTAGGGCGCATCGAAGGTCAGGAAAAGCGCAGCCGGGTCGAACCGGCCATCATCATCCGATTGCAGTAGTGGCAAACGTCGATCCGCGCGCAATGGGCTCTTCCACCTCAGAGCCCATGTCTGAACTGGACGTCATCTACGAAGACGACCACCTGATCGCCATCGACAAACCTGCCGGGCTGCTGGTCCACCGGACCAAACTCGATGCATACGAGACGCGATTCGCTCTCCAGCTGCTTCGTGACCAGGTGGGTTATCGCGTCTTCCCCATTCATCGCTTGGACAAACCCACCTCGGGAGTCCTGCTGTTCGGTCGATCTGCAGAAGATGCACGCGTGATGTCCGACTTGTTCGCCGTCCGTGAGGTGACGAAAGAGTATCTGGCCATTGTCCGTGGGTGGACCGACGAAAAGGGGTGCATCGACTATCCACTGAAAGAAATCAGGGATCGGACGACTGACGGCAAAGCCAGGACCGATAAACCCGCTCAACCTGCGGTGACATCTTATGCTACGCTGGCTACCACCGAGATTGATGCAACTGTTGGACGCTACGAGACGGCCAGGTATTCGCTTCTGTCCATCAACCCCGAAACCGGTCGGAAGAATCAGGTCCGCAGGCACTTCAAGCACATTTTCCACCCCATTATCGGGGATCGGAAATTTGGCGATCGCGCGCACAACGCCTATTTCCGGGAGTCGCTTGGCGTTGATCGTATGCTGTTGGCAGCAACAGCGTTGTCCTTTACTCATCCCTGGAACGGTCAACCGCTGAGAATTGCGACCACCCCGCCCTTCCCTACGCTGGTCGAAAGGCTGTTTCCGGAGCACAAATTCCCGCTCCACTCCCACTGACGAGCAATTCGCTTCACACAGAGGGCGTGTCCTCTGATCCGCTTTCCCATCGATCACCCTCGTCATCCTTCGGCGATGCGGCCGTCGACGCTGTGGAGAACGGATTACGCTGCTCGCTCTCCTGGACCAGATGGAGCGTGCGCTGAGGAAATGGGATGGATATCCCTTCCTGATCGAAGGCACGTTTCAGCCGCCTGCGCAGTTCACGTTCGGCATTCCATTGTTCGCCAGGGAGCATCTTGATGACAATCCGTACATCCACGGAGCTCTCGGCGAAATTGGTGATACCCTGAACGATCGGCGGTTCATCGGTGATGAGAATGTCGGGATGGTCGGCCGCGTACTCATCTGCCACACGCTGCATCACCTCCATGATGCGATCGGCGTCCTGGCCGTAGGACAAGCCAACAGGCACCACTGCTCGAACGAATCCGATGCTTCGATTTCCGAACGTCCGGAGATCGCCTGCGGGTACCATGAGCAGTTCCCCATTGAATCGACGAATCTTGATGGTTCGCACACCGATGTCCTCAACCAGACCCTCGTCGGTTCCCAGACGAACGAGATCACCGACGTGAATGGTGTCATCAAACAGGAGCAATACGCCGCCGATCATGTCCTTGACGAGTGACTGGGCCCCAAAACCGATGGCTATCCCCGCAATACCGGCCGTTGCGATCAGCGCACCCACATCTATGTTCATCACATCCAGAATGGTGATGAGCGCAATTGACCAGACCACGTATCGCGCCGAAGAAGACATCAGGGTGCTGATGGTCAATGCACGCTGTCGACGGGGAGCGATGAGCGGCAAGTCTTCGAAGCGACCATTCCAGACCTGCAGCGCCCGATCGACCACTTTGATCACGCCCCAGGCGATGATGACGATCAGAAACAGCTTCAGGCCGACCGCCACGACGGCTTCAATGGAGAAGATCTCAGACAGCTTGGTGACGATGCGCGAAGGCGCTTCGACGAGATCGACGAGCGGGCTTGCGTTCGAGGTGTCAGCTGCAACCGAGTCTTGTGCCAACGCGAGCGAATCCTGTGCCGGGGCATCCGCGTCCTGTTGCATCCGGTCCCTGAGCACGCGTGCTGCGACGTTTTGTGATAGGAAGGTCATCATGGTCACAACCACTTGCGTCGCTTGAAGAACACGAACAACCCGATCGCCGTCAAAATCATCAAACCCCAGGCCATCTGATAGCCATACTCCCACTGCAGCTCGGGCATGTTCACAAAGTTCATCCCGTAAATCCCGGCGATGAATGTCAGCGGGATGAAAATGCTACCGATGATGGTCAGAACCTGCATCACCTCGTTCATTCGCTGACTGAGTGAAGACAGGTACAGATCGGTCAATCCGGAAAGCTGGTCACGGTACGTCTCCATCAGGTCGATGACCTGGATAGCATGATCGTACACGTCCCGCAAGTACGTCGTCGTTCGCTTCTTGATGAGTCCGGAATCATCCCTGGCCATGGCAGACGCCAGCTCACGGACGGGCCAAATGTCCTTTCGGTAGGAGATGATGGTCTGCTTGGCCGCCCGGATGGCCTGGACGGTGTCCTTTGACGGATTGTCCATCACCTCCTGCTCCAATTCCTGCACTTGCGTGCCGATGCGCTCCAGCAACACGAAGTAGTAGTCGACAATCAGGTCGATCAACGCATAGGCGATATAGTCAGCCCCCTGGGAACGAATCACCCCTTTTCCATTGCACAGGCGCTGCCGAACCGGGTCGAATACGTCTCCGGGAAGCTGCTGGAACGAGACTACATAATGCTTGGTGATCACGATCGAGATCTGCTCGTCCTGCACAGTCCCGTCGTCCCGGATGTGGAGCATCCGCACCACGACATAGAGCTGATCCTCAAACGGCTCGAATTTCGGCCGCTGGATCGGGTTGACGATGTCCTCCATGATCAGCGGATGCAGACCAAGGTGCGAACCGATGTCTTCAATGACCGATGGGTCGTGCACGCCGGAAACATCCAACCAAGAGACCGTGCCCGGCGCCGTAACGCGTTCCTTCCACTCGGGGCCGATCTCCGGGATTTCCTCGAAGTGATCGTCCCTGAAATCGATCAGGGAGAGGGTGACCGGTTCAGTGCGTTCCTCTCCGCGATACTCCAGAACGCCAGGAGGCGCCCCGGGCTTGAATCGAATCAGATTGGGGACCCGGATCGTCGGCTTCAGGATGGTTTCCCGGAGACGGTCCAGTTGGGATTTGCGCTTGGCCATGCGAATGCGTTCGGGTGAAGACCTAGATAACACCTCGCTCGCCATTCAAACAAGCACAACTGAACGTCGAAATGGTCTTGTCGTCCATCCCGTTTGGGGCCACACCGCGGGACACATCTGTAACGTTCCCTGATCGGATTGCTCTTAGCCATGAATTACTTGACGCGTCAACTATAATCGCACTTGCGACGAATGAGTGGCGTGTTTGTCCTTCCAACACTTTCCCAAGAGTCCCTTCTCATGAAGTTTCTCCCCGTCCTCGGTCGCGTGCTTTTCGCTGCGCCAATGCTCGTTTTCGGATTCGGTCACTTTGGAAGTGCCGCTGACATGGCTGGCATGGTCCCCTCATTCCTTCCGGCTCCCACTCTCTTCGTCTACCTGACCGGTGTACTGCTGGTCGCGTCTGCGTTGGGCATCATGGCCGGATTCAAAGTGAAAGAGCTTTCCTTGGTTCTCGGCCTGTTTCTTCTGAGCACTGCGCTGCTCGTTTGGGCGCCGCAGCTTTCGACCGGAGGCCAGATGGCTTTCTCCGCGTTCATGAAAGACCTGGGGCTGGCTGGCGCAGCTTTTTTCATTGCACACTTCGGTGCAGGCCCCATGAGCCTGGAAGCGAAAAACACCGACTGATCGAACGTACCCATGAGTCAGCAAGCCACTTCCGCGGGTAGCCGCTGGTCGGTGCGATTAACCGCACCGGCCCTGCTGGTCATCGGAATTCTGATTGCCCTGGCGGGCGGGTCGGAGACCCGCCCGCCACTCGAGGGCCTGCCCCTCTTGGTTTTGTTCTGGGTCATGGCGATCAACGTGATCGCTTGGATCCCTGCCTATTTCCGGCAAACCGAGCGCTTCTACGACCTGATCGGAAGCGTCTCTTTCATCTCCAGTGCTTTCCTCGTCGGATTGTGGACGCAGCCTGGAATCGCGGGCTGGATCATGCTCACTTGCGTGATTATCTGGAGCGCTCGCATGGCGTGGTTTCTGGTAGGACGAATCCACAAACAGGGAAAGGATGGGCGATTCGACGAATTCAAGGTTGATCCCGTTCGTTTCCTGAACGCATGGACCATGCAAGCCATGTGGGCTTTCTTGTGTCTGCTCCCTGTGTTGGTTCGCCTCGATCATTCGCCAGAAGCAGGCTTCTCTGCGGTATTCTGGGCAGGGCTGACCGTCTGGTTGATAGGATTCGGTGTGGAAGTCGTCGCGGATGAACAAAAGAAGCGATTCCGTGCGATACATCCCGACGGCTCCCAGTTCATTACATCCGGCCTCTGGTCCATCTCCCGCCACCCGAACTACGTTGGCGAAATCACGCTCTGGTTCGGCGTCATGCTCATGGCGGCGCCAGTTGTGTCGGGATGGCAGTGGATTATCCTGATCTCACCGCTGTTCGTGTACGTGCTGCTCCGATTCATATCCGGAGTGCCACTTCTGGAGCGTCGCTCCGACGAGAAGTGGGGCGGACAGCCGGATTACGAAGCCTACAAACAAGGCACACCCATCCTGTTTCCTGGTCCCTGGGGGCGAGGCTGACCACATCGAAGCTCGTCGTTCCGGCCTTCGTCAGCCCTGCGTGATATAGCTCGATGGCAAGCCATTGTCAGCAAGATGCTCCATCGCATCACAGAAGCGGTCCAGCTCCTCGATCGTGGTGTAGACGTTTGCGGTAACCCGAGCGCCTTCAAACTCGGCGTGCTTGATCGGCGTGATGATGATGCGGTGCTCATCCCACATGTACTTACCGACGAGGGTCGTGTCGATGCCACGAATCCCAACGTTTCCGATGCAGCACGAAAACTCGGGCTTCTGACTGGTATTCAGATAGATCCGATCATGCTGCAGAAGACGGTCTGCCCAGTAATCACGCAAGTAGCGGAGTCGAGCTTCCTTGCGATCGGCGCCAATACCCTGGTGGAATGTCAGGGCCTCTGAAATTGCGATCTGGTTCGCCTCAGGATGGGTGCCGATCTCTTCGAACTTGCGGATGTCATCATCCTGGGTTGGATTGCCAGCCTGCATGGGCCAGAGATCCTTGATCTTGTCCTTGCGCACATAGAGCATGCCCGTGCCGATCGGCGCAAGCAGCCACTTGTGGAGACTGGTCGCGAAATAGTCGCAGTCCAGGTCTTCGTGCTTGAACTGGAAATGGGCGAATGAATGCGCTCCATCCACGATGACCGGGATACCTCGCTTACGGGCCATCTGAACCACTCCTTTCACAGGCAGAATCTGTCCCGTGATATTGATGATGTGGCACATCAGAATGGCTTTCGTCTTCGGCGTGATGTTCTGTTCGAACAGCCGAACGATTTCATCCGGATCTTCGGCCGGGATCGGGATCTGGAATTGCTTGAGCACGATGCCATCGCGGCGCTCACGCTGCTTGAAGGTGTTGATCATCCGCCCGTAATCCTGGGTGGTCGTCAGCACTTCGTCTCCGGGTTCGAAATCAAACCCGTTCTGGCAGATTTGCAGGCCTTCGCTGGCATTCCGGGTGATGGCGATTTCTTCTGGCGATGAGCCGAACTCCCGAGCCAGTCGCTGACGAACTCCTTCAGCTTGCGGCTGCAGGATGCGCCACATCGTGTAGACAGGAGCCTGGTTCATGTAGTCCAAGTGCGCCTTCATGGCCTGCTGCACGATTGCCGGCGCAGGACTGACACCGCCATTATTCAGGTTCACCAGGGAGCGATCGACCGTAAATGCCTGCTGGATTTCGTGCCAGAAACTCTCGTCGCGAGCAATGACTTCCGGCGCTCGGGTATCGCTCGCTATGTGCTCCAGATAGTCCCCGATGGAACCGGGATTGAAGAATGGCGCCGCGAAAGAGGCGGCTACTGGTGCTGAAGCACGGCGAAGAAAGCGACGACGAGAGAGCATGGACTCGGGAGGCCTGATGAATCAATGCTCAAAGGTAGCAGAAACGAGGAGGTTTTCAAGCCGGGGACTCCCCGCTGCAACGTCCAGAATCACCCTCCTACCGTCTCATCCAATCGCTCACCCTCGAACTCCCCACCCAGAGGGGTCAGGAAGCGCGTCCGACGAATTCGACACGGCCGTCATTGATGACGGGCTCGTAGTAGCCTGCCACAATCCGCCCCAGATAGAAAATGGCGATCATGGTGATGACGAATACCAACGTTGCGACGACCGGAATCCGGAACGTCGACTCCATGCGGTCCTCGGCCGGACGCAATACTTTGCGTCGCACGACCTGGCGTCGGATGGCGGTTTCTTGACCCAACTCCCCTACAACGGGTGTGAGTTTCGGCTGATATGTGGTTGTCGTTTCAGGCATAGCACTGGAAAGGGATACCACAGGATGGTCCCTCGCTCTATACCATTACGATCAAATATCGCGTTTTTGCGCGTCGATCAGGAGTCTGATTGCACCTGTGGGGTCATTCGCGGAAACAGGACATTGTTCTCCAGATGCACGTGGGCGTGCAGATCGGTCTCGAATTCTTCAAGCAGCGTGAAGGCAGCCCGGTATGTCGCACACGCCCAGTCTGGAGGGCTGAAATCATTCGAAAGCGTTCTGATGCGACGCATGGCATCCCCAACAGCCTCATGCTCTTCCTCTGCTTGGTCCAAAAACGCGCTTACGTTGTCAGGATTGGTACGGATGGCGGGAAATAGCACATCCTCTTCGAACGACATATGAGCCTCCATCTCCGATGCCATGGCTTCGAATGTCTCGGCTATCTCGACGAGTTCAGGCACGGCTGCTCCATGGACGCGGGCCACTTTTGCTGTGAATTGTATCAGTGAGGGAATCGCTCCGCGCACATACCCGTGATGTGTTTCCTCGATGTAGTGTATCAACAGATCATTTGACCATCGGGCAGCCTGGGACGTAACACCAGCAGGACCCTGCTCCAATTCCTGAAGGGCCGACGTTACTTCGTCCACAGAGACGCCTTGCCGGCGGCACGCTTCTTCGAGGGGAATGCCTCCTCCGCAGCAGAACTCAATCCCGAATTGCTTCATGACGCGAGCCCTTCTGTAATCGTCAGCTACGATAGCTCCCACCTTTCGGGATGCCATCGCGGCATCGTTATTGGAGGCGGTTTCCTTGGTGAAAGGTGCGAGATCAAGAGGAAGCATGGCGATTCTGGTGACTGGCGAGGAGTGTCGAAATTCAATAAAGGAGTAAATACTCTTTTATCTACAAGTTTCTCCACCAACATGAAATTGACGCAAAGGGTGAAGACAGGATTCTTGGGCCGGGATGGACAGGCCGGAAGCGATCGCTGCCTGTCGCTATAACCGGACTACTCAGCGCAAGAAGTGATAGGAGAAAGACAGCCACGGGATGATGGGCATGTTGCTTCCTGTCAGCGCAGAGGAATGCGTGATACCTCCAAAATCAGTGGTCAGGAAACCTCCAATAAACCGGACGGCTGCGCTCATCAGCACGCCTCCCCCTTCTGCTGGCATGGCATAATTTTCCGAGATCAGCTTGATCCGTGATGAAAGCTGCTTGTGCCCTCCGAACATGAGGAGTGCGGAATCGAGGACTTCTCCCCCGCCGAAAAGAAATCCTGTACCAAAAGTTACCGCCTGCTCGGCGCCACCGAGCGTTCCGGCCGTATACATGATGCCGCCTGAATCATTGC
This sequence comes from Rhodothermales bacterium, assembly GCA_028284865.1. Lineage (GTDB taxonomy): Bacteria > Bacteroidota > Rhodothermia > Rhodothermales > UBA10348 > JAAZVD01. Next base: position 219,488 of record JANQQV010000017.1, on the reverse strand, counting down.
CTCCCGTTACCGTCCCCAGCGCGAATCCGGTGGCAAGCGACTTGTTGCCGCGGTTGAACAGGGTAAATTTCGGAGCCGCAAAAATCAGCTGTTCAGGAGCACCCGGCACAATGGATGCTCCGCCCCACAAAGTGATAAAATCGCCGACACCCACGGCACCAGACAGCAGGAACAGCTCGTGCGCAGCTATATAGCCGTTTCCTGATTTGAGAGGCTGAGCCGTTGGGCCGAAGAGAAGCCTGGTTGTATTGGGGTCATGTTGCAGGAAGCCGTTTTCCGTCATGCGTCCGACAACCCTGCGTCGACGCACAACATCAGACGTGCGGATGTCGATCAGCGAACCACTCAGTGTGCGGAACGAGATGGTGGTCTCCGTTTCAGAAAGAATGGTCCCCCGCAGCAGAGAGCCGTCCTTGAGTTCGAGTTCAATTGCGGCATTCGAGGAATGCGACCGCTTTTCTTGAACATCCTGAGCTGCCGCAGTGCCGGAAGCGCCCGGGAACGACAACAACATCAGCGCGATCAGGACTATTCGCAGCATGACCAACACCTCGCTGGATTCGTTGTCGCAGTGTACGTGCCCGAGTTCAGCCCAACTCAGACAAGGAGCTTTCGAGTCGCTTCACCTCAGCCTCGACTTCGACCAGCTTGTCGCGCTCTTTCTGCACAACGGCTTCAGGGGCGCGCGAAACGAAGTTTTCATTGTTCAGCTTGCCCTGAATGGACTTCATGAACCGTGACTTTTCGTCGATCTCCTTCTGAAGGCGTTCCCGCTCGACATCCAGGTCGATCATACCTTTCAGGGGCACAAACACCTGATTACGTCCGACAACGACCGAGGCTGAAGCAGGAGGTCGTGACCCTTCAGTGCGGACCTCCAGATCAGCCACTTTCGCCAACTTGGTGAAGTAATCCCGGTGTGATTCGACGGGCTCGACCAGATCCTTTTCGAGCTGCAGTACAGCCGAAATGGTCTGGCTTGGGGCCACGCTGTACTGAGCGCGCACATTTCGGATGCCCGAAATCAGCTCCTGCATGGTCCCGAAGTGCGAGGCCAGATCGGCATCGATCTCGTCCGGATTGGACGCCGGCCATTCGCTCATCATGCAGATATCGCCTTCTTCGCGCGGGCGAACATGCGTCCACAGCTCCTCGGTGATGAAAGGCATGAACGGATGCAGCAGCTGCAACATCGTCTCGAACAGCTCAACAGCGAGCGCAATGGTCTCATCGTCCATCTGGGCGCCGCCTGATGGCTTGATGAGTTCGAGATACCAGTCGCAGTAGTCACCCCAGAACAGGGTGTAAATCTTGCCGACCGCCTCGTTGAGTCGATAGCGAGCCAGGTCCTCTTCGACGTCGAGGATGGTTTGGTTGAGACGCGTCAACATCCACTGCTCGGCGAAGTCCAGTTCTCCAAACGAACGGGTGCGGCGGTAGTCCTTGCCCTCCTCCATGAACTGACCGAACACGTTGAACGCATTCCAGATCTTGTTCGCGAAGTTGCGACCCATCTCAAACTTCGTCGGGTCCAGCTTGATGTCCTGACCCTGCGCACAGAGAATGGTCAGACTGAATCGGACCGCATCAGCGCCGTACTGCTCAGTCATCTCCAACGGATCGATGCCATTGCCGAGCGATTTGGACATCCAGCGACCCTGTTTGTCCTTGATCATCCCTGTTATGAAGATATCCTTGTACGGAATGTCCCCCATGAAGTGGAGACCCGCCATGATCATGCGGGCGATCCAGAAGAAAAGAATGTCGTATCCGGATACCAGAACGGCGCCGGGGTAGAACTTCTTCAAATCCGGTGTCTCTTCGGGCCATCCGAGGGTGGCAAAGGGCCAGAGCCAGGATGAGAACCAGGTATCGAGGACGTCCTCATCCTGAACCATGCCGTCCTCGGGCTGATCGACGGATACCTTGAAACCGCGCGATTCATCAATCTCGCCGTTCTCATCGGTCCAGTACCAGACCGGAATCCGGTGTCCCCACCAGAGCTGGCGCGAAATCGTCCAGTCACGGATGTTTTCCAACCACCGGAAGTATTCGTTCTCCCAACGCTTCGGATGAAACTTGATCCGGCCATCCCGCACCGCTTCCAGAGCAGGATCGGCCAGCGGCTTCATCTTGACGAACCACTGACGGGAGATCAGCGGCTCGATGATTGCTTTCGAGCGATGTGAAATCGGGACCGTGGTGTCGTAGTCCTCGATCTTGACCAGGTATCCCTGCTCTTCGAGGTCGGCAACGACTTTTTTTCGAGCATCGAAGCGGTCCAGCCCTTCGTAGGCACCGCCGTTCTCGTTGATCTTGGCATCTTCAGTCATGATGCCGATGATCTCGAGATCGTGCTTGCGTCCGATTTCGAAGTCATTCTTGTCGTGCGCCGGGGTGACCTTGAGGGCACCCGCGCCAAAGTCGCTCTTGACGTATTCGTCGGCGATGATCGGAATCTCGCGATCGGTCAGCGGCAGCTTGACCATCTTGCCGATCAAGTCTGTGTAGCGCTCATCTTCCGGGTTCACGGCAATCGCCGTATCACCCAGCATCGTTTCGGGACGCGTCGTGGCGATCTCAATGTGTCCACTGCCATCGGCCAATGGGTAGCGGATGTACCAGAGATGACCTTTGCGCTCGACATTGTCGACTTCCTCGTCAGACAGTGCCGTGTGGTCGACCGGGCACCAGTTGATCAGGTACTCGCCGCGGTAGACCAGGCCTTCGTCGTAGAGACGGACAAACACTTCCTGTACGGCACGGGAGAACCCGTCGTCCATCGTGAAGCGCTCCTTGGACCAGTCACACGAATCGCCGAGGCGACGTTTCTGCTCCAGGATGATTCCGCCATACTCTTCTTTCCAGTCCCAGACTTTCTCAATGAAAGCCTCCCGTCCGAGGTCGTGGCGGTTCTTTTTCTCTTCTTTCTTGAGGGTCTTCTCGACGACGTTCTGGGTGGCGATGCCAGCGTGGTCCATCCCTGGTACCCAGAGCGCCTCCATCCCCTGCATCCGGCGCATGCGCGTCAGAGCATCCTGAACCGTGTCCTGGAGGGCGTGCCCCATGTGCAGCTTTCCAGTCACGTTCGGTGGCGGCATCACAATGACATGCGGATCCTTATCCGAGTCATGATTCGTGCGGAAAAGATCATTGCTTTCCCAGTAGTGATACCACTTGGTCTCGATGGACGCCGGGTCGTATTTGCCGCGACCTGCTGGCGAAATGTCGAGGGCTTTGCGCGCCATGGAAGCTGAAGAATGGAGTTTCGGAGAATGAAGCGGGGAAAGTACGATTTTCCGGTTCCGTCAGAGACCCACAGCATGCGAATTTGGCGTTAGAACCCCGTAGCTCGGCCACGTATATTCCGGGCGGTCGTTTCCATTGCTCACGTTCTGCGAGTCGTAAGACACGCACCTTCCACTCAGCACCATTGCCTTCTTCCGGAAAGAAATACGTCGCTATCGCCGGTAACATCGGAGCGGGAAAAAGCTCTCTGACGCGCATCCTGTCCAATTACTTCAAGTGGGAGGCCTTCTACGAGCGGGTCGACGACAATCCCTACCTGTCGGACTTCTATGAAGACATGCATCGGTGGTCGTTCAACCTGCAGGTATTCTTCCTTTCCAGCCGATTTGAGCATCAACGATCCATTGAAGAAGCGCCTCACAGCGTGGTCCAGGATCGATCCATCTATGAAGACGCTGAAATCTTCGCCCGCAACCTGCACGAGATGGGGTTGATGTCAGCGCGCGACTACGAGAATTACCAGGACCTGTTCAAGGTGATGACCTCGTACCTCCGCCCACCGGATCTGCTGGTTTACCTGCGGGCGGGCGTTCCGACTCTGGTCAATCACATCCAGTCTCGAGGTCGGGAATTCGAGAACACCATCCGTATTGAATACTTGCAGCGGCTGAACAAGCACTACGAGGATTGGGTCGATCGCTATGATCTCGGGCCAAAGGTCATCATCGACGTGGATGAGTTGGACTTCGTGAACAACGAAGTGGACCAATCGGAAATCATCTCCCGGGTCGAGTCGCGGCTCTACGGACTCTTCCCGGAATAACATGCGCGCCTTGCGCATAGCGCCCATCCGGTCCAAGTCGATCGGGACGGTTGTCGGCCTGCTCCTGTGCGTGTGTCTGACCGTTGAGTCGAAGGGACAAGAGGTTGCCGACACTACGGCCACTGCGCTTTCCATGGAAGTTGGCTCCAGCGTGGTGTCGGTCTCTGGAATTGATGGTGGTGATCATACGCCCCGGATTCCCCTCCAGGACCTGGATACGGATCCATCAGTCTCGCTGAGCCATGATCCCGGCGTGTTTTCCTGGACGTTCGGTGCGGCCGGCTGGCCCAACGGACTGTCCATGTTTGGCCAGGACCCCAACGGCGTCCGCGTTGAGTGGGATGGTCGAACAATGGATGACCTCCTCGTTGGTCGCCCCCGGTATGACCTTCTCCCCGTTGCGATGCTCAGAAACCGGAGATGGACTGATGAGGGTAGCATTGAGGTCGGCACCGATCCCCTTCGGACGGCATCTCCCCTGACCCGTGTTCGGTATGAATCAGCAGGGGACGGGCTGCAAGCTGTCCGTGCGCTGCATGTCCAGAATCGCTTCCTGGCGACATCCGACTCAGCCGGCCTACGATTGCAAACAGTATTCGGGTACGCTGGTGCAGGTGCGCAGGGTGAGTATGATGGATCGCAGTTGCGACGGGCTCGTGAAATCACAGCTCGAGTAGGCGTTTCGTCTTCCTGGTGGTCGGCCTGGATCATGGATGTGGCCTCGCGGCGCGCCGTCGGGGCCCATTCCGGCGTCGTGCCTTTCACGGGCGCCACATACGAGTCCATCTACCAGCGCCTGGGAGCCACCGTTGGGGACCCGACGGCGCGCCGGCGAACCATTCGAAATGATCTTGAGGTCGGTGGACGTGCTCTGAAGGGTGGATGGACGACATCCCTGCGTGGTGTTCGCAGCTCACAGACGTTGGATTTCGATGGTAACAGCCTGCAGACGCGCGGATGGACGACGCGCTGGCACCTGATAGCCGATGCGACGCGCTCTTTAGCCGACTTCGTGATCGGGCTGAAGGCTGACATGGTTCGCGACGCTGGGTTTGGCGGCAGTGCCTGGGCCGTGACGCCGGATTCCCGCCAGAACAGCGGGATTTCGTTCACAGTGGAGTCGGCGGCGAGAGCACTTCCGGGCGAGAGAGCAAGCGGGTTGGGAGATGCGATTTCGAATGTGGGGTCTGACGGTCGCCATGCATTGTCCATCCAGGCAGGGGTTCGGGATGGCTCACAGCACGCATGGTGGCACGCGCGAGCGTCAGGGCACCTGGAGCGAGGGGCGTTCTCGGCGAGTGGTGTCCTTAAGCGCGACGCACGCCGCTTGTCGTTGTTTGAAGTTGCCGGATTCAGCACCATGATCGCTGGTATCCCTGACGTCTCCGCTTCGCCATTGCAAGAGACGCAACTCGCCAGTATCAAGCTTGGTGTTCACAGGGGTCCATTGCGAGCAGCCCTCAACCTTGCACACCTCCGCGAAGAATCAGCGGCGATCCATCAATTGGACGCCATCCACCCCGGACTCGTGAGCCGCATTCAGGAAGGTGTTCGCACCAGAACCACGAGTACGCTCACCATTGGGTGGCGCGACGATGGACGTAAAGGCCTCTATGGCCGCACGAGTGGCTCCCTGCAGACCTCTTCCGGACCGAATGCCGATTTGGAGTCGCGCATTTGGGAGCGCAGCATGCCCGAACAATGGGCTTCGGCGCGCATCGGCTGGCGCGCCCTCCTTTTCCAGAATGATCTTGATCTGGACGTGTATCTGCGGGGGCGCATCTGGAGCAGCATGAACGGACTTCGGCTACACACGCCCACGGGACTGCTGGTACTGCCGGTGGATGAATCCGAACCCGTCGAAGGAAACTGGTTGGTCGACTTGGGAGCCGAAGGAGATGTCCGCGGCGCGACGTTCTTCTTCGCCTATGAAAACATGTTTTCCGGGACGACCTGGTTGTTCGGAAACCTGATCGTGCCGGACTACCCCCTCCCTCAGCAGCGGATTCGATTCGGGGTCTACTGGCCAATCGCGAACTGACGCGACGAGTGAGGTTCGCGCGTTTGGTTCGACGTTGACTTAGCGCCCTGAGTGTCGCCCCGAGTGCCCTGTCCGCCGTCCTGACCACCTAGACCGTTTGGCCACAACCTTTTTCGGGTTCACCGTATAAACCGGCCATGGAAAGCACGATTCACCCGGACATTTCAGCCTACGAACGTCAAGCGATTGCCGAGATTGCCGAATGGCGCAATCCGTCTGAATCCTGGTTCTCTCAGGCGTCCCGCAAAGCCTCGCAGGCATGGGGCGTGGTTACCGAGCAGGTCCACAAGATTCCGGGCGTTGACTGGGCCATGGAGAATGTGATTTCCGGACTGCTGGAGCTGACCAATGAGATCACGCAGGACTCTGTCTGGACGGAAGCGGTTCTGAAGGATTTTGGAAAGCAAGGAATTGAAGTCGCCCGTCTGGAAGACATTCACCAGCTTGATCTGGAGCAAGTGGATATGGTGATGACCGGACTTGACAAGAAGTATATCGGATTGGCCTCCGCGGAAGGAGCTGCGACGGGCGCCGCCGGGGCTGCCGGCATCGTGCCTGATCTTGTGGCCCTCGTAGCGTTGAACTTGAGGGCTGCGGGTGAAATGGCAACGTACTGTGGATTCGACATGAGCGATCCGCAGGAACGGCTGTATGCCCTGCAAGTCCTGGATGAAGTGGCGAATTCAGGTAATTCCACGCGAGACGTGACTATTGCGCCAGCTGTTCGAACGGCTTCACGTGTGGCCCGCAAGCAAAGCACCGATTTCATCGAGCAGGTCGGCCTCGGCAACGCCGTCGAAGGCCTGATCCGACGCCTTGGAATCAATCTGACTGAGAAGAAGCTGGCCCAGATGGTGCCTGTTACTGGCGCATTGCTCGGCGGTGGACTGAATTACCTCTACACTTCCAAGGTCTGTACGACCTGTCACTACCTCTACCGGGAGCGATTCCTGGAGGCCAAGTACGGGCCGTCCGCCCTGCCCTCCTGATCGTCAGCGCTTCCGACCTTTGCCTCGATTGCCGCTCTTACCATGTGGGTTCAACGGGGGCGAAGACGTAGCTGTCTTGCGAAATCGTGCCACAAAGAAGCCTTCCATCCTCTCAGAAGGAAGCAGACGGCAACTCAGGCCAACTCGTGGATCCATCGCTCCCTTTCCCCAATCCTCCATGGCATCGAGGCGCTCCGGAGCCTCGAACGCGATTGGTTCGATATCCAGACAGTCCCCAAACGTCTCCAGGGCGTGGTTGACGACACCCTCGTTCTCCTCGGGAGCCAAGGAGCATGTCGAGTACACCAATGTGCCCCCCGGTTTGAGCGCGTGAACAGCCGAGAACAGCAGGCGGCGTTGTCGACGCACCATCTCTTTGGTCTTCCCGGGTGACCAGAACCCATAGCTGTCCGGGTCATCAAGCTGAAAACGACCTTCACTTGAGCACGGAGCATCCAGGAGAATCCGATCGAAGTGCTCAGGCCGATATCGCCACACCTTTGTCCCGTCCTGATGAAAGACCCGGACATTCGAAACGCCGTGACGCTGCAAGTTGTCCTTCAGTCGAAACATGCGTTTGCGGACGATCTCAACAGCGGCGATGTCAGCAGTCGGGACAACACCTGCCAACTGGATGGTTTTGGACCCTGGCGCCGCCGCCAGATCAAGCAATGTATCCTCCGCTTCGGGCTCCAGAACGCGCACCGGTAATTGACTGGCGAATCCCTGGACGTAGATCCGGCCCTCCTCCACCACCGAGGACGCAAGGAGAGCATTCCGATCTTCCCTGGCCACGCACCCAGCATCGCTCCAATCCACTGCTGGATGCGCTTCGACTCCATTCGATGACAGCTCCTCGATCACGTCATCCAGGTCGCGTGATTCCTTGAGAGGATTCGTCCTGAACCAAGTCTGTCGGGAAGCTTCGAATCCGTCCATGATTCGATCCATCGTACGAGCCCCGAACAAGCGCGTGTAGCGCTCCAGAAACCGCTCCGGGAAATCAGTGGGAATGGCCCGCATGGGAAACTGAAGGGGGCTCGTGGGTTGAAGGGCAGGAGAAAATCCCGGGAAGGGGTCTGTTCGCCTCAGAAAGGCCTTTCCGGCGATTTAAGGGATTGTACAAACGGTGCGATATATGTACCATGACGCGGCCTTCGCAAACGGCCCGTCTCGTGCAAAATGAACGTATACTGATCGAGGCGACTATTCATCATGAGCAATATGCGCGAAGATGATGTAATCCGGTGTTCTTTCTGTGGACGGACTGCCCATGAGGTAACGTCCATGGTGGCTGGACCGGAGGTCTACATCTGTGACCGTTGCATCAATGACGCCTCGGGCATTGTCCGGAGCGATGCAACGACTCCCGCTCCAGCTGCAGCTCCTCGCCGCAGCAGCAGCCCGTCACAGGAACGCCTCTCCCCTTCAGAAATCAAGTCCGCCCTAGACGAATACGTCGTCGGTCAGGACGCGGCCAAGAAGGCCCTTTCTGTCGCTGTATACAACCACTACAAACGGATCGATTCAGCCGAGTACTTCAGCGACTACCACGAGGTAGAGCTCGAGAAGTCAAACATTCTGCTGCTTGGTCCCACCGGTACCGGAAAAACCTTGCTGGCCCGCACGCTGGCTCGCGTACTCGATGTCCCCTTCTCGATTTCCGATGCCACGGCACTGACCGAAGCCGGTTATGTCGGTGAAGACGTCGAATCCATCTTGGCCCATCTTCTGCACGCAGCCGACTTCAATGTGGAGCGTGCCGAACGCGGCATCATCTACATCGATGAAGTGGACAAGGTGGCCCGAAAGGCGGACAACGCATCCATCACCCGTGATGTATCCGGCGAAGGCGTCCAGCAGGCTCTCCTCAAGATCCTTGAAGGCACGGTAGCTGGCGTTCCTCCAAAAGGCGGTCGCAAGCACCCCGAACAAAGCCTGATCAACATCGACACGTCGAACATCCTGTTCATCTGCGGCGGTGCCTTTGATGGCCTGAACGAGGTGATCGCACGTCGTATTTCGAAGAACGCGATTGGCTTCACCGCCGATTCGAGCGAAAAGATCGACAAGTTCGATCCGGAGATCTTCCGCCATGTCGAACCCGACGATCTGCTCCGTTTTGGATTGATCCCGGAGTTGGTCGGTCGTCTGCCCGTGATCTCCGCTTTGGACAACCTGTCCGAAGAAGCCATGCGCAGCATCCTTCGCGAGCCGAAGAATGCCCTCCTGAAGCAGTACAAGAAGCTGTTCGCAATGGATGGGGTCGAGCTGCACTTCGACGATGGTGCTATCGAAGCCATCGTGGCCAAAGCCAAGGCACTGAACACCGGTGCACGCGGCTTGCGATCTGTCCTGGAAGACACGATGCTCGACATCATGTACGACATCCACTCCAAGTCCAACGTCGCTCGCTGCATCATCACGCGTGAAACGGTGGACTCCAAGGCCGAGCCGACTTTCGAGGCCAACAAGGCGACCGCCTGACCAACCGGCTTTCATCCAACCTGGACGCGAGCTAAGTTCGGTCCATGGAGCTGAAGGCAACCATCACACGCCTCGTCGCCTATCCGCGATACTACCTACGCGGTCTGGCCGATGAATTGTACTCTCGTCAGGTCTTCCTGTGGGCGCAGGCCATTGCCTTCAAGGTGTTGATCACGGTCGTTCCGATCGTCGTCCTGGCCACCGGTCTGGCTGCTTCCATCCTGCGTCTTGATCGTCCGTTTGCCAGTGTTGTGAGTCTGATCAGGGACTTCCTTCCCGCCTACCAGTCCGATCAGATCATCGTATTCCTTTCTCAGCTTCAATCTGCCAGTGGTACGCTGACATTGATTGGTGCCGGGGCCCTCGCCGTTACGGCCATCACGCTGTTCACCACGCTGCGGATTGTCCTGGCCAACGTATTCCAGGAGGAATGGCATGAGCAACGCGGTCTGCTGCGGGGCTATCTGTTCGACCTGCGTATGGCCCTGCAAGTTGGAGCCTTTTTTGCCGCTTCGACCTTCATCTCGATCGCCCAGAAAACGCTCGACGAGGACGCCATTGAATGGATGCGTTCATTCGGGATCGACTATGCCTGGTTGGAGCAGGGTTGGCACACGGCGCTCGACAGTTTCGGAGTCCTCCTGCCCTTCCTGCTCAGTATCGTCATGTTCTTCCAGCTCATCTGGTTGATCCCGATGCCCAAACCGCCGTGGAGAAGCGCCCTTACCGGCGCCGTGTTCACGGCTTTCCTTTGGGAAGCAGGCAAGATCGCTTTCTCCATTTATGCTGGTAACTACGCCAACTTCGAGCAGAGTGCGCTGGCAGCCCTGGGCGACACGTTCCTTTTGGTGATTGTCATCGTTTTCTGGGCCTACTTCTCTGGACTGATCCTCACCATGGGTGCTATCGTGACACTCCTTCATGAGCGCAAGCACCGCAAGCCCGAGATCATGGAACCCTACCTGCCCACCCAGGCCGGTTTGTCAGATGATTCGGAAGAGCCGCTCTTCAAGGACTATGTGGACGCGAGTCGTTCAGGCGATCTGGATCACGGATCAGACAGAGGAAGTGACGCAGCTTCGGATGCAGCGGGCTCGACAGCTGCCGACGCAGACTCCCATGTCGAAGAGGAATCCGCAGCGTCCCTCGCACCGAACAATCACGATTCCTGATCCGCGGTACCGCCATGGCCAACTCACCGGTATCTGACTTTTTCTCCGACTTCGGAGAACTGTGTCGATACATGGGGCGCTTTTTCCTGCGCGTCTGGCGACCGCCATACGAGTTCAAGGAGCTGCTGCGGCAAATGGATGAGGTGGGGTCGAAGAGCTTTTTGCTGACCAGCATCACCGGCCTCGCCATCGGTATCGTGCTGGCCATGCAGAGTCGCGGGACATTGGTCCGTTTCGGCGCCGAGGCGGTCCTCCCGTCCATGCTGGCCCTTTCCGTCATCAAGGAAATCGGCCCGGTCATCACGTCGTTGGTCCTGGCCGGCCGCCTCGGCGCCGGCATGGCTGCAGAAATCGGCTCCATGCGGGTCACCGAGCAGATTGATGCCCTCGAAGTGGCTGCGCTTAAGCCATTCCACTTCCTGATCATCACCCGCACCCTTGCCTGCATCATCATGTTTCCCATCCTGACGTTGTGGACGGACGCCGTAGCACTCTTCGGTGGGTATATCGAGTCGTATCTGGCTTCAGGCATGGATTACCGGATCTTCCTCTCGACTGCCTTTGAATCAATCCGATTCAGCGATGTCGTGGTCGATACGGGGAAGACTTCCGTGTTCGGATTCATCGTCGGAATGGTCAGTTGCTACCTCGGCTTCAATGTCCGCGGCGGAACGCGCGAAGTCGGTCAGGCCGCGATGCGGGCTGTGGTCGGCGCATCGTTGCTGATCCTGCTCACGGACGTGATCATCGTCCGCCTTTCGCTCATGATCTTCGGTGATGTCGGTACGTGAGCGCACCAACCGTCATATCGCTGCGCGATGTCCGCAAATCATTCGGGAGCCTTGATGTGCTCCGGGGAATCAACCTCGACGTGGAAAAGGGTGAGTCGTCGGTCATCATGGGCGGGTCGGGCTCCGGTAAGAGTGTATTGATCAAACACATCGTCGGATTGCTTCGCCCTGACGCCGGCGAGGTCTGGGTCAAGGATCAGCGTGTCGACGAACTCTCCGGTGATGAACTGGATGATGTGCGTCTGTCCATCGGGTATCTCTTCCAGTCGGGTGCCTTGTTCGACTCGATGAGCGTCTTCGAGAACATGGAGTTCTTCCTGGAGCGGCACACCGAGCTTTCCTTGTCCGAGCGCGATGATCGCATCATGGAATACCTGTCTTGGGTAGGATTGCCGGACAAACGCGATCATCTGCCTGCAGAGCTTTCGGGCGGTCAAAAGAAGCGCATTGCGTTGGCTCGTGCTCTCGTCCTGGGACCTGACATCATGCTCTATGATGAGCCCACCACGGGCCTGGACCCCGTCTCTGTTCGCAGCGTCAGTGAGCTGATTGTACGATTGCGCGAGGAGCGAGGCGTGACGAGCGTCGCCATCACGCATGACCTGCTGTGCGCCGAGATCATCGCCGACGACGTCCATTTCCTGTACAAGGGCCAGATTCTGACCAACGGATCGCTGGACGAACTGAGTCGCCATGACGACCCAGCCCTGAAAGAGTTTTTCGGCTCGCTGGAGGTTTGACCATGATCATGGATCGCCATCCATCTGCCCACCATTCGAGGCCCGCTAAATCAATCCTCAGCCCCTATTTTGAGTCCCGGGCGACGACCTGGAAAGGAATCAGCCCGACGACGCCCCCCTTTCACCGCCATCCATCATTCGCATGAATCGCTCTGCCCGACTTGGTGTCCTGATTGCGTCTGCGTCGATCCTGTTCATGGTGGCGCTCTTCCTCATTGGAGATCGGACATTCCTGTTCAGCGACACATTCGAGGTGAACTCACGCTTCAATCAGGTCGCGGGGTTACAGAATGGAGCACCTGTTCAATTTCAGGGCATCAATGTAGGCCGCGTTGAAGCGGTGCAACTGCCGACGGCACCGGGCGAACAGATCGTAGTGACGATGTCGATCTCGAACCGGGCTTCACATCTGATTCGGCAGAACACGAATGCGAACATCAAAAGCGATGGCCTTGTCGGTGAGCAGATCATTGTGCTCGTCAACCCGGTTGATATTGCCGAACCGGCTGAACCCGGCGACTTCATTCCGGGCGAGGATCCCTTCGACCTGTTCGAGATCACGGACCGTGCGCTCTCATCGGTGCTGACCTTTGAGCAGGCAGCGCTCACTTTTGAGTCCATTCTGCTGGACATCCAGCAAGGCGAAGGCACGCTGGGACGCATCGTGTACGACTCTACGCTCTATGTCGAGATCGTGGAGACAATGGATGAGTCGCAGACCATTCTCAACAGCCTGGCCACATCGGCCCAGGCGAACGCCGAGATCGTGATCGATCTGGCCACGGAAGCCACGCGTGGTGTCGAACGGATTCTGGCGAAGGCGGACTCAGGCAACGGCACCCTCGCCCGCTTCCTGAACGATCCTTCGATGTACGACCAATTGCTGGCTTCGGCGGATTCGCTCAAAGAGATCGCCGGCGACCTACGAGCCGTTTCCCAGTCTGCCGAGAATGCAGCGTTCTGGGGTGAAATGGGTGCTTTCCGGATGGCCGAGCTGATGGAAGCGGCCAAGCACAACTGGCTGTTCAGACGCTATTTCGAGGAGCGGGGAAGCATCGAAGCGGCACCGTTTGAGGTGCGCGAACGGGCTATCACAGAGTCATTCCGACAAATCACGGAGCGCGAGCGCGAGCTCTTGCAGTGGGAGCAGGAATTGGAGGCGCTGCAGCGACGGCTGCAATCCCAGGTCGATTCACTCGGCACGGGAGGCGACCAAGAGCTGGATGAGCAGCAGGAACCGTAGGGGCGAAATCATGGAGTTCATTCTTGAGCACACGGATCCATCCGGCGCGCGAGCCGGGCGGATCATCACGGATCACGGCGAAATCGAGACGCCCATCTTCATGCCCGTAGGCACGGTGGGGTCAGTGAAGGCCGTCTGGCCGCGGGAGCTCATTGCGGACATCCAGGCTGACATCATCCTGGGCAACACCTACCATCTTTACCTCCGGCCGGGTACTGATGTCCTTGAGAAGGCTGGTGGGCTTCACCCGTTCATGAACTGGGAAGGACCGATTCTGACCGACTCCGGCGGCTATCAGGTCTTCTCCCTGTCTGAGCGGCGCAAATTGACGGAAGAAGGTGCCCGGTTCCAGTCGCACATCGACGGATCCTATCACCAATTCACTCCCGAGAATGTCGTCGACATCCAGCGCAGCATCGGATCCGACATCATGATGGTGCTCGATGAGTGTCCTCCGGGTGATGCAACCGAGTCCTATGCGTCGGATTCGAACGAAATGACGATTCGCTGGGCCGAGCGCTGCAAAAAGCGATTTGATGCCACAGAAGGACTTTATGGACACTCTCAGGCCCTTTTCGGCATCGTCCAGGGCGTTGTGTATCCAGAAATTCGCCGTCGATCGGCGCGGCAACTCATGGACCTGGGCTTCCCGGGCTATGCCATCGGCGGGCTCTCCGTCGGAGAGCCCGCCGAACAGATGTACGCCATGGTCGACGTTGTGGCGCCACTTCTGCCCAAGGATCGCCCGCGCTACCTGATGGGTGTGGGGACACCGGCCAACCTGATCGAGAACGTGCATCGGGGCATCGACATGTTCGACTGCGTCATGCCCACCCGGAACGGGCGCAACGGTATGTTTTTCACGACCGAAGGAGTGATCAACATCAAGAATGCCAAATGGAAGGAAGACTTCTCCCCTATTGACCCGGGCCTTGAGCGGTATGGATCCCAGGAGTTCTCCAAATCCTATGCGCGGCACCTGTTCATTGCTGGAGAAATCCTGGGCATGCAACTGGCATCGCTCCAGAACCTGGCCTTCTATCTCTGGCTCATGCGCGAAGCGCGGAAGGCCATCTTCGAAGATCGTTTCGAGTCGTTCAAGCGCGAAATCCTGCCGAGGATCGACCGCAGACTGTAACGGGGTCGATCGGGCTGATTCAAAGAAAGGCTGTCAATCATCTGCGTCCGCTGTTCATGTTCGGCCTCGTTCACGGACATTCCTGCGGCGACGAACCGGGTGCTTGACCGCGAGTAGGAGTCTCCCACCCAATCAGCATCGATTCCATGGCTCGTCAATTCGACGTACCAACGTTCTATCGCAGCCCGGTTGTCTCCCGCGTCAAGGAGGCCCGTCGGCTGGCGGATCCTCGCAAGAAAGACTTGTCGCCGTCCGTGCTGGACTTCGGTCCGGTCCGATTCAAGCTGGCGCGGCATTTCGGCTTCTGCTACGGGGTGGAGAATGCGATCGAGATCGCCTACAAGGCGCTGGATGAAGCCAATGGACGTCGTGTGTTCTTGCTCTCGGAGATGATCCACAATCCACATGTGAATGAGGATCTGCAATCCCGCGGCATCAAATTTCTGCGCACCACCTCTGGCGAACAGCTCATTCCATTCGACGAGTTGACGCCGGATGACATCGTGATCATCCCGGCCTTCGGGACGACGCTGGAAATCGAAGCGCATCTGCGAGAGCTGGGCGTCAACGTCGAGGCCTACGACACCACGTGCCCGTTCGTGGAGAAAGTCTGGACGCGAAGCTCCCAGATTGCCAAGAAAGATTTCTCGGTGGTCATCCATGGGAAGCACTACCACGAAGAGACGCAGGCGACCTTCTCCCACGCTCAATCAGGGGCACCTGCGGTGGTCGTCAGGGATCTTGACGAAACGCGGCTCTTGACGGCGGTCATTCGCGGTGAGAAGGATCGTGACTTCTTCTACGAAACCTTCAAAGGACGCTATTCAGGAGGGTTTGACCCGGATCGTGACCTGGTCCGCGTGGGAGTCGTCAACCAGACTACCATGCTGGCAACCGAAACGACGGAGATCGCTGCTCTCGTTCGGCAGGCCCTCATGGATCGATACGGCGATGATGGTATTCAGCATTTTGCCGATACGTCGGACACGCTGTGTTACGCCACGAACGAGAATCAGAATGCTACGCGCGCTCTGATTGATGACGGGGCAGACATCGCCATCATCGTCGGTGGTACCAACTCGTCAAATACGAGCCACTTGGTCGAGCTTTGCGAAGAGGTCATGCCCACTTACTTCGTCACGGGCCCTGAAGGCCTGCTGACTCCGGACGCGATCACGCATTTTGATCTCCATCAGAAGGAGATGATCACGTCCACAGACTGGCTTCCTAAACACCGTCCGCTCAACGTCCTCCTCACTGCGGGCGCCTCTTGCCCCGATGTGTTGCTGGATCAGGTGATGGAGCGCATTTGTTCGTGGGAAGACTCTCCGCTGACCGTTGAAGAAGCACTGGCCCCGTTCAACCCGGTTTCATGACCCGTCTGGTACTCGTCGTTGCGCTGGCCGTCCTGACCCTGATCTCGGGCTGCTCGGTGTTCTCCACACGAGAGCCGGAGGAGCCGCTTGAGGACTCCGCTTCCTTCATCCAGCCCGACACGCCCGAGCAGGTCATCGAGAACATCAGCACAGCTGTTCTGGAGCTGAACACGTTGAACTACCGGCGTTCTCTCGCGGATGATTTCTCATTCCAGCCGACGGCAACGGCCCAGGCTAGAGAATCCGTTTTCCTGTCCTGGACACGCGCTCAGGAAGAACAGTATTTCTCCGCCATGGTGGCTGCCGCTTCCCTGAACACGGGCCACGCTTTGCAGCTGAACGACCAGTCCCTCACCTTGCTGGGAGCGAATGAGTTCGTTCTGGATGCTACCTACCTCCTGACGGTCAACCATCGTCGTACCGAGGTCCCGACGCAAGTTCAAGGACGCTTGCAGTGGGTGCTCCGACAAGGTAGCGACGGGCTGTGGGCCCTTCAGACCTGGATTGATCAGGAGTTGGGGAACGAACCATCCTGGAGTGACCTGAAGGCCGAGTTCTCCAAGTAGCGCTGCGCATGACACAGGCCTTCCCGGCCTGCGCCGGATTCCCGATATTGCGCCATGCGTCCACGTGCTGCCATAGCCGTCCTGATCATTTCAGGCATCTGGGTGACCGCCTGCAATCCGTTTGCGCCGGCGCTTGAAGAAGGCAATCCGTTTGGGGACCTGCTTGGCGATCCAACTACCGTGGAAGGCTTCTTCACCAACTTCCGGAACGCCTACGAACTCCGGGATCTGTCGCTCTACGAACCTCTACTGGATTCCTCGTTCACCTTCGTCTACACCGATTTCGATGCACAGGTCGATCGGGAATGGGGGTTCGCCCAAGACCTCGAAAGCACGCGTCGCCTGTTCCAGAATGCGTCGGGAATCCGACTCCAGTGGAATCAGATCATCACCCGTGACGCACTCGACCCGATGATCCGCGAGCGCATCGTGCGCTCATTCAACCTGACGGTCACCCTGGAGCAAGGTGACGTTTTCAGGACCGATGGAAACGTAAACTTCCTGCTGGTTCGGGAAGACTCCATCTCTTCCTGGCGGCTGCAGCGATGGCGGGATGAATCCGAGCTGTGAGATTGCGTTGAATCACCTGCCCACAGGCTGAATCGGACGTTGATTCGCGTGATTCTCCCTCCTTCGGATCCTACATTGGTAGCCTTGTACTCCCCTTCCACCAGCGTATGGCTACCATGGAAAAGGCCCTTGCCTACACCGACTCGAATTTTGATCAGTTTGTTGATGAACTGAAAGACTTCCTTCGCATCCCTTCGGTCAGCACGGATTCAAATCACGCCGGCGATGTTCGGAAGGCGGCAGAGTGGTTGGCTGACCACATGAGGGCGCTGGGTGTCGAGAAGGTCGACATCATGGATACCGCTGGGCACCCAATTGTTTACGGCGAACAAATCGTAGATCCATCCGCCCCAACGATTCTCGTATACGGGCACTACGACGTGCAGCCGCCAGATCCGCTGGAGCTTTGGGATTCAGAGCCCTTCGATCCCCAGATCCGCAACGGCGATCTGTATGCACGCGGCTCATGTGACGACAAAGGTCAGTTGTTCATGCACGTGAAGGCGGCCGAATCCTATTTCAAGACCGACGGCGCCCTGCCGCTGAACGTCAAGTACATCTTCGAAGGCGAAGAAGAAATCGGCTCCAAGCACCTTCCTCAGTTCCTCGAAGAACACAGCGAGTTGCTGGCGGCCGACGTCGCCGTCGTATCGGATACCGCCCTGTTCGGCGATGGTGTGCCGAGCATCACCTACGGACTGCGCGGATTGGCGTACGTGGAAGTTACCCTGGAGGGACCGAGCATCGACCTGCACTCCGGTGTTTATGGCGGCGCGGTGCACAATCCGATCAACGCGCTGGCCAAGATGATCGCTGACCTGCATGACGAAGACCATCGCGTCACGATCGACGGGTTCTATGACAGTGTCATTGACCTGACTCCTGCGGAGCGTGAGACCTTTGCCAGCCTTCCATTTGACGGCGAGGCCTGGGTTCAGGAAGTGGGTGCTTCGAAATCAAAAACGGAAGCCGGATACACGCCGCTCGAAGGCACGACTGCGCGCCCGACGCTCGACTGCAATGGCATCTGGGGAGGATTCACAGGTGAAGGCGCCAAGACCGTGCTTCCCGCAAAGGCCAGCGCCAAAATTTCCTGCCGCTTGGTACCCGGGCAGACCCCTGAGGCGATCACGGACAAGCTCGAAGCGCATTTCCGCAAGCATGTACCCGACACCATGAAGCTGACCTTTACGGACTTGCACGGCGGGCATGGCGCCCTGACTCCGACAGACAGCGATGCCATGCGCGCGGCATCAGATGCCATGGAAGGCGTCTATGGCGTAAAGCCGTACATGGTTCGCTCCGGCGGCAGCATTCCGATCGTTGCCGACTTCAAACGGATTCTTGGTCAGGACACAGTCCTGATGGGCTTCGGTCTTGACTCCGATGCCATCCACTCCCCGAATGAAAAATTCGGCCTGGATCGATTTCGTGCCGGAATCGACTCCATCATTCGCTTCATGAGCCTGTACGGCCAGTCCAACTGACCCCACACCTCCCAGACCATGCGTAGTCCCCTCTTTCTGCTGATCGTCGCCCTGGCGGTCGGCTGTTCGTCAGCACCCGAGACTGTAGAATCACCCTTCTCCGGTGATCCGTGGCCGGAAATCCGTGCGGAGCGAATTGCGACCTTGCTACCGGGTGCCATGGCAGACAACGACCTCGACGCGTGGGTCGTGATCTGTCGGGAAAACAACAATGACCCGCTCGCTGATCACGTTGGATGCGAGAATGCCGGTGGTACGGCCGCATTCATGTTCTTCCGCGACGGCGATTCGGTGACCTCGGTTGCCATCTCACCCCGAGGAGAAGCCATGTCGCTGGAGGAAACGGGACGCATGGATGAAGTCATCACTTCGGAACGTGGTGCCAGCATCTGGGAAACCATGGCGGAAGTGTTCGAACGGTTCAATCCCGATGCGATCGGTATCAACACCGGCCGCTCTCCCATCACGGACGGTCTTTCGCACACGCAATACACGTCCATGATGGAGCGTCTTCCGGCTGAATGGACCAGCAAGATGTCTTCCGCCGAAGCCATGATCCGCTCCTGGTTGTCCGTCAAGCTGCCAGCAGAAGTTGAGATCATGGCGAAAGCCGCTGAAATCACCGCCCAGTGGGAAGTCGAGGCCTATGCCAATGCTGTCGGAGGCGTAACCACGGATCGTGACATCGCGGACTTCCTGGAAGCCAAAATGGCCGAAATGGGCGTGGGAGATGCCTGGTCACCCGAGCAGAATCCGGCGATCAATTCTGGCAAAGACCGCGGGCATTCCCACCCGACCAACCGGGTCATCCAACCAGGCGATTTCATCCAGACCGACTTTGGCATCCGGGTCCATGACCGATGGGTGACCGACATTCAGAGATTCGCGTATGTGCTTGCTCCCGGAGAAACCGAAGCACCGCAGGAGGCTCTGGACAAGTGGGAGGCGGCCAAACGCGGTAGTCGCGCGGCATTCGAAGCCTTGTTGCCAGGCAATACCGGAAATGAGGTCGATCGCGCGCAGCGCCTCGTGATGCGGGAGAACGGCAGCGAGCCCGTGATGTGGAATACGGGCCATCCGGTCGGGTACTGGGCACATGACAGTGGGCCAAGCCTTGGCGGCGGTCGCCTCGGACTGGAATTGCGCCCCCATCCTACCCAGATCATCAAGCCTGGAATGACCTTTTCGTTTGATGGATTCCACAAGTGGTCGCTGACGGACTCCACCACCAAGACGATTTCTGTCGAGGAAATGGTTGTCATCACGGAAGAAGGTGCCGAATGGATGACGCCACCACAGGATGAGCTGATCCTGATTCGGACGCCATCAAATTGATTCGGTTTGCCGTACCTCTTTGGCATCCCTCCCCGTATGTATCCAGAACCCGACTGTTAACCCGCCGACCTGACATGGCCAAGAAAAACCTTTACGACGCTGACGTCTACGAAGAAATCCTGGAGCGACTCGCTGCATTGACCCCCGATACACAGGCCACTTGGGGAAAAATGGACGTCGCGCAGATGCTGGCCCATTGCGCCGAAGTCCAGGATGTCTACAATGGCAAACCGCTTCAGGTACCGTTCTGGATGGTGGTGTTTCGCCCGCTGGCGCGTCCATTGCTCCTGTCCGAAAAGCCGTTCAAGAAGAACTACCAGACCATCGACCAATTCAAAATGGTCGAACCGGAGAACTTCGATCAGCAACGTGATCGCCTGACCAACTCCCTTCGAACCATGCATGCTCTGGGTCGGCGAGAATTGCAGCACAAACTCATGGGCCGCATGACGGAGGCCGAAGTCGGCTGGATCACCTACAAGCACCTCGATCATCACTTCCGCCAGTTCGGTGTCTGATTCGGGCGAACGACTCCTTGCTGTGGATCTGGGACTTCGAACCGGACTGGCCGTATTCGGTCGCGACGGGAAGTTGATCTGGTATCGATCCCGTAACTACGGCAACAAGACCAGGCTTCGAAAGGCCGCGCGCTCGGTAATAGAGGAAGCAGGTGAAGTCAATGTCGTCGCCATTGAGGGCGGCGGGGATATCGCACTTCCGTGGGTGCACGAAATCGAACGTCGAGGTCTGGATCTGTTGCAGGTCGGAGCAGAGTCCTGGCGCAAGGATCTGCTGCTTTCCCGTCAACAGCGCAACGGTCCGGCAGCGAAGAAACACGCGGATTCGCTGGCCCGGAAAATCATTGTCTGGTCTGGGGCAAAAAAGCCGACTTCGCTACGACACGATGCGGCCGAGGCCATCTGCTTCGGGCTTTGGGCGGTCAGAGAACAAGGATGGCTGGCCCGCTTCCCTTCTGGTCTGGGCGTTTGATTCTCAGCGGATCCAATGGGCGATGTCCACACGGGTTGCTCATTGCGCCCCGGCTTCACTGGATTGACACGAAACCCATGCCCGCGTCTGAAGTGAAATGCCTATCTTCGCTGCCCGCGAGCCTCGGTGGCGGAATTGGTAGACGCATGCGACTCAAAATCGTATGTCCGTAAGGACGTGTGGGTTCGATTCCCACCCGAGGTACAAAAGCCCGCTTTCCTGTCGGAAAGCGGGCTTTTTTAATACTTGAAGCATGGGTAAACGCGAGTTGGCGATGCTCCGCTCCTACTTCGACAGGATGACGGACGTCGTCTTGATGAACTGTCCTGCCTGCATGCGGACCATGTAGATACCTGAGGGCAGATTTCCAGCATCAATCCTGACATCATGACGACCTGCGGCCATCACGCCCCCCTGGATGGGAGACAATACCCGCCGACCCATCACGTCCACGACATCGAGGTAGACAGGCGTCGAAACGGGAAGATCGAATCCGATGCTTGTGCTTGGATTGAATGGGTTGGGGTATGCGCCGTGCAGAACGTAGTCAGATGCGAGCTCCGTAACCTCAAGATCGGTTGAGGTCGAGCGTGTCCCACTCATGCGAAATGACATATCCAATCCCGTCTCATAGCCACTGATCTCCACCAGCGAATGCCAGCCCGAACTGGGAAATCCGAATTGGCCATTCGGCGTGATGGATACCGCAGGCCACCCAATGGCGCTCGTTCCCCCATTGTCGTTGCGTGACCAGTAGAAAATCCGGGGACCCGAGCTACCGATGTCGAGGTTTCCGATGCACTGCACCGTCAGCCAGTACGTCCCGGAATTCAGCTCTGAATCCGGCAGGACGAATGTCAGCTTGCCGGCATCATCGGATTGAACGGCCACATCCTGATTGAAAACGACCTGGTCGGATGGACGATCGACTCCGTTGGCCCAGAATCCGATGTCGGCTTGAAGGCACGCTGCCGGTCCATCCGGATGCGGATCGGGCTGCTGGAAATACTCTCCATCAATGAACAGCTCCTTGATGATCCAGGTCTCTCCGTCAGGTACCACGAAGTCGTCCCCCGTCGTAGGATCGATATCCGTATTGGTTGCACCACGCATGGCGATGAAAAGGCCATCGAAATCGTCCACTTGGTCGACCAGGACTTCATTCTGGCCTGACTCCTGGGCCTGAACCTGGGGCACGAGCATGCTGAAACCCAACGCAACCAGGACGCTGAGCAGCGAATTCCGACAAAAAGATGAATGCATGCAGAGTTGAGAAACTGTGGATTGAAACGACTATCTGTCGCCGCATGATAGTGCAGCACAACGAGAAATCGGCGTTCAGATTTTCAACTATCGATCATCTATTCATATCGGAGTGACTCGACCGGATTGGCGTGGGCTGCCGAGATCGAGTGATACAAAGTAGCGGCAAGGGTGACGACAAGTGATAGAACACCTGCTATCACGAAGGGGACAATCGTCAGATCCATGCGATACGGGAACTGGGACAACCAAAAGTTGGAAATCAGATACCACCCAAGCGGCCATGCGATGACATTGGCGATGAGTAACAGCGTTGTGAACTCGTTCGTCACCAAAAGCACGACCTGCTGGGCAGTTGCTCCCATCACTTTTCGCACGCCGATTTCCTTGGTCCGTCGTTGAACAGCGAATGAGGCCAATCCGAACAGTCCCAAGGCAGCAATGAAAATGGCCAGGATGGCGAAGATCGAGATCAGATTTCCAGCCGTCTCCTGCGCGCCATACCGGGATTCGAGATCCTCGTCCACGAATCGTAGGTCGAGAGGTCGTTGGGTCTCGTAGGCCGCCCACTCCGCTCGAACATGATCCACACCGGCAATTTCTGATCCTTGAGCAAACCGGACCGTCAATTGGCCGAAAGGCTGCCGAGAGAGCCAGAACACCAGTGGCGCAATTTCTTCTGTGAGCGCACGGTAGTGGTAGTCCTCCACGACCCCAATCACTTGTGAGTCCTGGAAGCCTCGCCACTCGAGATCCTTCCCGATGGCTTCCTCATCACTCCAGCCGAAGCTGCGGGCTGCAGCTTGGTTGATCACGAAGGCCTCAGAGGAATCAGAGGGAAACTGTCGCGAAAAGAACCGGCCTGAAGCCATTTCCATGCCGTAGGTGTCGACGTAATCATGGTCTACGCGGGCCACTGTCGTTGCGAATGTCTCAGAGGAATCCCTGCCCTGGGGGACAAAAAGCCGAAGCTCTCCCGTATTTCCAGGGACGCCACTCGAGAAGGAAGCTCTGGCGATGGCGCTGTTCGAAAGCAACTGCTGACGAAAGCTTTCCCATGTCGCACGATCGTTCTCAGTGTCCATGTTGATCACCGCGACGGCTTCTTTGTCGAATCCAAGCGGCTTGTTCTTCATGTACTCGATCTGCTGCCAGATGACAAACGTTCCGATGATCAGCACAATGCTGATCCCGAACTGCATCACCACCAATCCGCGACGCGTAGCGGATTTGCTGGCCAGGCCAGCGACCTGACCACGCAGAACTGTCACGGGTTTGAATGCCGACAAGACAAAGGCTGGATACCCACCAGCTGCGAGCGAACAGATGAGAATCAACACCAAAGCACCGGCCAGCATGGTTGGCGTAGCCAGCGACATCATGGTCAGATCCTTCCCGGTGATTTGATTGAACCAGCCCATGGCGGCGGCCGTGAACACGAGAGCCAAACCTGAGGCGATCAATACGGTCACGAATGACTCTGTCAAAAAGCGACGAACCAGCTCTGGCTGGCCAGCTCCGATGGCTTTCCGAACCCCGACCTCCTTGGCTCGCATGGTGGAGCGGGCCGTGGACAGGTTTGCAAAATTGACGCAGGCAATCAGCAGGATGAACACCGCAATGATGCCGAATGCATAGACGTAATTGACGTTACCATTGGCACCGAACTCCGCCTGACGCGCCGAGTGAAGGTGGATGTCCGTCAGTTTCTGGAGCTTGAACGAAAACAGGATGCCGATCTGGCGCCCTACCGCACCGGCGCGATTCTCATGTACCTCCGCCATCTGCTGTTCAAAGTCAGCAACGCTGACATCGTCCGGAAGGACAACATAGGTCCACATGCCGATGTTGTACCAGGCCCCATCACGGCCATCACGTGCCTGTTGGGGCAGGTTCATCACAGAGACCACAAAGTCCCACGTCAAGTGGGATGCGGTTTCAGGAGTACGCGTGACCCCGGTGACGGTCATCTCCATGTCATTCATGGTCAGCGTGCGTCCCACGACATCGATGCTTCCGAACAGACGGTCTGCCGTGGTTTCGGAAAGGACGACCGAGCCGGGTTGATCCAACACGGTCTCCGGTTCGCCGCTGATGTAATCCGCAGAGAACACCTCAAAAAACGAGGTGTCAGCCAGCATACCGTCCTCTTCCTCGAAATTGACGCCGTCAACAACCACTTGACCGCCCCATCCCTCAACGCGAGTACCGTTGATCACGCTTGCTAGATCATCCCGGAAGGCGGGATATGCGGCATAAGGAGCAATGGCGAACTCTGACTCGCTTCCCCCGATTTCTGCGTCGATGACGACTCGGTAGATGTTGTCTGATTGCTCGTACCCCTTGTCAAAACTCAGTTCGTGGGTTACAAAAAGCAGGATCAGAAGACACGAGGCCAAGCCAATGGCCAGTCCGATCAGGTTGATGGCGGAAAAACCGATGTCTTTACGAAGACCTCGAAGGACAAGACGCAGGTTGTTGCGAAACATGTAAGGGCGGGATTGGCCGGATGAAAAAGAGCACGCGCTCTCAGGGTGACAGCACCCTTACGGGAATCCAACCAAAATTGTTAGCCCAAACCGCTACCGGAATCTCAGCCAGGTTGCGGCCGACGTACAACGAGACTTGCTACCCCTCATGATCGACGCTGGATGACCGCAACAGCCCCTTGGTCACTTCTGCTGCACGTGCGATGTCAAGCATGAACGCGATCGTGCTGGCGATGGCGAGACAAGTCGACGCATAGACCAGCACGGCCATGACCGTGTTGTTGAATGGAGCCACAGCCACTGACACGAGGGCCAGGATGACGGAGAACGTCGCAAGGAAAATGGCTGCCCGCAGCACCTCAATGCGATAGACCATGTGGGTGTCCGAATCGAGGGTGTCTGCTGCGAGGTATTCACGCACCCGGGCCGTCAACGTGGCGAACCGGTTCGTCAGGACCAGGAGGAACAGGCTCATGCCTGATACCATCACGAAAGGGGTCAAGTCGGGAAAGCTGGTCATGGCAGAAATACGTCTGACAAAGAAAAGCCGGGTGGGTCCGCTGACCTACCCGGCTCTGAAATCGAACGCGCCCGGAATATCAGGGCGTCGTGCAATCAGGAATGCAATGACTCAGTCGTCAAACTGACGACCGACCACGGCAGACACCGCTCCGATCACGGCCAGCATCACGATCATGGTAATGAAGGTCGGCTGCGTGATGAATACGGTGGACAGGGGAATCAGAGGGAACGTGACCATGCAGAAGGCCCAACCGATCAACTGCTTTGGAGAGGAGCGAAGTGCTGACATGGAAATCTCGAGTCGTCTGAGGAATCTTGAGTCTTCGGAATGAAGACGGGAGAATGTAAGGGAAAGCGGCGATTGAACGGCATTGAAGGACCCTTGGGCTGGAAAGCTTACCGGATTCTTCGTCCATTTGGCTCGGCCGGACCAAGGTCCTTGGCGTGCTTTCGGAACAGGTCATCGCTGTATCTCTATAATAATATTGGTTTAACAATAGAATGAGGTTGGTAATGGCACTGTTTGCCCACCAGGATGCCCAACTGGGAGAGTTGGAAGGGACCGGATATCTGTTTCAGAACAAGGACTCCCATCCGCCGAGTATGCAGGGAGTTTTCTTTGGTCCCAATGATCACGCAGAATCGATTGAATCGCTTGTGGACGAAGACCCCGTCCCATTCAAAGGCGTGATGTACAAAAAGAATCGGAGCGGCCAGATCAAAGGCACGAAAGTCGAAATGACGGTCGACGTGACGCAGTTTCGTGAGGTATCGATGGGTGCGCGAGCACTTCTCTCGGTGATCGAAGAGGAGGAATAACACCCCCGAATGTCTTCCCCCTGACACGCTGCCGGCGGAGGCTCCCGCACTCCCATATTGACCGGACAGCCGTTATACTTCGGGCGGGTCGCGCAGAGCGCGACCCGCCCGTTGCCATTTCACCCATTGCCGCTTTTTTGCCTGCATGGCTACACCCATCATCCTGACGGTGGACGATGACCCTCAGGTCCTTGCTTCCATTGCCCGAGACCTTCGCCGCCAATACGGAAAAGACTATCGCATCATGCGCGCCGCCTCCGGCGCTGAAGCCCTGGAGGCCCTGGACGCGGTGAAGGAGCGCGGCGGTACGGTATCCTTGCTGCTTTCTGATCAGCGCATGCCGTCCATGAACGGAGTGGAATTCCTGACCAGAGCGAGGGAAAGGTTTCCCGCTGCCAAACGGGCTCTCCTGACGGCCTATTCCGACACGGAAGCCGCCATCAGCGCCATCAACGCATCCCACGTCGATTACTACTTCGTCAAACCCTGGGACCCGCCAGAAGACAAACTCTACCCCATCATCGATGGTTTGCTGGATGACTGGCAATTGCTTTTTCGCCCGGGATTTGAAGGCATCAAACTGATCGCGGACCGCTGGTCAGCACGCAGTCACCAGCTGCGCGACTTCCTTGCCCGCAACCTCGTCCCCTACACATTCCTCGACATCGAATCATCAGAAGAAGCCAAGGAGCTTCGGGGTGATGACGATATTCCGCTCTTGATCCTGGAGAATGGGACCCGCGTGTGCAATCCTTCTGAAAAGGAGCTTGCCGGGCAAGTGGGCCTTCAAGTTGAAGCAGGCAACGAATTCTATGATCTGGCCATCATCGGAGGTGGTCCCGCAGGGCTGGCGACGGCCGTCTATGGAGGCTCGGAAGGGTTGTCTACCGTATTGATCGAAGGATCAGCACCTGGGGGACAGGCAGGGACCTCATCGCGTATTGAAAACTACCTCGGATTCCCGGCTGGACTCTCCGGAAGCGAACTCGCCGGACGGGCCGTCGCACAGGCGCGAAAATTCGGCGTCGAGATGTTGACGCCGCGTAGCGTAGCATCGGTCGAGCTGGAGGGTCCTTACCGCCACCTCATCCTTGATGATGGTACACGCATTTCTTGCCATGCGCTGATGCTGTCGATGGGCGTATCCTGGCGCATGCTGCCCGCCGAAAACGCCGAGAAATACACCGACCAGGGCGTGTATTACGGCGCTGCACTGACCGAAGTGGACAACTGCGCAGGTGATGTCGTCTACACCGTCGGCGCGGGTAACTCAGCGGGCCAAGCTGCCATGCGCTTCGCAGAAAAGGCAGCCAAAGTGGTGATGCTGGTCCGGGGCGACTCGCTCGAAGCCAAGATGTCGCAATACCTCGTTGACCGGATCCATGATACCGAGAACATCGAGGTCCGCTTGCACACCGAAATTGTCGCCTGCAAAGGCTCAGGTCGCCTCGACACCCTGACCCTTCGCAATCGCACGTCAGGAGAGGAGGAAGACGTCCCTTCCACCTGGCTCTTTGTCTTCATCGGGGCCGTTCCGCGTACCGACTGGCTGCGAGATCTGATTGCCCTCGACGAGCAAGGCTTCGTACTCACCGGTCCCGATCTGCGAGACGAGCATCTCAAGGACTGGCCTCTGGAGCGGGATCCCTGGCTGCTCGAAACCAACGTCCCCGGCATATTTGCTGCCGGAGACGTGCGCCATGAATCGGTCAAGCGCGTGGCGAGTGCGGTCGGTGAAGGATCCGTTTCCGTTCACTTCGTCCATCGCCACCTGGCCAGTCTCTGATTCCCAGATCCATGCTGATTTTTGCTGCGGGTGCTGCGCCACCCTTTTTCACCGATGTCGCACTGCTCATTCTGGCCAGTGCAGCCATCGCCTATATCTGTTATCGTCTCGGCATCATCCCGATCGTCGGCTTCTTGATTGCCGGTGTTCTGATCGGCCCTGAGGCGACCGGACTTGTATCAGACAAGGAGATCGTGGATGCGGCTGCAGAAGTGGGCGTACTACTACTCCTGTTCACTATCGGGATCGAGTTCAGTCTGGAAAAGCTGTCTCGGATCAAACGCCTGATTTTCGGCGGCGGTGGCCTCCAGGTCGGACTGGCTACAGGCGTCACGGTAGCCATCCTGATGGCATTCGGGGTGTCCTGGCAGGCCAGTCTGTTCACCGGATTCCTGGTCGCGCTCTCTTCCACGGCCATTGTCCTCAAGCTGCTCTCGGACCGCGGAGAGCTGGAAGAAGACCACGGCAAAGTGGGATTGGGACTGCTCATTTTCCAGGACCTCGCCATCATCGTGATGGTGCTGCTGGTCCCGCTCATGTCCGGACAAGGAGGCGGCTCGCTTGCCATCGTCTGGGCGCTGGCAAAAGCAGCTTTCATCATTGTGGCCGTCCTACTGGTTGCCCGTCGGATCATGCCACGGTTCCTGGAAGCAGTGGCACGAACCTGTTCGCCAGAACTCTTCTTGCTCACAGTCATCGGAATCTGTTTCGGTACCGCCTTTCTGACCAGTCTGGCTGGTGTGAGTCTGGCACTCGGAGCGTTCCTCGCTGGTATCGTGGTATCGGAGAGCAAGTTTTCCGAGCACGCGATGGGCGAAATCATGCCCCTGCAAATCCTGTTCAGCGCTACGTTTTTCGTTTCCGTTGGCATGCTGCTGGATGTCGGATTCCTGATCAGCAACCTGCCGCTGGTGCTCGGGATCGTTGTGCTCGTCCTGCTCATCAAGATTGTCACCACAGGAATCAGCCTTCGAATTTTGGGCTATCCCATGCCGATTGCGCTGGCCTCAGGGTTGATGCTGGCTCAAATCGGGGAATTCTCCTTCGTACTTGAACGGGCGGGCCGCGAAGCCGGCCTCTTCCCTGCCGGCATGGAAGGTACGGGGTCCCAGACCTTCATCGCCGCTACGGTCATTGTCATGATCATGACGCCCATGTTGCATACGCTGGGCATGAAAGTTCGCGATCGCATGATGGATGGTGAAGCAGATACCTCGGCGTCTGAAGACAGTGAGCCCGAGGTTCATGGGCATATTCCGGTCATGTCCGATCATGTCGTCATTGCCGGTTACGGCATGTCGGCGCAGTACCTGGTTCGTTCGTTGCGATCATTCGACATCCCGTTTGTCGTGCTGACGTTGAGCCCGGAAGGTGCGACGGAAGCCGAAGAGCAAGGCGTTCATGTCCTCCGAGGTGACTATGCAAAGCAGCATACCCTGAACCTTGCGCACGTTGGATCCGCCCGCACGCTGATCATTGCCGATGACAATCCCGGGATGACCCATCGCGTCGCCATGGTCGCCCGCCAGATGAATCCGGACATGCACATTGTTGTGCGTTCGCCCCGGAAATCAGATGTGAAATCGCTCCACGAAGAGGGCGTCGATTGCGTTATAGTGGACGAGCTCGAAGCCATCGTCCAGCTGCTGGCCCAGACGTTGAAGGATCGGGAAGTGCCGGTAGAGGACATTGACGACATTGTCGACCACATTCGTTCGCACGATTACGAGGACATTCTCGTCACCCCGCCCGAGGGAGCCATCATTCTGGATCCTCACAAGGAAACATGTGATCATGGAAACACACGAATGATTGTGGTGCCAGAGGCCACGGATGTCTGTCCTCAATGTGTGGAGCTCGGAGACGAATGGGTGCATTTGCGTGTGTGCATGACCTGCGGTCACGTCGGATGCTGCGATTCGTCAAAGAATCAGCACGCGCGCAAACACTTCGAGGAAACAGGCCATCCGATCATCCGGTCACTTGAACCGGGTGAAACGTGGGGCTGGTGTTTCATTGATGACCAATACGTGCGTTGAACCCATGATTTCTGTAAGCGATCTGAAGATCGTCAGCGAATTCGCCGACCTGCCCGAGGAAGACCTAGAGTGGCTGGCCGTGCAATTTGAAGAACGCGTCTTTGAGCCGGGATCGGAGCCATTCAAGCCCGGTGACCCGGCCGAGCAAATGATGATCGTCCTCTCGGGCATGATGCGCATCTTCGTGCCTCACAAGAGCGGCTGGCGCTTTTTTGCTCAGCTTGATCCCGGGACGATCACGGGGCTGCTGCCCTACAGCCGGATGAAGACCTATGAGGGTCGCAGTGAAATCGTAGAGACAACGCGGGTAGGATTCCTCGATCGCGATCGGTTTCCGGACGTCCTATATCGCCTCCCTCAGTTGGGCCAACGACTTGTTGCCCGGATGTCTGACCGCGTCCGCAATGTGGAACGCGTGGATCAACAAGCCGACAAGATGCAAGCGCTCGGCAAGTTGTCTGCCGGTCTGGCTCACGAATTGAATAACCCTGCCGCGGCCGCGCGCCGCGCGGCCGCGGAATTGAAAGAGCTGATGGATGCACTGCCGAATACGGTCGGCCGTCTGGTCGGGCACGGATTGACTCCGGATTCGGTGATGCCAGTAGCTCATGCCTGCACGCTGGCCGATCACGAAGAGCGCCTTTCCACTCTCGAGTTGGCTGACCGGGAGGACGAACTCCTTGACTGGCTGGAGGACCACGACATCGAAGACGCGTGGAGGATCGCTCCCCAGCTCAGTGAGGCGGGCATCACCGTACATCACCTGGATTCCTCAACGAACGACATCCCCGAAAATGCGCTCGCGGATGTACTGGCCTGGATCCAGCAGAGCACAACAGCAACGAGGCTCATTGGCGAGCTCCATGCCGCCAGTGATCGGATCTCTGAGTTGGTCGGATCAATCAAGACCTACTCCCACATGGACCGTTCGGCAGACAAGCAGCCGGTGGACATTGAAGCCGGTCTGAACAGCACGGTCACCATGCTCGGACACAAGCTCAAAGGGAAGAACATCTCTACCGAGTGGGCCATCGCCGACGAATTGCCAACCGTTCACGGTTTTCCAGGAGAATTGAACCAGGTCTGGACCAATCTCATCGACAATGCCATTGATGCCATGCAGGATGGAGGCGCGTTACGCCTGGCTGCTGGACCGCTGGGACCGATGGTCGAGATCTGTATAGAGGACAACGGCAGTGGTATCCCCGAAGACATCCTCCCCCACATATTCGAGCCGTTCTACTCGACCAAAGATGTTGGAGAAGGCACCGGGATGGGCCTCGACATCGTGCACCGGATCATCGTCGATCAGCACCAGGGTGGAATCAAAGTGGAGTCCGAGCCCGGCAAGACGCGTTTCCGCATTCACCTGCCCGTCAGCTGACAGCCTCAGCCTGCGCGCTGGTTGACAATGGAAGCGTATCGGCGATCCATTAACCAGACCACGATCATGTGCGGCATGGTCAGGATGGAGATGGCTATCAGGTAGATGGACAGGGTAGTGAGAACAGGCGGCATGGCCATGACGAGCGCCACCATTCCGATGAGGGTAACCGCCATGATGCCGAGCTGGTCACGACGCTTTGAACGCCTCTGAATACCATTTTGGGCATTGGCATACCAGTTTGACAAGCGTCGATCGTGATGCCAGGCATGCCAGAAGGTGAAATAAACGCCGACGCTGACCAATGGGTGGACGGCAACCAGAAGCAGCGTATTCAGCAACGTTTCCAGCATCTCGGTCCGGAATGGGGCCCCGATTCGATACATCGTAGCCAGCCAAATGACCTGGGACGCTAAAACGAAGGCCAGGATGGCGTTCGTTTCCGGAATCCAGGTCATCACGTCGGCCTGCGCAAGATCCGAGGACAATCCCGCGATAATCCCGGCAACCACGTCGGCGTAAAAGGCGAGCGGAGCCACCATGGGAACGATCCCGCGAGAAAGCGAGGCCACGATCCAGGGCGCGTTCATGACGGTACCGTCGGCTCGTTCGAACGATCGGGTCGCGTCAGCCGAGCCCCAGTGCCAGATCGTGATACCCAGAAAAATGGCGACCGCAATCGATGGGGAAACCCACCAGACAGCTACGTAAACGGCCATGACCAGGAGATAGCGTCCAATGACCGGCACGAATCGGTCGTGCTCTCGTCGCAGTGAAGCCCAAATGACGTGGTCAGCGGCGCCGTGTGGCAGGCCAAACAACAGAACCGAGAGTGCCCAGGGGATGAACAAAACCCATCCAGTGGGTAATCCAGTTGCCCACCAAAGCCCGCTGATGACCAGCGTGGCGGTGAGGGTCAGCGTGGGAGCACGCTCAGCCCACATGGGTGGATGGTCTGCGAAGGGGTGACAGTCTGGAGTGGCGAAGTTGATGCGCCGCCAGCAGCGTCCCTTGGACGACCAGAAGGTTTGTCACGAAGAAGAACAACGCTTCTTCGATCGGAAGCACACCAATCATGACCCCGGTCGACGTCTCTTCTGAAATGACCCATACGCCGTTCCAGATGGCAATCGCATCGGCGATACACAGATAGATGGACGGTGGGATGAACGCCGCCAGAACGAGCTTCTTCATCTTCCAGAGATGATGCCCACCGACGACCCATTGAAGGGCCAGAACGGGTGCAGCCCACGCGACGATAAGTCCCATGTACATCGTAGACGTTCCTTCCAGCAACCAGAAGCCAACGATGGTGGCAAACAGGAACAGTCCTGTTCCATTGAATCGCGCTATCTGGGAAGCCGGTGAGTCGAACCAGCGAACGCCCGGGCGATGCAGGAGCCAGAAGGTCCACAGCCCGGTGATGAAGGTCTGGATCAGGAAGAAGGCATACTCCTCGTAGGGGACGTGCCCGATGATTCCGATGACCCGATCGGTACCGTAGTACCAGATGTTGTTGGCGACCAGGAAGTTGTCCCAGGGCGTCGTGTACAGGAATGCAATCACGGCAATCGCGCCTACGGAAAGGTTGGCTTTTCGCCGGTCCGACAGGACGATGCTTGGCTGGATGGCCCGCATGAGAATGAGGGCCGGAATCGTAAAAACGACGTGGAACTGTAGGTAGGACATGGTTGCGGGGGATAAAGGAATTCGGCGGGCGGCCTGCGGCCGCCCGCCGAACAATCCATCAAACTCAGGCAATCTCCAGGGAGTAGCCGTCTTGCTCCGACTTATTGCGGGCAATGATGTAGATCAGGATACCGAAGCCTGCCTTGGCAAGGACATCAGCAACAGCGTATCCAATCTGCATGCCTACGAGGCCTACATCTGCGCCAAGCAGAGGCAGTCCGTAGGTGATCGGGTAGAAGCCCCAGGTAGCCAGAAGCAACCAGCGAGCATTCTTGAGAAGGAGGCCTACACGTCCTCCCTGCTCATTGATGACCTGACCCACTTCGCCCCAAAGGACGTAGAGGATGTAGGCAAATGGGATCGTTGAGAGAACACCCCAGAGGATGATCGAGCTGGCTTCTGCCGCGCCCTCTCCCGGGTATCCCAACACGATCATGGCGGTAGCCGCGATGATGAGTTTTGTCAGCAGACCTTCGGACTTCTGACGGGACAAGCCCATGACGAGGATGAGTTCGGCCAGCAGCAGCGGCACCGTCAACAGCCAGTCGACGTAGCGATAGGCGTCATTGAAGAGGTCAATGTTGAAGGTGTATGCGCCGTTGACGTACTCCGTCGCAAGCTCCCAGCTTCCCATGATGCGGAAGTAGTGGTAGCCGGCAATACCGACGACAATTGCGGAGACGATCAGGGAGATGCGGTACTTGGGTGCTACTCGTTCGCGAGCGAGGATGAAGAAAGCAAACGCTCCCAGCATCGACGCGATCGTGAACGAAAACATGTTGTACACGACCCCATACTGTTCGAGGCTCAGTGTTTCCATGATTCGGTGGTGAGGTTGGTTTTGGATGGCCCATCGGGCTTGACAGGGGTCAGTAGTCCAAACCGCTCATCGGTAACACCTGAACGTTTCTTCTTGTAACGATCTCACATCCGCTTACCCATAACCGCTCAAGGAGACAACTTTGATCGGTTATGACTACCAATACCGCTGCCAAAATTCTGGGCGTCCATGCCTCGACCATCAAACGACACAGTTCGAACGGTCGTCTTCGTGCCATGCGGACAGACGGTGGTCACCTGCGCATTCAGCCGGCTCATCTTGCTGACTACCTGCACCAGAACCATGCCGAGCACAGGCTGCGGTCTGTTGGCGACGAGCTTGCCCGGTTCATGGACGCATTGCGCGCCCATTTCCAGCAGAACGATGATGACCTCCTGACCGAAGTGTTGTTTGATACCCTTATGGAGGGCAACGATCACTCCTTCCACGTCATGGTCGAGCACCTCTTCGAAATCTACCCGGAGGATGTGCTGGTGCTGGGACCCATCCTGCTTCGCCTCCTTCGCATCATCGAAAAGCGATACGCCGCTTCCACCCTGACCATCGCCGACGAACACCGGATCACACAGATCATCCGCGATACGATCATCCGCTATCACTTCCGGGCCACGGATCGCTTTGTACCCAACGGCAAGCAAGCCATCGTGGGATGCGCTGAGCGGGATACCCACGACATCTCTGCATTGCTGACCCGTAGCATATTCATGTTGCGGGGCTACACAGTCCGCTATCTGGGAGCCGACGTTCCCAATGAGGAATTTCGCCGCGAGCAGGAGCGATGGGGTGCTGACATCGTGTGTATCTCCAGAACCCTTCCATCTGGCCCGGGCGAGGACCGGAATCTCTTAAGGAGCCTGATTTCATCGCTGGACCGGAATCGGCCATTCGATATCGTCCTTGGAGGTCTGTGGTCGGACTGGAGCCGCTCCATTGCTGACCGCCACGACGGGATTCAGGTCATCCATACGCTGAAGGAGCTGGACGACTTGCTGGCCGTCTAGCTGACCTCGCCTTGAAGCGTTTATTTCTTCCGCACCCACCAGCGAACGCCCAGCAGGAGGACCAGGGCCGCGGTGTAGAGCACTGGATCGCACTCCAGCAGCTTGGTCTGCCACAGGAAATGCAGCACGCCAAGGATGGCAATCGGATAAACCAAACGGTGGAGCCGATTCCATTTCTTGCCTCCCAATCGACGGATCCAGCCGGCGGTTGAGGTCAGCGCCAACGGAATCAGGAGGAGCCAGGACAGCATGCCGACCAGGATCCAGTTGCGCTCGATCACATCTTCGATGATGGGACCTATGGCCAGCTGGTGGTCGAATACGAACCAGGACAGCACATGTAATGTGGCATGAAAGAAGGCGAACAGGCCGATCAGCCGGCGAAAACGGATCGTCCAGTTCCAGCCCAGCAGGCGTCGCAATGGGGTCGCCGCCAGCCCAAGCAGCAGAAGAATCAAAGACGTATTGCCCGTCCAGTGCTGGATCAGCTCGACAGGATCATCGACGAAATCACCACCGGTGAACTGACCGAACAGGAAAATGCGATCCGCCAGAATGGCGAGCGGCGCCAGGCACAGTATCCAGACAACGATTTTGACTCCGGGTACCCAGTCGCGGCGCTTTGGTCGGGATGGCGGCGGGGTGATGGACATCAATAGTACCGGGTGAGGTCCATGCCTTCATAGAGCGAAGCGACCTCTTCGTACCCGTTGAACATCAGGGTATCGCGACGGAAGAATTCTCCGAGGCGTCGCTCCGTGGCCTGGCTCCAGCGTGGATGATCCACTTCCGGATTCACGTTTGCATAAAAGCCGTATTCGCGTGGAATGGCTTCATTCCACGTGGTACGAGGCTGACGCTTCGTGAACCGGATCTTGACGATCGACTTGCCGCTCTTGAAGCCGTATTTCCAGGGCACCATCAGTCGAATCGGAGCGCCATTCTGAGGAGGCAGGGTCTTGCCGTACACGCCTGTGACCATGATGGTCAACGGGTGCATCGCCTCATCCATGCGGAGAGCTTCCACATACGGCCATGGCAAGATCGGGCTGTTCTGCCCTGGCATCTGCCGACGGTCCATCAGCGTCGTGAACTCGACGAAATTGGCATCCTCGGTTGGACCGAGTCGCTCAATCAAGTCCTTGAGCATGAAGCCATTCCACGGGACAACCATGCTCCAGCCTTCCACGCACCGCAGACGATAGATGCGCTCCTCGATCGTCAGTCCGTCAATCAGCTCCTCAAGCGAAAACGTGCGCTTTTCAGATACTTCTCCAGTGACTTCAATGGCCCAAGGGTCCGTTTTGAAATCCTGGGCATTCTTTTTCGGATCGCCCTTGCCCGTCCCGAACTCATAGAAGTTGTTGTAGCCCGTCACCGTTTCCCACGGCGTCAATTCGTCATCAAACGTGCCCTCGACACGGGGGGCATTGCGTTGTTTGGCCACGACACCGCCAGCAATAAGTGCTCCGCCAATACCTGCAACGGACGCGCGCTTGATGAATGCACGGCGGTTGAGATAGACCGATTCCGGTGTGACCTCGGAGGGGTGGGGATGATGATTCCTGGGCATGGATCTGGATGGATACTCGTGAACAACGCCCTTTGGTAGGCGCGAATCGCCAACCATTACAGCCCACCAACCGACTTGTTCGCATTGGCCAACCGGCAGAACGATCCGTTCGATGAACGGTCGTCAGGGTTGGCTCAACGGCGTATCACAACTCCTTCAGCAATGTCTACTGTCGGATAACGGACAACTTCATCCCCAGCCTGCAGCCCGGATAGCACCTCAGCCAGGTCTGACGATCGCCGACCCAGCATCACTTCCTGCCGCGCCACCGTGTCGCCATCAAGAGTAAACACGAACCAGGCCCCTTCCTCCCGGAATACGGCAGACACCGGTACCGTGAGTGCGTCCTCGGAGGACCAGACCTGAATTTCTGCGTCCACCCTGTAGCCCGCACCCAGCCGTCCCGAGTCTGTGACCGTCGGCTGGTCTCCCGGTCCGCTGGAGTCTCCCACGCCATCACGTACCGGAAGGTCGATGACAATGTTGACCCGTTGTTCTTCCACCCCCAGCGCAGACCATTTCGTAAACGCCGATGGCTCGACGTATCGGACGGACCCCACGATTTCAAGGTCTTCTCCCCATCCAGAAATCGTGACCAGATTGCCTGGGCGAATTTGAACGGCATCCTCACTGAGCACATCAACCACGATCTCCAATTGTTGGAGATTACCTGTCTCCAGGATGGGTTCGCCAGCCATTACCATCCTGCCGCTGCGGTCCGTGATCTGCAGCAGTATACCCTCTTCCACGGCCCGGACGACGATCCCATTCGCCATTCGATCGGCTTCGCTGGTCAGCGCGAGGGCTTCAGCGCTCCGAACGTCTGCCAATGCTGCCCGTAGCGCTGCTTCCGCACCGTCCCATTGGCGCCTGGCTGAAGCCGCAGCCAGCTCCGCCTGCTCCAATTCCTGGGGCGAAAGAATGTCGTCAGCGGCCAGGGCACGTTGTCGCTCGAGCGTTCGATTGGCCTGCTCGGACATCGCTCTGGCGTCGTCCCTTGCACGCTCCAGGCGCACGAACTGCGAACGTGCGGCTTCCAGGCGCGCCATGGCTACCCTGGACGTCTGCTCTGAGTCTGGAGGCGGCAGGATCCTGAAAAGGGCATCCCCGACACGGACCGAATCGCCCGGCTGCGCCTCGATGCGGAGGAGCTGGCCGCTGATGGGCGCGGTGAAGAGGTAGCGCTCCATCACTCTCGTTTGCCCCTCTCCCCGAACCGTGGTCTGCAACCCGGTCTGCTCGGCCACCGCCAGTTCGGCGGTGACGCCAGAACCCTGCGTCGCCACAACGATCACCAGAATGACGGCGATGAGAACAACGCCCAGCAGGACAAGTCGACCTTTACGTTTGAACATGGTTTTCCGGCGGGTCAGTCCCGCGTTTTCAGAACGGAAATCAAATCATAGCGATTCAGCCGTCGCCGAACCACGAGGCTGCTGATCACGGCGGCGACGATCGTCGCCGCCGCGGAGAAGGTGAACGTACCTGCATCCACAATGAACGGAATCCGGTACGACTCGGTGACAAATGCATTCACCATGGCCCACGACATCCAGTACCCCAGTAGCCACCCGATCGGGATGGCCACAAGCGTTATCAACGCTTGCTCGCTGAACAGGAGAACGGCCACCTCCTGCTTCGAGAATCCCAGTACCCGAAGACTGGCCAACTCCCGCCCGCGCTCAGAAAGAGCAATGCGCGCGCCATTATAGATGACGGCAAGCGCGATGATCGAGGAGAAGAACACCAGGAAAAACACGCCCAGCAGAAAACCCTCGTCCATCTGCTGCCGGAAAATTTCGTACATCTTGCGCGGCGAGCTGACACCAGAAACGGACGGCTTTCGAGCTAATTCGCTCATTACAGCATCGCGCGTTCCAGGCGCCAATTTCAGATTGGCGCCGTTCACGGAGCGCACACCTCCAGCAAGACGGTGCAATCCTTCGAGCTCCATGTAGGCCGAGGCACCGAGGAAGTCATCGACGATATCGACGACCTGAACGGTTCGCTCAGGCCGGGAGCCCTCCAGAATTTCTGCGCGGATTGGTCCCGGATGTTTGAGACCCAGCTGATCGGCCAAATAACGGCTCAACACCAGGCCATCAGGTGGCAGCCGTATCGGGCGCCCATCCTCGTCAATGATGCGCTGCAGTTCATCGTCCAGTCTGCGGCCGGTGATTCCAGCCTCCTTTTCCAGATGCCCGTGGATCAGTCGAACAGGAACGGCGCGATACACCTCGGCGCGCGTGACCGCCGGCATGTGCTCCAGTTCGATTTCAACACTTTCAGGCAGCGGCCTTTCGAAAACGACGCTGATATCCTCACGCTGCACCTTGTTGAATTGTAGATCCATCATGTATTCGATGGCATCGAACATGAACATGCCCAGCACCAACACGGAAACAGAAAAGGCCACGCCCAGGGCCGAAAGGATACTCTTGACGGGTTGTCGCTCAATGTTGCGCAGTACCATGCGCGCGGTCGAGGAAAGCCATTCTTCGAATCCCATGCGCTCAAAGATGCCGGGACGGAAATGGGCAGGCGATTTGGGTCGCATCGCTTCCGCTGGGGGCAAGCCAGTTGCCGACCGAACACCTCCCAGGGCACCAATGGCCGCCGACAGGATCGAGATGACGACGGCTATCATCACGAGATCGAATCCGAATCGGTACTGCAGATCAGGGAAAACGAAAAACTCCTTGTACATCTCCACCATTACAT
The DNA here is from genome assembly GCA_028284865.1 of Rhodothermales bacterium. Classification (GTDB taxonomy): domain Bacteria; phylum Bacteroidota; class Rhodothermia; order Rhodothermales; family UBA10348; genus JAAZVD01. Next base: position 180,364 of record JANQQV010000017.1, on the reverse strand, counting down.
TCCCGAACCAGACCCCGAATCCTATTCCGGCCACCGTTCCGATGAACACGGCAAGCAATGCAAACCGGAGGTAAAACCAGCCCACATCCCGGTTTGTGTACCCGAAGGCTTTCAACACGGCGATCTCCTGACGCTGGGTATCGACGAGCCGACGAAGCACGATATTGAGCAGAAACGCCACTACTGCGAGGAAAACGGCGGGAATCAGGGTGCCTGTATTCCGGTTCTGCGTCAGTTCGCCTTCCAGAAACTGATGGGAGATCTGCTCGGCCCGACCATAGCCTCCCAGTCCGCCGTACGGCTTGAGGACGCGGTCCAGCTCGTCGATCACGGCTTCTTCCTGTGCACTACCCTGCAATTGGAGGGCCACCTCATTGAAAGCCCCTTCCATGTCGGATTCAGCGGCCAGGGTCTCTCGCCCCATCCAGACCAGACCGAACGTTTCATTGTCCGGGAAGATGGATCCCGGCGCCAGCGGATACATGTATTCGGGTGAAATGGCGATGCCAACAACCTGCAACCGTCGCATCTGACCATTGATGATTCCGCCGAAGGCGTCTCCTTCCTCCAGTTCATTCGCCTCGGCGAACTTCTCGTTCACGACGACCCGGTCCCGCTCGCGAATGCCTGGCAGGCGGCCGGATCGCAGCACTAGTTGTCCAAGCGAGCGCACATCGGGATCTACAGATGAAAACAACCCAGTCGCAGGCACATCCCGATTGTCCAGTTGCAAGTTGGCCATGAAGCGAATGCGCGTATCCACTGCAGACACCCCATCGATGGCTTCGAGACGGCCGCGTACGGACTCAGGGGCACGCTCCAGATTTGCCCAGATGTGCGGGAAGGCGGACTCCTGATAGAAATCGTCCCGTGCCACAACCAGCGATTCATACGTCCCGCGCATCGACAGGACCGTCATGATCGCGGTCGCCACAACGGCCGCGATCGAAAGCACCTGACCACGGTTGTGCCACAGGTCCCGGCCCAGTTTTTTGCGCAATGCCCGCATGCCTACCAGGTGATCTCGTCAATGTGGGTACGGTGCGGATTCCGCTCGTCCGAGGCAATTCGCCCACTGCTCATGCGAACAATCCGATCCCCCATCCCCGCGATGGCGGCGTTGTGGGTAATCACGGCAATGGCCGTTCCCAATTCGTTGTTCACGCGCTCCAGGGCGCGAAGGACGATTCGTCCCGTCTCGAGATCCAGCGCTCCAGTGGGTTCGTCACACAACAGGACCTGCGGACGCTTGGCGACGGCGCGTGCGATGGCAACGCGTTGTTGCTCGCCTCCGGAGAGTTGAGCCGGGAAGTGATCGATCCGCTCTTTGAGCCCGACTAGTTCCAAAGCCTCTGCTGGAGGCATGGGATCTTCGGCGATTTCGGTGACAAGTGCCACGTTTTCGCGGGCCGTCAGGGAGGGTATCAGATTGTAGAACTGGAAAACAAAGCCGACATGATGGCGCCGATACTCGGTCAATTCATCCTCATTGTCGGTATTCAGCTTCTGGTCCCGGTACCAAACGGACCCTTCAGTCGGTGAATCGAGGCCTCCAAGAATGTTTAGCAGGGTGCTTTTTCCGCTTCCCGAGGCACCGAGCAACACAAGCAACTCTCCCTCCAGCAAAGTGAAGTCGACATCGCGAAGGGCAACGACCTGCACCTCGCCCATGTCGTAGATCTTGGTCAGACCTTCAGCTCGGAAGATGGTTGGTGATTCCATGAGCGCATGGATGAGCCTGTTGATGTGTAGCCGGTTCGTGTGCCGGGGATCATGCAGGGTACGAAGTTCACATGCACCCAGTTGTCGGGAAATCCCGATTCGGGTGGTTTTCACTCTGAGTAGAGGTCCGGGCGCACATGACCACGTATCTTGCGAGCTGGCCCATTGAAATGGGTCCTATCCATTGTCCATCCGCATCTTCACCCGCCAGATCCATGACGTTCCACGGTCGCTCCCTGATCGGCTTTGCCCACGGCTCCATTGATACGACTTCGTTCCAGGCCATGAATCCGGCGACCGGTTCGGCCCTGGACGGAACGTTTTACACGGCGTCTAGCGATGACATCGATCGCGCAGCCTCTTTGGCAAAAGCTGCCTTCGCGACGTTCTCGACCACCACTCCCTCGGAGCGCGCGGCCTTCCTGCGCGCAGTCGCCGATGAACTCGAAGCTGCTCGCCCGGACATCGTAGCCCGCATGCCCCTCGAAACGGCCCTCCCGGAAGGCCGCGCGAACGGTGAGCTCGGGCGCACGATCGGGCAGATGCGGATGTTTGCCGATCTCGTGGAAGAAGGCTCATGGGTGGATGCACGGCTGGAAACGGCCATGCCCGATCGTGCGCCCGTTCCCAAGCCAGATCTTCGCTACATGCGGATTGCCCTTGGACCGGTAGCCGTTTTTGGTGCCTCGAATTTCCCGCTCGCGTTTTCAGTAGCCGGTGGGGACACCGCGTCTGCCTTCGCTGCCGGTTGTCCCGTTGTAGCTGTGAGCCACTACGCCCACCCAGGCGTCAGTGAAATCGTGGGATCGGCCATCCAGCGGGCTGTGAAGACCTGCAATCTGCCAGAAGGCACGTTTTCGATGCTGCAGGGCACAGGACAGGACGTGGGGATTCCGCTCGTTGATCACCCAGCCATCAAGGCAGTCGGATTCACGGGATCACGCTTTGGCGGACTGGCCATCGCGCAGCGAGCTGCTGCGCGCAATGAGCCCATTCCCGTCTACGCCGAGATGAGCAGCATCAACCCCATCGTTGTGCGTGCCCACGCGCTGTCAAACCGCTCCGACGCACTCGTCGCTGGATTGGCCGGATCTGTAAGCCTCGGTGTGGGTCAGTTTTGTACGAACCCGGGTTTGGTCCTCCTCCCCGCCGGCGCTGATGCCGAGTCGTTCATCTCGCGTTTTGCTTCCGCCATGGATGCATCCAAAGGAGGCACGGCATTGCATGCGGGAATTGCCCAAGCGTATGGTGAAGCGACGCGGAATCGTGACGAGCATGCACTGGTTGAGACCATCGCCTCTGAGGATGGCGGACAGGTCAATCAGCTCAATCCATGGGTTTTCCGAACCACTGCCCAAGCACTTCTCGCCGATGAAAGCCTTTCTGGCGAAGCATTCGGGCCATCGACGACCATCGTGACGTACGCGGACGATGCCGAGCTCCTCGACATCCTTGGTTCGCTCGAAGGTCAGCTGACGATGACCATTCAAGCAGACGACGCTGATCACCCAATGGACACCGCGATCGTGCGCGCCATGCAGGCCCGATGTGGCCGCCTGATCGTGAATGGCTTCCCGACGGGCGTCGAAGTGTGCTCGGCCATGGTGCACGGAGGTCCATTCCCCTCGACCACGGATGCGCGTTCTACCTCTGTCGGAACGGCAGCCATCGAGCGGTTCTCCCGTCCTTTCTGCTTCCAGGATCTTCCACAGTCCCTACTGCCACCTGCGGTGCAAGATGGCAACCCCCTCGGAATCTGGCGCCTGGTAGACGGCGAACGGACGAGAAGCTAGGTGGACGGATTCCTCGGAATCGATCTGAGCGCAGCGGAGTGGTTGCTGTTCCTGGTCGCGGGCATCGGCACGGGAATTATCAATACGCTGGCAGGAAGTGGCTCCCTGATCACGCTGCCCATATTCGTATTCATCTGTGGGTTGCCTGCCCCGGTGGCCAATGGCACCAACCGCATTGGTGTCCTGCTTCAGAGCGGGGTCGGATTGGCGACCTATCGCAATCAGGGAGCCCTACAGCTTGATGGTACCCGACGGCCGCTGGTTGCCATCATCATCGGAGCCGTCGTGGGGGCATTTATTGCCGTGGACCTCAACGAGGAGACCATGAACCTCGTCCTCGGCTTACTGATGGCGTTCATGTTTGTGGTGCTGATCCTCAAGCCCTCGCGATGGATACACGACCAGCCCATGAATGCGGCTCGGTCCAAGCATCCGCTGGCACTGATCGTCTTTTTCCTGATTGGCGTCTACGGCGGGTTCATCCAGGCGGGCGTCGGCATCTTCCTGCTAGCAGGGCTGGTCCTGATTTCCCGATTCACGCTCAAAGCCGCGAATGGGATCAAACTGCTGGTCGTTTTCTTGTATTGTATTCCGAGTCTGGCCGTGTTCTTCTGGTTTGACCAGGTACACATCGGATATGGGTTGGCGATGGCCGTCTTCCAGGCGCTGGGCGCCTGGATCGGTGTCCGATGGATTGTTCAATTCGAGAATGCCGACATTTGGATCCATCGCATTTTGATTGTGGCAGTGGCCGGCGCAGCCATTAAATTCCTGTTCTGAATCTGATCACCTTTCGAGACCATCATGCGCACGCCAGCCCGATCCGTCCTGTTTGGCTTCATTCTGACCGCATCCATCCTCCTTGCCACAGGTTGCGGATCATCGGATCCCCTGCGCAGCCCCTCGCTGGCCACGATGGCGCAGCCTGCTCCTGACTCGTTTGATGTAGAGATGCTGACGAGCGCCGGCGCCGTCAACCTCCGCTTTTATCGGGATTGGTCACCAAAAGGTGTCGATCGCGCCTTCTACCTCTTCCGAAACAACTACTACGAAGGGACGCGCTTCTACCGAGTGATTGACGGATTCGTCGCGCAATTCGGCGGTTCAGGCGACGCAGACGTTGACTCCGTCTGGCAGGACATGTCCATCCAGGACGAACCGGTCCGTGCTAGCAACCGTCGGGGCACGATTTCTTTCGCCCGGGCGGGTCGGGCATCTCGCAATACGACGATGTACATCAACCTGGTCGACAACACCCGTCTCGATTCGCTGGACGCAGGTGGCGTCATTGGCTATCCGCCGATCGGAAGAGTTATCCGCGGCATGGTAGCCGTCGACAGTTTGAATGGGGAATACGGTGCCGCACCCATGCGGACCAGCCTTACGGCCGATGTCCTGCGCGCGGAGTATCCACGGCTCGATTCCATCGCGGCAACGCGAGTGACCCGGATGTGGTAGCGGTCTAGTCCACCCCTGATGGGAAGACTGCCAAGCGATCATCCACTGGACGCCATCGACCGCTAAACATGATTAGATGGGCGTCCAGCCTACCGGAGCCGAACCGCTGGATCCATCTCCCAGGTCCTTGAGCCCTTTCGCCTCGTCGATGAACAGCTGAAGATGCGGGAACGGGATCTCGATCTGGGCGGCTTTGAGCGCCTTGAAGATTCGTTCGGTGAAGTCTGCCTTGATCGGAATCTCCTTCGACGTATCCCGAATGTAGAAGCGGAGCGACATGTTCACGCTGGAGTCACCCAGGTCGGTCACGACCACTTCCGCGGGATAATCCGCAGCGATGCGGGAGTCTGTTTTCAGCAGCTCCATGACCACAGATCGGGCCGCTTCAGTCGATTCTTTGTACGCGATCCCGAACGGCACTTCGATACGCAGGATGCCCAGCAACGTGTGGTTGATCAGCTTCTGGTTGATCATCAGCGTATTCGGCATCACCATGACCTCGTTGTTCAAGGTGCGAAGCCGCGTCGAGCGCAGGGTGATATCCTGAACGGTCCCGTAGGTACCATCCACCACGACCTGATCTCCCACCCGGAATGGACGGTCAATCATGATTGTCACTCCCGAAATGAAGTTCTCCAGGCTGTCTCTGGCCGCAAATCCTAACGCCAAACCGGCAATCGACAGACCGGCCACGAGCGCGGTCACATCGATTCCAAATTGGGCCAGTACCATCACCACGATGAAGGTCCAAGCGACGATGACAAAGGACTTCATCAGCAGGCTTTCCAGACCCGCGTCGATGCGCTTGCTGCGACCGAGGACTTTGGCAATCACTTTCCGGAGTACTCGGTACACCAGATACAGAAAGAGGAACACCAGCGTGGCGGTAATCACCTCTGGCAGGACGTTCTCGACGAAATTGCCGAAGAAATCTTGGACCCGCTGACCCAGTGAATCAATGTCGCCGGTGGCCAGCGCATCAATGGCTGAACCCACCTCCTGTCCGGCTTCGAGCACGCTGTTGGTCGTGTCTGCCGCCGCGGAGTCGGGCGCTTCCTGGTTCGGGATTTCCTGATACAATGTCATGATGGTCACACGACTGTCGGTAAACGGCGCATGGTTGGTCACCGCCGACACATCTCGATTTTGCAAGTGGTTACTCAGTCAGATACGTTGTAGAATGCATTATTCGGCTCGGAAAGGGGCCCAATTACGTCTTTTTCGCCAGCTCAACAGTGCTGCCTGCCTTGTCGCACACCTTCACGCTCCCAACTGGAATGCGCCGGATGAGCGCTTTCTTTCGGCCGGGCACGCTCCTGGCTGTGCTGCTCGCCACGACAATGGTTGGCTGCGCGGGAGATTCCGAATCACCAAGGGATCAAGCGCAAACAGACTCCCTCATCGTCAGCGACTCCCTGGACATCGCTGAAGACCCTGGAGCTGTGTCTGTACAGGACACCACCGTTGCCGCAGCCGACACGGCAGCTGCAGGACGTCGTGTGGGTGAGATTTCCCTGGGACAGGCTGGCGATGTCGTTCAGAACATTGGCATGCGTGTGTTCTGGGCGATTGTCCTCCTCATCCTGTTCTACCTGGTGAACAAGGGCCTAGTATGGGTTCTCGACCGACTGGCAGAACGCAGCGCCGAGCGACGCCTCTTCTACAAACGACTGGTCCCACTTGTCCGCATCCTCGTGTGGAGTTTCGGCCTCTACGTGGTCATTCGGTTCGTTTTCGAGGTGAACGCGCAAAACCTGTTTGCAGCTACGGCCGCCATTGGCGTCGCGGTGGGTTTCGCCGCACAGGATCTGCTCAAGAACATTTTTGGCGGGCTGGTCATCATCACGGATCGTCCCTTTCAGGTGGGCGACAAGATTTCCGTGGCAGGTACCTACGGCGAGGTTTCCTCCATCGGCCTCCGCTCCACCCGAATCGTCACGCCCGACGACAATCTGGTGACTGTTCCAAACGCCCAGGTTGTGGACTCCCAGGTGGCCAATGCCAACGCAGGCGCTTTGGACTGCCAGGTCGTCACCGACCTCTACCTGCCCGGTTGGGTTGACGAACGGCTTGCCAAACAGATTGCCTTCCAGGCGGCAGCGTCCTCGAAATATGTCTATCGCAATAAGCCGATCGTCGTAATCGTCAAGGACACCTTCAAGGAGACCTTCCTGACTCAGCTCAAGGTGAAAGCCTACGTCATCGATACGCGGTTTGAATTCCTGCTCATGAGCGACATCACGGAACGGTGCCGTGAAGCATTCCGGGAAGCGGGTCTGCTGACACGCAAGGATGCCATGGCTGTCATGAGACGGGGCGATGACGGCACTTTCGGCGATTCCACGACAGCTGGAGGGTCGCATGACTGACCTGATCCAGTGGAAGCAGTCTTTGCGAGAGGAAGTCACGGAAGGTGGCGTTCAGTTTGCCGGCGAGATCTCTTCTCAGCTGATCTCGTTGCGTGAGCATGCGGGCAGCGTACTTCAGGTGCTCCCCGGTCCAACCGACGCACAGTCGGTGGCATCTACCCGGGAGGCCATCGTCAGCAACGTGCTGCCTCGGTACCGTGCGTTGGTGGAATCGGCGCCTTCACCGGCAACCATGGGGGCTTCTTTCCGATCGTGGATGGAATCTCTCGAAGCAGGGAGCCGGAACTGTCCGGAAGCTCTGATTACAGAGGAGCCCGAGCGGCTCTACGGGTCATCGCCTGCGGATGGACCGGTGACGACGATTCGGAAGGGAGCGGTACGTTTGGGCCGCCGAATACGGAAGCCACAATCTCCGCCTGAACGAACGGTGCCGACATTCCAGTTGCGCACAGCCTTGATTCGTGAGTGGCTGCCTGTGCAGTTCGGAAAAGTCATCGACGATGACTCCCGGCAGTTGGCGCGACACTTGGGCCTCATCGAGAAGGCGATATCCGATGTGGTCTACGCCGCGTTGCGTGCTGACAATCGATGGCGGCTGGTTGCCGAGCACGCCAATTCGGAAGAGTTGTCCGATGTGATCGAATCGGAAGATGGGTCTCCCGCTTCACAAGGTAGCAGCGACCATCATGAGGCCTTCGAGTCGGCACTCGATCGCCTCAACGACGCAATGGAACGGGCGCGGGATCGCCTGTCTGAGGCAGCTGAAGGGCTGGCAAGCGCTGCGGCCGATGATGTTGGACGACGCATAGAACAGGCGCTGATCCCGTTCGAAACTGAAGTCGACCGTTCCGGGTCATTCATGTCGGATATCCCGGAGGTAGGACAGGAAGTATTTGAACGACGCCTGAACCGTATCGACGGACGTGGCGAGGCCTGGAAGGAATGGCAGAACCGACAGAATCAGAGGGTCGCCTATCTGGAGTCGCTGATCGATTTACGCGAGGGTCTGGACCGGATGGTCGATACGATGGAGCGAGGGGCTTCAGACCATCTCATCCAACCCATTCGGCGTCGTACGGCGGCCGTTTCGGCTCGACTAGCAGAGACCGAATCCCAGCTATCCTCCCGATTCAATGGACCGTCGGACGGTCTGTTTGAACAACGAACGGAAGCGGTCCGCGCCCTCGGCGACGAGGCCGTGCGGCGCGTGCAAGAAGAACTGGTCACACCCATCCAGGACCTCTCCCTACTCACGCGTATCGGCGAGGAAAATGAGCAGTTCGTAGACCAATTGCGTGCCCTGGTGGATGCGTTACCCGAGCCCTTCCGGATGCATCCACTGTCTTCTGACGTCGATCATGTGCCCTCCCCGGATGCGGACGCACGAGTGGTCTCCTTGCGGGATGTGGCTCGCAATGGCACGTCTGAAGTCGATCTTCAGCGCCTGGAAGATGTGACGGGCGATGCCAAGGAAGAACTCAAGGAAGCCCTGGACGCGCTGATCAATCTGCCCTCGATCGTACGGTTCTCGTTCGAGTCGGCGACTGAGTCAAGCAGCTCAGCAACGGCCGATGATCGAGCTTCGAGCGACGAGGACGCGGATCAGTTGCTAACCATGATGCAGGAAAGCCTCCAGCGCACCCGCGATGCCATCCAGCAGATCACGGAAGGCATCGAAGAAGGAGCTGCCCTGCTTGTCCATGCGTACCGTGTCGAGACGCTGAAAGCCTGGTCGCGCATCCAGGAACGTTTGCAGGTCGAGCACCAAGTCGGCGCCTACGTCATGGACGTCCGGTCGAAGCTCGATGCCGAGGCCCGCGAGGCGGGTCAACGCATGGCTCGCCTGAGCCGGAATTTCCGGATCCTTTCCGAACGTTTCCTGCGTCGCGGTCATCGCGAGGCACGCGCCCTGATCGAGCGCGGAAAAGAGGCAGTCGGCACCCCTGCCCCGACACGCGCCTCATTCCATGAAACCGCGCTCGGGTTGGCGGAGCTTGAGCAAGTGCTCGATGGCGTGCCTACGGTGTACCGCAAGTTGTTTTCTTTTCAGCCCCTTGGAGATCCTGACCTGATGGTGGGCCGCGATGAAAGCATCACGTTCATCGAGAACCAGCTCCACCAATTCGACCTGGGCATGCCACAGGCAGCGATGCTGGTTGGAGGTCCATCATCCGGGCGAACCAGCCTGCTGAATGTCCTGCAATCAAGGACACTGGCCCAGCGGTCAGTCCGGGTACTTCGATTCGCTGATCAACCCGCCAGTCCGCAGGCCATGATCCAGCAGCTCGGGGAAGCTCTTGAGCTGCCTATCTCTGGCGCGAAAGACATTTCGGAAGCCGCACAATTGGTGATGGACCAATTGGATCCCGAGTCGGCACCGATCTGCATGGTCGAACACCTGGAGACACTCATGTTACGCGGTATCGGCGGCTACGACCTGCTGGTGGACATACTGCAGCTGATGTCGCTCACCGATTCCCGCATCATATGGATTGGAACGATTTCCAGTTTTGCCTGGCAGATTGTGCGTACTGCGGACCCGGATTCAGCTGCGCTGGTCAACGCCCACACGATGAATGACCTCTCCCGGGCCGATCTGGAGCGGCTGATCATGGAGCGCCACAAGAAGAGCGGGATTCCCCTGGTGTTTTCCGAACCTGAAGAACCCAGTCCCCTGCTTCGCCGGAAGCTGCGGCGCGTGCGGAGCAAGGATCGCCGCCAGCAGATCCTGAAGGAGGCTTATTTCGATCGGCTATTCACCCAGTTCGGGCAGAACATCCAGATGGGCCTGCTCCAGTGGATCCGATCGGTCCACATGTCGGATGACGGGCGATCAATGCTGGTTGCACCGACATCCGCGCTCAACCTCTCCTTCTTTTCCAGCTTCAACCTGGATCAGGTCTTCACCTTGAAGGCCTTGCTCGAACACGGATCGCTATCGCCTGAGGAGTATGCGTTCGTGGATCGCGTCCCGGAGGACAAGGCGTTGACGCTGTTTGAAACGCTCGGAAATGCCCTCGTCATCGAAACCGTGGATCGCAGCGAGCCCGGCATCCTGTACCGGCACCGCGCGGTGGAGACATCCCGTCAGTACCGCATTCGCCCGCTGTTCTCCCACGCTGTGATCCGGCTACTCAGGGAACGCAATGTGGTGCACTGAGCCGACTCGGGTCGGCACCTGAACGGGTACATCTGATCCGGCACACCTGAACTGGCGCACTTGACGAATCGGGCTTTCCCCGCCCGAAGTCAACCCAGTTGTTCGAGGTACCAGTCGTATGTCCTGCGGATTCCCTCTTCGAGATCCACGTCAGGTCGCCAGCCGAGGGCGAACAATCGCGTGACATCGACCAGCTTTCGTGGCGTTCCGTCCGGTTTGTCGGTGTCGTACTCGATCGAATTATCCGCACCGACTACGCGTTTGATGGTCTCGGCCAACTCGGCAATTGAGAGGTCATGACCTACGCCTGCATTGATCAATCCGTCCGGCGCAGCCTCGAACAGAGCATCCTCGGGGGTCTGCAAAACATGCACGATCGAGGCTGCCAGATCGTCCACGTACATGAATTCCCGCTTGGGCGTGCCTGTCCCCCACAGCGTGACCGGATCACCTGAGCTTTTGGCTTCATGGAATTTCCGGATCAACGCGGGCAGGACGTGTGAGGACTGGAGGTCGAAGTTGTCGCCAGGGCCGTACATGTTGGTGGGCATCATGGAGACGAAATCGACGCCATGCTGCCGGCGCAGTGCTTCGCACAACTTCACGCCTGCGATCTTGGCAATCGCATACCACTGGTTTGTGGGCTCAAGCGGACCCGTGAGGAGGTATTCTTCCTTCAACGGTTGAGGGGCCAACTTGGGATAGATGCACGTGCTGCCGAGAAACACGAGGCGTTTTACCCCCGCCTCAAAGGCGCCATGGATGACGTTGGACTGGATCTCCAGATTGGTGTGGAGGAAGTCGGCTGGAAGGGTATCGTTGGCCAGGATTCCGCCGACCTTCGCGGCCGCGACCACTACAAAATCCGGCTTTTCCTGCTCATAGAAAGCACGAACAGCCGCCCCATCGGTCAGGTCCAGTTCATCGCGCGTTCGAAGAATGAGTCGTTCGTAGCCAGCCGCCCGAAGCGCCCGAACCACGCCAGACCCCACAAGTCCGCGATGACCCGCGACGAAAACGGATTGATTGGAATCAGAGAGATGCATGCATCATGCGAGGTTGATTCATCCGGCCCATGTTGGAAGGACGCCCGGTTCGACCCCGAACACCCATTGGACCAGAAAATAGACCATGCCGGTCATCAACACGGTGAAAAGCAGGTTCATCCAGATGCCCGTTCGAGCCATCTGGGGGATGGTCAACAAATTCGATCCATACACAATGGCATTCGGCGGAGTAGCAACGGGCAGCATGAACGCCGCGCTCGCGGCCAGTGTGGCCGGAATGGTGAGCAGGAAGGGATTCTGACCGATACCCAACGCTACAGAAGCCATCACGGGCAGGAAGGCTGCCGTAGTAGCCGTATTGGAGGTAAGTTCTGTCAGGAAGATGACCAGAAGGGTGACGGTCAGGATGATGAGCAATACCGGCCATCCGCTGATGCCAGAGATCGACGTTCCCAGCCATGCGGCCAAGCCGGTTTGACTGATGGATGCGGCCAGCGACAGCCCGCCCCCGAACAGGACGAGAATGCCCCACGGTAGGGTCTTGGCATCGGCCCAGGTGATGAGGAAACGGGACTCCCAGGTGGGTCCAGGCGTCGACGACGGTACCAGAAACAGGGCGAGAGCACCGGCCAGAGCGATAACCGTATCCGAGAGCCCGGGCACCCACTCGGTCAACAACGGACGCGTAAGCCATAGCAATACGACGATTCCGAAGATCCAGAAAACCGATCGCTCATCTGCCGTTGGTTTGCCCATCTCGGCAAACTGGTCTTCGATGAGGGCGTCCATTCCGGCAATCCGTTCCCGACCGAGGTCAAACAATACGCGGGTAAGAAGCCACCAGGTCATGGGCAGGCCCACCACAATCAACGGTACCCCAACACCCATCCACTGCACGAAGCCGATCTCGATGCCATATGTCTCCTGCATGAAACCGGCGACCAAAGCATTGGGCACCGTTCCGATCAACGTACCCAGGCCGCCAATCGTACATGCATAGGCAATCCCCAGCATCAAGGCAGGACCCAGGTTGGGGAACGAGTCGTGATCCAATTGTCCTTTGGCCAGCGCCACAATGGACAATCCGATCGGAAGCATCATCATGGTGGTGGCCGTGTTGGTCACCCACATGCTGAGCAGGGCTCCCGAAAGCATGAAGCCGCCAATGATGGCGTCCGGTCGCGTTCCGACTTTCCGGAGGAGCGAAAGCGCAATGCGTTTGTGCAGACCGGTTTTTTCCATTCCGACAGCCAGCATGAATCCCCCCATGAAGAGGTAGATCAATGGATTGGCATAGGGGGCGGCCGCTTCCCGGATAGGAGCAATGTCCAGTAGAGGAAAGAGAATGAGCGGCAACAGGGACGTTATGGGAATGGGAACAGCCTCGCTCATCCACCACACGGCCATCCACAATCCAATCCCGGCAGTTTGCCAGGCCGCCGACTTCAAACCCTCGGGCGCGGGGATCAGCATGAACAGCACGAATAGGCCCGGTCCGATCCAGGTACCCAGCTTTTCCCGCACATACTGACGGCGCTGGTATGACGACCCCATGGTGCTGAAAACCATGACTCAGGCCTCCTTGGCCAAGCTTCGAGCGGTTTGCTTGATCAGATTCCACGCGGCATCGACATGCCGTTGCCGCTGATCACGGCCTCCGATACTGCATCGGATCGTGTAGCGCCCGTTCAGACGAGTGTGGCTGACATAGAGCATTCCTGACGCGTTCACGGATTCAAGGATGCGCTCTGTGAATGCATCGCCGCGTGTGTGGGCAAAGCATACAAGATTCAGCGTGCGCGCAACCACCAGATCGTAGTCGGGATCGTCCACGATCTTCGCCTCGAACGACTGGGCCAGCGCCACGTGGTCGGAAATGTGATCCCGAAGGCCTTTGGCGCCGTAGTGCCGCAATACGAACCACAGCTTGAGGGCCCGGAATCGGCGACCCAACGGGATCTGCCAGTCACGGTAGTCAATAGCGTCCCCGCTCAGATGCTCGGCTGTACGCAAGTATTCCGGCAGAATGCTCAAGGCATCGACCAATTCTTTCCGGTCAGCCACCCAGAAGGCATTGCAATCGAAGTTGGTGAACATCCACTTGTGGGGATTGAAGCAGTACGAATCGGCCAGCTCCACTCCGTTGTGAATCCAGCGGAATTCGGGGCATACGGCGGCCGTACCCGCCATGGCGGCATCCACGTGGATCCATACCTGGTCAGCCTCACGCCGAGCCATCGCCGCAATCGCAGCTACATCGTCCACGGCCATCGACGAGGTCGTCCCCACCGCGGCGCACACGAAAAACGGCGTGAGGCCGGCCGCTTTGTCTGCGCGGATCGCGCCCTGAAGAGCCTCCACGTCCATTCGGAATCCCTCGTCCGTCGGGATCAGCCGCATCCGTTCGTCCCCGATGCCCGCGATCCGCGCGGCCTTCTGGATGGACGAGTGCGCCTGGTCCGAGGTGTAGGCGACCAGATTGTCCGGGACACCCTTCTGATTGGCCTGCCCATTGGTGATGCGCTCACGCGCCGCAATCAGTGCACAGAGCGTCGCGCTCGAGGCCGTATCCTGAATGACACCGTTTCCGATGAAATGCTCTGGCAAACCCATCAGATGGACCAACCAATCCATCACGTGGGTCTCGAGCTCCGTAGCCACCGGGCTGGTTTTCCAGACCATCCCTTGCTGTCCCATCCCGGCAGCCAACATCTCCCCCAGAATGGACGGAAACGAGGTGTTACTCGGGAAATAGGCCATGAACCGGGGCGACTGCCAATGCGTGAGCCCGGGCGCGATCAACGAATCAACATCGTCCAGCACGTGCTCGAAGGCTTCGCCGTGCGAAGGAGGAAGCTCAGGTAGGCTCGAACGGATTTCGCCAGGCTTGACGTCAGGAAGCACACGCTGGGATTCCACGTGCTCGTAGTAGTCCGCGATCCAGTCAACGATTCGTTTGCCGTGCTCCCGGAATTCGTCCGGCGTCATGTGGTGGTTGGTGCTCATGGTTTTTCTTCGGCACGCAACATGGCTCGATACAGCAATTCGGCCGGATGAATCGCTTTTCGCCCGGTCCCTTCCGCAATCTGCTGACGGCAGCTCACACCCGGCGCTACCACGGTGGTGTGTCGGGGCGTCTCCCGAACCGCGGGGAAAAGACGCTGCTTTCCGATCTGCATAGAGATGTCGTAGTGCTCCTTCTCGAACCCGAACGAGCCGGCCATACCGCAGCATCCCGAGTCCACTTCATTCACCGAGCATCCTTCGATGCGCCCAATGGCCGCATGCGTTCCGCTCGTTCCAACGGCGGCCTTCTGGTGGCAATGCCCGTGAAGAAGAACGTCATCATACCCACTCAAGGAAGGAAGCAGATCTTGATCGAGGCCAGCCACGAACGAATCAAAGAGAATGGCTTGCTCCGCTACTACAGGCACGCGGGGATCGCCCGGAAGCAGCCTGGGGTATTCGTCATCGAACGACAGGATGCAACTGGGCTCCAACCCGATAATCGGCAGGCCCTCTTGTGCGTAAGGAAGAAGTTTGTCCAGTGTTTGCGAAGCCTGTTTACGCGCCACGTCCACGAGGCCTTTTGAAATGGCCGGGCGACCACAGCATCGATGTCCCGGCAGGATGACTTCGAAACCACACGCTTCGAGAAATAGAGTAGCGCAACGGGCTACGTCCGGGTAGTGATAGGTATTGAACGTATCGTTGAAGAGTACGACGCGAGGACGCGATCCGTCCTTGGCGACGCTCCGTGAATGCTTGCGATACCAGGATGTAAACGGTTTTACTGCGAAAGGTGGGAGCGTCCGGTGCGCTGATACGCCCACGACCTTATCCAATGCCTGACGCATGAAGGGCCGGGACGCCACCTTGTTGACGATCGGCGCCAACCACCCGCTGAACAGTCGCGCCTGCAGAGCAGCCCGAGCAAAGAAACGGGCCCTGAGTGGCGTCCCGTTCTCCCGATGGTAGCGATCCAGGAATTCCACTTTGATCGTTGCCATATCCACAGATGACGGGCATTCGGCCGCGCAGGCTTTGCATTGCAGGCAGAGCGCCATGGTCTCGTAGAGCCGTTCACCCGTCAACAAGTCGGGGTCCAAACGGCCATTGAGCACGTTGCGAAGCGCATTCGCGCGACCGCGCGTCGAGTGCTCTTCCTCCCGAGTAGCCATGAAAGACGGACACATCGTGCCCGAACCAACTTTGCGACACACCCCTGCACCGTTGCACATCTCCACGGCGGCGGCATATCCCAGATCCTCAGTGAAGTCGAGGTTCGTCCGCAGCTTCTGTGTCTTGTAGTCTGCTCCAAAACGCAGGTGATCCGTCATGGGCTCGGCACCCGTGATGATTCCTGGATTCAGGATGCCCTCCGGATCAAAAATCTGTTTGGTTCGCTCGTACAGCCCGTAGAGATCATCGCCGAAGAAAGATCGGTTGAATGACGATCGGGCACGACCATCCCCGTGTTCACTCGACAGCGCCCCGCCGAATCCCTTGAGCTGATCAATGGCAAAATGGATGATATCCGGAAGGTGCGCGATCTCCTCGGCAGCCTTCGTGTTGACCATGGGTCTGATGTGGACGCAACCAGCGCTGGCGTGCGCATAGTACGCGACCTGCAGGCCCCGCTCGTTGCAAAATCGCTCTACTCCTGTGACGTAATCCGCGAGATGTTCGACCGGGACGGCGGCATCCTCGATGAACGGAATGGGCTTGTGATCCCCCCGAACGCTCATCAAGAATCCCAGACCCATTTTCCGGACTGACCACACATCCGCCTGTCCACGGGCATCCATCACAGGGACTACAGCATGGGAAGGCGCCCCCTGCTCCTTCAAGTGACGTTTCAGTCCATCAATCTTCCGGGCGATGTCGGCTTCATCATCACCCTGGAATTCAGTGATCAGGATGGAGTTGGGTTCGCCCTCAACGAACTGCTCCAGTTTCTTTCGCCACATCGGGTTTTGCCTGCACATCGACATGCCCAGGTGATCGAGCAGCTCCACCGCACTCGGGTCGACTTCCAGAATGACCTGAACTGTTTCCAGCGCGCGCACGATATCATGGAAATGCACGATGGCCAACCCCGTGCGCTTTGGCAACGGAACGAGGTCCAACGTGACGGTCTCAATGAGTCCAAGCGTGCCTTCTGCCCCACTGAACAAACGAGCCAGGTTTCGGCCCGGGGGGTGCTCTTCGAGATATGAGATTCCTCCCTGAACAAGTCGGTCCAGGTTGTAGCCGCCACACCGTCGCCAATGCCGGGGAGTATCGCGTCGCACGATATCCTGAGTGCGCGCATCCTCCAGGAGTGCATGCATCTGACGATAAATGGACCCTTCGAGACCTGATCGGTCGCCCATCGCAGCAAATGCCGCATTGTCGAGATTGCCGATCGAGGCCCGGGAGCCGTCGGCCAACACCACGTCCATTGAATGGACATGGTCGGCGGTCATTCCGTAGCAGATCGAGTGACTGCCAGTGGAGTTGTTCGAGACAATGCCTCCCATCGCTGCCCGGTTTGAAGACGCCGGGTCGGGACCGAACAAGAGCTGTTCCTCGCGCAAGAACCGGTTCAGATCGTCGAGTACCACACCCGGTTCGACCTTGACTCGTCGGTTTTCCCGGTCCAATTCCATGATCCGGTCGATGTGCTTGGTGACATCGACGATGATTCCTCTTCCGACAGCCTGACCGGCCAGACTACTGCCTGCCGTGCGCGCCGTCACCGGAACACCGAATTGCGACGCGACCTCCATGACCGCCTGCATTTCATCCCGATGTTTCGGAATGACCACAGCAGCCGGTTCCACGTGATAAATGCTCGCATCCGTAGCATAGAGCATGCGCTGGTATTCATCGGTCCGCACTGAATCGCCGATGCGATGATGAAGTGCAGCCATGCAGGCTGTCACCTGTTCGCGACTCACTTCGCGTTTTGCTTGGGTAGATGCTTCCATCGTACTATCGATTCAGGACGTCTTTCAAGGCAGCCAGCAGCAGCGTCACGTTTTCAGGTCGGCTGTTGAAACCCATCAATCCGACGCGCCAGACTTTTCCGGCAAGTTCTCCAAGTCCACCTGCGATTTCAATATTGTACTCGCTCAGCAGCGTACGTGACACCGCTCCGGGGTCAACGCCATCCGGTACACGGACCGTCGTGAGACTGGGAAGTCGGATCGAGGCATCGACATGGCAAGACAGCCCCATCTCAGCCAGACCGTCCCATAGCAACTGCGCGTTGCGACGATGACGTTCCCAGCGCGCTTCCAGTCCTTCCTCGGCAATCAGACGCAGCGCTTCGCGGAGTGCATAGTTCATGTTGATGGGCGCGGTGTGATGATAGGTCCGTTCCGATCCCCAGTATTTGCCGACCAACGACATATCCAGATACCAGTTCGGCACTTTCGTGGTGCGCTGATTCAGTCGCTCGATCACACGCGATCCGAGCGTCAAAGGACCCAGTCCTGGAGGACAAGAGAGACACTTCTGGGTGCCACTGTATGCAGCATCCACGCCCCATTCGTCCAGCAGGAGTTCGACTCCTCCGAGGCTTGTCACCGTGTCGATCAGAAGAAGGCAATCGAATTCATCGCACAGCTCACGGACGCCGTCCAGAGGCTGTCGAGCACCGGTGGAGGTTTCTGCGTGAACCAGACCCAGTACCTGCGGGCGGCAAGCTTCCATGTTGGCCCGGATGGTTTCCAGATCGAAAGCTGTTCCCCACGGAGCTTCCATTCGAGTCACATTGGCGCCGTATCGAGACGCCATGTCGACCATCCGTTCGCCGAAATACCCGTTGCATCCGACCAAAACCGAGTCGCCGGGCTGCACGGTATTTACCACGGCTGCTTCCATCGCCGCACTACCGGTTCCCGAAACGGGAATGGTCACCTGATTGTCCGTCTGCCAGGCATAGCGCAACAGGGTCTGGACCTCATTCATCAACTCGATGAAGGCCGGGTCCAGGTGACCTACCTGACGGTTTGAAAGCGCCCGCAGCACGCGAGGGTGAGCATTGGAGGGTCCGGGACCCAACAAAAGGCGCGGAGGTGTATCCAGTTCTCGGGTCTGAATGCGATGTTTGTCAGAGACCGGCATGCGGCAACAAGAAGGTGGGGTGAACAGTATGGATTCCCCGGAGGTTAGGGCGCGCACGCATCGATATCCACTCCGAAAATCGAATACCGATCACCTTCTTTTCCCTGATCCGGATTCGCCCTGACCACCATGCCTTTCCCGCTCACCATCGCCCCACCTGCTTCGCCCATTCCACATGTCCCGTATTGGCTCCTGGTCACTCCACACCATTGAAACTGGCCGATTTGGCCTTGATGGCGGTGCCATGTTCGGCATCGTTCCGAAGCCCCTCTGGGAGCGTCGCATTCCAGCAGACGAAATGAACCGGATTCCGCTTCACGCACGTTGCCTGCTCCTTGTCGATGGGGATCGGTGTGTGCTGATCGACAACGGAATCGGAACGAAGCAGGATGCGAAGTTCAACAAGATCTACGCCGTCGATACCACCGAGATGGAGTTGGACGCGTCCCTCAAGGCTGCCGGATATCACCGGGATGACGTAACCGATGTTATCCTGACACATCTGCACTTCGATCATTGTGGTGGAAGCACGGAATATGTCGGCGATCGTTCTGAGGTCGCATTCCGAAATGCGCAGTTTCATGTCCAGCGGGCCCATTGGGATTGGGCCCAGGAGGGCAATGTGCGAGAAAAGGCCTCCTTCCTTCCCGAGAATCTGGAACCCCTGGCGTCTTCAGGCCAGCTTAACCTCATCGAAGGACAGTACGAATTGCTACCCGGTATTGAACTCATCCCCGTGGACGGCCACACACGCGCCATGCAACTTGTCCGGGTCCATGATTCCACGAGTTCGCTGCTCTACACGGCAGACCTCCTTCCCACGCACGCGCACTTGATGCCTGCCTGGAATATGGGTTACGACCTCTGGCCCATGACCACGATCGAAGAGAAGGGGCGATTATTGCAACAGGCCATGGACGGTGGATGGCAGCTCTACTTCGAGCACGACCCGACCGTTGGCCTGTGCGATGTGGTGATGGGAGCAAAAGGGCCGGAGATCGCCAACCCGCGGCCACTGCACGAGCTTTAGCGCTTCCCCCATCCTCGGAGATTTGTCGGCACAAGATCTCCACTTCGCGCCGAGACAGGTTCGGGGTGATGCGTAGTCCGATCTACTGCTGCCCGCTCGAAACGAGCGATCGCCCAACCGGCAACCGGTTCGTGTATTCGAATCCCAGCAACTCAGCCACGGTCGCGGCCATCTGGTTCTGATATACTGGTGAAATATCACCAGCTGAGTCGGTCGATCGTCCAACTTCGCCCTGGTGGGTGAATCCCGGACCCAGGGCAGCCACCCAGATCGCCTTCGATCCATCCCAGTCGATCCCGTGACCGATCCAGCGATCCTCTGCTCCCCGGCCATGATCTGTCGTGATCAGGAAGGCCGTTTTACCCGCGTATTGCTCGTCCTGCTGGACCCATGTCCACAGATCCCGAATGAAGGCGTCAGTGCGGAAAGTCGCATCCAGGTAGTGCCGATAGTCGGCGTTGTGCGCGAAGTCGTCCGTTTCGCCGTACGAGATGTAGAGCAACCGCGGGCGGTCCTGTTTGAGCGTCTCGACGGCAAAGTTGTGGGTGAATACATCGAGCCGAACCGTAGTCCACGGTGACGGCGTCTGCTCCTGCAGTTCGTTCAACCAGGCCTCTTTTTCAGTCAGATCTCCTTTTGCAGGCTCGAACCCGGCGTTGACGGGTACGCCGCTGCGACCTTCGTTGATGATGTACGGGAAGACATCCCAAGAGCCGAATGCTGCCACTCTCCCCTCAAAGCCGGGCTGCTTGTTGACCCACTCCAGCACAGTCTCGTTGGGATTCGGAATCTTGTCATTCGAGACAATCCGACGGTCGACAAATCCTGTCAGGATCTCATTGTACCCGGGATAAGAAAACACGCGGTTGTTGACCACTTCGGCCACCGAACCCAGGTGCTGGTTGCCCCACAGCGTCCCTTCGCTCGCGATGACGCTCCAGAAAAAGGGCATCAGCGCCTCACGGCGCGCTTCGGGCGTGTCACGCCAGAAGCGCGCCGCCACTTCGTCGCGATTAGTCGTGTAGTCGTCGTTGTTCAGCAGCCACGGATCCGCCCCTGTGAATACCTCCTCCCACCGAAGGCCGTCCAGGGTGATCAGGACCACATTCTCGACGGGCGCAGCGGAAGTGGCCGCAGCGACAGGAGTCTCCCCGCGTGTTGATTCTTGCGCGTGTGTCACGGGCGCAGCAATCGAAGCGAGGATGCCGACGAATGCGGCAAGGCAAGACGCGTTTTTCATGGAGCCGATGGCGTTCGAGAATGGTAGGATCGGAGTTGTAAAAGCACTCACCGGCTGATTATGTCTGTCATGGGATACGATCCCGCCGGAAGATCGAACGATCGCTCCAGCCCGTCTGGCCAGGTGAGCCGCAGTCGGTAGTCACGGCCCGTTTCATAGATCGGTACCCGGTACATCCCAGCGCCCGGGCGAATGGAATAAATGTGTTCTCCGGTGGAAAGGTCAGTGACTTCGACAACGGGCGCATCACTGGAATCGAAGGTCACATTGGCCAGATGATCAACGGCACGGCGTCCGTCCCCATCATCCTGATGAAACGTGATCGGCCAGTCGGAATAGGGCTCTGCTCCCTCGGCTGCCGGGTCCACCCAGCGCGGCCAGGCTTCCAGCACGACCTGACGTGTCGTGCGATTCATCCGGATAATGCCATAACCTGGCGTCCGGTCGTACAGGGCCGTGGGCTCCACATCGGAATTGACCGGGTTCGCCACAGCCACAACTGTCATGTGATTGCCAAAGCCATCAAGGTGATCGCCCGTGTACCAGGAAGCCTCCGGGTCCCGGGTCGGACTGACTTCCGGTGGAAACCAGCGTCTCGGCCAGATATTGGCGATCGACGGTACCACGAATCCATAGCCGGCATCCCGAAAGGCGTCTTTCCCATATCGGACGGTACTGCCCAGGTGCTGATCGCCAGCTACGTGGAAGGCGCGGGCGCGACGCATGACATCGACCACCTTGTTGCGGCCCGTCTGCGGCCAGCCATTCGAGTCATGATCCATGGCCTTTTTGTAACCGGTGACGATTTCACCCGGTGGCGGGATAGGTAGACCAGGAATACCGGAGCCATCGAAATGATCTTCGGGAATCGTGGCCACGTTGGCAAACAGGGTTTGTGACAGCATGACCTTCATCCAGGCCTCGTTGCCCCAATCCTGCGCCCAGTGGTCGAGGAAAGTCAACTGCCGATCGCCCAGAAGCACGGCGTCTGGATGATCCCCATCTTCGGCGGCATTCCAATCTGGATTCTGGGGCCATCCGTTCCAGATCCGAGCTTCGGGCATCAGGTCGCGCGGACCACTTTTCCATTGCCGGTCAGCAACCACGGCAAACGACACACCACCGAACTCCACGTTCGTGTAGTACACCGAAATGTCCTGCTCGATGGGAGTTGGATCGAAGGGATCGGGTAGATGCGAAGTCTGCGTCCGATGAACCGCGTTCACAAAACCGGGCGACTGGATGTATCCGCCATTGTCCGATGCCGGCGAATGGGGCCCAGTAGCCGCTTTGCCACCTGCTCCCCAGATATTGCCGTGATAGACATCATGATCGTCCGGCAGCGAAACCGTTGGGCGATGGCGTGTCAGATCACCGAATGCCCACAGGAATCGATTCCAGTGATAGAGGTAATCGATGATGGCCGTGTCCTCGGGCGAACGGACGATGCCGGCCAGGCCTGACTCGTATATCTGATCTCCGGCAAAGAAGACCATGTCCGGGTCATGAAAGGCCACGCGATCGGCCACCTCTTTGTGAGGCCACCAGAAGTGGTTGTGCGTCCATGAGCCGTCACCTCCGGAAATGTGTTGGCAGTTCATGGCAGCCAGAACGAATTCTTCGCCTTCCACACCCGCGTGGATCGTGCCTTCGTAGTGGTGGGTGACCGGCTGCGTGCCTTCCCAGAGCGAGTACATCACCCGAAAGGGCGTGTCTCCTTCGAGAGTCCAGTTGTCGACCCTGAATCCAATCGTGAATCCATTCTCGTCCAGTTCTCCCGAGGCCACCGTTCGCCACGAAGCACCTTCGGCGATCTGCAGTTCGGCCACTCGGGAATCATCCGCTCCAAGTGGACCCATTTGCGCAGTCATCTTGAGGGTCCCCTCGCTCAGTGTGTATTGCACGCCCAGGACCGGCCCAAACGCGCGATCATCATCCTTGCGGACTTTGGATCCTTCCAGCATCCAGTCATCAAACCAGTAGCCTTGTCCTTCGCTGGATGGGCTCCCGTGCGAGACGAGGGCCACGTTGCCCGTGAAGTACTTGGTATCCAAACCGGGGTAAACAGCATGCGAGATGACTTCGTCTGTTGCCGGAATGAAGGTCTCGACAACCAGATCAACGCCTTGCTCACTCGACGCCGCCATGGCTCGCAATCCGAATTCCCGGATCGACTGCAGCGCGCCCTCACCAGAAGCAGGCGCTACCAGTGGCCAGGCTTCCGGAGTGAAATCAGCTCGTGGACGCCGCGGCGTGTCGGGGTTCTCATTGTCGCGAACCGTGATCTCTCCGTTGCCATCAACACCGACAAATAGCCCCCCGCCCGGCGCCGGCCAGTGGTGAACAAGGGCTGTGATGCGATAGTCAGTCTCTGAGCCCCCAGCACCTATGAGGAAGCCGACCCAGGTACTGTCGTTGGGATTGTCGGGCTCATTCACTGCACCTGTCCGAACGCTCATATTTAAGGTGCCCTCCTCGTCTGCCAACCAGTGGGTCAGCAACTGGACGGTTCGCATCGGCTTCGCCTGACGACCTTCGATACTCTGAAGGCGACCATCCTTCAGCTCCCAATCCAGCATGCGATTGGGATAGAACTGGGGCCCAACCCAGACCCTGTCGGGCGAACCAGAGAAATCTGCAGTGAATGCCGTTTCGGGGCCGGAACAGCCGGAGGACAACACGAGAGAGAGAACAATCAGCGAGGGTAGGAGTCGTCGCATGGCCGAGAAATGAGTGGGTGCGTCAGACGATGAGCGGAAAAGGCACGCTCACGAACTCGATGGTACGAAGGAGTACGCGAAACGAAAACGGGGCGGCGCCTGCGGCGCCGCCCCGTCGTTCGCGGTCAGGATTGGCGGGTTACCCTGGACCGATGTTCATCTCCCCATCAGGGAGTGGATTCGACCTAGTAGTCGGAAGCCAGATCAGCACGCTCGCGGCTGGAAATCGTGTCTTCGAAGTAGACAGCCTTCCATGGGATGACTCCCTGCGGAGCACGTGCCTTGATGTCTTCCAGCATCTGGGCCCAATCCTGATTGCCTTTGGTCGTGGGCGTCACGCCATACGTGTCTTCCATGGCCTGAAGCGAACCGACCAGCAGTGCTTCTACCAGGAACGGGTTGTGTACCGATGCCGAGTAGGTATCACCACCGAATTCGGCCAGGCTGTGGTTGAATACAGCGCCTTCAGCGACCGTGAAGATCGGATTGCGTGAATCGACTTCACCACCAGACTCTTCGCCGTTCGGGTCAACCATCAGGATGACTTCGTGCAGCTGATGAGCCAGGTGCTCAAGGTGAGCCGAGGTGTTGGCCAGTGCTGCCTGGGCTTGCGTAGCAGAGCTGTGGCAACCAGAGGTCGTACATCCGCTGAAGCTGCGGGCGTCGAGGGAGATGTCACAACCAGCTTCGCCAGTTGGAATACCCTGACTGTCCACACATGGGATGGCATCGAAGGTGTGACCGACATTCGTGAAGACGAACTGGCCTGTGGCCTGATCCGTGATTTCGTACGAATCAACGTGGCAGGAGGCACAACCGGCTGAGTTGGCATTCGAGCCGTGCGTGGCAACGATTCTGCCGACATCAATGTTGGCTCCTGGTGGGAACCAGCCAGCTTCACCAACCATCAGGGCAACCTGTGGTGAGTGAGGATGCAGACCGTGTGACGAATTCGGATCAGGCACCGTGCGACGGTTGTGGCACTGGGCACAGAGGTTTTCTTCCAGGTTGATGGTTTCAACATCCATGCGTGTCTGGCCCGAGAATTCACTGCCGTGCGGATCGTGACAGACCACACAGGTGATGCTCAGTCCTTCTGCATCGTCAGCTTCGATGTACGTCGGATCGCCGCCAAGCAGTGCAATGGCTTCCTGGCCACGGTGGCACGAAGCACATGAACCACCACGGTTCATCGGATATGTGCCTTCCTTGGCGTGAGCGGAAGTTGACCACTGTTCGACGAACGGATGGTGCGAGCCCTGGTGGCACTCAGCGCAAGACTGTGACAGAGACAGATCCTCGAGACTTCCGAGATCAACCGAAGCGACCGGCTGTGATGAGCTCGGACCCGTCGAGTGGATTTCGCCACCGCCGTGACAGCTTTCGCACTGTACGTCGTGGTAGCGCTCGTCGCCCGTTGTTTCCCAAGCGACTGGTTCCGTGATCAGGTTACCCTTCTGGCTGACCGTATGGCAGCTTTCACAGAATGCCTGTGCATGTCCGCTGCTTTCCAGACCAACCCATGCGGAAGCGTGAGCTGTTGTTTGCCAGGATGATTGAGCGTCCACGTGGCAGTTACCGCAGACCGTCAATTTGATGTCTGCATCATCATAACCCATGAAGCCCATGGCTTCTGTGGGAGCTTCGTCCCAGGAAGGGTTTTCGATTTCAACCACTTCCCGGAGGTCACAGCCTCCAAGGAATAACAGGGACAGGGTCAGAATGCAGGTCAGTGCGACTGACAGAGAGCTTGCCGATTTCCAGGCGTTTCCTACGGCATGTTTCATGACGGGTGACCGGTCTTTGGTACCAGAGGTTCGGCCGCAAAGTATTGGGTCACGCGACGCAAGTCAACGAGGGAAACCCCTACTCGCGTGCCTCTAAGTGCCTTGCTAGCAACACCTTATAGAAAGGTGATCAGGTTTGCTCAGGATTCAGAATCGGCTTGAAAATGGCAAAACACCGTCCACTGAACGGAAACCCTGTTTTGGCCTTTGAAAGCGCTTTTTCTGTGGGGTATCTCCCCACGAATCATCTCTCCCAACCCTATAAGGTGTAGGGGAAGATCCCCGCAATGGGCGCTCGCGGCTTGGAGTACATCGCAACTACTGCTCATTTGATAGAATAGTGTCGGAAAAGCGGCATCGATCACGAGCCGGCTCCCGTCTCCTCCTGAACCGAATTACCCGACCTGGAGATTCATTGCCATGAGACTGTTTCTACCCGCCCTCCTGTCCCTGACACTGGTAACCTTCCTGACTCTTCCGGCCAACGCCCAAGAGGGAGAAGAAATCGGTTTCGATGACGTTGTAGAGGAAGCACCATCGCACGGTGCCTTCCCTTCATGGACGGACAACGTCCATCTGAGTGGTCGTTTCGACCTGAACATGGAAGTATTTGCGCCGGGCAAGGATGCCCAGGCCAACCGCTTCCGGAATTACCACAAGCTGCTGTTCCTGAAAGTCACGCCGGACGATCGTTTCACGCTCGATGCCGAGATCGTTGACCTTTCCTACTACGAGCTTCGGACCCAGCTCCCCTACAGTCTGGCCTTCACGGCCGGTAAGATCTGGGTACCGTTCGGTGCCACGCCTTTCCACCATTACTATGGTGCCATCCAGGGCGATCCCTTCACGGGCCTGCTGCTTCCCAACGTCTGGGCTGAGTACGGTGCCAGTGTCTCCAAGAACTGGGTGAATGGCGATAAAATGACGTTCGACACCGATGTCTACGTCATCCGTGGATTCGAAGGACAGAAAGGACAAGTCCTGAATCTCTCCGGAGGTGGCTCGGACAATGTCTTCGCGTACGGTTCGCGTGCTCACCTGGCCTATGGAACGAAGATTGGCCTCTGGGGAAGCGTCCTCTACAACCAGTACGGTGAGATGGACGGACCCGGCGTGGACGATGAAGAAAACCAGCTCCTGCTTTGGGGCGTCGACCTGCTGCTCGACTACGGCCTTCTCGACGTGCCATTCCTTAAGGACCTGAAATTCCGCGGCGCATTTGCTCGGGCAGAAATCCAGGACAAAGTCCTTGTCGACCCTGATTTCAATTCCGAAGGATGGTACTACCGCTACGGCGATTACGTCGAGCTCACCTACCGTGGCCTCAAGTACGCCCATCTCCGTGGACGCTACGGAACGATCATCGACTTTGATGACACGGTTTCGAACAAGGACAGCCACAACTGGGATCTGGCACTGCTCACCCGCCTTGGTCCGAATCTGAGCCTGATGTTCCAGTATCAGCTCAACATGGAAGAAGTGAACGAATACGACAATGACCTCTTCCGCACCATGATGGTCTTCGAGTTCTAGGAACCGAGATCCCCAATCCCACACAGTCCACCCTGACTGCAGAACCATGACAGACTTCAATCCTAACTTCAAGCTCGCGACGATGCCGATGTCGGTGAAGCTGCTCTTCACCGCCGTCCTCTTCTCGCTCGGTTGCGGCTACATCTTTGCCTTGGGCAATATCGCCTTCAAGGTCGGCTTCTCTCCTGAAGCTGCCGCGCTGAAGTATTACGGCAACGAGACATCCCGCGCTGCGCTCGAGGAAATGACCGATACGGAGGTCTCAGAAGACGAGGCCGGCGTTTCCGAGGCCGAGGAGTTCAGCTTTGACGACTTTGAAGAGCAGGAAGCCGATTCTGAGCCGCTCGTACCCGTTCCGACCTTCGAGGCGATCGTGACAGAAGGCCACTTCCACTTGTTCGGCTACGTGTCCATCTTCTTCATCTGCGGAGTCATCATTGTCTTTGCTGAAATCCCGGCGTGGTTGAAAGGGACGCTGGTCCTGGCGCCATTCATTGCGTCAGTGTTGGATATCTGGAGCATGCTGTTGACCCGCTTCGTCGGACCTGGCTTTGCATGGCTGCTCGTCATTTCCGGCATGGTCATGGCACTATCCTTCTTGACTGTGTTTGTCATCTCCATCTATCAGATCTGGTTCCTGCACTCAGAATCGACCTGACCATCGCACGCTGAATCATGAAAAACATCATCAGATTCCTCTTCATTGCCCTCCTGACAGCCGGAATCGCTACGTCGTCTTCGGCTCAGATCGCTCGGACCGGTGAGCCCTCCTCACTCCGGGACGCCCTCAAAGTGATGCTCCAGGAAAAAGGCGCTGCTGGACTCAAGAAGCTTACAGTGAACGTTTCAGGAGAGCAGTCGTCCGGTTTCATGGACACCTATGATGTGGACACCGAAGGATCCTACACAGTCTACAATGGCACCACTTCAGATGGTGGCATCATGGGCACAGTGCTCGTCGTGAACCAGGCTGGTAAAGAAGGTCCCCTCCAGGTTCTGGTTGCGGTTGACCCTGATGGCGCCGTTTACGACGTCGGCTTCACCGTCTTCGGGGAAGACAAAGGCAAGCCGGCCATGAGATGGACCTATCTCCAGCAGTTCATGGGAGCAACCGCGGATCAAGCAGTCAAAGTCGGCGACGATATCGACGGCATCAGCGGGGCTACCTGGACATCCGAGTCAGTCGCCATTGCTGTAAAACGTGGCCTGGCCGTATTCACCGAATTCATCGCAGACTGACCGAGGGTAAACACATGAAAGCTCGCCTCCTCATTCCCATTCTTGCCATGTTTGTCGTGGTCGGCTGCGGAACGGATAATCCATTCGATCGCGGAGCAGACCTCCCCAACTCCGGCGACACGGGCGGTGAAGTAACCGGCCCGGTTTCCTTTGCCAATGACGTCATGCCCATCCTCCAGGTATGCGCCTCGTGTCACAGCGGCGGCGCGGGTGGCTGGATCTACACGGGTGGCGTGGAATCCTACGCTTCCGTTTCTGAAGTCATCAATCAGAGCTCGCCTGAAGAAAGCGAATTGCTTGTGGCTGCCATCGGTGGCGATGGCCACGGCGGTGGTGCCTTCTTCACAGCTGGCAGCTCAGAGTATCAGACGATTGTCGCCTGGATTGCTTCGGGTGCTGAAGACAATTGATCCAGGACACCTGATCCTGCACCAACGATTCAGTTGATTTGATTCTATTCAACTGATCTGGCATAACGACTCTTGAAGGGGTTGTCGGACATTCCGGCAACCCCTTTCTTGTTTCTGGCTTTCCCAATGCCGTCACACACATCTCGTAACTCCATGAGCATCGTCTCAAGGCGCCGATTCCTGACCCACGCCGGCAAAGCTCTCGGCGGTGTTGCCCTCGTCCAGGCCGCACCCGGATGGGCGTTTGCAACGCGATCCCCTTCTGCCGACCTCGTTCATCGCTCGACGGGAGCGATGGGGACTTCAGTCCGGCTTTCGTTGCTGAAATCCGAGTTTTCAGCAGAAGCTGCGGAGGGTGCCTTCGAGCGACTGCACACGGTGGATCGCCTGATGACCGTTCACCATAAGGCCAGCGCGCTCATGCAGGTCAATGGTGGCGCGGCCGTGAGTGGACGGGAGCTTGCAGAGGTGGCCCGCGCAGCACTCCACTTTGGATCTCTTTCTGAAGGAGCCATGGATGTCACGGTCCTTCCTGCTCTGCGGCGGCTGGGCTTCGTGCCTGGAGCCGCACACGGTGAAGGCCTGATCGACTTCAGCCAGATCGACGTGACAGACGAAACAGTGCGCATGCGTACCTCGGGGGTTGGAGCGGACTTTGGTGGCATCGCCAAGGGCTATGGTGTGGACGAAGCGCTTCGTGCCGTACAGAAGACTGGCTCGACAGCGGCGTTGATCGACGCGGGCGGCGACCTCTTTGCACTCGGGCGTCCCGATCCAGATCGTCGATGGAAGATTGGTATCCGTCACCCGGATGGTGGAAATGGTCTTGTTGCCACGCTCGAGATCGAGAATGAAGCCGTAGCTACCTCGGGCATCGAGATGCAGAAACGGGTGGTGAATGGACAAGATGTCTCCCACCTGATCGATCCGCGAACAGGTAAGTCCGTGAATCACGTAGTCAGCGCAACCATCGTCGCACATGACACGATGACGGCGGATGCGCTTGCCACGGCCGTTTCCGTTGCGGATCGCGCGCAGGGACAGGCTCTCGTCGAACAGCAGGCCGGTGTGGAAGGCTTTCTGGTCTATTCCGACGGGACATCATTCATGTCCCATGGGCTTCGGAAGCGGCTCACCCTGCTCTAGGTCATCACGCTACTTCGATGCGCCCGTCTGCCAAAATGCGGGCAGACTCTCCGGTCCTCAGCGTGGCAAACAGGTCGCGATCCACGGCGACCATCGGAAAGGCTCCCTCATACATCTCGTCTGCAACCACCGAGGCAAGCGCGAGGAATACATCAGCGCGATCCGTGATGATGCCAGCCGGTGCCACCCCTCGACGAACCGACTCGAGCAGGATGGCCGTGGTGGTCGACGACCCACGGGTAAACGGTAGGACCAGGATGCGTCCCGAGCCATTTTCGCCGGAGAGCGGGTGCCTGCGGTCAATGATCTCGCCGGTGTGCTGATCGTAGCCGCCCCAGAAGGACAATGGCTCGGTACTAGCCAGGATCTGTCCTTCGGCCCGCCCTTCGATGATGACTTCCCCTTGCAATGTTCTCATGTCACCGTCCTCCCGCTGCATTCCAGGGGCCTTCTTCGCGAATGACCTTTCCTTCTATGGCCGATTGGACACAGTCTGTCAGGCGACCATAGATCACATCCACCCCCAGGAGACCAGGCGAATAGTAGGCGTACTTGGCCGAATTGGTCATCAGGTTCTTGATGCGTTCGGGCAGCATCGGCGATGTCAACGGACAGGTATCCACGGTGATCTTCGCACCGAACGCTTCGATGGGCTCCAGTAGTCCGACATGATCAGCGATCATGCGCACCGTGCGACTGCATGTGACCAGAAAATCGACTTCATCGGCTTTCCTGCGCCCCTTGACCAAGGGTGCCAATGCCTTGAATTCGTCAATCGAGAAGTGCGGACTGCCCAACACGACCATATCCAACCGCTCGCCCTGGGCCGTAGAAAGATCCTGGTACGAAGTGCGGAGCTCATCCATTCCGACTTCGACGACGCGAGGCGGTTCGTCTCCCAGAAACGCATCTTTGGTGGTCGCGGCTTCCGGCGTGACCCCGACCATGTGGAACAGGGCGATGGCGCCGGACGAGGCTCCGCCGGCACAGACCGCTTTGAGTTGGTCGTTCGTGGGCTGCACGTTCATACCCTCGATGACTGGAATCCCGTCCGGCGCCATCCGGCCGATCAGGTGCCCCAACACTGGATAGAAGGCATCGTCCTCTTGCAAGGCTGTGGGCACATTGGTCAGTCGGAGCAACACGGTCCCCTTCCGCCCTTCATCCAGGTGCAGCCCGGCTGCGGGCACGCGAGCCGTGATGGCCGCGCAGATGTCCAGCAAGTCGGGATAACGCTCCGTTCGGGCGCCAATCACCGAATTGTAGTACCCGATGACGTTCGATTCACCTGCGGCGATTTGCTGACCAAACGAGGGAGCGTGGTCCGTCTGATATGGCGCGCAGGTCCATGTCGGAATGCAGCCCATGGCCTCGTAAGCACGCATCTGACGAGTTGCGTTGGAGGCCACTTCTTCGGGCACCTCCCATTCCTGCCAACCATGCTCGTCAACGCCGCTGACATTCAGGGTGGCAGGCACGCGCACCTTGGCCCCCAACTCGGCGAGCCGCTCAGCATACTCCATCGTCGCCACGCCCATGTAGACCGTCGAGTCAATGTGGGCAGCCTCGACATCCATGAACCGGTCCACCCCGAACACGGGGAGCATCCGGTGCAGAATGCGCATCGCCATCTGGGATGCCGGCCCCTCTTCTCCTGCGAGGAGGGCCTTGTCGAACTCAGAAAGCACCATCAGCGATCAAACCGTTCGTTGGCGACCACATAGTTCGCCAGCAGACGAACACCTGGATCAAGTTCAAATGCCACAACGTCACCTGCGTCGCCAATCGGAATGCTCATGTTGGCCTGCCAGGCCTCTCCATTGACCAGCGGCAATTTGACCGGAGTTGTTTCGGACCACGTACCATCGGCGAACTGGTATCGAACGTCGACCTCCAGATCGTAGAGATAGGTGGACTGCGTCTGTCGAATGTTGAATTCGAGCTTCCCGTCCTCGATCCACCAGTTGGCGGCAACTGAAGGGATACCCCCTTGGAACAGCCACTGATCAAAGAACTGCTTCAAATCCTGCCCTGACACTTCCTCGAGGTGGCGACGCAGGTCGGCCGTCTGAGCGTTCTTGTTGATGTACTCCGCATAGTAGTTGCGAATACCCTGATGGTAGACGTCCTCTCCCAGGGTCTCCCTGAGCATGTGCAGCACCCAGGCACCCTTCTGGTACATCATCGGCCCGGACACATCGTTCAGATCCTCGATGTAGGGCCGCACCAGCGCGAAATCCCAGAAATCGCGGTAGTAGGTCCGGACGCGATCGCGCGACTGCTGAAGTCCCGTCAGGAAATCGTCTCGTCCGTAGTGATGCTCCCGGAATAGCAGCGTGTAGTAGGTAGCAAACCCTTCGCTGAGCCAGACATCATTCCAGTGGTACTCCGTGACGGCGTTGCCAAACCACTGATGGGCGATTTCGTGGATGATGACGTGCTGCCAGCGCATGTCACGATTCCCGGACACCGATCGATCCGAGTAAGCCGGAATGGACGCCGCTTCCATCCCACCGCCAGGCGTTGCGTTGGAGACGATGTTGCCCAACCGCTTGTTGACGTACGGACCGATCAGGTCCTCGTAGTAGGCCAGAACGGCTTTGGACGGCTCGGCGAAGTCATAAAAGCCATCATCCCGATCCTGCCAGTACACCCAGGTCTCGATGGGAATGCCGTTCCAGGTGTCTACGACCTCCATCGCCATCTCGGCTACTCCGATGAAATAGAGCCAGGTGGCAGTGGGGACATCGTTTACCCAGTGCGTCATCTTCATCCGATTGCCGACGTTGGATGACTCCTTGAGCACACCATTCGATGTGGACTGATAATGCGCGGGATGAGTGATGATCATCTCCGTGGTCGCCTTGTCGTACGGGTGATCCACGACGGGCAGCCAGTTGCGCACGCGCGACGACCAGTTGTCGCTGAAGAAGGTCCGATCGCCGTAGCGATTGGGTCCTATATCCATACCATCCGCGGGAATCCCGCTGTACTCTACCGCCACTTGGACACGTTTGCCTGCAGGCACGTCCATCCCGAGATCAATCACGATGGCATCATTGGCGTGGGCGAAGGAGAGCTCCTCATCGCCCATGGTCACACGAGCCACCTCCATTCCTCGTCCTTCGCGCTCAGTCGTCTTGCCGATCAGATCAAGACGAAGTTGGGACTGTCCTCCTTCGACATACCGGGCATCCACGGTCGTTCGGCCCCGAACGATGTCATTGTCGTCGGTCACCATGATTTCGAAGACATAGCCCTGGATATCAATTCCGGGGTTCTTCGGGTAGCTGTCCGAGTATTCCTGGGCTTGGGCAGGAAGCGCAATCAGGAGAAGTGCGAGTACCAGGATTCTCATTTGTTGCCTCCGGAAGGTGTGAGTTCGTCGACGGTTTCGATGGTCATCGGGGTGGGACCAGCTGGCATGCCGCGCTCGGCTTTCTGCGCCTCAACCATGGCGCGCACATCGGACAGGAGCTGACGGGCGTCGAAAATGATGCCGTCCTTGATGGTGTATTTCACACCCCCAACCTTCTCAACTTCGCGGGTATCGTCATTCAGTCGCACCCAGCCCGTGCCGTACAGCACTTTCAGGTTCTCGATGGGATTTTCCGGGACGATGACGAGGTCAGCCTTCTTGCCCACCTGGATAGTGCCAATTTCATCGTCCATGCCCAGGGCTTCTGCTGCCTGGTTGGTGGCGCTGCGAATCACTTCGAGCGGATGGAATCCGGCCTCGCGCATCAATTCCATCTCCTGGATGTAACCGAATCCGTAGATGTTGTAGATGTAGCCCGAGTCCGAGCCCAGGGTCACACGTCCTCCGCGGTTCTTGTATTCGTTGATGAACGTCATCCAGAGTCGATAATTCTCCTTCCAGTCCATCTCGTTCTCGGTCGTCCAGTAGAACCAATAGGACCCGTGGGCGGCTCGACTTGGACGAAAGAAGTCCCACAAGGCCGGAAGCGTGTAAATGGCATGCCATTCTTTGCGGCTCTGCGCCATGAGGTCACGACTGGCCAGATACGGAATGAACGTGGGGTCGATGGTGAAATCGAGCGTGATGAGCGAGTCCATCACCATATTCCAGTGGTCCGAAAACGGAGGAGCAGCCTGCTGCCAGAGTCGGCCGGCCTCTCCGAAGCGATGTGCTTCGTTCATGTAGTTGTAGTCGACCGGGTAGTCCTGGATGACCCGATCTTCGAAGAGTGCTTCGGGTAATCCGTACCAGTGCTCCATCGAAGTCAGACCAAGGCTGGCCGTCCGGAGGACGTTCATGCGCGTCACGTCAAGCTGCGCATGATGCTCGGTTGAGCGAAGTCCTTGTTTTCCTGCCTCGTCCAGCGCGGCTTCCATGATGGCAGGCGGAGCACCGAAGAACTTGATACCCTGGACCCCCATTTCAGCTACCATTTGCACCCAGGCGCGTGCTTCCTCCGGCGTTGAAATCCGTTTATCGAATCCGCGTCCGAAAATCGGGTACGCCTGAATTCGAGGGCTGGTAATCTCGTTGTTGTCGGACCGGCGCTGCATCTCCAGAATCCACTCCGGGCCCTTAGAACCCACAACCCGCGTGGTCGTGATGCCGTGCGCCATCCACAGCTTTGTCACATAATCCAGCGGCGTACCTTGTCCCGAGTCCTCGGTGTGCGGGTGACCATGCATATCAATGAACCCGGGGAGCACATACATACCATGCGCGTCGATCTCACGGGTGCCGGGCGCCGGCCTCCGGTCCGGGTCGATGGGTAGACCCGGGTAGCCTACGTTCTGGATCTGCACGATCCGATCGTTCTCGATGACGATGTCCACCGGACCGGTGGGCGGCGCCCCGGATCCCTCCACCATGATGGCTCCGCGGATGACGAGGCGCTCATACGGTCCCTCCCCATCTGAATCGAAATTGAAGTCGCTCCAATCTTGAGCGGAAACGGGCAGGGTGAACAGAGCGATCAGAATGACCGCGGACAGAAATCGCATGGACATGTGGGAAGGGTAGGAAAGGCCGATCCGTCAATGTACGGGCCTGATTCGAATTTGAAAGCCGTTCCGGTGAATTGCAGACCGCCTCAGCACGGTTGCCAAACCATCGGGAAAGTCCCGGCTTCGGCTGTCCGGGTCACATTGTACCATGGATACACTGCACCATGGATACCCTGCATCTTGGATACCCGCACCATGGAAAGACATTGATCCCGCCCATGAGTCGACTCTTCATTCTGATTGTAGCCTTTTCGCTGTCCACCCCCGTGGAAGCGCAAGAACTGGTCGCGGAAATCAACACAACCCCAGTTGGTATTCGGCCCGCTTATTTGCAGGCTTTCGGATCCGGAATGGTTTTTCAAGCCGAACTCCCGGAGACTGGGAGAACACTCTGGATTTCGGATGGCACATCAGGCGGAACGATATCGGCCATAGATTTGGTCGAAGGGCCAGAAGACATGCGATTTGACAGGCTGACAACCTGGAATGACCAATTACTCTTTTGGGAAAGCACGCTTGAAGCCATGTTCGTTTCCGACGGAACGCAGGCCAACACGCGTTCTCTGACCGGATTCTGGAATACTGGTCGTCCCGCCGAAGTGTTGGCAACCCGGCAGGCAGCCTTCATTCATCTGACCTCTACTCTACCCGACGAACTACGCTATACACTGCCCGGCGCTGATGTCACCTGGAAAGTAGACTATACGTGTTCAGACCAATTGTGCCGCGTATACGACCCATTTGTGTTCAGGGACTCCCTGTATTTCAATGTGATCGATCAGTCCGAACACTGGATCTGGCGAGTGGGTCTCGACGGTCAGAATCCGGAACCCGTTGAAGGTCCGTTCATGGACTGGCTCGGCTTCGAGGGTATTGTGGAAGATCGAGTGTTGTTCATTCATCGAAACGAATTGAGACAGTGGAGCCTGTATTCCTGGCTCCCCGGTGAATCACTTTCCCCTCTTATCATTCTCGCTGAAACCGATACGGGATTGGATTTTGGCGTTTTTGGTAACGCCGGTGGCCATGCATTGATGTTTCTGGCGCCGTACTCCGGCCCTGATCAATGGCTGACAACTGACGGAACCCGGGATGGAACGCGAGTCCTTCGTGAAAACGCCGAGCAATCATGGCCTGGCAACGCCAAGGCTCACCTTCCCGACGGCACCCTGGTCTTTGACTCCTGGAGTCAGGAAACGGGATCCGAGCTGTGGGTATCTGACGGCACTGTAGAAGGTACCCGAATGGTGACCGAGATCTTGCCAGGACCAGCGGGGTCCAACCCTTCCAACTTTGTGCTGCTTGACGATGAGGTTTACTTCGGCGCCGTCGACGAATCCCACAACCGCGAATTGTGGAAAACAGATGGGACTTCAAACGGAACTGCTCTCGTTGCCGACATCAACCCCGGCCCTGCCAATGGAGCCGTGGCCTGGCTGGTGGCGCAAGACGATCAACTGTACTTCCGTGGTCGCACACCGGATTGGGGATACCAGATCATGCGTTACGATCCGTCCTCGGATCAAGTCTCTGCCGTCACATCCGCGAACACGCAGTCGTCGTTCGGCTCACACCCTGAGGATTTCGTTGTGCTTCCGGAGCGGACTGTCTTCTCAGCGTTCAATCCACAACTTGATTCCCGTTCATTGTGGACCACGGATGGAACGAGCGCTTCGACCAGGCTGGTTCACGTTCCGGGTTTAGCCGACCAAGAGGCGCACGGTACTTTCCTCGGAAACGTCCAGGGAAAGACAGTGTGGCGGGGTGCCAACAAGCTGATCGTACTGGAGGAGGCGACCGGGCAGTGGTGGTCCATTCCACTTTCTGCTGGATGGGGGTATGGCGATGAGGGTGTTGTGATCACGGACGAGGGCATCGCATTCGGTCCTCAAGTGATTGAGGGTCGCACTGGAGAGATCTGGTTCACAGATGGAAAAGAGGCCGGTACGTCAGTCCTCTACTCACCACCTGTAGGTGATCGGGCTGCGCCCGTGGCAAAGGCTGACGATGCTTGGTTGATTGCCGAGGAGGGTAGACTCCTCGCGCTTCGAGATGGCGTCACCAACATCCTGATTGAAGACCCTGATCTGACCTGGCGAACAAAAGCGGTAACCGCAGGAGCACATACCTACATTCACGTCCTTGATCGCTACGGAATGTGGGCCACGGACGGCACCGATTCCGGGACCGTCAGACTGGGGAATGGAGCGTACTTGACGGCGGGGTATGCCGTAATCGACGGGGACCTTCTGTATCAGGACCGGACCAGCGGAACGGCGGGGAGGGAATTGGTTCGTAGATCCCATCCCGATACGGCGTGGACGGTTGTGGACCTGTATCCCGGGGTTTCAAACAGCAATCCGGCCACAATTCGTCAATGGAACGACAAAGCCCTTTTCACCGCACACACCGACAGGAGCGGGCGTCAAGTCTGGATTTCTGATGGCACGTCCGAAGGTACTCATGCCCTGATCACCGACCTCGAAGGCGCTGGACTCGACGATTGGACGGCTCGGCTCTTCTTTTTGGGTGGGGACGAAGAGAACGCGCTGTTTTCCGTGGGGCATGGTTCGTTTGGCCGAGAGCCATGGTTTACGAACGGCCGCCAGGAAGGCACCCACTTACTGGCTGATATCATCCCGGGCCCAACCGGGTCCGATCCGACGGAAGGTGGGCTGGCTGGAAACATGATCCTGTTCGACGCTGCAATGGAAAGCACGGGGCCCGAACTATGGGGGGTTTCCCTGTCCTATCTGGCTACCGACGTCGAGCCCATTCCAGTTGCGTCGACCGGACCCGAACTTTCACTTGGGTATCCGAATCCAACCCGATCGGTCATTCACTTCTCATGGACGTCGCTCCAAGGCTCGCCAGCCAACATCCATGTCATAGACATCCTTGGGAGGCGTCATCACGTGCCTGTCGCCGTGGGATCGGACCTGATCACGCTGGACGTGCATCGACTTCCTCCAGGATTGTATTTCGCGCAGGTTGAATCTGACAGTCGAACCTCTTCTCGTCGGTTCATCAAACGCCGCTGATTGAAGGCGCCATTTCCGGCTAAGGATTTTCGGAAGTCCAGCATCGTTCTGTGCTTACGCGTGACCAAGTAGTACGCGCAGCTGCCGACATTCAAATTGCGAAATCATCGATTCGATGCGGGATTCGAACCGATGAAGCGGTATTCCACCGAATTGACGGCCTGAGAGGGTAACGTGATTCCAGACCTCCCCGCCAATCGGTATCTCCGATGAATCGCTTCTTCTCCCTGCTGGTGCTTGGCGTCGTCCTGACGTGTTTTGCTCCTTTCATCACGCATGCACAGGAACTCCTCCTTGACGTGGACCAGACGCCCGTGGGCATTTCGCCACGCGACTTCGTGGTTGTTGGCGAACACCTGTACTTCACTGCCAACGGCCCCGAGAAAGGCAGAGAATGGTGGGTAACGGACGGATCTTCCGCGGGTACCCGTCTGGTGGTGGACATAGCTCCTGGTGCCGACGGAATCAGCGTTTCCGACGAACTGGCCCTGGGCGACCGACTCGCCTTCTGGGAGCGTGGTAACGGTCAATTCATGATGATCGACCATTTAACACACTCCCTTCAAGTCGCCAAAGGGATACCATCCGATCGACGTCCATCGCACATTCTCGATTCACCACAGGGTGCCCTGTTGTTGATGAACGGTGAACCTTCCTCGGTGTGGTACAAAGTGTCGAATGATTCCGGGCAAGCGGTGCGATATGACATTCCTTGCACCAGCCATTGCCGGGCAAGCCAACCCGTGGTGATTGGAGACACGCTGTATTTCCAGACGCGGACGAGCGCGCGTGAGATGGCACTCTGGTCCATTGATCTGACCGATAACAAGCCCGCCAAACTGGAACGGCAGTTGCATACATACGGGTACGTCCTGGGTGCAATTGACTCCACGCTCCTCGTAGTGGACAAAGAGGGAGCTCGAAGCATGGCCTTGATGGCACTGCGGGATGGGCAATTCGGTGAACTCCTGCAACTTTCAACCACGGTCATCCGGGTTCATGCTTCGGCGTTGGGAGTAATTGACGATGAATTGGTGTTCTGGCTGGAATCCGCCTTTAAACCCATCCAGATTTACAAGACGAACGGGACGAAGAGCGGAACGAACAACTGGTTTGCCCCCATTGATCGGCACGGCATGGAGGATGTCCGATTTCTGCCGGATGGAACCATGGTGTTCAAACACTACGACGGAGACAACGGCTGGGAGCTCTGGAAACTGAACAGCGCAACCTTGAGGCTTGAAATGGTCAAGGATATCCGCCCGGGAAGAGACGGATCCAACCCGGCAATGCTCCAGGTCATCGGGGATGCGGTCTATTTCTGTGCGAGTGACGGGATCCATGGAACAGAGCTCTGGCGCTCGGATGGCACACCTGACGGGACCTACATGGTCAAGGACCTGCT
Source organism: Rhodothermales bacterium (assembly GCA_028284865.1). Lineage (GTDB taxonomy): Bacteria > Bacteroidota > Rhodothermia > Rhodothermales > UBA10348 > JAAZVD01. Next base: position 141,208 of record JANQQV010000017.1, on the reverse strand, counting down.
ACCAGGCGAATGGGGCTCAAATCCGGAAATTTTTGCTGGAATCAACGGTGAGATCCTCGTCAGCAACTACGATCCAGACTTTGGCAGTCAACTGATCAGTCTGAATCCTGAAAACGGACAATCCAGATTGATCACCTGGTATTCCAGCCCAGTCAACATGTCCTCGGAGGCACGCGATTTTGTTCAGCAGGACGACATCGCCTTTTTCAGAGCGCGCAGGAAGCTGGAGCCGTATCGACTGTGGCAGACCGGTGGGACGCTGGGGACCACGTACCCCGTGCAGCTGCCCGACAGTGCTCCTGATTCCGATCTCCGACACCGGATCGATACGGAATCATTCAGTTTGTGGGAGTACGCCAAAGGCTATGCCCTGCGCGATCGTGCCTCAGGCGAATGGACTTTCATTCCCCTGCTTGTCCAAGGTCGATTGGGGCAAGACGGTGCGCTGAACCACGCCCGCTTTGCAGCCTCACAAAATGAGGTGTTGTTTGGCCCCCTGTATGCAGAGGATGGAACCGGGGACTTGTGGATCACCGATGGAACTGCCGTTGGAACGAGGCCCTTGGACGGGATACAGGGCGCCTCTTCGCTTTCCCCTGTCAAGCGAGCGGGAGACAGCTGGATTCTCGTCGGGAACAGTTCCCTCTACCGCCTCGATGATGCCGGGTTGACCAGTCTCGGCTACGACAGTTCGTTCGACAATGGACTTTCAACCATCTCCACAGACCATACAACCTATTTCTTTCGTCATGGACGAAATGGGCTGTGGTCGTTGGACGAGTCTGCGGACCACATCCAGATCGCTTCGCGGTCTACCCAGTCACGAGACGGTTTCGTTCGAACGGGCAATACCCTGCTGTCTACCGGTGTCACGTACGAGAATCTGGGTGAGGAGTTGACCATCCGGACGCATCCTGATTCCGTACGAGTGCTGGTTGACCTGAATCCGGGGCCAGCGGGAAGTCATCCCATGCATCTCCACGAATGGGAAGGTCATGCCGTCTTCACGGCTCGCATTGACGGCGGAGACCGACAGCTCTGGATTTCAGACGGAACAGCCAGCGGGACGCATGTGCTGGTCGAGGACCTGGCCGGCGCAGGGAGCGAGGACTACTTCGATACGTTCAAATTGCTTGCTGGTGATGAGCATGGATTCCTTTTCATGCTCAGACACGATACTTATGGACGTGAGCCATGGTATTCTGATGGGACACTCGATGGTACCGTCTTGCTGGCCGATCTCTGGCCGGGACCAGATGGCTCTCGCCCCAGATACGGCTCGATTGCAGGCGATCACATCGTTTTTGCAGCCTATCAGCCGGGAATCGGACAGGAGCTGTTCAGGGTTTCTCGCTCATATCTGGCCACCGATGTCGAAAGTGGAGAGGTACCGACAACTTCCAATTTGCTGGCTCCAGGGTATCCGAACCCAACACGCTCCAGGATCACGTTTCCCATGGACGTCTTCGTGCCTGAAGGAAAGCAGATAGATGTAATTGATGTCCTGGGGCGGCAACACGTTGTGCCATTGGATTGGAGTCCGGCCGGGATCACCGTCGACTCATCTCGCCTTGCGTCCGGACTGTATTTCATCCGGGTCCAGGATGGCACGCAGGTGACTTCTCGCCAGTTTGTGGTTCGTCACTGACGCGGCATGAAAACAACACGCCCGGCCGGATATGATCAGGTCGGCGGAGTCAAGCCGAGTATCCCTGGATCCGGCCGGGCGCATCTCATGTCCGGGTAGGGGCATGAGGGTTCTCCCGAAGATGGAGGTTGTACCCTTTGATAATCGGTGACGTCGCTCACCTCAGAATGCGGGAGAAAGCGTATTCGGGGTGTCACACATACGTACTTTTGGGTATTGGACGATAGTCAGAAAGCTGATATTGTACGTGCAGCCTGCTTTTTGACACGTTTCGTGCCACTCCCTCCTCGTTCCACGGTGTTCCACCGTGCCCTGCTTTGTCCCGAACGCCTGACAAACATCTCGCCCTGGTCAATGCCCTTGAGGAGCTGAAGCGATGTCGCACGGAACGGGATGATGCGTTGGAAGCTGTCGACGAACTCCAGCGTCAACTGGCCGACAGCCAAGCCTTGACGCGTGTTGGTACCTGGCGTCGAACCGTCGAAACCGATCACTTGTATTGGTCGGATCAGACGTACCGCATCCATGGACTGAAACCCGGTGAACCACTGGACAGAGAAAAGGTGATCAATCTCATCCACGAGAATGATCGCGACCGGGTTCGAGAAGAGTTTGATGCTGCCATTCAGGATCGACGCTCCTTCCGGTTGATATACCGAATCCGAAGGCCGGACGGAAAAGTGCGCGTCCTGCAAGCGGACAACATGATCAGTTCGGATGCCCCCGGCGGTGAAGATGTCGTGCATGGAGCAATCCACGACATCACAGAATCACCGCTGCCAGAAACGCCGGCGGCGCACTCCGATTCGCGACTGCCCCGAAACAGCGTACTGGTGGATCAGGAGGGAATCATCGTTCGCCATTCTGGATCCTTCAACAAGGTACTTGTACACCTTGAGGCGGGCAGCAGCATTTTCCAGTTGTTCGAATCGGGTGAGAGTCACGATCGACTGGCCGACGCGCTGGATGCCATCGAAAAAGACATGGCACCCCGTGTAGTTCGGTTGGTCCCGGACGCCCTTGGACACCACGAGCACAGGACCTATGACATCCTGCCCTGGCCCCCGGTTGGAAAGCTATGGGGATTCATACTGACCGATAGAGGTCAGGATGATGCAGAGGACTCAACCGTGGTTCGCTCCTTTGCTCCAGGATCAATCATGCGCCAAACGGTCGGTGCGTGGGAACGCGATATGACCACAGGCGCGATTCTCTGGACACGTGGGATGTACGACATCGTGGAGCGGGATCCTTCCCTTGAGCCGCTGTCCAGGGAAGCATTCCGGAGTTTGATCCTCGATGAGGACCTTCAGGAATTCGATCGCCTTTCGACGGAATTTGACCGCACGAAGCTCCCCATCGTAGTGGCCGGTCGCATTCGCGTCCCCTCGGGACGGGTAAAGACCATTACCATTCAGGCCGAATACAGTACCCGGACGGGTACCCATTCGCACATAATCGGTACTCTTACCGATGTCTCCGGAACGGATGACCTCCGTGAGTCCATTCGGCGAGCAGAGTTGAAGGAGCAACGCATGCGGTATGCACTCTCGAACAGCCGTCATCAGCTCATGGCGGCATCTCTTCGACTGCAGCAGGCTCAGGAAAGTGAACGCATGCTGATCGCCCAGGAACTGCACGATGAGGCCGGCGGATTGCTTACTGCGCTGAATCTGACGCTGAACCAGCTTGGAGATCCGGCGGACGACGAAATAAAAACCAAGGCGCGAGACCTGCTTGATCAACTGACCGAGCAAATCCGCAGCACCTCCCGCAAACTGCGGCCCAGCGTATTGGACTCCTTTGGTTTGGTCCCTGGTCTGAAGCAGTTGGCGGAGGATATGGCCACCCTCGGCGACTGGAAGCTTGACCTCGATTTGCAACCGGATGAGGCAGACATCCCAGAGGGTGTATCCAATGTGCTGTACGGAATTGCTCGGGAAGCGATGCTCAATGCCCTGAAACATGCGGAGGCTGCCCGCCTCTCGATTCGATTGACCGCTCGCGGCGACGGGTTTGAACTCACTGTCGAAGACGATGGCATCGGACTGGGGCGCGACACATCAGGAGACGCCTCCGGAATGGGATTGAAAACCATGCGCGATCGCGCAGAGTCGCATGGCGGATGGTTGCGCGTGACCGCATCCGAGGGTGAAGGCGCTCGCATCACGGCGTTCGTGCCCGCCTGATCCAGGAATCGAGGTAGTAGATCTACGTATTTGTCGCAGAAAATGGCGTTCGGCTATCGCTGGCTACGTTTCTACGTGTAAGCACCACTGTTTATAGCCGCTACTCCGGACATGGCTACCATTATCATCGCAGAGGACCATCCTTTCGTGCGCGAAGGGATTCGATCCTACCTTACTTCTTCCACGCATCATACGGTTGTCGCAGAGTGTTCAACCGGGTTGGCCGCCATTGCAGCCGTAAACGAGCACCGTCCGGATGTGCTGCTCGTGGACCTTCGCCTTCCTGAAATGGATGGCCTAGAAGTCATCCGACGCGTCAAGGAAGAACACCCGCTTGTCAGAATGATTGTGGTGAGCATGCACGCTGGCAGCGCCTATGTAACCCGCGCTGTACGAAACGGGGCTCATGGGTACCTGCTGAAGAACTCGGACATAAATGAGCTTTCGGAAGCCATCGAAGTCGTTCACCAGGGTGGCTCGTGGTTCAGCTCCTCCATCGCTGCCTCCGTCAACGCCAACGGTGAGGTATCCGACCCCTACGATGAGTTGACTCCCCGGGAGCGGGAAGTGCTTCAACTGGTCGCCGAGGGCAAGACAGCTTCGGACATCAAGGAAATCCTGTTCATCAGCGCCCGCACGGTTGAAAAGCACCGATCGAACCTGATGAAGAAGTTGGGGCTTCACTCCCAATCAGCGGTGATCAGGTATGCCCTGCAGCGCGGCCTCATTCCTCTGATTGGTCCCACAGGCGGAGATTCCTGATTTCCGGCCGGTCACAATCCTCCGACGGTGACCGTTTTCATTTCGAGGTATTCGTCCACACCGTATCGGGACCCTTCCCGTCCGATACCGGACTGCTTGACGCCGCCAAACGGCGCTACCGGGTTTGATATCACTCCGGTGTTGACGCCCACCATGCCATACTCCAGCGCCTCGGGCACCCGCCATACGCGTCCATGGTCCCTGGTGAAAACGTAAGCGGCCAAACCGTAAGGCGTGTTGTTGGCCCGTGCGATGACTTCATCCTCATCGCGGAAGGTGGAAATTGCGGAGACGGGACCGAAAATCTCCTCGGAGGAAACGGACATTTCGTCTCGAACACCGGAAATGAGGGTCGGCTCGTAAAACGTCCGCCCGTAAGCATGACGCACACCTCCCGTGCGGATTTCAGCCCCTTCCGAAGCCGCATCAGCCACCAGTGACTCTACCTTTTCCAGTGCGGCTTCGTTGATCAGGGGGCCCACATCGGTGTCATCGTCGACACCCGGACCGACCTTCAATCTGGACGTCTTTGCTGTCAATCGGACAGCAAACTCTTCGGCAACGTCCTCATGAACCAGCATGCGATTGGCGCAGATGCAGGTTTGCCCGGCGTTTCGATACTTGGCTGCTACGGCACCTTGGACCGCGGCTTCCAGATCAGCATCGGGAAACACGATGAATGGAGCGTTGCCCCCCAATTCCAGGGAGACTCTCTTGACCGTGTCCGCTGCGCCGCGCAGCAGCAGTTTGCCCACCCGGGTCGACCCGGTGAATGATATTTTCCTGACGTCCGCGTGTGCCATCAATTCGTCGCCAACGGATGCCGCATCCATGGTGGTCAGGACGTTGAGTACCCCGTTCGGAAAACCAGCATCTTCGGCCAAACGCGCCAATGCCAGGGCGCTGAGGGGTGTGAACTCCGAAGGCTTGATGATGACCGTGCAGCCGACGGCCAGCGCCGGCGCGACTTTCCGGGTGATCATGGCCGCTGGGAAATTCCAGGGGGTGATGGCCGCAACGACTCCGACGGGTTGCTTGAGCACCATGATTCGCTTGTCGCTCGCATTGGATGGAATGACATCTCCGTACGTGCGGGCGGCCTCCTCGGCAAACCAGTTCACGAATGCGGCTGCGTAGCGGATCTCGGCTCTGGCTTCGCGGATGGGCTTACCCTGCTCAAGGGTCATCAGCAAGGCCAGATCTTTTTCGTTCGCGCGAATCAGTTCGTGCCAGCGACGCAGCAGTCGCGCTCGGGTTGAGGGTGCTGTCGTTCGCCACTCCCGGAATGCACTGCTGGCTGCTTCGATGGCTGCCAGTGTATCATTTGGCCCCAGATCAGGCACTGAGGTTAGCAACGAGCCGTCAGCCGGATTCGTGACTTCGAATCGATTTCCCGAATCCGCGGACACCCAGTGTCCGTTGATGAAAGCGTTGTCCCGTAGAAGGTCTTCAACAGCAAGCATGGCATCCGATAGGGTTAATCACGAGATGAATCATCACAACCTCAGCACTCCGTCCATTCGGTTGCGGTTCGCTTCTGCTTCCGTTCGAGCAGCGCGCACGTGGTCCAAGGCACTGGCGATAGGCTTTGTATTGGCCGCGTTCTTGCTCGTTCCAAGTGAGGCTCTCGGGCAATCCGGCGAACGGGAGTTGAATGGGCGGGTGATTGATGCCTCAACCGAGCTGCCCATTCCCTCCGCAGTGGTCCAGTTCAAACAGAGCGGGACCACGGCTATCACAGACCTTCGAGGCGACTTCCGCATTGCGTGGTCGGCCGGCAACCAGGATACCCTTCAGGTCCATCTGTTGGGGTATCGACCCGTGCGGATGGCGATTAAAGCTGATCAGATCGGTGGTGCCCGGCTCGAAGTCAAGATGGAGCCCCTTCCCATTCGCATGGAATCCATCACGGTATCGGCCACCCGCGAAGAGCGATACGGAAGCGAACTTCCCGTATCCGTGGGCAGGATCGACGCGGATGAAATTGGCCGTGTGAACCCCGCCCACCCATCGCGTATCGCGAATCGTATTCCGGGCGTCTGGATCAATGCGACCGAAGGCGAAGGACACATGACGGCCATTCGCCAACCGCTGTCCCTCCTGCCTCAGTTCCTCTTTTTGGAGAATGGCATTCCGACACGCTCAACGGGATTCTTCAATCACAACGCGCTCTTCGAGGTCAACATTCCTCAAGCCTCGTCCATCGAGGTTATCAAAGGACCGGGTACGGCCCTGTATGGCAGTGACGCGATTGGCGGTGTGATCAACGTAGAAACCGGTCGCATTCCGATCGAATCCGGAGCAAGCCTGACCGCCGAGGCAGGCTCATTCGGCTTTCTCAGGGGACTCGTATCTGCTTCCAACGTCGGTGCCCGCGATGCTTTCCGCGCGGACATCAACTGGACCAACTCCGATGGCTGGCGTCGGGGGACCGAATACCGGCGCAACAGCGCCACCCTGGCATGGCAGAGGCAGACGGGCAAGGCATCCCGATTGAACACGGTGGCCACGTTCACTCGGGTCGAACAGAATCCCGCCGGGATTGCAGCCATTTCGACGGAGGATTACGAATCGGATCCTCGCACGAATTATACACCGATTTCCTATCGCGATGTGACGGCCTTTCGCGTCTCGTCGGCCTGGCAGCGGTGGTCAGGACGATCCCTGTTCAGTGTGACTCCTTTCCTCCGTTACTCAGCCATGGAGCTCCTGCCCAACTGGGCGTTGACATTCGACCCGGCCGTCTGGGAGACGGCGAACTGGTCGCTGGGCTCGCAAGTGCGCTGGCGTTGGATCAATCCTTCTGAGACTGTGCGAACCGTATCAGGCCTGGACTTTGATTGGAGCCCGGGTTATCGCATCGAAACCGAGGTATCAGCCGATCGAGTGGCGTCGATCTTTGTCGACTATGAGCGAGGCGCTCTTCAATACGACTATGACGTCACCTACATGCAGGCAGCTCCGTTCGTGCACGCGGAGTGGATGGTCACTCCCCGATTGCGAACAACGGCCGGGCTTCGCCTGGACCTGGCCGGTTATGACTACGAGAACCACCTTGGCGCCCTCGATTCGGGAAGGCACAAACGCCCCGCCTCGGAGCGAATCACCTATTCGCAGTTGAGTCCAAAGGCTGGCGTGACGTTCGAAGCCACGGACGATCTGACCCTGTTCACCTCCTATCGCCACGCGTTTCGCGTACCGTCCGAACGACAGATTTTCCGTCAGGGCTCTTCCCGATCATCGATCGGCTTGAAGCCTGTCCGCGCCGAAAACCTCGAAGCTGGACTCCGTTGGACTCGGGGCGAACGATTAGGCCTGGAGGTGGTCGGATATGTGCTGACGAAAGACGACGACATTGTCACCTTTAATTTCGAGGACGGTAGTCGCGGAAGCGTCAATACAGGTCAAACCCGTCACCGAGGTCTGGAGATGGGCATGAACACCCGTCCAGTTCGCGATGTGCGTCTCTCTTTCGCATGGACCGTCGCCGAGCACACATACGAGGCGTGGGTGACCGAGCTGGACCAGGATTTCTCAGGCAACGAAATGGAGTTGGCCCCGCGTCACCTGGTGCATGGCGAACTGGCGTGGTCCCCGGCCATGCTGGCAGGAAGTGAGCTTGCTGTCGAGTGGCACCGGGTGGGATCCTATTGGATGAATCCGGACAATACGGTCAAATACGACGGTCACAACCTGGTGCACATCCGAGCTGTCGGCCGCATCAACGACAACTGGTCGGTGTTGGGACGTGTCGGGAATGTTGGTGACACCCTCTACGCACAACGCGCGCTGACCAACGCCTTCCGCGGCGACGAGTGGGCTCCCGGGCTCCCTCGCAATATCAACGTGGCGCTGCGCGGGACCTTCTAGGGCGTTTGAGAGCCGGGCTCGGCCCCATTGATTCACGGCCGGGTCATCCCGTTATTGGCGCGTAGCCCTTTATCTGACGCGCCTCCAATGACACGAGCCCTCTCATTCATTTTCGCCTTTTTTCTCGTAGGCGCCCTTGTTGGCTGTACTGAAGAGGGAGCCAAGGTTCAGACCACCGAATCAACTGTCGAGTATGTCACTACCGCTTCCTTCACCGAGAAGGTGCTGGAAGCCGACAAACCCGTATTGGTGGACTTCACGGCTACCTGGTGTGCGCCTTGCAGACTGGTCGATCCGATCATTGAGAGCATCGCTCCGGAAATGGAGGGGCGAGCCTATGTCTACAAGCTCGATATCGATCAGTCGCCGGAGATCTACGACAGCCTCCGCGTCAATGGCGTACCAACGGTGCTCTTCTTCAATCAGGGCCAGGAAGAGGACCGGATAACCAGTCCCCAAAGTCGGGAGACCTACGTTCAGTATCTGGAGTCGATGATCGGCGGGGACTCTGCCGAGGAAGCCACGCTCGCCCTGCTGGAGATGGACAGCTTCAGGCGGCATTTCTTGCTTTCTCGCGATGTCGAAGCCGTTTCTGCGTTCGCGACCCAACGACCTGACATACTGACCCAGCCATTCGAAAACGGTCAGACCACACTCTCGCTCGTGCTGAACAGACCCAGTGTCCGGCAAAATCAGCTCGTCGACATGATTCTGGCGACCGGAATTGAGGTCCAGGATCGGGAGTTGGTTGGACTGGGACGCTGTGGCGAATTGGAAGCCGCGATCGAACGCGACCCTGACATGGTACGCCGTCCTGATCCGGATGGGGCCGTTCCACTCTTTGTGGCCATGGCGCGGGAGCGCCGTCTTCCGGATGGCGGGTGCTTGAGCCTGTTGGAGCGCCATCTACCGGATCTGTCATCGTTCCAGCATCCGTACTACAATCTGAACCGGTTTGTCATCCTGGGTCAGAACTCACGCCGCCTTGCCCGCTATCTCGAGAAAGGACTGAATCCGTCTGCTCGTGACCAGAATGGATTCAACGCCCTGCACATCGCCGCACAATTCGGCATCGTCGACATGGTGAACATCCTGATCGACCACGGCATGGACCCGACCGTCGCGACAGATGAGGGCAAGACGGCCCTGGACCTGGTGTCAGATGCCATGGCGCGAACGCAGCAGCGTCTGGAAGATGCCGACGAAAATGCCCGCTCCTTCCATGAGGAACGCCTGGAGGTGCTCAGTGAAGTCCGTGACGTGCTTGAAGAAGCATCCCTGCACGCCAGCTGAGATCGCTCAGCTTGTCTGGGCGTGCGCAGGATGAGCTTCCTTCGGTACTCCGTTCATCCGGTTTTCACCCTCTAAGCGCTGTTCAGGGCGATTTCGGGATTCCGAGTCGATGCAGTGAAGCCCCGGATTGGCTATCTTTAAGGCTCCTTTAGAACCGGCCCCTCGGGGTCCAACCGACATCGTCATGAGCAACGATTCCACTGCTCCCAAGGATCTTTTCGGCACCCGTCAAACCTTCGACACAGGCTCTGGCACAGGCGTGCTTTACAGCCTCAATGCGCTTCGCGACCAGGGTTTCGAGGGTATTGATCGCCTTCCATATTCGATCAAGGTGCTTCTTGAGTGTGCCCTTCGCAATTGCGACGGCTTCCTCGTCGAAAAGAAAGACGTCGAAAAACTGGCCACTTATAACCCGGGGAATCCCGACCAGGTCGAGATTCCGTTCATGCCTGCTCGTGTGCTGCTGCAGGACTTTACGGGAGTCCCTGCCGTTGTCGACCTCGCTGCTCTTCGCAGTGCCATGGCTCGCCTCGGTGGTGATCCAGACGAAATCAATCCTCGCGTCCCTGTTCACCTGGTCATTGACCACTCCATCCAGGTCGACGCATTCGGAAAGGACCAGGCGCTGTTCATCAATGAAGAGAAAGAGTTCGAGCGCAACGCAGAGCGCTATGAGTTCCTGCGCTGGGGCAAGAGCGCGTTCGACAACTTCTCCGTTGTACCCCCAGGATCGGGTATTTGCCACCAGGTCAACCTGGAGTACATCGCTCGTGGTGCCTGGAGCAAGCCGGAGGGCGATGGCCTGACGGTCTGGTATCCAGATTCGCTGGTCGGAACGGACAGCCACACTACCATGATCGACGGCCTCGGCGTCGTTGGCTGGGGTGTTGGGGGTATTGAAGCCGAAGCTGTCATGCTCGGTCAGCCGATCTACATGCTGATGCCGGAAGTGATCGGCGTCCACATCACCGGCCAGATGCCCGAAGGTGCTACCGCTACCGACCTGGTGCTGCGTGTCACGGAAATGCTTCGCGGGTACGGCGTCGTCGGCAAGTTCGTCGAATTTTTCGGCCCGGGCGTTTCGAACATGACCGTGCCAGATCGCGCCACAATCGCCAACATGTCGCCGGAGTATGGTGCAACGATGGGCTTCTTCCCCATCGACCAGGAGACGCTGGACTTCCTGCGCCGCACCGGTCGCGATGAGGAGCTGGTCACTGCTGTCGAGCGCTATACGAAGGCTCAGGGGCTGTTCAGAACGGACGACTCGGCCGATCCTGAGTTCAAGGATGTTCTCGAACTGGATCTTGCGACGATCACGCCTTCCCTTTCCGGACCGAAGCGTCCTCAGGATCGCATTGAGCTTCCCGCCATGCAGGAAGAGTTCCATGCGTCGCTGAAGCGCGCCGCCGGCCCACAGGGTTTCGGTCTTTCGGACGAACGCTTGGGCAGCACGGGGTCCTACAAGGACGACCGTGGCAATAACATTGAGATGACGCACGGCGATGTGACGATTGCCGCCATCACGAGCTGCACGAACACATCCAACCCGTCGGTCATGATCGGCGCTGGTTTGGTAGCCAAGAAAGCCGTGGAGCGTGGTCTGACCGTCAAACCGTTCGTCAAGACCTCCCTGGCACCCGGTTCAAAAGTCGTAACCGACTACCTCGACAACGCGGGACTCTGGCCTTACCTGAATGCCATCGGGTTCAACTTGGTCGGCTACGGATGCACGACGTGCATCGGTAACTCCGGTCCGCTTCCGGAGCCGACGGCCAACGCCATCAAGGAAGGTGACCTGATCGTTAGCGGCGTCCTCTCTGGAAACCGCAACTTTGAAGGTCGCATCCACCAGTTGGTGCAGGCGAACTACCTCGCCTCGCCTCCGCTCGTGGTTGCCTATGCCTTGGCCGGCACGGTGGACATCGATCTATCGAAAGAGCCGATCGGAACGGACTCCGAGGGCAACGAGGTCATGCTGCAGGACATCTGGCCGACTGCGGAGGAGATCCGCGAATTGGTCAATCGTTGCGTGACGCCTGAAGCCTTCAAAAAGGAGTACGACGGCATCGAAGACTCGAATGAGCTCTGGAACGCCATCCAGATTCCAGAAGGATCCGTCTACGAATGGTCTGACGCGTCGACGTACGTTCAGGAGCCACCGTTCTTCATGGACCTGACCGCGGACACACCTACGATTCAGCCGATTGACGGCGCTCGCGTCCTGGTCAAGGTTGGAGACTCGACGACCACCGATCACATCTCCCCTGCAGGCGCCATCGCTCCTGACGGACCAGCAGCAAAGTACCTGCTGGATAACAATGTGGACTACCTGGACTTCAACTCCTTCGGTTCTCGCCGTGGCAATCACGAAGTGATGATGCGCGGTACGTTTGCCAACATCCGCATCAAGAACCATCTGGTTCCGGGTACGGAGGGCGGCATCACGCGGTATTTCCCCACAGACGAGACGATGCCGATCTACGATGCTTCCATGAAATACCAGGAAGCGGGAACCCCGCTGGTCGTCCTGGCAGGAAAAGACTACGGTATGGGCTCGTCCCGCGACTGGGCCGCCAAAGGAACCCTCCTGCTGGGCGTCAAGGCGGTGATCGCGGAAAGCTATGAGCGCATCCACCGGTCCAACCTGATCGGGATGGGCGTCCTCCCGCTGCAGTTCAAAGAAGGCGACACGCCTGCCTCCCTCGGGCTCGACGGCACGGAAGCCTTCTCCATCGCTGTGGACAACGATGTGAAAGCGCTGAGCGACATGCGCGTGACCGCTACGCGTTCGGACGGAACGACGATCGAGTTTGACACCGATTGCCGTCTCGATACGCCGGTTGAGGTGGAGTACTACCGCAATGGTGGCATTCTCCACTACGTCCTGCGGGACTTCCTCAACACATCGAGCGTCTCTGCCTGATTTGACCTTCTCGACTCGGGTATTGGTCCGGGATACTCCGGGCCAATACTCTGGTCGGAGAGGTGAACAGATTGGAGCGGAACGCTAGGCGAGCAGGAGCGCTGGGAAGATGCGCCGCGCTGAGATCGTTGGGGCGAAACCGCGTCGCGAATCGCCGGGAAAACGCGAAGCGCTACTCAGGTACTGCTTCCAGCAGCATGAGGCCGGAGGCGTGCGGGGTCATCGAGACCTGTCCGAACGACACGAATCCGACGCTTCCAGTCATGGCATCCTTGAGAACCGTGTCATCCGGCCACACGATGGACACCGTGAGGCGCGTGCGACCTTCGGCTCCCGTCACGATGATTACCTGATCAGCGTCCATTCCGATGCGAACGCCTCGGTGGAAGGCTGCCGGCGAATCCTGAACCACGTCGAAGCCACCTCTGGCCACGGCCGGGTGTCGACCGCGAAAGCTCCCAATGGCCGTCCAGGTAGCCAATCGCTCCTCATCGAAGCTGTCCCAGTTCATGGGCGAATGCCCCATCTGAGATGGATCGGAAACCTCGGGACCAGCCTGCCGACCTGACTCCACACCGTAGTTCAACACCACGGGACCGGGCTGAAGCAGGAAAGAGGAAACCACCGATAGATCATCCTGTGTTTCGGCGATAGGCATTTCCCGGAAAGAGAGGTTGCGCACGTCCGAGGCGGAAGATGCTACAATGTTCTGGGTAGCCTTGAACAGGGGATCCTGATTCACATGGTCGGTCAAGCTCTGCCACGCAATCGATCGATCGGCCCCGACAGAAATCGGTAGGTCGCCGTCCACCAGGAGTAGGAAAGGAATCTCGGGTTCGGCGTCGCGACCCAGATAAGCTCGTTCCACCTCGTTGGTCAGCAGCGTGAGCACAGCGGGGTCGATGCGGTCTGCTTCGCGGACATGGAATCCGTCGATGTCCTGTTCGGCAACCCAGTCTGCCAACCATTTCACAACGTGATTAGCCGCCGAGCGAGTAGCGCCATTGCGAGCGAAAAAGGCATCAAGCTCACCTTGCTCCGCGGCGGTCTGCTCTTCTCCCCATTTCAAGGTCAGAAACGGTGGCAGTCCTGCTACTTCCACATCGGACCGCAGATCTGGTAAGCCGTTGGCGCATTCGGTCATGAGGTCGCTTCCGCATGATTCATATCCGACCACGTTCGTCCGGATCCAGTCTGCTCCCCACCAGCGTTGCCAAGCCGCGGAAGAATCCTCAACCGTCACGAGGTTGGACAAATAGGATTGCCAGCCCACTCGGCTGGAGGGTTGCCAATTACGCCATGACTCTCCGGTAAGCCCACCGAATCCGAATGCTGCCATGTCGTGCATGGTAGCGGGACCCACGTGATTAAGGTCGACATCGACGATGATGCGCATGCCGCGTTCTCGGGCTGCATCAGTCAATTGTCTGAATGCGTCTTCGTCCCCGAAAGCTCGCTCGAATCGTGTATAGTCAAGCGGAAAAGAGCCGTCGTATCCATACAGCTGGAAATCACCGTCGCCGCCGCCGACCCAGCCCTGCACCTGCTCGTAAGGCGCCGACAACCAAAGGGTGTTTACCCCCAGATCATCAAAGTATCCGTCTTCCAACCATCCGAGGATCCCGACATAGTCGCCACCCATGAAATGACCGGTGACGTCATCGGGATACTCTTCGCCCGCTCCATTCAATCCGCGGCCGTAGGCGAAATCATTTGACGAGTCCCCGTTGGAGAATCGATCGGTCACGATGCGATAGACCGTGGCGTGATCCCAAGAAAAGCGGAAATCCTGGGCAGAAGATTGTCCGACCAGGATGAAGGTTGACAGCAAGAGGCACCAAGCGAGGCGCATGCAAAAACCGGAGCGGTGGGGAGTACGAGCGAGCGGGTTCTAATGTACGGTTCGCGAACGGTTCCGATGAGCCGTTCATCCCCTTTTACCTACCTGGTGTGAATCCTGCCCGGTCAGTCGTTGATAGAGTTCGCTGGATGGGTGATTTCAAGCAGGCTACGCCACGGCTCGACGACTGTGACGGTGAATCCCGCTGTGATTCACGTGGCCGACATACCGTCCGAGCACACGCACTTCTTCAAACACGTCGGGACGGATCAGGATATCCTCGTACTCCTCGTTTGCAGGCTCAAGGCGCAATCCATTCTGATCGTAGAAAACCCGCTTGAGCGAGGTTTCTCCATCGTACAGGATGGCCCCGATTCCACCATTGGGAATGTCATCATCCATCAGGAGCACGTAGTCTCCGTCGTTGATGTTCGCCCCGATCATCGAATTTCCCGACACGCGAATGGCAAACATGCGATCCAGTCCGGGAAAGAGAGTCTCAAGCGTGATCGTTCCGAGATTCTCCTCAACAGCCTCCTGGAGCTTCCCAGCGGTGATGATCCCCTTGATCGGAATTCCTGCCGGCTCCAATTCGCCGTCCCGTTCTTCCGGGAAGTAGAACCCATCGTCTTCCCTGACGAGGAAGCCTTTCTTCTCGAGGGCCTGGAGATTCTGTGTGACGCTGTTCGGAGAGCGGAAACCGAATGCATCGGAAATCTCGCGATAGGTAGGCCAGTCGCCTTCCTGGTCGACATACGATTTGAGGAAGTCCAGAAAGGACTCCTGCTTGCTGGTCAATCCTCTACGTGCCATGGGCGTTGCGCGTTTTATGGATCGCTTCGTGGATCACCTTTTGGATCACCTTTTGAATCACGATGCTTGAGCGAGTTAACTGTGCGGATACACATATAGTACTCATATAATCCATTGAGCGCAACCCGATTCGCCAATCGAATACGGACAGGGTCGAGACCCCAAGCCGTGATTGGATGGTCAGAGCGAATCGCGGAATTGGGCGAACACCCGAGCACTTCGCGTGGGATATGACTCTTCCACGTGGTGCTGCACATATCCCCTTACCAGTCGTCCCACCTCGGCCGTCTCCTCAGCCGAAAGCTCCATCCTTAGAACATCCGACAGCTCGGCACGCGCCAGGATGGCGAAGGCTCGAAGGGTCGTACGTCGCTCACGAACGGGCGTCCACCCCTCTTTGACCTCCCCGGCAATTCGCCCCGAATGCAAGTCCAGGACGCCGTGATCGCCGTCCATTTGCTGGACGGATTCGCGATCGAAAGAAGGGCCGAATCCAAGAAGCGTAGCAAGGCGCAATTGGAAGAAAGGCCACATATTTCCGATGCGACCCGGAGCCTGATCGAGCGCAGTCATGCTTGCGGCCAGCAAAGCGTAGACTGCCGGGTTAGGCTCCCGATCGGGTAGCAAAGCCCCAACCAATTCGATCATCCGGATGCCCGATTCAACCCTGGTCAGATCCGACCGAAGGGTTGTGTGCAGATCAACATGCGAGGCTTCAGAGAGGATCTGTAAATCCCGCCCAGGACGCACATGGATGACAGCTGAAACGCGGGCCATCGGCTCCAGAGTTGATCCGAATCGGCTCTTCGCGGACCGCGCACCCTTGGCCATAACCCCCACCTTGCCCAGTTCCTGCGAAAACAACGTGACAATGCGACTCGTCTCGCCATAGTCGAGTGATCGCAGCACGATGGCCTCGGTTTGGACAACGCCAGTTGTGGGCATGGGGATGGGTTTCGATGCGAAGGGACAGGCAGGTTACTGCTGAAGGCAACCGGTGTCAATCCAGAACCATTTCGGCATTTGTCTCCCGCACAATGAGCACCAGACTCAAACGACTGCAACACCGAATACTGTATCCAATCCGGGAAAGACTGGTGTGTTCGGAGAAGGAAGCGATTGCGCTTGTTCTCGTTCTGGCAGGCGTCCTGGGAGGAAATGTGTGGCGCATCGTCAATGCAGCTCACCCTCCATTCAATGATCTGACCTATGCCGAAATGGACAGCCTGTTTGAGGCCCTTTCTGCGCATGCAGACTCAACCGAAGGGATCGACCCGGTACGGATGGATACCATCCATGTGGGCTTTGGAGCAACGTTCGATCATATTCCGTCCCGGTCTGAGCACGCCACGGACCGGGTTCAGCGCTGGGCGCTTGTGGACACCCTGGACAAACCAAAGGCTTCATTCCCGATCACGATCAACTCGGCTGACTCCCGAACGCTTCAGGCTCTACCCCGGATTGGACCCGCCATGGCCGAACGCATTCTTGCTTACCGTAAGACGCGCGGTCACTTTGAGGGTCCTGACGATCTTTCAAACATCAAGGGGATCGGTCCAAAAACGCTTGAGCGACTTCTTCCGCTGGTCGTATTCGACGTGCCGGATTCACCCAGCCCTGACTCAACCGACGGCAGCGGTCAGGATGGCGGGTTATGATCCTCTGAGGGAGACTTGAGGTCGTTCACCCACGCAGGACCACCGCTGGAAACATCGTCTTTCGCGTGACCCTTCACTTCATCGGAGAACCCGTCACCGACCTCTTCTTCCCGGGACAGGAATCGCCACACAGGAACCAGCAGCATCGCCGCCAACGCGACGAAGCCTACAAAGGTGATCAATATGACGTCCCAGTATCCTGCTGCCATGGCCTTCCGTTCATCATCTGAGACTGGCGTTACCCAATCGGAATGATCTCGTTACTGACACACTTAACAGGAGGCTCCCCTGCTGATTCAAGACCGTCTATCCTTCGCGGTCACGCGCGTTCCATCACGTGCTTCACTTCCTGTCGGGCCGCCATGAACACGAATACGGCAACCAACGGAAGCGTCCACAATCCCGTCATGATTCCGTAAATGGCGAACAGGAAGGCCATGCCCTGACCGATCAGGCTGGCCACACTGGTCGCGGTCCGATAGTCCATCCGGGTAGCCAATCCGGCGCGCAGAACCCTGCCACCGTCCATGGGGAAAGCTGGGAGCATGTTGAACACGACCAGCGCCAGGTTCACCCACATCAACATGGTCAGGATATTGCCCCCGGGCGTCATGGCCGCCGAAAGAGCCGTGGATGTATCGAATAGGGATGTAATCAAGAACAGAATCGCTGCGATGGCCAAGTTGACGGCGGGCCCGGCAATAGCGATCAGGAATTCCTGTTTGGGTTCACGCGGCATGCGTTGCAGGCGTGCCACCCCACCGATGGGGTACATCGTGATGTCAAGCGTCGGAATCCCGAATTCCCTGGCCATGAACGCGTGACCGAGCTCATGAAGCACCACGCATCCGAACACGGCCAAAATCAATCCGACGCCCATCAGCGCCGCAGTCACGGTCAGTCCCTGGTAGACATAGAAAATGAAGATGCCCACCAGCATCACCAGGAAAGTCCAATGGACAAACATGTCAATGCCCCTGACCGAACCGAACTTGATGCTTGATTTCACGCGTGTACTGGGGTTGTGTGGTGAATGGTGCTGAAAGGAGGACCTGACGACCTCGGCCTAGAGGTCCATGGACATCAGTCGTTCTACACGTTGTTCGGTGGGCGGGTGCGTGGAAAACAGACTGCGAACGCCGCGCATGGCACCGGCAAAAGGATTCACGATAAACATATGCGCCGTGGCGGGGCTACCCTCCATGGCAATTTGCTGACTGCCGGCCTGTAGGCGCTGCAACGCACTGGCCAGGGCTCGAGGGTTGCCACAGATTTCTGCGCCGTCTCGATCGGCTGCGAATTCTCGGGAACGGGAGATCGCCATCTGAATGAGCATGGCTGCAATCGGCGCCAGGATCATCATGAGGATGGCAGCGATTGCCCCGCCGCGATCCCGATCGCCGCCGCCGAAGAACAGCGCAAACCGGGCCAGCATGGTGATGGCCGCTGCTATGGTTGCTGCGATGGATCCCGTCAAGATGTCACGGTTCTGGATATGGGCCAGCTCGTGAGCGATGACGCCATCCAGCTCTTCTTTCGAGAGCATGCGAACAATGCCGTTGGTTACAGCAACCGCTGAATTGGCCGGGTTGCGACCCGTAGCGAAGGCATTGGGCTGGTCGGACGGAATGACATAGACACGTGGCATGGGCAGGTTGGCCCGCTGGCGAAGGCGGTCGACCATGTCGACCAGTTCGGGTGCTTCGTCACGCGTCACCTCTTTCGCCCGGTACATCTTCAGGACGATGGAAGCGCTGAACCAGTAGCTACCAAAGTTGAGTGCCACCGCAAAAAAGAATGCGATAAACATGCCGGACTGACCACCTAGGGCCTGTCCCAGCAAGGCAAACAGTACGATCAGTGCCGCCATGAGGGCGGCTGTCCTCATTCCGTTCATTTTGATTCCGGTTTTCTTCCGATGAGTTGGAGATCTATCTCCAAGTTGGTGAATCGGATGACCCGTTACGTTTCGGATACTCGAGACGATTCACACTAGCGTCGATTCATCTTGCGTCGATGAACGAGACTGTACGGGATCAGCCCAGTATTTGTGACACGACCAGGATGTCGTAGATGGCGTGCGTCCAGGCTGCCACTCCAAATCCGCGCGTCAGAAAAATCACATTCAGAGCGAGTCCAAACAGAAAGCGGAAGGTGAACGATGCCATCGTGAATGGATCACCAAGCGCACCGACATAATGCACGGCGGAAAACAACAGCGCGCCGATCACCGCAGCCACCGTGTAAGCCATCCATGACCTGCTCATACCTTTGTTGAGCATCCAGAAGAGCCCTCCGACCAACACGACCCGGAATACGAGTTCCTCGTACAGACCTGCGCCAATGGACAAGACGAGCATCATGGGCGTCGACAACGCATCCGTCGCTTGCGCCACGGCAGGCACTAGTCCGGCCACCGAGACATGTGCCATCGCAGGGACCACCGCCGGCTGGAACGCGAAAATCAGTCCAACAACCGTCGAAACCAGCAATGCGACGCCTATGGCGTAGATGGTGCTCTCGCCAATCAGCCATCCGAACCAGTTCATCCGGATGGGCGGTCGGCGCTTACGTTCCCGCACAAAGACCCAGATTCCGATCAACAGGACCGGGATTCCGAGGGCGAACAGTCCTGTACCGCCGAAAACAGCCATGAGCTGTTTGACCCACAGGTCGGCACCGACCCGAATCTGGGCAGTGCCTTGCTCATTCACGAAAAGGATCAGGCTTTCGTAGAGCACGAACAGAGGCAATGCTGCAAGGAATCCGTACGTGGCCGTCCGAGAGGCACTCCAGTAGTTGAAGGCCTTGGGGGTGGTTGCGGACTCCTGACCGTCTGAAGCGGTCGAAGAATCAAAGGGTGCACCACCCGGATCAGCTCCGGTCGAGCCTGTCGTGGAGCTGCCCGCAAAGCCGTTAGAAGCAGACTGAGCGTCCGACGAATCAGAGAATTCCGGGTCTGAGTGCATGCGAGATCCGTCTCGACACGTTCACTTAATGAACGTGGTGAATGATTGCGACATCTCCTGGCTCGATGCCAAGAGCTTCGAATACGGCCATCGATCCTTCAATGAACTCCGGGGTTCGGGCCGGAGCCGTTTCAACGACTTCGGCAAACACGTGCAGACCAGCTTGAGTACTGATCAACACGAACGAGCCCGGGGCCAGTGAGGGATGACCTATCAGGAATGCTTCCGGACGATAGGTTCGTCCCTCAGACAGCGTACGGCCCGTCAAGGCATCAGGATACGCTCGCATGGGAAATTCTCCTGCTCCCGGGAGTCGCTGGTCTCCGTCGACTGACAACCCTGACGAAGGAACGTTCAATCGCTGCCCCACCTGAATCGTGTTTCCCCTGAGACTGTTCATCTCGCGTATCCGGGCCACACTTACCCCTTCTTCCCGCGCA
This sequence comes from Rhodothermales bacterium, assembly GCA_028284865.1. Taxonomy (GTDB): domain Bacteria; phylum Bacteroidota; class Rhodothermia; order Rhodothermales; family UBA10348; genus JAAZVD01. The sequence goes on along the minus strand of JANQQV010000017.1, from coordinate 120,800 downwards.
ATGCTGAATAGCGTATCTCCACGCTTGACGGTACGGACACGCGTAACACGATCGTCAGGCACCACGGCCACCATCCCGTCTCGCACGTCCACTGGGAAACCGGGGTTGAGACCGATCACGCTGTCCGCAGGCAATTCCAATCGGTCGGCCAGGTCAGTCAACGTCTCTCCCGGAGCCAACGACACCGCTACCACCCCACCACTCAATGGCGTGACGGAGCGAGCGGAGACGTCGAGGGACTCCTCCGCGGGCGCGTTAGATGCTGAAGATTCCGATTCTGGTGTGTTGGATGATGCCGCAGTGCCTGTCGTGTCCGTGGGCGCTTCAAGTTGCTCCTGGTCTTGGGCCTCACCTTGCTCGATCGCCGAAGCGTTTTCATCAGGAGGAGCGATTCGGAGCCGCATCCCCGCCCGGATTCCTGAGTCCGGAAGCTCATTCCATGACTGCAGATCGGAAACGCTGACTTCATGACGACGGGCAATCGAAAACAGCGTGTCACCCGGGCGAACCGTGATCCATCCCTCCTCGGCAGCTTCGACCTGTTGCTCTTGGGCCCATGCGGACGTAGTGACTCCCGGCTGAATGCCCAGCGCACCCATCAGAAGCAGGAGCCAAATCGTTGTTCGTTTACTCATTCTGTCCATTTACTCATCAGCCTCGATCTCCATTTCCATCAGCGCCGACTGCAATTCGGAGCGAGCATGGAAGTCGGTCAAGCGGGTTGCAACGGCAATACCCTCGCGATAGATAGCTCCAGCTCGCTCTACCTGTCCAAGCGACTGCAGCAATTTTCCGAAGTGATAGTACAGACCCACATAGGCGGGATCATGCGCATACAGGTCTTCAAAGGCGCGCACGGCATCATCATACTGCCGCAGTTTTACATACTCAGCAGCCAGCGCGAAGCGCACGAACGAATCGTTCGGGTCTTCTTCGTGAAACGAAAGGAGTTGTTTGAGTCGGCTCATGGCCTTTCAGGGTCCAGATTCGCTGAATGACAGCTCGTTGAGGAGAAGAGCTCCAGGGCTACCAACTCCCTCCTGCCCCGCCACCGCCGAATCCGCCGCCGCCGAAGCCACCGAAGCCGCCACCGCCAAAGCCGCCCCCACCAAATCCACCGCCGCCAAAGCCACCGCCTCGACGGTTATTGAATCCACCGCCCCAGAAAATGATGGGCAGATCCATGTCGCGATGACGTCCTTTGCGGTATTTCTTCTTGCCTCCGCCTCGATTACGATTGCGAATTCCGGAGATCAGGAAATACAGGAATATGAATGCGAGATAGATGAAGATGGGATCGATGCCGCCGCCTCCCTGACCGCCATCATCGGGAAGACCCTCGAACTCGCCGGCCGCTGCAGCCATGATGAGGTCCACTCCAGCGTTGATGCCTGCAAAAAACTGGCCCTGCTTGAACGACGGTGTGACGACCTGGCGAATGATGCGAGCAGCAAGAGCATCGGGAACGACTCCTTCAAGACCGTAACCGACCTCAATGCGGACTTGACGCTCTTCGCGGGAAATCAGGAAAACGATCCCATTGTCACGCCCTTCCTGTCCGACTCCCCAAGTACGTCCTATTTCCAGGGCGAACTCTTGAGCATCCATCCCGGCAAGGTCCTGAACCGTAACGACGGCGATCTGGGTCGATGTGGTGTCGGCATACGTTCGCAGCTTGCGCTCCAAAGCCCTCTCCTCAACGGGCTCCAGGAAGTCACCTAAGTCAGTGACCAGCTGGTTCGATGGAGGAGGAACCTGGGCACGAACCTGGAGCGTGCTGGCCGCGCAAAGCGCGGCCAGCAGCCAGAATACACGTAGAAAACGGATGGACATCCTCAAAGAGGGATCAGCATCGGATCGTCACGATTGACGGCTTCCGATCAGTTGAACTCGACGGTTGGTGCTTCTTCAGCCCCTTCGCGCGCTTCAAACGGCGTCTTGCGGTCAAAGCCGGTAATGGAAGCGATCATCGAACCGGGGAAGCGACGCACCTTGCCATTGTACTCGGCAACGGCACCGTTGTAATCCCGGCGCGCCACGTTGATGCGGTTTTCGGTGCCTTCGAGCTGCACCTGAAGATCCCGGAATGCTTCGGTAGCTCTCAGATCCGGGTAATTCTCCGAAACGACAAGCAGTCGACTGAGTGCTCCGCCGAGAGACTGCTGGGCAGCCATGAACTGCTCCATGCGGGCAGGATCGCCGAGATCATCCGCCGAAAGGTTTATTGATGTGGCCCGAGCGCGGGCTTCCGTGACAGCCGTCAGGGTTTCCTGCTCGAAATCGGCTGCGCCACTGACGGTATTGACCAGGTTGGGAATCAGATCGGCCCGACGCTGATACTGCGTCTCCACATCTGCCCATGACTGAACGACCGCTTCATCTGCCGTCACCAGTCCATTGTAACTGCCGACTCCGGCAAAAAAGACCAGTCCAAATACCAGCAATAGACCGCCGGCAATAAGAAGTCCGGGTCTCATGATTTCGTCTCCGTTGATTGGTTGCGTCTTGGATTAAGATGCTCCCAGCATACGGAAGGACGTTGGGGGAGTTTCTACAGGTCGCTCATCCCCCCGATCTGGAATTTCTGTCCGATCCGGCCGATCTGCTCCGGATCAATATCACCCACGATGTTGACAAAGACCGCCTGATCGGACCCCTCTTCCACCGACATGACGACCATCCCGGCCACAGCGTCGCCGGCCAATCGCACATACATGTGCGTGTTTTCCGATACATCGCGGAATCGGACGACCACCGTCCAGCCATCGTCAGACAATTCGCCCCCCATCCCGGTGGCCAGCCCATCAAAGTCATCGAGGGTGTATGCGCCCAGGTCGTAGCCCAGCACATAAACCCCGTCAAGACCTGCCAGCAAATCAGCCAGCTCCGGATCCTCCTGCCTGGACGCCGCTGCGACCATGCGCATGAGGGCGCCTTCGACGTTGACTTCCATCAATGCGTCGCGCGGGAAGAATCGATCCAGGTCCCCAAGCTCTTTGAGGTTGACGTAGCCATCAGGCCGGTCCTGGGAGGGCTGGGCATACGCGGATCCGGCACTGATCACCAGTGCACCAAAAACCAGCAGCGCGGTCACGAATCGTTTCATGGTTCTGTTCATTTCGAATCCTGGTCGGTAGTCGATCTCAGCAGGTAGGGGTCGTAGGCTGTTCAATTTTCAATCACCGTGTTCATGCCTTTGGCCATGGGGCGAACGACATACGGGCCGATCACTTCGTTGCTGACCGTAGACCCGGTTGTCCGACCCGCATCAGCAAGCACCGCCAAGGCCATCTTGACGTCCTCGAGGGCCTGGGCGACTTCCGCCGTTTGCGCAGGCTGCTCAGGAATTGAGCGATAGATCAGAGTTGAGGACAGCACAACGACGAGCAACAACATCATTGCCAACGCCGGTCGAAGCCCGGCCGAAGACATGCGGCGGAAACCCTCCACAAGGCGCTTGGGCAACTGAAGTACCCAATCCCGCCGTGCGTGACGCATCACATTCGCAGTCACGACATCCGGACAGCGAGCGTCTTCCATGCCCGCGAACGTGGCGCTGATCAATCGCGCCTGATCCACTTCGGAAATCAGCCACTCATCACGAGCAAGCACGTCTTCGAATCGTTTTCCATCGACCGAATCCAGCTGGCCATCCATCCACGCTTCGAGATGCTCGTCGGCCCACAGCCGATCGGAATCGCCGCGTGAGGGATCATGTCTGTTGTCGTCATGCATAGTCATGTCGGTGCACTTCTCCGAGATCCTTGCGCAGCGCCTTTCTTGCCCGATGCAAGTAGACCTTGACCGTGTTCAACGGCAGGTTCAGCGTGTCTGCGATCTCTTCGTATTTGTATTCCTGGATTTCGCGCAACACCACAATGGAGCGATGTGGCTCGCCGAGGCGATCGAGGGCAAGGAGCAGCCGTTCACGAAAGAGCGAAGCCGCAGCCGTACGCTCGGGAGATGGAGCGTCATCACTCAATACATCGACACCCGTGACGTCGTCATTCTCCACACTCTTCCGGACCTTGCGCTTGCGCACCTGGTCGATGCATGCATTCCGAGCCACGCGAAGCAGCCACGAAAGCACCCGATCCTCATCCATTCCGTCCCGATGCTCCCACAATCGGATGAACACATCCTGCGTCACATCCGCCGACACGGCAGGGTCGCGCAGCATGTGCAGCACATAGCTGTACACGCGATCGCGGTGCGTGTCGACGAGCGATCTGAAGTGAATCGGATTCAACCGTTAGCGGGTCGGGCCGTGTTGTCTTGGAAATCCGCGATCAGAACGGGCAAGGTCGGAGAAAGGTTACACGGCCGGGTGTGTAGTCGTGTCAGAACTGAAACAAATCAGGGTCTCAGTCGAATCAGAAGGGTGCTTGTCCCGCCGGGCGCTCCGTGGTAGTTGCCTCACTTGTTCGCTTTGCTGATTGAAGTATGTCGAGCGTGTTGACGAACAGGTCGGAGAGCCACCTGCCGCACCCCACTATCATCCAGAAGGCCCTTTTTCTTCGAACATGCAATCCGGAATCAAGCAACTGCTGCTCCCTTTCTCCCTCGTTCTGGCCATCGGCACGGGACTCGGTCTGACGATTGACAACCTTTTCGGGCAGGAAGACACGTACGAGCAGCTCCAGAAAATGGAAGACACGTTCCTGCTGATCAATCGGCAATACGTGGAAGAAACCGATCCGTCGGAATTGGCGGAGGCTGCCATCCGGGCCATGCTTGAAGAACTGGACCCCCACTCTGCCTACATCGATGCCGAGGCCATCGGACGCGTGCAAGAGGACTACCGGGGCTCATTTGGCGGGATCGGCATCTGGTTTGAAGCTCCCCCAGAAGACACAGCCAAAGTAACCTCCACGATCCCCGATGGTCCTGGAGAGGCGGTTGGCCTGATGGCTGGCGATCGCATGTTCGCAGTGGACGACACTTCCATCGTGGGAATGGCCAGTATCCCGATCCAAAATCTGATCAAGGGCCCCACCGGAACGGACGTACGCATCTCGATCAAACGTCCAGGGGTTTCCGAGCCATTTGATGTCGTGATCGAGCGTGCTTCGATTCCGCTTTATTCGATCGACTCCTCCTACATGATGGACGAGACCACCGGGTATGTCCGAATTGGGCGGTTCGCCATGACGACCCACACGGAGTTCATCGAGCATGTCCAGCGCCTAAAGACGCGTGGCATGCAGCGTCTCGTGATTGACCTGCGCGGTAATCCTGGCGGTATCAAGGACGCAGCCGTATACATCGCTGATGAAATGCTGGGCGGCGCGGGTGTGATCGTGACAACCGAAGGCCGCGATACGCGCGAAAACGTAATCAACCGAATTACGCCGGGAGGATTGTTGACCGACGAACCAGTGATCATTCTTGTGGATGAACAGTCGGCTTCAGGCAGCGAAATCGTGGCTGGCGCCGTGCAGGACCACGACCGCGCGTTGATCGTGGGTCGCCGTACGTTCGGAAAAGGCCTCGTTCAGCGCCCCTTCCAGCTTCGGGACGGTTCCGTTGTTCAGATGACGGTCGCTCGCTACTTCATGCCCAGTGGCCGCCTGATCCAGACTCCGTACGAGACGGGAGAACAGGGCGATTACTTCGCCGAGAAAATCCGCAACTACGAGAAGGCCACCTACCGTCCTGACGAGTACCTGTCCGAGATTCCGGATTCACTACGCTACAGCACGGATAACGGCCGCACGGTATTCGGTGGCGGTGGCGTCATGCCTGACATCGTCATACCGCCAGACTCCCTGTCCGCGCTGAATGCACCGATTGTCCAGGTCGCCATCCGTCGTGGATGGGCCTTCCTCTATGCTCGCGAGTACTTTGACTCCGAGGAAGGTCTCGCAGCACGCCAGGAATGGGCCCAGACGCCGGACCGATTCTACACCGAGTTCGAAATCGACGCGACGCACTGGAATGGTTTTGTGACATACGCCTCCGAAAACGGGCTCGAAGATCCGATCGGTGAGGGCGATGATAGCCAGGCCTTCGACCAATCCGACCTTGAATCGCACCGCGAGACCCTGGAGGTGGTGCTCAAGGCGCGTATGGCGCAGCGGCTCTATCGCAGCGAAGCCTGGTACCCCGTATTCAATACCATCGATCCGATGATTGCCCAGATCGAGTCGCTCTGGATTCACGCAGAATCGCTCGCCAAAAACGGCACCATGGCGGCAAGCTCGAACTGACACGGAGCCCTCTGCCCTTCAATCTTCATGATCACGCCGCCATTCAGGATTCCGGTCGAAGTCAGAATGCGCCCTGGGGTGCTGAGCGACCTGGCTGCTTACCTGAATGGGCTTCCTGACGACGGCTTGTTGTTGGTGACAGATGCTGGGGTGGCTGGCACCTCTTGGTTCAAGGCGCTGAGGTCCCACCTTCCGGAACACACGATTGAAGTGGATATCGAGCCGAATCCACGCATTGGAACGGTCGATCGGATTGCGAATGAGGCGCGGAGCCGCGGCGATCAGGTCGTTTTGGCCATCGGCGGAGGTAGTGTGCTGGATGCAGGCAAGGCTGTCGCCATGCTTCTTGCCAACAACGGCTCCTGCAAGGATTATGTCGGAAAGAACCAATTCCCGAATGCTGCTGCTCCGTTTATTGCGGTGCCCACAACCTGTGGTACGGGTTCGGAAGTGACCTGGGTGTCTGTTCTGTCAGAGCCGGATACGGGTACCAAATGGTCCGTCAAGGGCGATGGGATGTTTCCTACCGCCGCATTCGTCGATGCGGATGTCATCGAAACGCTTCCGGCGCCGCTGATTGCCGCGACGGGAATGGATGCCATGACGCACGCCATCGAAGCGTACATCGCCCGACAGGCAAACCCTGCCTCTGACGCCCTGGCGTTGCAGGCCATCCGTTTGTTGGTTCAGTACCTGGGGCCCTGCGTGCGACAACCTGAACGGTCCGAATACAGAATGCGGGTGATGCATGCATCCACGCTGGCCGGAATGGCCTTCGGAAATGCTGACGTTGGCGCGGTTCATTGTCTGTCCGAAGGAGTTGGCGGAATGCTCGATCATCCGCATGGGTTGCTGAATACGCTGCTTCTGGTACCCGTTCTGCGATACCAGATGCCGGACATTCGGGATCGACTGAAAGAGATCTCTGCATTTCTGGGAGCCCCCATGCCGGAGACATTTCTGGAGCGACTGGAAACCATGATCAAAGGGTTTCCGATCGGATCGTGGGCGGATCTTGAGATTTCTCCGGACCTCTTCGGCGAAATTGCAGCCCGTGCCGAGTCCAACGGCTCGAACCCTTCGAACAGAAAGGACATGAAGGCCGTCGACTATCACCGGATCCTTGCCGGACTGGCAGCCTGATCACATCGCGAGGGATTCCCGACTTTTCGACAGGCCGTGTAACCCTTTTGAGACCTCGCACGTCTAGGACGCGTCTTTCATTTACACGCTTTCCTTCTCTCCCATGACGTCTCGTCGAGTTTCTGTTCAATCCATGTCTATCCGTCGTTCTCTGGCTGGTCCGCTGGCCGCCTCCCTGTTTGTCGCCTTGCTCCTGATCATGGCAGGACCCGTCTCTGCCCAGTCGCTGGACCTGACGGTAAATGACGTTGGGCTGTCTATTGGCGACTCGGAAGAAGTGACCGGAGTTCGACTGAATTTCCGGGATCGTCGCATGCGCCGGGTATCCGGGATCAACGCAACGATCTGGATGCCTCACAATGGACGTGGCGGTGATGTGATGGGAATCGCCCTCGGACTTCCAGCCACGGGAGCTGACAACATTCACGGAATCGGCTACGGCATACTCGGCGTGGGCGCAAATGAATCCATCAAGGGCATTGCCTTCGGTGGCCTTGGCGCGGGTGCCGGGGAAGACCTCAGTGGTATCGCCTTCGGTGGTCTTGGCGTAGGCGCTGGTCGGGATGTAATCGGAATTACTGCAGGCGGTCTAGGCGCTGGTGCCGGCCGTGACCTGCGAGGTATTTCCATGGGCGGCCTGGGAGCAGGTGCCGGACGTGACGCTGTAGGTGTCATGATGGGCGGCCTCGGCGCCGGCGCCGGTCAGGATGTCAAAGGAATTGTGCTGGCCGGTATGGGCGCCGGCGCCGGACGCGACTTTGTCGGTATTGCCGTTTCCGGAATCGGAGCGGGCGCGGGTCGTGACTTCACCGGCGTATCGCTGAGTGGTATTGCCACCGGAGCCGGTGGAACGTTGAAAGGGCTTCACATGGCTGGGATCGCCGTCGGTGCATCGACTGTCCGCGGCATCATGATTTCGGGACTGGCAGCAGGCGGTCAAGATGTCCACGCATTCAGCTTCGCCCCTGCTTATTTCCATATTGACGAAGGTGTGCAGCGAGGCCTTTCCATCTCTGCCTTCAACCGCATCAAAGGCGACCAGGAAGGTGTGACCATCGGGATCGTCAACTGGGCGCGTAATCTCGACGGCCTGCAAATCGGCCTGCTCAACTTCGCTGGCAACAAGCGCAGCATGAAGTGGATGCCGATCATCAACTGGAATTAGGTCCTTCCGGCAGCGCAGGGCGCGGGTGCTAGTCGGCCGGCAGAGCACGGCGCGGTTGGTGTTGGGCCGGCTGAGCATGGCGTGGTTGTTATTCGGCCGCCTGAGTACGAGGCGGAACGCGTACGACCGTCCCAGCGTCGCTGGTCAGAGCTCCAGAGTTTCGCCTTCTGCGGGTACGTGCACCTCTACGTCCGGGTGGAAATAGCGGATGTTGTCCGCCATCCACTCCTTGGCCTTGGCTTCGCCGTGGACCAGGACCACTTTCTCCGGTTCAAAGTGCTCGACCAGTTTGAGAAGCTCTCGTCGGTTGCTGTGACCTGAGAACCGGAAGCGGTCCACGGTACATCGCATAGGCTGCGGCCCTTTCGCATTCGAGAGCACCACATCCACATCGCCTTCCATCTCCTTGGCTTGAAGTAGCCTGTCAGCTGGAGAATCCTCCCTTGCGAAACCGACCAGAAATACGGCGTTCTTCGGGTTGCCGATGAGTTGCTGTGCAATCTTGTTGGAAATCGTCCGTTCGAACATCATTCCAGAGCCAACGGCCATGATGCCCGGCTTCTTAAGGACCTCGTTCAACGCCGACTGGGAGCGCGGAAGCCGCTGTTGCGACACGCCGTAGACCTGGAATTCGTCATTCAGCCGCGGCGTATTGAGACGGGTCTTGTCATACAGGTCCGCAATAGCACGCATCATGCCTGCCGTATACACCGGGACATCCTCAGGGATGATTCCCCGACGTTTGTAGCGATCGATCAGCGCGATCATCTCCTGACCTCGGCCGAGCGCAAAGACCGGCATCAGGATCGTTCCTCCACGTTTGAGGACCTTCGCCATCTCCTCTCCCAGGCGCTTTTCCTCACTGCGGCGAGTAACCGTCTCTGCTATCGGGTCGGCTCCAAGCGTACTCTCGAGCAGCAGGATATCGACCTTTTCATCGGGATAGGCTGCACCCGGAATAATGGTCTGATTGCGACTTCCGGTATCGCCCGTATAAAACAGCTTGCGCAGCTTGCCTCCTTCTTCCCAACGGAGCATGACGCCCAGCGAGCCCAGAACGTGCCCGGCATCGAAAAATTCGGCCGTCACGTCGTAGAGCGCATTCAGCCCCGAGATATCGAATTCTTCTTCAAGGGGGTGCGCCTGATATACGTAGGAACTTGCCTCGACATCATCCTCGTCAAACAAGGGATTGACCGTTGTCGAGCCCTCTTTCAATTTGCGCCGTTGCAATCGGGCCGACGCCGGCAAAAGGATGTCGGCCAACTGTCGTGTGGCCGCGCTCATGTGAATGTGAGCGTGCGGAAACGTCTTGGTGACCAAGGGCAATGCCCCGAGGTGGTCGTGATGCGCGTGGCTGACCACGACATGATCCAGAGGCCAATCCGGGTGGTCGGCGATCACCTCCAGGTCAGGCATGCTGTCCAGGCCTTCCTTCTCCGGGTCAGCACCCGCATCCAGAAGAATGCCCGTTTCATCCATCAAGAGATAGTGGCAGCTGGCCCCGATCTCCTCCGTTTCGCCAAGTGTTGTGAAAAGCATCCAGCAGGACCGCGATTACGCGTCGACGCCGTTCGAAGCACCTGCGGCTTCGTACGCTTTCCAATCGGCCAGGAAACGCTCCAGTCCACTGTCCGTGAGCGGATGCTCGATCAGCTGAGCGATGACCTTGAACGGAATGGTTGCCACATCCGCTCCGATGAGTGCCGCTTCAACCACGTGCATGGGGTGGCGGATGGAAGCCGCGAGAACCTCCGTTTGCAGACCGTAATTGGCATAAATGGTGACGATCTGCTCGATCAGCTCCATGCCGGGGGATGAGATATCATCCAGACGACCGATGAACGGGCTGATGTACGTGGCTCCGGCCTTTGCGGCGATCAGAGCCTGAGTGGGTGAGAAGCAGAGCGTGCAGTTGGTCTTGATTCCTTCGCCGGAAAACGTCTTGATGGCTTTGATCCCATCGGCAATCAGCGGCACCTTGACCACCACGTTCGGATGTATCTGGGCCAGTTCACGTCCCTCCCGGACAATGCCTTCGTAGTCCGTCGCAATCACTTCAGCCGACACGTCGCCGTCCACGATATCGCAGATCTTTGCGATGTGGGCATGGAAATCCGAACCACCCACCTTCTTCATCAGGGAAGGATTGGTCGTGACGCCGTCGAGGACGCCCATGTCATTGGCTTCCCGGATTTCATTGAGGTCGGCTGTATCGATAAAAAACTTCATGCTGGAGGTGCTGATTAAGGAGTCAAGTGAGCGACGCGAAGGGCGGCAGGGGTCATCGCTTCCGTACACGTTCAGAAGGTACCACTTGACGACTCAAGGCTCCACCACGCTGCACCATTTCACGATCACTTGTCGTCGCGGGGAGAGGCGCGTCGCCCCCTCAATGCCGGGAATTCCATGGGAGCACTATTACGCACATAGCTACGGGATTCTACGCATTCTGCTACCAAGAACACTCCATTTTCTGGTCGTTCTACGGAATCCAGAGCGGGAATGGCCGATGCCTTCAATGTAATTCGAACCATCGATGAGTCGTCTTCCGACGTCATCCTCTCAACCATCATGGGACAACAACAATTGATTTTCCTCATTCTGAGCACACTCTTGGTCGCCGGTGCCACAACCGTCGGGTTGAGCATGTTCAGCGATCAGCAAGAGGCGGCCGCTTATGACGCGATCACCACCGAAGCAATGAATGTCTTGTCCAGGACCATTGCCTGGAAGCACCGACCCGCGACCATGGGTGGAGGGAAATCCATCCAGTACCTCAAAGGAATGACATTCTCGGACATCGGGTTCGAGGCCACGAACGGAGCGGGTACCAAAGCCAATGATGATGACTTCAAGCGCACGTTGAAGGGACTGAACTCCAAGCGACCTTACTTCCGTATCCAGCACGGCAACCAGACGTCCATCCGCATTGATCTGTTCATGTATGGAACAGAGTCGAACTGCCTCAAACTTCGTAAGGCGAAAAAGATCGACGGCAAGTGGATCAACTCCGGACTCAAGGTTGGAAAGAACAATCCACCAGATGGATGCCCGGTCTGGTAGAGTCGCTCTAATGACCTCGCATCACGGATTCCAAGCACCCGAGATCTGGGGTAAAAATCCGTACACCATGCAAACTTTCCTGGGGTTGAAGGACTCTTTCCTGTAACTCGCGACGATCACCTTCCGTAGTCGCCGCCGAGAGGGAGGAGTTCACATACTTCTTCGTTCAGTCGACCCGTCAAATAAGCGACCTTGAACGATGACACAATCAGCTACCGATTCCGCCGAAAACGCGAATCGTAGTGCTAAAAATTTAGCACATTATCCGTTTTCCGGGCCCCTGTTGGCCCTTTTTGTTCTTGTTCTGGGCATGGCCCCCATCACTTCGACGGCCTTTGGACAGGCATCGAATGACCGCCAGGCGCCGGAATTACTATTTCAGCCTAACATTGAGCCACTGCTGGACATCCCTTTTGTGAATGGCCCGGTGAACATTGATGGCGATCTGGACGATGCCATTTGGCAGGCGGCCTCCGTGGCCACCAATTTCTCGGAGAGTAATCCAACCGAGAAAGGGATACCCGATATCGGGATGAAAGCCTTGCTCGCCTATGACGCTGAGCATCTGTACATCGCTTACATCATCAAGGACGATCCCAGTGAAATCAGGGCCCGCCTGAGTGATCGCGACCAGATCTGGCAGGATGACTACGCGGGGATGCTTCTCGACACGAATGGCGATGGCCAGGTGACGTATTTCATTTCAGCCAATCCGCTGGGTATCCAAGGCGACACCCGCAGCGCAGGAGATGACGAAGACGAGTCCTTCGATCTGATCTACACGTCAGCGGGCATGGTGACAGAATCCGGCTATCAGGTCGAGATGGCCATTCCGTTCCGCTCGCTTCGCTTTCCGGAAGCGGACATCCAGGAATGGAAGGCTACGTTCTGGATTACTCGACCTCGGGAGGACCGTTTTACGTACTCATGGGCAGGTATTGACCGAGGTGATCCGTGCTTCACGTGTCAGTTCGGCACGCTGCGCGGCATGAGCGATATCAAACGTGGCCGGAATCTGGAGATCCTGCCAGCCCTTACCGGTTCACAGGCGGGGGGACGGGATTGGTCGTCTCCAGCTTCGGGATTCGACAACGGGCGCATGACGGCCGAGCCGTCCTTCAATCTCAAGTACGGTTTGACTTCGGATTTGACCCTGGACGCGACGATCAATCCGGACTTCAGCCAGATTGAATCCGATGCGGCGCAGATTGACGTCAATTCGACCTTCGCGCTGTCTTTCCCCGAACGTCGCGCATTCTTCCAGGAAGGAGCCGACCTGTTCCAGACCAACATCGATGCCGTATACACTCGATCCATCAACGATCCGATTGCGGCGTCGAAGCTGTCCGGACGTTTCGGCGATTGGACGGTTGGGTACATCGGAGCGCGCGACAATACGTCGCCCATCCTGATGCCATTTGAGGAGGGTTCGGCGCTCGTGTCCGGTGGGAAGAGCGTTTCCAACATCTTCCGTGCCCGCCGCTCTTTCGAGAACTCCTCTTTCGTCGCCGGCATGCTGACCGACCGCCGCATGGATGATGGCGGCTCGGGTTCGGTCATGGGCGTCGACGGTGCCGTCCGGTTCCTGCAGAAGTACACGTTCTCATGGCAGGTGCTGGCCAGTCACACACAGGAATTGAACGACGCTGAACTGTCCTCTGCGTCCGGCCTCGATGGTCGTACGTTCGGCCGCGGCGCACACACGGCAGCCCTGGACGGCGAGACGTTCTGGGGTCACGGAATCAGTACCGGAGTGGGCCGGGGTGGTCGTAATTGGGGCTTCGATATCAATTACAATCAGCTCTCACCCACTTTCCGGACGGACAATGGCTTCGTGACGATGAACGACAATCGGCGTTTCGAAGGCATGTCGCGGTACTCTTTCTGGTTTACGGACCATCCCGTCTTCAACCGCATCAACGTCTATGGAGGCGTGAACCGGTTCTGGAACTACGACAACATCCGCAAGGATGAGGCAGTGTTTGGTGGTTTCAACATGCAGATGAAGCGCCAGACGTTCATCAACATCAATGCGTTCACGTCGAACGAACTGTTCGCCGGCGTTCAGTTCAACGGCATCCAGCGTTTGAACGTGTTCATGAACAGCAATTTCAGCCAGAAGGTGCGATTCGGTGGCCGGATCAATGTGGGTGATGGAATCTATCGCAACCCTAACGCTCCTGAAATGGGCGACCAGCTGAATGCAGGCGCCGACCTGACGTTGGTGCCGACGGACCGCCTTGTGCTGTCATCGGGACTGAATTACTCGCGCTTGCAGAATCGTGCGACTGGTGACAACTACTTCTCAGGGTACATCCTTCGCTCGCGCTTGAACTATCAGTTCACCCGCAAGCTGCTGACCCGCATCATCGTCCAGTACAACGATTTCGCGGAACGTCTCGAAGTTGATCCGCTGGTCACCTACCGCGTCAGTCCTTTCACGGTCTTCCATGTTGGCTCGACGCATCGCTTCCAGGATTTCCCGGGACAGCTGGATCAGCAGTCGATGGTCTTCCAGCAGACTGAGCGTCAGATCTTCTTCAAGTTCCAGTACCTGTTCCGGATGTAGACCATGAGTTGGACTGCAGTTTGGTCCACCATTTGGTCGGCGATGAAGTCCAAAATGTACCTCCGTGCAATCGGTCAAACGACCCCGCCAGCCGGTCGGTCGGTATGCGCGGCGGGATTCGAGAGAATCCCGCCGCGTTTTGTACGTTTGAAACACCTCGAACCCGCCCCCAGCTCGATGAAACGGATCCTGTCTGTGGCCCTGTTGGCTGCATTCCTCGCTTTGCCTGCGCATGCCGGCGATGACCCCTTCGCCAGTCCCGTCCCCCGCATAGAATCCGCAGACGTCTCTATCGACGGATTTCTGGACGAGTCCGTATGGCAACAGGCGGCAGTCTTTCGGGAGTTCTGGGACTATTTGCCAGTAGACGGTCGCCTGGCTGAAGACTCGACTCAGGTGATGGTCTGGTATTCGCCCACCGCCATCCACTTCGGCATCAAGGCCTGGGAAGTGCACGACGAAGAAGTGCGCGCAACGCTTGCTGATCGCGACAAGATCGAAGGCGATGACTACATCCAGATCGTCCTGGACACGTACAATGACCGGCGGCAGGCCTTCGTCATCGGTGTCAATCCATTGGGACAGCAGACGGACGGCATTCTGAGCGATCGAACGAGAAGTGACAGTGGAGGCGGCGCCGGACGGCCGTACAACATTGACGAAAGCCCGGACTTCGTCTTCGAATCGAAAGGCCGCCTGACTGAATACGGCTACGAAGTCGAGATCCGTCTGCCGTTCAAAAGCATCCGTTACCAGGGCGCTCTCACGCAAGACTGGGGTTTCAACATCATCCGGCGCGTTCAGCACTCCGGATATACCAGCACATGGACACCTTCCCGCCTGGACAATGCCTCTTTCATGGCCCAGAATGGGCTGTTGACGGGTTTGACGGATCTACGTCGCGGCCTGGTCCTGGATATCAACCCCGAGTTCACCGGCGCAGCCAACCGACCCGCTGGCGCAGATGCCACCTTCGATCAGGACTTCAACGATCCGGTTGGCGTCAACGTCCGATGGGGGCTGTCGAACAACCTCACGCTCAACGGCACGCTGAATCCGGACTTCAGTCAGGTTGAGGCCGATGTGGCGCAGATCGAGTTTGACCCCCGCAGGCAGGTCTTTTTCCCGGAGCGCCGACCCTTCTTTCTGGACGGGATCGAGATGTTCGCTTCCCCAACCAACTTGATCTACACCCGTCGAGTGGCGAATCCGTTGAGTGCAGCAAAAGTCACCGGAAAGAGCGGAAACACGAACGTGGCCTTCCTTTCGGCAGTGGACAACAAACAACTGCACCTCAGTGACCTCGATGCCCGTTACTTCAATGCCGTCCGCCTTCGACGCGACCTGTCCGGCCAGAACACGCTGGGCATGGTCTACACGGACAAGATCGACGGGGACCACTGGAACCGGGTAGCCGCCGTCGACGGCCGCATGACGTTTTCGGACATCTACTCGCTGACATGGCAGACGGGAATGAGCTTCACGGATGATGACGGCGGCACCGAGAGCGCACCCATGTGGAGCTTGAATGCGCTGGCTTCCGGCCGCAAATGGGGCGGCTCAATCTCCTCGACCGGGTACCACACCGACTTCAATTCCGAGACGGGTTTCATTCAACGCACCGGCATCGTGCACATGAACATCCGCCCGACCCGCCGCTGGTTCGGCGACGCGGGTGATTTCGTGGAGTCCTACAGCCTCGGTATCACGCTGGACGGGACCTGGGATTACGATCGCTTCACAGCGGGCAATGGACCCAACGATCGAAAGCTGCACTTCAACTCGAACTACTCCTTCCGGGGTGGATGGTCGGGGCTGACTTCGGTCTTCTATGAGTCATTCATGATGCCGACCGGGCTTTATGACAACTATTACATTGAAACGGAGGTCAATGGTAAGTTGACGGCCCAGCCGTACGTGGGCGTGGATCGCCTCATCAACCTGGGCTTCTGGTCTCGCATTGCCACGCCCCGCTTCAACAAGTTCTCGGGCTCCCTTTTCGTTGTGGCCGGGCTCGATGACAACTTCTACGAGTGGGCGCGAGCCGACATCTACTTCTACACGCTCACCCTGAACTATCACCCCACGGATCAGCTTCGGGTGAACCTGCTCTACAACCACCAGCACTACGTGCGGCATTCGGATAAGAGCACGGTTGCGCTTCGCCGCGTACCCCGATTGAAAGCAGAGTACCAGCTGACCCCTTCCCTCTTCGTTCGCTTGGTGGGACAGTACAACTCGATGTTCGTGGACGAATTACGCGACGATTCCCGCACCAACCTGCCGATCCTGATCCTCGATCCGTCTTCGGGCGAATTCAATCGCACATCATCCAGTCGACGGAATCATCTGACGGTCGACTGGTTGCTCTCTTACCGCCCCACCCCGGGAACGGTACTCTTCCTGGGCTATGGCAACTCATCCCGGGAGCCCGATACGTATCGGTTCAGGGACCTTCAGCGCCTCCAGGATGGCCTGTTCTTCAAGCTGAGCTACCTGTTCCGGGTCTGAGCGCATCCAGTCGCTGCCTGAGCGACGAGGAGTCCGTCTGGCCTGGATTGCCGGGTGTGGAGTAAACATCGCCCAACGAGGCTCTGGCCTGCTCGTCCCACAGCTTCTTTTTGCTGGCCACGTCTCGGTAGGCATCCCGAAAGGGCGTGCCGTCCTTGACCTGTTTCAGCGCCGCTGCGGTGGCAAACAGCTCCGCACCGCGAGCCGCCTGAAGGTTGTCCTCGTCGAAACGCATCCCCTGGACCAACCCGGATGCGGCCTGGCAGAGATCCAGCATCAGGAGCACGGAGCGCATCACGCTGGCTTTCGTGACCTGGAGATCGCGATGATACCCGGAGGGCAGATTGGCCGGGACACTGAGGAGCACGTGCATTTCGGCTGCAATCCGATGCACAACCGTGCGCGCGAGCTCAGCGATGTCCGGATTCTTTTTCTGCGGCATGATGCTCGACCCGGTCGTCAGGGCATCATCGAGGCAAATGAAGCCGAATTCGGCGCTGCAGTACAGGACGATGTCCGACGCAAGCCGATTCAGGGTCGACGCCGCTTGAACGAGAGCGTGCACCACGGCCATCTCGAACTTCCCTCGACTGAGCTGTACGGCGGTGACTTGTTCCTGGACCCGATTGAATCCAAGATCCGCAGCAACGCCCGCGCGATCCAGATCCAGGTGGGGCACGCCGTATCCAGCTGCAGCGCCCAGCGGTGACGCATTGTTGAGCACACGGGCTTGGGCCAACACGGTCAGGTCATCGGCCAAACATTCGGCGTATCCCAACGCCCACGCCGCCACCGAGGACGGCATGGCTCGCTGGGTGTGCGTGTATCCGGGCATGAATTGGTTCTTGTTGGCATCGGCGACGTCAGCCAACGACTCGGCCACGTCGACCAGATCCTCCATGACATCGCCGACGTGCTGTCGAAGCCACAAACGAAGGGCAGCCAGCACCTGGTCATTACGGGACCGGCCCGTATGGATCTTGCGTCCCGCTTCGCCGGTCTCCTCGATCAGAAAGCGCTCGATGACGGTGTGGCAATCCTCGTCTTCCACCGTGATCGTGATCTGCTCGATTTCGATAGCATCGCCCAGGCGTGCGAAAGCCTCCTGGAGTGCGTCGAACTCGGCTTGAGAAAGCACCCCGATCCTCAGGAGACCTGCCGCGTGCGCCAACGAGGCTGCCGCGTCGTACGGCATCAACATCAGATCCCAATGGGGGTCATCACCGACGGTGAATCTGGTGACCCAGTCGGCCGCACCGCTGTGCGCTTCTTTCTGCCAGATCGGAGACATGCTGTTGTTCGTTTGGGGAGAGTGTTCGTCAGGGTGATCGAGGTGTCTGGATCAGGATGGGAAGCCCCGATCCTGGGACGTGCCCTCAATGTCTTCAAAGAAAGAGCGGATGATTGACTCGTAGATCGCGCAGCTGTCGTGCAATTCGAAAACGTCGATCGATTCATGAGCCGTGTGCGACCGACGACTGTCGCCCGGACCAATCTTGACGGCGGGGACATCGTGAACCTGGATCCAGTCGGACATCGTGGGCGAACCGAAAGGCTGCGCATCAGAGCGCGCCGCCAGACAGGCTTTGACAATGGCCTCGTTCGGGCTCGTCTCCACCGGAATGAACCGCTGCGAATGGATCACGACTTCAGACTCAAGCCGGGCATTCAGAAGCTCAGCAATCTCCGGATGCGTGTACGAGGGCGTCGTCCGAATGTCGATCCAGGCCGAGGCCCGATCCGGAATCACGTTTCGCGCCGTACCGCCTTCGATGACGGTGACATTCTGGGTCGTTTCGCCCAGGAATGGATGGATCCGTTCAAACTCGAAGCCTTCCAGGTAGGACAGGTCCCGAACCAAGCGTGAAATCGCATTGTCGCCATGCTCTGCCCGCGCCGCGTGGGCACTTTTTCCATGGGCATCCAAACGGAGAATGAGCAATCCCTTCTGTGCGACACAGGGCTGCATGTGCGTGGGTTCACCGATCAGCGCTGCATCAAACGACGGCAGATCCGGACGAATAGCCTCCAGCCCGTTGTCCTGCCCACCCGTCTCTTCGCAGACGGTGAATGCACCCACAAGCCGGGCATCATCGGGAAGGTGGCCTGATCGAGCCGAACGGATCATGGCCGTCACCATGGAAGCCACACAGCCTTTCGCGTCAACGGTGCCGCGTCCGAACACTTCAGTGCCTTCGATTGTGGGCTCGAATGCCGGGTACGGGTGATTGGAGCTTGGCGGGACCACATCGAGGTGGGAATTCAACAGCAGCGTGCGCGAACCAGCTCCGACCCAAGCCACAATGTTGTCACCGATGCGACGCGTCTCAACACCTGCGTCCTGGAAATGCTTTTCGAGCAAGTCAGCAGCGGCCGCCTCTTCATGACTCAGTGAAGGCGTGGCAACGAGCGCGCGATGCAACTGGCCGACGTCACTGGCAGCGTAAAAAGCGGAAGGATCACTGTGTTCGGGGCGAACGGTCATGCGCTTCCTCCAGGAAAATCGGCGATGATTCGGGTCGCGTTGGCCCGGTCGATCAACGCATCGGGATGAGCAATCCAGACCGATCCGATTCCTTTTTCCAGCGCCCAACGGGCAATGTCCGTCTTCACTTTCATCCCTCCTGCGATCCAGCCGTCCTCGACGCCTTTCAAAGCATCAGCAGTCGTCAACCGGCGAATGGGATTCATGCCCGAGTCCAGCACAGCGCCGGCCTCGGTCAGCAGAATCAGCTCGGATGCGCCGATGGCGGCCGCAATCTCGAGAGCAATGGTGTCTGCGTTGACGTTGTACAACCTCCCGGCTGCGTCGACACCCGGAGGGCAGACCACGGGCATCATGCCGGCCTGAAGCAACGTCAACAGAAGCGTGGGATCAATGCCGTCCACATCACCCACGTGACCAAAATCGACTTCCTTTTCGGCAATCGTCCATGGCGGACGTTTGTGAACCTGCAAAATGCCACCGTCTGCCCCGCTGACTCCAACGGCGCGCATCCCATGTGCATGGGCCTGCGCAATCAGGTCCCCGTTGAGTTGACCCCGAATGACCCACTGCAGGATTTCAAGATCCGTGTCGGTCGTGACGCGTCGGCCTTCGACAATGGTTGGAGTGTGACCCAGGCGTTTGGCCAGGGCAGTCGTCTGGGGACCCCCTCCGTGGACCAGGACGACTTCAGAGAAAGCGGTCACGTGCGCCAACCCATTCCAGAAGCCCGTCAGGTCCTGAGCGAGCAACGCTCCTCCCAATTTGATGACGATCCGTTTCATGGCTGCGCGGGATCAGTGACATCTTCGGAAGATGGTGAGCGCGAACCTGATTCCCAGAGCATCGACAGGATGGCTTTCTGGGCGTGTAGCCGGTATTCGGCCTGATCAAGGTGCAGCGACGGCCCTTCGTCGAGAACAGCGTCGTCAACTACGACGCCGCGCCGAACGGGCAGGCAGTGCATGAACAGTCCGTTGTCCGTGCGGTCCATTCGATCGGTGGTGACACGCCAATCCTTGTGGGCATGACGGCGTGATTCCTCCGCAGCAGGATCCGTGTATCTCTCGAAACCGCCCCAAGCCTTGGCATACACGATATGCGCGCCGTCGGCGGCGGTATCGGCATCGTTGGTCTCGGAAACGCTTCCGCCATGGGCCGCCGCCTGACGGCGCGCAGCATCCATGACACCTTCGTCCAATTCAAAGCCATCCGGCCGAGCTACCACAACGTCCATCCCGAGTCGCGATGCCATCAACAACGTGGAATTGGGAACGGCCATCGGTAGCGCCTTGGGATGCCACGTCCAGTGCAAGACGAACTTCTTACCCTTTGTGTGCCCATCGAACTGCCGATCCAGGACGGCCGCATCAGCCAGCGCCTGACACGGGTGGCGAGCGGCTGATTCCAGATTCAATACGGGTACGTCCGAGGCAGCCGCAAACGTCTTGAGCCGGACATCGTCCATGTCTTGCTGTCGGTCCTTCCCCTCGGCAAATAAACGCACACCGAGGCCATGGCAATACCGCGACAGCACGCCAACCGCTTCTCGTATATGCTCGGCTTCTCCGCCGGTCATTGGACCGTCATCCCACGCAAAACCCCAGGTACCCGACCCGGGAGTGATGACCACGGGCTTGGCACCGAGTTCGGATGCAGCCAGCTCCATCGATACGCGTGTGCGCAACGAATCGTTGAAAAACACCAGCCCAAGCGCCTTGCCCAGGAATCGATCCGCACGCGCATCCCGATAGTCAGCGCAGAACTGCGCCTCCTGGATACACCTGACCCAGGTTTCTTGATCGATATCCAGCCAGTCCAGCAGATGCGTCATGCGTCGACTTCCTCCGTCGCGGTCAATACTTCGTCCAGTGCCAGGAAGAACCGGTCAACGTGTTCACGCGTGACGACAGCGGGAGGCATGAGCCGCATGATGTTCGGATCCGCAGAACCGCCCGTCAAGATTCCGCGATCCCGGAGACCAGCAACAATCGGCCCAACCGGTCGCCCGAAGTCGATCCCCATGAGACAACCTGCGCCCTGGTAGCGCAAACCGCGCGCCTCACATCCGTCTGCCAGAGCTTCCCAGACCAACATCGCCCGCTCGGAAAGCTTCTCCTCCTCAACGACCCGCAATGCCGCATCCACAGCCGCCATGGCGATCATGCCCCCGCCAAACGTCGTTCCTTGTTCGCCGTATCCGACAGTTTTGGCTACTTCGTCATTGATCAACAGCGCAGAGACCGGCACTCCACCGCCGAGACTCTTAGCCAACGAAATCATGTGTGGGATGACGCCTATCGTCTGGGCATACGTGAATGCTCCTGTTCGCCCGACCCCCGTTTGCACCTCGTCGAAGATCAGCATGGCACCCACTTCGACACAGGCGTCCTTGAGCGCCTGGAAATAGGACACCGGGGCCGTGCGCATGCCGCCCATCGACTGGATCGGTTCAACAATGACCGCGGCTGGCTGGTGTTCGCGGATGATGGCTGCAGCCTTTTCGGCATCCCCGAATGGGGCGAACGCGACGGGTCCGAAGGCCTTTTCATAGCCCTCGCGATACTTGTGGGCCCACGTTGTGGAGAGGCTACCCATCGTCCGACCGTGAAAGTCGCCTTCGACCGCAATCACGTTTGGACGCCCGGTAGCCTTTCGGGCGATCTTCATCGCCACCTCGTTGGCCTCAGTACCGGTGCTGACAAAGAACACCTTGTTCATTCCTTCGGGCGCCATCCGTGAGAGCCGTTCGGAAGCCCGAGCCCGCACGGGAGCATAGACAGCATTCGAGTAGAACAGCAGCGAATCCGCCTGCTCCTTGATGGCCCGCACCACCTCAGGGTGATTGTGCCCCAGAAAGGCCACACAGTGCCCACCATAGAGATCCAGGTAGGTGTTTCCATCAACGTCTTCGACCTCGGCTCCTTTCGCGCGAACGAGCGGAATGGGCCACTTTCGATACGTGTCCAGCTGAGTCTTGTCTTCAAGCGCCATCCACTCGGCGGCGGTCAAGGATTCAGTGTGCATGATGATTCAGGTATTGGAGTCTGGGTCAAACGACCGGTCAGGGAATCAAGCCTCTGGAATCGTCCCAACCAAACGCCAGGTTGGCATTTTGAATGGCTTGGGTGGCGGCGCCCTTCATCAGATTGTCGATGGCAAATCCGACAACAAGTCGATTACCGGAAATCTGCCACCCGAGATCTGTGAATGGTGAGCCCACGCTCCACCGCAGTTCCGGGAGCGCATTCGGCCACAGCCGGATCAAAGCGTGGTCGCCGTACAAGCCGGCAAATAGCGCTGCAACAGCTTCCTGGCCCCTTTCGCCTTCGAGACCTGAAGGAAGCTCGGCCTGAGCCGTCCCCCAGATACCCGCGGTCCAGGGTCCCGACGACGGGACAAACGCATAATCCACTCCGGGCGCCATTTGATCGATCTCCGCTTCGTGCTGATGCGAGAAGACCTTGTAGGCGCGCATGTTGCCGTCGCGGTCCGGAAAGTGAGTTGCCGGCTTGGCCAATGCACCTGAGCCCGACGCTCCTGTGATGGCCGTCACCGCAAACGAACACGCGCTGAGGATGTCGTCCGTCGAAAAGGGATGCAGAGCCAGGGAAATGGCTGTGGCAAAGCAGCCTGGATTCGCGACAAGAGTTGTTCCGGAAGGCGGCGGGCCTGTGATCTCTGGCATCCCATACCAGGCGCCGGCCAGCAGATCCGGTCTTGGATGCTCCTTGCCATACCGCGAGAGGTATGTTTCCGGATCGGACAGGCGGAAGTCCGCGCTCATGTCCACGATCAACCCATCGTATCCCTGACCGCGCAAGGCGTCAACAGCTGCCGCTCCTTGCCCGTGACCAGCCGCCACGAACACGATGTCCAGTGCGGACGGATCGCCAAGCGATTTACTGAACGAAAGCTGGGTACGGCCAGCAAGCACAGGATGGGCGGCCGCAACCGGCTGTCCGGCAAACGAGCGACTGGTCGCCGCGACCAGGTCCAGATCCGGATGCTTGAGAATGACATCCATCAGCGACCGACCGACGTAGCCGGCCGCGTGGAGTACAGCCGTCCGTTTCATACGCTTGCCTCCCGGGGTTTGGGATCCGGAAGCTTGGAAGCCACCCGGTCACCCAGATCGTTGGGGTCTTCGCGGGCATTGATGGCGGGAATACCCATCACCTGCTCGATGTACTGGATCCCTACCCCGTTGTCTGTCACCGGACCAGTCACGACCGTGATGTCAGCGTGGTAACGGTCCTTGAACAGATGTTGCGCGGCCCAGACTCCCGCCAAGTCCACGGCAGCAACCACATGGGCCGCGCAGAATTTCTGCAACTGCTTGTCTTGCAGCAGCTCGTCGACGCCGTAATAGCCCACGATACCGTCTCCCAGCTCGATCACGATACAGTCCGGATCCGCCGTGTCGCTGAGATGCTTGATGAGCCCTTTCACCTTGGGCGTCATGGCTTTGGATGTCGAGCATACCACGCCTGAATCAGTGAAGGTGGCCGTGGCTACGGCCCCGTGCCGCTCGATCAGCTGAACGTCACGCATCAGCGAGGCGCCAGTGGCTTTGGCAGCGGCGACCCGATATCCGCGACGGGTCAGACGCTGCACCAGTTCGCAGGCAGCCCACGTCTTGCCTGTGTTCATGGCCGTGCCGGAAATGAAAATTAGCGGCACCGACGACGTCAGCGAGTCCACCTCGTGCAGCGCGTGATCCTGCAGGCGGGCATGCACCCACATGCCATCGGTCTCAACCATCGCCGCGCCCAACACCTTGACCCGAAGAGCTGGGCCGAGATCCGGGTGATCGGAGACACAATTACCAATGATGCCACCCATGTTGAGGACATTCAGGGTATCACCTGGAAGCGCGACACGCGGAACGACGCCCGAGTACCCCTTAAGGGCCCGGCGCTCACCAAGAACACCGACAAAGACATCGCCCTTGGCAATCGTCCGGAATTCGCCGTCGGCGCACTCGATCTGGTTGTAGACCGCTTTGGACTCGAGCGCCTCAACGACAACGCAATACCCTTCCTGGGCGACGACATAGTCGCTGAGGGAGACGTCGCTCACCAGACCGGTCTTTGCGGCGGTGGACGAGACGTATGTGACTGGAATCGTATTCATCATGCTTCCTGGTTGGCGCGGACCCCGTGGGTCAGCAGCGATTGGACTCCGAGGATACGAGCGAATCCGCGCGCGTCCCGGCCATCCCAAAGATCATTCTGTTCGCCGTAGGTGGCGACTCCCGTGTTGAATAAGGAGAACGGAGAGGAGCATCCCGTGATCGAAACGCTGCCTTTGTACAACGTCACGTGCACGGTACCTGTGACCGTTTCCTGCGAAGAGTCGAACAGTGCTTCGATGTCCCGCATGACCGGATCGAAGTACTGGGCCTCGTGCAAGAGCATCCCGTAGAAATCGCCAAGCTGGGCTTTGTGGTATTGCTGCCAGCGCGACAGGACAATCTTCTCCAGCTCCCGGTGAGCCGGAATCAGAATGGCAGCGGCCGGCGCCTGGAAACCGACCCGACCTTTGATCCCGAGAATGGTATCTCCGACGTGGATCGCCCGGCCAATGGCATGCTCCTCTCCCAGCGCATTGAGCGCTTCGATCACGGACACCGGATCCATTGCCGTTCCGTTAAGACCCACGGGTACACCCTTCTCGAATGCGATGTCCAGCAAGACCTCTTCGTCTGGGGCTTCCATGGGCGATGGCGACGGCCATGCTTCGTCGGGTAGGCTCACCGACGTACCAAGCGTCTCTTTCCCTCCTACGGTCGTTCCCCACAGTCCCGTATTGATGGAATACGTGGTCGTGGCGGCGTCGACCGCATATCCACGCTCACGTAGCCATCCCGACGTGTATTCCCGACTCAGATTGCCGGCCCGGATGGGAGTCAGGATCTCCAGATCGCCTCCAAGCACCGACAATGCCACATCGAATCGAATCTGATCATTGCCCGCTCCGGTTGAGCCGTGTGCAACCGTTTTGATTCCCATCTCGCGCGCCTTCTCAACGAGCGTAGCTGCTTGCACGACTCGATCCGGACCCACGCACAGTGGATACAGATACCCTCGAAGCACGTTGCCCTTGATCAGGTACTGCAGGGATCGCTCAAAAAGATCAGAACGGGCGTCAATGATGTGATGACTGGCCGCTCCGAGCTCCTCGGCTCGCGCTGCGATTTCCAGGGCCTCCCGTTCCGAGATGCCTCCGGTGTTGACCGTGACCGTGTGGACATCGCACCCGTGCTCTTCCCGAAGGAACGGGACGCAGAAGGAGGTGTCGAGTCCGCCACTGAAGGCGACGATGATGGACATGATGTTGAAAGAGTGAGGCAGCTTCCGCCGCGGTTTGATCTCCCGGAATGCAAATCCGGGATGGACATAAAAAAAGCGTCGATCCCGACCGGATCGACGCTGACTGCTCTTAAACGATTGCGCTTTCGCGCAGCGCTGCTACCCTCGTAGCACAGCCGGGCCTGATCCGGATCGGAATTCCGATCGGACTCGTCGGTCGCGGCGAACTCGAGTGATATGCAGTGCAGTGCGTTTCATGGGCGGCGAACTTACGGCTTTTCCTTCATACGCGTCAAGCGGGGCGAGCATGATTCATGACCAAGGCGTCACCCATGCCTTCTGCGCCTCAAGAAACCGGAGCCGAATCCGCCGCCTCCAGAACGTCTACGGTATCCAGGTCCGGGACACCTTTCCAGAGCTTTGTCTGTACATCCCGAGTCTTCCGCAGTGCGGTCAGCCCCTCTTTGGTCAGGAAGTAGTACACACGGGGTCGCCCTCCCTTGCGATCCGGGTTCGGGCGATTCTGTTTTTCGATCAAGCCTTTCGTAGCGAGTTGATCAAGCGCAACCCAAAGGCTACCGACCGTAATCCGCTTGCGCGTTCGGCGATGCAACTCGGACGTGATGGTGGTACTGAAGGCGTCGTTTCCCAACACCAGAATACAGACGAGCAACATCTCGTCGGCACGGGTCAGCACGATCTGTTTCTTCCGCGGCGCCACGTTTCGAGGTGCTGACCTTACTTGATGAACCCGGCCTGCCGGGCGTATTCGAACACGTTGCCTGCACGCAGGATGTCAGCGACATCTCCCAGCGGATTCAGCAGATGGGTCGTCCCTGAAGCAACATGGGTGAGTGTGCCGGCAGGAACGTCGATGATAATGTCATCGCCCGTCCGGATCTCTTCCACGAGTCGTTCCCTCGATTCAAACGGAACGACAAACCCGCCATCGACCGCGTTGCGGTAGAAAATTCGGGCATACGACGTGGCGACGACCGCTTCGATGCCTGCGACCTGAAGGGCGAACGGCGCATGCTCACGGGAGGAGCCACATCCGAAGTTGGAGCCCGCTATCACGACCGTGTATTCGCTCGTCCAGGCTTCGGGATCGGTCATCGGTTTCCCGCCTTCCGGGAGCCCAGCCTGGTCATTGGGCACGCCACTGCAGGCGTATCGACCATACATCCGTCGTTCATCGGGTTCGGTCATGCTGTAGACCAGATGCGCAGCCGGGATGATCTGATCCGTGTCGATCGAATCGCCGAGCACGTACGCCTTCCCTTCAATGCGGTCTTTCATGATGCGTCGTTCTTATTGCTGGTTGAGCAGATCGATCAGGCGAGAACGGCGCGAGGATCCGTGATGACGCCGTGGATGGCCGAGGCAGCCACCGTGAGCGGACTGGCCAGGTAGACGGCAGACTGCTTGGATCCCATGCGCCCCGGGAAATTGCGGTTGGTCGTGGAAATGACCACCTCCGTGCCGTGCGTGCGACCGAACGTATCCACGGGACCGCCCAGGCATGCACCACATGATGCGTGGCCCATCTTGCACCCTGCATCCAGAAACACCTGCCACAAGGTCTTGCCGTTCAACGTCTTCTCCCGCAGCTGCTTGGAGACCTCAGTGCTGGCGGGGACGACGAACGTGTCGACCTGCACCCGTTCGCCTTCCAGCACGTTGGCTGCTGCCAGGAAGTCCTCATATTTCCCACCCGTGCAGCTTCCAATGTAAGCCCGATCCAGCTTTGTGCCTGCAACTTCAGAAACAGTCGCCCGATTGTCGGGGCGATGGGGTTTGGCCACAACCGGCTCCATCGTGGAAACGTCGTAGACCTTCTCAAAGATGTATCGCGCGTCCTGATCAGACGCTACCAATTCGTACGGCATGTCGGTCCGCGCCCGCACGTAGTCTTCTGTCTTCTGATCTGCCGCGATGATGCCATTCTTGCCGCCCGCTTCGATGGCCATATTCGTGAGCGTCATCCGCTCCTCCATCGACAGATCGAATACGGCCTCACCATCGAATTCCAGAGCACGGTACGTACCTCCTTCGAATCCGATGTCGCCAATGACACTGAGAATGAGATCCTTGGCCATCAGCCATGGCGGGAGCGTCCCCTCGAAGACGAATCGCATCGTCTCGGGCACTTTCACCCAGATCTTCCCGGTACCCATGATCAGGGCGGCGTCCGTATTCCCCACGCCGGTCGAGAACATCCCGAACGCTCCGGACGTGCAGGAATGGCTGTCCGTTCCAAAGAGGACCGTCCCGGGCCGATTGAAGCCCTCCTCAGCCAATGCAACGTGACAGACCCCTTTGTAGCGGGAGGTACCCACGTCGAAATAGTGCTTCAGGTCATGCTCAGCCGCGAACGCGCGCAGGATTTCGATATTTCGTCGTGCGTGGGGGTCCTCAGTGAAGATGTAGTGGTCTGGCAGGATCACCAGCTTGTCCGGATCCCAGACCTTGGCATCCTCACCGAACTCCCGCTTGAAGATGCCGATCGTAGGTGGTCCGCACACATCATGCGTCATGAGCGTGTCCACGTCTACCCAGATGTTGTCTCCTGGAGCGACGCGGTCCCGTCCGGCATGACGAGCCAGAATCTTTTGTGTGATCGTTTGTCCCATGATGGATCCGGCGATCTGCGTTCAGGTCCCGGTCAGGTGGCCGGGTACGTGAGCCGCTGTACGAGGTGATCTACGATTCTTTCGGGCTGTCGAAAGCCTGCATGATGCCTGATCCGACGAACTCGATAGACTCCTTGTCGAGGCGATACGCAGCCAACGAGTTCAGGGCGTTCATGTAAGCGTGTGCGGAGGCCTCAATCACATCCGTGCTGCTGGCTTTGCCAGCGAACAACGGACCGCCAATGCCAATCAGCACGCTCACCTCTCCAAAGGAATCGGATCCTTCGGAGACCGAACGAATGGAGTAGTTCACCAGATCATGTCCTTCGTTGATGGCATGATCGATAGCACTATACAGAGCGTCGATGGGGCCATCTCCGGTCGCCGTTTTCTCGATGATGACATCGTCCTGAAGATTCTTGACGGTCACGGTTGCCTGAGGCTCCTGGCCGGAGCCGACGGTGACATGGAATTTTTCCAGGGAGTAATGGGGACTGTCCATGGATGCGGGTTCGTGATGGAAAAGATTGATGAGGTCGGAATCGTTGATTTCTTTCTTGCGATCGGCAAGGCCGACGAACTGGGCATAGACTCCAGCCCGATCGCCGGGTTCAATCCGGATTCCCAGCCGTTCCAGACGGGAAAATAGGCCATGCCGACCCGAATGCCTTCCCAATCGGATGGATTCTGCCTCCTGGCCGACATCTTCGGCACGCATGATTTCGTAGGTCTCCCGGTTTTTCAGCACGCCGTCCTGATGAATACCCGCCTCATGGGCGAAGGCATTCTTGCCAATGATGGCCTTGTTGGGCTGGACCTGGAATCCGGTGAACGTGGAGACCATTTTCGAGGTCGGAAACAGCAGCTTCGGCTGGATGCCAGTCTCGAGTCCAAAGTGATCGGATCGCACGTTGAGGGCCATGACCACTTCTTCGAGGGATGCGTTGCCAGCCCGCTCGCCGATTCCGTTGATCGTGCATTCGACCTGGCGAGCTCCTGCCTGCAATCCGGCCAATGAGTTGGCTGCGGCCAAACCGAGATCGTCGTGACAGTGCGTCGAAAAAACCACGCCCTCCGGAGAACCAGCCCCTTCAATCACCTGGCGGATCAGCAAGGCATATTCATCCGGGACGCAGTATCCGGTCGTGTCCGGGATGTTGATGGTCGTCGCTCCGGCCTCGATCACCGCTTTGACGATGCGTACCAGATAGTCGGTATCCGTTCGTCCGGCATCTTCAGCGCTGAACTCCACGTCATCGGTAAACGTGCGTGCGTGACGAACCGCTTCGAGAGCCATTTCAACCACGGTTTCCCGCTTCTGAGCAAGGGTCTCGCCGTATCGGGCGTCAGCAAACTTGCTCTCCAGGTGTATGTCGCTCGTCGCGATGAAGGTGTGAATACGCGTATTGGCTCCGCCTTCAAGCGCTTTTCCTGCCGCCTCGATATCGTCTTTCTTCGCGCGGGCCAGCGCACAAATCGTCGGGCCGTCAACTTCACGGGCAATCCGGCGGACAGCCTCATATTGCCCGGGGGAAGAGATCGGAAAACCCGCCTCGATCACGTCCACGCCCAGTCTGGCTAGTTGATGTGCCACCTGGATCTTTTCGGGCACCGTCATGGCGGCCCCCGGTGCTTGCTCCCCATCGCGGAGCGATGTATCGAAGATGATGACACGGTTGTTGGACATGGTCTGAGCCAGAATCAGGACTTAAAGTCAGGACAAAGTTGATGATGCCGATGCCTCTTCCAAAGCGGTACACACAGCATCGGTGAATGTGGACGTGCTCACGCCATGCGGCGCAAGATCCCGTGTCAGACTGCCAGCAGCCAGCACGTGGTCAACGGCGCGTCTCATGGACTGGGCGCTGGAGCCAAATCCAAGTTCTTCCAGCAACATGGCCGCGCTGAGGATGGCCGCAACAGGATTGGCCTCGTCGCGCCCGGCAATATCCGGGGCGCTGCCGTGGACCGGCTCGAACAATGGGGTGGCGCCACCCAGCGAAGAAGATGGAAGAACACCCAAGGATCCGGCCAGAGTCGAGGCCAGATCGGACAGGATGTCTCCGAACAGATTCGCCGTCAGAATGACGTCAAAGGCTTGCGGATCGCGGACAATCTGCATCGCGGCATTGTCGACATACAGATGATCCAGAGCGATGTCTGAATATTCCGAACGATGGAGCTTCGTTACTGTCGATCGCCACAGTTTGGACGATGCCAGCACGTTGGCCTTGTCGACCGAGGTGACACGTCTACTGCGCTGCCGGGCCTGTTCGAATGCCACTCGTGCGATCCGCTCAATCTCGAGACGCGAGTAGCGCATCGTGTCGAACGCTTCATCTGCACCCAATTCACGCGGCTCGCCGAAATAGATGCCCCCGGTCAGCTCCCGGACCACGAGCAAGTCCGTGCCGGCTACCCAGTCTGGGGGCAGCACGGACAGATGGGCCAGCGCGTCCGGTACCGTCACGGGGCGCAGATTGGCGAACGCGCCCAGCGCTTTCCGCAGCGCCAGCAAGCCCGTTTCGGGGCGACGCGACG
Source organism: Rhodothermales bacterium (assembly GCA_028284865.1). Taxonomy (GTDB): domain Bacteria; phylum Bacteroidota; class Rhodothermia; order Rhodothermales; family UBA10348; genus JAAZVD01. The sequence continues at coordinate 90,164 of JANQQV010000017.1, read as the reverse complement.
CATCGAGTCCGTCCCATTTCGGACCGCCGATCGCTCCGAGGAGAATCGCATCAGCATTGAGACACGCCTCTTTGGTACTCGCGGGGAAAGGTTCGCCTGTCAGGTCGATGGCAGCTCCGCCGAAAGCGTGCTCACCGGTTTCGACTTCAAACCCATCGCGATCCCCCACCACGCGCATGACCCGAAGTGCGGACTGGACCACTTCGGGACCAATACCATCACCGGGCAGGACTGCTATGTGAACGCGCTGGGACATCAAGTTCGAAGTTGACGCATCGAATGGACGGAATCAACCGGGGAAAACCGGCATCAGCTTGCTGAGGAGGCAGGCTCGGGCTGTTCGCGGCGTAACCAGGACATCATGCTTCGCAGCTTCTTGCCTACTGTTTCCATGGGATGATTCACCGAGGCGCTTCGCAGTTTCGACATATTGGGCCAACCGGCATCGCATTCGGCAATCCATTCGCGGGCGAATTTGCCGCTCTGGACTTCTTCGAGAATCGTCTTCATTTCGGCTTTCACCGTGTCTGTAATCACACGTGAGCCGCGGGAGTATCCTCCGTATTCTGCGGTATCCGAAACGGAGCGGTTCATGGCTTCCAGCCCCCCTTCGTAGTAGAGGTCGACGATCAGCTTCAGCTCGTGCAGGCACTCGAAGTACGCAAGCTCAGGCGAATAGCCGGCTTCAACCAGCGTCTCGAATCCAGCCTTGATGAGTGCTTCGCTACCGCCGCAAAGCACGGCTTGTTCGCCAAACAGGTCAGTTTCCGCTTCGTCTTTGAAGTTGGTCTCGATCACGCCGGCGCGCGTGCCACCGATGCCCTTGGCCCAGCTCAGCGCCAGATCCATGGTATTGCCAGACGCGTCCTGGGCGACAGCAACCAGACAAGGCACACCGCGACCTTCGGTGTAGGTGCGGCGCACAAGGTGTCCCGGGGACTTGGGTGCAACCATGAACACGTCCACGCCTTCCGGAGGAGCGATCTGGCCGTAGTGCACATTGAATCCATGGCCGAATCCGAGTGCTTTGCCGGGCTTCATGTGAGGCGCGATGTCGGCTTCGTAGACCGCTTTCTGGTGCTGATCAGGAATCAGGATCATGACGACGTCCGCCCATGCGGCCGCATCGGAAACGCTCATCACGGAAACCCCGTGCGCTTCGACTTCGCTGGCCGTGGAAGACCCTTCTCGGAGTCCCACGACGACGTCCACACCGCTTTCGTGCAGGTTCAGCGCATGGGCGTGGCCCTGGCTTCCGAATCCGATGACGGCAACGCGTCTGTTCTGGATGATGCCCAGATCGGCATCGTAGTGCATGTTCATGGTCTTCAAGCTGTCAGTTGTTCGTCAGAATGTGTTGGAGATGGAGAGGGAATCAGTGCTCGAATGCGAGCCGACGACGCATGGCAACGCGACCGCTCCTGGCCACTTCACGCACGTCGAAATCCTTCATCACGCCAATGAAGGCGTTGATTTTTGCGGTCGGTCCAGTGACTTCGAAAGTCAGACTGTCCGGAGTGATGTTGACCACGTTGGCGCGGAAAACGTCCACGACCGCCAACACGTCGGCCCTTTCGGTGGCACTGCATCGCACCTTGACCATGCAGAGCTCACGCTCGACGTGGTCTTCATCGGTCAGATCCTCAACCTCGATCGTGTCGATCAGCCCTTGCAGCTGACGCAGGACCTGGCCGATGATGCGATCATTGCCCGTCGTGACCAGGGTCAGCCGCCGTTGCGACGGATCCTTGGCCTCTCCCACGGTGACACTTTCCAGGTTGAATCCCCGCTGGGAGAACAGGTTGGCCACCCGGTTCAAGGCGCCGATCGTGTCGTCGATCAGCACCGTCAGCACATGGCGATTGACCATGTCCTCACCATCGGGAAGGATGGCTTCTCCGGCGGCCTTCTTTCTAAAAAGCTGCTGGGGCGTGATGGTGACTTGGGGCTCAACTGGTATTTCAGTTGTCATGAGGACATCCTCCTGCGTCAGGCGCAGGCTTCAGGGTTGAATTGGGCGGTGATCATGTTGTCCGTAGCGGCGCCAGCCGGAACCATCGGAAATACCTTTTCTTCGGTCACGACCCGGAAGTCCATGACGACGGGACGGTCGGTGACTTGCCAAGCGGCGTCCAGCGTTGCGGCGATATCCGCTGGATCCGAGCATCGCAGACCCACGCAACCGAAAGCCTCAGCCAGCTGCACGAAATCCGGATTGGTCGGCTCCAGGTTCGTGTGGCTGTATCTATTGTCGTGGAAGAGCTCCTGCCATTGCCGCACCATGCCCAGGAATTGATTGTTCAGAATGACCACCTTGACGGGCAGTTTGTGCGCGGCCGCTACTCCCAGCTCCTGGATGTTCATCAGGACACCGCCATCACCGTTGATGGAAATGACGTCCCGACCCGTGCCTCGTAGGCCGAAGGCCGCGCCCATCGCTGCGGGAAGGCTGAAGCCCATCGTTCCCAGGCCACCCGATGTGATATGACTGCGGGGGTGGACGTAGGAATAGAATTGCGCCCCCCACATTTGATTCTGACCCACATCGGTCACCACACAGGCCTCGCCGGCGGTATGGTCGCGCAGGGCCTGAATGATTTCCTGCGGGCGAAGCTTGCCGTCCCGCTCGAAGTCCATCGGACACTCAGCTTTCCAGGCCTCGATTTGCGCCAACCATTCGGGGCGATCCACATGCTCAACGAGCGGATCGAGCTGTTCCAGTACCATCGAAACATCGCCGAGGATGGGGCAATCGACGGGGACATTCTTGGAGATGCATGCCGGGTCGATGTCGATGTGGATGATCTTTGCGTGCGGGGCCCAGGCTTCAATCTTGCCGGTCACGCGGTCATCGAATCGCGCGCCAACAGCAATCAGCAGATCCGTGTTCTGGACGGCCATGTTGGCGTACCAGGTCCCGTGCATGCCGAGCATCCCAACTGAAAGAGGATCCGTTTCGGGGAATGCGCCGAGTCCGTGTAGCGTCGTCGTCACAGGGATTCCGGTGCGTCGGGCGAGAGCCGTCAGTCGCTCACTACCTCCGGAAATGATCGTGCCACCACCCACGTAGAACAACGGACGCTTGGCCTCCGCCATCATCTGAGCCGCCAACTGGACCTGATCAGCATTGCCACGTCCGACCACCGAATAGCCGCGAATCTGGACTTTTTCCGGATAGTGGAATGGTGCTCGGGCGGCCAGAACGTCCTTCGGCAGGTCCACAACCACGGGTCCCGGACGACCTGTCTGTGCCAAGTGATAGGCTTTGCGAACCGTCTCTGCCAGTTCCTTGACATCGCGAACAAGGAAACTGTGCTTGGTGATGCTTCGCGTAACCCCAATCGTATCGCACTCCTGGAACGCATCATTCCCGATCAAATGGGTCGGCACCTGACCGGTAAACACAACGAGCGGGATGGAGTCCATGTACGCATCGGCAATCCCGGTCACGCAGTTGGTTGCGCCGGGGCCTGACGTCACCAGGACTGTCCCCACCTTTCCCGTGGCCTTGGCATAGCCTTCAGCTGCGTGCGTTCCGCCCTGCTCGTGTCGCACGAGGATGTGCTGGAACGACGGCTGGATGCGATGCATCTCGTCGTAGATGGAAATCACTGCACCGCCAGGATGACCGAAAACGTACTCGACGCCCTCGGCTTCGAGAGAGCGGATCAGGATCTCTGCGCCCGTTGCCAGAAGGGCATCGGTTGAAGAGGCCGTCGCCGCTGAAGATGCGGCTGAGGGAGTAGACAGCGTGCTGGAATCAGACATGTGATGGTTCGCTGATTGGTGCTGGGGTTGCGTGTTGCGTGGTGAGGTCAGGGACCTGAACAATGGCACCCGTGGATGCGCTGGTCACGAGATGAGTGTACCGCGCCAGGTAGCCGGTCCGGATCCGGGATTCGAACGGGGGCAAAACAGCCCTGCGACGCGCCGCTTCTTCTTCATCGACATGCCAATGCACGGAAGCGGCGTTGAGGTCGATAGTAATCTGATCGCCTTCCTCGACGAGGGCGATCGGTCCGCCGGCTGCGGCTTCGGGCGAACAATGGCCGATGCTCAATCCACGGGTACCGCCGGAAAAGCGGCCGTCCGTGATCATGGCCACGGAGCGATCGAGGCGCATGCCTGCCAAAGCGGAAGTCGGGGACAGCATCTCGGGCATACCCGGCCCGCCGCGAGGACCTTCGTAGCGGATGATGACCACGGTCCCCTCCTCGATCGTGCCACTCAGGATGCCCTCAACCGCGTCGTCCTGGGATTCGAATATGCGTGCGGTGCCCGTGAACATGTGCATTTCTTCGGACACGGCACCGGTCTTGACCACGCAGCCTTCGGGAGCCAGGTTGCCGAACAGAACGCGTAGACCACCAGTGGCTCGGAAGGGGTCGGAAGCCGGACGAATGATGTCGGGCCGCGACGTGTGGGCGGCATCCAGGCCGTCCGCCAGCGTGCCTCCGGTCACCGTCGGGCGATCACTGTTCAGCAGTCCGGCATCATGTAGCTCAGCCAGGACGGCCGGGATGCCGCCCGCCTCGTCCACATCTTCCATATGGACGTCAGGAGTCGCCGGAGCCACTTTGCACAGGTACGGCACCCGGTCCGATATCTCGTTGATCCGATGGAGATCATAGTCGACTCCAGCTTCATGAGCTGCAGCCAGCAGATGCAGGATGGTGTTCGTGGACCCACCCATCGCCATATCCAATGCAAACGCATCGTCAAAAGCGGCCTCGGTCACGATATCGAGCGGATTCAAGTCCTCATCCACCATTTCCACGATGCGCCGTGCGGCCTGACGAGCCAGGTCGCCCCGTTTGGGGTCGATGGCCAGGATGGTGCCATTCCCGGGGAGCGCCAAGCCCAGGACTTCCATGATGCAGTTCATGGAATTGGCCGTGAACATGCCTGCGCAGGAACCGCACGTTGGGCAGGCCAGATGCTCGAGGGCGTCCAATTCGATGTCGTTGATTTCGCCGTTCGAGTACTGCCCTACGCCCTCGAACACGGAGACCAGGTCGACTTTCCGACCGTCCGGAAGGCGACCTGCCCTCATGGGCCCACCCGATACGAAGATGACCGGGACATTGCAGCGAAGCGCTCCCATCAACATGCCCGGTACAATCTTGTCGCAGTTGGGCAAACAGATGATGGCATCGAGGCAGTGTGCCCGAACGACCGTCTCCACCGAATCGGCAATCAACTCCCGGCTTGGTAACGAGTAGCGCATGCCGAGATGTCCCATCGCGATCCCGTCATCCACACCGATGGTGTTGAATTCGAACGGCAACCCTCCGGCCTCCCGGACGGCTTCCTTGACCAGTCTCCCGAATTCCTGGAGATGGACATGCCCGGGAATCAGGTCGATGTAGGAATTGCAGACCCCGATGAATGGCCGGTCGAAATCCTCGTCGGATTGAACCACGCCCGTCGCACGCAACAGACTGCGATGCGGAGCACGCTGGTATCCTTTCGTGATGGTATGGCTACGTCGAGACATCGTCGGAATCAGGTTTCAGGGGTGTCAACCCCGTAGCATGATGTAATTCCGCGATGCGGTAGGGTTGACCAGGATCTCAGGCGATAAGCACGCTGAGTACAAGAATGGATAGCACGATGCTTAGAAGCACCGAGCCTGGAAGGTCAACCACCACGAGCGATCCGCGTTGAGCGACAGCTTCAACCGCCAGCGCAGCGTACTGCGCGTGCGTCCAGTTGGAGTGCGATGTTTGCGTAGTCATCATGACGCCGCCCACTGCATGATTGGATCGAGAATGGATCGTTGGCCTGGAAGGACTCGGATCCGGATGACACCGGAGCCCGAACCGATCACTGGCCGGAATTGCGACCAATGGTAGGGGCCTCCCGGCGTTGAATTCAACACTTCATCACGTGAAGAATTTGGAAGCGCTACCAGAAAAACGCCGTTTCCAGCCATTCCGGGCCGCTATTTGACAGTGTTAACCAGCGTCTAAACCTTTCATTCGCGTATCTTGCGCCCCGCTCCCTTCCGCACAAGTTGCCTGGAAAGCGGTCAAACTTTTTTCGCCCTTCGCACTGTCATGCCCCGATTCCCTCTCGAAACCGCTCAAAATCTGGACGCCTCAGACTCCCTGTCCGGATACCGCAGTCACTTCTCGATCCCCCGAATGCCGGATGGATCAGAGACCCTGTACCTGTGCGGCAACTCCCTCGGGCTTCAACCACAGGATGGCGTGGAAACCCTGAACGCGGTCATGAACGACTGGGCCAACCTGGGCATCGAGGGGTACTTCACGGGAGACAATCCCTGGGCCGATTACGGGACAGAATTGCGCGAATCCGAGGCCCGGCTCGTAGGCGCGAAGCCCCTTGAGGTTGCCGTCATGAATTCGCTGACGGTGAACCTGAACTTGCTCATGCTGTCGTTCTACCGTCCGACGGCCGATCGTCCTTGCATCCTGATCGAAGAGCATACTTTTCCATCGGATCAGTACGCGTTCAGGGAGCAGATTCGATTCCACGGTCTGGATCCGGATGAGTGCTTGCTGATCCAGGAAGCCCGTGATGGCGAAGACCACCTTCGCACCGAGGACATCCTTGAGACGCTGCAGCGCGAAGGGCATCGAATTGCTTTAGTGATGTTGGGCGGTGTCAACTATTACACAGGACAATTCTTTGACATCCCGACCATCACGAAAGCCGGTCATGACGCCGGGTGTGTCGTTGGATGGGACCTGGCCCATGCTGCAGGCAACGTGCCGCTGAAGCTCCACGAATGGGATGCCGACTTTGCTGTCTGGTGTCACTACAAATATCTGAATTCCGGACCCGCTGCACCGGGTGGCGCATTCGTACACGAGCGCTTCGCCCATCGAACGGACCTGCCTCGTCTGGCCGGCTGGTGGGGACACAACAGGGACACGCGATTCCAGTGGGTCGACGAATTCGATCCGGAGCCGGGCGCCGTGGGATGGCAGATGACGAATACTCCGATCCTGTCCACAGCCCCGCTGAAAGGTTCACTGAAGCTTTTCGATGAGGTTGGAATCGACGCGCTGCGAGCGAAAAGCATCAAGCTAACAGGCTATCTCTGGGACCTGCTTCAGGAAATCGGAGATGGGTTTGACATCATGACGCCAGCAGATCCCGAACAACGGGGCGCCCAGCTGTCCCTTCGAGTCCACGGGGAGAATGGAAGGGCGGTCTTCGATTTCATCAAGGCTGGTGGCGTGATCTGTGACTGGCGAAATCCGAATTGCATCCGGATATCACCTGCTCCCCTCTACAATTCGTTCGAGGACGTGTGCCGCTTCGCCAATCTGTTCGACGAAGCGCTGAACACCGTCGCCTAAGCTTGCTTCCAGACTTGGATTTCTGAAAGGGGGCTTCCCCGACAGGGTTTTCAGGCTTTGGAACGGGTGCTTGGCCGCCTTTGGGTGTATCCTGCTCATTCGAATGATCTATCCTGCTGAATCGGTTGATCCGACCGCTGACGTCTCCTCGTATGTGCTCCATTCTTGCCATTCTTGACATCCCCCAGATGACCGACGAACTGCGCGAGCAGGCGCTCAACATGAGTCGTCGGCAGCGCCATCGTGGCCCGGACTGGTCCGGAATCCATGCCGATGATCATGCCATCCTGGCCCACGAGCGATTGGCCATCGTCGACCTGCTGCATGGCGCACAGCCACTTTACAGCCCCGACCAGCGCTACGTCCTTGCCGTGAACGGTGAGATTTACAATCACAGGGAGCTGCGCAAGGACTTTCCGGACTATGATTTCCAGACCGACTCGGATTGTGAGGTCATCATCCCGCTGCTGGACCGCTATGGGATCGAAGGGCTCAAAAGATTGAATGGCATCTTCGCCTTCGTGCTTTGGGATTCCAGTCGCGAACGATTCCTGATCGCTCGTGACCCGGTCGGAGTCATCCCGCTTTATGTCGGCCACGACGCCGATGGTCATCTGATCGTGGCCTCCGAGCTCAAAGCGCTGGAACCCGTCTGCAATCGCTTCGAGGAATTCCCTCCCGGATTCGTTCTGAACAGCGATTCGGATCGCGAACCGCAGAAATGGCACGAGTGGGGCTGGGAATCCTTCGAGACGGTGAAAGATGGATCGTCGGATCCAGCTCTTGTCCGCTCTGCCCTGTCGAGCGCCGTTCACCGGCAGCTGATGGGAGACGTCCCCTACGGCGTTTTGCTGTCAGGTGGACTGGATTCCTCCGTGATTGCCGCACTGGCCTGCAAGTACGCCGAATCCAGGGTTGAAGACAATGATCTGACCAAAGCCTGGTGGCCTCGCATTCACTCATTCGCCATCGGACTGGAAGGCAGCCCGGATCTGGCGGCCGCCCAAGCCGTGGCCGATCACATCGGTAGCGTGCACCACGGCTTTACGTTCACGGTTCAAGAGGGCATCGACGCGCTACGCGATGTCATCCATCACATCGAGACGTACGATGTGACCACGATCCGCGCTTCGACTCCGATGTACCTGATGGCCCGTCGCATCAAGGCCATGGGCATCAAGATGGTCCTTTCGGGCGAAGGCGCTGACGAAATCTTCGGCGGCTACCTGTATTTCCACAAGGCTCCGGACGCCCGCGAATTCCACGAAGAGACGGTTCGCAAAATCAATCGCCTGCACCTCTTCGATTGCCTTCGCGCGAACAAGAGCATGGCAGCGTGGGGCGTAGAAGCGCGCGTTCCATTCCTGGATCTGGAATTCCTGGACGTGGCCATGCGGCTCAATCCTGAAGCCAAGATGATCAAGGAGGGCCGACTCGAAAAGCAGATCGTCCGCGAGGCCTTCAAGGATCTGCTGCCCGAGAGCATCTATCGTCGCCAGAAGGAGCAATTCTCGGATGGCGTTGGGTACGGCTGGATTGATCACCTGAAAGCGCATGCTGAAGAGCGTGTCAGCGATGAGGACATGAAACGCGCCTCGTTCCGCTTCCCGATCAACACCCCGGATACGAAAGAAGGCTACTTCTACCGGAGCCTGTTCGAGGAGCTCTTTCCCTCGGAAAGTGCTGCGCGATGTGTGCCCGGCGGAAAATCCGTGGCATGCAGCACGCCCGAGGCCATTGCTTGGGACGAGGCCTTCGCCAACCAGGCCGACCCATCAGGTCGTGCGGTCAAAGGCGTCCACGTCGACGCATATTAGCACGGAGTCACTCGACACCATTCCTCGGGCAATGCGGTCTGAGCGTGCACGCATCGCAGAGCGGCTTCTTGGCGTCGCAGACCGCCCGTCCGTGGAGGATGATGGCGTGGCCCGCGAAGATCCATTCGCTTTCAGGAATCTGCTCCATCAGATCCCGCTCGACCTTGACCGGGTCTTTCTGCTCGGTGAACCCCAGGCGATTGGCCAGTCGCTTGACGTGGGTATCCACGACAAACCCGCTGGCCTGCCCAAACCAGGTACCCAGCACCACGTTCGCCGTCTTGCGAGCCACTCCGGGTAGACGGACGAGGTCGTCCATCGAGTCGGGCACCGCTCCATCATGGTCGTCCATGATCATGTTGGCCGCGCCGACCACGTTCTTCGCCTTGTTTCGAAAGAAGCCGGTTGAGCGGATTTCCTCCATGAACGTGTCCAGGTCTGCTTCGGCATAGTCCTGGACGGTCCGGTATTTCCGGAAGAGCTCGTCGGTCACCTTGTTGACGTTGACGTCCGTCGTTTGAGCCGACATGATGGTCGCGAATAGCAGCTCGTGGGCATTCGAGTGATTCAACGCGCAATCGGCGTCGGGATAGAGGCGATGCAGTTCTTCCAGGATCGCTTCGACGCGTTTCTGTTCTGTGCTGCTCATGGGCCTGGGCTGACGAGTGTAATGAAGATTCTTGAAGCGACAGTCACCGATTTGGTCACCGCATTGGTCATCGATTTGGTCATCGATTTGGCGCCCGGAATCGAACCTTCCCTGAGAGGAACGGTTCATGGACCGACTTCAAAGATGAGGCATTTCCAAGGAGCATGCGCCCCGAACTGGCCGAAAGACTGTCCCGCATTCCCACGCGTCCCGGTGTATACCAACACAAGGATGCGGCGGGCAAGGTGCTTTACGTCGGGAAGGCCAAGAATCTGAAAGCGCGGGTCAGCTCGTATTTCCACGCCAGCCGGAATCTGGATGGTCGCCTTCGGATCATGGTGTCCAAAGTGCACGATGTCGAAGTCATCGTCACGGACACTGAAGTTGAGGCTCTGCTTCTTGAGAACAACCTGATCAAGAGTCTCAAGCCGCGCTACAACATCTTGCTGCGCGATGACAAGACCTACCCGTTCATCTGCATCAAGAACGAGCCCTTCCCCCGGGTTTTTCCGACGCGTCGCCCTCGGAAGGACGGGTCCAAGTACTTCGGCCCGTACACGGACGTGCGAAGCATGAACCTGATGCTGGATACGATCCGGTCCATCTTCCGCCTTCGAACCTGCTCGCTCAATTTGGCGCCAGAACCAATTGCGGCGGGCAAGTATGAGGTCTGCCTGCAGTACCACATCAAGAAGTGTGATGCACCTTGTGTGGGTCTTCAGACCACTGAAGACTATGCGAACACCATCAAACAGGTCGAGCAGCTGCTCAATGGCAAGACCGGTAGGCTGATCAATCTCTTGAAGGATGAAATGGCCCGTGTCGCCGAGGCGATGGACTTCGAGGAAGCAGCCAAACTGCGCGACCAGATTGCAGCTCTGGAGAAGTACGCGGAGCGCCAGAAAGTGGTCAGTGGCGATCTGGCTGATCGCGATTTGTTCGCCCTGTCCACGGATCGTGAATCGAACACCGCCTGCGGCGCCGTCTTCCAGATGCGGGATGGAAAGATTGTGGGTCGACGTCACATTTACCTGAGTCGCATCGAGGAAACGCCGGAAGCCGAGCTCATGCAGGCCGTGTTGGAGCGCTACTATACGGAGTCCACGTTTTTCCCGAAAGAGCTTCTCATGTCGGTCGAGTGCTCAGATCCTGAATTGATCGAGGATCTGTTGCGCGAAAAGAGTGGTCACAAGGTGACACTACACATACCTCAGCGCGGCGACAAGGCTGGCCTGATCCGCATCGTCGAGAAGAACGCTGACCTGATGTTGTCTGAGCATTTGATCCACAAACAGAAGCAGAGTGAAGGCCGAGTGCCTCACGCCGTGGAGAAGCTGCAGAAAGACCTCTCTCTCCCGCGCCTGCCGCGTCGCATCGAGTGTTTTGACATCTCCCACTTGGGAGGTACCGACGTGGTAGCGTCGTGCGTAGTCTTTGTTGACGGACAGCCCAAGAAGAGTGAATACCGGACGTACAAAGTCCGCACCGTCGGCGACGGGCGATCGGATGACTTCCAATCCATGAAAGAAGTCGTCGGCCGTCGCTATGCCAAGGTGGTCGAGGAGAACGGTCCCTGGCCTGACCTGGTAGTGATCGATGGTGGGAAGGGCCAGCTATCCAGTTCGGTGATGGCGCTGGTCGATGTAGAAGCGTACGGCAAGTTTCCTGTTGTAGGATTGGCCAAACGACTCGAGGAAGTCTTCTTTCCTGGTGATACGGACTCCGTGTTCATTTCGAAAGACAGCGCTTCCCTTCAACTCATTCAGCGTGCACGCAACGAGGCCCACCGATTCGCGGTTACGTATCAACGAAAGCTGCGCAAGAAGAACACGCTGCATACCGAGCTCGAGGAAATTGAAGGCATCGGCCCAGCCACATCCCGCAAACTCCTGCGAGCGTTCGGTTCGTTGAAGCGGGTTCGGGAGGCTGCAGAGGCTGCTTTGGCGGAAGAAGTCGGACCCTACGCCGCGCGGCTCGTGCGGGAGTACTTCGACAAGGGAGACGAGCGGAGCCCCTGACCATTTTTTGGCTGCGCCCCACACCAAAACCGATCAACGAACGATTTTGTAGCCGTGACTCCTTGAGCCGCATGGCGTTACGAGGAACCGCTTGACGCAGATTTCATCCTTTCGTCGCGTAACCATAGCTGCTGGATGGTGCTCTGAGGGATACTTGATTGGTCAACCTTTCATCCTTCAGCACCGTCATGCAGCGCTCTATCACCCCCTTTGGCCCTCTCGCCTTTTTCGGCGTCATCGCCGTATTGCTCGTTTCCTTCGCGGGGAATGTCCAAGCCCAGACAACTGCTTCAGTTACGTCCGGCCCGACATCTGATGTCGAGCGGACCATTGGCACAATCACCGGCGAAGTCTTTGAACGGAGCGGTGAACCGCTGGTCACGGCAACTGTGGGAATCAGAGCCGTTGCAGACTCGAGCCTAGTGACGGGAACGGTGACCGACGCCAACGGCAAGTTCATTGTGGACCGCGTTGATCCGGGCACGTACTTCGTCGAGATCAGCTTCGTCGGCTTCAAGCCGGTTCGTTCGGAGCCTTTCGAGATCACGCCAGGCAACACGCGCATCGAAATCGGATCGGTAACGTTGCAGACCGACGCGGCTGAGATGGATGGCGTCGTGGTTCAGGCAGAGCGCGCCGAAGTCGCATTCGAGATAGACCGGACGGTGTACAATACCCGTGACCAGATCTCCAGCGCGGGTGGGTCGGCCACAGACGTATTGCAAAACATCCCTTCCGTGGAAGTCGATGTGGATGGCAATGTCTCGCTGCGCGGCAACCAGAACATCAACATCCTGATCAACGGCAAGCCCTCCCCGCTGCGTGGAGAATTCCTGGCTGCATTCCTTCAGCAGATTCCGGCCAACTCCGTCGATCGTGTCGAAGTCATCCCAAACCCGTCGGCCAAGTACGACCCCGATGGTCAGGCAGGGGCCTTGAACATCATCCTGGCCAAAGACACCGAACTGGGCAAGAGCGGGAGCATCACTTCAGGTGGCTCCACCCGTGGTGACTACAACATTGGTGGCACGTTCACGGCACAGCGTGGCCGGCTGACCTTGTTTACCAACTACGGCTTCCGTGCTGATGACCGAGACAGCGACGGATTCAACTTCCGTGAGAACCGCTACCTGGATCCGCGCACCTATCTGGAGCAGGACAACTCGGGTTTGCGCACGTCGACTTCGCACCTGATCAATTCCTCTCTGGACATCAAGATCAGTGACATTTCGGAGATCGGCGTCTCGGCACTGGCCAGTACGCGCAACGGAGACAATGCCTCCCAGAATGTCTACAATCAGCTGGATCCCAATCGCTCCCTGACCGATCGTTCGGTGCGCGAAAGCATCATCGCTTCGGACGGCTCCTCCTTGGACCTGTCCCTCTCCGGGCGTCGCATTGTGGAAGCCTCCAAGCGCGAGTTGACTGGTGAAGTGCGGTTCAACGAATCGGATGGCGGCAACCTGGACGATCTTACAGAGCGCCTCATGGAGCTGGACGGTGGCAGCGCCGACCTGCTGCTCGAGCAAACCGTCAATGAGCTGGACAACCACGATGCGCAGTGGAACATGCAGACCGATTGGATCCGTCCGTTCGGCGAGTGGAAGGTCGAAGCAGGAGGAAAGGCAACGCTGCGTCAGATGGACAACCGATTCGATGTCCAGTCCCTGAATCTGGCTTCCGATCTGTTTGAAACGGATGCGTCGCTCAGCAACCAGTTCGTATTCGACGAAGACGTATTCGCCGGTTATGGTATTGTCAGCAAGGCATTCGGCTCGTTTGAAGCCCAGGCGGGCCTTCGCGTCGAGCAGGCACGCACGACGTTCAATCTGCGCACCACGGATGAGTCGTTCGACAACAACTATGCGAGCCTCTTCCCAAGTGCATTCCTGAACTACAACCTGTCGCCGATGAAGCAGGTCAAGGCGAGCTACTCCAAGCGCGTCAACCGCCCACGGACGGGACAACTTAATCCATTCACGACGTTCACCGACCCGCTCAACCTGAGCGTGGGAAATCCTCAGCTGCAGCCCGAGTACATCCACGCCGTTGAGCTGTCCTATCAGCAGTTCTCCCGGACCGGGTCGCTCAGTATTGCACCCTACTATCGCCGGACGGTCAACAAGATCGAGCGCTACAAGACGGTCGATCCGACATCGGGCATTTCTACGCTCACGTTCCGCAACTTCGACCAGAGCGAGTCTTACGGTGCTGAAATCATCGGATCGCTTCGCAAAGGCAAGATGAGCGGGTTCTCCAGCTTCAATGCCTATCGCATCGTGACCGAAGGCACCAACGTGGATGCTGACCTGGCAAACGATGCCATTTCGTGGTCCTCTCGCGCCAGCCTTTCCTACAAGATCAAGGATGGCACGGACCTTCAGGCATTCTACTTCTATCGCGCACCGATTGATGTTGCCCAGGGCCGCATCTCCTCCTTCTCGGTGGCCAACCTGTCCATTCGCCAGCGCATCCTGAACAACAAAGGCTCCCTCACCCTGCGCGTCAGCGATCCGCTGAACATGATGGGTTTCGAGTTTGAAGTTGATCAGGCGGCCTTCTACCAGCTGGGCACGCGCAACTGGGAGTCGCAGTCGGTTGGGATCACGTTCCAGTACAACTTCGGTGAGCAGATCCGACGCACCCAGCGACCGAATCGCGGTCAGCAGGACGAAGGGATGGGCGGCGATATCGGCATTGGATAACGGAGTATCGGATCGTCACGCTTGAAGCGATGACGTCATGACATTGCAGGTGCCGGCTGACGTTGGCGGGTAACGATCAGCCTCGCCCTGCATACCCAGGATGCGGGCCGGCCCGGGTGGGCCGGCCCGTTCATCCGACCCGTTTCTCCGACCCGCTCATCCGACCCCAATCTGATAGGACCTGTCCGGTCAGCATGACGTACCAACTGACATCCCGCTGTCACCAAAAGCCGGTATGTTCGAGAGGATGTCACTTGCCCTCCCGTTCATGATCAAACCGGACCAACCCCGTCTCCATGGCCAATCCCTACATCACTCCAGCACTCTTCCAGTTCCTCCGTGATCTGAAAGCCAACAACAACCGGGACTGGTTCAACGACAACAAGGCCCGCTATGAGCAGGAGCTGAAAGATCCGCTGCTGGACTTCATTGCGGATTTCGCACCCATGTTGTCCCAGCTCAGTCCACACTACCTCGCCATTCCCAAGGCGAACGGCGGTTCTCTTTTCCGGATCTACCGCGACGTGCGGTTCTCGAAGAACAAGGACCCGTACAAGACGGCTGCAGGCATCCATTTCCGGCATCGCCTGGGCAAGGATGTTCATGCACCTGGGTACTACCTGCACATTGAGCCGGGGAACGTCTTCTTCGCCATGGGAATGTGGCATCCCTCCTCTCCTGATCTGCGTGCGATTCGCGAACGTATCGACCGGGAGCCCGACGCCTGGCGCGCGGTCAAGGATGACGAAGCTTTCGCGTCGACCTTCCAATGGGAAGGCGAATCACTGGTCCGGGCCCCCAAAGGATTCGACGTGGATCACCCCGATATCGAGGACCTTCGCCGGAAGGATTTCATCGGCGTGGCCTCCATGCCGGAAGCAGATGCCGGCCGCCCGGATATCCTCCCGTTCCTGGCCTCTGAATGGGGCAAAGGAACCCCGTTGATGCGCTTCCTCAGCGAGTCGGTCAACGTGCCATTCTGAACCACTTCAACCACCTGAAAACACGACTCATGAGCACTGCTGTCGACATGCCTGAAGCAGGCACGCAAGCCCCTGATTTCTCGGGGATAACCCAGGACGGCTCGTCCATCTCCAAAAGCGATTTTGACGGCCGAAAACTGGTCCTCTACTTCTATCCACGCGACAACACGCCGGGCTGCACCAAACAGGCGTGCAACCTTCGCGACAACTGGTCAGCACTGGGCGAACACAACATCGCCGTTGTGGGCGTCTCGGACGATCCGGTCAACAAACACGCTGGATTCGCCGACAAGTATAGCCTTCCCTTTCCGCTCATTGCGGACACAGAACGTGCAGTAATGCGCTCATACGGCGCGTATGGGCCGAAAAACATGTACGGCCGGATTTTCGAAGGGACGAAACGGACGACATTCCTCATCGATGAGGATGGTGTCATCGTGAAAGTGATCAAGCGCCCGAAGACGGGCGACCATGCTGCAGAAGTCCTGCGCGGCTTCGGCATCGGAGACTAGAAATCGGTCTCTGTGCGGTCTGAGGACGGAACGCAATCCGTCCTCAGACCGCACCCCGGAAACGGGCTGGAAAAGCAAGGGATTTGACGCACTTTTTTTTCAACATTCCGACTGTTGATAAGAAGTGGGACGCGTGGATAAATACGATTGAAACCAGCTTGCCGGAGGGGGTGAACTCTGCCTACAATAGATGGACAAAAGAACCCGATCCCACCCATCTATTTTTGAACCCACCTGATTGATGGCCTACCCATCTGAAATGCTGTGGCAGAGAAGCAAGGAAAAGCTGGCGCAGGAACTCCCGACCCAACAGTTTCAGACCTGGATTCGTCCCCTCTCGTTCATTTCCAGTAGCGATACCCCCAATGGTATCCACTTGACGCTTGGCGTCCCCTCAGATTTTCATCGCGACTGGATTGACCGGGAATTCAGCGGAGTCATTCAGCAAGCACTCGACTTGAGCGCTGATACTCCCGTCTCATATACCTTCATGGTTTCGGCCGAGGCCGAAGCTGAGCTTGAGACCGCTGCCGATTCATCCCGACTCGAAATGAGGGCCTCCGCTGGCGAGACCCAACCCCCACGCTCCTCGCAGTCCACCCGTCGACCTGCTGGATCATCCTCCACTGCCGACCGGTCTTCGTCCGGTCATTCCCGAGGTACCGGGCGATCCGGCACGCAGACCCCTTCCCAGCCGGGAGCACCATTTGCCTTCAAGCCTGAGACGGTCCCTGGATCGCTCCCGCGGACGCTCAACCCGAAGTACACGCTTGACACATTCCTCGAGGCAGACTGCAACCGACTGGCTCGAAGTGCGGGTGTCGCCGTGGCCAAACGTCCAGGCGAGACCAGCTTCAACCCGTTCCTGATCTATGGAAAGGTCGGCCTGGGCAAGACCCACCTGGCCCACGCCATCGGAAACGACATCGTCAAGAATCAGCCGCGTGCTCAGGTCCTGTACCTGACGTCGGAAGCGTTCACGAATTACTTCGTCTACGCTATCCAGAACAATACGCTCGGCGAGTTCACACAGGCGTTCCGTCAGATCGATGTACTCATCGTCGACGACATCCAGTTCTTCGGCGGGAAGGAGAAGACCCAGGAGCAGTTCTTCCACCTGTTCAACGAACTGCACCAGAGCGGCAAGCAGATCATCCTGTGCGCTGATCGCAGTCCAGCTGAAATCGCGGGAATCGAAGAGCGCCTGCTCTCCCGATTCCGTTGGGGGCTGTCCGCAGACGTGCAGCCACCTGATCTGGAAACGCGAACGGCCATTCTGCAGCGTCATGCTTCCGAGGCCGGACTGGAGTTGTCGGGCGAAGTCATCGACTATATCGCCTACAACGTGAAGGACAACATCCGACTGCTGGAAGGTGCCTTCAACAAACTGCTCGCGCTGCACAGCGTGACGCGGCAGCCCATCGATCTGACATTCGTCCAGGATGCTCTGGCGGACCTGATCGACAACCGCACGCGCAAGAGCATTTCCGCCTCGCAAATTCGGGATATCGTAGCCGAGTACTACGACATGGATACCGATTTGCTGATCGGCAAGAGTCGCAAGCGTCCGATCGTGGATGCGCGTCAAGTGGCCATGCACTTCTGCAAGCGGATGACACAGCACTCCCTTGAGGCCATCGGTCGTCGGTTTGGTGGTCGCGACCATTCCACCGTCATCCACGCATGCAAGGCGATCCAGGCTCGTATCGATACGGACCCCCGGTTCGTGGAAGAACTGGAGCGTATCGAGCAGTTGCTGAAAAACCGCGTCCTCCATTCCTGATCGGCTCGACCCCGCAACCATGAGTGAACGCCCTGTTCCAGGAACCGTCGGCTGGTTTGACCTCACGGTCGAGGACGCCGATTCCATTCGGGATTTCTATGCCGAAGTCGTGGGATGGAAAGCGACACCCCTTTCCATGGGGGATTACAGCGACTACGTGATGGGAACTGCGGATGGTACGCCGGTTTCCGGAGTCTGTCATGCCAGAGGGACCAACGCAGGACTTCCCTCGCAGTGGCTCATGTACGTCAACGTGGCCGACATTGAGGCCTCACGCTCGGCGTGCGAAGCCAGAGGCGGCAAGCTGCAGACTCCTGTCAAGAACATGGAAGGGCACGGAGCCTACTGTGTGATCCAGGATCCCGCCGGCGCCGTCATGGCCCTGTTCCAACCCGAGTAGCTCCTCAGCGCACTCAACGCACTCTGCGCAACACGATCGACGACTCGGAGAACGTGGAAGGGCGAACCTCGATCTGCCCGGGTTCACCAGCCTCGAAATCGATCCGCAAGGAATCGTCGCTCGCGAACTCCGCGATTCCATAGAGCGCCTTTCCAGCAAGGAAGCCGTCCCGGAATCCGGATACGTCGAGGTGATGGGGCTTTACCGAACGGCTCAAGTACCACGAAAGGCCTGTTAGCTGGAAACGCTCGTCTCCTGCAGCAGCCTCCCAATCCAGACGACCATTCGAGTCGAATCGGAACAGCTGGGCGTCTCCATTCACGTCTTCGCCCGCCCATTGGCCTTCGATGGGTGTATCGATGGAGTCCGTAAGGGCCGCCATGCGATCATAGTCGGCCTGCTGTGTCGAGGTCAGGCCGCGAACCATGAGCGGAAGCGCCGAGCGCAAATACCAGGTCGTGCCTTCAAAGCGGGACTGCACAAATACTTCCGTCCCTCCTTCCACCGGAATCAGCTGCGCGAGCAGTGACCCGTTGAACAGGTCGCTATCATAGACGACCCCGAATTGTTCGCCGGGTTGCCAATGCGTCACTTCCTGTCTAAGCTCCAGCGTGTCCTTCCCGATTGTCATGGTCAGAACGGACGTATTTCCCACCGGCGTATTGCGGTCCAATGTGGTTTCGATGTCAACAAAATCCCGCATCCATTCGCCAATCAATCCTGAATTCGTGAGCACGCTGAAGGCGACGTACGGACTTCGTGTCGTCTTGGAAGCCGTTTCGACTGAAACGGATGGGAAGGCGAATCCGATTCCGACAAAGATCAGGAGCAGAGCAATCACGATCGTTCCGGTGATACGAAGTGAGCGACTGCGAGAAGCGGATAGAGTGGACATCGTAGAGCGGTCAGCAGTTCGAATTTCCATGCGGATGCACCCATCAACGTAGGGTTCTCCCATTGGAATCGAAACCCGTCATACGTATTATCGGCGAAGCCCGTCTGCTTCGGGTTCGCGCCCGATATTCCACTCCTTTTTCGGGTTTTTTCAGCGCATTCTGTCCGTTTTCGATCCTTCATGGGCCTGTTCAATTTCTCCACTGATGTCGCCATTGACCTGGGTACAGCCAACACGCTGATCTACATCCAGGGAAGGGGTATCGTGTTGAATGAGCCCTCGATTGTCGCGCTGAATCGATCCACGCGGAAAGTGATTGCCGTCGGACACGAAGCTCAGCAGATGCACGAGCGGACCCACCGTGAAATCGAGACCATTCGGCCGCTCAAGGACGGTGTGATTGCCGACTTCGAAGTGGCAGAACAGCTCATTCGTCAGCTGATTCGGAAGGTGCAAACCAACTGGCTGTCGGCCATCCGCCGCATGGTCGTTTGTGTCCCATCCGGGATCACTGAGGTAGAAAAGCGCGCCGTGCGCGACTCAGCCGAGCACGCTGGCGCCCGTCAGGTTTACCTGATCGACGAACCCATGGCAGCGGCCATCGGTATCGGCCTCAATGTCGCTGAGCCCGTCGGAAACATGATCGTGGACATCGGTGGCGGAACGACAGAGATTGCCGTCATCGCGCTTTCCGGTATTGTCATCGATGAATCCATTCGCGTCGGTGGAGACGAACTGGACAATGCCATCGTCCAGTACTTCAAGCGCAACCACAACCTGTTGATCGGACACCGGACGGCAGAGCGCATCAAGAAGGAAGTCGGTAGCGCGGTCGAGCTCGATCCCGAACTCGAGCTTTCAGTAAAGGGCCGTGACCTGGTCAGCGGTATTCCGAAGGTTCGCACGATTTCGTCGGAAGATGTCCGGGAAGCCTTGCGTGAGCCCGTCGGCCAGATCGCATCGGCGGTCATTCGGTGCCTGGAACGCACGCCCCCAGAGCTTGGAGCGGACATCCTCGAACGAGGCATCATGCTGACCGGTGGAGGTGCCATGCTCAAGGGTCTGGATTCCATGATTCGCGGCCGAGTGGACTTGCCCGTTTACGTTGCGGAAGATCCGCTGACGGCCGTTGTTAGAGGCACCGGGTCTGTGCTGGAAGACGTCGAGACGTTCGAGAAAGTGCTCAGCTGAGCAAATCCGACGATTTCCGGGTTTTCCACGTTTTCCACACCTTATCCACTTCAGGTGGAAGCCCTTCCGAATTTGGCTCCAATCGCCATTTTGTGATCCAACGGCCTATCGACTAGTCGTAAACCATTGTTTTATTTAGACTTGTGAGAGCCTGCTATTTCGTAATGGTACCGTAACACCTGAAATTGGGCGTTTTTCAACGTTTTCCACACTTCATTAACAAGTGTGGCCAATCGCCCCCCTACACGCATGTCAGGGCGTTTGGGCCCTTTCCTGGCGGACGAAACAAGACGTAACGTGGTCATTGACCATACCCGTTGCCTGCATGTAGGCGTACACGATGGTGGGCCCCACAAATCGGAATCCTCGTTTCTTGAGGCTCCGCGAAATCGTCTCCGCAAGCTGGGTCTTTGCCGGCAGGTCCGACATGGATTCAGGTGCGTTATCGATCACCTTCCCATTTGTGTAGGCCCAATACCAGGAATCAAATGATCCGAATTCTTCCTGGATGGTCAGGAAGGCTTGGGCATTCGAAATCGTCGAGGCAATCTTGAGGCGATTCCGGACGATGCCCTCATTCTGCAATAGCCGCGCCTGGTCCTCGTCGCTCATGCGGGCCACCCGCGTTGGATCAAATCCGTGGAACGCCTTCCGATAGTTCTCCCGTTTCCTGAGGATCGTGATCCAGGACAGGCCGGCCTGCGCTCCCTCGAGAATCAGCATCTCGAACAGCTTCTGATCGTCGTGGACCGGACGACCCCATTCATTGTCGTGGTAGTCAACGTAGAGCGGATCTGAACCGCACCAGGCGCAGCGGGGAAGGGAATCGACGGAGGTCATGGTCAGGCGGAATAAAACAAAGGCGAGAAATGCGTGGTAGATCTCAGGAGTGATCGACCTCAATTTCGCTGGACAAGGTGACATCCTCGTGTCACATCAGTCCGGAGGCATTGCCGATGCGGGCTTGACCGGGTAGCTTGGCTCACCTGAACCATACATCGCCGAATCCGTGTCCCATTCCTCTGTCCGTTTGCTTGTTGCTCTGCTGATCGCTGTATCTGCGGTCGCTGTTCCATCGGGCTGTACCTCCGAACCTGCTCGCGTTCTCGTGTTCTCCCATACCGAGGGATTTCGCCACGGCAGTATCCCTCTGGCCAAGGAGGCCCTTATTGAGCTGGGCACGTCGGCTGCCATCCAAGTCGATACCACTGAGAATCCGACAGTCTTCAACGAGGATGATCTAGCGGGATATGATGCCGTGGTCTTCCTGAACACCACAGGAGATATTCTCGATCATCCCCAGCAGATTGCTTTTCAGCGGTTCATCCAGCGAGGTGGAGGGTATCTGGGGATCCATGCAGCAAGCGATACCGAGTATGACTGGCCTTGGTATGGGCAGTTGGTTGGCGGCTATTTCGTCAATCACCCGCACATCCAGGAAGCCGCCCTGGACGTTCTGGATCCTGATCACCCCGTGGTCAGCCATCTGCCTGAGCGATGGGTTCGCACAGACGAGTGGTACAACATCCGGTTCGTCAATCCAGACATCATCCCTCTGATCAGCATCGACGAAACGTCATATGATGTTGGAAATGACGTTTCTGAGGGCGATTCCCATCCTATCGTCTGGTACCACGAATTCGATGGTGGCCGCTCCCTCTATATCGGACCCGGACACACCAACGAATCATGGGAAGAGGCCGCTTTTCTGGAGATGGTATCGGCTGGACTGGCATGGGTCATGGAAGGCGGAACCGGAACGCCTGAATCCGGACTGGCGCCTTTCGACTGGGAATTCGTGGTCGACGAGTTGGCTTCCAATCTCAATGAACCCATGGAGCTTGCCACACTGCCTGATGGACGGGTGATGTTCATCGAGCGCTCGGGGGGCATTCATCTGGTGGACCCGGCCTCCGGATCCGTGGACATGGTCAACGAGATGCCGGTCGCCTACGGGCTTGAGGATGGGCTCCTCGGTCTTGCCCTGGATCCGGCATTCGAGGAGAACCAGCACCTATACCTGTACTACTCCCCACTCGACTCGTCCGTCAATCGACTATCCCGGTTCGCATTTGATGGCAACCGGATTGATCCAGCATCCGAAATCCCCATGCTGGATGTTCGAACCCAGCGTGAAACCTGCTGTCATGCGGGAGGATCACTGGAATTCGGCCCGGACGGGACGCTCTTCCTGTCCACGGGCGACAACACCAACCCCTTCGAAACAGACGGTTTCGGCCCGATTGATGAACGCCCCGGACGCTCCCCGTTCGATGCTCAAGGGACCTCGGCAAACACGCAGGACCTTCGAGGCAAGATCCTTAGAATCACTTCGGAGGCTGACGGTTCGTACTCCATTCCTGAGGGCAACCTGTTCGAGGACCCGGCCGAAGGTCGTCCCGAGATCTACGTGATGGGCAACCGGAATCCATTTCGGATTTCCATCGATCCGGAGACGGGCTGGCTGTACTGGGGCGAGATTGGTCCCGATGCGAGCGATGCGTCCGATATCCGTGGGCCGCGCGGTTACGACGAAGTCAATCAGGCGCGGAGTGCTGGTTTCTTCGGATGGCCGCTGTTCATCGCAGACAACAAAGCCTATCAGGACTGGGACTTTGCCAGCGCATCCGGAAAAGGCTGGTTCGATCCTGCCGCCCCGTTGAATGATTCTCCGAACAACACCGGTTCGGTCGTGCTGCCCCCTGCCCAGCCTGCGTTCATCCACTATCCGTACGCAGCCACCCTGGACCACCCGCTTCTCGAGTCCGGCGGGCGAAGTGCCATGGCCGGTCCGGTATTCCGTGCCGACGCGACCGGTGCGCCGTCATTCCCCGACTTCTTTGAGGGAAAGCTGATCATGTACGAATGGATGCGTCACAAACTGCTGCTCGTCTCCGTGGATGACGAAGGGGACTACCGCTACATGCAGGCCTTCCTACCTGATCACGACTGGAGCCGGCCCATGGACATGGAGTTCGGCCCGGATGGGGCGCTGTACGTACTTGAATACGGCGAATCCTGGAATACCCGAAACGAAGACGCCAAACTCACCCGAATCCGCTATCGTCGATGAAGATCACTTTCCCTTTGTTGGCGGCGACCGCCGCGCTGATCATTCTGCCCGCCTGTTCGTCTGAATTCGTTCCAGAGGAGCGGGTGAACCCAGAAACCGGACAAATCACCCGAACCGGCCAGGTAGCCGTTCCAGGGGGCAACGTGTTCTATGAGATCTCCAATCCGGACGCCGATGGCACGCCCCTCCTGTTGATCCACGGCGGACCGGGCGGCACCAGCTGCGGATTCGGCTTGATGGACAACGAAATCCTGGATCGACCTGTGATCCGCTACGATCAGCTGGAGACGGGACGGTCGGATCGGCCCGGGCTTCGCGATCAGTGGAACATTGAACACTCGGTGACAGAGATCGATGCCATCCGCAATACACTTGGACTGGACGCGGTCCACTTGATGGGCTGGAGTTGGGGTGGAGCGGTTGCAGCCGAATACGTACTGGAAGGCGCGCAGGAGGGCATCGGAGGTGTCGTACTGGCTGGCCCGCTTCTCAGCACGCCAGTATGGGTTGAGGACGCCAACTACCTCCTCTCCACCATGCCCGGAAACTTGCAGGAGACCATTCGCCAGTACGAAGCCATCGAGGACTACGACCATCCGGACTATGTCGCAGCCACAGACTCATTCTACGCCCGCTTCATGACGCCTCTTGGCACACAGCCCGTCCCAGAGTGTGAGATGGGTTCAGGCAATACGGAGGTCTACAACACCATGTGGGGACCCACTGAGTTCACCGCAACGGGTACGTTGCTCAACTACGACCGGCGTGATCGCCTGGATGAAATCGACGTCCCTGTGATGATCGTCTCGGGCGAATTCGATGAGGCACGGCCGGTGACGATGGAGATGTTCGCATCCATGATGCCCGAGGCCCATGTCGAGGTCATCCCGGGGGCGGGACATGGAGCTCCCGTAGAACGACCGGCCATGGTAGCTGGACTCGTTTCCGCTTTTCTGGCCGATGTCGAGAGTCGTTGAATTCACGACGGAAACGAACCAGGTGCACCGATAGTTAGGGAATGATACCCGTTTCTCCTCTTCCCATCCCATCCCGGAATCGTCATGTTGCTCCGCACGTTTGCCCTGCTCCTGGTGGCAGGATCCACGGCCCTGATGGCCTGCTCACAGCCCACCTCCATCGACACCGATCTGGTCGATCTGGACGTGGAAGTGGTCACTGAAGGTCTCGAATCCCTCTGGGGATTCACATTCCTCCCGAATGGGGACATTCTGGCGACCGAACGCGATGGTCGCCTTCGCATGGTGAAAGACGGTGAACTGGTGGCCGAGTCCATCAGCGGTGTGCCTGAGGTCCATGCTCGTGGACAGGGCGGCTTGCTGGACGTAGCGCTACACCCGGAGTTCGAATCCAACGGATTCGTATATCTGTCCTACGCGAAGCCGCTGGATGGCAACTCCACCACGGTCGTGGCCCGCGGGCGCCTCGACGGCATGGCACTGGTTGATGTTGAAGACATCTGGGTTGCTGACTCACGCGGCCGCGGCCACTACGGCTCCCGGCTGGTGTTTGACGACGAAGGATACCTGTTCATCACGGTCGGAGACCGACAGGACAATCCCAATGGGGATCAAGCCAACCACTCGGCTCAGGATCTCTCCAATCACCACGGTACCGTGAATCGGATTCATGATGATGGAAGCATCCCGTCAGATAATCCATTCGTTGGCCAGGATGGTGCCGAACCTTCGATCTGGAGCTACGGACACCGCAATTCCCAAGGTATGGCCTATGATTTTGCCTCCGGACGGCTTTGGCTGAATGAGCACGGCCCGCAAGGCGGTGATGAACTCAATCTGGTCGAACAGGGAGCCAACTACGGATGGCCAGTTGTCGGCTATGGCGTGAACTACGGCGGTGACAATCTGCACGACGCAACGCAAGGTGATGGCCTGGTCGACCCGGTTCACTACTGGGTGCCTTCGATTGCAACATCGGGCATGCTCATCTACACGGGCACTCTCATTCCAGAATGGACGGGCAACTTCTTCGTCGGCGGTCTCCGGGGCCAGCAGGTCGCGCGCTTGACCATGGACGGAGAAAGCGTGGTGAGCGAAGAGACCATTTATCAAGGCCACGGTCGTATTCGCGACATTCGCCAGGGTCCTGATGGCGCGATCTATCTGGGCCTCGACGGAGATGCAGACGGTGCCGGCATTGTCCGGATTGCCCCGACAACATCGCGTTGATTCGTTCCCTAGAATGCTTTTTATCTGGCTGTCTCATGGTCTGATGATCGAGACAGCAGTGCATCTTTGTGTCCTGGCCCCACCGTACACCGGGCCCCCTTGTCCTTGTGACTGTTAGTCCTAGTTGCCTTTTGGTTCTAATGCCCCGCCACCCCATCCGGATACGCATCATGAAACGCCTTCCCTTGTTGCTTCTGGCAACCTTCCTGATCCAGCCCGTTTTCGCTCAGACTGGTCCCGTTTTCGAGAATGGCATGGCCCAAGTGGTCGATGCGTTCAACGATGAATCCGATTGGATTCGTGAGCAGCTCTGGGTGGAGACCGAGTTTGATTCAGACGGCGATGGCGAGCTGGACCGCGTACACGTTTCCGTCGTACGCCAGGCCCAGACGGAAAGCGAAGGTCTGAAAGTACCCGTGGTCTATGGTACGAGCCCCTATTATTCGGGCACGGCTGGCCTGGGAGATCTCTTCTGGGATGTCGAACACGAAGTAGGTGCAGTCCCACCGGAAAAGGAGAAGTTCGAAGGCTTCTCTCCGCGTACGCGCCCCGGTATTTCGACGGGGTATGTGTCGGATTGGCTGCCGCGTGGTTTTGCCGTGGTCCACTCTGAGTCTCCTGGGACGGGCCAGTCGCAGGGTTGTCCGACCGTTGGCGGCATCAATGAATCCCTGGCTCCAAAAGCCGTGGTGGACTGGCTCAATGGTCGTGCGAAAGGATACACGGCTCCCGTTGGCGGCGAAGAAGTCGTTGCCGACTGGTCAACCGGTAACGTGGGCATGACAGGGACCTCGTACAACGGAACGCTCCCACTGGCGGCTGCGACGACGGGTGTAGATGGACTGAAAGCCATCATCCCCATTGCACCGAACACCTCGTACTGGCACTACTACCGCTCCAATGGCCTGATTCGCCATCCCGGTGGCTTCCTTGGAGAAGACATCGACGTGCTATACGACTTCATCCACAGCCGCGAGAGCGATCGTCGCGACTACTGCAACGCTACCATCCGGGACGGCGAATATGCCGAAGGGATGGACCGCGTGACGGGAGACTACAATGAGTTCTGGGCCGGCCGTGACTATCTGAATGTGATCGAGAACGTCAAAGCGGCAACCCTCATGGCTCACGCCTTCAATGATTGGAATGTGATGCCAGAGCACAGTGTGCGGATCGTGGAAGCGCTCAAAGGCCAGGTCCCTGTGCAGATGTACTTCCACCAGGGAGGCCATGGTGGTCCTCCGCCACTCGACATGATGAACAAGTGGTTCACTCGCTATCTCTACGATGTTGAGAATGGTGTCGAGAACGACCCGAAAGCATGGATCACGCGCGAAGGCGACGAGCGTCTCGAGCCCACGCCGTACGCCGACTACCCGAATCCCGAATCCGAAGGCGTGCGCCTGTACCCAACACAAGGCGGTCAGTACACGGCGGAACTGTCCCTCGAGCAGCCCACGGGACAGGGCGCCGAAACGATCGTGGACAATGTCTCCTTCAGTGGCAAGTCTCTTGCCCAGGCTGAGTACACGAACCACCGTCTGCTTTATGTCACACCGGAGCTGACCCAGGACGTGCATATTTCTGGAACGGCTACCATGAAGGTGCGGCTGGCTGCCAACAAGCCAGCCGTGAACTTCTCCGTCTGGCTGGTTTCCCTGCCCTGGACAGAAGGTCGCCGGGCTCGCGGTGGCATTATTACGCGAGGATGGTTTGATCCGCAGAATGCCGAGTCCATGACCGAGAGCACTCCCCTGACGCCGGGTGAGTTCGTCGAATTCGAGTTTGAGCTGCAGCCGGATGATCAAGTCATCCCAGCAGGCCAGAAAATCGGATTGATGATCATGTCCTCTGATCGCGACTTCACGCTTTGGCCAGCCCCCGGCTCCGAGCTTCAAGTTGACCTCGATGCCACATCGATCGAAATCCCGATCGTTGGTGGCGCTGCGGCACTGAAAGGAAGGATGGGTACGTACTGAGTCGAAGCCCAGGTCCAGCTCTTTCAACCGCGTTCACTCAGTCTTTCAATGATTGTTTTTCAGCATGAGAACTGAAAAGTTAGTACACATTGTCAGCGTACACGCTGAAGGTGAAGTGGGCGATGTCATTGTAGGTGGTGTTGCACCGCCTCCCGGTGATACGATCTGGGAACAGCGTTCTTTCATCGCGAAGGACGATACGCTGCGTAATTTCGTCCTGAATGAGCCACGAGGCGGAGTTTTTCGGCATGTGAATCTGCTCGTTCCACCGAAACATCCCGACGCGGACATGGGCTTCATCATCATGGAACCTGCCGACACGCCTCCCATGTCGGGTTCCAACTCGATGTGTGTGGCCACCGCGCTTCTGGACACGGGAATCCTCCCGATGACCGAGCCCGAAACAACGTTGACACTCGAAGCTCCGGGAGGATTGGTCAGAGTCCAAGCGACGTGCCGCAATGGGAAGGCTGAGCGTGTTCAGATCACCAATGTCCCCTCCTTTGCGGACCGGCTCGACGCCGAGTTAAACGTTCCTGGAATAGGTACACTGCGGGTCGACACGGCTTATGGAGGAGACAGCTTTGTGATCGTGGATGCGGCCCAGGCAGGTGTGACGATTGATCCTTCGCATGCACGGGAGTTGGCCGAAACGGGCATGCGCATTGTCGCCGCCGCGAATGAGCAGCTCGGTTTCACTCACCCTGAGAATCCGGATTGGGATCACATTTCATTCTGCCAATTCACAGATCCACTTGTTGAGAAGGACGATGTATTGACCGGACGCAATACAGTGGCCATCAGACCGGGCAAACTCGACCGCTGCCCGACGGGTACGGGCGTATCAGCGCGCATGGCCGTCCTGCATGCCAAAGGTGAAATGACAGAGGGCATGACCTATCAGGCGCGCTCGATCATCAACTCGGAGTTCGAGGGCCGGATCGCTGGAACGACCAAAGTCGGCGACAAGGATGCCGTCATTCCGACTGTCTCCGGACGGGCCTGGATTGCTGGTACGAGGCAGCTGATGCTGGATCCGGATGATCCCTGGCCGCAAGGCTACCGGGTTGGTGACACCTGGCCCGGCGCGTGATCATGCCATGGCATCCACGCTGCGCATACTGACCTACTTCGCCTATGGCGTCCACGTTGCTGCTGCGACCTGGGGGATCGTGCAGTTGCACGGGCACATTGGTTCAGCATTCAGTTCGGCAGCCCCGTTCTATTTCGCCTGGATCCTGACACCGCTCATCGTGGCCCATTTCGGACTCAAGAAATGGGGCAAAGACCCACGAGCCGGATGGGCTTTGTTTGGCGGCGGTGTTGTCGTGATGCTTATCACGATCGCACTGATGCGCGCTCACTTCCTCACCGATCACCTGGGGCCGATGGCGATGCTGATCTACATCCCGTTCCCCATCACGGAAGTATTGGTCGTATCCGTCAGTCTGGCGATTGCCCGGAAGCTGTATGGCTCTCAGCCTGGCGAACAGCGTCAATCAACGCATCCGCCCACAGGCCTTCAAAGCCTTTGATCCAACGATCATGAATCTGCCGGATTGGAATCACATTCAGGTGATTGATTCGCTCTCGTCCGTTCTTCTCTGCAACCAGAAGTCCTGCTTCGCGCAAGACTTCCATGTGCTTCATGACTCCGAATCGGGATAGCTCAGGGAAATGATCTACGAGTTCACCTGTGGTCCTGGACCGCTGCTTGAGCAGGTCGAGAATCCGACGTCGAGTCGGGTCGGCCAACGCCTTGAAGATGGGATCCAAATCCGCCATGTTTTCAGAACGTGATGGAACGTGCCGACCTAGGCGGCCTGGCAGATTTCTTCAAACATCTCTTGCCAACCTTCGTGCGTGCCTTCCAAAAAGGAGGGATCGATGAATCCGTGAGTGGTGTGTTTGAAGGAAATGGTTGTTGTTCCGTCTTCTTCCTTGAGCCGGATGATGATGTGATTCGATACCGGGCCCGACATCCATAGCGGGCCGTTCATCTCGAGCAGACTGTCGGGTTTGTAGCTCTGGATATGCGCCCAAAGGTGGCCCGCTCCATCTCCCAGATCCCGGTACCAACGGCCTCCAGGTCTCAATTCCATGACGAGCGGCATGGGCGCATCAGGACCAGCCGTCATTCCCGCTGAGAATCGATGAATGAGGGCCTTGAAGACTGCGGCCGCTGGTGCATCGGCTACATGCTGTTGGACGATTTCCTGAACGCTGGCTGATTGTGACATGGTTCGCGAGACTGAGTGAATGGGCTGTAAAGCAGGCAATCAGAGCGATGAGACGGCCTGTCTTTTCATGTTACTATTTAGTCACATGTTAGTCAACCACAGATTCCCCAGCTAGTTGAAAAGCGTTTTCAGAAGTGCCCAGGGCAGTGCCCAGGTGGCCTCAGAGTTTGGTGCCGACCATCCAGAGTGTGTCGTCTTCCGCCCTGAATTCAAACCCGGTGACGGCGCCGTCATCGCCGTAGACAAACTCGACCATGTCGAGCAGCGTCTGAAAAACCTCGCCATCCTCCAGGAATGTCATGTAAAAGATGCCCTCGACCTGAGGCAACGGCAGGAATCCCGTCTGGAAAATAAAGTCTTCATTGTCTTCGGCCAGCTGCATGTTGAATCGCAACTGATCATTCTCCCACCACATGCGCATCTCGTATTCGAAAGGCTCAGGCGTCCAGGCGTATTCGTTAACCTGCATGGCATAGGTGCCCACGTACGGCGCAACCTCTTCCTCAGTGACGGTCATTTGCAGGCGGGACGGAACGCTGATCGGCAAGATCACTTCATGCGTCTCAAAGTGCAGTCGCAACGTGGTGCCGGTGTTGGTGTTGTCGACAAACTCCCATGTCAGGGTTTCCTCAATCGGTGCTTCCCGGTTGGGAGTGATCCAGAAGGTGATTTCGTCACCGTTCTTTTCCGGCTCGGGCAAATGAAACTGCTTCCATTCAGGATCCAGTATCACTTCCCAATCCCCTTCTTCGACGACCACCATCCAGATGGAATACTTTCCGGCCGGGACCTCAGTACCCGCCAGCGTGATGTCGTTATTCACTTCCAGAATAGTGGCCCAGTCCGCTCCCGGCGTCCAAATGTGCCCCCACCAGATTGGACCTCCGAACATCCCGGTACGACCACGAAGTCGAGGTCTGGAGTATTCAATGTCGATGGTCGTGCCATCGATCGTCTGTGAGACGGACCCACGTGGACTCAACGCAATCTGAGCTTCTGACGTATCGGGAAGCAGAATCAGCGAGAAAAACAGAAGCCCTGACATGGTCAGGGCTGGCAGAAATCGGGACATGGATCGGGGGGGATCGGAGATGACGGGTTATCCGAATCGTGCATCGATTGCGCGACGGATTCGATCGAGGGATTGGCCTTCTTTGTGCCGGCGGTAGGCCAACTTGGTCTGGCCCTTGCAGATTGGACAACCCGGGCCTCGACCGTCTTCATAGAAGCAGGTCAGCAGCGAGCGGTATCCCGGGCGAACGTGGCAACCGCAGTAGCATCCAATACCATCTGCAATTTGAGGGATCTCTCGAATCATGCGAACCACTTCGACCGACTCTTCGCCATATTTGGCAGCCTGTTCGTCCGTGATCACGAGTGAAGCATCAATTCCTTCGCGCGGCTCTGGATGCTCGAATCGGGCGAAAGCCTTTGCTGGCAAGAGGCTGAGCCCGCACCCGGCGGCGGCCACTTTCAAGAAGGTCCTGCGTGTTGACGTGCGTTTTGACATGGTCCTATGGACGGAGTATTGGTTGCGGGGTTTCGCCGGAAGGCGAAACCCCGCAATCCGCTAACTAGAGATCCTGCTGACGCTTGCGCAGCAGGAAGAGGCCTTCGCCTCGACTGCTTACGGCGATGATGCCGCTGCTGAAGAACGGGTAGTTGCTCCAGGAGCCACCGAATCCAGCCTCGTCTTCGCCGAACGGTACGGTGTCGAAGTGTCCGACTTCAACCGGGTTTTCCGGGTCAGAGACGTCCAGAATGCGCAGTCCAGCCTGGTAGTTGGACTGGTACATGAAGTTGTCCCGGATGTAGAGGTTGTGGTCCGATGCAGGGCTCGAAAGGAAAAACTCACGTACGAGAACAGGGTCTTCCAGATCGCGCACATCCCAGATCAAGGTCCGTGTATTCTCGGTCAGACCACCCAGCTCGTCGAGCTCGTCGTTCATGTAGAAGTAGTTGTGGTCTTCCGTCAGCCAGCCCTGGTGTGTGTAGGCCTGGTTCGGGTAGGACGTGGCTGCCAGCGTTTCCGGTGCATCCTTGTCCGTCACGTCGGCGATCACAAACATGTTGCCGCTGGAGTTGAAGCAGATCTCACGACCCTGGTAGTCTGTGTCGTCGCCTTCGTACATCACACACTGCGAGTCGTGCGTGCCACCGGCATCACCGAAGGACTGACAGCCCGCAAAGACCGGATTCTGCGGGTCGTTGATATCGACCATGTGCAGCTGACCGCTACAGGTTTCTCCACCGGAGCGGTTGCCGACCAGATAGGCGTAGCCGGATACTTCGTTGATCACCACGTTGTGCGTGGAGGCCGTACCGTCGTAGCGGGCGGTTTCCGGGAAGGTGACCGGCATGTCAGCCGGATCCACGTCGCGCAACTGAGTCAGGTCGAAGATCTGGAGGCCATGCTGCTCCGCACCGTCGGCGACCACAAATGCGTGGTCCTTGAACACCTTGACGTCGCGCCATCCACTACCTGGTGAAGAAGCGGTTTTTGGCAGCTCACCCACCCAGACGGGGTGACCTGGATCGCTGATGTCGACGAATGACACACCTTCCGTGCGACCAAGAAGCACCCACTCCTTGCCCGTGACCGGGTCTTCCCAGCCCCAGATGTCGGTCATGCCTACGCCGCGATCGCTGGAGACATCGCCGATGCTCATAAATGAGACCAGGTCGACGTTGTCACAGCCGAAGCCCTGCGCCTCTCCGTCCTCACAATCCACTTTGTCGCCAGAATAGGACTGGAAGCGAACGACTTCGCTTTCGAGCAAGCCCACCTGATTCCATCCGTTGTCCATGACCTCCCAGACGCTGGCCAACCCGGCCTCGTAGTCGGCCGTTGGGCTGCCGATGACGGCGGTTCGACCTTCGAAAGCGACGCCGATACCGAAACCTGGCTGCAAGCGACGCTCGGGCGCATCGATACGGGTCATTTCACCAGAGCTCAGATTCACAGCGAATGCGGCACCACCGGCGGTGATCATCGCATGGTCGCCTGACACGTCCACGCCACGACCGAAGCCGAACATGCGTTCTCCTTCAGCCACTTCAGGAGCAATCGTAGATGCGTGGCCAAACATGCCGTTCGGCTTCAACTCATAGACCTCTACGGCTCCGGTCCGGTTTGCTGCAGGAGCACCTGCGTAGACTTTGCCGTCCGCTTCAGCCAGGAACGCGCCAAGCTGCGCAGCACCTTCGCCGGTTGGTCGAAGCATTCCCATCTGCATCCAATAGCCGTGGTCCATGAAGACATAGACGACACCTGCCTGATCGTTCGTGCGAGGAGCTGACACGAAGATGTTGCCCGCGTTGGCAGCAACACTGAAACCAAATCCGTCGCCTTCTTTAGCCGTTGCGGCATTCAGCGTTGCCATTTCAACCCATCCATCCTCGGATGGACGAAATACGTGGGCGGCTCCCGTGTGCGTATCGCCGTTATAGGACGTGACGATGATCTGATCGCCGGCCATGGCGATGTTGTCGGTGCGCGAACCGGCACGTGCATAGGCACCACCGAACTCGGATCCTTCAGCCAACTCAGACGGCTGCAGTTTGCCTGTCTGGACCCACTCGGCGTCTTCCTGCTGTTCAAAAACGTAAGCGGCGTTCATGCCGGGCGCACCAACGACGATGCGTCCGTCACGCATGAAGACCGTACGTCCAAAATCGTCGCCAATCTGGGCGTCGGACGCCATGAGGCGAGCCGATTCATTCCAGGATCCGTCCATGTCACGAGCGAACACATACACGACGCCTGCAGGTTCGTCACCGCGAGGCCAACCGGTCGGGGCGGAGCCGACAACAATGTGATTTCCGGAAATGGAGACGGAGCCGCCAAATCCGAGGCCCGTGGAGCCCGTGACGGCCAGGGACTGAGCGAACGCAGGAGTGGCCATGAAGGCCACGGCCACAAGAAGCGCCAACATGCGCGAAAACACGTTTGAAACGAATGATCGATTCATGGTCGTGGGACAGAATAAGTTGGGTTGAACGTGAAGCGCCCCGGATTGAAAGCGGGCGTAGACCATGCCTAACGCGGATTGTGTGTCTGCGTTTCTGAAAATCGACTCTGATCTGGGCGACCAGAATTCTCCCAAACCAACCAAGGGAGGATGGCCTGTTGGCCACCCTCCCCTGTTGCAGTATTCGACGTCGTGATTCGCCTAGTAAAAACCCTACTTAATCAGGTGCAGCGTCTTGGTGAACACCTTGCTGCCCGCAGTCATTCGGTAGAGATAAACGCCGCTGGGTAAGGTGCCCATGTCGATGCGCTCGCGGTGCACACCCGGCGCCAACTGCCGATCGGTGATCAGCTGTACTTGACGACCGTTGATGTCGTACATCGTGATCGTCACGTGAGCCGCCTGCGGCAGTCCAAACTCAATCGTCGTGCTCGGATTGAACGGGTTCGGGTAATTGTCCGAGAGGTAGAACTCGGTTGGGATGCCGAGCTCGCTCTCGTTGGACACGTTGAGTGCACGGGCGAAGGTAACGGCCTGTGCGGCGCTCGCGCCCGAGGCCGCCTCATCGTCCGTGGCCCGCATGCGCTGGTAGACCATCAGCTGCTGACCAAAGCCGAGCCCCTCGGGCTCGAGCGCCGCAATGAGATCAGCCGCCGGGACACTGGCTGTTCCGCCTGTGACGTCGACGCTCATGACCGTCGCTGCGAAGTCCTCCGTCGTCGAGAGCTCCCAGGTGTAGTTCAGCTGCGTGTCATCGACGTCCGTAGCGTCCATGTATGTGACCTCGTAGGGCGTCTCAGACAGGAAGAAGGCGTCCAACGGGCCATTGATCGCCTCGCTTTGGAAGACGGGGGCATCATTGACTGCGATGATGGTAATCGAGACCGTGCTTGTTGATGTGGCTTGGCCGTCAGACACAGTGTACGTGAAGCTGTCCGTTCCGAAGAAGTCTGAAGCGGGCTGGTAGAAAAACGTGCCTACCACATCCCCCATAACGAAACCATTCTTAGGGTCAGTCCAACCCACAATGATCAGTGGATCTCCATCCTCGTCCGTGTCATTGGCAAGCAGCGCGTTCAATGCGAAGTTGGAGTCCTCATCAATCTGAATCGTGTCGGCTACCCCCACCGGCGCATCATTCGTACCGGTTACCGTGATCGTCACCGTGGCCGTGGCCTGCGCCTTGCCGTCACTGATGACATAGGTAAACGAGTCCGTGCCATTAAAGCCCGTTGCCGGCGTGTAGGTCAGCGTCTTGTCGTTATTGTAGACCACCTCGCCGTTCATCGGAGTGTCGATCGCGACAAGGTGCAACGCATCGCCGTCAGCGTCCGAGTCATTAGCGAAGAACGGTACGACGACGGCCACTTCCTCATCGGTTGCAGCTGTATCGTCGATCGCAACCGGTGCGTCTTCGATCGGATTGACCGTTACCATGATGCTTGCGCTTGAAGGCGCGCCGTTGCCGTCGCTGACCAGATAGTCAAACGTATCCGTGCCGTGGAAGTCGGCGTTTGGCGTGTAGACGACGCGGCCCTGATCATCGATCGAAGCCGTGCCATTGGTGGGCTCGAAGACAAAGGTGACCGCCAGAGGATCGGCATCGGCATCCGTGTCGTTGGCCAGCACGTCGATCACGGCGCTAGCGTCCTCGTCCATCGTCACGGCATCAGCGCCGGCCATGGGCAGCATGTTGTTGCGGAAGATGGGTACGCCCGGGTCATCGATGATGCCGTTCGCCGTCAGGTCCGCATCACCACGCGCGCCATCGCGCAGGAAGAGCACGATGTAGGGCGGGAAGGCTGGTGTCTCCGGGTAGAGGACCGCGCCTGAGACGCCGTCGTAAGTAAACTCGTACCAGTGATCGGTCGGATTGTCCGGTGTCGGGCCGTACTTGTAGTACGAATCCACCACCACCCCGCGTGGGAGGATGATGTTGATCGATGTTGTCTGGCCCACAGAGAGGTTGTTCACGTTGAAGGCCACGCGGCCAATCGGGAACGTGACTCCCGTAGGCGCCGCTGCCGGGTTGGGTATCGTCGTGTTTACCGTTTGCTCGAGCGCCAGTCCTGGTGCTGCGGCTACCGTCAGATACTGTCCCTGGCTCGCTCCTGCCGATATCGGAAGACTGGCGACATTGGTCTGCTGCGAGTCTGGCATGCCATCGAAGTTGCCATCGCCGCCGTTGGGCGCATTGGCTTCTACCGTGTCATCCACTCCATCACCGTCGGAGCTTGGGCCAATGATCGTGACCGTCACCGTGGCCGTCGCCGTGCCACCATCACCATCGGAGACGGTGTAGCTGAAGGTCGACGTGCCACCAGCGGCGAGCGTGGCTGTGAAGTCGATTGTGCCCGAGGCGTTGATGGTGGCTGTACCGACCGTAGGCGTCGTGACAGATGCCACCGTGAGCGTGCTGGTCTCCACGTCGGAGTCGTTTGAAAGCACATCGATTGAAATGCTCGAACCCGAGGGCATCGAAGCCGTGTCATTGTTCGCAATCGGAGGGTCATTGACCGCCGTAATCGTGATGGCAATCGTTTTGGTGACCGTGAGCTCGCCATCGCTCAGGCTGATCGTCACCGATGCACCCGTCGTCTGGTTTGCGCTCGGAGCATAGGTAAGCGTCGCAAGAGCAGCGGCTACATCGGCCGGCGAGCCCTGCATCGTGAAGGCGCTCGAGCCGTTCGCGCCAGAGCTGACCGTCAGGCCCGTCGTCGTTCCCAGCGTTGCCGTCGAGGTCGCCGTCACGGAAAGCGTCAGCGAGCCTGAGTCGTCATCACCCGCTGTGATACCGGCAATAGCTACGCTTCCATCTTCTGCGACAGTCGCTGTCGCTGGCACGGTTAGTGTCGGAGGATCGTTAACCCCGGTCACCGTGATCACGAAGCGCGCCTCGACACTGGTATCCACACCGCCATTCGCTGTGCCTGCATCATCTTGAAGCTCAACCGTAATGGTCGCAAACCCGCTCAGCCCGTCGTTGGGCGTGAACGTGAGCGTACCGTCAGCGCTGATGGCTGGCTGCGCGGCAAACAGCCCCACGTTCGAGTTATTCGTGACATTGAACGTCAGCGCCTGCGCCGCCTCGTTGGCCGGTCCGGCGGAGATGTTCGTTGCCCAATTGGACACCGTCTGCGCGCCAGCATCCTCACTCACCGTCACGTCGGCGCCCTTCGTGAATGAAGGCTGATCGTTGACGGGTGTGATGTCGATGTTGACGGTAGCGAGCTGTACATCCGTTCCGCCACCAGCTCCGACGTGGCCCTGGTCGTTCGCTATGAGCGTGACCGATGCCGCGTCGTCGCCGTTTGCATTGGCCGCGCCCGTGTACTGGATGGCGGCTGCCGAATTGAGGTATGCGTCGATGTTCGCCGCTGTGCCCGTGAGCGTGAGCGTATTGGTGCCGTCGCCTCCGACGGTCACACCGCCGGCGCTTGCTGCCGATAGCACACCGGCGTTAACAGCCACGGTCAGCACCACATCATTGCCACCTGAGTCTAGGTCGGCGAACGTGAGGGCAGATAGATCTACCTGACTCTGCGTGTCCTCGACCACGGTTACATCAGTCGGCGCCGATGCAACAGTTGGATCGTCATTGACTGCAGTGACATTGATCGTAAACGTCGCACTCTGACTTGTGTCATCGCCGCCATTGGCCGTCCCACCATCGTCGCGCAGCTCAATCGTGATGTTAGCCGATCCATTCTGAGCATCGGCTGGCGTGAAAGTCAGCGTTCCGTTGGCTGCAACGGCTGGTGCCGTAGCGAAGAGCCCCACGTTAGTGTTGTTCATCACGTGGAACGAGAGCGTCTGGCCCGACTCATCGGCCGGACCCGCGCTGATGTTTGTGGCGA
This sequence comes from Rhodothermales bacterium, assembly GCA_028284865.1. Classification (GTDB taxonomy): domain Bacteria; phylum Bacteroidota; class Rhodothermia; order Rhodothermales; family UBA10348; genus JAAZVD01. The sequence continues at coordinate 52,553 of JANQQV010000017.1, read as the reverse complement.
AGGCTGCTGAGTAAGCGCCCGAGTCTTCGCCGACCGTCACGTCAGCGCCTTTTGTAAATGAAGGCTCATCGTTGACTGCCGTGATATCGATGTTAATCGTTGCCAGCTGAACGCTCGTTCCTCCTCCCGCTCCAGTGTGTCCTTGGTCATTGGCAGTGAGGGTGATGGTAGCCGAATCTTCACCATTAGCATCACCAGCACCGGTATAGCGAATAGCAGAGGCCGTATTCAGGTACGAATCTATCTCGCCTGCTGTACCTGTCAACGTCAGCGTGGTAGTACCACTTCCAGTCACCGACACTCCGTCTGCATCAGAGGCGGTCAGCACACCAACTCCGACAGCCACCTGAAGCGTGATGTCGTTTGAGCCGGAATCGACGTCACCAAACGTCAATGCTGACAAGTCCACATTGGAGGCCACATCCTCGATCACAGTAACATCGCTCGGCACCGAAACAACCGTGGGGTCGTCGTTGACGGCCGTAACGGCAATATTCAGTGTTTTCGAATCGGTCAATGCTCCGCCAGATCCTGTATTGCCGTTGTCAGAGACATCAATCTTGATTGAAGCACCACTAACCTGATTGGCAGTCGGCGCATAAGTGAGACCGTCCAAGGCTGCATTTACGTTTGCCAGAGTTCCCGTGAATGTGACAGACGATGTACCGTCTGCGCCAGCGGTAATCGTCAATCCCGTGGTTTGCTTCAATGTTACTGTAGACGAGGCCGTGAGCGTTACAGAGAGATCGCTCGTTCCCGCATCCTGGTCTGAGATTGAAATCCCATTGATCACAACACTCTGATCTTCAGTCACGGTCGGTGAATCGGGAATCGAAATGACAGGAGCAGAATTGGTGCTGGTGAGAAAGAACAGGAGGATACCCGTACCTGTGTCACGCCCACCATTTTCGGTTCCTCCGTTGTCCTTGAGATCAAATGCAAATCGCGCAATTCCTGACGCCCCCAGCTTGGGCGTGTAGGTCAACGTACCTGCAGCATCCACAGACGGCAATACGTCAAATTTGTCGGCCCCATCGAGAATCCGTCTTGAGAGGGGTTCCAGGGCCTGCCCGCTCTCGTCCGGAGGTCCTGCCGAGAAATTGGAGGCCCAGCCCACAATCGTTTGTGGGCCGATATCATCATGGATGAATTGATTTCCGAGAGTGGTAAATGATGGTGCGTCATTTACTGAAACTACATCAAGGTTGACGGTTGCAGGTGCGGTGTCGATAGTGCCATCTCCCACTTTGACCGTAAATGAATACAGGTTGTCTCCATGGGCATTACTCACTGGCAGCTCATACTGAACAGCGCTGGGGAGGTCCAACCACGTATTGATTGCGGCTGCAGAGCCCGTTGCCGTCAGGGTAGTCTTAGACGACGTGAAAGTCACTCCAGGAGACTGAGTGGTGCCCACACTAATTCTAGTTTCCGTGTCAAATACAATAGTGACCGTGAGTTGGTCTCCATCGGGATCTCCAACGGTAATGGAGGACAAATCAACATTTGCCGCGGGATGGGCATCCTCCAATACGGTTGCGTCCGCTGGTATGCCTGTGATCGTGGGCGGATCGTTAACCGCCGTGATATTGATAGTCACCGTGCCGAGAGCCACCGCCGTGCCGCCGCCCGTTCCGGTTGCGCCGCCGTCGTTTCCAGTCAACGTCAGTGTCGCCGCATCGTCACCGAAGGCGTTCAGGGCACTCGTGTACTGAATGGCCGAAGCCGTATTGAGATAGGTGTCGATGTTTGCCGCCGTGCCCGTGAGCGTCAGCGTTGCCGTTCCGCTTCCACCCACCGTCACGTTGCCGCCACTCGAAGCGGCAAGCGTTCCGGCGTTGACAGCCACCGTCAGCGTCACGGAAGCTGTTCCCGCATCCAGATCGGCAAACGTGAGCGCCGAAAGATCCACCTGGGTTTGCGTGTCTTCTACAACTGTCACATCCGAGGGCACCGAGACCACGGTTGGATCGTCGTTCACCGCCGTGACATCCACGTTGGCTGTGGATTCGGCGGAATCAACCGTACCATCATTCGCTTTAACCTTGATCGTCGCGACATCTTGGCCATTCACATTGAGGGCCGGGGTATACGTGATGTTGGTCGCAGAATCGAGGTAGGTATTGATGTCGGCGGCAGCACCGGCGAGTGTTATCACTGTATCGCTGACACGCACTTCCGTCACGCCTCCACCCACGGCTGCACCATCAGTTGGCGTTCCGAAAACGCCAGCCGAAGCCGTCAAGGTGACGGTTAGCGCATCGCCGTCAGCATCGGCTACAGTGACAGCAGACAGATCGACATTCCCCGACGTGTCCTCTGTGAAAGAAAGGTCAGACGGGACTCCAGATACCGTCGGCGTTTGGTTGACACCTATGGTGACCTGGTAGTCTTCAACTTCCCCATCGGAGGCCAGGCCCGTCACCGCAAGACCACCAGCCGTACTGACTCTGAATCGTGCGAATGACACGCCCAATGACGCTCCCGCTGGCGGAGTGAAAGACAGATTGTTCGCGCCTGATGTGAGGTCTTGGGACGTGAATATTTGCTCTCCGGCGTCTGCCCAATCCCCGTCCCGGTTAAAGTCTATCCAGGCATCCAGTTTGCCCGCTACTGAAGCCGAAACAACGATGTTCTCCTGCATATTCGGCTGCAGGAAGGCATCCCATGCAACGCCATCGTCATCGTCCGTTCCGTCGCCATCGTCACCCGAGGCATCGGAATTTTGCTGACCGTCACTCTCACCATCTCGGTTCGTGCCGAGATGTGGTCCGGTGGCAATGTGTCGAGCCCCATTGTTCGCGGCCAGGGTAGGATAGGAACCGTTGGGCGCATCACCCCAATCCTGGGGATCATCATCCTGAATCGTCAACGTGTGCGTCGCAGGAGTTCCTGCTTGCGCCACAGATACTCCAGTCAGACTTAAAGCCACCGTTTCGTCCGATTCATCCGAACTGTCATCGACGATGGTGACTGTGATGTCCTGACTTGCCGTGCCTGCGGGAATCGAAATGGCCGTTGTGTTGAGCGAGAAGTCGGTCGTATTCGTTGCCGTTCCGCCCACGCCAACGGTTGCTGTGACCGTTGGACCTCCTGTGAATACTGTTTCGCTCAACGACGCCGTTGCGGTCGCGGTCCCAGCATGTTCGTAGGCTGATTGTGACGCCGCCGTCCAGGCAAGTGTCGGAGCGGTTTCGGTCAGTTTCACAACCGAACCTCCTGACCAGAGACCCATGAAGATGTCCCCTGCTCCATCAACGTACACGCTTCGTGCGCCCGTCAGTCCGGAACGGATCTCAGTAAGAATCCCCGTGCCATCCTTGTTGGCGGCAAACAACTTATTTGCACCCTCGTCCATGACGTAGAGCATGTCGCCATGCAAGTGCATACCCCACGCATAGTTGAATCCGGTCCAGATCTGCTCCTTCACACCCGGAGTCGCTTTGGGCGTCCGGTAGATCGTCGTCTGCTCATTCCAATAGATGTACGTGTCATCCACCTCGACGGCGGCTCCGAGATTGATATTCGACACCACGATCGATGTGGGACCGCCCAGATTCGTCTTGTCGAATCGGCGAATATAGCCGCCTGATCCACCTTGATGGTCGAGGGCGTACACATGCGTCCCATCCGTTGTGACCCCAACCGGATTGTCCATCGTGTTCGAGGCGATATCCAGCTGTGCCCCAGAGTTCTTGTCCACGCGAATGATGTCGTCACCGACATTGTCCGCTACAAACAGGTTGTTGCCGTCCAAGAACAGGTCCCAGATCTGATTGCCCTGAAAGATTGGATTGTCCGTTGACCGATCTGTTTTGGTCGTCTTGAAGATCTTCCCAACAGTGGAGCCACCTACGGATCCCACCCAAAGCGTGTTGCCTTCAGCAACTACTGACGCGGGGCCCACAATGCCACTGATCTGGGACAGAAGCGTCCAGTCCAGATCGTTAGTCTGGAGCGTCTGAACTGCTCCATAAGCCGTTCCAGCTGCATTTGTAGCGTACGCTCGTACATAGTGGGTAGTAGATGCGCCTTGCAAGCCGAAAATGGTCTCACTAAATACGCCCGTGCCTGCGCCATTGTCGTTCTTGAAGACATTGGCCTCTCCGATTGTCGGGGTGTTGTCGGAGACTGACCACACGACGCCACGCTCAGATATGGCACCTCCTCCATCAGCGGTGACATTGCCACCCAGCGTAGAATTGAAGATACCTGTGCCAGATGGAGCGGTGGTCGTAACGGTGGCCAGCTCTGGTAGAGAATTGATGGTGATGGACGTCGTATCCGTGGCGGTTGAGAAAGCCGAATCTCCTGTTCCCCCACTGGATGCATCCGCTGTGGCACCGGCCGTGCCCGTGCTCTTGTCCCACGCTCTGAAGGTGAATGTCGCGGTCCCGTTGTAATCCATGTCGGGCACAAAACGAATCTTGTGATTCGCATTCGTACCATCCAGGAGACGAGCGGTGGCGCTCAAGTCAACCGATGAACCGGTCGTGCCGCTGAAGTTGTTCCAGCTCGTCCCTCCATCCGTCGAGTATTGCCACACCCCGTTAGTATTGTCGACGCCAGTCACGGCGATGGCTTCGACTGCGCCATCCACATCGGTTATCGAACCATCGACCACGATCGTGCCGACCGTGGTGCCTGGGTTGTTTGTGTTTGCTGTGGCATCGTCGTCTCCGTCTGCTCCACTACCGTCGTCATCACCGGCGTCCTCATCGATCGCCGTCAGTATAGGAGACTGAGAATCATCCAGAACTGGCGGGTCATTAACCGCCGTCACATCCACATTCGCCGTGTGCTCCGTCGAATCGGTCGTGCCGTCGTTGGCTTTCACTGTTATGGTCGCGACATCATTTCCGCTAGAATTGGCAGCCGGAGTGTACTTCAGATTGGATGCGGTATCGAGATAGGTAGTCACCGCAGCGGCAGTTCCGCTCAACGTTACGACCGTGTTGCCATTGCTTCGGCCTTCGGTCACATTGAAATCATTGATCGGGGCGGCGAATGTACCCGCAGACGCCGTGAGCGTGACGGTCACATTGTCCCCATCCGCATCGGCCACGGTCACAGCTGACAGGTCCACATTGCCCTGGGTGTCCTCTGTGAACGTCAGGTCGGACGGCACACCGGTTACCGTCGGCGCCGTATTTGGACTAACCACGATCGTGGATGACGCTCTGAACACCCATTCAGCAGGTGAATAGGCATTTGAAAACGAGGGCTGGCACTGGGAATAGTAGTCACCACCGGCATACGGGTTGCCGCTGGAGGTCGCGGCAAAACGGTTTCCCGCGCTGTGGCTAAAACGAATCGTGTAAACCTGACCACTCGTAACACTGACACCGTCGCTGCCGAATCCCAGAACCGGTACGAAGTCCCCGCCGACTCCATTGCCCGTGGCATTGATGAAATTTCCCGTTGAAAGAAGGGTGCCACCACACCCGGCGCCTTCGTAGAGGTAATACGTTCCGTCGCTGCCATTGATAGATCCGTTGATCTTCATTTCCCACGATCCCAACGTACCGGTCGATGCAGCCGTGAAGGACTGCCCGTGATTCCCCAATCCGAACACCTCTGATCCGGTGGAGCTCTCTGCGAAAATGGTTTGAGCCCGAGCTTCATTCGGATTCAGACCAATAGCCAGAATGGAGAGCATCAAAGCTGCCTGACCCAGGACCCAAGTCGCGGATCTCGATGAGCGGAAAAAACGGGAATACATGTTGGTGGCGGGTTGGAGGGGGTAGCTGTCTGGAAACGCAGCAAGCCGACAAGCTTGAAGCATTGTTGCTGGTATCAGAAACGTGAGGGATGCTCAAGGAGCCTACCGGATCGGCGACTCACGGCTTCCATCGGGATCCGGCTATCGTATTGGTTGTCAAGGCATTGCAAAGCGCTCCTCGGCAAGTAGTGAACGATTTTAATGTATGTAAGAGGTAGAGCCACTTCAATGCCCTGTTCCGTTGGTATTGACGAAGTTCGCAATGGCCCACTGAGTGACTCCTGGAATTGTCAACCGGACGATGATTTCGTAACCTCAAGCCGCACTTGACAAAACCTTCCATGGACACCACTTCCCCCGCCCCGGCCAAAGTCGGCTTCGTCGAACGGGCCCTCAACCGCATCGAGGTGATCGGCAACAAGTTGCCCGATCCGGCGATGCTCTTCCTCATCTCCCTCATCATCGTCTGGATCCTGTCCTGGCTGATGTCCGGAATGAGTTTCGCTGATATCGATCCGCGCTCAGGCGCTCCGATCGTGATCAACAACCTGCTGGCCGGGGACGCGATGGCGACGTTCCTCTCCCAGATGGTGACCATCTTCACCGGCTTCGCTCCGCTGGGCGTGGTGTTGGTGGCCATGCTTGGTGTTGGCGTGGCCGATGAGGCGGGCTATTTCAATACGAGCATCAAGATGACGCTCTCGTGGACGCCCAAATTCTTGATGACGCCGATGATCGTGCTCGTCGGCTTGGTCAGTCACAGCGCGATTGATGCTGGGTACGTTCTCGTGATCCCGCTGGGCGGCATCATCTTCTATGCTGTTGGGCGGCATCCGCTTGCCGGTATCGCTGCGGCGTTTGCCGGGGTTTCGGGCGGCTTCTCGGCCAACCCCCTACCGGGCGCCCTCGACCCGTTGCTCCAGGGTTTTACGCAGCCAGCTGCACAGATCATCGATCCTTCGGTGCTGGTCAACCCTCTGGGTAACTACTTCTTTACGGGCATCTCCTCCATCCTGATTGTCATCCTCGGTTGGGTCGTCACGGATTGGATCATTGAGCCACGCCTGAACCGGACGACGCCCATCGACGACGATGCCGAAGGCGGCGAGGATATGGACACGATCACATCTGCTGAGCGGAAGGCGTTCCTTTGGTCGAACATCACTCTGGTTGCCGGTTTGGTTTTGTTGGTGATGGTCCTCTTGCCTGCCGACTCTCCGATGCGCGACGCGGAAGGATCGCTGAACAGCTTCCAGGCGCCGATCATGCAATCGATTGTGCCGCTGATCTTTTTGCTCTTCCTGCTTCCCGGGGTGGTCTTTGGATACATCACGGGCAAGTTCAAGAAGTCGAAGGACATGGTCGATGCCATGACCAAGGCGATGAACGGCATGGCCTATTACATCGTGATGGCGTTCTTCTGCGCCCTGTTCGTATACGCCTTTGGTCAGTCGAACATCGGCGCCCTGCTGGCCCTGAAAGGAGCTGCCTTGCTGAAAGCGATGGCGCTACCGGGTGGGGTGACCATCGTGGGTATCATCTTCCTCACGGCGTTCGTGAACCTGTTTGTCGGCTCAGCCTCGGCCAAGTGGGCCCTGCTCGCTCCAATCTTCGTGCCCATGCTCATGCAGGTAGGCATCTCTCCTGAGCTGACGCAGGCGGCCTACCGTGTCGGTGATTCGTCATCGAACATCATCACGCCGCTGATGCCGTACTTCCCGCTCGTAGTGGTCTACTGCCAGCGATACTTCAAGGCGACGGGAATCGGAACGCTGACGTCGATCATGATCCCGTATACGGTGGTCTTCCTGATTGTATGGTCGGCCTTCCTGTTGATCTACTGGGCCATCGGTATTCCGCTCGGACTGCAGGCGTTCTACTCGTACCCGCCACCGATGTAGGCCGCGCACATCTTCCAAAATGCAACGGGGCGGCCGGACTTAGTCCGGCCGCCCCTCGTTGTTCAAGGCCCGGCCAAAGCCCAGCTATTCGTCGCTAGCCGCTTTCTTCCGCGCTTCGTCCGCTTTCTTTTTTTCCAGTCCTTTCTCCAGGAATGGGATGCCATCCGTGATCCAAGCGGCTGGCTCGCGATCGCGCAGGAAGTGATTGAACCAGTCGTGCGTCCGGTTGGCGTAGTCGAGCTGGTTCTGCTTCAGGCGCAGACCGTGGTTTTCGCCATCATAGACCAGCAGCACAAACTCCTTCTGCAGGCGGCGCATGGTGTTGTAAAGCTCGACGCCCTGGTTGAAGTCCACGGCGCCGTCCTCATCACCAAAGGCCACCAGCAGCGGCGTATTAATGTTCTCGGCCAGGAAAACGGGTGAGTTCTGGATGTACTTCTCCATGTCCTCCCAGTAAGGCTGCGGGAAGCGGCCCTGGCTGACTTCGAAGATCGTCGCGTCCGTGCCACCCGAATTCCAGTACATCGAGTTGTACATCGAAATCATGTTGGTCAGCGGCGCGCCAGCCACGGCAGCCGAGAAAATGTCCGTCTGGGTCACGACAAAAGACGTTTGGTAGGCGCCCCATGAGTGACCGGTTAGTCCGATGCGCTCTTCGTCGATCATACCAGTAGCCACCACGGCTTCGACCGCCGGAACGAGCGCTTCGACCGCCGACACACCGGGATCACGGAGGCGGTAGACGATATCGGGTTCAAAGACGAAATACCCGTCCGACGAGAAACGACGCTGATTGTAGGCACTCGTACGGCTCGGCATCGTGTAGCTGTGCAGACTCTGGCTGCGCAGCTCATAGATGTACACGATCATCGGGTATTGCTTGCCCTCTTCGTAGTCGGCCGGATACAACAGCCGACCCTGCAGCGGCACGCCATTGGCGTTCACGAAGTCGACCAGCTCCGTATGACCCCACTTGTAGTCCTCCTGCTGAGGGTTGGTGTCCGTCAGCTGGATGGGGTTGGAGAACGAGGCATCCACCGCGTAGATGTTCGGTGACTCATCGGCCTTCTGCGTCATGAACGTGAACACTTCCGCATCCTCGGCGCGGCGTAGCTGATTGATCATGCGCGGCTCGTACACCAGCCGGTCCAGCGTACCACCATCTTCGCTGCGCGATGGGTTCTTCTGCCACACGTAGAAGCCCGAATCTTTCGTCTCATCGCCATAGGCACTGAAATAGATCGGCCCGTCGGCGGCCAAGGTCTCGTTGTCCCAATCGACTCGAAGCTGACGGAAACGTACGCTGTCAGCCGTGCCGAAGGTCAGTCGCTCGACGCCACTGCCGTCAGCATCCACTCGGTAGACATCGAACTGATCGTAGAGTAGAACGGCGTTGTCACCGTCGACCCACTGCCCGGTACCGAACGGGCGATCTTCTTCGCGGCCGTAAATGGCCGTGAAGTTGTTGAATCGGGTATCGATGTCTTCGGTCAAATTGGTGTGCTCGTCATTTTCGACGGAGTAGCTCCACCAATCGTCAGCGCGGAAGTAGATCACGTAGGCGCCATCGGGCGAAACACTCACATTCTCGATGCGCTCGAGCACCTTCGTGCGATCCCCCGTTGTGGTGTCGAGGACGTATACATCACTCCAAGACTCCCGAAGCTGCGGCTGATACGGCGTTTCGTCGTATCCAACGGCATGGCGTTGATCGCCGGTCAAGGTCAAGTTGCGAATGTTGTTGTCCGCCAGCTTGGCCACGCGATCGTCATCGAGCACCCAGGACGTCATGTACGTGAAGTTGCGGTCGCGATTCGCCATCACGCCCTGGCGCGGCTGAACGACAGGATCGTTCCAGTGCCAGACGTCGACTCCCGGCGGATCCAAGTCTTTGTCACGCTCTGCATTTGTTTTGTCGTCCGGATCGTCCGAGTCCTCTTCGCTTTTTTCTTCCTCCTCATCGGCCTCTTCGGATTTCTCTTCGGTAGCCTCTTCTTCCTCTTCTTCCTGGTAGCGCTCTTTCAATCCGATGAACACGCGGGAGCCGTCTTCGGAGAAGCGAACGCCGCCTTCACTGGCAATCCGGTAGTCCTCGGACACATCATCCCGACCGGTCACATCCAGGGCGAACAGCTCGCCGCCCGTATCCACGCCGCGATAGACCATGACGTGGTGATCGGGGAAATCTTCGCCCATCCTTTCGCCCTCTTTCAGGAAGGCCAGATCAAACGAGTCGTCGCGCCACGTCAGGCTGGAGTAGTCCTTTTCGTCGCTGTCCAGGATGCGCACCGAGTTGTCAGACAGGTCGATCAGCTGCACACCATTGCCCAGTTTCTCGACAGCGTCAATCGTGACGGCCAGATGCGCGCCTTCCGGGCTGAATGCGTAGGAACCCACGTTGCCCATGGCGTACATCGAGCCGGTCGCCAGATTCCGGATGACCAGATCCGCGCCACCATCACTGCCCTCTTCGGCATACTTCCGGATGGCCAGGAAGCGACCATCGTCAGAGAAGGACGCCGTTTGGACATATTCGACCGTGTCGACCGAAGCCGTGGCCAAGTTCATGATGCCCAGGGACATCTCGACCCGCTTTTTGGCCTTCTCCAGTTTCTCTTCGTCGTCCTCGGACATCCCGATCGTGAACGCGAGCCATCCAGAATCGCCCGAGAACCGCGGCTGATTGCCGTAGAGAAATGAATGAATGTCCTCACCCTCAACGGCACGAACGTGCAGGGTCGTGGGGCCTTCGACCTTGGTTTCTGTCCAGGCGAACCAGGATCCGTCGGGCGAGAGCACGTTGATTCCAATCCGCTCCCACTCGTCATAGTCTTCCAGGGTGAGGTCTTTCTTCTGGGCTTGGGCGTCCAGACTGAGTGCGCCAAGAGCCAGGAAAAGGAGGGCTGCAACTAAGGGACGAACGAGCGACGTGTGCATGGTGGTCGAGTGATTCGGGCAGAAAAAACAGGGAATCCACAGAATCGTCGCGCGAGCGCGAAATCACAAGAGCATTTGGTCTCGAATCCATCTTCCCCTTACCATGCTGCATCTGAAAATCCCTCTGGTCCCCGCCCTCATGCGCATGCGACTCCTTTGTCTGTCCCTCACCGTGCTGCTTGCGATTCAAGTAGTCGCCCAGGATTCTGCGCATATCGAGACGAAAGTCGTCATTCTCGGATCCGGAACGCCCAACCCGATGCCCGATCGGCAAGGCCCTTCGGTAGCTGTGGTGGTTGGCGAAACATCCTACATCGTGGATGCGGGCCCTGGCCTCGTGCGACAAGCACAGGCGGCCTATGAGCAGGGCATTGAAGGACTGCACATGACCAAGCTCAGCAAGGCTTTCATCACCCACCTTCACTCCGACCACACCGCTGGCCTACCGGACCTCATGCTGTCTCCCTGGGTGCTGGAGCGTACGGATCCGCTGGAGCTTATCGGCCCAGAAGGCACCTCGGAAATGGCAGAGCATCTCTTGAAGGCCTACGAGCGGGATATCCAGATCAGGTTATACGGCCTCGAACCAGCCAACAACACAGGATGGCGGGTGAATGCGCGCGATGTGTCGGCTGGAGTGGTCTACGAAGACTCGCTCGTCACGGTGGAGGCGTTCAACGTTCCCCACGGCAGTTGGCCCGTTGCCTTCGGATTCAAATTCACTACGCCTGATAAGGTGATCGTGATCTCAGGCGACACAGCCGAGTCGGATATCATCGAACAGATGTGTCAGCAATGCGACGTTCTGCTGCACGAAGCGTATTCCGATTCAGCGTGGGAGCGACGCACCCCGTTCTGGCAGAACTATCACGCGCAATTCCACACATCTGCCAAGCAGCTCGGACGCATTGCACAGCGAGCACAGCCCAAGTTGCTGGTGCTCTATCATCAGCTCGAATGGTCCTCGACGCTTGATACCCTTCTTGAGGAAGTCCAATCCGAGTTTGACGGCCAGGTGGTCAACGGCGTGGACCTGGGAGTGTACTGATGTCAGCATCTGCCGGATTACCCCTGACGACTGAGCGGCTGTTCATCCGTCCGATGCAAACGGACGACGCCGCCTTCATCGTCGACCTGCTCAACGACCCCTCATTCCTGGCGAACATCGGGGACAAAGGTGTTCGGACGCTCGAGGATGCTTTGGGCTACATCCAGACAGCAGGTTGGGACAACTACGAGCGATTCGGCTACGGGATGTACACCGTGGAGCTGAGTGATTCCGGCGTCCGCATCGGGATCTGTGGATTGCTGAAGCGTGAATCGCTTGACGATCCGGATGTCGGATTTGCGCTGCTTGAAGCGCATCACGGAAACGGGTATGCGACGGAGTCGGCGCAAGGTATGCTCCGTCATGCACGCGAAGGATTAGGGCTCACAAAGGTCTGTGCCATCACCTCCCTTGGCAACGAACCTTCAGCCAATGTGCTTGCCAAGATCGGTGTCTTGCCGGCGGGCACAGTCCGGTTGACCGATGATGGTCCCGAAATCGCCTATTTTGAAGGCTCGCTTGTGGAACAGGACTGAGTCATGGCCTCCAAAATTGTTCGATACACCCCGCCCGAGCTGACACGAGAGCAATCGCTGGAAGGCGTTCGTCTGGCGTCCTTTCGGAGGCGATTTGCGGCTTTTGGCGTGGATATGACGATTGTCGCCATCGTGTTCATGGCCGTCACACTGCTATTGCTTCCCTGGCTGATCCGAAACGGATGGTATGATCCGGAGGGTCAATTGAACCTCCGGCTCTCGTTTGACAACTGGTACAGCCTCATCCTGATCGTGCTCTACTTTGCACTCGGACACTACTGGGGCAATGGGAAGACGCTGGGCAAACGACTCTTCCGGATCCGGGTCATTTCGACCAAGAACGTCCGACTCCGTTTGTGGAATTGTGTCCAGCGGGCGCTCGGATATGGCGCCTCCACATTGACGGGCCTGGGGTTTTTCCAGGTCATCTGGAAGCCCGACCGGCGTGCTGCGCATGACATCATGACGGAGACCATCGTCGTTGACGAACGCCCCATCACCTGATCATCACCCGACACTTTACCCTGATGACCCGCCTCCTTCCGCTCCTGCTTCTGATCTTTTTGACTGCCTGCCAATCCACGGACGACGCCCCCGTGATGGAAGACACTCCGGATGCCATCTCGCTGGACGGGAGCGAATTGTTCGCTCCGGAGCCGGACAGCGCGTTGCTTGCCCGATATGAAGCCCGCAAGGCCGATTATGAGGCAAACCCGGACAGCGCCATGGCCCTGGTCTGGTTCGGACGGTTTGCGGCCTACATCGGCGACTATGATCACGCAATTGATCTCTACACGGAGGGCATCAAGCGTTTCCCTTACGATCCGCGATTCTATCGGCACCGGGGTCATCGCTACATCACGACGAGGCAGCTCGACCTGGCCATTGCAGACTTCGAACAGGCGGCTGACATGATCGAGGGCACAGAAAACCAGGTCGAACCCGACGGGATGCCGAACGCACAAGGGATTCCGGTCAGCACGCTGCATGGCAATATTTGGTACCACCTGGGGCTGGCGTACTACCTGAATCAGGACATGCCCAATGCCCTTCGGGCGTACACAAACAGCATTGCGGCCGGTGACTACCCGGACAACATCGTCTCCAATACCCATTGGCTGTACATGATCAATCGCCGCATGGGAGATGTGGAGGCAGCGAATGCCGTGCTTGAGCCGATTTCCGAAGACATGGAGATCATTGAGAACCACGCCTACCATCAGCTGGCCCTCTTCTACAAGGGCCTGATGAGCGAAGAAGAGCTGACGGGCGACGGCTCAGCCGGTGATGCCATCCGATACGGGGTTGCCAACTGGCACTTCTATGAGGGCGATGAAGAACGCGCGCGCGAACTCACGCGCTCTCTCCTGGATGAAGGCGGCTGGGCTTCCTTCGGCTATCTCGCCGCCGAATCGGACTGGGTAGCGCACTTCTCAGAGTAGGACCCATCAAAGGCGAACGGACGTTTACTCCGGAAGGCTCTCGAACTGGATCTGACCGTTCACGATGGTCATCAGGATCGAACCGGTCATCAAGGAATCGGCCGGCGTGTTGAACGGATCGATATCCATGACCGTGATATCAGCCCATTTACCAGCATCCAACGTTCCGGTCTGATCTTCCAGCCCGGATGAACGAGCAGGCCAAATGGTGTAGGCCCGAAGCGCTTCTTCGGCCGTCACGGCTTCCTCGGGATACCAACCTCCTTCCGGGGTCCCATCCTTCTTTTTCCGCGTCATGGCAGCGTACATGCCATAGAAAACGGACCAGTCTGTCCCCGTGAAGTCCGAGCTGAAGACCAGCAGCGCTCCAGCCTCCCGGAGGGATCGCCACGCGTAGGCTCCGCGCACGCGCACAGGACCAAGACGGTCCTCCGCCCAGGGACTGTCTTCGACTGCGTGGCCGGGCTGCATGGCCGCAACCAATTCGAGTGCGCCGAACCGCGGGATGTCATCGGGGTGAATGACCTGGGCGTGCTCGATCCGGTGCCGCAGGGATTTCGCTCCAGGATGCCGCTCGAAAACGCCCTCGTAGAAATCGAGCACGTCGCGATTTCCAGCATCTCCGATCGCGTGCGTTCCAGCCTGGAAGCCAGCCGCCATGAATGCCTCGACCGCCTCTGGATCGAATCCGTAATCCGCTCCTGAAATACCCTGAGCGCCCGGCATGTCGGTGTACCGTTCAAGCAATTTCGCGCCGCGGGACCCGAGGGATCCGTCGTAATATGCTTTGATGGCACGAATTTGCAGCATCGCCTCCGGATCCATCGTGGGCCCGCGGCGCGTCCACTCCTCGACATCCGGTGCTTCAACGACTCCCACAGAGAGCATGGCCTCAACGCGCATCGGCAATTCACCAGCTTCTTCCATCGCCTGATACACGGGTAGATAATCCGTGCGGACACCTGCATGGTGCGTTGACACGAACCCGGCTTGCAACAACTGATCCATGCCGTAGCGAAGCACGCGTTTGCGCTGCTCCAGCGTTCGCTGTGGAACAGTGTCGTTCAGCATGTCCGTCGCATTGTTGAGCAACACCCCACTCAACGAGCCGTCTGATCGCCGGATCAGGGTGCCACCGATCGGATCCTCAGTGTCCGGACCCAACCCGGCGGCCTCGAGCGCCCGGGCATTACCCAGCGTTCCAAACCCGCGAAGCCCTTTGAGAACCACGGGGGTGTCTGGATACATCTCATCCAGAAAGCCGCGGTCCGGCAGAGCATCGGCCCATTCGCCTTCATCCCAACCGGTGCCCAGGATCCACTCGCCCGGGCTTCGCCCAGAATCCGCTTCACGCAGTCGTTCGGCAATCTCTGATTCGGTAAGCACGCCCACGAGACTGACTTCTTCTGCTTTTTCTCCAATCTCATGTAGGTGCCCATGGCTCTCGATCAGCCCCGGGACAACCGTCGCTCCTCCCAGATCGATGACCCGGGATTCAGGTCCAGCCATGGCCATCGCCTCGTCATCCGATCCGACATGTTGTAGACGGCCATCGCTGATCACCATGGCAGAAGCGTCGGCCCTCCACTCGCCCTCCGCATACGGAGCATTGGCAGCTGGTCCACCTTGCAGGTCTGGATCGTCCCAGGCCATCGTGTAGACATTCGCATTAACCAGGATGAGCTCCGGGCCGGCCGGTGATTGACAGGCCACGACCAGGGCGCTGCACGAAAGGAACGCTGCAAAAAGCCAAAGGGAGGTACGACGCATGAATGGGGCCGGATTGTCGATCGGAAATCGGAATTCGTATGATACGTCATTCGCTCGCCTTCCCGTCGTTCTGGCCTCCCCTGTCATGCTTCGCGCTTTTTCCGTCGCCCTTTGCTTGAGTCTGCCGCTGGGCTGCAGTCCCTCAGAGTCCGATCCAAGTGCATCAACCGAGTCAGGCACTCAGCCTGCCATAAGCTCCTGGGATGTCTCACTCCACAACACGCTTTGGGAGATCGAACGACTGCAATCGGAGGCCATGACGCAGTCAGAAATGAACCACACGGCGTTTCTGGAGCTCGAAGTGCTCGAAGCCACCCTGTTCATTTCAATGTCCCGGTATCAGGAAGGATGCTCGCCTGAAACAAGAGCCAGCTTTGCAGCGGATCACGAGGCCTGGCTGGACCGGCGAAACGCAGCAGCCGCCGAGGAGCGTTCGGCCCATGAAGGCGGAACCATCGCGCCGCTGATTGAGGCCACGGAGATGTCGGACTGGACGCGCTACCGGATTTCAGCTATCGACGCCTTGCACGCTCGAGGCGCGGACTGTGCATCACCGGAAAAAGATCGGACCGCCTGGCGGGTTACCGACGTGGGACTGTTGGAAGGCGATTCCGTCATTCTCGACCAGTCCGTTTCCTTCAGCCTGGATGCTGTTCGCTCCGTTCTCCCGGCAGGAACCGTATCTGAAGGCGTCCACGAAGACGAAAGCGGTACCTACCCCACTCTTGAGCTTGCCCACGGATTGGACTTCATGGGTCGGGTCTATGGCAGCGAAGAGGGGATGATCGAAACCCTCGAGATCACCCTGGCGGGTACCTCTGGACCCGACGAAGCCACGATCGGCTGGCCTATGACCTACATGTCGCCTGAACGCTTTGAATGCTTCCCAGGTACGGAGCATCATTCTGGTGATGCCATTTGTTTCGACGACAGACACCCATACATCTCGTATGTTTTTCGCCCGGATGACTGGTCAGGTCCTGATGGTGAATTGCCCGAAGCCCAGATCCTGGAAGATTGGAGGCTCTGGACACTGTACTGGACCGCACCTGATCCGGAAGGCGATTCGACCGAATGACCCGGACTCCTAAATCACTCTACCCGCACAAACCAATGGTTCGTTCCTGCTCTCTGCTGATGGCCTTCCTGTTTCTGGCCACCACTGCCTTTGCTCAAACCCACGAAGAAGCGGTCAGCGCTGTGCTCGATGATGTCCATCGCTTGGCATCCGAAGCCGACTTCGAAGGGTATTTCAACCTGTACACCGCAGATGCGATTTTCATGGGTACGGATGCCAATGAACGCTGGACCATTGCTGATTTCCAGCAATATGCCCGACCCGCCTTCGATCGGGGAACGGGATGGACCTACACGATGACCGAGCGCCATGTATTTGTCTCGGAAGACGGCAACACGGCTTGGTTTGACGAGCGTTTGGACAATGCCGCGTTCGGAGAGTGCCGCGGAACGGGCGTGTTGGTGAAGGTCGACGACGAGTGGAAAGTGAAGCAGTACAATCTGACCGTACCCATTCCGAACGAAATTCTGCGGGATGTCGCGGCGCAGATCCGGGATCTGGAATCGGACGGGTAGCACAAGCTCTTCGACGGGACGCCTCCTCGTCCGTATCTTGCCGGACTGCGACCCACAACCCTCCTCCGGACCATGTCCCAGCAGAAAATCCGGTTCGCCAACCGGGACTTGAGCGGCTTCATCCCTGAAGTCAAAGCGGAAGTCAACCAGTACTTCAAGGACAACAATCTCTCGAAGCATGCCAATTGGCGCATGGTTCGCAACGGGATTTTTGTGCTGTTGATGACATTCGGCTCCTACGCATTGATCATCTCCGGCCAGTTCACGCTGATGCAGATGTGGCTCCTGGCCTTCATCATGGGAGTGGGAGCTGCAGGTGTCGGATTCGGCGTGGCGCATGATGCGCTCCACGGTGCGTACTCCTCCAACGCCACGATCAACAAGCTCCTCGGGTACACATTCGACATGCTGGGAGCGAATGGGTACATGTGGAAAATCACCCACAATGTGATCCATCACACGTACACCAACATCCCTGGTGTGGATGAGGATCTCGCGGTGTCACCTCTGGTCCGGCTTTCGCCGGAGGAGCCCCGTTATGGGTTTCATCGATTCCAGCAGTTCTTCGCCTTTCCAGCCTACAGCCTTGCTACCATCAACTGGTTGTTCGCCAAAGACTTCCAGCAGTTCAGCAAGCGGGACATCGGGCCTTACAAGGACAAGCGCCATCCAATCTCCGAGTGGATCACGCTGTTCGTGACCAAGGCGCTGGTCGTGGTCTACATGATCGTCCTTCCCCTGTTGCTGCTGGACATCACCTGGTGGCAGTTTCTGATCGGGTTTCTGACCATGCACATGACGGCTGGGGTCATTCTTGGGGTGATCTTCCAGTTGGCTCACGTGGTGGAAGGGACCGAATACCTGAGTCCGGATGCGGACGGCAACATGGAGCATGCCTGGCTGATCCATGAGATGCTGACCACGGCCAATTTTGCGCATCGCAACAAGGTGCTGCAGGCGTATATCGGTGGCCTTAATTATCAGATCGAGCACCAC
The DNA here is from genome assembly GCA_028284865.1 of Rhodothermales bacterium. GTDB lineage: Bacteria > Bacteroidota > Rhodothermia > Rhodothermales > UBA10348 > JAAZVD01. The sequence goes on along the minus strand of JANQQV010000017.1, from coordinate 34,608 downwards.
CTTTTTCCGCAGATTTGCAGCATTCACTACCCCGAAGTATCAAAAATCGTTCGAGATGTAGCTTCCCGCTATGACATCCCGTACAACTACCATCCGACGCTGCGCAAAGCCATCGGGTCGCATTACAAGATGCTGAAGATGCTCGGTCGGCCTGAGCCTGTTGCAACCGCCGCTTGAGTCCTTCCAGCGAACACCCGCTATCTCGCACGAACCATGAGTCGCATCCCTTTCACTCTTCCAGATGTCGGTCTTCGGGAATTTGAAGGCCTGGCCTGGATCGAGGACGAGTTCCTGGTGATTCAGATCAGCAACAAGCTGCTGGGCTTGATTGATGAAGATCGGGACGTGATCAAGATCGAAGCCACGGCTATCAGCGACATCCGGCTTCAGAAGCGCCCATTCAAGGATCGGCTCATCATCACGCCCAAGAAGCACGAATTGCTGGACCTCGTCCCGGGCAAGCACCCGAACGACCTGCGACTTCGGATCTGGCGCAACAAGCGTAGTGAGACCGAGCGGTTGATGCTCGAGGTGCTTGCGCTTCAAAAACAGGCACGGCTCAGCGAGCGCACCAAAACGGAAGACTCATCCACAGGGTGACTCCGGAGGGCCGGACTCGGGCCCGAAACGGAGAATCGATACCTGGGCCGACCCATCAGCAGCCAGGTGAACGACAAACAGCCGATCGTATTCACTTTCGTCCAAGTCCGGGAATTCCGTTCCAGCAAGCAGATTCGCGACACGAGGCGTGGTATTGCTGTGACCTGAGACCACGATGCGGGAAGCATCTGACGCCCGGATGGCGTCTGCCAGATCCTCCAGGAATCCGGATTTGATCGGGGTCTCAATGATCTCCAGGCCATGAGCTTCCGCCAGCGGTTTGGCCGTATCGCGTGTTCGGTGCAATGGGGTCGAGTAGATGGCATCCACGTCCACATCTTGCAGCACCCGGACAAGCGCCTGCGCCCGCTCCTTGCCCAGTTCGGTCAGGCCCGGATCGGATGCCGGCTCTGTGCACTTCTCACCGTGCCGGACCAGGAAAACGATCTTGTCGTCGGACGCGCTCAAATCGGCGTCCAGGACATCCCGCGGCTGCAATTCAAGTCCAAATGACGGCGTGATCGGCATAACAATCAGCAGAGCGATCAGCGCCCACGAGAAACGAATTCGGTGCATGGTCCAACAGAGAAGGTGATTGCGGTCGTGCCTTCCGAATGTAGCGCCTCGTTCCGACACGCGCGAGGTCAACGTTCGCAACCCTGATTGCCATTTCGTGTACTAAATGCTTGATCTACCCGCCTTCACGAGCCCCAATCCCTCCCTACAATGGACTTCCTGCCGTTTTCATGGATTCTCATTCCCTTGGCCGCCATCCTGGCCGGAGCCTGGTCGGAGTGGCTCAAATTCAAGAAAGAGCAGGCCACGCTGGGTGCATCTGCAGAATCCCTTGAGGCCTCTTTCGCTGAGCTTTCCAAGAAGCTGGAGGCACAGAACGAGTCCCTCGTCAAACGCATCCAGAATCTGGAAGCCATCGTGACCAGTGCGGATTGGGATCAAGTCACCGCCGCAGAATCAACTCCGGCTCTGCCCGAACCCGAGCCTGAAATCCTGCTTCCCGACCCGGAGGAAGAAAACCGGGAGGAAGCTGAGCGGATTGCCCGGCGCATCCGGACCTGAAAACGAATACTGAATGATGACGCTTCGATTTCTGCAAACAGCCCTGCTGGTCGTCGTGCTCGCAGTGAGCACGCAGGCTGTGGCTGCGCAAGAAACGGAGTTGCGCATTCAGGTCGCGCACCCGTTGGCGGACGATGCCGAGGTTCGCGTAGGGCTGTACACCGACCGTTCCAACTGGCTGGATGAAGAGCCCATCGTAGGCGGACTGGCCGTGGCCACCGACTCGCTGACCACGGTGATCTTCACCGGTCTCCCGACAGGTGTCTACGGCGCCGCCGTGTACCTGGATGAAAACCGGAACGGGAAGCTGGACCGCAATCTGGTCGGTTGGTTCAAGGAGCCATTCGGATTTTCGCGGGATGCACGAGTGCGGATGGGACCTCCGAAGTGGAATGATGCCACGTTCGAAGTGAGCGAAGAACCGGTGCAGTTGTTCATTCGGCTGGACTGACTCGATGAGCAACGACAACCAGGTCGTTTTCAGTCGGAGCCACATGCGCTGGTTTGATGTGTATATGCGCATGCACGTCACCAGGCGAACCCATGGAGTTTTTGTCGATGGCCACCTGGATTGGTCCCCGGATTCCGTCCACGTATTGCTTGCTCAGCATGTCAGCTCGTTGGATGGATTCGTGGTAAGGCATTTACAGCGCAGGGATGCCCCAGACGCGCGTCTGGTAACCATCATGCTGAATCGGCAACTGAAGCGATACCCGGTCTTCAGGAAGGCTGGTGCTTTCGGGATTACTCCCGGATCACTGGAATCAGGGAAGGCCTTGATCCGCATGGTGAAAACGGAGCTTTCTGCAGGTGACTGCGTGGCGCTGTTTCCCCAGGGACGGATCGAAACGGTAGACGCAGACCCCCGGACTATCCGGACCGGTTTTCGTCGCTTCGCTCACCCCCACCTGCCGACCAGGTTCATTCCCGTGGCACTCTCTTTCGAAGCTCTGCATCACTCCAAGCCCTCCCTGTTCATCCGCGTGGGTGATGCTGTCGGGCTCCAGGACGCTGAAGATGCTTTCGTGGAGACGGTCTCCTCTCTCCGAGCGTGGCTGCGCTCTCACGGAGAAACGGCCCTTGAACACTGGCCGGGCGAGAAGCTCTTCTGATGGACATCCTGGTCTGGATCCTGCTGGGATTGCACGGGGTGATGCTCACCAACATCCTCCTCAACCTGGCCACGTTTTCTCTTCGGCGCCGCGCACGATCAAATCGTGCGCTGCCCTCGGTGTCCGTCCTGGTACCGGCACGAGATGAGGAAAACAACCTGCCCCGGCTGCTGCAGTCCTTCAAGAGGCAAGATCATCCGGACGCCGAATTGATCGTCTACGATGATCAATCCACGGATCGCACCTGGGAGATCATCCAGGAGATGTCTGATGATCGCATCCGCGGAATCCGCGGTGGTGAGTTGCCGGATGGATGGGTCGGGAAGACAAACGGCTGCTATCAGCTATCCAAGCATGCGAAGGCCGATGTCATGTTGTTCATTGACGCGGATACCGAATTCCAGCATCCTGCGGCGCTTCGCCACATGTGCGAGCGCTTTGCCGCCCGACCCGAATCGACCATGCTGACTGGAATGACCCTCCTTCAGGGTCAGGGTCGCGTCGTGGTTACCATGGTTGGAGCCTTGATCGTGGGCTGCATTCCGTGGTGGCTGGGGAGATACGTTCCTGCATCGGTCATGTCCGGAGTCAATGGGCAGTGCTGGATGATCACGAGCGATGAATACCGAACACTTCAGCCTCATCAACACGTGCGTGGCGAAGTCCTCGAAGATGTCCGTATCGGTCGCTATCTGCACAAGAAAGGATTGACTCCCATCCTCGACGATGTCACCGACGACCTGACCGTACACATGTATCCCAGCTTCGGCGAAGCCTGGAGGGGGTTCCGGAAGAACACGGCGGACATTCTGGGAGCTTCCACGATCGCTTCCATCGCGGTTCTGATCGGCTACGTCATGGTCTTCCTGGTGGCCCCTGTGCTTGCGCCCATCCTGATCATTTCATTGTTCGCACTGAAAATCATCGCCGATCGGATTACACGGCAGCCGTTTTCCATCAGTCTGCTGGCTCCCGTATCCTACGTGATGACCGTCTTTCTCGCGCTCGACTCCATCTGGAATCGATCCCGTGGCCAAATCGAGTGGAAGGGACGGATCATCCCTTGACGATTTCATCCGACCCGCTTGATGAGTACTTCGCCGAACCTGACCCTGCGCCTGCTGGCCGATTCGTTCGCTGTTCACCGCTTTTCGCGTGAATCGCCCATCCCACAGGCCGTCCTTGAATCGGAGACCTGGTTTGTGGCCCGCACGGAAGACGAACTGTCCGTGGTTTGTCACAACGATATTTTCGTCCAGAGCGAGAAGACCGAAGCCGACTGGGCATGCTTCAAGGTGGTCGGTCCGCTGGATTTCACGATGGTCGGCATCATCGCCCGTATATCGGATACCCTGGCGCGCGAACGGATCAGCATCTTTGCCATATCGACGTTCGACACCGACTACATCCTGGTCAAGAACAGTGATGTCGATCGAGCCATGAAAGTCCTCGCGTCGGAAGGCTATGAGCTCTGATCTGCTACACTCCGTTGAGGACATCCAGCGTGCGTTGAGGGAGTACGCCCGTCCAGATGCAGCTGAAACGGCCGCATGGTTCTTCAAAGCCGGACCCGGTGAGTATGGCGAGGGCGATCAGTTTCTCGGCGTGAAGGTGCCCAACACTCGCAAGGTGGCCAAGCGAGCGAGAAACGTGCCGTGGGATGCTGTTCCTGAGCTCCTCGAATCGCCGTGGCATGAAGAGCGGCTGTGCGGCTTGGTCATGTGGACATATCGCTTTCCGAAGGCAGATCCGCCCGAACAGGAAGCGATCGTCCGCTCCTATTTGACGATGACGCATCGGATCAACAACTGGGATCTGGTCGATTCTTCCGCGCACAAGATCCTCGGACCTTGGCTGATTGCGAATCCTGAACACGAAGGCATCCTGGACAAGCTTGCCGTCTCCGAGATGCTCTGGGAACGTCGAATCGCCATCATTTCCACCTTTGCATTCTTCAAGGAAGAACGATTCGAGCCCAGCATGCGCATGGCAGAGACCCTCGTTCACGACGAGCATGACCTGATTCACAAAGCGGTTGGTTGGACCCTGCGCGAGGTGGGCAAGCGAGCATTCGACCTGGAGGTCGCCTTCCTGGATCGGCACTACGAGAACATGCCGCGCACGATGCTTCGATATGCCATCGAAAAGTTTCCCGAGCCACTGCGACAGGATTACCTGAAAGGGAATCGCTGAGGACGCTACTGGATGATCAGCGCCTTCGTGGCCACCTGATCACCCTGCTGGACCCGCACGAAATACGTTCCGGGTGCCATCCCGCTGATATCAAGCTGGACTCCCATGAGGCGGGGTTGCATCATCCTCCCGAGGATGTCGACCATCACAACGTCGCTCCCTTCAGCTCCAGGGATCGTCACCCGACTGCCGCGAAACACGGGATTCGGAAAGACGTCAAGCTCGACTCTGGAAGACAGTTGGGATTCGACGTCCGTGGAAGTCAGATCAAGTGTCGACAGGTACGCTGCCAACTCAGCTGCGATGCCGTAGTGATTCGTTCTCGCATCATTGTCGACAACCGTAAAACTGAATCCGTAGTCGGGCGCATACGCCATGATGGAGCGCGAGCCGTTCACCCATCCTGAGTGCCCCCACATTTCAACGCCGGAAAAGTTGAATTGCTGCACGCTCAAACCGAACCCGGTCCAGGTGTCATTCACGCCGTCCAGCGCGTGCCAGTCCAGCATCTGCTGACGGATCTCGGTGGAGAACATGGAAGGATCAAACAATACCTGAGCCCAGCGAACGATGTCCGATACGGTAGAGAACATCGAACCGGGAGCCGCTCGCGCCGAAAGGTGCGAGCGGGCGATGTAGAGCTCATTGAAATTGTCCAGTTGACCGTTGCCGTTGATATCCGACCAGGTCGTGGCGATTTCTCCGTTGGCCGGTTCGTCCCCGCCAAACGTGGTACCCGTCAATTCGAATGGCTGGATGAGGCGCGAACGGATCTCGTCGCCCAGGGAGTTGCCCGTGGCCGCCTCGATGATGGTGTGCAGAATCAGGAAGTTGGAATTGGAATACGACCCGCCGGTCCCCGCAAAGAAATACGGGGACTTCAGGAAGCTGCTCAGCACTTCTTCCGGGGTCCACTCCCGCGTCAAGTCGGCCCGAATGGTCGGTACTCTGTCGGGATGGTTCGTGTAGTTGTACACACCAGACGTATGACCCAGCAGCTGCCGAATCGTAATCCCGGAGTTGACGAAAACGAACGGACCGGCGTGCTGACCAACCGTATCGTCCAAGGAAAGGACACCCTCTTCGACCAATTGGAGCACAACCGCAGCAACGAAGGTCTTCGTGATGCTGGCAAAAGCGAGGCGGTGGTCGGTCCTGATCGGCTCTTGCGCATCCGGATTGCTCCACCCTGCCGCGCCCTGCCATATGGATCCATCAGGAAAGGCAACGGCCGAGACCAGCCCAATGTGACCTTCGGCTTGAAGCCCCTCCTGCAGAATCCGGTCCAACTCATTGGCAACGGCTGGATCGTTGGCCACCTGGGCATGTGAAGTCAGGCTCGCGAGAACCCACAGGAGCAGCGCCAGTCCGTGCGACACGCACTTCAAGCCTCCGTCATATGTGGATTTCCCATTTATCATCTGCCAACCGATTCGGTGTAGACCCGATTCGAGTTTCCTGCGCGCCAGGTCATTGTGCGCTTTTTCAACCGGGCAAACGAGGATTGGGGTCCCACGTGCTGCTCAAGCATCGCTTGCAGAGCCCGCGTGCATCCCGCATATTTCCCCATCACGAATAAAACCGCCCCCCGCCATGAACAAGAACGTTCGCATCATACTTGCGGTCCTGACCGGTTGGCTTCTGTACGGAATCGTATGGAATCTGGTTGGCCTGGCTCTGTCTTCCATCTTTTCCGGGACATTCGTCCTGGGTGAGCCGCTTTCAGACACCACTACGCTTGTCGTGTATCTGATTGCGAGCATACCTGTTTCGATTCTTGCCGGCTTCGCAGCAGCTCGCGTCGGCGTGGCGCACGCCGGAACCGCGGTGAAAGCCCTGGCCGCCGTCAACCTGGTCACGGGAATCATCGTTCAGGCCTCGGCCTGGAACTTGCTGCCGACTTGGTGGCATATCCTGTTCATCCTCTTCATCGTACCAGCCACCATGTACGGTGGTGGGCTGTCTCGCCCCAAATCCAGCTAACATGGAGTTTTTCTGGTCTGTCGCAGAACCGTTGCTGGCAACCGAAGGGGTCGAACGATCCACCATGATGGGCTATCCCTGTCTCCGGGTGAACGGCGCATTCTTTGCGTCCGTTCACCCGGAGTCGGGAAACATGATCGTAAAGCTTCCCGCTCACAGAGTGGAGGCAATGATTGCTTCCGAGAGTGGGATAGCATTCGCACCAAATGGACGGAAATTCCGGGAGTGGGTGCAGGTATCTGGGCAAGACCGCGAACTGTGGGCGCGTCTCCTCGAAGAAGCCCGGGAATTCGTTTCCTGAACTGAGCCAACAACATGCCCCGATTCCTGCGAACACTCTGGATTCCGATCCTGGCCCTGATGATGATGCCCGCCTTGCTGTTTTTGCCAAGCTGTGCATCCGTGGACATGGCTGCCATCAGCGACCTTCTTGAATCCGCGGCTCCGCTGGACGAGGAGACCGTTGCTGCTGGATTGCGCGAGGCACTGGATGTCGGAACGGGAAGGGCCGTCGAGACTCTGTCCGCTGAAGGTGGATTCGGTGCAAGTGACGTGCTTCGGATCCCGATTCCCGAGAACCTGGAAACGATGGCCTCGCGACTGCGGTCGGTTGGATTGGATGATCAGGTGGATCGCTTCGAGGACCAGATGAACACGGCGGCCGAACAGGCCGCCGGACAGGCCCTCGATGTGTTTGCCGGTGCCATCCGTCAGATGACCATCCAGGATGCCTTCGGAATTCTGAATGGCCCTCAGGACGCCGCGACCATGTATTTCCGCGATCGGACTGAATCCGAATTGACGGCGCGATTCAGTCCAGTTGTCGACGATGTCATGCAGCAGCTGGGTGTTGTGCGTGTGTACGAAGACCTTGTCACCCGCTACAATGCCATCCCGTTGGTTCGACGGGTCGACTTCGACATCCAGGGTTACGTGGTCGCTCAGACCATGAATGGACTGTTTTCGACGCTTGCCCACGAAGAACAGCGTATCCGGGAAGATCCCATTGCACGTACGACCTCCCTCCTCCAGCGCGTCTTCGGACGAGATAACTGATGATCAGAACCTTCCTGCTCCTCGCGTTGCTGGTGTGCACGGCTGTCCCGGCGTTAGCTCAAGAAGAGCCCGTTCTGGACCGTACAGCTGATCCCGTTTGGCTGGACTCGCTCTATCACTCCGGAATCGAATTCGGCCAATTCCTGGACGAGGCCGAGCGTCGGCGAGATCGTTGGGTAAACAACTTCGGAGATGGCACGCTCCACGCTGAGCTGACGGAACAGGCCGATTCGATCACAGGGACCTGGCATCTACTTGCCGTGGCCGTAGCCGGGTGCAGTGATTCGGTCTCGACCCTTCCCTATCTCGCCCACCTCGTGGGGTACAGCGAGCATGTGAACATGCGCGTTGTGGACTCCACCGCTGGAAGGGCCATCATGGAGGCCCATCGAACGAAAGACGGTCGTCCCGCCACACCGACCATTCTGGTCCTCAATGACCGTTTCGAACCGGTTGGCGTGTTCATCGAACGACCCGAAGCCTTGCAGGAATGGGTAGACACGGACGGGGCCGATCTGTCCAGTCAGGACTTCGTTCGGGGCAAGTTTGAGTGGTACGATGCTGACGCGGGCCGCCAGACAGTGGGCGCCGTTCTCGACATCATTGCGGCGGCGAGCGAGTAAGCTCGATTCTTCTGTAAGGATTCCCCCGCTGGACGGAGGCGATGCCGGCTGATATGTTGCCGCCCCGCCATCGCTCATTTATTGACTTCTTATCTCTCCATCCATGAAAACCATCCTGTCCACCGACAAGAGTGTCGACCAGACGGCAGCCGATTTTGAAGAAGCGGTATCGCGCAATGGCTTTGGCGTGCTGCACGTTTACGATCTGAAGGAAACCCTCGAAGGAAAGGGCTTTCCTCAAACAGAAGAGATCCGTGTCTACGAGATCTGCAATCCCGGCCACGCCGACAACGTGCTGGGAATCGACCTGGAGATGAACATGGCGCTTCCGTGCCGTGTGTCAATCTACTCCCAGGCTGGAGAAACCAAAGTGGGCATGATCAACCCATCGAACATGCTCAAGATGATGTCGGACGATGAGCGTCTAGCCGGAATCGCGGACGAAGTCGAGTCGACCATCACCACCATCATGAACGAATCGGTGTAATCATGCCTTTCGCGGACGACGTACTCGGGGATCTGGAATCCGAGCTGAAAAAAACCCGGCGCATGCTCGAGCGGATTCCGGAAGAGCACTTCGACTGGAAGCCTCACGAGAAGTCGTGGTCGCTCGTCGATCTCTCGACCCACCTGGCCAACGTGCCGTGGTGGATCGTCAGCACGGTGGATACGGATGAGATCGATCTGTCGTCTGATTTCGGCGAACGTCCCACCATCACCACACGGGAGCAGGTCCTTGCTGCCTTTGACACGAGTGCGTCCGACGCGCTTGCGAGGGTAGCGGATGCTGGAGAGGAGCACCTGCGCGGCAGCTGGACCCTCAAGATGGGCGACAAGACACTTTGGAGTCGACCCCGTTTTGAGGTCATCCGCGAGTTCGGAATCAGTCATATGGGACACCATCGCGGCCAGTTGGGAGTCTATCTGCGCCTTTTGAACGTCCCATTGCCGCCCATCTTCGGCCCGACGGCAGACGAACAGATGATGTAATCGCTCGATTCAGCGTCCTTCGGTCAACTTGGGAAGCCGGTGCAGGGTATTTTCGGTCTGTAGTCAAGAAAGACCCACCCTTAGCTGAATCTCCCATCCTGATGAGCGACACGCCGAATCTCAGTCCCTACCTCCAGTTCGCCCTCGAATTGGCGGGTACGGCGGCTCAGGAGATCATTCCGCGATTCCAGAATACGGACGTCCATTCGAAAGCGGACGGATCTCCCGTGACCGAAGCCGATACGGAAGCCGAGCGCGTCATGCGCGAGCTGATCCAGATGCGCTACCCGGATCATGGAATCATGGGGGAAGAGCAGGATGACGTGAATCCGGACGCCGAGTGGTGCTGGGTGCTCGATCCGATTGATGGTACGTCCTCGTTCGCTTTGGGCCTGCCAACATTCGGGACGCTGATTGCATTGCTCCGAAACGGCCACCCGATTCTGGGCGTGATCAACATGCCGGGTCTGAAGGAGACGGTGTATGCCGAACTGGGCAGTGGATGCTGGTATCTCAATCGCCTCGGCGATCTGGAGCAGGTCAGTGTGAGCTCCGGGGCAGATACGGTGGAGGCTGCCTACATCTCCTCGACCGGACTCTACAACACCGATGTCGACCCTCGAGGGGAATCGGAACCGCCTGCGATGTCAGCCCTGATTCAACGCGCTCGCAAATTCCGTTTCGTCGGCGACTGCGTGCAGCATGCCTGGGTGGCTCGCGGCTTGCTCGACGCCGCCTACGATCCCAAGATGAATCCTTGGGACAACGCCGCCATCATTCCGTGCATTCTGGAGGCGGGCGGCACATTGAGTGACATCGATGGCAACACCGACGACTTGGTACACGCGCCCAACCTGGTTTCATCGGCCAACCCGGCATTGCAGCAGGATATTCTGAACGTCCTCAAAGGAAACTGATCATGGCCTGGTTCGATGTTGTCGGCACGATTGGCGTCATCCTGATCATCATCGCGTATGGCGCGGTCCAGACCCGCAGGATGCGCTCGGAGCAGCTGTCCTACTCGATCCTGAATCTTGTCGGGGCGGCCATGATTTTGGTGTCTCTGCGCTACTCGTTCAATCTGGCCTCGTTCATCATCGAGATCTTCTGGATCCTGATCAGCCTTTGGGGTATCGTGATGTGGTTCAGGCATCGCCCCTCGGACCGTCCCGCCGATAACGGCACAGATCAATCTCATTCCTCCCCCTCATGACTCCCAATCGATTCGCATGGACCTTCACCGTCGGCCGTGAATCCATCGACGTGAACGGGCACGTCAACAATGTGGAGTACATCCGCTGGATGCAGGAGATTGCCATCCGTCACACCGCTCATCTTGGTGCGGACATTCGGGCTGCGGCCGCCGGATTGACCTGGCTTGTCCGTTCGCATCACATCGAGTACCGCGCACCCACGTTTGAGGATGACGAAGTGCAGCTGACGACCTGGGTGGGTTCGGTTGAGCGCGTTACCTCAATCCGGAAATACGAATTCCGGCGAACCAAGGACGATGTGCTTCTGGCTTCCGGCGAAACCAATTGGGTCTGCTTCAACCGCGAGACCGGAAGGCCTGCTTCGATTCCTGACCGGCTGATGTTGATGTATTTCGATACCGAGGAGTAGTCTCCCGGCTCTTTGTCTGCGGATCTCGACGTTTGCAAGCCTGTGTGCCCCCGGGCCTCCAGCGCCGTCGAATCCGTCCGAGTGGATCTCCCTACATCGCTCGGCTTCCAGACCAGGTAGATTGATTCGTCAAATCTCGGAGGTCTGCCATGTTCATCCTGCTTCTCGGTGTCACGTTCATTCTGGCCGTCACCGTTTCCTGGATCCTCACGCGCCTGTTCAACCAGCCCATCCAGCAAATCCTGGATCGGATCATCGGCGAATCGGTCTCCTCGGCCTGGGCCCGATACCTCACCTTCGCAGTTTATGTCGTCGGCATCTCGGGAGGGGTCCGTGTCTGGGACTTCGAAAAGTACCTGATCGCTCCTCCTGACGGAGAGGTTGCTTCCCTGACTCCCGAGGCGTGGACGATGGAAATTTACCGCGCCATCGTGGGGACACTCCAGAGCGTCGCGTGGATGCTGTTGGTGTTTTTTGTGTTTGCTCTGATCGCCTTTGTGATCGTCAAGGGCCGGGAAATGAAACACCAGGATGACTGAGTCCTGAACATTTTTCTTGGAATGGATCTCAAAGTCCGGCTGATTCCTAGCGAGTGACAACCAGGGAGGTCCCGGGGCGATCGACGTGTTGCTCCGAGCGGACGAAGTACATGCCTGCAGCCAAGCCGGCCGTGTCGACGATATTCCGTCCGCCGGACATGTCGAGGGTGCGAACCTGTCGCCCAAGCACATCGATCAGCACGTAGGTACCCCCTTCAGGGGCATCCAGAGTGAAATGGTTGCCTGAACGCACGGGATTCGGGTACGCGGCCAATACAGGCTGATCCTGGGGGATTTCCGGGCGCTCGATATCCGTTGCCAACCCGCTGATGAATCGCTCGGCGAAATGGAAGGCATCTATTCCGATCTCGCGCCCCATGAGCCTTCCGGGAATGTCATCCGCAGGTGGGTGGATTCCACCCCAGATCCGGGATAAACTGGTCTGGTCGGATGCATCGCGATACGTGGCCCATTGCAGCGTGACGTCCACACTGGGGCCATCTTCGAATACCAGGAATTCGTTTTTCGGAGCAAAGAACTCGCCCATCCCTCCCGGGAAATACTCATCTCCGGTGAGCAGCGTCATGGCTTCCGCCGCGGCTCTCGAATACGTAGAGTGACCCGATACGTAGCCAGCGAATGGTGGCGTGACGAATGATGGACGCTGGTACGGCCACCAGTTGTCGGCCAGGATCCAGTCAACACCTCCTACATCCGTAGCCGGATCGAAGACGAATTCTGGGCCTCTCCAGGCCATCGTCTTAATCTTGTACAGGTTCTCCAGATTGTCGCCAACCAGCGGATCTCCCTCGAGAACCAGCTCGATATAGCCCGGGATCAAGGGAATCCCGGCCGGGTGATAGCGCGGCAAGGACGGGTCCGAGCTCTGTCCAAACTCCGCCATCCCTCGGATCGCCGAAATTGGGCGAATGTAGTCGTACCACCCTTTCACTCCCCACGCTGCGATGGCCGCGTCATGCATCGTGCCGCCGAGCACGAGATACGACGTGACGTCCCATTCCAGATCGTCCAGTACCGGACCGCTTCCCTTGAACTGCTTGACCAGGTCAGGGTGATCGGACACGTAGTTGAGAATGGTGAACCAGTGACCAGGAGGGGTCTCTGAATCAGGACCGTCCGCCCAGAACTCGGCCAGAACGCGCGCATAGTCGGCTCGGGGAACGACCTGGGCCCAGTAGGGCTCTCCGGTATGGGGATTGAGGCGGTGCCCTCGACTGGCGTCCAGACCTTCAAACAGGTTGTAGAAGTCCCGATGTCCCTCCCAGTCGGTGGGAAGGTCGCTCAAGGGGATGTTGCCAATGCGGGCTGGGGAAATATCCCACATCACGCCGTCGGCCGGATCCAGCATGGCCGACCATACCGAGACTAGCGAATGAGACCACTTGTATTCGTCGGAGAGGCCGCCGCCATTGAGCACATCCAGCATTGGAGGCGGTCCGGGATCGTGATAGACCCAGTATTCGAAGCCATCGCGTTCATGGATGGTCAAGTCGTCCGGCGTCAGCGAGAACGGAAGCACTGCCCCCCACTCCGGTCCCAGGAATTCAGGCGTTCCCAGTGGAATCTCCTGGCCTGCCTGATCAATGAAGATGTCGAAAGAAAGCGGTTGCCACCGGTTCATGTCCAGGATGTGCGGGTTGCCAGGCAGTGGCGGTGCCAGCGGTGGATTGACCGGACGATAGTGTCGGTTGGAATACAACTCGCCCTCATTGGCCCCATCACTCATTCCGTACGTGATCATGCACTGGGCGAGGTAGTTGCCCAAGGCAGCCGGTTCACCGCTCGCGTAGTCCGTCCCTTCGAACGTGCGGTCGTATCCCAACTCGTTCATCAGAACATCGTATCGGGCCAACGCCGCCTCCATCCCGGGGGACTGCTGGAATCGGTGACGGAGAAGGCGATAGGAGGCGTAGCTGATGGCTTTTTCGCGTGCTGCCTGAGTGTCACCTGGATCCGGTACTCCTGAGAATTCGCATGTGAACCCGTGCCGATCATTGCCGAGGATATACGGCGTTGCCATGTCGTCATAGGCTGCCCAGGCATCCCACATCAAAACGGAGGAGTGGAACAGGTTGCGAGCGTGCACGGTCGGTCGAGCGAAGTCCTCCCGAATCGACTGAAGCAGGGCTTCATTCCACTGTCGGGCTACCGAATGGTCTTGCCCCGTTTGCGCCTGGACACTGATCGGGAACAGCAACCCGACCAGGATGAACACGGCAACTGCTTGCCTTGGGAGTCGCATGCAAAAGGTCATCAATGCGTCGATCTGATGGTTGCCGGATATACTAATTGAATCGGTCGCGGTTCAGGCAGAAAGAAGGAGGTTTAACCCCACAGCGCGAGTCCTTGACGGATACTAGTTTGCGTCCCCTGTCAGAAATCGGCCACTTTTTCGCCTAGCTCATGGATACATCGAAAAAAGTTCTGGATCTCAAAAAGGTTGATGCTTCGGCAGAAGAAGGTGTATCCGAATTGGGTGTCGGGCAGAAAGGCGTCTCACTGTTGAATTCAGATGCCTCTAGAACAGATCTCGTACGCGAAGACCTGGGCTATTCACAAGAGGAAATCGATACGCTGTTCCGGGACAGCATTTATCCCTACCCGCAGAAACTGAATCGTGAAGCCTACGAGGCGCGCAAGCGGGAACTGCAGATTGAGTTGTTGAAGGTGCAGCGCTGGGCAAAGAAAACGGGGAAGCGCATCATTCTCGTTTTCGAGGGTCGTGACGCAGCCGGCAAAGGGGGTACCATCAAACGTTTCATGGAGCACCTCAATCCTCGTGGTGCACGCGTCGTGGCGCTGGAAAAGCCGACAGATGAAGAGCGCGGACAGTGGTACTTCCAGCGCTATGTAGTCCAGTTTCCAACATCTGGAGAAATCGTGTTCTTCGACCGGTCCTGGTACAATCGTGCTGGGGTCGAACGGGTCATGAATTTCTGCACCGGAAAAGAGTACAAGGAATTCCTGCGTCAGGCACCCGAAGTGGAACGCATGCTCGTTCGATCGGGCATCATCCTCTTCAAGTACTGGTTCTCAGTCACAAGGGGCGCACAGAAGGCTCGCATGGATTCGAGGGATTCGGATCCGCTCAAAGGATGGAAGCTGAGTGATATCGACCGCCTGTCCCGTGACAAGTGGGACGACTACACGAAGGCGAAGCTGAACATGTTCTTTCATACCGACACCGCCGACGCTCCTTGGACGGTCGTCAAGTCGGATGACAAGAAGCGTGCTCGTCTGAACTGCATGAATCACTTCCTCTATCATCTGGACTATCCCCAGAAAGACCACACAGTGGTCATAGAGCCGGATCCTCTCATCATCGGCTCTGCGTCTCAGGTGATCGACAAGAACGATCACGTCTGGTAAATAATCGGGCTGTCGAGGTTACGTCCCGGTTGGTTTGGGCTCTTTATCCATGAGCGGCGCTGTCATGCGCCTGCTCGTTCGTGAAGTTGGATGAAGATGAGGACTGACCATGAAACTGACCTATCTGGCCCCTGGCCATCGATTATTGCCCATTCTGACCATTGCCTTGATGACGCTTTGGACTGGCTGCAATGCTGGATCCCTTTCGTCGGCGGAAACCGATCCTTCGGCTGAAGTCGCCACACTGGCATCCATGGAGATTATTGAATCGGTCGAAATGACCATTCTGAATCCAGGATCTGCCAAGGAAGAGCAATTCGTGTTGTCGATCGCGCTGGATCAGAATGCCGGCGTTCGCTATCCGGAAGCATTCCACATCCTTGGGATGCAGGAAGACGGCTCTGTGACGCTCATGGAGGACACGGGCGTTCGCTTTGATGCCGTCGCAGGCGACGGGATTTACAGCGCTCCCGTAGATCGCTCGTGCCTGGAGGAGGACACGTACAAGGACATTGCCGGCCTTGATGTTGCTGGCAAAGACTTCTTGAAGCTGACACTGACCTGCGAAGTGGACTTCGTTTCCCCTGGAGAAGTATGCGATGGCCACGGGGAGTGCCCTGATACCGCCTCGCGCTCTTTCTTGTGGGGATTGATCGAATACGATGTCGATGTGGTCACCTGCTGGTGCTTCATGGGGTGCGATGTGGATGTCGAATTCTCCTTTGGCAAGGACGAGCAGCCCACAGGTGACGCATCACTGTCTCTCTGACCGTTTCTGTACTTGAACCCAATCAACCCAATCCGCCATGTATCCGTCCCGATCCACCGTCACTCTGGTTGCAGGTACGATCTGCACATTGTTGGGCGTAGCTGCCACGGTCCGGTTCACCGTCTCCCTCATGTCGGGGACGGTGAACGCCGTGGACTACGCGCCCGTCCTGTTGCCGCTTGGCATTGCCCTGCTGGAAGGAAATCAGTTCTGGGTCTGGGTGGCCAGACTACACCTGTTCGGACTGGCGCTCATCTCATCCGCTACCATTCTGGTATTCCTGGTCATGTCCGATGAGAGTCGCAACATCACATTCGAGCTGCATGACAACATTGGTCGCATTTCAGGTGGTGGACTGATCCTCGTGACACAGGGGATTTTTCTTGCGGCGATCCTGTGGGTGTATTTCGCTATTTTCGCCGGACCCACACGCTTCTCGCCCAGATCACGACCGAACCCCTGATCCATGACCACCGACCGGTTGAGGAAGGCACTCGACTTTCTTGACACCCACGGGATCCCCTACGACCGATATGACCACCCGGCAGTGTTCACGGTCGAGGAAGTCACGGAACTGGTGGACATTCCGAAGGGCCAGCGCACCAAGAATCTGTTCGTCCGAGACAAAAAAGGGCGACGTCACATTCTGATTGTAGTCCCCTTCGACAAGCAAGTCGATCTTATGGCTCTGGGGGCTGCGACCGGGCTCGGACGGATGTCGTTCGGCTCGAAGCAACGACTGCTCAAGCACCTTGATGTCGAGCCCGGATCAGTGACGCTCATGGGGGTCATCAACGACCCCGACCATCTAGTGGAAGTCATCGTGGACCAGGCCATCTGGAATGCCGACTCTGTGCGTTGCCACCCTTTGGTGAATACGAGCACCGTGGTCCTGGATCAGGCAGGGATGCGCCAACTTTTTTCGATCACCGGTCATGAGCCTACCGTTTTGGAGGTACCCTCTCGATGCTGATTCTTGAAGCCATCGCAGCCATCAGTGGCCTCGTCAGCGTTTTTCTCCTGACGAGACAGTCAATCTGGGCGTGGCCGACCGGCTTGTTGTCGGTAACCACGGCAGCCATCGTGTTCTACGACTCCTTCCTGTATTCCGACATGCTGCTGCATGTCTACTACATCGGAATGAACATCTATGGCTGGATCCACTGGCTCCGTGGCGGACCCCAGGATGATGTCTTGCCTGTTGGACGCATGTCCGTGAGCAAGAATGTGATGTGGGGAATCGTGACCATAGTGCTCACCCTTGCCTGGGGATGGAGCATGAGCAATCTGGACGTGATCGCGCAGTGGTTTCTGACCAACGTGAACGATTCCATCGCATGGGCTCAGGCATGGGCCGCAGGGGGAGCACCTGTACCTGCCTATCCATACGGCGACGCCTTCACCACCATGGCCAGTCTGGTCGCGATGTGGTTCATGGCGCGCAAATTGCTGGAAAACTGGGCCTACTGGTTCGTGATCGACATCGTGGCCATCACGATCTATGCACTGAAAGGGCTGTACCTGTT
Source organism: Rhodothermales bacterium (assembly GCA_028284865.1). Classification (GTDB taxonomy): domain Bacteria; phylum Bacteroidota; class Rhodothermia; order Rhodothermales; family UBA10348; genus JAAZVD01. The sequence continues at coordinate 17,127 of JANQQV010000017.1, read as the reverse complement.
TTCCGGGCAGTACGCCATCTTCCTGGTTCTGTGCATCATGGGATATCGGGAATGGACACGATCCATGGAGACACAGTCTCCCTAGTGCAATCCCCTAGCCCATGGCTCGCCGGACTTTCGAGAGCAGCGATAGGAGTTGGTCAAGTTCCTCGGCTGACAAGGCCGCGCCATCGTCAGGACATAGATAGTCCGTGGGCTCGCCGATCTCTTCCAAAACGGCGACCCCTTCCGTCGTGATTTCGGCAAGTACCCTCCTGCCATCCTCCGTGCAACGGGATCGGGAGATCAACCCCTTCTCTTCGATCCGACCCAGCAGCCGAGTGATTCCTGGTTCTGGTTCAACCATTCTGTCCGCGATCTCCATGGTGGGAAGCGGCTCGTCCGCACCACGCAGGATGCGAAGCACGTTGAATTGTTGAAGCGTCATCTCGTGCGTACCCATCTCCTGTTCAAGGAGTCTGCGTAACTGGGCAGCAGTTCGAAGCAGGGACGCGCCTGTTTCCAGTCCGGGTGTCGGAAACGGCTTGGTCTGTTTGAGTTCTCCGAGGATGGAGGCCATGCCAGGAAAGCAATGTTGCAGGAGGGGTTCAATCTACAGCAATAAGTTGACCAGTCAACTATTGTGTTACGTGGCGAACGCACACGCTATGGTTCACTCCCAGAGCATTCCGTCCACCCAATGCTCAATCAAAAAGTCCGGGCGAACGAATACCCTGCTCGAGCTCCAACAAGAACTTCTTTCGATGCAGTCCCCCACCATATCCTGTCAGTGACCCGTCCGAGCCAATGATTCGGTGGCATGGAATCAAAATGGCCATCCGGTTGTCGCCGTTCGCCCGGGCCACGGCGCGTACAGATCCGGGGTTGCCGATGGTCTTTGCCAAGTCGCCGTACGATGCAGTTTGACCATATCCAACCTGGAGGAGCGCTTGCCACACCTCTTCCTGAAAGGCCGTTCCCCGCAAATCCAGCGGAGTCGAAAACGCTTGTAGCTCCCCTTTGAAGTAGGCTTCCAGCTCTGAGGCCAACTTCTCAATGACCGGGTTCGACTGCGGAACCGGGACCTCTGAGAATCGCTTGCGGATTCGGGTCAACTGCGTGGGCAGCATCGGACGATCGATGAACTCGAGCAGGCACACCGCCTTGTCTGTTGCGCCTGCCAGCATGGGTCCAAGCGGAGTCTCGAGTCGGTGCAGGTACAGGGCGCCTTTGTCCGTCGCTTCGCCTGCCGGAACGCCGGTGATTCGCGCAATCGCGTCCCTGAATCCGGAAAGGGATTCATACCCGTGATCGAATGCAGCTTCTGTCAGCGATTTCCCTTCCTTCATCGTTCCCAAGGCTCCTCCCAGTCGACGGCTTCTGCTGAAGGCATGAAACGTCATTCCATGCTGTTTGACAAACCACCGTCGGACGCGATCGGGGTCCAACCCCATGGCCCGCAGGTCAGCATCCTTCCACCGGCGAACGGGATCCTCGTCAAGTGCTGAAATCAAGGGTTGCACCCATTCCGGCGCCTGACCCAACGGTTCCATCGGCCGACACCGCTTGCATGGCCGATACCCCCGATCGAGTGCCTCTTTGGTAGTGGAGAAAAACTCCACGTTTTCCGGCTTGGGCTTCCGTGCCGAGCAACTCGGCCGGCAGAAGATGCCCGTTGTCCTCACCGCTGTGAGGAAAATGCCCTCATAGTTGGTATCCCGGTTCAGGAAGGCATGGACCATCTCTTCCCGGGCGGGCAGCTGCGAAGTTGTAAGCGTGCGATCATTCATGCTCCAATCTCCGCAATCCGGGAGTCACACGTCCACCGAAAAACCGGCATTGAATTTTCCGGTCTACTCGGACCAGTCGCGAGCGATGCGGTACATCGCAACGGCAGCGCGTGTAGCCTGCATGGGGAGCGTGGACAAGTCGGCCCATTCCTCCGTGGTGTGCGTCCCACCTCCGGTCATCCCCAGTCCGTCGATGGCCATATCGACGTACCCCGCAGCGAACGAAACGTCTGCTGCTCCTGCCTTGCTTGGGTCTCCGGCGACAATCGGTCCATACCCCGTGTCAAGACTGGCTTGATTCAGAATGGCCAGCAGGCGCTCATTCCCCTCCGTCTGACCCATGGGAGGATAGCTGTCCCGGAAGGTGAGCTTCGCCGTCGTACGCGGTAGGTTATCCGTGATCAATCCCCGCATGCGCTCCTTGATCGCCTCGCGTTGCTCAGGCGAAATCGTTCTGAGGTCACCGGAAACGACGGTTTTGCCGGCGACCACGTTCGTTTTCCCGAATGCAGAACCGCGATCGTTTTCCTCGTCAAACTCTACGGCCGTTCCACCCAGAATCAGGCCCGGGTTGAACGTGAGTAATTCTTCGCCCACTAATTCCTCCTGGAATCGCGTCAGGATCCTGGCAGCTTCGTAGATGGACCCGTAGCCAGTCGTGCCCGAGAAGACGGACGAAGAGTGCGCACGAACTCCGGTCGTGTGCAGCTCCCATCCCGTGAATCCTCGGCGGGCCAACACTGCCGTGCCCGGATCTCCGTCGCCCGGCTCGAATGCCATGACCACGTCTGCTTCCCGCGCCGCTTCTTCCAGCGAGGCACGACCCAGCTCAAGAGGATCGCCCGAAGACTCCTCGTCTCCAATCAATGCGATGGTGATGGTCATGTCATCCAGTACGCCTGCAGCCTTCAGGGCGCGAGCGACCTCCACCATGACCACATCACCGCCTTTCATGTCAATGACGCCGGGGCCTTTCGCGCGGCCCTCCGATTCACGAGTGAAGACCTGGAAGGGGCTATCCAGCTCGAAGACCGTATCAAGATGCCCGATCAGCAGAAAATGAGGGCCGCGCGTCCCGATGCGGGCAAACAGGTGACCGGCGCGATCGAAGGCCGTTCCATCGACCCACCAGGTCTCGAATCCAATGCCTTCGAGTTCTTCCCGGAACACGGCTCCTACTTCCTGGACGCCGTCGAAATTCATCGAACCGGAATTGATGTTGACGACGCGCTCCAACAAGGAAATCGCCGCCTCGACCCGACTATCGATGAACGACGCAATGTGCTGTTCAGTCTCGTCCAGATTCTGTCGCGCAGAAACGTCACTGGTGAGGGTCATGGTCAGAAGGAGAATGGGAATGAAAAGAAGGGAGACACGACGGGTCATGGGACGATCCGGATTACTGGATTTGGCAGGTACCCGTGCCGGGCGAAACGGCTCGAAAGATAAGGGTCTTTAAACTGCCACTTCCATGCCTACTTTTGCAGCGGACCATCTCTCAACTCATCGAGCAGCTGTGCATCGACCTCTGGAAATCTGCATCGCGTGTGACACGCTTGAACAATCGCTTGCCAACGCTCGAGCTGCAGCCGAAGGAGGCGCAGACCGTCTGGAGTGCTGTGCTGGAATGGGTGTCGGCGGATTGACACCCGATGCAAGCATTATCGAGGCCATTCGCAGCGCAGTCCCGGACGACGTGACCGTGCTGGCCATGGTTCGTCCACGAGACGGACTGTTCGACTATGACGCCGCCGAGATCCGCCGGATGGCGCAGAGTATCCGTGATCTTGCAAAGGCAGGTGCGCACGGTGTGGTTTTCGGAGTCGTTCGCGACGGCATGCTCGATCTAATTGCGATGGAGATCTTGATGGATACGTCGCACTCAAGTGGTGTTCAGGTCACCATGCACCGCGCATTTGACGCCCTTTCCACGCCAGAAAACCACATTGCATCGCTGACTGAACTCGGAGTCCAGCGCATTCTGACTTCAGGAGCGCCTTGGGGGAGCGCTGCCAGCGCATCGAACAACCTGGGCACCCTGATTGAATATCTGGGCAAGTCGCCCGAGGGCATCGAATGGGTCATTGGAGGCGGCGTAGACCACGAAAACGCGCCGCACATAATGGATTCGCTGAGAGGCACCTATTCCCTCCACGCGTACTCAAGCGTGCTCTCGGACTACAGCGTGCGTTCAGATCACAGGGCATCCGCCGACCAGGTGGTAAATCCGGACTTGGTACGGCAGCTGCGTCACATCATCGAAGCCCGAACACCCGGTGCACATTGAATCCGAGGCGCACATCCCGATCCGCGATGCTATCGCGCGACAGGAATACGGCATGCTGAGGGGTCATCCACTGGGATGTGGTCAGGAACAGTTGAAACACATGTCCACCGACTTCCAGATCGGTGCCCACCGAAAACGCGGTTTCCGCACCCGGTACTTCACCGCTCAATACTGGAAGCGTCTCGACATACACGGCCACCTGATCTGAGGCATCCCACTTCCCGACGAGTCCAAGCACAACAGCCGAGTTGTCCATCCCGTCGGCGACCAGGTTGAAATGGGCAAGCGATGGGAGCGCCTGGATAACCAAGGATGGAGTCACCCGGGCTGCAACCAATGCACCGGAATAGAAGGACATCCGGTCTCCAGCCGATCGACCATCTTTCAACGTCTCAATGCCTGCTGTACCCAACAGTCCAATTTGGACGCGTGATTTCTCGTAGACCGTCCCTTTCAGTCCGAAATCAAACACCTTGTTGAAGCGCGAACGACCGATGTCCAGTGTGACATTGTCGGAAAGTCCGATCTCGAATCCGAATCGGATGTTGGCCGGAGCGTCCAATCCCCAGAGTCCATTTGCCCCGTCATCAAGAAGCCCGAACGCATGTTGGATCTGAAAGTCCATCATGCCTTTACCGACATGTGTGACCGACGGCAGGATGACCACTGACGGCGCCCAAAACAGATCATCTGCCGCGGCTTGCGATGACCGCTCACGAGGCATCTGGGAGTGGGCCGGTTGCACGGAAGCGGCCAGGACAACCAAACAGACGAGGAAAACCGGGAATGACAGGGCCCATTCAGGAGCCTCGTTCCATCGATCAGTCTGATTCCGGGTCCTGGAGAAGAAGGGTAGTCTTGATTTCAAGGCGCTGGACCTCATCAACTTTCATGAACAGGAGTCGAGGTGGAACCACCTCGTAGTCATCTAGCAGGATTTCCCATGCGGCCTCCACCGAAATGCTGCCGTCTTGCAACGTGATTGTGCCCGGGACTTCAATATCGCGAGAGATGCCATTCACGCTGAATGCCCCGGTGACGAGAACATCGAGGACATCCCCTGTCCCTGCGGAGGCAAGCTGCTCAAGATTCCCGAGCGTCCCGTAGAAAGAGGCAAACGGATGCTCTTCTGTATTCAGCGTGCGACGCATATCCCGGTCGCGCTTCCGGTTGCCCGTCTTCAGCGTCTCGAGATCGACGTAGAAATCGACCACGCCCTCCGAGAAATCAATGCTGCCAATCAACGTATTGGCTTCCCCGGTAAAGTCATGCAGAGGGACCTTTGAATGGAATGCCACATAGCCGTCCTCGGAGGTGTAGGACTGAGCCAGCACCTGCGATGAGAGTAGCAGACCGCAGAAAATCAGAAGGAGTCGGTGCATGGGTGCGTCAGTTGTTCAATGCGCCTGCATTGATCCAGTCCACAACCGTCTGGATTTGGGAAGTCGACCAGGCCGCCCTACCCAATGGCATGCGCTGACCCCGATCAGGATTGGTCTGGATTTTATCTACTAGCGGAGAGGCAGAAGCATTACCCGGCTGGACAATCAACGTACCATACTGAGAGCCTGTGGACGACATGGTTGCCTCATAGGAGGACAGTCGAACCCCGCTGGACGCGCTTGATCCGTGACACCCGGATGAGGCGCAAGACTGCTGGAAGAGAGGCAACACATCCTGGGCAAAACGGGCCGTGGCAGGGACATCTGAACCGTTGTCGGAGTCATCTTCTTCCATGACAGGTCCAACTGGATTGTCGGAATCGGAAGAACTGGAACAGCCGACGAGCAGCGCAGAAACGAGAAAAAGAGAAAGCAACCAACGCATGGAATGGGTCCGGGACTGTCTGGTGAGAACGACCCTCTGTCTTCACCGGACCTTCGACGTTACTCCTTGCGAGCAATTCATCTTCGTGGTGATGGTCAAGTTCGCGCTGCGCAGCCAACGCACAGCCGACTTTCAGGACGTATTTCCAGCCGCCCGGCCGGTATCGCCCCTCCACACCTAACGCAGGTCCCGTACGTCCCTTCGTCAACGGCTTTCAACGCGCGATCGATTTGCGGCAATCGTTTTCGAAGTCGGGCTTTTCCAGCCTCTGAGATGCTCTGGGCCTGGATGGCTTCCATGCGGGTGAGCCGACCGATCGCATTGTCGGGTCGGATATGGGCGCCCTTTTCGGGACCGCCTGTCAACTCAGCTTCAATCTCCGCCTTCAACGCTTCCAGGACGGGTTTGAAGTTGCCTTGTTTGTCGGGCGTCATCGCGTCGGGTGTAGGGCTTTTCCGGGTATTTGCCCGGGTTCTTTCGATTCGGTGGCTGACAAGATACATTGCGGTTCTGTACCCCGATTGTATCTCATTCCAGTGTTCTTCAGGCCCATGCGCTTCACATTCCTTATCGCGATCGCCTTTCTGGTGACGCTTCCGACCGCCTCCGCTCAGGACCACCACGGCGGCGCGGCCCTCGGCAGTGATGTCCATCGCACGGCCAACTATGAGTTGGCTTCCCGTTGGGCGCCCTATCGCATCAACGACCTCATTTATTCGACTTCGGTTTCACCACGCTGGATCGAAGGCGGTGAGACCTTCTGGTATTCCTACGAAACGTCGGACGGTATGAGCTACTGGCTCGTCGACCCTGTTCGGGGCACGAAAACGGCCGTTTTCGACAATGACCGGATTGCCGCAGAATTGACGCGCATTGTCAAGGACCCGTTTGACGGACAGAATCTCCCGATTCGCAACATCAAGTTCGTCGACCAGAACACGCTGCGATTCGAAGTCACTTCGAGCGTCCAGGAAGAAGTCCCGGATGAAGAGGCGGAGACCGGCGACACACAGCAAGACTCGACTGCCGTCAAAAAGAAGCCTGAGATGCGCGATAAAGTATTCTACTTCGAATACGACGTTCGCACACAGACATTGCGCGAACTGGATGATGTGGAGAAGCCGGACAACCGTCCAGGCTGGGCGTCCATTTCACCTGATGGCAACTGGGTCGTCTTTGCCCGCCACGACAATCTCTACAAGATGAGTGGCGAGGACTTCCAGAGGATTGTCGATGCTCGTCGCGGCAAGAGAGGTGATGATGCACAGGAGGCAGAAGACGAAGTTGAAGTCGAGGAAATCCAGCTCACGCACGACGGGGAGCCGTTTTTCTCATATGTGGCGTCAAACTGGCGACTGAGTCAGTTCCATGGCCGCACCGCAGAGCAAGTCGAGGAAGACAAAGACGAGCGAAAGCGCGCTGACATCATCTGGTCACCCGGATCCGAGTTCTTCTCCGTCATGCGAATGGATGTCAGGGAAGTTGGCGATCTGTGGATCATCCACTACACGGGTGACAAGCGGCCGCAGCTGGAGAGCTACAAGTACGGCATGCCGGGCGAAGAGAACGTAGCCCAGTATCACCTTCAGGTGGGCTCTGTTGTCTCAGACTCTGTTTGGGCAGTCAACGACTCGGCGTTCGTCGATCAGGAAGTCCAGGTCGGCTCGAAGCCGCAATTCCGCTACCCGGCCGACGAGTCTCCGTTCGTTCGCACGTGGAACACCAACGATCCGGGCAGCTTCCTGGCTTATCGAAAGAGCCGTGACTACAAACGGGTTGATCTATTCCGCGTGGATGCTGCTACCGGTGAGACGGAAGTGCTCATCGAGGAGCGGATGAATACCTACATCGAGCCGCGCCATCCGTACCTGCTGGACAATGGGGACATGATCTGGTGGTCCGAACAGGACGGATGGGGTCACTTGTACCTGCACGGCCCTGATGGAGCGCTGAAGAACCAGATTACCTCCGGGCCATGGAATACCCGGGCAGGAATCCAGCGAGTCGATCAGTCAGCCGGGGTGATCTACTTCCAGGCGAATGGTCGAGAGGAAGGGGAAGACCCGTATTACCAGCACGCCTACCGCGTAAACCTGGACGGATCTGGCCTCCGACTCCTCAATGCCGGCGACTATGACCATCGCGCGGTATTCAGCGAATCAGGCCGCTTCTTTGTGGACAATTATTCCCGCGTGAACACGACTCCGGTATCCGCTGTCAAGGATTCCAATGGTCGCGTCGTTGTCGAACTGGAGACGGCAGACTTCTCCAAGCTTCTGGAAGCCGGGTATCAATTCCCGGAGCCGTTCACCGTCAAGGCTGCTGATGGCATCACCGACCTGTATGGCGTGATGTACAAGCCGTTCGACTTCGACGAAGCGAAGGAGTATCCACTGGTTGAGTACGTCTATCCCGGTCCTCAGACCGAATCGGTTTCGAAGTGGTTCAGTACGAATCGCTATGAAACGGCACTGGCTCAATTCGGGATGGTTGTGATCACCGTGGGTAACCGTGGTGGTCATCCGAACCGCTCGAAATGGTATCACAACTACGGGTACGGAAATCTGCGCGACTACGGCCTGGCCGACAAGAAAGTGGCTGCCGAGCAGTTGGCGGATCGCCACAACTATATCGACATCGACCGGATCGGCATTTACGGCCACTCAGGTGGTGGATTCATGTCGACGGCGGCGATGCTCGTCTATCCGGACTTTTTCAAAGTGGCGGTCTCGAGTGCGGGCAACCACACGAATGAGATCTACAACCGGTACTGGTCCGAGCAGCATCATGGCGTGGAAGAAGTCGTTGACGACGAGGGCAACGTCTCCTTCAAGTACAATATCAAATCCAACCCTGAGTTGGCTGGCAACCTGAAAGGGCGGCTGTTGCTGACGACTGGGCTTGAAGACAACAATGTGCATCCGGCGAACACGTACCGCATGGCAGATGCACTGATCAAGGCCAACAAGCGGTTCGACTTCTTCGTATTCCCCGGTCAGCGACACGGATACGGCAGCATGTCGGACTACTGGTTCTGGCTGCGCGCGGAATACTTCGTCACGCACCTGCTTGGTGACTATCGCTGGAATGCTGACATCATCCAGATGAACAACGAGCGCCCCCAAACGCGCTGAGGCAGATTGCACTCCTGGGCCCTCCCGGCCTTATCCAACAGGCCGATTGTACTCGTAAGCCTGACCGTACCAGCCAAGCGGACTGCACTCGCAAGCCCGGCCGCACCTGAAAGGCCGACCGTACTCGCCATCCCGGCCCCACCTGAAAGGGCGACCGCACTCGCCATCCCGGCCGCACCCGACAGGGTGCGGCCGGTCGTCATTTATGGATGATGATGGAATCGTGACACTTTCGACACATCTTCTGCGCAACATCTGACGATCCTGGCAAACACCCACGTCACGAACCCGCCCACGACACTAACGCGAAGGTGCATTGCCATGAGAATCATAACAGCTTTGATGCTGATCCTGCTGCTGGCGGGGTGTGAACAGGCATTCGATGTTGAAATGCCAGAAAGTGAGTCGGCTGATGCTGTCTCCGAAACGCTGCGATTGGAGGAGGTTGCCGGCAACCAGTCGGCCATGCAATCGTCATCCGACGACGGTCGGTCTGCAGCCATCCCCGGGGACGGAGGACAGGTCTTTTTCACAGGAGGAAACGATGGTCTAGTAACCCTGGGTCGAGTCCTGTTCTACGAGCGGGAGTTGTCCCGCGATCGGACGGTCTCTTGCGCGTCCTGTCACAGACAAGACCAGGGCTTCTCGGACAGCAACCAATTCAGTCGAGGCATCGGAGGTGCCATGACGACGCGTCAGGCCATGTCCGTCGCGAATGTTGTGACCTACCCGAACGGCCGCATGTTCTGGGACGAGCGAGCTGAGTCTCTGGAAGAACAAGCCTTGATGCCGATTGAGAACCCGGATGAGATGGGCTTAGACATCGGTGAGGCTGTTGTCCGCGTGGATGCGTTACCCTACTACGACGTGCTCTTTCAGGATGCTTTCGGAAATGATCTTGTCACACCCGATCGCATTGCGGAGGCCCTTTCGGCTTTTCAGCGCTCTATTGTGACCACCAATTCCCGCTGGGATGCGTGGTTGGCGGCCGGTGGATTCCCCGGAAATGGCAATGGAAATGGTAATGGAGGCAACGGCAATGGTGGTCCGGGCGGTGTAAACGCAGGTGGACCTCCAGCTGGTGGTGTTGTAGTTACCGGTGCCGGAGGCCCGCCACCACCAGGTGGCCGTGGTGGCGGAAATGGTCGCGGTGGACAGCAAGGCGGTGGGCCAGGTGGAGCAGGACTTCCGGGTAACGGTGGACCCCAGGGCGGTGGCCTTCAAGGTGGCGGAAATGGTGGACCTCAGGGCGGCGCGGGTGGAATCGGCAATCCGGGTGGGAACGACGCCCGTGGTGTGCTAACCCCTTTGGAGGAGCGCGGTCGTCGCCTGTTCTTCAGTGGCCGCACGCGATGTGGTACGTGTCACAGCGGTCCGGACCTCGTTGGCGATCGTCCAAGGAATAACGGCCTCGACGCAGTTACTACAGACCCGGGTGCCGGGCGTGGGCGCTTCAAGATGGCCTCTCTCCGCAATATCGAATTGACGGCGCCCTACATGCATGATGGTCGGTTTGCGACGCTCCGCGAGGTGGTTGAGCACTATGACTCGGGCGTCCAGTCGCATCCTGCCCTGGATAACCGATTGAGAAACAACCAGGGGCAACCACGCAGACTGAATCTGTCCGAACAGGACAAGGAGGCGCTGGTGGCCTTTCTTCGGACACTGACGGACGAGTCACTGGCTACCGACGAGCGGTTCTCCAATCCATTCATCAATTGAATTGACAACCAAACGGGGCGCCCACCGCTTCACAATTCCCGAATCCCAAAAACAGAATCAGACGAACCGTGAGCGGGCGGGCGAACACAGTTCGCCCGCCCGCTGTTACGTTTCAATGCTCGCCATGTCCACCGGGTACACGCACCCTGCCCCCATTCACCCAAAAGCCTGAATCCGAATGACAATCAGCCTCGCTGAACCGGGCCGAAGTGCTTTTTGATGTCTTTTTCCGTGCCCGTCAACAACAAGACGCAGCACGTGATCAGGATTCCGATTGACAGCACGACTCCGATCGCAATGGGAAGTCCGCCGAGTCCGTAGCCGAACATGGCCAACGTGATCATCACCCATCCCCAGAATCTGGAACGGATCGCGGATGCCTTCTGGGCGAAATCCCAACGCTCTTGAGAAGCCATGGATGCCGGGGTTCGATAACCGTACAGACTGTTGATCTTCTGAGGTGGTCGACGGGCCATCCATTCCGCCGCCAGCACGAAGATCACTCCAGAGAGAAGCAGGGAAACGGAGAAAGGATCCAGCCAGTTCATGGGTTCACCTAGTGTTTGCGCGTCCGAATTGCTAGAATGTCTACGGTACCCGGCGCCCCGGGATTCACTTTCCAGTGACCAATCGACAGAACCATGACGCCAGGCGGCTGGGCATCGATAGCCTACACGTTCAAGAAGGCCCGCGAATCAGGCGGTTTCCGATCGATGTTTCGTGCGTTGCGTTCACGGAATACCTGTAAGACGTGCGCCGTTGGCATGGGAGGGCAGCGCGGAGGCATGGTCAACGAGGCCGGCGAATTCCCGGAGTTCTGCAAGAAAAGCGTTCAGGCCATGGCCGCCGACCTGCAGTCGCCAATTCCTTCGTCGTTCTGGTCGGAGACCCCGCTCAACAGAATGGCCTCCATGACGCCGAGGCAGCTCGAGCATGTGGGGCGACTGGCCCGGCCCGTGCTACGAGAAGCCGGCAGTGAGGCCTATCGCGAGGTGAGCTGGGACGAAGCGATGTCCCTGGCAGCCGGCGCCCTCAGCGAGACGACGCCGGACCGGAGCTTCTTCTACTTTTCAGGACGCAGCAGCTCCGAAGCCGCTTTTCTGCTGCACGTGGGCGCCCGACTCTACGGAACGAACAACGTCAACAACTGCAGCTATTACTGCCATCAAGCAAGCGGTGTCGGGCTGACCTCCGTTACGGGGAGCGGAACGGCAACCGTCGTGCTGGAGGACCTGGACAAGACGGACATGGTGATCCTGATCGGTGCCAATCCGGCCAGCAACCATCCTCGCCTCATGAAGTCCCTGATGAACGTCCGGCGCCGGGGAGGCGAAGTAATCGTTGTGAACCCGATTCGGGAAGCGGGTCTCGAGCGATTCAGCGTCCCGTCGGATCCTAGAAGCTTGCTCTTTGGAAGCGCGATTGCCAGCCACGTTGTCCAGCCTCACAGCGGCGGCGACTTGGCCATGATGATGGGTGTGGCCAAGGTCCTGATTGAAAACGACACCTTTGACCGCGATTTCGTGTCGCGATACACGTCCGGCTTTGAGGCCTTCGCCGAACAGATCAAAACGACTGACTGGGCTGAGATCGAAGAAGGGTCGGGCTTGTCGCGTGAGGTAATCGACGATCTGGCTGGGCGATATGCCGCCGGAAAGCGTGTCATATTCGCCTGGGCCATGGGTGTCACGCACCACCAACACGGCACAGCTACCGTCCAGATGATCGGTGCACTGGCCATGCTCCGGGGTATGCTGGGCAAACCAGGCTGTGGACTGATGCCGATCCGCGGTCACTCCAACGTCCAGGGCATTGGTAGTATTGGCGCTACGCCCAAGCTGAAGAAGGCCATTTTTGACGGATTGACGGAGCGCTACAATCTGACGCTCCCGACGTCCGAGGGGATGGACACCATGGCCTGCATGCAGCGGGCCGATCAGGACGGAATCCATGTCGCGTTCCACCTGGGAGGAAACCTGTTCGGATCCAATCCGGACGCGGACTGGGCGGCCCGGGCGATGTCCGGCATCCCGTGGCAGATCACCCTCAGCACAACCCTCAACACCGGACACGCCCGGGCCGTATCGCCGAATCATCTCATCCTGCCCGTCCTGGCCCGCGACGAGGAGCCGCAGCCGACGACGCAGGAGTCCATGTTCAACTACGTTCGCCTGAGTGACGGCGGCGCACATCGTTTTGATGGGCCGCGTAGCGAAATCGATGTCATCGCCGAACTATTTGGACGGATCCAGCAGTCCCGCGGAACGGGCCATGCGTTGAGCGCCCTGGATTGGAACACCATTCGCGATACCAAGGGACTGCGCAAAATGATTGCCGATGTCATTCCCGGATGGGAGGCCATCTCGGACTTGGACGAGGGAGGTCCAGAATTCCAGATCAAAGGGCGCACTTTCCACGAACCGACATTCAAGACGGCTGACCAAAAGGCTCGCTTCCACGTGCCAACGCTTCCAGCTCACACCGCCGTCCAAGCAGGTTCATTCCGACTGATGACCATCCGAAGCGAAGGTCAGTTCAATACGGTGGTTTACGAGGAAGAGGACATTTTCCGAGGCGCTGACGGTCGGGATGTCATCCTGCTGCACCCGGACGACATCGCTGCACGCGGATGGACCACTGGGCAGCGTGTTTCGGTGACGGGACCTGGAGGTCGCATGCCGTATCAACGACTCCTTCCCTTCGATCGAATCCGGCCGGGGAATATTGCGATGTACTACCCCGAGGCCAACCGACTGCTTGATCAACGTGTCGATCCCCTGAGCAAGACGCCGTCATTCAAGGGCGTCCCGGTCACGATCGAAGCATGAGCGTTTCAGACGAGATCCTTGCAGCGTTGCATCCCGAGGCGAAACGCATTGCGGAGCGGCACGCGATGATGGCTCACCCTGAAGGAGGTTTTTTTGTCGAGACGTTCCGCTCAGTCCGATCGGTTGACCCTCTGGACGGACGAAGCCCTCGCAGTGCCATCACCAATATCCTGTTTCTGCTCGATGACAACGTCAAGAACGGAATCAGTCGATTTCACCGCGTTGTTTCTGACGAGATCTGGATTCATGTATCCGGCGCTCCCCTGTCGGTGACCATCGTGGATCCGACCATGAAAACAGCCAAATCGTTTACGTTGGACGAAAGTCACCCTACGTCTACCGTCCCGGCTGCATACTGGCAGGCTGCACAAACGCGGGGGCCCTGGACGCTGGTGAGCTGTAGCGTGGGTCCTGGTTTCGAGTTCCAGGATTTTGCCATGCTGGACGACGAACCCCCGCTCAAAGCGCAACTGATTGACTCCCATCCACACCTGGCTTCACTAGCTTGACGTTCCATTTTCCTCTTTAACCGACTACATCCGCTACCCCATGGGCTCCAAAACCGTTTTGACTTTCGAAGGCGAAGAGTACACCGTCATTTGGGACGGAAATCTGTGTATCCACGCCGAGGAATGCTGGCGAGCTGACAGCGAACTCTTCGAATTGAAACGAAAACCGTTTGGAGAACCGGACCGGGTGGATGCTGAGGAAATCGATCGCATCGCAAAGCGTTGCCCATCAGGAGCCATCGCCTGGCGGGCCAACGACGGTTCATCAGGGGAACAGGCCGAACCAGAAAACACGGTGACCATCGTTCCCTCAGGGCCCATCTATGTTCGCGGCGACCTTGAGATTGAGGGCGTTCCGGAGCAGGAAGGCAACACGACCAAGCGCGTAGCCCTTTGCCGTTGCGGCCACTCCAAGAACAAACCTTTCTGTGACAACTCGCACGTCAAGGCAGGCTGGGACGACACGGGAGCCGTCGGTCGCGAAGGCCCGGGATTCGAGGAAGCGGGTGGCCCCCTTTCGATCTCTCCAAGGGCGAATGGTCCGTTGCTGCTCAAAGGAAACGTTTCCATTCGAGCGGCCAGTGGGTGCGTTCGCTGGGAGGGAAAGAAGGTATCCCTATGCCGGTGCGGCCTGTCTCAGCGAAAACCATTTTGTGACGGATCGCACAAGGGGCAGTGGGAAGCGGACGGCGTTTCTTGACCGAAGACTGGAATGGACTGACCAGGCCGGCTTGCCGTGAGCCGTTTCGACTGAATCGACGGAAACGTGCCAGCGACACGGGTCGTTGAAGTGGGCTGATACTTCGCTCATCCCGCCACCGTCCGACCGCCGTCCCATGGCCAACTGTGTAGTCGCCGCCCTCTATCATTTCACGCCGATTGACGACATCGAGTCGTTTCGTGATGCCGTTCACGCGGTCATGGACGAAAATGAAGTCCGTGGTACGATTCTGGTAGCGCCTGAGGGAATCAACGGTACGGTCTCTGGCTCACGAGAAGGAGTTGATGCTCTTCTGAGTCATCTGCGAGCCCAGCCCGGTCTGGCCAATCTCGAGCACAAGGAGTCCTACACGGAATCGTGTCCATTCCTTCGCACCAAGGTGCGCCTGAAAAAGGAAATCGTGACGATGGGTGTTGAAGGCGTGGATCCGAGCCGGATCGTGGGAACGTACGTCGATCCTCAGAACTGGAATGATCTGATCTCCCAGGACGATGTGATCCTGATCGACACGCGCAACGACTACGAATTCCAGGTAGGGACCTTCAAGGGTGCCATCAACCCGGAAACACAGTCGTTCAGGGAATTCCCGGACTACGTCAAGAGCACGTTGGACCCGGAGAAAACACCAAAAGTCGCCATGTTCTGCACCGGCGGCATCCGGTGCGAAAAGGCAACCTCATGGCTGAAAGAAGAGGGATTCGACGAAGTCTACCACCTGAAGGGCGGCATCCTGAATTACCTCGAGAAGGTCGAAGTTGATGACTCCCTATGGGAAGGCGAGTGTTTCGTGTTCGACAACCGTGTGACCGTTGACCACGACCTTGCTCCAGGCCACTACGACATGTGTCATGCATGCCGCATGCCGATATCCGAAGAGGACAAAGCATCGAATCTGTTCGAGCCGGGCGTCAGTTGCCCCTATTGCCACGATAGCTTGACCGAAGAGGATCGCGCGCGGATGAAAGAACGTCAGCACCAGATTGAACTGGCGCGTGAACGGGGCGAAGTCCACCTGGGGGACGAAATCCCGGGTTTGCACGAACAACGGCGTCGCCTGAAGCTCGCTCGCAAGGAAGCGCAGCGTCAGCGGGCCCAGTAGTCGGTCAAAAAGGCGAAAAACCCAGCGCGCAGCTCTCGATGAGGGCTGGCCGCCTGACTCGAAAGCGTCCTGGTCCTAGTTCTCGTTCGAAGCCGGCGGTGTCACCATGATGTGTGCACGCCAATCGCCCGGCAGCATCAGCCATGGAGCTCCCGGTCCCGATGGTGAAGTCGGCAAGCCGGTGGTGGCTGCCGTTGCATATGGCGTGTAAATCACATAGCGAAGATTCGAGTTCATCACTTCGCCCGTGGCTTCGTCGTAGAACGCCTCTTCGCCATATCGGATGAACAGGGTTGCCGGCCCCTCGGTAAACGCCAACTCACCAGCCTCGATTTCCTCGCCACGCTTGGTCACCGATTCGCCACCAGTCATTCCCTGAGCGCGTAATTCGCGTCCACGCGCCATGTACGTCTCCAGGTCGCGGTGGTAGCAAACAACCTCGAATCCTTCCTGCAGGTGATTGTCTGCCACACAGGTCAACTCATTTTCGCCTTCGCGAATGACCCGGTACATCCCTTGATCGTCGTACGCGAGGACACGGGCTCCCTCTTTCATTTCATCGGGAGCAGCGGCGAGCGCCTGATTGATCAAGTGGGTATCGTCGGCAGACTGTGCACACGCGCCGTTGGTAAAAACCAGGGCAAGACAGCAAAGCAGGGCAGGAATTCGGTTCATCGTTCGAACGGGATCTGGATGGCTGCGAAAGCGAAATCAAATGTACGTCGTTTTGTGTACCGCGTTCTGTCCCTCCACCAACCATATCATTAAATCGGAATGGCACCCGGTGTCATCTCCGGCGTATCGCTTCCTCCCTACCACAACCTCTCTTCGCCATGAAATGTGCCATTATCGGTCCGGGAGGCATTGCCGACGACCAGCATGCTCCCGCCATCAACGCGCATCCGGACGCGGTTTTGTGGTCAGTCCTCAGCCGATCGAAAAACCGCGGTGCAGACTTCGCGCGGCGACACGGGTTGGCCTCGAGCACTCCTGTCCACACCTCGATGGACACGCTTTTGGCCGATCCGGAATTGGATGGCGTGATCATCGCCACGCCTGATCGACTCCACGAAGAGCAAACGGTGGCTGCCGCTGAAGCCGGCAAACACGTTTTGTTGGAGAAGCCGATGGCTACCAGTACCTCGGCTTGCGAGCGCATGATGCGAGCGTGCGAACAACATGGCGTGACTCTTGCCCTGGCCTATCACCACCGCTGGCACATGGGACATCG